>JBBCJD010000001.1:0-288392 GCA_037189405.1 bacterium
CGACATTCCGCCGCACCGCAGGTTCTCACCGCTCTTTGACTTGATGATCTGGGCTTTCGCGTACTTGCCCTGCCCCTCGTTACGGAAGAAGTAAGTGTCTCCCGTATAGCTGCCCGTAACGATGTCCTTAACCCCGTCGCCGTCCAGATCCACGAACTGTGGCGTGAACCCGACGCACAAACCCGCAGGGACAAAAGCAACCTCTCCGCCCGCTTGGAACCAGACGAAATCTGTAAACTTAGGCGCCTTGTTCGTCCCCTCATTTCGATAGATGCGCATTTTGCCGTCGCCCAACTGACCGACAAGCAGCTCCTTCTTGCCGTCGCCGTCGTAATCCACATAAAGCGGAGCGGCGTGGCAGAAGTCCACCGAGATGGGCATCTCGGTGGACTTCACTTGGAGGGGGGGCTGAAACGAGGCGGTCGCGCTCGAAGCGCCGACCGCCAAAATCGTGGTGATTATCATCGTGGTAGATCTCCTTAAAAAGTAACTTGAATTTTCAATGTTCTATAAGATGCCATCCGACGAAAAACCATCTCTTAAATTGCAGTGCTATATGATACTGTAGATCACCAAAGCGCCCAAAGAGGCCCGGCTCCCACCACTTCGCTCAAAGACCAAAATGGAAGAGGTCTCATGTTTGGAAGGTGTTCTCCTGATGTGAAGGAGTCGAAAGGCACGATAGGTGAAGAGTTCTCAGACGAACCGATCTCTCTGCCTTTCAGCCCTGGAACACGGAAACTTATTGCGTCGGCACCCAAAGCACACAACGGCTTTCTTACGAAGCCAGAAATCTCGTTTTACGCGCCGGCTCCACAACATCGGAGCCACCCTTCGGCTCCGTCAACACCTCGGCCCGCGTCCAGGGAAAGTCGTTTAGAGGTACCTGTGACAGGGCGGTCGATCCTCGGATACCCAGAAGGATCGCTCCCCTTGCCCTATGTAACGCTTTTCCTACCGCTCTCTATCTTAAAAGAGGATGCCCAAGCATGGTTGGAAATGGCGGTCGAGCCAGATACTCCGAATGGAAGAGCCTCTCCTGCACGCTCTGCTTGCGGACGATTCAAAAAGAGTTTCGGGAAAGCTGGCCCGCTTCCTGTACCGCAACGTCCCTTCCGAAAGCGTTCAGATCCTGGCACTGAGCCGGATCGCTTTTGACAAAGAAGCGCCTTGGGCCCAAGGATTTTTTTGGAGCGAGTTGGCGCAACGAAAACAGACGGCGTTCGGCGACTGGCTCGTCATCGCCCTCACTCGTTCTTGGTGTGGCAGTCGAGAAAAAGCCGCAGCGTTCTTGGCATTGTATCGAGACCCTACCGCTCACCCCCTGACCAAAGGTTCGGCGATCGCCGCTCTCAACAGCTGCGCGAACGAAATCCGCATGACCCTGAAGGAGGACGCCCAAACTTTCTTCAATCACGACGAACTCTGGAAAGAGATTCGCGGTGCCTGTCTTTGCGCTCTCCAAGATCCGGGCAATGCCTACGCCCGAGGAGAGGCGTGCTCCCTCTCCTGGCACTTCAGCGGACTCGAATCCTATGTGAGGCGCCTTTTAGACGATTCGAACCTGGCAGTCCCGGGCACCTCGCTCACCGTTTCTCAACTCGCAAGAGAGTCGCTTGAAGACCATGCTTTACCGAGGCCCTAAGAGACCGATCCTCTTGCCTTCAATTTTAAGCTTGAGAATTCAGGAAGCCGCAAAAAATGAACGAAGCCAAATACCAAGATTTGGCAAAATTGGGGGGATTGGTGGGCCCAGCTAGATTCGAACTAGCGACCTCACCCTTATCAGGGGTGCGCTCTAACCAACTGAGCTATGAGCCCGAGGCGATTTATAATACCTGCCCCGCGCCGCGTCTGCAAGCCTTGGCGGCAAGATTATCCTTGAACCTACCCAGGCTCGGAGTCAAATGCTCCGAGCCTGGAAGAATCGCCCGCCCCGAACCCTGGAAGAGGCCCCGGACGAGGGAGCGCCTTAGTGCGCGTGCTGGTGCCAGGGGCACACGACGGGCTCTTTCTTGCGGGGCCAAGCGTCCCCGCTCTGAGTCGCGATCGACTCTGTCGACGCAGCCCCTCCGAAGCGGACCGTCCGCCCTCCGTCGGGCGCGCCTGCGGCAGGAGCCGCGGGCATCGGCTTCGGATTCAAGATCGCGTCGATATGGCGCAGCGAATCGTTGAAATGCCGAAGCGTCTCGGGATCGGTCGTCTTCTTGAGCGAGCGCTTCAGAGCACTTTGCAGATCGAGGATCGACTCGTAGGAGAGCGCCCGCACCTCGCGCTTGCTGGGGTTGGGACCGAGCAGACGCGTTTGCAGCATGTCCAGGTACGCCCGCTGAAGCGACCGGCGATAGAAGTCGGCCTTGGGCGAGGGCGTATAGACCTCCTTCCAAACGCCCATCTGAACGTCGGAAAGCAGTTCGCGCGGCGCGTAGATCTCCCCGGGGAAAGTGACCTGCTGAACCAAGAGACGATCCACGAGCCCTTCGCTCGTCATCGCGTTCATCAGACCGACCGAGTCGTTGAGAAGCGCGCTCATCACGCGAGGGCCGCCCACGCGACTCACCACATCCTTGGGCATCAGCCAAGTCGGCGTGGTGAGACCGTTCTCGATAAGGAACGCCACGGCTTTGCGTTGCTGCGCGGCCGGAACCGGCTCGAAGAACGCACCCGAGTTTCCATAGGCGTAGAGATGGTGGTTGAGCCCGCCGAGGAGCGCGACCACGTGGTCCATCTCCATCTTGCGCTGGCCCAAGACTCCGCCGAACATCTCGTCCAGGAGCTTATAGTCTCGGCCGCTCTCGGTGGTGGCGGACACGAGATAACCCATGACGCGCTTGAGGTTCAAAAGCCCCAGGCGGGTGGCTTCGATCGGGTCGTTCGTGAAGTCCTCCATGCGCACGTGCGGACCGGCTCCGCCTTGATAGTCCTCGTGATAGCGCAGCATCGGGTCGTCCAACTGGCGGCGAAGCATGCGATCCAACTCAGGCTTCTCGCCCGCAGAAGAGATCGCATCGATCGGCTTATAGCCGTACTCGATCGCAAAGTAGTCGTACGGGCCCAGCACCGTCAGCAGCTCGGCTTTGTCTTCCGGCTGCGCCACGTAGTTGAAGCGGGCGTAGTCCATGATGCTGGCCGCGGTGCCGTACTTGGCGGTGAACACCGGATCGCGAAGCTGCGCGGGCGTATAGGCCGCACTAGCGAGGAAGTTGTGTCGAAGCCCCAAGGTGTGGCCCACCTCGTGCGCGACGACGTACTTCACCAGATCCTCGACGATGTCGTCGGGCAGGGGCAGCTTCTGCGCTCTGGAATCGGACGGCGAGGCCTGAATGAAGTACCACGCCTCGGCCAGGCGCACGATGTCGTTCCACATGATTACGTGGGCCGAGATCGTCTCGCCGCTTCGTGGGTCCTGAATGCTGGGCCCCATCGCGTTTTGCACGTTGCTCGGCGCCCATCGGATCACGGAATAGCGAGCATCCTCGGGGTGCCAGGACGGATCCTCCGCTTTAGTGGGGGCGTCCTTGGCGAGGATCGCGTTCTTAAAGCCCGCGCGCTCGAACGCCGGCTGCCACATCTCGATCCCCGCTTTGAGGCACTTGCGCCACTTCTCGGGCACCTCGGGCGCCAGATAGAACACGATCGGCTTGACCGGCTCGGAGACCGCCTGGGAGGGGTCCTTTTTCTCGAGTCGGAACCGGTCGATATATTCGATGGGCTCGACGCGACGCTTGGGCGTCCCGATCGTGAGGAACGACTGCGTGAAATAGCCGACGCGCGGGTCTGAAATGCGCGCCTTCATCGGCTTTTCGGGCAGCATGACCATCGAGTAGTGGACCAGCACCGTGGCGGTCTTTTGCCCGGAGAAGGTCAACATCGAACGGGTCTCGATATTGGTCGGGAACGCGTGGATGCTGTCGAGATAGGAACGGCTGCCGTCCACCGAACCGCCTCCGGCCGCGCCCTTCACGCTGAACTCGGACGGATCGCTCAAAAACAGGCGCGTCACGTCGATGACCGCGGACTCGTCGGGCCCTTCGGTCTCGATGTTGAACGCCATCAAGATCGGCAGTACGGTGTTGGCTTGCACACCGAGTCCGAAGCCGCCCCGATCGTCCGTGCGAAGGCTGTAGTCGACGCGCCGAATAAAGATCTTGTCCTCGCGGCGGGTCCAGCGGATCAGGTCCTCGCCGACGGCGGTTCCGGGAAAAGCGTTGCCCAACTGCCCCGTACTCAGGCCGAAAGGCACCTCGGCCAGTTCGCTGGTCACGAGCATGTCGCGGCCGAGCTGGCTCTTGGGGATTTCGAAGTAGATCTTATTCTTGATCTGGTGCACTTTGAACACGCCCTCTTGAGTGACCGCGTCCTTCGTGATGATCGAATCGTACTTCTTCGGCCCATCCTGAGGCTTCGCGCCGGGAGGCCCTCCCTCCTGCGCGGAAGCCGCCAGGCTAAGAATCGATAGACTCGTCCAAAGAATGGCCCGAGTGCTGTAGATGAATCTTTTTTGCATAGTGATTACCCTCAAAACGCACTTCACACCGATACGCAGTCCCGTCCGCGAAAGTTGCCGAAGCTCGGCCGGACAGGACTTTGAAGCGCGCCAACGGGACCTTCGTTTGAGGGTTAGGAAACGCCTCAAAATCTCCGAGTTTTTTAAGAGAGGGGAAAGGGTAACATCTAAGCTCCTCAAAACACTTGAGGACTGAGTCTACGGAGATCATCGAAATTGAGCCCGAACACTGGCACAGCCACGGCGGAAAAGAGCGGCAAGGACGGCGCGAAAGTGCAGCCTAGGCCGAGCGACGCCCTCACCAAAGAAGATTGTCTTGAGCTCTTAAAAGAGCTATATCTTGCTCGTTATTTTGACGTCCGCCTCATCAAAGAGAAAAAGCGCGGACGCCTTCGCGGAACGCTGTATTCCTCGCACAACCAAGAGGCGATTCTTGTGGGCTCGCTTTACGGACTTCGCTCCGAGGACTGGATCAGCCCGATCCACCGCGACATGCCGGCGTTCTTTTTGAAAGACATCCGCAAAGGTTGGCGCAACCCCGACCGCGTGGGTCTCTCGATCGGAGAGATCTGTGCGCAGGTATGGGGCAAAGTCGAGTCGCCGGGCCGCGCGCGGGACAACTGGTCGCACATCGGCAAGCGCGATAAGAAAATTATCTGCTCCACGTCGATGCTCGCCGGTACGATTCCGGTCGCCGCGGGCGTCGCGCTGTCCGACCGCCTGAACGGCGTGGACTCGGTCGTCCTCACCTACAACGGCGAGGGCTCGACCGCGCAAGGCGTGTTCCACGAGGCCGTGAACTTCGCGGCGGTGCACAAGCTGCCGGTCATCACGATCATCGAGAACAACCAGTGGGCCTACGGGACCCCGGTCGAGATGGGTTCTCCCAGCAAGGATCTCGCGGATCGCGCGAAGGGCTATAACATCCCCGGCCTCATCGCGGACGGTCAAGACGTGTTCGACGTGTACGACAAAGTCATGCAGGCGGTCGAGTTCGCCCGCTCCGGCAGAGGTCCAAGCCTCGTGGAGTGCAAGAGCTTCCGCGCCTACGGGCACGGCGACCACGACGACGACCGCGCGAACAAATATCGCCCCAAAGAGGAAGTCGAGCAGGGCCGCAGCCGCGACCCGATCGCGGTCATGAAAGCCACACTGGTCAAGAAGGGCTACCTCACGAAGGAAGAGGCCGCGCAGTACCCCGCCGAAGGCAAAAACGCCTCCGAGGTCACCGACGAGGACTTCCCTCCCGAGGTCGTGGAGTACGTCAAGGAAGGCATCGAATTCGCTCTCGCGGGTGAACTGCCCGCCGCCGAAGAGGCGCTTCAATGGGTCTTCGTCGATTCACAAGCCCAGGCCTATCCTCAAGGAGGTGCGCGATGAGCGCGATCGTCGAGACTCCGGTTCCGACCAAAGTCAATTTCCTGACGGCGATCAAGGACGCGATCGCCGAAGAGATGGAGCGCAACCCGGACATGCTCTGCATGGGCGAGGACATCGGCGTTCTGGGCGGCGCGTTCGGCGTCACCGAAGGGCTGCACGAGCGCTATGGCAAGCAGCGCGTGTACGACATGCCGATCAGCGAAGCCGCGATCGTCGGCGTGGGCGTCGGCGCGGCGATGAACGGCAAGACCATCATGTGCGAGATGCAGTTTATCGATTTCATCTCCTGCGGGTTCGACCAGATCGTGAACATGGCCGCGACGTTCCACTATCGCACCGCGGGCGACGTGAATCTTCCGATGGTCATCCGAGGCCCCGCGGGCGCCTACGGCGGCGGCGGGCCGTACCACAGCCAGATGAACGAGGCTTGGTTCTGCAACTCGCCCGGCCTCAAGGTCGTCTGCCCCTCCACCCCCTACGACGCGAAGGGGATGATGAAAGCCGCGCTTCGCGACGGCAACCCGGTGGTGTTTTACGAGATCAAAGAGCTCTACCGCCGCCGCGACATCGAGGAGGAGCTGCCCACCGAGGATTACATCGTGCCGCTCGGCCAAGCCGCCGTGCGCCGCGAGGGTGCAGACGTCACGCTGGTCAGCTACGGTCAAAACGTGTACCAGTGCCTTAGCGCCGCCGAGCTGCTCAAAGAGCAGGACGGCATCGAGGCGGAAGTCATCGACATCCGTAGCATGGTGCCTTTCGACGAGGAGACGGTGTTCAATTCGCTCGCCAAGACCAACCGCGTCGTGGTGGTGAACGAAGCCCCCATGACCTGCGGGTTCGCCGGCGAGATCGTCAGCCGCATCTCCGCCAAAGCCTTCGACCTGCTCGACGCGCCTCCGATGCGCGTCACCCGCGCCGATACCCCGGTGCCGTGGGTCAAGCCGCTGGAGCTCGAAGTGCTCCCGTCGGTCGAGAAGGTGTACCAAGCCGCGCTGCAAACCGTACGCTTCTAATCTCGCCCAACAGAGGCGAGCCGCAAGCCCTTCGATCCCTTCAAAGATCGAGGGGCTTTTTCATGTGCCCTCCTCGCGAGATCTCTCATTACTCAAAGCGGAAACGAACTCAAACTCTAGGAAAGAGCCCCGAACGCTGAAGCTCGCGAGACATCGAAGCGCTGCATTCCGTCGTCCACCCAAGAACTCGGGAGAGATCGCTCAACTAGAAACAACGAGTTTGGTTCATGAGGACATAACTGACGTTCCACCCATTCCTCAATCAAGGAGGCAAACGCGCGTTCCTTGCTCCTTTCCTCAGAGAATCGCCTAACGCTTGCAGGCATCGAAAGCCGCTCGCCACCTCGTCTCCCAAGAAGTTCAGCGCAAAAAGCATCACGCTCAGAAAGCCGAACGCGCATTCTCTATTCATTTCATCAGAGAGGGCCTAATGCGGGCGTCGAAAGCCGCTCGCATCCCGTCTCCCACAAAGCTCAGCGCGAAGGGGGCAAGCTCAGAAAACCCGAACACACACTCCCTACTCATTTCACCAGGGAGGACCTAACGCTTACGGGCGTCGAAGGCCGCTCGCACCCCGTCTCCCACGAAGCTCAGCGCGAAGATGGTCAAGCTTAGAAACAGGCATGGCCAAAACAAAAGCATCGGGTGCGAGTTCATATCGCTGCGAGCGTTGTTGATCATGCTGCCCCAACTGGGGTTCGGGGCTTGCACGCCGATCCCGAGAAAGCTCAAAGCGCTCTCGGCGAGGATCGTGCCGGCGAGTTCGACCATACATACTGCGAGCAGCACGCCCCAAAGTTGCGGCACCACGTGCCGGGTCACCGTGTAGAGGCTCGAAGCCCCGAGCGCTTTCGAGGCCACCACGAACTCACGCTCTTTGAGCGCCTCGGCCTGAGTCTTCACGACGCGCGCGACGATGGGCCACGCGGTGATCGACAGCGCGACGATCACCGGCACGAGCCCCATGCTCCACACCCCGATGATCAAGATCGCAAGCAGGATGTCGGGAAAAGCAAACATCCCGTCGGTTAAGCGCATGAGCGGCATCGCGATCCAGCGCGGAGCGAACGCCCCCAAGAGACCTACCGTGAGGCCGACGACTAAACTGATCGCCTGCACGGTCAGCCCCACGAACAGCGAGAGTCGCGCTCCGTAGGCGAGCCGGGCGAACAGATCGCGGCCCAGTTCGTCGGTCCCGAGCCAGAACCGGGCCGAAGGGGGCTCGTGCGGCGCGCCCACGATCGCCTGATACGGGTGCCGGAAGCTCGGCCCAAAGAGCGCGACGATCGCCAGAAAGCCCAGGAAGCAGAGCCCGAACCACACGAGCGGACTGAGCTTCATAGCGCGGCCTCCCGCGCGCGTGGGTCCAGCAAGGGGATCGCGATATCCACCAGCAGGTTCACGAGAATAAACAGGCTGCCGGTAAGCAGGATGCACGCCTGGATCACGGGCGTGTTCCCTTGCTGGATCGCCTCGATCGTCTCGCGCCCGAGCCCAGGCAGCACGAAGAACCGCTCGACGATGAACGAGCCGGTCAAAAGGAACCCAAAACTCGTGCCGATCACGGTGATGACAGGCAAAATCGCGTTTCGAAGCGCGTGGCGCAGGGTCAAGCGAAGAGGCGGGACCCCTTTGGCGATCGCGGTGCGGATGTACTCCTGGCGGAGCGTCTCGATCATGCTGGCCCGGGTCAGGCGGGTCAAAAGCGCGGTCGGACGAGCGGCCAATACGATGACAGGCAAAATCAGATAGAAAAGATCGGGCGCGACGCGGTGCGTCGACCACGTCTGCGGCAAATAGTCGAGCTTGAGCGCGAATACGTAAACGAGGATCGGCGCCAGCACGAACGTCGGGAGCGTGACGCCAAGCGTCGAGAACACCAAGACGGCGCGGTCGAGCCCGCGATTCTCACGCAACGCGGCAAGCGTCCCCGCCACGATCCCGACGACCGAGGCGAGCAGAATCGCGGAAAACGCCAGCCGCAACGTCATCGGCAAATTGCGCTTGACGATGTCGGAGACCGGCTCCTTGATGCCGTAGTAGCTTCGCCCGAAGTCGAAGCGTGCGGCGGAGCTCAGAAATCGGCCGTAGCGTTGCGGCCAAGGATCGTTCAGACCCATCTCCTGGCGCATGCGCTGCAGCGTCTCGGGAGAGGCCTTTTCGCCGGCCAGCACGAGAGCGGCGTCGCCAGGAGCGATCTCGTCGGCGACAAACGTCACCAACGAGATAAAAAGCAAGCTGAGAATGCCGAAAAGCATTCTCAGCAGGATCGCTTTGGCCAACCGCACGAGAGATTATTCGGTTTGCCAGAGATCGGAGGTGTCGGACACGTCGCCCGCCATCTTGTCGATCAAGCGACGCAGCACCACCGAGTCGATGTTGCGATTGTCGATGGGCAGGCCGATCATGAGAAAGTCGCTTTTCGTCGTGTAGAACTGGCAAGGCTGGATGACCCCGTTCTCGCGCAGGAACTCGGAGTTCACTTCACTCCCGGCGGCGGGCGCCTTGCCGAGGTTTGCGGTAATCCAAACGTAGTTGCCGCTCGGGCTGACTTCCAGACCCATCGGGATCGTAAAGCCTTCGGTCTTGACCACGATCTCGTACTTGGGCTTGGTCGCGTCCTCGCCGAGCGTCTTGATCTCATAACCGAGCTGAGCGATCATCGTCTTGAGCGACTGATAGTCCAACTTCGTCACGGCATTCTGCGTGCCGGCCCCCTGGTCCGTAAATCCGAGAAGCGCCAAGGAAAGCGCGATAAGAGCCATGAAGGCGAAAAGCACCTTTTGCATAAATCCATTATACATGGGCGATTTCCGGTTCGGAAAGGGTCGCTTCCGCGGGTTTTTCCTCCAAACGCACCTTCGCGAGCGCCAGCAGCGACAGCCCGAAACACAGCGTCGCGAAACTGAAAAGAAACGCATAGCCCGCGGGCGTGTAATGGTAGACCGGCATCTCGCCCGGCACTTGCACCATACGCTGCCCGAAGAGCGCGACCCCCACCCCCGCGATCGGCCCGGCGACGGTCTGCGGCAGCGTCATGGCGACGTGCCAGACGGCCATCTCCTTCGCGGCGTTGCTGCGCGAGGGGAGCACCGACGTGCCGAGCGTCCAGTTCGCGCTGATGAACGCGCCGTACGCGAGACCGAACAAGATGCCCACGAAAAGCACCTGCGGCACGCTGCGACAAAAGATAAAGGGGATCGTGAACACCGCCATACCAAGGCAAGCGAGCCGGTTCACGCGGATCAGCCCCCAACGCTCACAGATCGCGCCGCACAACAAACCGGTCGTGGCCGAGCCGACCATGATCCCTCCGATCAAGCCGCCCACGACGCGCTCGGGACGCTCGACGCCGATCATGTCGGTGAAATAGAACTGCACGAACGGCATGATCGCGTAAAAGCCCATCATGATCGCGGCGCGCATCACCCACACCCACGCGAAGTTCGGGTACTTCTTCGGATCGATCCACAGGCTGCGGAGATAGCTTCCCCACCGCACCTTGGCGGGACGATACGGCAGCGGCGTCTCGCGGATCCCCAGCACCGTAAACGCCGTGAACAGCGTCAGCAGCAGCCCCACCGCGGCGTACTTGGCGGCAGGGCCTGCGGCGTCCATAAACAGCCCGATCCCGAGCGCGCCGAGCAGGGTGCCGAGCTGCATAAAAAGCGTCATCCAGCCGCTGGCGGGGCCGCGTTGCCCGGGCGGCGCGAGGTCGGGGATCAGGCTGCTGAAAGCCGTAGTCGCGACGTTGTTGCCCAGTTGCACGATCACGAACGCCGCGATGTAGAGCGCAAGGCTGCCCGCCTGCACGCCCGCATACATCGCGAGCAGCCCGAGCAGGTTGATCGCCACGCCCCAAATGAGATACGGCCGGCGACGCCCGACCTTCGCGGCGCACCGATCGGTCAGCGCTCCGACGAACAGCGGCGCGACGGTCGCGACCAACGCGCCGAGCCCGATGACGAGTCCGAAGATCACGGCGGGGTTCGTCGAGAACCCCTTCGCCTCTCGCGGCATCAAGATCAGAATCAGCGCCCCCCAGTGGAAGTTGACGCCGAAGGCCATCGCGCTCATCGCGAGGTATTCGCTCAGCCGGATGCGCCGCCCCGCGTAGGGGGACTCGACTTCGGGAATATCGCAAGAGGCGGTGGATGCGGAGGAGTTCATGAAGCGCTCTTTAACCGAAGATCTTTTGAGCGTAACGGTATTCGTCCAGCGAGTCAATATCGTAGGCGAGTTCGGGCGGACTCTCGGGCACCGGCACGCCGTCGCATCGCGTGATCTGCTGGATCTTGCGCTGCACGTCGCCGAGCGTCAAGCGGTTGCACACGAACTTCAACACGAAGGCCGGCCCGAGGAGCTTCGCCATGCCGAGCTTGCTTTTGCGGTTCTCGAACACCCTCTCGATGTGCGGGCGACAGCGCATCAAGGCTTGGGTGTCGAGCGTGTACACGCATCCGGCGGTCCAGTTCTCGTCGCGAAGCTTCACGAAGGTCGCGCCCGCGCCCGGGAACCGCTCCAGAAACGCGCTTTGGCGGATCAAGGGGAGGCAGATATCCTTTTCCAAAGGCGCCTTGGCCAGAAAATCGTTGATGAGCTCGGCGCTAAGGAACGGCAAATCCGTGGTCACGATCAGCACCTTGTCGGGGGGCTCGGGCTGAGCCAGCAGGCTCTCGAGGCCCCGGTAGATATTGTCGGGCCCGCTCGCACCCTCGGGCAGAATCTCCCCCGCCAGACGAGACGCGGGATGCGCGTGGACCTCTTCCCCGCCGATCACGACGCTTCGCCGTACCCGCCCGGTCTGTGCCAAAGCGACCAACGTCCGCTCCAAAACGCTCTGGCCTCCCAGCTCGATCAGGGCTTTGACACTCGTCCCCGCCTCGGCTGCGAAATCGTCGGGCACACGGCCCCCGGCAGGCAGAATCGCATCGAAAGTCATCTGGGCAAAATTATCCCACATCGGGCGCTTCGGGAAAGAGATCGGTATAATCGACTTCTATCACGTTCTGGAGACCCTGAACTTGCAATCGCGAAGCCATCTTTTCACTCTGCTCGTCGTCGGCCTCAGCATCCTGTCCGGGGTGATCTACGCCAAGTTTCCTTATAAACTCGGCCTTGACATCCAGGGCGGCGCGCGCCTCACCTACCGGATGAAGCTGGAGAACGCGACCCCCGACCAGCGCGCAAACCTGAATCAGGCGATCAACACCACGGTCGAGACGTTCATGAGCCGCGCGACGGGTTCGATGGGCGTCGTCGAGCCGAACGTGTTCCGCAAGGGCGAAGCAGACATCGTCATCGAGCTTCCGGGCTTTACCGATCTGAAAGCCGCCCAAGAGGTCTTCGGCACCAGCGCGCGCATCGAGTTCTACCACGCGACGAACCTCGCGACCCAGCGCATGCCGAACCGCCCCTACATGGACGTGGACAGCGGCAACCCCGAGGAGCCCTACGTCGCGTTCCAGCGCACCCAAGGCAGCAGCGATCTAATCGAAGCGGGAACGCCGGAATACGAGCAGATTCTCAAGAGTTGGAAGCTGATCCTCGCGGGCGAAGACCTAGCGCATGCCGCTTCCGAGCCGACGGGTTCGGGCTCCTACCAGCCGACGATGCGCTTTTCTTCCCACGGCGCGAAAGAGATGGAGAAGTGGAGCCGCCAAAACTCCACCCGTGGCGAAAAGCTCGCAGCGGTGCTGGACGGCAAAGTGCTTAGTGTGGCCCCGTTGGCGCACGGCGCGATCATTCGGGACAACGCCGTGATCCAGGGCCAGTTCACGCCGCAGTACGTGACGAACTTGAGCAAGCTGCTGAACTCCGGCGCGCTCCCCTTCGACCTCGAGCGCCTAAGCAGCGAGTCGGTCGACCCCACGATCGGCAAGACCGCGCTGAACCAGATGGTGACGGCGGGCCTCATCAGCTTCGGCATCATCACGCTCTTTCTCATTGCGTACTACGCGTTCCCCGGCGTGATCGCGCTGGTCGCGCTGGTCCTCTACATGCTGTTTACGCTGGCCGCGCTCAAAGGAATGGGCGCGACCTTCTCGCTGGCTTCCATCGCGGGCTTCATCCTCTCGCTGGGTATGGCGGTCGATGCGAATATCCTCGTGTTCGAGCGCCTCAAGGAGGAGCTCAAATCGGGTAAATCGCTGCACACCAGCATCCAACTCGGCTTTAAACGCGCGCTCCCGGCCATCGTGGACTCGAACGCCTGTACGATCCTCACGGCGCTCGTGCTGATCCAGTTCGGCACGACTCAGGTCAAAGGCTTCGCCACGACTCTGATCATCGGCGTTCTGATCTCGCTGTTCACCGCGATCACCGTCACCCGCAGCCTTTTGATGCTGCTCGTGAACTCGGGCATCGGCAACAACCCCAAGTGGTTCGCGCTGGAGCGCTCTTGGTTCGGCGAGCACCTGGAGAAGACCGCGGACACGCGCCCGCTGCAGATCTTGAATAAGACCAAGCTGTGGTTCACGCTGTCGCTGCTCCCTATCATCCCAGGCATCATCTTCTTGATGCTGGGCGGCCTCAAGCTGAACGTCGAATTCCTGGGCGGCTACGAAAGCACCTACGTCATCACGAACAGCCAGCTCACCGGCCCGGCGATCGAAGAAAATCTCGAAAAGAACGGGATCGCGGGCTCGAACGTGAAGTTCGGCACGATGGAAGGCCGCCGCGTGGCCTTCATCACCACCCCGCCGTCCGAAAAACTGACGGGCGAAAACCCCGAGGCGGTGATCGCCGAAGCGGCCGGACTTGCAGGCGCCGAGAACCTGGGCTTTTCCGATATCGGTCCCAGCGTGCGTAAGGAGGCGGTGCAAAACGCGATCAAGGCGGTGGTCATCAGTACCTCGTTGATCGTGCTCTACCTGGCCTTGCGGTTCGGGTTCGCGATCGGCGGCTTCGGCATCGGCCTACGGTTCGGGCTCTCGGCCGTCGGCGCGCTCATCCACGACGTGCTCCTCGTCTTGGCGGTCTCCGTCATGGTGGGCTACTTCGCGGGTTGGGAGATCAGCGCGCTGTTCATCACCGCGATGCTCACGATCATCGGCTTTTCGGTGCACGATACCATCGTCATCTTCGACCGTATCCGCGAGAACGTACGGGAACCCTTGCCTGGCGAATCGTTCGAGAACCTCGTGAACCGCTCGATCACACAGTCGTTCGCGCGCTCGATCAACACCTCGGCTACGGTGATCGCAACGCTGATCATCATGCTCATCATCGGCACCCCGACGCTGGACCTCAAGTTCTTCTCGCTGACGATGCTAGTCGGCATCCTCTCGGGAACTTACTCCTCGCTCTACAACGCGTCTCCGATCCTTTATCTCTGGGACCGCTGGGTCGAGCGCCGCAAGGGCTTCGACCACACGATCATGGGCATCGCCCGCCAAGAGATGACTCGAACGACTTTCGCCGCGAACGAGTTCGACACTCCCAGCGCGCCCACCGCCGGCCCGAACGGACGCAGCTATGGTCAGGTGCGCCGCCGCCGCAATTCCAGCGAAGGCCGTATCAACATGGACGAATAAAATCCAGCGCGCCCTTCCAAGCCCCGAGCTTTTGCAAAAGCTCGGGGCTTTTTTGCGTCTTCCCTCCCATTCCCCGTCAAAAAATGGGAACGGAACGAAAGCCACTCATGTTTGATAGTATAAGATAAGGATGACTTTACAGTCATACACTCAATAGCTATGCGATTCGACAAACTGACCATCAAAGCTCAAGAGGCGTTTCAAGAGGCGCAAACTCAGACACAGCGCCTCCATCACACCGCGATCGACACCCCGCATCTTCTGGCGGCGCTCTTATCGCAAGAAGGCGGCGTCGCGGCTCCGTTACTGGAAAAGATCGGAGTGGAACCCGGGTCGCTCCGGCGCGAGCTTCAAGCCAGCCTAGAAAAGATGCCTCAGGTCGAAGGGGGCTCGGGTTACGGCGGCTCGCTCAGCGGAGCGCTGCAAAAGCTGTTTCAAAACGCCTTCGAAATCGCGGAAAAAATGGGGGACGAGTACGTCTCCAGCGAGCATCTGCTACTGGCCGCCGCCGAAGAGGAGGGTCCGACGGGCCGCTTGCTGCGAAGCCACGGCGTCACGCGCGAACTGCTCACGCGCGCCATCGACGAGATCCGCGCCGGACGCCGCGTCACCGACCCAGGCGCCGAAGACCGCTATCAGTCGCTCGAAAAGTACGGCCAAGACCTGACCGCCAAAGCCCGGGGCGGCAAGCTCGACCCGGTGATCGGGCGCGACGAAGAGATCCGGCGATGCATTCAGGTGCTCAGCCGCCGCACCAAAAACAACCCGGTGCTGATCGGCGAGCCAGGCGTCGGAAAGACGGCGATCGCCGAGGGACTGGCTCAACGCATCGTGGCGGGCGACGTGCCCGAAGGGCTGCGCAGCAAATCGATCATCGCGCTCGATCTGGGCGCGCTGGTCGCGGGGACCAAATTCCGCGGCGAGTTCGAGGAGCGCCTCAAGGGGGTGCTCGACGAGATCAAACAGGCCAGCGGCCAGATCATCCTGTTCATCGACGAACTGCACACGCTGGTCGGCGCGGGACGCGCCGAGGGCTCGATGGACGCGGCGAACATGCTCAAGCCGATGCTGGCTCGCGGCGAGCTGCGCTGCATCGGCGCGACCACGCTCAACGAGTATCGCCAGTACATCGAAAAGGACAAAGCCCTGGAGCGCCGATTCCAAACCGTGTTCGTGGGCGAGCCGAGCGTCGAAGAGGCGATCTCGATTCTGCGCGGCCTGAAGGAGCGGTACGAGATCCACCACGGCGTGCGGATCACCGACTCCGCGCTCGTCGCGGCGGCCACGCTCTCGGCCCGTTACATCTCCGACCGTTTCCTGCCCGATAAAGCCATCGACCTGATGGACGAGGCCGCCTCCCGCCTGAAGATGGAGATCGACAGCGTGCCCGCCGAGATCGACGAAGTCGAACGGCAGATGCGCCAATACGAGATCGACCGCGAGGCGCTGAAAAAAGAGTCGGACGATGCGAGCCGCCAGCGCCTGGAGGACACCGAGCGCCGCCTGGCCGAACTCTCGGAATCCGCCGCCTCGCTCCGAGCCGTCTGGGCCAAGGAGAAAGAGGGCATCGAGAGCGTCCGAGGCGCCAAAGAAGAACTCGAATCGTTGCGAAATCAGCTTCAAACCGCCGAACGCGAGTTCGACTGGGCCAAAGCGGCGGAGCTTCAGCACGGACGCATCCCCGCGCTCGAAAAACGGCTTTCCGAGCTCGAGAGCGAAGTCGAGAGCGGCCCGCGCATGCTCAAAGAGGAGGTCGACAGCGAGGACATCGCGGCGGTCGTGAGTAAATGGACCGGCATCCCCGTCAGCCGCTTGATGGAGGGCGAAATGCAGAAGCTGCTCACGATGGAGGATTTCCTGCGAGCCCGCGTGGTGGGCCAAGACGAAGTGCTTGAAACGGTGTCGGACGCCGTCCGTCGCGCCCGTAGCGGCATCGCGGACCCCAACCGCCCCATCGGCTCGTTCCTCTTCCTCGGCCCGACCGGCGTCGGCAAAACCGAAACGGCCCGCGCGCTAGCCGAATTCCTGTTTAACGACGAGAAAAGCATGGTCCGCCTAGATATGAGCGAGTACGGCGAGAAGCACTCCGTCTCGCGCCTGATCGGCGCGCCTCCGGGCTACGTGGGCTACGAAGAGGGCGGTCAACTCACCGAGGCGGTGCGCCGGCGTCCGTACTGCGTCATCTTGCTCGACGAGGTCGAAAAGGCGCATCCGGAGGTGTTCAACACGCTGCTCCAGCTGCTCGACGACGGTCGCCTGACCGATGGCCAGGGTCGCACGGTGGATTTCCGCAACACGGTGATCGTGATGACCAGCAACCTGGGTTCGCAGCACAGCGGCGACCCGCTGAGCGGCCAGGAGGACTACGAGAAAACCAAGGACGCGGTGATGCAGGAGGTTCGGGCGTTCTTCCGCCCTGAATTCCTGAACCGGCTGGACGACATCCTCGTGTTCCGCCCGCTCGGCGCCTCGCAGATCAAGCAGATCGTCCAGATCCAGTTGGCGGAGCTCGGCAAGCGCCTCGCCGAACGCCGCATTCTGCTCGAACTCACCGAAACCGCGCTCACGCAGATCGCGACCGCGGGCTACGACCCCGTGTACGGCGCTCGCCCCCTCAAGCGAGCGATCCAGCGCGAGATCCTCAACCCGCTCGCCCAAGCGCTCCTGCGCGGCGAAGTTCAAGATGGCCAGCGCATCAAAGTGGACTACGCAAACGGCCAGTTCGCGTTCGAGCCCCTCGCGGCCAAAGTCTAAGAGGCGTCTCAAAGCAGTAAGGGGGTCGCTGGAACCAAGCCTGCTTTGAGCACACCTACAATTGACTCAATTCTTTGGGAAGATTTGGCAATTTTCAGGATTCGTCTTATAATATTAAGACTCGACCATTAGTTAGATTTGTTATAGTGTGCTAGATCTTATTCCTGACGAAGTGTTGTACTTAAAATTTCAATTGCATGAAATAGACGCAAAGGACAGAGTTCGCAAGAGCGCTTTTACTTTGATCGAGCTCCTTGTGGTAATCACAACCATTACGATCTTCGCCGCGATCCTCTTCCCCGTTTTAAGCCAGGCGAAGGGAGCGGCGCAAAAGACTTCCTGCCTTTCCAACGTCAAACAAATGACGCTTGCTGCGATGCTTTACGCGGAAGATTACGATAACGTTTTTGCCCCAAATCATGTTAACTACAACAACAATTCCAAGATTGTTTCGAGCTATGTAACTCTAGAGATCGACTTTTTCCATTCTCGTATCCTCGCCGAAAAGGAAGGCACCTTAACCCCCTATACAAGGAATACCAACATCACCGGTTGCCCTAACGCACAGGACCTAGCCACCAATTTTACGAACTACTTTTTGAACGGTTTTGAGAACTTTCAAACTCAGATCCAAAAGGTGCAAGGGCTGCTTGCCCTCGATTTCATCAATGGGCTTGGAGAGTCGAATGCCTCGGCTTGGGAAGCGCCGGCAGAAACGGCGATGCTCTTTGATGCCGCGAGGCCGGACGAACAAACATGGGGCCCTCCGGTGGTTGGGCTTATTAAAGTCGGGATGGTCTATGAACAGTCAAGGCCTTCTTTTCAGTTCTTGGCGGGACGATTCGGGATGCCACCGGTCTATGTAGGGCGTAACATGATCCACGGACGTCATAGAGGCTTTTCTAATGTGGGTTGGATGGACGGGCACGCTAAAAGTCACAAACTCATGATCGTAGATTACGACCCGCCTTCGATCTCAACCTATCCCGGCTACACGCGGGAGTACTACAAGCGATGGAACTTTGGTTTCCTGGTGCCACCGGGTCTGGTGGCGTGTACCGGCTTTAATGTGCCCTACCCCCACGTGTTGAACGATCCCAAAGCAGAGAACTACTTCCTAAGAGTAAAAGTTCGCTAAGTATTGTTTTCTTTCCAAAAAATTAGACGAGGGAGCACAGCGAATTCGCCTAGCAGCTTGCCTTCAGGAAACACCTTTTGACATAATTCTTTAGCTGTAATGAGTCTAGATCGTTTCGCTCGTTCGGAGCTTTCGCCGCGTGCCGTCGGCACTTCCCATTTTGGCAGACGCGTCTCCATATTCATCTGATTATGGGCTTGTTCGATTTTTGGGCAAGTTGAGGCTACATTTAAATTTCCTCGAGACTTTTCGGAGAGTTAGCCCTCGAATTTAAGTTAAAAATTGTGGCAGGCGATGCAAGATTCGAACTTGCGACATCCTGGGTAAAACGATTTTGAAAGTTCTCAAAGCTCTGTGGCTTTAGCCAAGCGATCGACTCGTATCGCTTTCTCTCTTTCGCGACTTGCATAAACCTTTAATCGTGTGGTGGGGGAAAGAGGTACTTCGCATCGCTTTCTCTTTCGTAACTTACATAAACCCTGCTAAACGGAGGCGCTCCTTCGTAAACCTAAAAGAGCCCTTTTTAGAAAGGTGCATGACCCAATCATTTTTATGCGAGCTCTCTTTCACGCGTGCCGCTTTGCCTCGCTCCGGCCAGACTTGTCACATCGATCGAAAACTCGCCGCTTCTTAAAAGGATCTTTTCATCACGCTTTCTCGCAACGATTCGTCTGGCCCAATCGCATCGTTCGGACGTGGATCGAAGTCCATCAAAGAGAGCCCAATATCAGTCTCCAACCCAATCCTAGAGTAAGCATCGAAGCCGCTTCAGGCCCTCAGTTCGCTCCCGGCAACGACTCGCTACCCTTGAATACAGTTCGCGGAGGTGTTTCCGCGGAATCAGAGTGATCGAAACTCGCAAGCAGAGGAGCTCAGACGATGGTGCCACCGGCAACCACGCTCGCGCCCCGGTAGGCCACCGCGATCTGCCCCGGAGTTACGGCGCGCACCGGCTCGTCGAACACGAGCCTTGGAACCTCTCCGCCGTATAGGGTCGCACGCTCGGGCGGCATGTTGTAGCGAATCTTGGCTCGCACGCGAATCGGCGCGGAGAAATCGAAACCTCCCCCCCAATACATATCGCGTAGCGGCACCTCGCGCCGCAACAGCGCATCGACGTCCCCCACGACCACCCGATTCTCCTTAGGCTCCAGCCGCAACACGTACAGTGGCCGCTCGGCGGTAACCCGGATGCCCCGGCGCTGCCCCACCGTGAAGGCGGGCAGCCCCCCATGCGCCCCGACTTTCTGACCTTCGGCGTCCACGATCTCCCCTTCGGCAAACATCTCGGGCCGGTGCTTTCGGAGGAACTCGGCATATCCTCCGGCCTCGCTCACGAAGCAGATCTCCTGACTGTCGGGCTTTTCCGCCAGATGCAGTCCCAACTCGGCGGCGAGTTCGCGAGTCGCGGCCTTGTTCGGCATCTCGCCCAAAGGAAACCAGCTGCTGGCGAGCTGTTCCTGATCCAGCATGTACAGCACGTAGCTCTGATCCTTTTCGTCGCCCCGCGCGCGCATCAACCGGTAGACGCCGCTCCGCGAGTCCCGCCGGATCCGCGCGTAGTGCCCGGTCACCAAACGCTCGCAGCCGAGCTCGCGCATCTTCTGGAGCAGGATCTCGAACTTCACGAATTTATTGCATTGCACGCACGGGTTCGGCGTGCGCCCCGCGCCGTACTCCTCGATGAAATGGTCGATCACGCCCTTGCGAAACTCGTCCTTGAAGTTCATCACGTAATGCGGGATGCCGAGTGTGCGAGCCACGCGCCGCGCGTCCTCCACGGCCCCCAGCGAGCAGCATCCGGCGTGCCTGGGATCGGTCTGGCTCTCCTGCCAGATCTGCATCGTCATGCCGATCACATCGTAGCCGCGACGCACGAGCAGCGCCGCCGCGACGCTGGAATCCACTCCGCCGGACATCGCGACCAGCACGGGCGCCTTCTTACGACTCCCCTCGCGAGGACCGCTCATGGCGCCTCCGCGGCGGTCTTGTACTGAGGCTTGTTCAGCAGCGGGATCAACCCGTTCGAGCCCACGATCTCAGGCTTGAGCCCCTCCTTCAGCACGATGAAGCTGGGGGTCACCGACAGCCCGAGCCGATTCGCCAGGTCGAGATCGCGATACACCCGCTCGAAAGCTGGGTCCTTGTCGTCGGCCATCCGTCGCTTCGCTTCGTCGGCCCCCACGCCCACGCTCTGCCCGGCACTCAGGATCTGGTTCATATCGAGCTGCGAGCTGGGCCGGGCGTACATCAAGTCTAGATAGTCCCAAAACCGTCCCTTTTCGGCGGCCATCTCGCCGACCGTCGCGGCGGGAAAGGCGTATTCGTGCATCTGGAGCGGGAGGTGCCGATACACCACCCGGACCCGGGCTTCGTTCCGTTTGACGTACTCCTTGAGCTGGATCGCGTACTCCATACAGGCCGGGCATTCGAGGTCGGCGAATTCGACGACGGTCACCGGCGCGCTCGGATCGCCCAACACGTTGGCACTTTCGGGCACGAGCGATTCGAGAGTGAGAAGCGCGTGTGCCCCCTCGCGCAAGTCGATCTTGGGCCCGCGCAGCATCATCGCCCCCATCATCGCGAGCACCAGCACCGAGCAGAACGTCAACCCCACCGGAAGGAGGGTGTCCACCATGCCGAACGCGGCGGGCGGAGCCTCTTCGTCCGATTCGCGCGCGGGTGCGGGCTCCGGCTCGGGTTCGGCATTGAGCGAGGCCGCATAGGTCAAAAAGATTCCGGTCATCAAGATCGCCGAGGCGAGGCACCACGGGCAGAACGTGCGGATCACCGTAAACGCGGTGTACATCAAATAGAAGCTGACGAGCGTTCCGACCAGCGAGAGGTAGTACGCCACGGAGGTCAGAGGCCCAGGCCGCGCGCCGCGCATGCCGCGCAAAATCGTGAGAATCGTCAGCGTGAGATAGGCGGCGAACCCATAGTACGCCACAGGGATCCCGCCCCAATACGAGCTGGCGTGCTCCGCCACGGTCTGACACCCGGCGCCCGCCCCGCAGGGCAGCTTGACTTTCAGAAGGTGCCCCAAGCTCAATAGGCCCGAGACGACGATCCCGCCGAACGCCAAGACCAAGGCTAAACGGTTTAGAACGATGCTCCGCACAACGATGATTATACGTTCTCGCACCGCTTACGCTCTCCCGAGGCGCGCGAAAGCCTCGTCGAACTCAAAAAGGAGCCCCTTCTCCCTTCTCCCTTCTCAAGCCCCGGCAAAACGAAATCGTAAGCGCCCCCCTTTTACGAAGGTTCAAAGACCGCGCTTTTCGAAGCTCCGCGGACATTCATCCCGCCCCCGCGCGCCTCTCTTCCCTGCCTGTGACAAAAAACTCCGACCCGCCGCAAAAGACCGCTCACCCAAGCTCAGACCCGCTGGTCTATCTCTGCCTTTCCGGCCCACCTCATTTCCCTTAGAAAGTCTGAGCGTCGATGCAAATGGAATCTCTGCTCCGCCTCTCCCCGATAGCCCTCTTTGAGCACAAGCGCTCATCTGAGCCTTCCCTTTCAAGAACTGACCCCAATGCCCTCGAGAACACCACGCCTAATCTTTTCCAAGCAGAGGGCGATCAACTCGTGACCCGAGGATTTTAACCAAGCTGAGCTACCAAAGAGGACTCCTCGCGAAAACCAGTCGCTACTCCCTGGGAACGATGAACGTGCGCCGAGGGGTTCCGTCCAAATCTGGGCTCCCGAGAATTCCCCCTCGCAACGACCTGGACGGCAAAGATCGGCCGAAACTCCTTCCCTAAAAATCGTGGAAGCAAGGCGATCGTTGCTTCCGGCCCAATCTTCCACTCAAATCCCGAGCCAAGAACCCAGCCGATGATATCCGATCGCCCGCGGTTCAAAACCCTCTCAACAGCCGCCCCTTCAAGAATTCAGAGGACCTCTTCTCTCCCTCTCAATATCTTCCTTGGCCCCATCACGAAGCCCGGCCCACCCCCAACTCTCTTTCTCAAAAGACTGCCGCCTCATCGCGAGCCCCATCCCAAAAGCGAAGAAGGCTCCGCGGCCAGAACGACCGCGGAGCCTTACCTTTTAAAACCGAGAGAACGCCTTTTACGCGTCGAGCGCGGCGCGCACCTCTTCGGCGTGCCCCTCGGGCTTCACCTTGGCCCAGATCTGGGCGATCTTGCCCTCCTCGTCCAAAAGATACGTGGTACGGTCGATGCCCATATACTTCTTGCCGTAGAGGGTCTTCTCGACCCAGAGCCCCAGCTCTTCGGCGAGGCGATGATCCTCGTCGACCAGCAGCGGGAAGTTCAGGTCGTACTTCTCAATGAACTTGCGGTGGCTCTTGGCATCGTCCGGGCTGATCCCGTAGATCCCGGTCCCCTCGAAATTCGGCATCCCGTCGCGGAAGCCGCACGCCTCGGCGGTGCACCCGCTGGTGTCGTCTTTGGGATAAAAGTAAAGCACGGCCTTCTTCCCTTTCAGATCGGCCAAAGTCACGGTCTCTTCGTCTTGGTTCTTCAGGGAAAAGTTCGGAAACGGATCGCCAACATTCAACATGGGTTCTCTCCTTGAAACGAATCGGGAGAGGCCAGTTTACTCGGTCGGCGGCTCGCGGCGGGCGTCCATCAGGATCGCCTGCATCAGGTCGCAGCGCATCACGACCCCGGCCAGAGTTCCCGCTTCAAGCACCGGCAGCAGCGTAAGGCCACTGCTCAGCATCTTGTGAAAGGCGTCTCCGATCTCGGCGTCGACCCCCAGCGCGGTGGGTTCGAGGCTGCCGTAACGCATCGCGGGCTGCTCGGCGATCTCGATCAGATTCTCGCCCCCCGACGCCGCGCGGCACAGGTCCCCTTCGGTCACCACGGCGAGCGGGCGACGCTCCGGGTCAACCACGACCAGCGCGGGAAATTGATAGAGATCCATCTTGTCGACGGCGTCGCGCACCGTGCTCTCAGGGGTGAGCAGCGGCAGATGAGCGTGCAAGACTTCGCGCAGAGTCACGGCTGAAGAGTGTACCGGCCCGGGGCGCGGATCGAGTTCAAAGCGCGAAGCAAACCCGATCCGCCCAACGATCTACTTGCGGCGGGCACCTTCCATGAACTTAACGATCTCGCCCACGGGCTGAAAGCCCACGGTCACGTCGATCGCCGAGCGGAAGGCGAACCCGATCCGCTCAACGATCTACTTGCGGCGGGCGCTTTCCATAAACTTAACGATCTCGCCCACGGGCTGAAAGCCCACGGTCTCGTCGATCGCCGAGCCATCGGCGCGCAGCACCTTCATCGTCGGCATCGCCTCGACGCCGTACTGCTTCGACACGGCGGGCTGGACGTCCACGTCGATCTTGAGGAACACGAAATCTTTGTGCATCGCCTTGAACTGCGCGGTGCTAAACACCTGCTTTTCCAGCATCTTGCACGGCCCGCACCACTCCGCGTAGAAGTCCACGAAGATCAGCTTGTTCTGCTTTTTCGCAGCCTGCTTGGCCTCTTCGAGGTTCGTCAGCCAGCGAAAGCCCGACAGCTCCGACGCGTCGACCTTCTTCGCGCCGGCCGGAGGCGCGAACGCGAAGACCTTCTCGGCCGGAGTCGCATCGACGGTCAGCGCGCGCATCTCGTAGATCCACGACTGGTTCCCCCGAGGCCCCTCGACCACGAGCTGCGCCTGGCGCACGGTGGTCTCGTCGTTCAAAAAGAGCGTGAAGATCTCGTTCGCGAAGTTCGCGTTTTGGCGCAGCTCCAGCGAGTTGAGCTTCTCGCCCTGCCGCTGCCGCTGGCGGACCGAGCCGACGTGCATCGCCTGGAAGGGGTTCTCGCCGAAGAACGGCGCCCACATCCGCAAATGCGGGTCCCCCGCCAGCAGCGACTGCGCGCTGGTGGCCGTCTGCGCCTCTTCGGTGTACTTATTCTCGCCGCGCAGCAGCGTCACGAGCTTCTTGCCGTCGCCCACGTACACGCGCTCGGGCGTTTCGATGCGCAGCCGGTCGGGCTTTTGCAGCTCGACGCGATACGACGAGGGCGAACCGGGCACCGCTTGGACGGTGTACTCGACCGAAAGGCTCTTCGCGCGCTCCATCGTCGCCAGATAGCGCCGCGCGAGCTCCATGCCCGTTAGCTGCGCCATCGAGACGCTCGCCAAAGCGCCGAAAGCAAGAAAAGCAAACCATCGCATATTTTTTATGATAGCGCAACCCCGCGGGGGGTTACGCGTCCTCCTTCAAGCTTAGGCCTCCCCGGCGAAAAGCGGCTCGGGGATGTGGTCGACGTTGCCCGATTCGATGTCCCGGGCCATCAGCGTCGCGAACTCCTTCAAGGCGGGCACCGTCTCGGACGCGGCGTGCCGGCGGAGAGCTTCCACGACCTCCTCTTTGCGCTCGGGCACCCACTCCACCACATGGAACAGGCCGTGGATCGCGCTGCGCCGCCCGATCTTGCTGGGCGCGGCCAGGCACTCCAGCAGCACTTCGCCGCCATAAGAGTGCGGCAGGTATCCCCCGAGCACCACGCCCGCCTTATAGATCGTGCGCGCGTAGTCGTCCGAGGCGTCCCAGATCAGATCGCGAATCGCGCCGATCGCCTCGCGCTCCTGCGCCTCGCCGTCGCTGAAGCCGGGGAGATCCTCGAAAAGGTCGAGCACGCACCACTGTGCGGAGCGGCGATGGGGGTGCGTGCGGTCCCGGAGCACCTCGATCAGCGCCGGACGGAAGATCTTCAGGCTCGCGTGCGCCTCGATCTCGATGCGCGCGTCGTTCGCGACGTCCCGGTCCTCGCAGTAAAGCAGCTTCAGCAGGTCTTCGGGCGGCAGTTCGCGGATGTGGCCCTCGAATCGCCCTTCGCGGCCCATCGCGGCGTGGATACGAAGCTGGCGCTGAAACAGCGGCTCCGCCGATTCGCGCAGCGCGCGCAGCATCTCCTCCTCGGTCTCGCCGCGCGCCTCGTGCCAGATGCGGTCGCACCGGCCGAACACCCCGTGCGGCGTGCGGGCGACCACGACCTCGAACGTCTCGCCGTACGCTTCGAACCGGGCCTCGCCTTTCCAGTCGCTGGCGAGCACATGGTAGCTGTAGCTGACCGGATGGGGCGGCCACAGGAACTTCACGCGGTTCGAAGGCTTGAACGGCTCGGCCGAGCCGTTGCTCGCGTAGCATGCCGCAAGGTATTCGCGCAGCTTCCGCGCGAGCTCCTCGGCGATCTTCTCCCGCTCTTCGAGTTGCGACATCACTTCCCCCCTTTCGGTTAGCTCCCCGCCTCCAGCTCCGCCCGCGCATCCAGGTCTCCCCCGGTCTCGGACACCCCGATCGCGGGGCGCGCGAGGAATCGGCGGATCGTATCGGCCGACTCGCGCAGATGGATCTGCGTCATCTCGTCCAGACGGCCGGGCGCGCGCAACTGCAGCGCCATGCGCGCCTCGAGCCGCTTCAGGCAGTCCGATGCGACTGCGCGCACGTCGTCGTTGACCTCACCGGACCCCGCGCCCGCCTGGAGCATCAGCCCGGTGAGCATGAAGCGCTGAAGGTCGCGGCGCAATGCCGAAATCGATTCGCCCCGCCCGATCTCCGAGAACACCTTGCCCAGCACCGCGCCGTAATGCTCGGTCAGCGTATAGGCCGTGCCGTTTTCCGACTTGAGGCCGTTCTCGACGATGCGATCGGTCACCTCGGCGCTCATCACCGTCGCGAGGATCATCTGCTGGCGCGTCGACACGAGTTGCCGGAGCGGCGCGGTCCATCCCGCGGCGTTCGGCTGGTTCGGGTCCACGCTCAAACTCTGCATCACGTCGCTCGGCAGGTCGAACGCCTCGACGCTGAAGAAATGGCGGGCGATGAGCTGGATCGCCTGACGCTGCTCCTCCGAAGACACCGGCCGCAGCGTCGGCGCTTCGTGCGCGTCGCCTTTGTGCGAACGGCCCGCGACCATCCCGCCCACGAACCGCGAGGCGTTGCGGCCCTGCGAGAACGTCCACCCGAGCGAGGAAAGAATGACCTGCGTCCGCTTGCCGTAATCCTCGCCGGGGCGAGGCAGGTGACGAATCGCGTATTCGCGCAGGCGTCGCGCGGCGAGGAGCTCGCGCTCCATGTACACCAGCGGGTCCTTCGCGAAGTCGAACCGCACGACATAAGGGTTCCACTCGTCGGCGTCCTCGTCGGTCATATACAGCAGCCCCGGGCTTCCGTGGCGGCTGGCGATCTTCGCCAGCGCGGGCTTTTCGCCCTGGGGGCTCTCCGCCTCCAACGGCGTGTAGCCGTACTCGATGGCCCACAGGTCGTAGGCCCCGATCGAGGGGTTGAAGAAGTTGCCCTTGCCTTTGAGCACGGCCTGGATGTTCACCGGCGCGTAGTCCATCACGCTCGCGGCCGTGCCAATCTGCGACGTCAGTGCGTCGTCGTCGAGCTGCGCGGTGGTGAGGTTGGTCGAGGCGACGAAGTTATGGCGCAGCCCGAGGCAGTGCCCCACCTCATGGCTGATCGTATCGGCGATGAATTCGCTCGCGTACTGTTCGCGCGTGACCGCAAGGCTCGGCGCGGCCTGAAGCGCGCTCCAAGCGAGGCCCGCGCGCTCGGATAGGCGGTGCCCATAGTCGCAACGCCGCATCTTGAAGCCGAACCGCTCGGCGCGGTGCGCCGCGGCGTGCGCCAGCCGTTCCTGAGGCGCGGTCCACAGTCGCTGGAACACCGACTCCTCATGGCCCGCCGCGCCGTGGGGGGCGCGCAGGAACGCCGATTTCGCGAGATGCGTCTCGGCGATGGGCATCGAGAAGTTGCGGTGCTCGTTCAAAACGTAGCTCAGCATGTTCGCGTCGAACGTAATGCTGGCGTTCAGGATCCGGCCGTCGATCGGGTCGGTGCGGAAAAGCGCGATGGCGTACGGCGTATCGGCCGAGACCGTCCACCGCACGACGTTGTATCGCCCGTCGGCGTGATCGTAGGCTTCGTCCTCCGGCGCGTCCTGGACCGCGATCGCGTTCTTGAACCCGATCGCCTCGAACGCTTTATTCCAGCGCAAGATCCCCTCGCGCACCGCCGGGCGGTACGCCTCCGGAATCGACGGATCGAGCGTCCACACGATGGGCTGGGTCGGCTCGGACATCGCCGCGCCCGGGTCCTTCTTTTCAAGCGCGAAGCGATTCACGAACCGCTCGGTTCGGTCGCGCTCCATAAAGCGAGACAGGCTGAAATGATCCGTGGTGAAATAGCCCACCCGCGGATCCGCCAGACGCGGCCGGTAGGTCGGCTCCTCGTTTCGCAGCCACAGATTGAAGCTCACGCGAAGCGGCAGGCTTCGGGAGTCCTCCAGTTGGTTCTTGGCCGCGGGGCCGAACAGCGCCTCCAGCAGCGCATCCTCGGGACCGCCCCCGCCGCCCCGCATCGACATGAAGTGCAGATCGGCGTGCACGATCAGATTCTCGGGGAACCCGAGCACCTTCGAAAAACGCAGCTTCTCGCGGTCGAAGGCGTAGCCCGCCCCGACCATCTCGTTCACCATCTCGTTGAGCTGCAGCAGCTGGCCCGTGAAGAGCCCGGTCACGTTGACCAGCATCAGCTTCTTCTCGGGGTGCTCCTTTTCAATGGGGAACTCCGCCAGAATCGCTTCGGGGAAGCTGCGGGAAGCCGCGAGGGCGAGCGGATCGTCGGCGCTCCAACGGTACCGGATATTCGGGCGCACGAACTGGATGCGGTTCTCTCGACGTGCCAGCCGGTACACCTGGACATCGAAATCGCCGACCGGATCGCCCGCCTGAAACTCGGGGCCAGCGCCGCTCGCCAGCGAGGCTTGCAGCATCACCAGCTTGCCGAGTTGGTCCTCGGAAAGCTCCACCAGGATCTGGTTCGTTTTGCGCAGATAGAACGGAAGCGGGCCGTCCCGCTTTTCGAGCTTCTCTAACGCTTTATCGTACTGCTTGGCTTGTTCCGCCGGATCGACCGGCTTCTCCTCTTCTTCCTCACCGCCAAATTCTTCGCCACCAAATCCTTCTTCGAACCCCTCCTCGAACTCTTCTTCTTGGAGAAAGCCCTGCCTGAGATGCATGCCGTCTCGGACGGACGCCCCCGGAAGCGAGGCGAGTTGAGGACTCGACGAAGGAAACAAAAGCGCATTGGAAACGACAAGGAAAGAAAGGATCATCATTGGGCCCTAATGAATGCTGGTTTCGATACGGCGGACAAGCCGGTTCGAACGCGACGCCTTTTTCGGAAAAGGCGCTCCCACGTTGGCCACCGCGAGAAAGTCCTTTCCTATTAAACGTCGATTCCCTTCTATTGTGCGCGATTCCCCGTCAGATGTTTCGTTTTTCGCCCCGTCCTGCGGTTACAATGGCCGTATGTCGAATCCCGTCGCCGGCTTTTGGGATGCGCTGAGCGCGGCCGCCCGCAACGTGCGCGAGCGCGCCTACGCGCCCTACAGCGGCTATGCCGTCGGCGCTGCGCTTCGGGGTCCTAGCGGCGAGATCTGGACTGGATGCAATCTCGAAAACGCCAGTTACGGCGCGACGTTGTGCGCCGAGCGTGCGGCGCTCGCGGCGATGGTCGGCGCGGGCATGCGTCAGCCCGAGGCCCTGGCGCTTTGGACCGAAAACGGCGGAGCGCCTTGCGGTCTTTGCCTACAAGCCCTGGCCGAATTCGCGCCTCCCGAGATGCCCGTGGGGATGTTCTCGGACGGGGGCGAGACGGTCTTCACCACGCTCGGCGAACTGCTGCCCCGCCGGTTCTCGCTTCGCCGCGCACCCTGAGGTATCTTGGGAGGAGCCCGCTTCTTCGGGCGCTCGGCATTCAAGGGCGAGTGGCGAAATTGGTAGACGCGCTGGATTTAGGTTCCAGTTCCGAAAGGAGTGAGAGTTCGAGTCTCTCCTTGCCCACCACTAGTGAATGTCTTCGCCGTTTGGTTTTTAGCTTATTATTAGGACTAAAGCGATGGGGCGAATTCAGACATGTAGAATCGACGGCATCCTGGCGACTCAAGCGAATCAGGCCGTCATATTCCGTCGAGGGCCTTCGAAAAAATGCCAGATGCTGCTTTGGGATTTGACCCGCGATGAGGTCACACCGGGGCAATGGCTCTCGGGAAGAGTTTACACAAACAAATGCGATGTCAGCTCCGACGGCAGATATGTCGTCGTGAAAGCGATGAACCCCGCAGAATCAGCGATCGCACGCAATACGCACCCCTTACCCGATCCCTCCATCGATCCGATAAGTTGGACTTCCATTAGTCGCCCTCCTTATTTCACCGCGATCGCGCTTGGGTTTAACGGTTGGTACTGGAACGGCGGCGGTCTCTGGAAATCGCCTCAGCACTTGCAAGTGCACCGAGCAGGATTTACTTGGCATGAATCCATCGCGCCTTCCTCTCAAATTAAGATCACGGAGATTTTTCATGGCGGTTTCGACATCGCGACAAAAAAACTTTTAGCGAGAGGTTGGATTCTAGAGGATATTGAAGAAGCGTCAACCCGGAATAAAAGGAACCTTGCGTATCAAAAAATAAGTCCTGCCGACCCCGACGGTTTTGGAAAACTGTTAGAGAGTGTGGCCCACCTATACCCGCCAAAGAAGTTTGTCAAACCCTTTCGGAAAGGCTCCCTCGTCTACACGACGAAAGTGCTCTTCAAACAATGGCAACTTTGCGATGATTCCGGCAAGGTACACCGAACGTGGTCCTCCCGAAACTCACACCTACAATGGATCGAGATCGATGCGAAAGGTCGAGTTATTTTCGGCGAAAATGGATGCCTTTGGGCATGGGAAGCATTTCCTGAAGGGCAACCGACGCTTATCGCAGATTTGAACAGCCACTCCTTTCAGCCCATTCTTGCTCCTGATTCAGCGCGTGAATGGTAAAGGTTCCATCCGATTTCGAAAAATCCCGGACTTCAAAGTAGCATCGTTATTCCCTTGTTCTTCTGAATCGATCATTGCGATGCATTTTTCGCGTTTCTAGATTTCCATCGGGTTGAACTAGCCTGGAAGTGGGGTCCGTTCTTAGCACTCTAGAAGGGATCAAAATCGATTCTTCCCGATGCATTCCATGAAAAAGATATACAATCTTCTCTCATGGACAATCCAGAAAATTTATGGGCCCATAGTCCGCAAGGAGACCGAGAGGCGCCGCACCTTTTGCTTCGCCATTTGTGGGACGTGGCGGCTCTCGCCGAAGCATTCGCAGCTAAATTCCGGGCAGGCGCGATCGGGAGAATGCTTGGCCTAATCCACGACGCCGCCAAGGCATGCCTGGAGTTCCAGCGCTATATCCGCGATCCAAACAGTCGTAAAGGGCCGCCGCACAGCGACCCCGGTGCTGCCGCTTATCTTGAGGAGCTCGGGCTGTTCTCCCTCTGTGTGCAAGCGCACCATGGCAGGCTTCCCAATCACACCGAAAGTGCAGCTCGGATCGATCAGACGCAGAAGAAGTATCCCGAGGTCGTTCAGGCTGCGAAGCAGCTTCAAGACTCCCTTCAACTCCCAGCCTGCCCTACCTTAGACTTTCCCACTGAGGCCTTGGTCTACGAGCATTTAATCCGTATGTGTTTCAGCGCGCTGATCGACGCCGACCGCCTGGATACCGAACGGTATTACCAGCCGGATCTGCGGCAAACGATTTCGGCCGATTTACCCCCTTTGCTGGAAAAGCTGGAAGCCAAGCTCGCAGCGTTTCGTCCGCCCCAGACCGAGGTTGAACGCGTCCGCGTGGAAGTGCAAGAGCATTGCCGCCGGAGCGCACTGGAAAAGCCCGGATTTTATCGGCTCGCGGTTCCCACTGGGGGAGGAAAAACGCTGGCATCCATGCTCTTTGGCCTCACCCACGCCAAAGCACATGAGTTGGATCGTATCATTGTCGCGATTCCCTTTACCAGCATTATCGAACAAAACGCTGCGATCTACGAAGGGATCTTCGGGCCGGAAAACGTCCTCGAACATCATTCGAACTATGGCGCAAACGAAGAGACGAACGCCGAAGGGCAAAGCCATGTGGAGATTCGGCGACGGCTGGCGGCCGAAAACTGGGATATGCCCCTCATCGTCACCACCAACGTTCAATTTTTTGAAAGCTTGCTTTCCGATCATGGCAGCAAGTGCCGGAAACTGCATAACATCGCGCGAAGCGTGGTGATTCTGGACGAGGTCCAAACTCTGCCACCGAATCTGCTGGAGCCGATGCTCTCTGTCTTGGATTGGATGGTGCAGTATGCGAACACTTCGGTGGTCTTCTGCACCGCCACCCAACCGGATTACTCGAGGTTGCCCAACGTTCCTGAAAGCCTGCGGCAAGCCATTCCTATTGTGCCCGAGCCAGAGCAACTGTTCGCCCGACTCAACCGCGTCGATTACACATACGTGGGCAAGATGACCCATGAAGAGGTGGCGGCGAGAATCGCCGGGCAAGATCAGGCCCTTTGCATCGTCAATTCTCGCGCCGACAGCGTTAGGATTTTCGAGACGCTGGACGATCCCGACGCGTTCTATCTCAGCACCTATCTTGTGCCCGCGCACCGCAAAAAAGTTCTTGCCCAGATCCGCGAGCGGCTCGATCAAAATCTGCCTTGTCGCGTGGTGTCGACCCAAGTCGTGGAGGCGGGCGTGGACATCGACTTTCCCTATGTTTTGCGCATGATGGCCCCCTTGGACAGCATCGTTCAAGCAGGCGGGCGCTGCAATCGTAACGGGCGGACCACAAAAGGCCGTTGCGAGATTTTCGACCTGATCGAAGGGAAAACCCCGAAAGGCAGTTACCTTACCGGCACCGACCTGACTCGTCCCATGCTTCAGGAGGGCGAAAGTGCCCTTGAAACCCCAGAGACCCAGTCCTCCTATTTTCAAGAACTGTTTCGCAATGTGGCGACGGATAAGAAGGTCGGAGGACTAGGCATTCAAGATCTTCGGAACAATTTTGATTATCCGAAGGTGGCCGCGCGCACCAAGCTGATCGACGACGATTCGGTGGGGATCATCGTGGAAGCGTATGATCCTGAGTTGGCCGAGAAGCTCTTTGAACAGCTGGCAAACGGAGCCAGCCCTCGCTTGATCGCGCGAAAATTCGCTCCGATGACGGTTTCCTTGCGCCATCCCGGAAGCCTGGTGGCAGAGCGCCAAGGGTTTCTGGTTTGGACAGGATCTTACGATGGCAGCTTAGGTGTGGGAAAACAAACGGGCTTGGCTCCGGAAGACAGCGTCGTATAAAAACTTTGGGCTCATTTCGCATTTAAGACAGATGAAGGGTATTTGCTATGGTCTTCAAGATAACTGAAGGGCATTTTGCCATGGATTAATTTTTCACTTCTTATGTGGCTATGATCAATCGTGCCCTTCAAAAGGGCGTGCGTCTCTCTTGGACATCCAGGGGAATGACGTGGGTTGAAAAAAGACAAATGAGGGGCAGCTGCCCTGGCTTAAGGGGAGGAACGGGAAGTGTTAGAGCCCAACCCGTCCTCCCCGTTCACCGAGGGAAATCCTCGGGACAGTGGCAAACGGACACGGTCCGCCACTGTCCGGTTTACCGGACACGCTGGAGACTGAAATGAAACTCTATTGGTCATCGAGCCTCGGCCTCATCGTATCGCGCAAGGATCGCTTGGTCCAAACCGATACGACCGCCCCTCTGGATCGTCATCCTTGGGTCAACCTGGTGATTGACAACCCTCCGGAAGCGGGTGTAAGATACAAATACCGTTGTACCGAAGTACCTTTAGATGCTCTCTGGAGAACAGAGAGTGCCAGCTTTAGTTTTATCATCCGAGGGAGCGAGGGAGGGTTAATATGAACGACCATTTGGTCGCCGTGCGTGTTCGCGGCGACTTCGCATTGTTTGTTCGGCCAGAAGCAAAAATTGAGCGCATCAGCTACCCCTTATCGACGCCCAGCGCGGCACGAGGGGTGTTGGAAGCGATCTATTGGCATCCACAATTTACGTGGCGGATTCATGAAATTCAGGTTCTGAAGGAGTCTCGAAACTTCTCGATTCTCCGCAACGAAGTGAACTCCAAGATGAGCCTTGCGGCGGGGCCGTTCCGCGCAGACCGAGACCGGAGTCAGCGCTTTTCGCTTTGCCTGCGCGATGTGGATTACATCTTCGTCGCTGAACCTTTGGTGAAACCGGGAACGGAACCGGCGGCCAAGCATCGAGATATTTTCCGACGCCGCGTCGAACGAGGACAGTGTTACCATCGTCCGACGCTGGGCACGCGTGAGTTCGATGCAGAATTCAGCCCTGCCGATGGCGCGCCCGATCCGATCGACTGGACGGAATCCCTCGGTCTCATGCTCTGGGATTTGGACTTTTCCCGAGGCCGGCAACCTTACTTCCCTCTTTTCTTTGACGCAAAAGTGGAAAAAGGAGTGATGCGTGTTCCCAGCCATCCGATCGGGAGAAACGCATGATCTTGCAACGGCTCAAAGAGTTTTGGGAGCGCCAGCCGAATACCTTGCCGCGGGGGTATCAATCCGCGTTTATCACCAAGAAAATCTCGATACGTAACGGAGTCGCGCGAATCATCGCTCAAACGGGCGAGCAGCGTGGAAGCGGAAAAACCTTGCGCGAAGGCAAATCGTATGACGTTCCTTGGAAACAACGTACCAGCAACATCATGCCTCGGTTAATTCACGATGACCCGGAATATGCCCTTGGATTTGTCGGAGACGGACGCGATCCTCAAAAAGTGCGAGAGCGTCATCTGGCCTACCTCAGCCTCTTAGAGGAGGCTTTCGCGGAAACGCAAGATCCATGTCTAAGCAAACTCTTGGCATGGTTTCATTCCGGAGGAGCCGAGCAGCTTCTTCAAATGACGAGTTTCGATCCGAACGAGGATCTGCTGATCGAAGTGGACGGCGAACTCATTACCGATCGCCCCGCCATTCAGAAATTCTGGGGAAAAGATAGATCGAGGACACCGGGGTTCTGCTTAGTCACAGGCGACTTTACTCTAGTGGGCGAGATAATGCCCTATCCAGCCAAAGGGGTTCCCGATGGACAGACTTCCGGGACGATGCTCGTCTCCGTCAATATGCAGGCCGGCGAATCGTATGGACTCAAAGGCAATCTGTCCGCTCCCATCAGCAGCGCCGCCGCGGAATCGATCTGCAACGGTCTGAATTACCTTTTGGGGCATGAGAACCACTGCCTCAAAGTCGGGAAAACGGCCTATCTCTGTTGGACCAGGGAGCCAAAACCAGGCTTCACAGGATGGCAAATGGTAGAGAAGCCCGATGAAAAAATGGCCCGGACGCTGATCGAAATGGCGACCAAAGGAGCCGCCCCGCCCCCCCTGCACACCGCGGATTACTTCGTGTTGGCGCTCAGCGCGAATGCGAGCCGGATCGTCGTCCGGGATTATTTGGAAACATCGCTGGAACGAGTGAATTATTACCTTGGGAAATGGTTCGCCAAGCTCGACTTGATCAACACGCACGGTCAATCGGTTCCTCCTAAAGGAATCTACGCATTAGGAGCCAGCCTGTACCGCGACGCCAAAAAAGAGATGCCCAAGCATGTGCCTGTCGAAATCATGCGGTGCGTGCTCCAGGGTACGCCTCTCCCGCATGATCTGCTCGCCCTCGCCGTGCGGCGCAACACCGCGATGCAAGGGCCTTTCTATGAAATCAACAACAAGCGGCTGCTCAGCCTGCCTCGCCTCATGCTCATCAAAGCCGCGCTACACGATATCCAAGGAGGAAAAGACTTGAGACAACTCTATAAAGATCACGAAGACCCCGCCTACCACTGTGGGCGTCTACTTTCGGTGTTAGAAAGTATCCAACGCCTCGCCATCCCCGGGCTCAACGCCACCCTGACCGATCGGCACTACGGCGCGGCGTGCGCCAGCCCTGGCGCAATCTTTGGCGTCCTCATTAAAGACGCGACCTCTGGGCATCTCCCCAAGTTGCGTAAGAACCACCCCAAAGCGTTTTATGCACTCAATGAAAGATTGCAAGAGGTGATGCTAGGGATCGGCGACCGATACCCCATGACACTCGACTACCAAGGTCAAGGCATTTTCGCCCTTGGCTACTACCACCAGCGCGCCGACGACATCGCTCAGGCCCGTGCCCACAGCAACAACAAAGAGAACGAACTCGCCGACGAAACCCCGACCGAATCCGAGGAGGAAAACCATGATTGATACCGCCACTCTCGCGCAAGTGACCGACCCCCAAAAGCGTTATGACTACCTGATCCTGTTCGACGTCACGGACGGCAATCCCAACGGGGATCCCGACGCCGGCAACCTCCCCCGCGTCGATCCCGAGACGCTGGAAGGCATTGTCACCGACGTGTGCCTGAAGCGAAAAATTCGCAACTACATCGACCTTCTGGGGCAAAGTACGCCGACCGACGCCGATGAAGTGGACAAAGAGGGCCGCCCCATCGCCGACAACGGCATCTTCGTTCGCGACAGCGGAATCGCTTTAAATCGCAAGATCGAGACCGCGGTCAAAAAGGCGGATTCCGAAGCGAAGCAGGATAAAAAGAAGGAGAATCGAAAGGGCAAAGAAGAAATCTGCCGCCGCTACTACGATGTCCGCATGTTCGGCGCCGTCCTCTCGACGGGCGACTATAACTGTGGCCAAGTGCGCGGCCCCATGCAACTCACCTTTGCGCGCTCGCGCGATGCGATCGTCCCCAGCGAGATCGCCATCACTCGCCTAGCCATCACCAAAGAGGGGGAGAACAAAGAAACCGAAATGGGCCGAAAGGCCTCCGTACCCTACGGGCTCTATCTGGGCAAAGGCTTCTTCTCACCCATGCTGGGTGATGCTAGCAAGGGCGGTACCGGCGTGACCAAGAAGGACTTGGAACTGTACTGGCAAGCCCTCGCCAATATGTTCGAGATGGATCGCAGCGCTGCCCGGGGCTACATGGAGATGAAAGGCATCTATGTCTTTGTCCACGACAACCCGCTAGGCAACCAGCCCAGCGGAAAGCTCTTTGGCGAGTTCAAATGTCGCCGCAAAGATGAATCCAAGCCTCCGCGAAAGTTCGAAGACTACGACCTCAAGATCGAGGACCCAAACCTCGATGGGGTCACCCTGGTAAAGCTCTTGGGATGAGCCCCGACGAATGGGTGATGATCTCTGCATTGGAGCATTGGTCGTACTGCCCCCGGCAGTGCGGCCTCATTCATCTGGAAAGCACGTTTGACGAAAATTTGTTTACCCTCAAGGGTGGAGCGCTTCATACAAGGATCGATGAGCCCGGGTATCACCGCCGAAAGGGAGTTCGCGTCGAACGCGCGCTCCCTTTGTGGAGCGATCGCTTGGGCCTCTACGGCAAGGCCGACGCCGTCGAATTCGACCGAGAAGATCATCCGCATCCCGTCGAATATAAATCGGGCAAGCCAGTGAACATCGTTCATGCGTCGATCCAGCTTTGCGCCCAAACCCTCTGTTTGGAAGACATGCTTGAGGTTCGGATTGAGAGAGGGACGCTCTTCTATGGCGGCATCAAGCAGCGCGTCGAAGTCTCTCTCGATCAGGCACTGCGAGACAAGACCTTCGCTGTCATCGAAGCGGTTCGGATGATGCAGAAGGAAGAAAGACTCGCTCTGCCGGTCAACGACCGACGTTGTCGGCACTGCTCGTTGATCGATGCCTGCCAACCTTTTGCGGTCATGCAAGGGATACAAACCAAGCGAAAGATCGACAAACCCATGGGGCTCAAGAATTTGCCATGACCAAGCAGCTCCTGAATACGCTTTACCTTACGACAGAAGGTGCGCATGCTCGCTTGGAAAACGACAACGTGCGTGTGGAATGCGAAGGCGAGACGTTGCTGAAAGTCCCTCTTCATCATTTGGGCGCCATTCATGTCCTGGGCATCGCCAGCATCTCGACCCCACTCATGATGCGATGCGCCGAAGATGGGCGCGCCGTTGCCCTGTTCGATCGCAACGGTCATTTTAGAGCGCGAGTGCATGGCAAAACCACTGGCAACATCCTCCTTCGAAAGGCCCAATATGATGGGTGCTGTGATCCCTTTCGATGCCTGGATTTTGCCCGTCAGATCGTGGCCGGGAAACTGCAGAATTCGCGCCAGGTATTGATGCGAGCGGCACGGGAGTCCGTCCCTGAGCCGTTCGCCGATTCCATCGCCGAACATGAAGGCCTTCTTGGAATGGTCCAGGGGACCAAGACTCTTGATGAACTGCGTGGACTTGAAGGCATGGGGGCCAAGGGATACTTCGCCTGCTTTCCCGCAATGATCCGGGCTCAAAAAACGGCTTTCCAATTTAAAGACAGAAACCGACGACCGCCCCGGGATCGGGTCAACGCCGTTCTTTCCTTTTTATACAGTATCGCGACGAGCGATTGCGTTTCCGCCCTCGAAGGGGTAGGCCTCGATCCTCAAATGGGCATTCTCCATGCCGTGCGCCCTGGGCGCCCGGCCCTCGGTTTAGACTTGCTCGAAGAGTTTCGGAGCATCGTTTTGGATCGCTTGTGTTTAACGCTCATCAACCGCCGTCAACTTCAGCCAGACCACTTCGATGTCCGTCCCGGTGACAGTGTCCTGCTGAATGACATCGGTCGAAAACTCGTGCTTATCGAATATCAAAAACGCAAGCAAATCGAGGTGCGGCATGCGCTTCTCGAATCCAAAGTCCCGATCGGTTTGCTCCCTCACCTCCAAGCTCGACTCATGGCTCGCGTATTTCGTGGAGAGCTCCATGCTTATCCTCCTTACCTTCCTGATTAATGAAAAATCGTCACTCTATCTTGGTCTGCTACGATGTCTGCACGACGAGTCTCCTTGGCGAGCAGCGCTTGCGCCGAGTCGCCAAGGCCTGCGAGGCCTTTGGCCAGCGGGTTCAATATTCGACGTTTGAATGCTCTTTGACAGATGTAACGCTGCACAAGCTACGCCAACGCCTTCTTTCTGAGATTGAGCCGGCAGAAGATAATCTGCGCATTTACTTCTTGTCCCAATCGCGCAAAGAAGCGGTGGAAGTTTACGGCATCAATAAATGGATCGACTTTGACGGTCCGTTAATCTTGTAACGCGCGGACCTCTGGTGAAGTTTGTCGATACGGCATATCCGCGCCAGCTGTTAGGTTCAATTCTTTGGCACAAAGCCATCCGTTCTTTGAAAAGTAAATTTTGATTAATGCGCCTTTTACAGGCAAAATAGGTTCCAGGCGGCACAATTGACGCGCCGTCTCACCCGCTCTTAGGAGCGGGTGCGGATTGAAACCTGATGCGCGTAGCTCTCCTTTTCGATCAGGCCCGCGGTCGTCTCACCCGCTCTTAGGAGCGGGTGCGGATTGAAACTGGCATGGGGTGTTGGCGCAGTCACCTTGAAGAAGTCTCACCCGCTCTTAGGAGCGGGTGCGGATTGAAACATCCGAAAGGCCAGCTTAGGAACCAGCTTGGGGACCAGTCTCACCCGCTCTTAGGAGCGGGTGCGGATTGAAACAGCGATCGCGGCGATGTTGTCGGCCACCCGGATCCACTTGTCGTCTCACCCGCTCTTAGGAGCGGGTGCGGATTGAAACCTCCAAAACCTCTTGTGTAAAGAGCTCGGGGAAGAGTCTCACCCGCTCTTAGGAGCGGGTGCGGATTGAAACTATTGTTCCGCTAGGGGATAATACAATTGTGGTCGGTCTCACCCGCTCTTAGGAGCGAGTGCGGATTGAAACATGACAAGTATAGCGAGCCTGCGGGGAGAATTGCGCGGTCTCACTCGCTCTTAGGAGCGAGTGCGGATTGAAACCTGCGAAAGCCATCCAGTTTTCCATGCCTGGGACATCGACGCGTCTCACTCGCTCTTAGGAGCGAGTGCGGATTGAAACGGCCTCGATCATATTGGCGCGCCAATTGACGACCTCTCGGTCTCACTCGCTCTTAGGAGCGAGTGCGGATTGAAACGCAGTGGTTCCCTTCACCGTCGCAGCTCATCGAGGGTCTCACTCGCTCTTAGGAGCGAGTGCGGATTGAAACATTTCCGCAACTCAGGCATTCCCCCCTGGCTGGTCTGTCGGGGTCTCACTCGCTCTTAGGAGCGAGTGCGGATTGAAACAAGGTACAGGATCTCATGATCGCTATCTGAGAGATTAATAGAGAGTCTCACTCGCTCTTAGGAGCGAGTGCGGATTGAAACAACGATATGATCCGGCTCAGCATCTGTCTGCCGGAGATGGGTCTCACTCGCTCTTAGGAGCGAGTGAGACTTGAAACTCTTCGTTGTTCGGCGAAGTGTCTTGCCCACCCGGGTCTCACTCGCTCTTAGGAGCGAGTGCGGATTGAAACTCCACAACACGCTCTTCGGGCGCTCGGCCCTTGCCCACACTCAGCGATTTGCACCCGTTTCCGGGTGTCAGCTAGACGAACGAGAACATAGAGAATGCCCCTCTTGGAAGCAATCAGAGCCTTCTTTTCCAAAACCGGTTATAATTCATGAAGGCGTAGTCTGAGCCTCCCCCCCTCCAATTGGGAAAGTATTCTTCGATACAGGACTTCAAACTCGGCAAACCGACGATTCGAACGTCACGCATAAGGAGGGGTTGCGACGATGGTTCGTACGGAGGTTCTGTCATGAAACTATCAAAACCGATCTATCTCCTCAAGCGAGAAGCCAAACTAATGGCTCGCAAGGATCAAATTCCCCTTCACCAGGCACTCAATCAGATTGCCGCCGAAGAAGGCTATAGCGCATGGAGCTGGTTGGTATCCCGTCATACCCGGAATGTCGTTGAGAAAATATATTCAGAGTTAGCACCGGGACATTTGGTGTTACTAGGTGCTAGACCGCATCAAGGTAAAACACGTTTAAGCCTTCAGCTTCTGGTAAAAGCAATGCAATCCGGCTATCGGGGAGTCTTTTTTACCTTAGATTACACAGAGAAGGATATCGAGAGTCTTTTTCGATCGATAGGAACAGAACGAACTCAATTTGATGGACAATTCGAATTTGACGACTCTGATCTCATCAGCGCAAACTATATCATCGAGAAATTGTCGTCGACTCCTTCTAAAACGTTAGTTGTGATCGACTATTTACAACTTCTTGACCAAAAGAGGGACACTCCCGAATTAATGCAGCAAGTTCAAACGCTGCGTTCTTTCGCTCAAGACCGAGGACTTGTCTTCATTTTTATCTCCCAGATTAATCGTTCCTACGACCCATCGAAGAAACCTTTTCCAGATACGAGAGATGTCCGGCTGCCTAACCCATTAAATTTAAAGCTCTTTGACAAAAAGTACTTTCTCAGCCAGGGAGAAGTGCAGATACGTTCCCGGAAGATCCGGTCGGCATCGCTCGGTTGATAACTTCCTGTCTCACTCACTCTTAAGAGCGGGTGAGACAGGAAACTTCCCCTTTCAACTTCCGCAGGAGGTTTCCTTCCCAGCGCTTCTCTCCAGGTTTTTAGGCTGCTCCTTCACACCCGCATCGAAGGGTAACAGGAAATTTTTGCGGAGACTTCAAATCGTTTCCCCACCCTCGAACCGTCTACTTGAATCTGTCACCCTCGTATGTTTAACGGTTCTTTGGTCCTCTAAATAATAAGACTTATCTATTTGTAAGATATGTTATATTATGATAAGACATGTTACACGCGACTTTAGATCGAGCGATCGGGACTTTTCGTACCCCTCGTGCGAAAGTCCGCGAGACTGCTCCGCTCTCCGAGTGGACGCTACCTCAAGCCCCGGCACGGCACCTGCTGATGGGGATCTTTGCGCTGACGATCCTCGGCGTCGCGGTTCATGCCCGGCTCTCTGCCCGCCCCGCCGCCACCGTCGTCGGCGTGGCGAGCCTTCCGGGATTTACCCTGCAACAGTTTTCGAAGTGCGAAGAGGGCGGCGTGGCTTTTTGGAAGCAGGACGAAAGGGGTGCGACGCTTCGGTGCTCTGCACGAAGCTACGCAGACCCTGCTCTGGCGAGCCGAGCCGTGCGCGAGAGCTTCGGCGAGGACGCGAGCACGCCGCTGCTTCGGCGCGCGGGAGGTTGCGTGACGCTGGTCGCCCGGCGCGGGCGGCATGTAGTCGGAATCCGGCTCCGCCCCGGCGAAGTGGGACTGCGCTCCCAGGATGTCGCCGAGGCCCGAGATCTGCTCCGCCGGACGCTAGGCTCGCTTTAGGGCTCGGGGCTTAAACGGATGTCCGGATCGAGATGGGCGAAGATCTCGTTGCGCCGGTCGAACGAGAACAACAGTTGGCGGCCGATCGGGTTCTTGATCGTGATCTGCGTGCGGTACTCCTGAATGATCTTTTTCTTGAGCTTGCTCGTCTCGGGCGTCAACTCGTAATTGCGCCACGCGTAATCTCCGCCGAGCAGCGGAAGCGGCGGCAAAAGATACCGGTGGGGCTTATAGCCGATGGGGCGCGGATACCGATGATAGTGGATCAAAAAGTACATCGTCCGCAGATCCGGACGGCGGGCGTGCAACGCGTGGACCGTGCGGCCGCAATGCGCGTGGTCGGGGTGTAAATCGACCGGGAGCGTGGTAATCACGAGCGTCGGCCGAAATGCGTCGATCTCCTTCTCGAGCCGCGCGGGAAAATCCTCCTGCTCTCGCAGGTGGCCGTCCGGATAGCCGAAAAACTCGATATCGGAGTCTTTGAGCCCGAGCAAGCTGATCACTTCCCGCGCCTCGCCGTAGCGCTTCTCCTTCAGCCCGTGCCGGTTGCCGTCGGTCGCGTAGACGATGCGAACCGCGGCCCCGACCTCCGCCGCGGCCATCAGGTACCCGCCCGCGCCCAGCGTCTCGTCGTCCTCGTGCGGCGACAGCAGCAGGATGCGGTCCTGCGCCTTCGGCGCTTCGATGTCCGGAAAAAGAAAATGCGCCCCTTGCGGGAGCGCATCCAACTGGCTGACGTAAAGCGCGAACGCCCCCACCCCGAGGGCCAGTACCCCGAGCCCGATCTTGGTCCTTTTTTTCAATGCGGTCATTCCCTCTTCGCCAGTGTAGCCCGAAGCATCGGCTTAGGGGTAAAGAGAGTTAGACCGGTACCGCGCGCGTGAAGACGATCGTGCGCATTTGCGGCACACTACCCGCCGTATAGCTGTATTGCACGGTCAGGGTCGAGCCGTCCCAGCTGAGGGTGGCCGTACCCGAGATTGCCGTCCTCGCCGTACTGGGCGGCGCGACGTACACTTGGCCGCCGACGCTGCCGAAATCGTTGATCGTGCCTTGGAGGTAGTTCCCCACTCCGAACGCGCTCCCGGTGTACTGACCGTTCTCGTTCACGGTCAGAAGCACTGTTTCGGTGTCCTCTCCGCCGTAATCCAACTCGCCCAACCAGGAGCCTTGAAAGTTGCTGGGGAGGAATTCGCCACCGCTATTTCCGCCACATCCGACCAGGACGAACAGACCCAGTACCCACGCAAAGAGGACGATTCTCATGGAACCAGTCTAACACGGCCCTTCGAAGGCGTCAACGCGAAACAACGCAAAATCGTTTCACTAACACGGTTGCCTCTCTCGGAAAATTCTCAGCATCGCGCGCGATTTTCCGGCAATCTTGCGATCCCGCGCTTAAAAAATAGGGCGGTCGCCCCGAAGGACGCCGCCCCTTATCCCAGAGGTCAAAAAGACTTATTTGCTCTTGAAGCTGTCGACCTGGTTCGAGTCGATGATGTACTTGTAGGCCGCCACGCCGCCTCGAACGGTCTCTTTCTGAGCCGTGGAGTTGGTGATGGTGTTCAGCTTCTCGATGTAAGCGTCGTACCCGTCGCTCTTGAGGTAGTACGCGGGGGTCGGAACTTTCACCGTGTCGGCGATGACTTCGCCGATGTGCCGGCCGCCGTGCGTGATCCCGCCGTAGTACACATGTAGGATGCCGAGCGCGAAGTAGGGGCCTTGCTCCTCGCTCGCGCGGATCTGCTTCAAGAAGTCGCGGGTAACGGGCCAGGCGTCCGCCTCGGTGGGCCATTTCGCGCCGATCGCGTCCATATCCGCTCGGAGATATTTGAGCACGTCCTTCTGCTCTTGACCGTAGGGCACCGGCTGATCGGTGGCCGACAAAATGCGGTCGATCTCTTGGTGCACCAGCGCGCGCTGCGCATAGTGGTCAATCAGTTGGGCCTTGTTCAGCTTGCCGCTCATCAGCGTTTCGATGAAGGCCGTTTTTCCAACGACGGTGTGGTTCTTGCCGAACGCCTCGCGCAGCTGCCGAGAAAGCGGCTTGGCGTCGCCCTCTTGGTACACCGTCAGCGCGCAGTAGCTGCGCACCATCTCGTACGGCTTGCCTTCGTGCTCGCCCTTCTTGTTGTGCACCACCAAGCCGCGCACCGCGATCATGCCGGGGATCGGCGGGATCTCGATCGTACCGTCGGGGCCGGTCTTGCCCTCGAAAGTCACTTTGAGGTCGTGGGACTCGGCCTGAACCTCCGCGCCTGCCGCGGGCTTGCCGCCGTCCAGCACCGTCACGATCGACTTGCCGCCCGTCCCGGGCTTCAGCGTCAGCTCGACCGGAAGGCCGACTTGCGTTTGCGAGGCCGCCGGCGTCATCGCCACCTTGGCGTAGTAGTTCAGCCAGAACACGCCCCGACCCTGTGACTTTCGATCCAGCACCCCGTAATCCAAGGTAATGCCGACCACGTCGCCCACCATATCGGTTTTCAGCCAAGCGTCCTGCTCGTCGATCTTCAGGAACATCTTGGCTTTGCCCCAGGCCTTGACGCGCGGAATGCGCTCGGCCAGCGCCACCGGCGTGTCGTCCGTCGGGCTCTCGCGCAACCCGATCATCACCTTCTTCGAAGGCGCATCGTAGTGCGCCCAGAGGAAATGCGCTCGCGCGGCCGACGGAAGGACGGCGGCGCTCATCGCGGCCAATAGGATTAAAGATCGTCTCATTGCTTTCTCCGAACGAGTTCGGGCGCCTCTCCTTGGCGGTGCGTCCGTCCGTTCGCTTTCAATCATGACATAAAAATCAAGATTGAAAGTCGAATTTTTCGATGCCGCCGCAAATTCGAGTTCTCCCGAGAACCTCTTTCCTATTGGATTTTGCACAAAAATCTTTGCGCTTTGCCTGATCTTTTAAGATCTAATCTCAAAAATTTATAAAATCTATACTTTTTTATCTTTTTTGATTAAACAAAGATTTTTTATCATTTCATAAATCTATACTCTTTCGTGTTGTTTCAGAGATCCGTCGCCCTCTCTCTGCGGCGAAGGGTCTTTGGACCGGATTGGAAGGAGATATCAATGAAAACCGTATCTGGCTGGGAGTCTCGAAAGGCCTTTACCCTCATCGAGCTGCTCGTCGTGATCGCCATTATCGCGATCCTCGCCGCGATCTTGTTCCCGGTGTTCGCCCAAGCGAAGGAATCCGCCAAACGCGCGACCTGTATCAGCAACCTGAAACAGCTGGGGCTCGGATGGAGCCTGTACAACCTCGACTATGACGACCGCGCGATGCCCGCGTGGTTCGGGGGCGGCGGCGGAGCCACCGATCCGAACCCCGGTCCTTGGGCCGTGAAGTTCAACAACGGGTACGTCAAGAAGACGCATTTCTTGATCTGTCCCTCATTTACCGACGCGACGGGTGGCAACTCGGTCTACGGCACCAGCAGCTACTATCGCGACAGCACCTACGGCTATAACGCGCTGTACATGAACTTTTACGAATCGGGCGGCGTGCCTTACTGCGAAGATGGCCCCGATACGGACCAAACGGGATGCGCGACCACGACCTCTTCGGCGTCGCAAAACGGCCGCGGCATCGACCTCTCCAAGTTGGAAGGTCCGGCCGACACCATCGTGTTCGCTGAAAGCTGCCACTATCAGAACGGCCAGCCCGTGGGCGGTTACTATTACGTGCGACCGCCGTCGCTCTGGACCACCGATCCCACCACTTCGCTCAGCTGGGCCTGGGGACGCATCAACTATCCTCACCAAGCCAAAACCGGCAACTTCGTGTTCGGAGACACCCACGTCAAGGCGATGAAGCGCGACCAGGTCAAGAATCAGGACCTGTGGCGCGCGAACAAAACGCCCGGCGCTCCGAAATATCACGTCGACGATCCGCGCAACACCCCCTAGCGCGGGGAGCTTCGGCTCGGCGTGCCCCGGACACATGCCCCGGGGCACGCCGCTCTTCGCAATTTTTATCGGCGCGCTGCAATTTCCGTATACGGCTGGTACACTGGGAAGCCGTTCGATCGGCCCGGTCGTCTAGTGGTTAGGATGCCGCCCTTTCAAGGCGGAGGTCGCGGGTTCAAGTCCCGTCCGGGCTACCACTCCCTTTTACGTTTCCTCGCTCTTTGAGGAACTTACATGCCCTCTGGCGAAATAGAAACTTTCTTCGGCGTTTTCCCGTTCTATTCTCAGAACCCCCATGAAATTTTTTCTTTGGCTCTTACTGCTGCTTCCCGCTTTGGTTTTCGGCGACATCCGCTACGAACTCAAACCGGAAATTCCAAATCAGGCCGTTCATCTCCAGATCCATGTGAACCACAAAGGCGGCGACATCGAGTTTCGCATCCCGGCGTGGTGCCCCGGCTACTACAAAATCTTGCAGTACCAGGACAAGATCTACGATGTGCGGCTGGTCGACACCAAAGGAGCCGAGATTGAGTTGACCCGTCCCGACCCGCGCGGCTGGCGAGCGACCGACGCTCCGAAAGGCGCACTGACCCTTTCCTACCGTGTGCTCGGCGACGACGCCGGCCTGGGGTTCTTCGGGGTCAACGTCCGACCGCGCACGGCGTTCGTGAACGGCCCCGCGGCGTTCATGTACGTCGAAGGGCGACTAAACGAGGCCACCCGGTTGAAAATCACCCTGCCCGACGGCTGGGACATCGCCACCGCGATGACCCCAGACGCCGGCGTCTGGGGCGAATTTTCCGCGCGCGACTACGACGAGCTCATCGACCACCCGATCGAGATGGGGCACTTCGAGCGCTACGTCTTTTCGTTGCGCGGCACCCTCTTCGAGGCGATCTACGTATCCTCCGACGGTACCTACGCACCCGACCTGAACCAGCAGACGCAGGAGCTTCGCATGGTCAGCGAGGCGGTCGCCAGCATGTTCCCGGGCCCCTTCCCTTTCAAGCGATATGCATATCTGGTACACCTGGCCGTGGGAGGATTCGGGGGTGGGCTCGAGCATCAGAGCAGCACCGTGCTTGCGACCTCCAACAGCCCACGCATGAACGTCCAGGCGCTAGCCGCACACGAGTTTTTCCATGTGTGGAACGTCAAGCACATCCGCCCGGAAGTGCTTGGGCCGTTCGACTACACGAAGCCTAACCGAACTCGAAACCTATGGTTCGCCGAAGGAGTCACGGAGTATTACGCACAGTTGCTGCTCGCCCGCGCGGGGATTCGCACGCGCGAAATGCTGCTGAGCGCGCTCAGCCACTCGATGCACTCGGTCGAGCGCAGCAAAACGGCGCGAGAAATGACCATCGAGGACGTCAGCTACCAGGCCTGGGATCATTGGGCGATGGGCGTCGGGGATCTCAGCTTCTACGATAAGGGGCTCGCTCTGGGGCTGCTCTTCGACGCGGCCATTATCGACGCAACCAACGGCAAGAAGTCGCTGGACGACGTGATTCGCCTTCTGATGAGCCGCCACGCGCTGCCCAAGAAGGGGTACCCCGAGGATGGAGTGTTGAAAGCGATCAACGAGGTCGCCGGCAAAGATTTGAGCAAGCTGTATCGCCAGGCCGTGCAAAGCACCGACCCGATTCCCTACGAGGCCGTCCTGCCCAAAGTCGGCCTGAAGTTCGACCAGCGCCGCGTGCTGATCGAAGATCCGGCCGCCACCGAGCGCGCGACGACGCTTCGCGAATATTTCTTCACACGCGCGCGCTGAGCCTGCCTTGTTTGGCCCGACGGGGAACCCTCGGGCCGAGCGGCATGTACTAGGAATATGCGACTCACCCAACTCGTTCCGCGCATGGGGTGCGCTTCGAAACTCGCCCCGACCCAACTCACCGAAATCTTAGGGCAACTACCTCGTTCTTCCCATCCGGACGTGTTGGTGGGGTTCGATACGCGCGACGACGCGGGCGTGTTTCGCCTCACCGACGACCTCGCGCTCGTCCAGACCGTCGATTTCTTCACGCCCATCGTCGACGACCCCTACGCCTACGGACAGATCGTCGCCGCGAACTCCCTCAGCGACGTCTACGCCATGGGAGGACGGCCTCTCACCGTACTCAACATCGCCTGTTTCAACCCGCTCGGAGCCCCAGCCGACACCTGGGCCAAGGTTCTGTTGGGCATGCACGACAAGACCGCCGAAGCAGGGGCTCTCATTCTGGGAGGCCACAGCATCGAAGACAAAGAACCCAAGTTCGGCATGGCCGTCACCGGCGTCGTCGATCCCGCGCGCATGTTCGCCAACACAGGAGCCGAACCCGGAGACGCCATCTACCTCACCAAGCCCCTCGGAACCGGCATCTTGACCCTCGCCGCCCACCACGAAAAGTGCACCCCCGAAGAGCTTCAAGCCGGCATCGAGTCCATGATCACCCTCAACAAAGATGCCGCCGAACGCGCCCTGGAAGCCGAAGTCCGATGCGCCACCGACGTCACCGGATTCGGACTCACCGGGCACCTCTACAACGTCGCCCGAGCCTCCGAAGTCGCCATCCGAATCGACTCGGACGCCCTCCCGCTGCTTCCGGGACTCAAGCGCATGCTCGGCGAAGACATCAGCATGGGGGGAGCCGTCAAAAATCGACGCTACCTCGGAGAAGACCTCCGATTCGAAGACCAAGTCCCAGAATGGATCCGGCAAGTCGTTCTCGACCCCCAAACCAGCGGAGGACTCGCCCTCTTCTCCAAACAACAACTCCCCTACCCACGCATCGGAGAGGTCCGCAAAGGAGAACCAACCCTTACTATCGGCTAATTCAAGTAGGATAGGGGCATTCCGGCGCCTGGAACCCAAATTCCCGCCGGCATGCGCCGTCCGCCTCCCGAAGGCGTGGCGCGCAAGGGCAGCGACGACTATGGCTTGGATCATTCTTTTCTTTGCCGGCCTTTTGGAGGTCGGCTGGGCCTATGGGCTCAAGCTTTCGGACGGGTTCTCGAAACCGTGGGTTACGGCGGCGACGATCGCGCTGATGATCGGAAGCGTCGCGCTCTTGGCGCTCGCGCTACGCCAGCTTCCGCTTGGGACCGCCTACGCGATTTGGACGGGAATCGGCGCGGTGGGCACGGCAATCGTGGGGATTGTGGTGCTTCGCGAGCCAACCGACCTCCCGCGTCTGATGTGCATCGGGTTGATCGCCTGCGGCATCATCGGGCTCAAGCTCTTCACCAAGACTCACTAAGTCCGTCGAGGCTCTGGGACAGCTCTCCGGTCCTTGGATAGTAGATCGGAGAGCTGCCGGCCCGGGACACTTCGAAGAGACGCCGTTTCTCCTTCCCCCACGCCTTTCATCTCCGCCCTTTTGGATCATCGTCCGCCCCCAACGGGCTGCCTGAAAACCATAACTCCACAAGGATCGCGGAGAACGGTGGATTCCTTTCGCCGCTTAGCTCCTTCGCCATCGGCCTGAAGACGTGGAGCTGAACATAAGTTCCAAGGGATAAAACCGCCCCCCTACCCCCTAGAGTTTATTGGCCATTGACTTCAATTCATCTTCGGTAGGCAGCGATGTCTTTTTGAGTTCATAGGGAATTGGCATGATCTTCCCATAGCGCTCATCTTTTAAAATAGCACCCACTGGAAAGGGCTCTTTCAAAGCGCTCAGATCAGCATGATTCCCTAGATTGCATTCCAGAAGCCTATAAACCATTTGGGCTTTAAGCTTTTCCTGTTTATTGAAATCTTGACGCGTTATGAGTTCAGGAAACCAAACACCACAGGAATACTCTTTATACTTCTCAAGTTTATATACAGTCTGGACACAACCCGTCTTTGCAAGATATTTAACTTGAAGGGGTCGGCAATGGCGAGAAGACACCATAATCTCAACATCTACCTTGTCAGGATTCTCGGGCAGAGGAAAGCGCAAGACATATCCAGCCTCACACTGTCTCCAAGTAATATCTTTAAACTCAATACATTTAGCAAGCGGCGAGCCTAAGAGTAAATAGGGATCCATGAAACCAACAGCTGTATCCTCAAGCTTATTCGATAGACTCGGAACTACCCTACCAACCCATTTACCAGGAGACTCAGGTTTGTTTGCTTGACTAATATTTACAGTTACATTTTCATCATAATAATTTATAAAGTTACTAATAGTTCTTGAGTCATCTGGCAGCTCAACAGATCTTTCACATCGGGCTCGATTACCATCGGATAAATAGGACAGACTACCGCGTTGTGTAAAACCATCACGTGTGAGCTTCGCTATCTTTGTTTGCGAAGCCACTTGATTTTTCACTTGCTGTTCATTTAATCCTTGTGCACGGGCTTGCATTTCCGCGCTCGCAGCAACCTTATCAATATCAAGTTCTGCATTAGGCATTCCTATAAATTCTGTTTCCCATTTTATATTAATCTTGGACAGTCTACTGCCTGAATTTTTTATATCTGCCCATACTTTTTCCGTATCGTATCCCTGGCCTACCGCAGCTGAATTTAAAGATTGAACTACCAAGAAAACCAGAACAGGAGAAATCTTACTGGAGCACTTCATTCAACACCTCTTCATTTGGCACAGGTGCACTCTAATACATCTGCGCTTGAATATTAACTTTTCATCTATGGCGCAAACTGATAGCAGTAGTGGATATGATTGTCTTTTGCAGCAGAATAGCTACCACAGCAATTTAGAATCAGCACCATGCGAAGTGATTATAAGAGCATCCGCCATAAAAGTCAAAGAGTATTTTACGACCAAAAGTACAATGCGCACTATTCGACAGAATAATGTCTGCCTATAAGTACTCAAGAGTTTTTTGATATTGATTTTGGCAGCACCAGTTGCTCACGCTCAAGGTAGTGTGTTCAGGCCATCGAAAACCCACGCGGCGATGCTCGGAGTGCCACTCCAAAGCCACAGATCCCCGCTGTGCTCGATGCCGACGAGCCCTTCGTTGAGACGACAGCTCGCCCGCTTTCCTAGCACTCCATGCGATCCAGGGAGGCATACGCAGGTCATGCAAGGATCACAACAACCGAGAGATACTATCTGAGACGCTCAGCGAGCAACGATCGCAGGGTTAAAACCCCTGCACGAAACGTCTAGCCGGGAAATCGAAAGGCACCAGGGATGAAAACGAAGCCTCGAAAGCGAGAGCTAATGCGTAGTTTTGAATTCAAATAGTGGTGCCGCCAGCCGGACTCGAACCGGCGACCCAAGGATTTTCAGTCCTTTGCTCTACCAACTGAGCTACAGCGGCACACTGTATACCTCGCCACTCTTCAGCTAAAAAGAGATGGCGCGGATGACGGGTCTCGAACCCGCGACCTCCGGCGTGACAGGCCGGCGCTCTAACCACTGAGCTACACCCGCGTACGGCATGGGGAGTATGGCATTCCCGAATTCGAAATAGCAACCTCCCGGGACAAAAATTTAAGCGAGCGTCCGTTCGGCGGCGGTCCGATTGAGCAGCAGCCAATACATCGCGAGCTGCAGCACCATCTCCGAGTATTCCGAGGGATCCGTGGGCTTCTGGATAAAGCTGCTGGCGCCCGATTCGTACGCCTCGCGGATCTGGGACGACTCGTCACTAGAGGTCAAGACCACGACCGGAAGCCGCCGAGTGCTGTCGTGCCCGCGGATGCGTCGCAGCACCTCGAGCCCACTCAGGCGGGGCAATTTGAGATCCAAGATCACGACGGAGGGCATCACGGCGAGATCACGGCCCGAAAAACTGCCCTCGCCGAAGAGGTAGTCCAGCGCTTCTTGGCCGTCGTAAGCCACGACGACCTCGTTCATGATGTTGTTCTTGCGGAGCGCGCGCAGGGTCAGGCGCTCGTCGTCGATGTTGTCCTCGATAAGGAGGATCGTCTTATTGGCCGGGTTCGGCGTGCTGAAGTTTGGCATCTGCTCTCCAATGGACGCTCTGGCTCAATTATAGCGCTCCTCGCGCGACAGAAACGCCCGCACGAGCTCGCCCTGCACCTGATCGTCCAACAAGAACGCGTCGTGCCCGTACGGCAGGTCGATCTCGTGATGCTCGCTTTTCAGGCCGGCGGCCCGCGCCATCGCCTGCATCGCCTCGCTCTGGTGGCGCGGATACAGCCAGTCGCTGGTGTAACTGGTGAAGAGGTACTCGCTGCGGCTTTGCGCCAAGCTTTCGCAGGCGTAGTAGTCGATCGCGCGGCCCAGATAAAGCAGGCTGTTCGCGTCGAAGCGCTCGGTGAACTTCTCGGCCTGGTAGGCCAGATAGCTCTCCACCTGAAACTCGGGGCGAAAAGTGTATTCGAAGGCGGATTTGCCTTGCAGCCCTCGGCCGAATTTCGCCTCGAAGCTCGCTTCGCTGAGGTACGAGAGGTGCCCCAGCATGCGCGCGACGCCGAGGCCGCCTTTCGGGCCCCCGCCCGGCGCGTAGTCTCCGCCACGCCAGTTCGGATCGCGCATCACGGCCTGGCGGGCGATCTCGTGGAACGCGATCTGCATCGCGGTGTGCACCGCGCAGCTCGCGGCGATAAACGCCTTTGCCACCGGGAACGCGCCGTCACGGGTCCACTCCAGCGCCTGCATCCCCCCCATGCTGCCGCCCGCCACCGCGTGCAGCCGCTCCACCCCCAGCCCGCGAACAAGCCGACGCTGCGCCTCGACCATGTCGCCCACGGTGATGAACGGAAAAGCCAAGCGGTACGGCTCCCCACTCGGCGAAAGCGAGCTCGGGCCCGTGGTCCCACGGCAACCGCCCAGCACGTTCGAACAGATCACGCAGTACCGCTCGGTGTCGATCGGCTTTCCGGGGCCGACCATGCGGCTCCACCATCCGGTGGCGTGCGAATCGCCCGAGAGCGCGTGGCACACCAAGACGGCGTTATCTTTCGCCGCGTTCAGCTCGCCCCAGGTCTCGTAGGCCACTGTAACCGAGGGCAAAACGCCCCCCGCCTGGCAGCTTAGCGCTCCGACTTCCATCCATCGTCGGGTGTCGCTCTCGGCGGCCATACGCTCGTTCTCTTCGAAAAGGGCGGGATCGATCTCCACGGGACAAGCGTACCTGCGCGTTTCGCTTCCCCACCCCGCAGGTCTCCGAACGATCGCAGGCGGCCTTGCGGGAGTGCCGTCGATCGTTCGGCCCCTTGCGCTTTCGTATCTCGACACCGCGCCGAAACGCCCCAGAAGCCCGGGGATCCTTCGGCTTAGCCGGCCAGCGCCGCGACGTGCCAGCAAACGCCCGCGAGGTCGATCAGATGCACTTCGCGTCCCCAAGGGAACTCCGTCGGAGGGCGAAGCCGCACGCCGGGATAACGCGCCTCCAGCGCCTTGGTCTGGATCGCCGCCCACCACGCGTCGAGATCCTCGACCTCGAGCTTGAGCATCAGATGCTGCGCGAACACGGGCTCGTCGAGACGCTGTAACAAGAATGCCGCCTCACCCCAGGCCAACCCGGCGTATCCGTCTCCACGCCACGTCTCCACGAAGCGAGCTCTTTCATCAGCGCTAAAGAAGCGTCGAAGTCGGGGCCCGATGGAACGAACGGCTGCAATCGGGGCATGCCTTAGCCTCCTTCAAGCGCGGACGCCGGGGCGTAGCGCGCCGGCATCGATCAGCGCTTCCGCGATCTGCACGGCGTTGAGCGCCGCACCCTTGAGCAACTGGTCCCCCGCAAGAAACAGCGAGAGCGCCGCGGGATGGGACGGGTCGCGTCGAATACGACCCACCAGCACATCGCCCTGCCCGCTGGCCTCGCACGGCATCGGAAAGTGGTTCGCGGCCCGGTCGTCCACCAAACGAACGCCCGGCGCGGAGCGGAGCGCTTCGCGCGCCTCCTCCTCGGTCGGCGCCGCCCCCTCGAACTCGACGGTCACCGACTCGCTGTGTGCGCGCAGCACGGGCACGCGCACGCACGTCACGTTCATCTGAAGATCCGGCTGATCCAAAATCTTGCGGCTCTCCTCCACGACCTTGCGCTCCTCCTCGTTCCAGCCGTCAACGTCGACCGCGGTGTTGTGGCTGAAAAGGTTGAACGCGTAGGGGTGCGGCAGCACCTCGGGCCGCGCGGGCTGACCGGCGAGCACCTGGCGGGTCTGCTCTTCGAGTTCGTGCATGACCGCCGCGCCACCGCCGCTCGCGCTTTGGTAGGTGCTGACGATCACGCGCCGGATGGGGCGAAGCCGCCGGAGCGGGTTGAGCGCCATCAGCAGCAGGATCGCCGTGCAGTTCGGGACCGCGATCAGCTTGCTCTGCGATCCCACGCTCTCAAAATTGATCTCCGGCACCACCAACGGCACCTCGGGGTCCATGCGAAAGGCCGAGGAGTTGTCGACGACCGTAGCCCCGGCGGCAATCGCCGCGGGGGCGAATTCGCGCGACCGCGAGGCGCCGGCGCTAAAAAAGGCGACGTCCGTGCCTTGGAATGCTTCGGCGGTCACCGCCTCGATCGGGATCGTCTCGCCTCGAAACTCCGCCGTTTTGCCGACCGAGCGCGCGCTCGCGAGCAGACGAAGCGAACCGACCGGAAATTTCCGGGATTCGAACAGTTTGAGAAACTCTTGGCCCACGGCACCCGTGGCCCCGACGATCGCTACCGAAAGGTCTGACACGCTCTAGGTGTACCCCGCGCGGGGCGAAAACCTACGCGGATTTGCGATATTCTTCGCGTTCCAAGATCAAAAGCAGCTGGCGTGCGTACTGCTCGATCGCCCCGAAACGCGCCCGGAGAGTCTCCTCCTCCGCTTCGGCTTGCAGATCCAACCGCGCCAGGGCCACCTGGTCCTCGATCTCTCCCAGCAATTTCAATCGTGCCGAAACATCCATCGTTCTCCCCATTCTCGCAACGCGAGCCTCCCTTTCTATTATCGAACGGAAGCCCGCCTTGCCTTAGAGCCGAGATCGTTTTATTTGGTTCCGAGTTCGGGCTCACTCCCAGTAAAGCTCCTGTGATCGCTCGCCCCGGATCGAAGATGTGATGTACACTTGAGTGAAGAAAGGGGGGGTACGTCTTGCGAGCGGGCGAAAGCGAACCGCGTTTCGACTGTCATTTCGATTGCCTGGAGACTCAGGGGACCTTGAAACGCGCGGGCGACGCCACGTTGCGCCACCTGCGCCTCGAAACGTTCCTGGGCGAGGTGCTGAAAACCGTCCTCGGCTCGCTGAATGTGCCGAGCGGGCTCTCGCTCTTGGCTTTCAACACCAGCGGCACCCTGATCGCCCGGCCTCAAAGCGGGGGCAAAATGCTGCTGATCCCGCCTCGCAGCGCCACGTTTTTACGCGGGCCGGTTCGAATGACCCTCCAAGCCGCCCGAGGGACCCATCAGACGCACGTGCTCTCGTGGCAGAACGGCTTTGCGCCGCTGCTCGATCATTGGGTCACGCAAAGCGGACCCGAAACGCCCGCCACCCCCACCCGCGCCATCGCGTGCAAGCCAATCGCCCCGCACCTCGGCGCGGCGTTCGAACGGTTCGAGGCGGCGCGCGACGGCGACCATGAAATCGCGGAGCCACTCCTGCTCTCGGTCGTGCACGAGGCCGCGCCCAAGCTGCTCGTCGGCCCCAGCGAAATCCAACTCGCGATCACCCCGAGCGGCCTGCCCGAAACGATTCAGGACCTGATTCGGGAAGTGCAGAAAGATCCTTCCGCGCCCTGGCCTCTCAAAGAGGCGGCCGACCGGGCCGGGTACTCGCCGTTTCATTTCTCCCGCGTCTTCAAAGCGATGGTCGGCTACGGCTTTCACGAATACGTCGATCGCAGCCGCACCGGCGCGGCGGTCGACATGCTCGTGAACACCGACAGCCCGGTCGATCTGGTCGCCTCCTCCAGCGGGTTCGGCACCACGCAGGGCCTGCGCGAATCGATCAAAGAGTATCTGGGGCTCGTGCCCTCCGAACTCCGCGCGACGCCCGATCCGCTCGACACTCTCAGCTCGGGGTAACGGCTACCCCGGCTCGCCGAGGTGCATGAGCCGCGCCGCCGTCTCCATGTCCTTATCCCCACGGCCGCTCATGTTGACGACCACATGGCTGCCCGGAGGGATCACCCCTTTCCACAAGAGACCGAACGCGTGAGACGATTCGAACGCCGGGATCAGCCCTTCGAGTTGCGCCAATCGACGAAACGCCTCCAGCGCCTCGTCGTCGGTCACCTCCAAGTATTGCACCCGGCCGGTGTCTTTCAGATGCGAATGCTCCGGCCCCACGCCGGGATAGTCCAGCCCCGCCGACACCGAGTGCGTGGGCAAGATCTGCCCCTCGTCGTCTTGCATCAGATAACTGTATGCCCCGTGCAACACCCCGGGCGAACCCGCCGTCAAAGGCGCCGCATGCTGGCCGCTCGCAAGCCCAAGGCCACCCGCTTCCACCCCGTAGAGCCCAACGGACTCGTCTTCTAAAAACGCCGTGAAGAACCCCGCCGCATTCGAGCCGCCTCCGACGCACGCGATGCCCGCGTCCGGCAAGCGACCATATCGTTCCAGATAGGCTGCGCGGGTTTCGTCGCCGATCACCCGCTGCATCTCGCGCACCATCCACGGGTAAGGGTGCGGCCCGGCGACCGATCCGATCACGTAATGCGTCGACTCGACGTTCGTCACCCAATCGCGCAGCGCTTCGTTCAACGCATCCTTGAGCGTGCGGGTCCCACTCTCGACCGGATGGACTTTCGCCCCTAGAAGACGCATGCGAAATACGTTCAACTGCTGGCGCGCACAGTCTTCCGCGCCCATATACACCTCGCACGCCATCCCGAGCAGCGCGCACGCCGTCGCGGTCGCCACACCGTGCTGCCCCGCGCCGGTCTCGGCGATGATACGAGGCTTGCCCATTCGCTTCGCCAAAAGGCATTGCGCCAGAGCGTTATTGATCTTGTGCGCGCCGGTGTGGCACAGATCTTCGCGCTTGGCGCACACGTGATAGCCGGTCTCCTCGGAGACTCGCCCCAGATAGGTCAGAGGGGTCGGGCGGCCGACATACTCGCGTAGAAGCCGGTTCAGTTCGTTTCGAAACGCCCCGTCCCCCCAGGCCGCCGTAAACGCCTCCTGCAGCTCGTCGAGCGCGGGGATCAGCGTTTCGGGCACATAACGCCCGCCATAGGCTCCGAACCGGCCGGTCGTTTGGGGACTTGCGTTCATGGGGACAGTTTACTTCCCCTCTCGTACGCGCGGGCTTATTCTAGGAAACCAGCGACCCGGCCGCCTTTGAACATCACCGTCACCGGACCGCGCCGGAAAAAGCCCCGGTCGCTCTGGTACACCCAATACACCTCGATCGGCTCGCACTCGACCGAGCAGTGTTGATCGACGGGCATGCCGATGACTTTGATCACCTCGTCGTACCCCATGCCAGGGTGCACCTCATGGAGAATCGTATGGCGGGAGATGCGCTCCGACACGCCGCCCGGCCGTACCAAAAGGTAAAGAATCACGACGAACACCACCACGCTGGCGTTAAAGATAAGCGATCCCTTCCAGTTGCCTCGCGGCAGTTCATGGACTTCGACCGGATTCACAGAAAGGGATACCGCGGGCGGCGAAGCTCGCGTTAGCCGCCCGCAGAAAGATTCGCGAAGAAACCGGGACGTTCGTTTAATCGGTTTAGCTTACGCGTAACCGTACTGCCCCTCATGGGCCTCTTCGATATACCGCGCGACCAGATCGATCGTCGCCTGAAGGTCCTTGGCGTTGACGGTCTCATTCACCGTATGGACGTAGCGGCACGGCAGCGAAATCGTGATCGACGGCACGCCGCCCTCGATGGTGTGCACCGCTCCGGCGTCGGTCCCGCCCGCGGGAAGCACCTCCATCTGGTACTTGATCCCGTGACGCTCGGCGATCTCGCGGAAATGCTCGACCAGCTTGGGATGGCAGATCAGCGAGTTGTCGCGGATCTTGATCGCGACGCCTTCGCCGAGGCGGGTGACCTGATCCTGCTCGGGGATCCCGGGAAAATCGTTCGCAAGCGTGACATCCAGCGCGATCATGATGTCGGGGCGGAGCGCCTCACCACATGCCCGCGCGCCACGCAAGCCCACCTCTTCTTGGACGGTCGCGACGGCGTACACCTCGGCCTTGTGGCTCTTCGCCGCGCGCAGGGCTTCGATCATCACGAAGACCAGCGAACGGTCGTCCATCGCCTTACAGGTGAAGTTCTCGCCGGTGTGCTGGAACCCGCGGTTCATCGTCACCATATCGCCGATACGCACCCGTTGCTTTACGGTCTCGGCGTCGAAACCAAGATCCACGAAATAATCGTCGAGCGAGGGGGAGCTCTTCAACTCGGCGTCGCTCAGCATGTGCTTGGGCTTCTTGCTCGCCATCAGCGTGCCCGCGAGCGCTTCGTCTCGGGTGTGGACCAGCACGCGCTGGCTCGCCATCTGGGCCGGGTCCCATCCCCCCATCGGCTGAAGCCGAAGGAAGCCGGAACCGTCGATAAACTTTACGATGAACCCGATCTCATCCATGTGCGCGGCGATCATCAGCTTCGGACCGCCCTCGCCCTTCTTGTAGCAGATCGTATTTCCGATCCGGTCGCACGAGATCTTGCAGAGATCTCCCAGCTCCTCTTTCACGATCTCGCGGATCGCGTCTTCGCGGCTCGGAATCCCGTGGGCTTCAGTCAATCGTTTGAGCAGATCGATATTCATCTTCCGCTTGTTTTACCTAACTTCCCCGCTGGTAAAACCGCCCGCGAAAGGCGCACAATAGAGGGACGATGCGCGTGATGATGCTTTCTTGGGAATATCCCCCCCGCATCGTCGGCGGAATCAGTCCGCACGTCTACGAGCTGTCGCAGCAGCTCGCCGCCCAGGGGATCGAGGTGCACGTCATCACCAAAGAGACCCCTCTCGCGCCGCCCGAGGAGGTCGAACCGAGCGGCGTACGCGTCCACCGCGTGCCGCTAGGGCGCGAACCCCACGATTTTGTCCACGAGATTCAACTGCTCAACCAAGCTACCGAGCGGCGCGTGCGGCGGCTCTTGGAGGATTGGCGCCCCGGTGGGGAGCCCACACTATTCCACGCGCACGACTGGCTCTCGCTAGACGCCGCCCGAGAGCTGAAATACGAATACAAACTCCCGATCGTCGCGACGATTCACGCCACCGAGTCCGGCCGGCACGGCGGGCTGTTCTCCGGGACCTCGCGCTACATTCACGAACAGGAGTACTGGCTCACCTACGAAGCCTGGCGCATCGTCGTGTGCTCGCAGTTCATGAAAAGCGAGGTCGCGCGCGCCTTCGACGCCCCCGCGGACAAGATCGACGTGATCTTCAACGGGGTCCAGCCCGGAAAATTCGCCTTCGACTGGAGCCCCGAGGAAGCCGCCGCCGTTCGGGCGCGCTACGCCGCGCCGGACGAAAAGATCGTCCTCTACGTCGGGCGGTTCGTGCGGGAAAAGGGCATCCAGGTCCTCTTGAACGCGATCGGCGCGGTGCTCTCGGAGGAGCCCAAAACGCGCTTTTTGTTCGTGGGCGGCGGCTCGCGCGAGCCGTTCGAGCGGTTCGCCGAATGGATGCACCTGGAGGACCGCGTGCATTTCACAGGGTTCATGGCGAACCGGGCCTTGCATCAGCTCTACCGTATCGCCGACGTCGCGGTCTTTCCGTCGCTCTACGAGCCGTTCGGGATCGTCGCCCTCGAAGCGATGGCGGCCGGCATCCCTGTCGTCTCCTCCGACAGCGGCGGACTTCGCGAAGTGGTGCTGCACGACCGAACCGGTACGACCAGCTACGCCGGGAACCCGGAATCCATCGCTTGGGCGATTCTACGAGTGCTCCAGGACCCTGACCGCGCAGAGCGTCTCGCCGCGCGCGCCAAAGAGCGACTCGCCGAGGATTTCGCCTGGCCCCAGCTCGCCGCACAAACCCGCGCCGTCTACGAACGGGTATGGGAGGAGTTCCTCGGTTCCTACTGGGTCGAAGGCACCCTTTGGCCCCTCTCACCCGGCGCCGAAGAGCGCGCCGAAGCGCTCAAAGTGCAAGAAAAGGCGGTGGAGGGAGCGTACGCCGAGCGGCCGTTACCCGAAGTGGATTTCGCCACCAAGCCCAAGCACGTAGAGCACGAGGAAGCCGAAAAAGAGCGGACGGAATAGCCGTTTGGGGAGCGTTTCGCCCCCCAAATGGAATGCTTAGAGCTTTTCGACTTGCGTGAAGTCGAGCTCGACCGGCGTGTCCCGGCCGAAGATGTTGATGAGCACTTTGAGCTTCTCGCGATCGGCGTTGACCTCTTCGATCTTGCCGCTGAAGTCGCTGAACGGCCCTTCGACGACGCGGATCGCGTCTCCCTTCTCCCAGTGGACTTTGGGCGCTTCTTTGCTGGTTTCGAGGTTCGTCAGAATGCGGCGCACCTCGTACTCCTCCAGCGGAACGGGCTTGTTACCGCTCTGCACGAAGCCGGTGACCCCGCTCGTGGATTTGACCAGCTTGTAAGTATCGTCGGTGAGGGCCATCTGCACGAGGATATAGCCCGGGAAAACTTTCTTGTCGACCGTCACGCGACGCCCGGCGCGGGTTTGAAGCTCCTTTTCGGTCGGGATCAGAATCTGGAAAATATCGAAATTCCAGACCCCCTCGACCTGCGCGCGGCGGGTCAACACGTCGCGAACCTTGTTTTCGTGCCCCGCGATGGTGTGTACGGCGTACCAGGACTTCGGCATCGTTAGTTGGCCTTTCCTGTCGTAATCACGTTCACGAGGAAGTCAAACAGCTGGCTTAGCACCGTGAGGTACAAAATCGCGATGCCGCAGACAGCGAGAACCACGCCCGTCAGACGGTTGTTCTCCTTCGGAGCCGGCCAGTTCACCTTCTTGAGCTCGCGACCGACCTCGGCGAAGAAGCCTTTGAGGCCGCGACGCGACTTGGGAATCGGAATGGGCGATTGCGGAGGCTTGCTCATGCGCTTTTCTACTTTAGCCATAGACGTTCAATTCCGCTCGCTTGATGCGGGGGGATAGCCCAATATACCTTTTCACAGGCGGCCTGCCAAGGGGATGCGAGCGTTTTCTCGAAAGAAACTACGGGACGAGCCTACGATTTCGCACCCGAAATCTTCCCCTTTTAGCCGCCCCAATCTTCGGCGAGGTCCGCCTCCTTGGCCCAATCTCGGCCCAGGAAGTCCTCGGGCGGCGCGCCGTAAGCCGCGATCGTGGCTTTCGTTTCGGGGTGGACGATTCGCAAGAACCCCGCGTGAAGCTGTAGCGGCGTGTCCTCCTCCGCCCGTCCTCCATAGAGCGCGTCGCCCGCGACCGACAGCCCCACCGCACCGAGATGCACCCGGATCTGATGCGTGCGCCCCGTCAGCAGTCGCACCGCGAGCAGCGTGCCCGCGTCCAGATCAGCGATCTTGCGCACCCAGGTTTGAGCCGGTTTCCCCTTGGCGTCCACCGCCATCCGCATCCGGTTGCGCGGGTCGCGCCCGATCGGCGCGTCGACCTTGAACAGCTCCCGCTCCGGGCGGCCCCGCACAATCGCGAAATAGCGTCGCTCCGCGCTTTTCTCCTCGATCTGCTTGGCGAGCGCCCGATGCGCGCGGTCGGTCTTGGCGACCATCAAAAGCCCCGTGGTGTCCTTGTCCAGGCGGTGCACGATGCCCGGGCGATACGACGCCGTCCCCGCGCTCAGCGTACCGGGGCGCGCGAGCAAGGCGTTCACCAGCGAAGGCTCCTTGAGCGAGGGCGCCGGATGCGTCGCCAACCCGCGAGGCTTGTTCACGATCAGCAAGTGCTCGTCTTCGAACAGGATCTCCAGCGGAATCTCGGCGGGCGACAGGTCGTGCGCGGCGGACTCCTCCGGCTCGGGCAACTCGACCCGCTGCCCGGGGACGAGCTTCAGCGAGCGCTTTTCGGGGCGGCCATCCACGCGCGCCTCGCCCGCGTCGATCAAAGCGACGAGCTTGGTCCGGCTATGGCCGGGCAACATCCGATGTAAAAACTTATCGAGCCGCTCGGCTCGGTCGACGGTCCATCCAGGCACTCTTCATAGTAGCCCATCCGCCCTACGGCACGCGGAAGGCGTCCGGCAGTTTCAGCTCGGCGTAGTGCCGGATCGCGAACCGGTCCGTCATGCCGCTGACGTAGTCGACCGCCCCGCGAAGCCCTTCGTACCCCTGCGGCAGGCGATCCGCCTCCATGTAGTAAAAGAAAAGCTCCTTCACGAGGCAATGAGCCTTTTGCGTATCGTCCGAGATATGCGGATAGCGGCGGTACACGTTCTCGAACAACCAATCCTTGAGCTCGTTCATCAGCTCCAGAAGAGGCTCGGAGATGCGGATCGCCCGCCGTCCCTCGCTCTGCTCGATAATGTCGCGCACCATCCGGCCGATGCGCTTGGCGTGCGTCGGGCCGAGCGCTTGGAACCGCTCGGGAATCGCTTCCGCCATTCCCGAGCGCAGCGCGTCGTCCAGATCGTGGTTAAGATAGGCCACCCGGTCGCTGATCCGCACCACGGCCGCCTCCAGCGTCGAGACGGGCTCTCCGTCGAAAGAGCTCAGATCGCGGTCCCCCTTGCTGTGCCCACCGATCCCCTCCAGCGTTTCGTAGGTCAAGTTCATCCCGGGCAGGACGCGCACGATATGCAGCGACTGCTCGTGATGGCGAAAGCCCGAGGGCTCGCCACGCCCCCCGGCTGCATGCCACTCCCGAATCGCCTCGTCCAGCGCCGCCTCTCCCACGTGGCCGAACGGGGTGTGCCCCACGTCGTGCCCCAGCGCGATGGCCTCGATCAAGTCTTCGTTCAATCGCAGCGCCCGACCGATCGTTCGCGCGATCTGGGCGACCTCCAGCGTATGCGTGAGCCGTGTGCGGTAATGATCGCCGAACGGGTCGATGAACACCTGGGTTTTATGTTTCAAGCGACGGAACGGTTTGGAATGCAAAATCCGGTCCCGGTCGCGTTGGAAAACCGTGCGCACCGGATCTTGCGGCTCGGGGACCTCCCGGCCGCGCGAATCCGCCGCGCGCGCCGCGTAGGGCGAGAGCGTCTCTTGCTCGAGCCGCTCGATCCGCTCACGAATCGCGTGCTCGCTCACAGTCCCGCAGCCTCCGCCCGTTCGGCATACTCCTCGTGCCGCTTACACAGCGGCACGAAATCGCACGCGTGGCAAAGCGGCTTCACTTTAGGCTCCAATTCGAAAAATTCCTCGTCCAAGATCATGTTTCCCAACTGTTTCAAATCCTCCTCGAACCGGTCCAACTCCGCCGGGGCCATCGAAGCCGTCGCCTCCTCGCCCGAACGTAGCGCGACCAGCGTCGCCGAGACTTCGCGATCCGGAAAATGGCGCGCCAAAAGGAGCTGGTAGCAACCCATCGCCAGATCGTGCTCGACCTCCTCCGGCCGCACGCCCTCGCGCCCGGATTTATAATCCACGATCTCTAACCGTCCGTCGGGATAGACGTCTACGCGGTCCATTCGCCCGATCAACTCGAACCGTCCCAGATCCAGCCGGAACGTCTTTTCCAGAAAGAGCGTCTTGGCTTCCTTCGGCCGCTCCAGCGTGCGGGCGACATGCCGCTCCAAGATCTCCTTCCCTTCTCCGTAGGCCTCGGCCATCTCCTCGGCCGAGGCGAATCCCGCGTCGATCCAACTCTCTTCGTAAGTCGCCAGCACCTCTTCGGTGGTCGTCACCCCGGTCTCGCCGGAATCGTGAAACCGCTCCAGCACTTTGTGCAACGTGGTGCCGAACGAATAGTAGCTCTTCGCCCGCAGGTACCAACGCCCCCGGCCGTCCACGTACGTCCAGCGGTACCGCACCGGGCACGCGAGGTACGTCGTGATCTTCGACGGGCTGAGCGAAGACTTACGCGCCATCCCGCCTCACCTCGCCTGCATGCTCGATTCCCCTCTTCATACCGTTCTTTCTAGTTTGTCCGATCTCGAAAAACGGCATTGGCATTTCCAAGGGGCTGTGATAAAATGTCTATAACTATTTTTCGAGTTATATAGGAATTTAGGCATTGAAAAAGAAATCCACCAAAGCGCTCAGCCGGGATCACGCGGTCGCCATCGTTCTCGTCGTTCTCAAAGACGGGGCACGGCACGGGTACGAGATCGCCCGCGAAGTCGAACGGCGCACCGGGAGCACCATCTATTTCAACGACGGCACGCTGTACCCCGTACTCCACGCGCTGGAAGACGACGGCTTCATCGAAAGCGCTTGGGACACGAGCAGCGAGCGTCCGCGCCGAACCTATGCGATCAAGGCCGCCGGGCTCGCCGAACTCGACAAGAAAATCGCCGAGTGGAAGCGATTCTCAAGCGCCGTCAACGAACTCTTGAGCGGCGAGACCGCTTTCGCGCTCAACCTTTAAAGGAAGATCGACGTGGGGACCGCCAAACTCATCCGCCTCCACCCCCCTACCGAGCGAGAGGATCGGCCGCCCGAGGAGATCGTCGAAGACTATCTCGACCACCTTTGCGCGCCGCTGGTCGGGATCATGCCTTTCGGACGACGAGAACGCTTGCGCGCCGAAGCCCGCTACAACATTTTGGAACGGGCGGACCTGTACACGCTCGAAGGGATGCCCCCTCAAGAGGCCGCCGAAGAAGCGGTCCGCAAATATGGTGACACTCGCGATTTAAGCGAGGCCTTCCTCGAAGAGTGGCTGCACAGCCTGCCTCAAGGCGCACTCGCCCGACGCATCGGTCTCCCCATGAGCTATGCGGCGTTCTTTTTCATTCAAGCCTCGCTCTGGGGGTTCGTGCTTTTGCAATACCGGCTGTTCTTCCCCAACGATCAGCCGATGGTGCTAAGCCTCTCTCCCGCGCAAATTCGCGCATTCTATCCCGAGCCGCTACCGCTTCCGGAAAGCAACCCCTTGTGGCTTTTGGTTTGGGTCTACGGTTTCCTCGCGCCGCTCGTAGCCGGTTGGCTGACAGGCGTCAAGGCTCCGATCGGGGCCGCGAGGTCGGTTGCAACGATCTTGGCGTGGCTGATCCTGCTCACCTTCGTGGTCGGGACGCTGATGCTGCCCCTTACCGAAGGGCTGCTGTTCGCCATGTTGCAACTCTTGTGGTGGATCCCAGCCGGGACACTCACCGCACATGTCGCCAGCGCCCTTGCACGACGCCGGCGACTTCGGTTCCAACCCCCGACACGGAGGAAGAAATCCTTATGAAAAATCATATCACATCTCAACCGCGCGTGCCGAACGGTTCGCGTTCGCCGCAAGGCTTCACGCTCATCGAACTGTTGGTCGTGATCTCGATCATCGCGATCCTCGCCGCCGTCTTGTTCCCCGTCTTCGCCAAAGCCAAGGAAGCCGCCAAGAAAGCAAGCTGCATCTCGAACCTCAAGCAAATTAGCCTCGCGACGCTGATGTATTTGGAGGATTACGAAGAAAAGACCTTCAACTCCACCTCGGTCTCGCAGATCCCCGGCACCACCCCTCGAATCTACCAAGCGTGGTACGGGCAGTATGTTACGATCGGAGGATTGGATCAAGTCGATACCAGCAAAGGTTTACTTCAACCTTATATGAAGAATACGACGATCATGGACTGCCCCGGGGCAAAAGACATCCCCCCGCTGTATAACTGGAACCCGAGCAGCCCGCCTCTTGCGTATTCCCCGCTTCCTTTCGGGTACCTCGATACAAGCACGATGAGCCAGCCGGAGGAGACGATTCTCATGGGAGACGTGGCGACGAACTTCATCGGTCCCGCAGGCACCACCGAAGCGCGACGCTTCGTGACTCGTTACCTGCTCCTCTTTAGCAACTATGCCCAATCGAACTTACACGCCCGGCATAACGAAACGGCCACGGTTTCTTGGTTCGACGGTCACGCCAGCGTGAAGCAGCTGACCTATCCCCCTTTTACCACCGGGGCGTCTACGAGCCAGATCACAAACGCCGAGCGCGTTCGATACAAGCTCGGGGTACTGCATCGATACGCGCCGCTTTGCCTCGCTACGACGGACTTTGCGCGGCGCAACGCTTACAACGAGCTGTATCAGACCGTCGACTTTTATTACTATCAGCTGATAACCAAGCCCAAAAACTAAAGAAAAAGAAGAGACTTTTCCAGGCCCTCGAAAGCTTCAGGGCCTGGAAGCTCGTTCCAGGCCCGCGCCGGACTTTTAAGATCCCTCGAAAGGAGGACGCTCTGCTCGCGTGAGAGGGACGCGGGGTCTTCAACCGCCCACTTAGCTCGGATCTAACGATTCAGGAACGATTTTTAACGCTGGATTAACGCCCGTCTTTACCATAAGGTCATCTCTTTTGGGAGGATCTTATCGTTGTTTTGTAGCCTCAAAAATAATCGGGCGTTTACGCTCATCGAACTTCTCGTCGTCATTGCGATCATCGCCATTCTCGCGGCGATCCTCTTCCCCGTTTTCGCTCAAGCGAAAGAATCGGCCAAGGCCGCGTCGTGCCTTTCCAACGTCCGCTCTCTTTCGATGGCATATACCCTCTACGCAGGGGATTACGACGACATGCTCTGCGTCGCGGTGCGAAGCGAAGGGGCCGGCTTTTTCGATCCGTGGACTTACTACTATTGGTGGGGTTCGACCGTCGAAGACGAAAACTGGGTTCAACATCCCGCGCCCGCGGAGCATGGGCTTCTTTATCCTTATCTTAAAAACGGTCCCATCTCCGAATGCCCGAGCGGAAAGGATCTGCCTCTTTCCGGAAACCCGGCGGGGAATCCGTACAGCATCGGAATCAACGCCAGCGTCGCGAACGCCCCGGTCGATCTTGCGACGATGGATCGGCGTTATCTCACGATGAGCGATCTCGACGCTCCAGCCGAGACGATCATCTTCGCGGACACGGCGGTGTTCAGCTTCAGTCTTCCTCTCAAACAAAAACTGATGTCCTTTAGTTGCACGCCAGGAGAATGGTCCCAGTCACTCGTCGACGGACGCCATCTTTCCAAACGCGTCAATCTCGGCTGGGTAGACGGCCATGCGAAAAGCCACGCCGTCACCAATCGAGGTCTCTTCGCCGAGACCGACGATCTGATGTTTTCGATCGGAGGGGGCATTGCCCGTAAATTCCCTCCAGAGGCCCCCCAATCCCTCACGGCGAGAGACTGCTACTACTATCTCGCAAGCAAGCCGCCCCTTTAAACCATGAACCGCATTTCACTTTTTCTCGCCTTGTGTCTCGTCCTGGGATGGGGGTGTCAAAAACGTCCGATGGCCGCTCCCAAGAGCGGCCCTCCTCCCGCTTCGTTTTCGAGCGGAACCGAAATCTTGAAATATCTGGAATTCGCCACTCTCGAAGACAAACGGAAGGTGCTCGCCGACCCGGCCAATCAAGCGCTCTTGGAAGAGGCGTCCGCAACGATCCCACACTTCAAAGAGATGCTTCGATCGGTCATGCCCGATCCCAGGCAATCTCGGCCACCGGCACCCTCCCCTTAATGCCCTGGAGATCCGCGCTGGCAGTTCGAGCCCCCTCGAACTGCCCCCCTCCTTTGAGTCGATCGACAGGCTAGCAGACGTTTTTAACGCCGGATTAACGCTCGTCTTTACCATAAGGTCAGCCTTCGAGGAGGACCTTAGTCTATGTCGAATCTATATCGGGCGTTTACGCTCATCGAACTTCTCGTCGTCATCGCGATCATCGCCATTCTCGCCGCCGTGCTCTTTCCCGTCTTTGCCCAAGCGAAGGAGGCCGCAAAGCGCACTTCCTGTGTCTCCAACTTACGCAATCTCGCTCTGGGGAACGTGCTCTATGCGGAAGATTGGGACGAAGCCCCCTGTGTTGATCAATGGACCCAGCTCAAACCAAACGCCACCACGACGATCAACGTTCGATGGTGGGGCCGAGAAACGATCGTGGGCGGGAGAGCCACCACCACATACGACGGGCTGCTCGAGCCCTATCTCAAAAATCAGGAGATCATCGATTGTCTCTCGGCGGACATGCTTCCGAAAACCCGCTCGAACCCCTTCGCCTACGGCGTCAACACGTCCTTCGTTTGGACGCCCCGAACGCCCACCAGCCAATTCGGAAACGCATCGTCGTGGGTGCATACGGTCACCTTCCTCACCCCCAATGTGACGCGCTGGAGCGATATGACGAACCCCGCGGAGACCATCTACATGACCGATTCCTCCAACACCCCCTTTTCGAGCACCGATTACGGCCGCTGGCCCACCATCACCCATTTGGGCGGAACTCACGGACGACATCACGACAAGCGCGCGGCGGTCGCGTGGATGGACGGCCACGTCTCCCTTCTGAAACCGGTCCAGCCCCAAGTCGCCGCTACATTCGGCGCACGGTATCGAACGTATATGGAGCAAACCAACCACGGCTGCTTGAGGAAATTCCCTCTGGAAAGCACGCAGGCCCAAGCGACCCGCCGGGACGCCTACTATTACATCGTCAACAAGCAAGGCCTCTAAACGAGCGCCGTCCGGGCCAGCGCGGACGATTCTTCCCAAGCTGATCCCTAGCGTCTCCGCCGACACAAAAAGATCCCCTGGGCCGAACAATCGACTCGGGGGATCGTATCCTTCCCTCTCGCGAGACTACGGCCGCGCGGGAGGCGCGCCTTCGGTAAATTGCGCGGGGGTCACCCGGATCTCCGCCAAAGAGGCGCCTTCGCGCTTTTCACGGTTCACGATTCGAATAAATCGAACGCGCGCGGCCGCGCCGCGGTACGTCAACCAGCGTAACGAACCCTCGGCTGGACCTGCGCGGTTCGCGAGCGTCCAAGCCCCGTCAAGTTCGCGAGCCCACTTGAGGGCCTCGATGGGCTGCTGCCCCGTCGCGTAGAACAAAATGTCGAATCGATTCCAAAACGCGCCAGGCTCCATGGCGAGCCTCACTTCCGCGACCGGACGGTCGCGTCCGAGATCGACCTCGACCCATGCCCCTTCCTCCCCGGAGAGCGCGACCGAAGCGCCGAGCTTGCCGTCGATCAGGCCGATCAACTGCGCCGGGAGGCCGCCGCCCGAGTCGGTCACGATCTTATTCTCCGCGAGGTTCTGCGAAGGCTCGAGCGGTTCGGTGGGCACGTTGAACGGCAGATCGATCACCGCGGCAGCGGTGTTTCCCCGGGCATAAGCGTCCATCAGACGCCAAAGCTTCAGCCAGGCCCATTCGGTCTGCCCTCGTGAAACGCATCGAACCAGCAAAGCGCCCCGCTCCGGGCGATCTTTGATCTCCGCAACCAAGCGTTGGAGCACGTCCTTGGGCAAGAACGCGGTCCCGGTTTCGGAGGTCAACACTGTAAAGAGGGGCTGGTCCAGGGTGTATTTGCCCCCCTCCGGTGCGAAGAAAGCAAACTCGGTCCCACCCAGCGAACGCCCCGCGAGATCCGTCGGCCGAATCAGCATCGTGATCGGAAGCGGACTCAGCGCGGCCTCGGACTGAAGCGCCAATCCGTCCAAGCGCCGATTTAAGATAGCGACCGCGGTCATCGAAAGCAGATCGGTCTCGGGCATCGGCGTACTTTCCAAAATCGCCGAAAACACCGGCTCGTTCGGCAAATCGATCTGAGAAGGCAGCCCGCCGTCCCAGCGAGTCTCCCCTCCGCCCAACAACCCTCCAAAGCGGTCGGTCGAAGCGCGCAACGCGAATTCGGGCAACGGAATCGAACCCGCCGCGCCGTTCATCTTCTCAAGCGCCGGTACACCCAAGCCCAGGCAGATCGTCTTCAAAAGCCTGAGATCGAGCCCCGCCCCAGCTTCCGCGTAGGCCGCGCCGGCAGGGGGCTGCGCTCCTTCCTCGACGAGCGTCACCGCTTGGAGACGCACGCGCTCTTTGACCCCTTCCAACGCAAACGAGAATCGGCTCTGAGCGAACACCGTATCGTTCAAAAACCGGACCTGAGCTTGCGCCCACTCCTCCACCGGGCGCCCGAGCGCTTCGGCGGAGGTTTTCGAGACCGCGATCGTCAGAGGCACGCCGTCTCGGTCGATCGTCAGCCCGTCGTTCTCGGCGCGCGCGTCGCGCCCCAAAGGCTGAATCAGAATCCCCAGGGGCTGGCGACGACGATCGCCGCCGATCCGCTTGATCGGAGCGGCGATGGTCAGCGTCATCGACTCGCCAGGCTGGAGGGGCTTGCCCGAATCCATGCGCGCGCCCTTGCGCTCGCGCACGATCCAAGTCGCCGTAAAGCCTTGCGAGGGCGTGTCGCCCACATTCTGAATCTGCGCGCGATACTCCCCTTCGGCAATCGATTCGATCCGAGTCACCGCAAGGTCCGGTCCCGTCGGGGTCTCCGCCGGGGCGAGGGCGAGTTCGAGGCGCGGCACCCCCCGGTTCGCTTCACTCGATTGGAACGCCACCTCGGATTCGAAGATCAGCGCGAACCCCTCATTCTCGTACGGCCGATCCAGCATCGCCTGAACCGCCATACCCAATCCTTCGATCGCGTATTGGCTATTGCCCGTCGAAACAATCTTCACGCCCGAGACGAGTTCGCCGTCCTCGGGCCCCATCGCTCCGCGCTGCTGCCATCCGATCGCGTCGGAACCCGCTCGACGGTCGTTCCAGGTCGCCGAGCCGTCGGGGGCTTTGTCCCCTTCAGCCGGACGCAGCCCGGTGAGCGTCGTACGCGGCCCCTCGCCCCAAGGCACTTTGACGCGGCGCACCTCGCGCAGCACCGGCTCGTTCCCGACGATCTGCGTCAGGTGCAGCTTCGCTCCCACCACACGGCGGCGTCCTTCGGTCATTCGAGCCAGATCGCCGAACCGGATCAGGATCACTTTGCCCGGCCCGCCCTCTAACAAAGAGCGGCCCCCGAAATTCACGTTGGGCTGGCGCGAGTCGAGCGAGGTATCGGAGACATCCCAATACCGGATTTGAGGGCCTGGCGCCCCCCGGTACAGTTCGATCCGAGTGGGTTCCGCCTGAGCAGAAAAAGCCGAAAGCGTCACAAGCAATGCGGCGAGCATGGCCGCATTTTACCAAGCTCCGACCTTCCCGGGAGACCTCGAAATTCCTAAGGGGTCTTTCGAATCACGGGAAGCGGGTCGTAAGTCTCGAAATGTCCGTCGAGCGTCTCGACGCGCTGTCCTTCGATCAAAATCTGGAGTTCATTCACGTCGTCGAACTGCCCCAGCGACATCTGGAACCCTTTCAGCAACGTGCTTCCGGCCATGCTGCCCCAAGCTCCTTGGCGCAGCGTGTCGTTAAAATTCAGCTCAGCGGTATGCCCTTTCATCTTCACCGAGAGCAGCTTGGTGCCACCGGGAGCGAGGTTCGACTCGTCGAGAAACTGCGTGACCGCGAAAATCTTCGGGTCTTCCCCTTCCGGCACGGTGCGCAGCACGTCTTGGAAACGCACGTCGCCGTCTTCGACTTGAGGCACATACACATGCGTCTCCCGCGTGGGCGGCGGGATCTCAACCGGCGGCTGAGACGGACGCTCCCGCGGAGGCAGCAACGGCTTTTCGTGCTGCCCGTTCGATCGCACATAGAGAGCCAGCCAACCGACCCCCACTAGGCCGATCAAAAGCAGGACGACGATGCCCATCGAACCGGGCCCTTTATGCGATTTACCCCTTGCCATTTCCTAAAAACACCTTAATGCCCTTGACGATCGCCTCGGCCATGTCGTCGGGATACGACTTCTCCAGCATCCGCTTTCGATCCTTATCATGGTTGATAAAGCCGAGCTCAAGCAAGACGCCCGGCATCGTGGTATTCCGCAAGACGGAAAACCCGCTGTTGTAGATTCGCTGATCGCTCCAAGCGCCCATCGACTTCAGCCCGCTGACCTTCGCAATCTCCTTGTCGATACAGTCTGCCAGGAGTTGCTTGATCGCATCCTGCTTGTGATAAAAAATGATCGTCCCGCTCGTGCTGTTGGGCTTTGTATTCGAATTGACGTGAATCGAGAGAAACAGATGCGCGTTGTTTCGGTTCGCGATCTTCGCGCGCTCGGAAAGCTCGACGAACGTGTCGTCTTTGCGGGTCATGATCACCGTCGCCCCTTCGGCGGCCAGCTTGCGGCTGAGGGCCAGCGCGATCCGAAGCACGACTGTCTTTTCGTCCGCGTCCTTCTTCGGACTTCGCGCCCCGGAATCGTGCCCGCCATGTCCCGCGTCGACCACTACGATCTTGCCCGCCAGACGACCGTCGCCGACCGACGGACGAAGCAGTTGAATCGTCACGCCCGTCCCTGAGGCCGCTACCTCCGCGCCCATCGGCCGTGCCAACTGAAGCTGCAGCATCGTCCCGCCGTTATAAGGGATCGCCTGGGCCTGCAAAACGTGTTTCGAATTCAGCTTAAAATCCGCCGGGAGCTCGAAACGATCGCCCGGAATCAGAATCTCAAGCATGTCGGGAAGAGGGCGGCGAAACGTCGGCGCGGCCGAAGGGTTCTTTGGCAAACGGAGCGCCAGATGCGCCTGCGTATCCGTCTCGCGCTCCAGCGCAAGCTGGCCCACTCCCACCGATGGCAGCGGAAGCACAGGTGGCGGGCGCTTCTCGGGACCGCCGGCATTGACAGGTGGCGGCACGTCCTTTTCGTTCTTGCCCCGCACGATCACGGAAAGCATCTCGTCCCGAGGAAGCTCGTCGGTTTCGAGCACCACGCGAACGATGTCCTCTTTCCATTGCGCCACCCGAGCCTGCGGCACCAGGTCCAGCAAAGCGGTCGGATGCAGCTTCGCCCCGGAGAGATCGACCACGATCCGGCCGGGACATCTCAGCACACTCATCTGCGCGCTCGGCTCGAGGGTCGATTCAATCAAAAATTTGTCGTCGTGGACATGCACTGCGCGGATCGTGGCCCACACGCGCAACGTATCGGGGGCCGTCCATTCGGTGATCGCACCGAGCTTTTCGGTCACGATGCGCAACGGGATCGTCTGCCGGCCGGAAACCGAGCGCACCAGCGCCTCGACCTCCTCTTCGCCGACCTTGATGCGGGCCCGATCGCCTTCGAGGCGGTAGCTCCAGCCCCAATGCTCCATTAGGTGCAGCGGCAGGTACAGCTCCTCGCCCACGCGATAGCCTTTTTCGGGCAGAGGACCTTGATGAGTAAAGTGAACGCCCGCAAGACGCGTTTGCGCCGAGCCGACGGCCGCCAGCACCATCCATGGGAGAAGGCATTGCCAAAATCGCTTCATGCTTCCACTCTCCCGAAAGCCTCGCTTTCGGGCACGCCAAAGAACATCCTGTTTTTTGGGCTTACCTACCGATACGCGCGGAGGTTCGAAGAAGTTACTCTATTTTTGCCCCACCGGGAGCGTCTCCGGGCCGGTTTCCCCTCAAAAGGCGCGTCGTGATACACTATTCCCATGATCCGCGAAGAACGTTTGGTCCGCCTCTTTTTGGACCTTTGCTCGATCAATGCCCCCGCTCTTCAAGAAAAAGAAGTCGTGGCCTGGACGAAGGCCCATCTGGAAAACCTCGGCCTCGAAGTCCACGAGGATCGCGCAGGCGAGAAGATCGGCGGCAACGCAAACAACTTGATCGTCTGGCTTCGCGGAACTCTCCCCAACGCGCCCAAGGTGTTCCTTTCGGCCCACTTCGACACCGTCGAACCGACTGACGGGCTCGTCATCGAAGAGCGGGACGGGGTGTTCTACAGCGCCTCCGACACGATTCTCGGCGCGGACGACAAAGGCGGAATGGCCCCGGCGATCGAAGCGGTTTTGGCGCTTCGGGAATCCGGCGAACCCCATGGCGACGTGGCGCTGCTGCTCACCTGCGCCGAAGAGATCGGCCTAAAGGGCGCCGCCGCGCTCGAGATCCAGGATTTGGGGCTCGACTTCGGCTACGTACTCGACACCGGGCCTCCCGTCGGAAGCTTCGTGACGCGTACCGCGACGCACGACAAGCTCCGCATCCGCGTAATCGGCAAGCCCGCTCACGCCGGCAAGGATCCCGAACACGGCATCAACGCGATTCAGGTCGCCGCCGACGCGATCCACGGCATGCGCCTCGGCCGGATCGGGCCGGAGCTCGTGGCGAACCTGGGCATCATCTCGGGCGGCAGCGGCACGAACGTCGTCTGCCCCGAGGTCACGATCCAAGCCGAGGCGCGCGGCACCGACGTCGGAGCGCTCGACGAGCAGGTCGGCCATATGGTGAGCCGGTTCGAAGAGGCCGCCCAACGCTGGGGCGCTCACGTCGAAATCGAGCACAAGCGCCATTACCACGCGTACCGGATCGCCCCCGAAACCACCGTCGTCCGGTGTGCCGAAGCCGCGAGCCGCAAATTGGGGTTTGAGCCCGTACTTCGCACCACACTGGGCGGCAGCGACGCGAACGTATTCAACGCGCGGGGCGTGCCCTGCCTCGTCGTCGCAACAGGCATGAAAGAAATCCACACCCACACCGAGCACATCTCACGCCAAGACCTGATCGATACGGCTCGACTCGCTTACGAAATCCTTCGTGAAGTCGCCTTGGCGCACGCCGAAAAGGCGGAAGCGCGCGCCTGAGAGCCGGGAGATTTGCGTCCGGGCGCGCGAAGCGTGTATGCTTTACCGATTGATGCTCGCCCTATCGCGGGCATCCGGAGGATCAAGGATGAAAAGAAACGTTCTTCTCGCGATGGTTGGTGCGGCGTCGATTCTGGGCTTTGCGGTTCCCGCGAACGCTCAAGAGAGTCGATCCATGGGTCTCTCGGTGCGTCTCGGCGGGTTCTTCCCCACCAAGAACGACATCGACGACGATCTGCTGTTCTCGGTCGGTCTGGACTATAAGATCAAAGATCTGAACTTCGATATGTCCGATCGCAACACGCGCACCGCGCTGACGGTTTCGGCGGATTGGTACGGCAACAGCGAATTCAGCAACATTCCCGTGATGCTGAACCTCGTGGCTTCGCAGAACCAGATGTACTACTTCCTCGGCGCGGGCGTCGCGTTCTTGGACGTGGACGGTGGCAGCGACGAGACCAACTTCACGTACGCGCTCGGTGTGGGATACAACTTCCAACAGGGCCGCACCCCCGTGTTCTTCGAGGCCAAGTATTTCGGCAACTCGGAGAGTGCGCTGAACGGCTTCGGCGTTTACGTCGGCGCTCGACTCTAAGCGATTCCCTTCGGGGACACGTTTGCGATTGGGGATCGGTTGAACCGATCCCCAATCCTTTTTAAGGCCTCCCCAAGCCACAACTCCAACGACGCTTAATTTCGGCGGCTGGACTCCCATTCAAGTTGTCTCGCCACTCGAGTTTGTTGCCCCCCCCCCCCAACCACGTAAAAATCCCCTAGATCAAACCGCACTTCGCCTTTTGGGGTCTTTCCTCACACGCGTTCGAGTCGCCGAAGGGTGCCTGGGAGCTTCGCGAGCGCTTGGCCGAGCACTACAACCGTTTGTATCGAAAGGGGAAGGCCACGCAGTGCACCGCCGAGAACATCGCCCTTACCGTGGGAGGACGCTCGCGCTTTCCCTTCCATTGATGAAAACGCTTTCTCAAGCGCAGCCTTATTTCCTCCCCTCTCTCAGGCAATCCCATTTTACGACTGGCGTCAACGATTTCTAACCCCTTCTGGGGCTTACTCAAGACGCATCCAACAGCGCTTCGATACGGCGAAAGGATTCGCCTTCGAGGGCGACAAGTGGAGAGCGTGGCCGGCCGACCTCGATCCCTTGCGCCTCATAAAACGCTTTGACACATTTCGCCGAGCCGTGCTCTCGCACCTGATCCATCCATTCGGCCACGCGCTCGCTCGGTGCGATCGCAGCGGGAGATACCCGAAGCGATTCGGCCTCGAACGCCTCGGCGCGGAGCGGTTCGGCTCCACCCACCCCGAACGCGATCCGCCCTCGATGCGCGAGCCGCTCTCGAGCTTCTCGGCCCAGCCGCCCCTCCGCATCGAGGATCACCATCGGCAGCCCCGCGAGCGAGCCGATCGTTCGGAAATGCCCTTCCAATTCGGCGGGCGTAAGGAAAAGCCAGGGTGGGGGTGCGACGACGACCCCTCGCGCTCCGTGCCGCTGGGCGTGTTGCGCCAGATCCGCGGCGGCGGCCGTGCCGTTCGCCGTGACGTTTACAATCAACGGCACAGCGCCCTGCGACTCCCGAAGCGTGATCTCAAGAGCCGCCTTCCGCTCCGCGACCGAAAGCGTTGCGACCTCCCCCGTCTCGGTGGCGATCACCAGGCCTTCCACCCCGCGTCCCACAAGGTGGCGAACCAAACGGGCCAGCCGCACCTCTCCAAGCGCCGCGCCGTCGTCGGTAAACGGCGTCGCAAGCGGTACGAACAGCCCGTGGAGATCGATCATGGTCTTTATTCGACGGTCAACCACCCGTCCTGTTCGATCACAAGCCCCCCCAGAATCCCCTGGAAGCGAATCGGCATCGAACCTTGGAAGCCTGCCGGAATCTTCAGTTCGAAAACGCGGCGCTGACGGCCGAAAGCGTTATAGATCACGAACCCTTTGTTCGAACCGCTTTGCACCTGCGCGTTCCCCGCCCCGTACAGCTTTACCGTGCCGTCGAGGCGGTGCTGCGTATTCGATTGCAAGTAGTAGCTGAGCCGCTCCACGCGTTCCTGGGGCGACGCCTTCAACCGGATCGGCACCAGGTCGAACTCGAGCAAAGGGGCGACGCGGTACGAGGCCTGAATGATTCCGGCGCCTCCGTCTTCGGCCTCGACGCTCGCGCGAAGCAGGCGGTACCCCGTTCGAGCCCCCTCGGGAATCGGAGTCTTATAGTCGTAGATCGCGCGCCCTTTCCCGTCGAAGGGCGGGAACGAGACTTTGGCGTTCTGTGTCGCACGCTCTAGAAACCCTTCGGATCGCACCTCGATGCCGCTCAGCCCGATCTCTCCTTCCCGGCGGAAGGTCAATCGCAGGTCCAGATTGCGCCCGGCGATAGCTTGGCGCCGCGAGAGGTTCCGCTCGACCCCCCACTGCAGCCCCGACGGCAGCCCCGCGGCGCGCTCGGAACGCAACTCGACGGTTTCCATCAGCCGCGGCAGATACGCAGGAGGCTGCGAGCCCGCCGGAAACGCATCGACGCGAAGTCCAATCTTGCGTCCCGGTTCGACGGGCAAAAGCAAGTAGCCCGGATCGAGTAGCGTCATCTCGAATCCGCCGTCGAACGCTTTGATGCTGCTCGCCTTGGCAAACCCGGGCAGCGCTTCCCACACCGGGCCGCTTCCGCCTCGGGCGTCCAAGCGACGCACGTCTAACTTGCCCGTGCCTTCGGAATCCGAATACCGAACCCGGACCTCAAGGTTGTCATTGCCGGACAGCCAGCCGTCGCCGTTCAGATCGAGGCTGATCAGCACCTCCTGGCCTGGAGGGTAGGCCCCCGCAAAATGGAGCGCCCCGGGTTCCCACTGAAAGTAAGACTGCAATGCATCGGTCTCGTGCAGCGGATCCCACTCCTCGGAGTCCAAAATCCCGTCGAGGCGAGGCGTCAGCGCCAAACGAATCGGATCGGCGATCTGGAAAGGTTGAGAAAAACTGGCCCAGGAGGGCTGTAACAGCGCGGCGGCAACGAAACTCGCAAGATGCATCACCCTAAGGGACGAGCCGAAGCGTAGATTCGCTTCGCGGCATCCGCGATCCTCGACGATGCATAATGGAATTCGGTATGGTGCACATCCCCCTTCGGAGCATTCTCTCGTGACCAAAGTCGGTATCCTCGGCGCCGGAGGCATGGGCAACGTGCACGCACGCCAATATCGGAAGATGCCGGACGTCGAGATCCTGTTCTTCGACCCCGTCCCCGACCGCTCCGAGGCGTTTCGTCGACGCTGGGACGCACGCCCCAGCCTCTCGCTCGCTCAACTCCTTTCCGAGTGCGACCTGATCGATATCTGCGTCCCCACCGACCTGCATGTCGAACTGACCGAGCAGGCATTGGCCGCCGGACGACCCGTGTTTCTCGAAAAACCGATCGCCGGGACGCTGGAAGACGGCGTGCGGCTCATGCGCGCCGCCGAACGCGCGGGCCTCCCGCTGATGCCCGGGCAAGTCGTCCGCTTCTTCCCCGAATTCGCCGAAGGCAACCGGCTCGTCCGCGAAGGCAAGATCGGTCGCCCCGGAGTCGCGCGAACCCGCCGCGGAGGGCTCGCTCCGACCGGCTCGGACAGCTGGTTCATGGACCACACCCGTTCCGGGGGCGTGTTGATCGACCTCGCCATTCACGATTTCGATTGGCTGCGCTGGACTTTGGGCGAGGTGCGCTCGGTCAGCGCTCGCTCGATCGGCGCGCGTTCGATGCAAGGCCCGGATTACGGCCTGACGACCCTCCAATTCAAATCGGGAGCTATCGCCCACGTTGAAGCAACCTGGATGGATCCAGGCGGATTTCGCACCGCCTACGAAGTCGCCGGCAGCGAAGGCTTGATCGAATTCGACAGCCGCAAGACGCCCACCGTGCGCACGATCGCCGGGCCGAAACCGATCTCCGAAGCGCCGTTGCATCCGCTGGACGACCCCTACTATCGCCAGCTCCGGGGCTTCCTGAACGCGGTGCGAGACCACACGCCCCCGCCCGTCACCGCCTACGACGGCGTGATGGCGCTCAGCATCGCCCAGGCCGCGCTTCTCAGCGCGCAAACCGGGCAAAGCGTCCAACCCACCCAGCCCTAACTTTCTGAACAGGGCTACCGGACGCCGGCGCGCGAATGCGAAGCGGCACACTCTGCTTCCCGAACCGCCCCAGCCTAAAAAAGAGAACAGGGCCCGAGGAAGGCATTCCCTCCTCAGGCCCGGTCGAAACATCGAAAACGCGTGGACTTAGTTGCGGTGCGCGTTGGAGCGAGGCGTCGCGGGCTCCACCTCGACGAACGCCCCCATCGGAACGATCAGGTAGATGTTTTCCCCGATCTCCTCCCAAGTGCCCTCTTGCGAGAAGTTGACGCCGCACATAAAGTCGACGATCTTCTGGCGAAGCGAGGATTCGGTCCCGGTCAGGTTCAAAACCTGCTGCTCGCCACGCTTCAGGCCATGCGCGGCCGCGATCGCGTCGTCGAAATTCGTAATTTGTCGTCGCACCGTCACGGTGTAGCGGGCTGCGGCGCGGAGTTCGAGCTTGGGATTGGCGGCCTTCTCGTATTCGAAGTCGTCCTCTTCCACGACGGGGCGCGAAAAAACGTTAGCGAAGCGCGAAAAGAAGCCAGGCTTCTCTTGAAGAACCATCTCATCCATGATCATTTTCCTCCGTTTTAGCCGCGATCGCCGAAGATCGCGCTGCCGATTCTAAGATGCGTCGCTCCTTCCTGGATCGCCATCTCAAAATCGCCACTCATTCCCATACTGAGCCAACGTCCCCCTAGGCGATCGTTCCATTCTTTCGCTTTGCGAAAGATCGTTCGTGTCACCGAAGGATCGTCGACGTTCGGCCCAAGAGTCATCAGACCCTGAAAACGAATGTGCTTATATTGTAAGAGTTTTTCGACGAATTCGTCAAGGCTTTCTTCGTAGAGTCCCGACTTTTGCGCCTCTTTCGCGAAATCGACTTCGACTAGCCCCCCTACCACGCGCCCCGCTTTCTCGATCTCGCGAAGCTGCGATTCGGAGCATAGCGTATGGATCGCCTCGAAACGCTCCGCCACTTTTCGCGCCTTATTGGATTGAAGGTGCCCGATGTAGTGCCAGCGAATATCGCTCGGCAACGCCTCGATTTTAGGCTCCGCCTCCTGCCACCGGCTCTCACCGAAATCGCGGTGCCCGAGCGCGTAAACCCGCCGGATCGCCTTGATGGGAACCGTCTTGCTGACGACGACGACCCGAACCTCCGACGAGGCGCGGCCGGCCTCCCGGCACGCCCTCGCGACCTGCTCCATCACCGCTTCATAGCGGCTTTCGACCGTCATCGCGCCCACGAGCCCCTTCCCCGTGCGAGGCGGCTAATCGACATTGAAGAGCGAATCCGCCAGCCCCGCGTTGACCTGGATATTCTCGTAGCGGCTCTCGGCCGCGACCTTGCCGTCCACATTCTTCACGAGGGTCTGGGTCGGCACCCAAACGTTACCGAACTTCTTCGGTTCTCCATATTGGAACGTCGCGCGTTGATGCCCGTCTTGGGTGTACCACTCCCGCCGCGTGATATAGCGCTTCTCCGGATCGATCCAGACCCGGTTGCGGCTCGTATCCACCGCGGGGTCGTAAGTCAAATCGAACACATAGTCGCCGCTTGCCCGGTCGATACGGACGAACTTGCCGGTAAAGAAGTCTTTTCCGAAAAGCGAGGGGGTCAAAACACCGAAATCGAAAAAGCTCTGGCGCTTCCCGGGTTCTCCTTTGAGACTTTCGCGCCGCGAGATCTTCGCGCGGGGGATGCGATAGACCTTGGTATCGCCGTTGAGGATATAGAGAATATCGGTATCGTCGACTCGGGTCTCGGCCCGCACCTTGAACGGATCTTTAATGCGAATGAGAGTGCTTTTGAAGCGGTAGGTCTGCCCGAAATCTTTGCTGATCTTTCCCAACTCCTTTTGATCGCCCTTGACGACTTTCACGGTCAAGCTGACGTCCTTCAACGCAGGTTGGCAGATGTCCTGGATCGTGGGAGCAGGCTGCGCCAGCAGCACGGTGGAGAGAGCGAGGGCGTTCCACATAGTTTCAGATTATCTCTTTTTTCTTCGGCGGCGGGACGACGCGGGCTCGATTGGATAGAATGGGCTTAGCGTGACGCAGGATCCGATCACTCGCTATACCCATCTCCGCAACGTCAAGTTCGATCGTCTGTCTCGGCTGCGCCCGATGACGCAAGGCGAGCTTTTCGACGTCTCGCTCGGCGTGTATCAAACTTTGGGCTGGACGATCCTCAAACGGATCGCGCTCCCGGCCCTTTTCTGTTTGATCGCCGGCGCGTTCGTTTTTTACTACGCGCTTCCGTCCTATTATTTCACCCGCCAACCCGATAGCGAAGAGGCACAGCTCATCGAGATGCTGCTCACCTCGATTTTCAGCTTCTTTATCGCCGGCCCCCTGTTCTTGATCGGCTCGGCGTGGGCGACGATCCTCGTGACCCGATACGTCGCCGACTATATGCTGAGCCAGTTGATGGACGAATCCGGCGCGCAACGCGCCGTTCGAAGAACCCTTTTCCGAACCATCTTGCTGGGTCTTCGGCAACTGGGTCTCTCGCTAGTGGGTGTGGCGATCGGTTTCGGGCTGCTCATCCTGAGCTGGGCGGGGGACCGCTGGATGAACTCCGAGACCGCTTCGGCGATTTTCTACCCCCTCGGGATCATGGGCATCGCGGTCGGAATCGGGTGGTTTTTGTACTGCCAGGGGCGACACGGCCTGCTCGTCCCGGTCGCGGTGATCGAAGGCTTGCATGGCAAAGCGGCCTTGAAGCGCAGCAAAGAGCTCGTGCGCGCAATCCCGTTTCACGGCTCCGGCACCTCGAACTTGAGCGCACTGATGATCCTGCTCATCTTTTTGGTGCTCCTGCTTGGATTCGGTTTTCAGGGCCTTCTTTCCTTGCTCCCACTCCACGACGCGGCCCGGGCATTGAACCTCGTGCCAATCGTCGAGGCTGTCCTCACCGAAAGTCTGGCCCTGCTGCCCTGGTTTATCGTCATTTGGGTGTGTCTCCCGGTTTGGGCCGCGACGACTACCCTCATCTATTTCGAGCGGCGCATCCGTCTGGAAGGACTGGATGTCGAACATCTTTCAAGGGACGTGTGGCGTGCGGATCGTCAAAGCCGTTTTCTGCTTTAGCCTAATGCTGGCCGCGGTCTGGGGCCGGGGGCAGGAGTTCGTGCGCGAGGCGCCCCTAGCGGACCCCGCCGAGGTCAAGCGCCAGATTACGGAGATCAAATCGAGCGGCGTTTATTTCGATACGACCCGGGACGCCTCGGCGAGCTGGCTTCAAAACTCCTCCCGAAACTTCTGGGAGATGATGAAAAAGCTTTTCGATCGGGAGGTGCCGAATTTACCGCAGATCAACATGCCGAGAGCCGGCGTCAGCCCTTCGCTGATCGCGTCGATCCTCTATGGCATCTTGGGTGTGGTGCTCGTGTTCGTGATCTACCATCTCGTCCGAACGGTGCGGATCAAGCGGGGACTCAAGCGCCGCGCCTCGGCCCTGCTTGAAGAGGACGAACCCGAACGCAGCCTAGACGAATGGCTCGCCCTCTCCGAACAGCTCGCCGCCGAAGGGGATTACCGCCGCGCGGTCCGTTGCCTGTACCTCGCTTGCCTGCTGAAGTTCGACGAGCACCGGGTGGCCCGATTCGACCGCTCCCAAACGAACTGGGAGCACCTCGCGCGCATCCAAACCAGCCCCACCCGTCCTTCGGACCTGGATTTCAAGCCCGCGACCCAGGCGTTCGACCGCATCTGGTACGGCTACCGCGACGAAGGGCAGCGCGACGTCGAACGGTTCCGAGCATGGTATCTGGAATTTAAAGGCCAGTTGGAAGCTCGTCGCAAGGAGGTCCCCGCGTGAGACGGCGACGCTCTTTGTTGACCACCTCTTCCCTGTCGCTCTGCGGGCTGCTACTCGTCGCCGTCTTCGTGCTGACGATCAGCCGCCGCGAGAGCGGCCTGGTTCCCTCAGCGTATTCGGTCAAACCCTCGGGGGTTGCCGCGTTTGCGGAGTTGCTGCGCCGTCAAGGGTACGACGTCCGAATCGACCGGACGACCCCTCCCCAGCCCGCGCCGGATGCGCTCGTGATCGCCGCCACAAACTGGTACGACGACGAAGATGTCTTGTCGTGGAACCCCAAGCAGAGCACCCAGTGGGAGGCCACCTGGGATCGTCTCACGACACATCAAGAGGAGGGCGGGAAATCGCTCACCCTTTACACGGGAATCGAATTGCCGTCTCTGCAAGACGCGACGGCCCAAGAAGTGGTCGAAGCCAGCGGCGGCCGAAAGCTCACAGTAAACTTCGATAGCGAGCTGATCGAAGGCGATTCGGAGGACCCTTCCGGCCGCGTTCAACCGCTCTACCTTTGGCAAAATTCGGCGCTCGCCGACGTCTCATTCGATCCACAACCCGGGTTCCACGTCTCGGTCTACGATGCGTACGGGGTGACGAACCGCTACATCGCGCAGCACGACAACGCGGCGTTCTATCTCGATCTGGTCCGTCAATTAGCCTCGCCCGGCCAAAAGGTCGTTTTTTGGGAGAGCGCCGCGGCCAACGCCCAGCCGGTTTCTTTGCTCGACATGCTCGGCCCCTGGGCTCGTCCGATGGTCGGGCAAGCGCTGTTTTTATTCGTGGTGATCGTCTATAGCCTGGGCAAACGGTTCGGTCTTGCGGAAGATCCGGGCGTTCGCGAACGGGGGAGTCGCGAGTTGGTGGACGCCGTGGCAGACACCTACGCGCGGGCCAAAGCCACCCCGGTCGTGCTACAAAGCGCGCTGTCTTCGGCGGATCTTCGAATCCGCCAAGCCCTCAAGATCCCGCGCGACGCGCCGATCTCCACGCGCAACCGCGAACTCCCCGCGGAGCTGGTGAAAACCCTTTCGCTCGTCGAAGCCGCCGTGGAAGTACGGCTGCCTCCGGCCTCGGCGCTCGCGATGGTCCGAAAGCTAGAGACTCAAACCGAGGAGGCCTTGCAGGCGATTCGGGGCGCGGGGCGGGAAAGGCGCTGATTCGAGGAACCATGAAAAGAAAACCCCTCTTCGGCCTTGGCCGAAAAGGGGCTGTCGCAGAGAGAGACTGAAGAGGCTTTTACCAAGTCGAATAGGCAGTGCCGTCGCTTCCGTTGCCGCTCGCCGAAGAGTTCACTTTCCCTACGTTCGGTGAAGTGACGCTGTAAGTGAAGGCCGAGCCGCCGACCGGATCGTTTTCGATAGCCTGGACGTACGGACCTTTCCAATCGGTCGCGGTGATCGCTTTGTTCGAACCTGCCTTGTCTCGCCCCGTCGTCGGAGCGGTAGTCGCAGCCAGATCGGCAAGCGTCGCCGGATAGGCGCCCGTATCGTGGTGGAAGAGCTCGATGGCGTTGCGGTAGAGCCGCAGGTTCGCCTTCAGAGCGGATTCCTTGCTTCGCTGACTCGAGTCCGCGAATTTCGGAATAGCAATGGCGGCCAAAACCGCGATGATGATGATGACGATAAGCAGCTCCACCAAAGTGAAGGCTCCTCGTCGCGTTCCGGTGTTCAACAGTTGACGCATCTCTTTCAAAAGACCTCTCTATGTCGTCTCTAAAAGTAGTATCGGCAACTCTTTTGAATTACTTCACATTTTGGACGACGGAGTAGATCGGACCGATAATCGAAACGGTGATTGTGCCCACAATCAATCCCATCACCACGATCATTAGAGGCTCGACGATCGAAACCAGCGCTTTGAGGCGCGCGTCCATATCCTCTTCCAGCGATGCGGCGGTCGTTTCGAGAAGCGGACCCAGCCGTCCGCTCCGCTCCCCCACTCGCACCACTTGCACGAGCATTTTGGGAAAAGCGTTCGTTTCCTCCAGCGCCTCCGAAAACGACGTGCCGTGCTCCACCATCTCTCGAGAGTCCATCAACGACTTCGCGATCGAAGCGTTGCCGGCCACCTTCGCGCCATGTTCCAGCGCCGACATCAAGCTGACGTTGCTTTGGATCAGTGTCGCGATCGATTGAAACGCGCGCGAGAGCGCGAGCTTTCTGAGCAGTTCGCCCAACAACGGAACCCGCAGCAGGATCTCGGGCACCCATCGGCGGGCCGTATCGGTGCGCAGCAGCGCCCGAGCCAAGAATCCGAACGCCACCAGCCCGGCCAGGGTGTACCACGGGTTGTTGCGAATCAGATCGCCGAGACTCATGAGCGCCCGGGTGGTCCAAGGGATCTCGGCCTGCATCTTGACGAAGATCTCCGCAAAACGAGGCATCACGAAAACCACCATGATGATGACCGTCAGGGCCGAAACGGCCGCCATGACCATCGGGTACATCATGCTGTTGAACACCCGCTTGCGAAGGTCGGCCGCCCGTTCCAGGTACAAGCCTCCCGTCCGCAGCGCGTGATCCAGCCGGCCGCCCTCTTCGGCGACCTTCACCATATCCGCCACAAGAGGCGGAAACATCTGGGGCACCGAACGCAGGGCCATCGAAAGCGCCTTGCCGCCGATCACCTCGGCCTTGACGCTCTGCAGACATCGCTCGATGACGGGGGTTCGAGCGCTCGTAATCACCGCGTCGAGCGCTTCGACGAACGGTACGCCCGTCTCGGCCATCACCGAAAGGTTCTTCAGCACGACCGCGGCGTCCGCGTCCGAGACGGTGCGCCGGGGGGCAATGGCCTTTTCGCTCGCCTCCTCTTCGCGCTGAACCGCCCGGGTGCGGCGGGCGGAGGCGGGCAAAATCGCGATGACGGTGATGTCTTGCGCCGCGATCCTGCGTTCGGCCTCGTCCATCGTCGAGGCCTGGATTTCGCCTTCGACTTTCTTCCCGAACGGATCGCAACCTTTATATTTGTACGCTTGCACCGCCACGCTCTCCTTGGGGCCTTATAGGCTGTCCACCGTCACCCGAAGAACCTCTTCGACCGTCGTCACACCGCTCAAAATCTTCTCGCGGGCGTCCTCGCGCAGATCGCGCATCCCCTCGGCGATCGCCTGCTGTTTGATCTCGCTGGAGTGTGCCCCCGCGAGCACGAGACGCCGGACCGAGGAGGTCATCGTCAAAATTTCGTAGATGCCCGTTCGCCCTCGAAAACCGGTTTTGGCGCAGTGCTCGCAGCCTTGGCCGCGGCGGTAGACGTGGTCTTCCGGCAGGCGCAGCCGCTCGATCGTCTGCGGATCGGGCCGATACACCTCTTGGCATTTCGGGCAGATCACGCGCACGAGGCGCTGGGCCAGGCTGCAGGTCACGCTTCCACCTAACAGAAACGGCTCGATCCCCATATCGACGAGGCGCGTCAGCGCGCCGGCGCTGTCGTTGGCGTGCAGCGTCGTCAAAACCAAGTGCCCGGTCAACGCCGCCTCGACGCTGATCTGAGCGGTCTCGCCATCTCGGATTTCGCCGACCAGAATGACGTCCGGGTCTTGACGCAAGATCGCGCGAAGGCCGTTGGCGAAAGTCACTCCGGCTTTGGGGTTCACATTGCCTTGGGTGATCCCTTCGAGCTGGTACTCCACCGGATCCTCGATCGTGATGATGTTGCGATAGATCGCGTTGAGGTAATGGATCGAGGCGTAAAGGCTCGTGGTCTTTCCGGAGCCCGTCGGCCCGGTGACGAGGATCAGCCCCTGGGGCTCGTTGAGGCGAGGAATCAGCGCCCCGATCGCGGTTTCGGACATGCCGAGCCGCGACAAGTCGATGCTGCTCGCTTGCTTGTCCAGAATTCGAATAACGATGGTCTCCCCATTGGCGGAAGGATAGGTGGAGACGCGGAAATCGTACTCGCCCTGAGGCGAGATCAACGTGAAGCGCCCGTCCTGCGGCATGCGTCGCTCGGCGATATCGAGGCTCGCGATGATCTTGATGCGCGAGACGAGCGGGTGTTGAAGGTCCTTGGGCACCGCCATGACCTCCTGAAGCAGACCGTCGATGCGGAACCGGATGCGCACCTTCCGCTTGTGCGGCTCGATATGAATGTCGCTCGCGCGCATCGAAATCGCGCGAGACATCAGCGCGTTCGCGAGTTTGATGACCGGCGCGCCCTCGATGACCTCTTTGAGCTCGATGACGTTGACCGGGACTTCCTCTTCCTCTCGGATCGAGACCTGCATGTCCACCGTGTCGACACCGCGAACGGCCTCACCCACAATCTCGCCGAGGTCGTCGTACGCACCGAAGGAGCGGAAGATCGCGTCGCGCACGTCCTCCTCGGTCGCCAACACCGGATCGACGTCGAGCCCCGTCACCTGCGAGATCTCGTCGATCGCCGCAAGGTCCAGAGGGTTCATCATTGCGACCGTGGTCGCGATGTCCGTCTTTTCGATCGGAATCGCGAGCAGGCGCATCGCCACCGCGTGCGGCACGATGCGGCAAGCCTCGGTATCCAGCTCGATTCGGGCGAGGTCGATGAACGGCACGCCCATCTGAAGCCCTTCGCATTTGAGCTTTTGTTTCTCGGTCAGCCGGCCGAGACGAACGAGGAGATCCCCCAAACGTTCGGTCGTATCCTGCCGCGTGGATAGGATTTCGCCGAGCTCCTCACGAGTGAGCAGCCCTTCTTCGACGAAGATCTCGCCGATCGGTTTATCGAGATTCATGGTTCGTCGGAAGCTCCGGAGGGTTCGAAGAGGTCCCTGCGGCTGGCAAAATCGTGGGGGTCAGCGTAATCAGCACCTGGGACTTCTCTTTCATCACGCGACGACGCCGGAACAGCTCACCCAATATCGGAATATCGCCCAGAAGCGGCACCTTCTCCAGGGTGCGCAGCTCCTCGTCGCGAATCAGGCCCCCGAGGGCGACGGTCTCGCCGCTTTTCACTCGGACGGTCGTTTGCGCCTCGCGCGTGGTGATCTGCGGATAACTGGCTCCGTTCACCTCCAGAAAGCCCGTCACGGTCGACACCTGCGGATACAGGCTGAGCGTGATCTGCCCGTCGCTGCTGATGCTGGCCGCCACTTGCAGATAGATGCCTACCCGCTCCTCTTGACGATCGAAAATCGGTGTATTCGCCTGGCTGTAGCCGATCAAGATCGGAAAATTGAGCTTTTGGCCGATGAGGATGAACGCCTTCTCGCCGTCCAACACCGCGATATTGGGCGAGGCGAGCAGCTTGACTCCGTCGAGAGTCTCGAGCGCCTTGATCACGTTCGCGGCTCCGAAGCCCGACCGGGTGAACCGACCGAAATTAAACCCGCTCGGCGTTTCGGAGACCGAAATCCCGCTGAAGCTCCAACTGAGCCCCATCTCTCGCTCGGCGGCCTCGTTGACGTCGTGAACCGTCACCTGGATCGAAACCTGCTCGCGACGATTGTCCATCCGCCGCGCGGCTTCCAGCGCCTCGGCCACCAAGGCTTTGGGCCCGCGCATCATCAGCGTGCGCCCCGACGACTGCGCGGTCTCGCGCTGGTTGGTCAGGATGTCCGAGGCGGTCCCGGTCGAACTTTCCGTGCTGCGGTTCGCGAGCTCCGGGCTGATCTGAATCGGTCCCGGCACCACGATGAGCCCCTCGGGGCCGAACAGCGCGCGCAACGCTTCGGCGATCTGATTCGCCAAGACGTAACTTGAGGTGAACGTCTCGGTCACCACCGGCTCGGCCGGACGGGCGATCTCGGGATACGCTTGACGCCATGCCTCGGGATAACCGGCTTTGAGTTGCTCGGCCGTCGCGATCGCATAGGTTCCGCCGATGCGAAGCATCGAAAGGCCCGACATCGCGCAGAGATGCTCCAGCATCTCGCGCAAAGGCACGCTCTGCAGCCGGACCGTCAGTTTCTTCGACTCGCCCGAAAGCAACACAAGGTTCGCGCCCGATTGCTCGCTGAGCGCGCGCAGGATGCTCGAAAGCTCCCAATCCACCACATTCAACGAACAGAGTTTTTGTTCGATGGGCGGCGCCGTTTGCAACGCGAGCGTCGGCGCACCGGCGATCCCGCCGGCGATCGTCAGCGCAGAGACTAAAAGCCCTACCATGTCAGTTCTATCTCCTCCCCCACAGCCAAGCGATGCTGCTCCGATTTGCTCTTCAAAACGATCTCCATGGCCGACAGGCGCTCGACGCGGACACCGTCCACCAACGTCTGGCCGAGTCGAACGGCCTGAGGCTCACCCTCACCGATCTGCACGTAGGCCACTGGCTCTCCGGCATCCACGATGCCCGTCAACCTCACTCGCAGCCTTTGCTTCAAATGTCGGTCCGGCGGAGGCGGATCTTCAGACACGGGTGGAGGCAGCTCGACTCGCACCGGCACCAACCCGCCCTCGATCTCCCGCGTCGGCAGGCGAAGCTCGGGCATCGTTTCCGGGGTCGGATCGGGCGTTTCGAACTGGATCGGCGGAGCGGCGACCGAATCGGTCGTGCCGAAACTGTTTCTCACCAAATGAAGAGAGGCTTCGTTCGCCGTGCTCACGGGCGCTTCGGGGAGCGCCCCCACGGTGGGAAGCGCGGGATTCGCCGCAGCCTTCGGCGCTTTAGCCCGCGAACCGAGCATCGCGATCATGAGGTAGCCCACCGCGCAAACCGCGACCACACCCAAGACGATGACTTTTTTCGGATCGCCGATCTTCAAGAGCTCGCCCCCGGTTGCCGAGACAACACCCGCAACGTCACGACCGCGTTGACCCCGCCTTGCGGCTGCGAATGCAGCTCGACGGAATCCAGTTCGATCGGCACCGGCGAATCGAGCAACGATCGAAGCGTCTCATACACCTTTTCAAACCTTCCTTGCACTCCGAAGCTCACCCCGATCTGCCCCCAATCGCTTCCCTGCTCCATCTCGCCCGAGAAAGCGCTGAGATAAGGCAAAAGCTCAGGCGAAACCCGAAATTCCGAAACGCGCGTCTCTTGCGCCGCGGCACGCTCTTCGAGATAGCGCTGAAACAGTCCCGGGGCACGCATCCCCAGCGGCTCCGACGGCGCGCGCATACTTTCCGAACGGAGCAGATCGCTTCTCGCCTGGACCAACATGGCCTGCTGCGCCTGGGCGTTCCGAGAGATTTCGGAGGCTGCCGTACGCATCAAGAACGTGCGGATTCCCAGCCAGCAGACGCCGAAAACGATGATCGCCACCAACGCGATCGCAAAGTAGCGCGTCGCCCGTTCGGCGCGTTCGCTGGCGTAGCGCGACAGGCTCATAGCCGCACCTTCTTCACGAATTCGAACGCGACGCCCCGCGCGCCAAGCGTCTGGCTGGCTTGCGAGGAGGTTTGCAAGGCCGAAAGCATCCCTTCGCCCTGCGAGGCTTGCTCAACGAACTGCGCGGCGAGACCGGAGTCTTTGGCCTCCGCCTGGACCTGGAGACTCAGCTCGCCCGACAAAAGCGCGGCCTTGACGGTGCCGAACTCCACCCCTGCGGGCGCAGAGTTCAAGATTTGCGTGATCTGCGCAAGGTAGTTCAAAGTGTTGGCACGGGTCTCGACCAGCCGCTGCTGAGCCTTGAGCGCAGGCTGGATCGCCTCGTGCTCCTGCCGGTACTCGGCGAGCCCTTTTTCCACCCCTTGCAAAACCGACTGAGCTTGCGAGAGCGCCGCCACCGCGCCTCGCTCCTGCACGATCAGAGGAGGAAAGATCACCATGATCAATGCCAAAAGCCCAAACCCGGCGATCGACCAATGGCGGATGCTTCGGCTCCGTTCTTGGCGGGTCTCCAGCCATTGAGCCAGAAGATTCGCCTCGACGTTGATCGAGCGGATCTTAGGCTGCAACCCTTTTCCAGGCGAACTCGTTGTCATAAGTCGAATCTCCTTCGATTTGGCCGTGACGGCTAAGCCCCGACAGCGCCAAGCCCATCACGGTCGTATAGGCTTCCTGTCGCGCCGAGATGCTGAGAAACGTTTCGCGATTCAGCTTGGCGACCATGCCCGCGATCGGATGCGCCCGCTCGACGCGCAAACCCAGATACACCTCTAAATATTCGGCGAATCCGCGCAATCCCACGAGACCTCCGCAGACGATCATGTGGTCCAAAATCCCTGCGTAGCTGCGCTCGGGATGCAGGGAGCGGAAGTAGCGCAGCAGCCGCAAGAACTCCCGGGTGAGCTTGTTGAGCTCGGCGTGAACGTTCACCATCACGGGCGAGCCGTGCAGATCGAGCACCAGCCGTCCCTCGGCGTTCAGCTCGGTCTTCGGATTGCTCAGCAACCCCTCCGCCTCTCGCGTCGAAACCTCCAGCGCGTCGGCGATGGCCTGCGAAAACAGATCGCCACCGAACTTGACGCCCCGAATAAATTGAAGCCGCTGGTTCTGAACGACGTACATGTGCGTGTTCGCCGCACCGACGTCCACAATGGTCAGCGACGCATCGCGCCATAAGACGCTCTGCTCGCTGAGCTTACGCTCGATCACCCTCAAAATCGCTTGCGCCTCAAGCTCGGCGCGGGCGGGCATCAACCCCGCATGCAACAGGGCCTCGGCCCTTGAATCGATCACATCCCGACGCACCGCCATCACCAGAGACGACCCCGTCTGTTCCTCCTCGGAAATAAGAGGGGCCGAAGCCTCGACGTACGCGTCGTCCACCGAGAACGGCAGATGGCGCCGCACCTTAAACTTCGCGGCCTGCCGCAGCTCCTCGGAAGGAAGCGCGGGCAAATTGATCCAACGGAGCATCGCAAGGTTGCTTGGCACCGAAAACACCGCCACCTCGCTCCCCGTCAGATAGGGACGAAGCCTTTCCGCCAGCAGCCGGCCGAACGCCTTCGGCTCGCGAACCACGCCTCCCACGATCAAGCCGTCGGGGATGCCGATCGAATCGACCGCCTCGATATCGATCCGGTCCGCGATCTGCTGCGCGATGGCGAGCTTGGCGAATCGGCTTCCGATATCCAGCCCCAACGAACGCGGAGGCGCATTCGATCCTTGAAGCAGCCCCACGGTTTACGCAGCCTCCTTCGGCTTGTTCCAGTACGGCCCGTACACTTTGTTCAGCTCGCCGCTGTTCAGCAGCTCCTTGAGGCACTCCACGACGACCGGGTCGAACTGGACGCCCGCCCCCTTGCTGAGTTCGGAAAGCACGCTTTGGATGTCCATCACGCCACGATAAGGGCGCCTAGAGCTCATCGCGTCGTACGCGTCCGCGACACACACGATGCGAAGCGAAAGCGGTAACTCGCCCCCCTTGAGACCGTCGGGATACCCGCTTCCGTCGAGCTTTTCGTGGTGGTTACGGATGATCATCAGCACCCCCTCGGAAAGGCGAAGCGGCTTGCAGATCTCGTAGCCGATCACGGGGTGCTGCTTCATCGTGACGAACTCCTCGTCCGTCAGGCGTCCCGGCTTGTTCAAAATCGCGTCCGGAACGCCGATCTTGCCGATGTCGTGCAAAATCGTGCCGACGCGCAGCTCTTCGAGCGCCTCCGGTCCGATGCCCATCTGCTTGCCGATCATCAGGGACAGATCGCACACGCGTTGCGAGTGGCCCCGCGTATAGTCGTCGCGAGCTTCAAGCGCGGTCGCAAGGCTTTGGAGCGTCCGAAGGAAGGTGGTACGCTGCCGCTCTTCCATTCGGGCGTTCACCACGCCGATCGCGATCAGCGAACCCAGGCTCTGCAACAGCTCCAGATCCTCGCGATCGATGGGCTGCGAGCGGCTCGCGTACAAAAGCGTCATCGCTCCGGTGATCTGGTCCGAGGCGCTCTGCCCCGCGACGGTGTAGCTCTTGGTCGCCAGCGGCACGCTGACCGCCGAGGCGACCTGCGCCACGATCCCATCGTATTCGAGCGGCAGATCGTCGGTGTTCTGAATCTCCAGCGGCTGACCCATTTTCGAGACGTAGCCCGAAACGCCGTCGCCGATCCCCACCGATCCCGGAAATTGAAAATCGCCCTGTTTGCTATAGGCAGCCTCGGTCAGAAGCGAATCGGGCTGCTCCTCCGAGACCAGCATCACATAACCCGCCGAAGCGCCGAGGTCTTGAACGGCAGAACGAAGCGTATGGAGCACCATGCTCCCCAGATCTCGGCTCGACACGAGCGCCGAAGCACTTTCGAGCACCGTCGCCAGGCGCCGGTCACGAGCACTCAGCATCTCTTCGCGAACTCGGTACACCGACAGCACGATCGAAAGCAGCATCCCGAACCCGAACAGGCCCACCGAATAGCCGAGTTCGCGTGCCGGAATCGCTCCCGCCAAAAACGCGCCGAACTGAATCGCGGACATCGCCCCGGTAAATCCCACGAGCCGCTTCCAGCTTCGCGTGAAAAGTCCCTCGGTCAAGATCAGTGGCAAACCTAAAAGCCAGATATTGTCCGAGCTCAGCGATGGCGCGAAGCTCGCGGCGCTGACCACGATCCCGTCGAAAAGCCGCAATCCCACGATCAGGTTCCGGCCCGCTCCTTCGTAGAACTTGCGCGAGCGCCAAATCGCCCACGAAAGCCCATTCGAAACCGCGAGCATCCCCACCGCTGCGAGCACCGAAGGGCTCGACAAACGATCGCTCAACAAAACGAGCAGGGCTCCGATCAATGCCCAGCGGATCTTTAAGCCCAGTTCGTCCGCATCGTAGTATTTATCTGTTTTTCTTCTCATGGCCAATATCCAGGCAGGCGCAAACGCCTCCCCTCGTTCGGGTCCTCCCAGACACTAGGGTCATAGGTTAAATTGAAATTGTTGCGAATCTCGAAGGCTTGCGCCGCCACAGCGCCTCGCGAGATCGTCAGCTCCACACCACTCGAAGTGCGGAACGTCTGATTGGTGAAGAAGTAACCCACACCCTGGGTTACGTTCGGGCCGAACTCCACCCCGCCGTTCACCACGAAGGCGACGCGCGATTGAGAGGTGGCGTAACGCAGGTTGCCGCTCACGGTCAGATTGCCGTTGACGAAGACCGTTCCCGCTCCCGAGATCGTGCCGGACAGATCGAGGTTTCCATTGACGCAAAGCAAAGGCTCCACGCCCGAGAACGTCAGGTTCGAAATCGTCGTGGACCCGAAGCTCTGTGTGGCTGCCGCTTGATAAATCGCGGGAGTGATCGTCGGAAACGTAATTCGCGTGGTGAATGGCGTGATCTTCCCCGTCACGGTTCCGGTTCCTTTGTTAATGGAGCTCACCGCCTCTAGCACCCCGTTGATCACCGTGCCCGCCCCGGTCAAGGCAATAGTGGCGTTGCCGGCCATATCCCCATTCTCGCCAAATGCCCCCAAGACCACTCTTCTACTGGTTGTAAAAGCCGTGTTCGAGACCAACGCGTAGTCGCTCGTTTTCGGAACGCTTCGCGAGCCGATGATCTCGCCTCTGCGAAACTCCTTGCCTTTGATGGTCACCGTCATATCGAGATACAGCGCCTTCGGCATGACCGCGGAATAATCGGTCACTAAAAGATTGCACGTGGCCTCACCCAAACTAAACGTGTAACTTCCGATCGGCTCGGTGCCGTTTTTGATGCGCGTTTCGATGAACATGACGCCGCTGAGAAAGGTGGCCTGTGCACGAACCTCATCCTGACGGCGAACCTCCATTTCGTAAGCCGAGCCGCTAAGCAGCAGCACGGCTCCCACAAGGGTGCTGATGATCGTCAGCAACACCATCACATAGAGGAGAACGCTTCCCTGCTGGCGGCGCCTCACAGCCTCCACCTGCTCCACATCGTCGTCGTGTCCAAAACCTGTTGGTAGCCATCTTCCAACTGGCCTTGGCCGTCGTAGTCGTGGCTTTTGGGGCGTTGAGGCTCCCGCGTCAAGGTCGAAACCGTTAAAATGACTCGAACCGACAAGTTCGGCGTACTGACGAGATACTGAAAATCGGTGATTAAATCGAAGCGGTGCTTGCCCGAATCGTAATATTCGCACCACTCGCGATCGATGTCGTCCTCCGTCGGGATCAGATCGTCCAACCTCACCGCACGCCAAAGATATCGATTGGCTGCCCCGGAATTTCCTTGCCGATCCGAAAAATAGAACCAGACTCGCTCGCCCGGGGCATGGTAAATCACGCCACGACGCGTCACTCCGGTCGGGATATATGTGTCGAAGCGGCCATCTCCGTCCAAGTCTCGGCCGGTCATCGGCATCGTGCACTTCAAGCCTGCGAACGAAGCCGAGATGACTTGCTGACACCCCGTCGCGTCATCGATCGTCCGGTTGATCGAATCGAGTGCGGAAAGCCCCTGGCGGAGCGCTTCCGAACGGCTGTAATTTTCGGAAAGCTGCCGCGTCGCGAAATAGAGCAACGAACCCATCACCCCGAGAACAAACACCAGGAGACTGCTTACCAACAGCATCTCGATCAGCGTGAATCCCCGCTTACTGCGCATGGTTCGACCTCACGTAAAACTCAATCGTTTCGGAACGTGAAACCGTCTTGACTTGAACCTCTTCGTCCCAGCTCACCGTATAGGTCACGGCATATAGGTTGGCGTCGCCCCCGACTCGGTAGCTGTTACGATATAACATCGCCGGACGGCCGAGAGAGGGCACGGTCGCCGCCACCGCAGCTTGCGGCACATTGACGGCCCGCGTGCGAGAATTCGCGATCAACATCTCCATCTGGGTGACCAGAAAGTTGAAAGCGGCGACTCGCCGAGCGAGCTGAGCTTGCCGCGTGCGATAGTCGGCAAGAAAATTCACGACCACCGGGAGCGAGACCGCGACGAAGATCACCGCAAGCAGAACCTCCACCAAAGTCGTCGCGCTAACGACTTTCTTCCGCTTCATACTTGGATTCTCGGCTTAAAGCCCCAGATAAGTGAGAGCGGTTTGTGAAGAATCAACCTTAAATACGAAGAGAGGCCCCTCGTCTAAACGACGAAGGGCCTCCGTATGCTCTCGAATCGAAAGCGAAAGATTAGTTAGAACGCTTTAGCAAGACGAGACCGGTTCCGCCCCCCTCGAGCCAAGCAGCCGCCAACACATCTCCGTTCGTATTGATGTCGTACACCGCGCCAATGTAGTTGCCGCCGAGATTCGTCGTCGCATTGTTGAGATCGATACAGTTCGTACCATCCGATACATAGCAGCTGAGAATGTAGCCGTCTACGACGTAATCGCCGGCCGTCTCCCCATACACATTGATCGCTCTCGCTCCACTCTCCGCACTCTGCAAGATGTCCATATAGTCCACGAACAGGTCGTTGCGGATATCGTAAGTAAAGGCCGTCAGACCATAATCGTGCAAGTGCGTCCCGCAAATGACACCGGAGTTGTTGATGCCACTCAGGTCCATCTGGTAGCTATCAAGATTCTCGATCTGGGTCAACGCATTGTTTTTCCAGAAAAAGGCTTGACTGCCCAGGTAAAAGTCGGTCAATACGATGGCGACCTCGTTCCAGATATTCAGGTCAACCGCATAATAGTACGCATAGTCGTCCGGCAACGGAGTCAAGACAGTGAGTTGGCCACTGCTCCAAAGCGTGGCGACCGAGGTGAGAGCCGTCGAGGCGAGACCCGCCGCGCCCCCAAGATCGTTGAGCGCCATCAATACGTGGCCGGAATAGCCCACCGGATTCGCGACCGGCGTATAGGTGTTGTTCACGGTATTAAAGGTATACGCACGCATCACATCGGGGTTGTGGCCCGCGATCGTGCCCCAGTTATTAATCGCCATGCCTGTATGCCGCGGCAGCAAATAGCTCAGATCCGTGAAGACGTTATTTTTGATGACAAATAGATCATTTTCATCCGTATCGAAATTGTAGACGTGAGCCGTCACCTCACGCAGATCGTTGAGTTCAGCGTAGACAGGAGCCTGGTCTCCATATAAAACGACCAACTCATAGTTGTAATTTCGAGGCTGAGGCGGACTTCCGAGTCCCAAGGCCTGGACTGCAGCCAAAGTCCTTAGTAACAGTTGGAATAGCATGATTTTCCCTCTCTTTGATCCTATGTGACCGGCACATCTTTAGAAGAGTGCCCAACGACGATAGGTCCATTATATTGAGAAAACAGTAAAAAAACCAGCCCCTAAAATTAACAATGTATGGAACACCATCCGTTTTCTTTCGACTTTTGCCCCGTGTCGCCTGAAAGCGCTTTCTCGGTAGAATAGCGGAAGACTCATGGCGATCCTTGTAAATAAAGACACGCGCGTTTTGGTTTGCGGCATGACCGGCCGCGAAGGCAGCTTCCACACTCAGCAGATGATCGAATACGGCACGGCCGTCGTCGGAGGGGTCACGCCCGGCAAGGGCGGAACCCAGCACCTCGGCGTTCCGGTCTTCGACACGGTCGAAGAGGCGACCCGGCAGACCGGCGCGAACGCCGCCGTCATTTTCGTGCCGCCACCCTACGCGGCCGACTCGGTCCTCGAATGTGAAGACGCGGGCCTTTCTTTCGTCTCGCTCATCACCGAAGGGGTCCCCGTCCAAGACATGGTGCGCGTCGTGAATCGCCTGAAAGCCAACGGCGTCACGACGCTGCTCGGCGGCAACTGCCCCGGCATCATCACTCCCGGCGAATGCAAGATCGGCATCATGCCCGGGCACATCTTCAAGCCCGGCGAGGTCGGTCTGGTGAGCCGTAGCGGCACCTTGACCTACGAGATCGTGTGGGAACTGACTCGGGCGGGGATCGGCCAGACCACCTGCGTGGGCATCGGCGGCGACCCAACCCCCGGTTTTCGGTTCATCGACGCGCTGCGTCACTTCGAGACCGATTCCGCGACCAAGGCCGTCGTCATGATCGGCGAAATCGGAGGCTCGGACGAAGAGACGGCCTGCGAATACGTCAAGGAGATGACCAAGCCGGTCATCGGGTTCATCAGTGGCCGCACAGCCCCTCCCGGCAAACGCATGGGCCACGCCGGAGCGATCATCTCGGGCAAGACCGGCACGCCGCAATCCAAGGTCGCTGCCATGGAAGACGCTGGGATTCCGGTCGCCGATAAAACCAGCGACATCCCCGGCCTCGTACGCAAAGCTCTCGCCGCCATCGGCGTCGGCGCCTAGCGCATTCAGACGATCGAGGCCGCGCCGAGCAATCGCTCCGCGGCTTCGATCAGCATTGGGGCCGTCAGTCGCTCCATCTGCCCCTCCGGCGCCACCACCGCGGCTTGTCGCTCCGCCGGGTGCGCCCATTTCGAGACCCGGGTCGGCCCAAACGCCGTCACCGTCGCACAACCCGCGCCCGCGGCGAGATGCATCGCCCCCGTATCCGCCCCGATCACCAGTTTGAGGGCGCGCATCGCCCCTAACGTCTCGCGCAAGTTCAATTGGCCTACGAGGTTCAGCCCCGAGAGCCCCTCGGCGAACGCGGTTTCATCCGGACCGCCCAGAAGCGCCACACGATACCCCACCGCCTCCAAATGGCTCACCACCTCGCGCCGCACGGCTTCAGGAATCTGTTTGGCCGCATACCGCGCTCCGGGTTGAAACCCGATTTCCGCCCCGTCGAGGACCACGCGCCCAGCCGCCAACTCCTCTTCCGACACGTGCAGGCGAGGCGTGAGATCGCCGACCTCGACCCCGAGCAGCGCGGCGAGGTCCGCATAGCACGCGCCTTCGTAGCGATCCTCGTCGTACGGAATCGATCGGCTCAGAAAAACGCCTCGACCTTCGGTCGCGTGGCCCACCCGCACCGGAATTCCCGCAAAGCGCGCGCAGATCGCCGAACGGAGCGAGCGGTTGACGAGCAGCGCGGCGCCAAAGTGCTCGGCTTTGAGCTCGCGAACCTGTTGAAAGAATTCGCCTCCGCGCATGTCGCGTGGCAACATGAAGACGGATTCGGGCAAGTTGCCTCGAAGCACCTCGCGCGGGCCTTTGCCCACGAGCACGCGCATCTGAGGAAAAGCCGCATGCAGCGCGGCCAAGGTCGGAGCGGCCATCACCGCATCGCCCAAGTAGTCCTTCATGAGCACGATGAGCCGCTCAGAGCGCACGCGCCAACGCCTCCCACACCACGGTTTCGGAGATCTCCGGGACGCTGCCGCTCTCGCCCGGCGTCAACACCGCAAGCCCTTCCGCCGGAGGGGCCCAAAGACGGTGAATACCGTGCCGATACAACCCCACGACTTTCGCCCCGGCGGCGACCCCGAGATGCAAAATCCCATTATCGAGCGTCAGCGCGGCGCGGCATCGGCCGAGCGCCCCTACCACCTCGGGCAGCGTATAGGCTCCTCGCAAATCTTGCGCGAGACCCTCCGCGACGAGTTCGGCTTCGAGGTCCGCCCCCTTCCAAAATTCGCCCTGAACCTTGGGCTTCGCCCCCAACACACCGACCGACACCCCTTGAGCCCGGCATCGCTCCAACACGACGCGCCACTTCGCAGGGTCCCAGAGCTTTTCGGGCAGGCTGGCCGTCGTCGCGATCAGGACGTCGGGCACGACTCCGGGTGGTTCGGTCGAGGGCACTCGATAAGCCGGTACAGGCCCTTCGAGATACGCTAGACGCGCGAAAATCTCGCCGATAAACCCGGATCGCAAAAAGGGGTAACGCGCGGCGAGCTGCGGATCGATCCAATGCTGATCGTCCAAAAGGCGACTGCGGTCGTCCGCCCCAGAAGGGAGATCGTCGCGCCCCGCCGGCCCCAAAGCCGGCCCCACCACGGAGGTTTCGGAGGTACTCGCGATCGCGGCCGCCGCGCGAGAAAGTGTGGTCCGCTCCAAATTCACGACGAGATCGTACGGGCGAGCCTCCACATGCCTCAAGATCGTACGTGCCGACTCGGCGGGCGCGCTCCCGTGAAGAGGAAAATGCCACTCGAACAGATCGGACGCCGCCTGCATCTCGAGCGTGCGCGTCCCCCCGTAATAATGGATCTCGGACGGCTCCAGCGACCGCAGCATCTGCAGCAGCGGCGTGGCGACCACGAAGTTGCCGATCGCATCGTTCGCGATCACGGCGAGTCGGGGGTGTTTAGGGAGCGGTTCACCTTGGTATCGACGCACCGCACCAGTTTAGCCCGCCGGCCGTTTGCGGTACGCTTTTCGCATAGGTTGAAATCAAAAATGCAAGACGTCGTCATCCTCTCAGGGGCGCGCACGCCCATCGGTTCGTTCCTCGGAAGCCTCTCTTCCCTCTCCGCCCCGCAGCTCGGCGCCGCCGCGATTTGCGAAGCCGTCCGCCGCGCGGGCATCGCTCCCGAAGAGATCGACGAAGTGCTCATGGGATGCGTACTTCAAGGCGGGCTCGGTCAGGCCCCGGCGCGCCAGGCCGCGCTCCACGGCGGACTTCCGCAATCCGTACCCTGCACCACGGTCAACAAAGTCTGCGGATCGGGCATGAAAACCGCGATGATGGCGGCCCAGTCGATTCGGCTGGGGGATACCCAAGCAATGATCGCGGGCGGGATGGAGTCGATGAGCAACGCGCCCTATCTTCTGCCTCAAGCGCGCACCGGCTACCGGATGGGCCCGGGCCAAGTCGTCGACAGCATGGTTCACGACGGCCTGTGGGACCCTTATAAGAATGTCCATATGGGAAGCTGCGGCGATGCCACCTCCGCCGAGTGCGGATTCGAGCGAGAAGCGATCGACGCCTATGCCGCCGAAAGCTACCGCCGCGCGGGCGAGGCCCAATCCAGCGGTCGCCTCGCCGAAGAGATCGTGCCGATCGAGATTCCGCAGCGCAAAGGCGATCCTCTCGTCGTCTCGGAGGACGAAGAGCCCGGCCGCGGCAACCCCTCCAAATTGCCGAGCCTGCGTCCCGCTTTCGGCAAAGAGGGCGTCACGACCGCCGGCAACGCCAGTTCGATCAACGACGGCGGCGCGGCGCTCGTCCTGAGCTCGGCCGAATTCGCCACCTCACGCGGTCTCAAGCCGCTGGGCCGCGTCGTGGCTTACGCCTCGCACGCTCAAGAGCCGGAATGGTTCACCACGGCCCCCGCGTTCGCGATTCAAAAACTGCTGGAAAAACAGGGTCTCGGCGTTCAAGACATCGACCTGTTCGAGGTCAACGAGGCGTTCAGCGTGGTCGCGATGGTCGTCGCGCAGAAAGTCGGCATCCCCGCTGAAAAGCTGAACCCGAACGGCGGCGCGGTCGCCCTGGGCCACCCGATCGGAATGACCGGTACGCGACTGATCTTGACGGCGCTTCATGAACTGCGGCGACGCGGAGGCAAATACGCGGTTGCGAGCCCTTGCATCGGCGGCGGAGAGGCCACGGCCATCCTTATCGAAGCGCTCTAGCCTAAAAAATCTGGACAAACGTCCTCTCATCTCGCAAGATGGATGACGTGCCTCGTCTAAATACTCGGGGAGCTTGGCTCCCCGCTTTGCTTACAGAGATCTGTTAGAGTTCCCCTCGCGATTCAAGGACGGGAGCGCGCGAAAAGTCCGCGTAACCCGTCCTTGAAATCGAGCCACAACTCTTCCACATCCAGCTTGAATTGAGCTAGCCGGTCCTCGTCAGTGATCCCTAATTGCCGCGCCTTAAGTTTTCGGCGGTGCGCGCGGGCACGGACTCTTCCAAGATGCGTTTCGTCGACCCGCTCGGCCCGTTCTTCCAATTGGTAGCTGATCTCGTCGTAGGTATCGACTAGCGACTGCACCGAATCTCGAATCTCTTGTAACGGTTTCTTATCCGGCATGCGCCCCTTTCCAACTCTCTGTTGGACGCTCGCAGACTACCCGAGGTTCACTTTAAGGGCCGTGCCCCGGAGGAACGCGGCGAAGTACAATAGAGGCGTGGAACAAGCGACCTCCCTCAAGATTCGGATCGGGCACAGCCCCGACAGCGACGATGCCTTCATGTTTTGGGGCCTGGCCAAAGGGCAGGTTCAGTCGGATTATGAATTCGAGCACATTCTGAGGGACATCCAGACTCTGAACGAATGGGCCATGGAGGGTCGCCTCGAATCGACCGCGGTTTCGGTTCACGCGTTCGCCTACGTTTCCGACAAGTACGCGCTGCTGCGCCACGGCGGCTCGTTCGGCGACGGATACGGTCCCATGGTCGTCGCCAAGCGGCCGATCTCTCCGGAAGAGCTTCGCACGCTGAAAATCGCGGTTCCCGGCAAGCTCACCTCCGCGTTCCTCCAATTGAATCTTTGGTTCGCCGAGCAGTACGGAGCGGACGTGCGCCCCGAATACGAAGTGGTCCCCTTCGATCAGATCATCCCTGCGATTCAAGAAGGTCGCTTCGAAGCCGGGCTGATTATCCACGAAGGGCAACTCACCTACGCCGACGAAGGGTTGACCAAGATCGTGGATATGGGCGAATGGTGGCGCGACCTCACGGGCCTGCCTCTGCCGCTGGGCGTCAACACCGTGCGCAAGGACCTCGGCGAAGCTGTGGTTCAAGACGTCAGCCGCTGCATGCGTGAGAGTATCCAAGCCGGCCTTTCGCATCGCGAGAAGGCTCTGGAGTACGCCCTGCAATTCGCGCGCGGCCTCGATACCCCCACCAGCGACCAGTTCGTCGGCATGTACGTCAACGAGCGCACCCTGGACATGGGCGACGAAGGCGTTCGCGCGATCCGTCTCCTGCTTCAGAAGGGCCAAGAGGCGGGCCTCGTGCCGCCGGTAGACGTGCAGGTGGTGGACTAACCCCCATGGCGGAGTACGGACAGGACGCCCCGATTACGTATAACTCGTACCTGTGCGTACCCGAGCTCAAGCAGCTTCAACGCTGTCTGGCGGATCCCGGTCATCCGGATGAGATGCTGTTCATCATCATCCACCAGACCTATGAGCTTTGGTTCAAGCTGATCCTGCAAGAGATCGATCAGGCTATCGAAGGGATCGATCGAGACCGGCTCGCTTTCGCCAGCCGCTGCTTAAACCGAATCTGCGAGATCGAACGCGTCCTGATCTCGCAGATCCATATTCTGGAGACCATGACCCCGAAAGACTTCTTGCGCTTTCGGGAAGAGCTCAAGCCCGCCAGCGGCTTTCAATCCGCCCAGTTCCGCGAGATCGAATTCTCGACGGGCTGCAAAGACCCCAAAATCCTCTCGGTGTTCCAGAACGAACCGGACGCTTTGGCAAATCTTCAGCGCCGTCTCGGCTCGCCTACGCTCCACGACGCATTTTTCACGATGCTTACGCGGCGCGGGTATGAGGCGCCCCTCGGCGAGGCCCACTACGGACAGCGAACCCGAGCGATGCTCGACCTGCTTCAGCACTTCGAAGACCGCTACGAGGAGTTCCTGCTCGCGGACAAGCTGATCGAGCACGACGAAAACATCCTACTCTGGCGCGCGCACCACGTCTCCATGGTGGAACGCATGCTCGGCGCCAAGGGGGGTACGGGCGGTTCCAGCGGGGTGGAATTCCTGCGCTCCACGCTGGGCAAGAAGTGCTTCCCCGAGATGTGGGAGGCACGCTCCTATTTGGGGCACGACGCCTCTTCGGGATGTCCTATGCACCCTTCCGTGTAGCGCGAAATTCAAAGCCCCTGAAAGACGACAGGCACTCGGCCGTCGGCCCAGCGCCTGTCTTGGCTATCTTGACTGACCTTCTTGGAAAGGTCAAGAAGCAACACTTGCTTCCTTTTTTATAGGTTCGTCCGTTTAGGGCATCCCCGCTCCTGATCGGCGCGGGTCGCCTTGGTTGGAATTCCCATTGCGATAGCTCTTTTTTCGCAAAGAGTCCGTCCGAGTTGGACAGGCCCTTTGCTTTTGTTTCGTTCCCGACCCCTCCTTTTCCAGAGCAAGCTCTTTCTAAAGCGCGGCGGGTCCGAAATCTTCTCGTTGAGTCATTGGCTCTTCGATGGTTTTATGATAAGACGGTTTTGGACGATTCTCAAAAGATCGGCGTCGTCAAAAATGCCGACGCCGATCTTTGAACCTTTTAGACGCTACCGGCGTCTGCGGACGAGCCAGAAGGTCAGGAGCGCCACGGGCAGCCAGATCGGAGCGAACACGAAGATCACGATAAGCGCCGCACCCAGCCCCCGACCGAGGGCCAAGAGCCCGTTCACGGCCGAAGCCCACACCTTTTCGTACCACGAACCGACCGGCTTGGGCTCACCCACCTTAGCCTTTTGATGCAGCGTCACATCGATCGTCGACATCGCGGCCCGCTGCCGGAGCGACTTGCGTTGCGCGTCGATCGACTCGATCTCTTGGCGCACCATCGTCAGCCTCTCGCGGATCTGCAGCACTTCGCCGATTTTGGTGGCTTTGCCGAGAAGGGTCACATATTGATCCTCTTCGGCGCGCAGCACCTTCAGGCGAGCCTCCATATCCACGACCTGTTCGGTCACATCCTGCCCGCCGATCTGCTCGAACTGCACTTCGCCAAGGCTGCGCAACCGCTCCAGCGCCGCGGTAAAAGCGCTCTCCGGAACGCGCAGCACCAGCCCTGCGCTCGGCCTCGCTCCGGCGTACTGTTCGCTGCGGCTGGATTCGACGAAGCCTCCCATCGCTTGAGCCAGCGAGCTCGCCTCCGATCGCGCGGCCGCAAGATCCGCGACCTCGACCTGAAGGTTCGAGGTTCGAATCACCAAACCGGACGAGACGTTGGCCGCATCGCTCGCAGGAAGAGCCGCTCCGGCGGCCATCGGCGCGGCTTTAAGCTCCATCTGCCCCGCAGCCGAACGCGTGGTCATCTCATCCGCCATCTCGGGCACGGCGTAGGCCATCGAAGCGGCGGGCTCCGAAACACCTTCTTGCCTGCCCCCGTCCTGCACGAGGGGACCGATCAGCATCCCCAAGACCAAGAGCGCGCCGCCGGCCGTCGCGAGCGGAAGCCAGCGAAGACGCCGGCGAGGCCCGGGCAGGCTCTCCAACCGCCGCAGGGTGTCTTCGAGGCCCGAGGCCAGAGGCATGGGGGCGGCCGCGGCGATCGCCTCCCCTAACAGCCGCAACGATTCGAGCTCTTCGCGCAACGCCGGATCTCGCTCCAACGCCTGACGCACTTCTTCGCGCCGGACGGTCTCCAATTCGTCGTCGAGATACGCTTTCAGATCCTCTCGCGTATTCATTTCGCGTCCTCCTCGCCGCCGAACATCGCCTTGCGCAAATGCCCGAAGGCATGGTGCAGACGCGATTTGACCGTCCCGACCGGGACGCCCAATACGCCGGCGATCTCTTCGTAGCGCAGGCCTTCGATTTCGTGCAGGATAACCACTTCGCGATGCTCCTCGCTGAGCCGCGCGAGCGCGTCGCTCAGCGCGCGCCGATCGACCAGCGCGGCTTCCGGGCTCGCAACCCGAGGCTCAGACTCTGTACTGAGTTCCAAAGGAACCGGCACGGCTTTTCGAGACCGCAACCACCGGCGACACTCGTTGTGCGCGATGCCGAGCAGCCAGGTCAAAACCGAAGCGTCTCCGCGATATTTCGCCTTGACGCGATGCGCCGTAACGAAAGTCTCTTGCGCCGCGTCCGCGGCGTTCTCGGCTCCGATTCGGCTGGCGCAAAAGCGATAGATTCGCTCGTAATGCGCCCGAGCCAACTGCTCCATGTCGAGTTTATGTCCGATGCGTATGCTGTCTTGAGTCGCCTGCATGCCGGGCTCCTTTACGAAAGTCAGTGACCGAGAACCGCTAAAAGGTTCAATACCATCTCAAAAAATCAAAAAAGGACGCTCTTTCTATTGTAAGCCTCATCAAGGCGAAGGGGATCCTTCCCAAACGGAGAGACGTCTTTACGAGCAATGGATTATGCCCAACTTCAGGAACTCGGGGCGATTCTGCTACGTGTGCTGCTCTCGATGACGATCGGAGCCTGCATCGGCTTGAACCGAGAGATCGAGGGGCACCCGGCGGGCATCCGAACGCACATGCTGCTCGTGATGGGCGCCACGCTCTTTACGCTGGCAGGCCGTTCGTTCGGCACCGGCGACCCTTCCCGCGTCGCGGCGCAGATCGTGACAGGAATCGGTTTTCTGGGTGCGGGCGCGATCTTCAAGATGGGCACCGACGTGCGCGGGCTCACCACCGCCGCCACCGTTTGGGCTTCGGCCGCGATCGGCGTTTTCTGCGGACTCGCGCAACCTGTCTACCTCGTCGCCGCTCTGATCGCGACGGTTCTGATCCTCGTCACGCTCTCACCTGTGAAATGGGTCGAAGAGCGGTTCATCCATTCGCGGCAACGCGGCGAACTGTTCGTCAGCCTGCACGATCCGAGCGCGCTCGGCCCGGTCGTGATGCACCTCACCCACCTTCGCAACCGCATCGTCGGGCTGCACTTCCTGGGGGAAGATCGCAAACGGCTCAGCATCCGGGTGAGCCACCGAGAACAGGTTCGGCTCGAAGAGATCCTCGCACTTGAGGGCGTGCTTGAAGCGCACTGGAACGAGTAACGCTTAGCGGCGTAGCGAACGGGCGCGTTCGACTTCGCGGCGGGCGTCGTCTTTGGCGATCTGTTCCCGCTTGTCGTACTCGCGCTTGCCGCGCCCCAGCGCGACTTCGACCTTGGCTTTGCCTCGCGCGAAATAGATTTTGGTCGGCACGAGAGAGAACCCCTTTTCCAGCGAGCGGCGCTCCAAGAGCGCGATCTCCTTCTTATGCATCAGCAGCTTGCGCTCGCGCCGCCGCTCGTGCTGAAAGTGGCCGGAATGCTCGTAAGGCTCGATGTCCAAGTTCAATAGAAAGATCTCGCCCCCTCGGATACGGCAAAACGCGTCGGTGAGGTTCGCCCGACCCAGATAGAGGCTCTTCACCTCCGAGCCGACCAGCGCCATCCCCGCCTCGTACGTTCCGACCAATTCGTAATCGAAACGCGCGCGGCGGTTTTGAATCTGTTTGGCGCCTGGCGGCTCTTTGGACTTGCCTTTTTTCATCCCTATTCCAACTCGATGGTGCCCGGCGGCTTGCTGGTCAGGTCGTAAAACACGCGGTTTACGCCGTCGACTTCGTTGATGATGCGGTTGCAGGCCAGTTCGAGCGCGTCGAACGGGAGCGCCGAAGCCCCCGCGGTCATGGCGTCTTCGCTCTCGACCGCGCGCAAAGCGATCGCTTCCTCATAGGTGCGCTCGTCCCCCATGACTCCCACGCTGCGAATGTTGAGCAGCGCGGCGTAGGACTGCCAGATCCCCTTATTCAAGCCGCGCTCGCGAAGCACCTCGCGAAAGATCGCGTCGGCTTCTTGCGTGATGCGCACGCGCTCGGGCGTGACCTCGCCGAGCACGCGCACGGCGAGCCCGGGACCCGGAAACGGCTCGCGGTCCACCATCTCGTCGGGCAGCCCGAGCTTGCGCCCTACGGCGCGCACCTCGTCTTTGAACAGCCAGCGAAGCGGCTCGATGAGCTTCATCTTCATCCACTCCGGCAGTCCTCCGACGTTATGATGCGTTTTGATCGTCGCGGCGGTCGAGGAGCCGCTTTCGATCACATCGGGATACAGGGTCCCTTGAGCGAGGAAGTCGCACCCCTCCAGTTCCGAAGAGTGCCGCTCGAACACCCGTACGAACTCCGCGCCCACGATTTTGCGCTTCTTCTCAGGCTCCGTGACTCCTTTGAGCGCTGTAAAGAACTGCTCTTTTGCGTCGAACGCCTTTAGGTTCGCTTGGAAGTGCCCCGCAAAGGTCTCGACGACCTGCTCTGCCTCCCCCTTTCGCAACAAGCCGTGATCGACGAACACACAGACCGCCCGATCGCCGATCGCTTGGATCAAAAGCGCCGCCATCACCGAGGAATCGACCCCGCCACTTACCGCGCACAAGACCTTACCATCGCCAACCTGAGCCCGGATCGAGGCGATCTGCTCCTCGATAAAGCTCTCGCTCGTCCAATCCCCTCGAAGCTCCGCAATCTCAAAGAGAAACTTCTTCAGCATCGCCTTGCCGCCCGGCGTATGCGAGACCTCCGGATGAAACTGCACGCCGTAGCGCTTCTGAGCGGGATTTTCGATCGCCGCGATCGGGCAGCTCTCGGTCGTCGCGGTCACGACAAACCCGGGCGGGACCTCCCGGACCTGATCGCCGTGGCTCATCCAAACCTGATCGCTCTCTAAACTTCCGACAAGACTGTTTCGATCTTCGATGCGCACCTGGCGGCGTCCGTACTCCCGGCTGGGAGCGTTTTCGACTTTGCCCCCCATGCGCGCCGCCATCAGCTGTTTTCCGTAACAGATGCCGAGCACGGGCAAGCCCTCCAGCACGGTGAAATCCAGATCCGGCGCTCCAGGCTCCAAGACAGAGCGAGGCCCGCCGCTGAGAATCACGGCCTCGGGCCGCTCCTCACGGATTTTATCGGCCGCTTCGGGCCATGGGACCATCTCGGAATACACCCCGAGTTCGCGCACGCGGCGCACGATGAGCTGGCTGTACTGCCCGCCGAAATCGACGACAAGGACGGTTTGATGCTTCATGGAGCTGGGCCTATTTTACTTTCCCAAACCGCCCAAAACCGGGGGTGAAGATCCGATCACGAAATATTTCGAAAAATAGTCATCTCTCGTCTACCATCCCATTTACATCCCGTGCGATTTTCGAAAAAAGTGGGGCGTTTCCCATGTTAGTGGTTGATAGTGGAGGAAATTCCCAATATAATCCCAATCAAGTGGAGGGAAAAGCCAGGAAGGCGAGTCCTTCGACTCGGGCGGGGCGGGGTGTCCTACCCAAATTCGGCGGGCGGTCGAGCATGGAAGCAACGACCGTCCGCCCTTCGAATCTTTGAGGGTGATTAAGCGCACGTGGCGGAAAACGAACCGGAACGAAACGGATTCAAACCGCTGATCGGGACCGACGAGGCCGTGATCGACGATAAAGGTCGCGTCCTGGTCAATAAAAAGAAGCGCGAACGCCTCGGAGACACATTCACCGTCGCTTTGGGCGCAGTCGGCTGTTTGGTGGCCTACCCCGACGCCGTCTGGAACGGTATGGTCGAAGAGATCCTGAGCCATGACAGCATCAATCAAGGCCGCGAGCAGTACACGCGCCTCGTGCTGGGACTCGCCGAAGACGAATTGAAGTTCGACTCGCAGGGCCGCTTCGTGATTCCGCAGAAGCTGCGCGACTTGGCCCAGCTCAAAGACCGCGTGCTGCTGGTGGGCTGCGGCGACCGCCTGGAGATCTGGGCGCGGCAAGAATGGGAGAAGTATAACGACGACCCGGATCACTACGGCATCAAGCGTCGCGCCTCGATCGAAAAAGCATACTCGCAGATGAAGGGGAATCTGTGAGATGGCCGCTTGTCCGATTTTGGAGAAACCCGCGATGACGATGCGCCACGAACCCGTGATGCTCCGTGAGATCCTGGAAGCCCTCCCGCTCCGCCCCGGCAGCGTCGCGGTGGACGGCACGCTGGGCCTGGCGGGTCATGCGCTCCGCTTCGCGGAACGGATCGCGCCGGGTGGCACGCTCGTCGGACTGGATTGGGACGCCTCGATGCTCACCGAAGCGGGCGAGCGTCTCGGCGGCGTGCAAGACGTGCGCGTCGAGCTGAGACATACGGATTATCGCGCGCTGGAGCCGGTGATGAAAGAGTTGGGTCTGCAAGCGGACGGCATCCTGTTGGATCTGGGGCTCAACAGTGCGCAGATCGAGGATCCGGCGCGCGGGATCGCCTTTTCCCAGGAGGGGCCGCTCGACATGCGGATGGATCGCAGCCAGGGCGAACCGGCCTCCGCGCTGCTGAACCGGCTGTCGCTAAGCGAGATCGACAACCTGCTGCATCACCTTGGCGACGAGCGATGGGCCCGCGCGATCGCGCGGCAGATCGTAGAACGGCGCAAAGAGCGTCCGCTCCGCACGACCGAGGACTTGGTGCAGTGCGTGCTTGCGGCGATCCCGACGGGGGCACGGGACCGACGGATTCATCCGGCGACCCGCACGTTCCAGGCGGTGCGGATCGCGGTGAACCGAGAATTAGACGATTTGGACGAGGCGATTCGAGGCGCGGCGCGCGCGCTCGCGCCGGGAGGCGCGTTGGCGGTGCTCAGCTACCACTCGGGCGAAGATCGAGCGGTCAAGCAGGCGTTTCGCGAGTTGCGCGAGACGGGCTTTACCGAGCGATCGAAAAAGCCGCTTCAGCCGAGTTCGGAAGAGATTGCGCGAAATCCGCGCAGTCGCAGCGCCAAGCTGCGTGTGATCATACGAGAGGAATCATAAAGAAAATGAGTGCAGTTCCAACTTATGGACGAGTTGAGCAAGAGACCCCTTCCCTGCGCGTGATGCGCGGGCAAAGGCGGAGCGTAAAAAGCGTTCTGGCGGGGTACACCACGCTGTTTTGCGTGGTCGCGGGTCTCACCTATTTGGCGAGCAGCCTGACAGGCCAGGTCATGGTCGAGCAGGCGCGCCGCACCGGCATGCGCTCCATCGAGCGCGCGCAACAAGCGGAACGCGCCACGCGAACGCTGCAAGCGCAGGTTGACGCACTCGTCAGCCTCTCATCCGTCCAAACTTGGGCCAAGGAAAACGCTTATACCGCGTCGGAATGGATCCCCGAACCGTCTAAAAGAGCGGACCTTGTCGCCTACCAAGATTCTCGCCATCCGCTCTAACCGACTCGCCCTCGGGCTGGTCGCGTTGTTTCTGCTCGCCGCATTCAGCGAGTTGCGCGTGCACCTGCTTCAACGGCCGAAAATCCTCGGCCAGGCCAAAGAGACCGGTCGCTTCGTCGTGGAGCGACGCGAGTTCGCCAAACGCGGTCGCATCCTCTCGGCCGACGGCAAAGCGCTGGCCGCCGACGGCGACACGTATGAGCTCGGGGTGTTTTTCGACAAAGTCCCCCGTAGCGACGCATTTTTCGTGGATCTCGCCAACGCCACCGGCATCGCGGCCAGCGAATTCGCGCAGCTTGCCCGAGACGGTAAAAAGAGCCGCTTCTGGCAGCGCTCGCTCAGCGCGGCCGAAGCGCGCGAAATCCAGCAGGTGAAGATGGCCTGGCGCGCCGACGGCATCTCGTTGGGGCGCAATCAGGAGCGCCGTTATCCCCTAGAGGACGCCGCGGCTTCCCTGGTCGGCGCGATGCGCGACGGAGAGCCCTTGCTCGGCCTCGAAAAGAGCCGCAACACCCAGCTCTCCGGCCAAGACGGGCTCAAGGTCGGCATGGTCGACCGGCGCGGCGCGTTCCTTCCGATGCGGCTAGACGAGCGTAGCCACGCCAAAGTCGACGGCAAGGACGTCGTCACCACGCTCGACAGTGAAATCCAGCTCGCGGCCTACGAAGCGGTCCGCGAAGCGGTGAAGTCGAACAAGGCCGAGCGGGGCTCGGCGATCGTGCTCGACCCCAAAACCGGCGACCTGCTCGCGCTGGCGAGCTTCCCCAGCTTCAACCCCAACGCCATGCAGGCCAAGTCCGCCGACCCCACGTCGGACTTCAACCTCGGCGTGATGGGCATTTTGGAGCCGGGCTCCACCTTTAAGATTCTCACGCTCGCCAAAGCGATCGACGAAGGCCATGTCGGCGTCAATGACCGGATTCACTGCGAAGGAACCCACTTCCTGAACAAACATTGGCGCGTTCGCTGCGACCTGCACGGCGGCACCCGCGCACACGGCACGATCGACGCACGCGAGGCGATCGCCAAAAGCTGCAATATCTGCGCGTCGACCTGGGCTCTTCAGGTCGGACGCGAGCGATTCCTCGAGTTTCTGGACGATTGCGAACTGTTCGAAAAGCCGAAGCTGGGCCTTCCCGGCGAGGTCGCGGGCTCTTATAACAAAAATGAATATGCGAAGCCGCTGCAACTCGCGCAGATGGGGTTCGGCCAGTCGCTGAGCGTCACTCCCGTCGCGCTCGCTTCGGCGTTCGCTCCGCTCGGCAACGACGGGCTCCGTATGAAGCCGCGCCTCATCAAACAGATCGGCGAGCGGGTGTTCCCTCCCGTCGCGGGCGAACAGGTGTTCAAACCCGAAACTACGCGGGAAGTGCTGGAATGCATGGAGGCCGTCATGGAGTCGGAGCACGGCACGGGTCGCAGCCTTCGCATTCCAGGCTACCGAATCGGCGGCAAAACCGGGACGGCGCAAAAAATCGGCAGCGGAGGCGGTTACGTCTCGAACTTCGTGGGGCTGCTTCCGGTCGAGAATCCGCGTGTGGTCATCCTCGTCATGATCGACAACCCGCGAGGAGGACGATACTATGGCGCCAGCGTCGCCGGCCCAGCCTTCGTCAGCATCGCCCGCGCGGCGATTCAGCGCCTCGACCTCCCCAAGGCAAAAGACGCGCTCCAGGCTTCACAATAACGAATAAGGATCTCCCCGATGAATCTCGACCCGCATCTTTCGTGTCCCGAGCTTCGCTTGAGCGAGCTGTTCCGCCTCGCGGGCATCGAACCCGCCGCGCGGCAAGGTGACCCTATCGTTCGCGGCCTCGCCTCGGACTCTCGCACCGTCCGCCCCGGTGAGATGTTCGTGTGTATGCCCAGCGCGCATGCCGACAGCCACGCCTATGCCGCCGAGGCGTTCGAACGGGGCGCCGCCGCCGCGCTCGCGCACTCTCAAAGCGGCTACGACGCTCTCATCCGTCTCGGGCATCCTGCGGCATGGGTGGACGGCACATTTTCCGACGCGCTCTGGAGACTTTGCAAGGTGGGTTTCGGCGATCCGACCCGCGATCTGAAGCTGATCGGGGTCACCGGCACCAACGGCAAAACCACCGTCGCCTGGCTGATCCGGGACATGCTCAAAGCCCTCGGCGAGCCCGCGGCCTACCTCGGCACGCTGGGCATCCAGCATCCGCAAGACGCGCGCGAGCTTTCGAACACCACTCCGTTCGCGGTCGAGCTGAACCGGCTGATCGTCGAAGCCCGCGCGGCAGGCGCCCAGGCGCTCGCGATGGAGGTCAGTAGCCACGCGCTCGAAGAGCGACGGGTGGACGGTCTCGAATTCGACGCGGCCGTCTTTACGAACCTCACCCAAGATCATTTAGATTATCATCCCTCGATGACCCACTACGAGGCCGCCAAGAAACGGCTTTTCGCGAGCCTTCCCACCGCCTCGAACAAGCCGTTTCGCGGCGCGATCAACGTCGACGACCCGGTCGGCGCGCGATGGGCCGCCGAGCTTCCCGAAGGGGTGTTGCGATTCGGTTTCCAAGCAGGGCTGGGCGAAGAGGACCTTCACGCGGAGGCGCTCGAAATCGGCCTCGGTTCGATCCGGTTACGCCTGTCGTATCGGGGCGAAACCCTTGAGACTTCCTACCCGCTCGGCGGAGGCTACAACGCTCAAAACGGGCTGAGCGCCGTCGCGGGCATGCTGGCGCTCGGCTATCGGCTCGCGGAAGTCGCGGCCGCGCTTCCGAGCGTCCGCCCCGTCCCGGGACGATTCGAATCCATCCCGAGCGAGACCGGCGTCGGCGTGCTCGTGGACTACGCGCACACTCCGGACGCATTGCAAAAAGTGATCGAAGCCGCGCGCGCGCTTCGCCCCGGGCGCATCTGGACGGTCTTCGGCTGCGGCGGCGACCGCGACCGGACGAAACGTCCTAAAATGGCGGCGGTGGTCAGCGAAACCTCCGACGTAAGCGTGCTCACCAGCGACAACCCACGCACCGAAGATCCCCTCACGATTCTGGCCGACGTCCGGGCCGGGCTCCGCTCTGGCGCGGAGTCGCTCGAATTTCCGGACCGTAAAGAGGCGATCTTCGCCGCCGTCGAACGCGCCGCACCGGGCGATCTCGTCGTCATCGCCGGAAAAGGGCACGAAAACTATCAGATCATCGGCCGCACCAAATACCCGATGGACGACCGCGAGATGGCCCGCGAAGCGCTCGCGGCACGCGAGGCCGCCAAGAGTCTCTCATGAAGATCACCCTGAAGAAACTCGCCTCGATTCTCGAGGCCGAAGCGCACGGCGATGCCGACATCACCGGCTTCGCGACCGATTCGCGCGCCGTAAAGCCTGGCGAGCTGTTCCTTGCGATCCGGGGCGCCCGGGTCGACGGCCACGACTGTGTGCCCGAGGCGCTGGAGCGCGGTGCGGCGGGGACCCTCGCCGAACGCCCCGTCCCCGGTCCTTTCGCGCTCGTCCCCGATCTCGTGGAGGCGCTCGCCCGCATGGGACGCCACTTTCGCGACGGCTTCGACGGGCCGGTCGTCGGCATTACCGGCAGCGCCGGCAAAACCAGCACCAAAGAGCTGCTCGCCGCGGCGCTGAGCCCCTTGGGTCCGGTGCTCAAAACCGAAGGCAACCGAAACACCGAATACACCGCTCCTTTGCTGTTTGCCGACCTCGCACCCGAGCATCGAGCGGTCGTGGTCGAGATGTCCATGCGCGGGCTCGGCCAGATCGCGCATCTGGCCCAGATGGCTCAGCCGACACTCGGAATCGTCACGAATATCGGCCTCTCGCACGTCGGCGTCGTGAACTCGGTTCAGGAGATCGCGCAGGCCAAAGGAGAGCTTTTGGAGGCGCTTCCGTCCGACGGGCTGGCGATTTTGCCGCTGGAGGATAACTTCTTCGAGACGCTACGCGATCGCTCCGCTGCGCGGGTCCGCACCTTCGGCTTCGACGAAGCCGCCGACTGCCGCCTCGATACGGCCGACCTCGATCCCGACCGTCCTGGGTGCCTTCGGATTTCCGGCAGCCTGGACGGCGCGCGATTTGAAGCCCGGCTCCCGATTCTGGGCCGTCATATGGCGCTCAACGCGGGCGCGGCTCTGCTTGCGGCCACCGCCGCCGGTGTACCCTTGGCCGAGGCCGCGGCGGCGCTGGAGCACGCCGAAATCCCGCCACTTCGCATGCAGCTCCGCCAGTTCGGCGAGATCACGGTGCTGCTCGATACCTACAACGCTAGCCCGGACAGCTATCGCGCCGCGCTTCAGACGCTCTCGGAACTTCCCTGTTCCGGGCGACGGATCGCAGTCGTCGGCGAGATGCGCGAGCTCGGGATCGCCTCCTGCGCCGCGCACCGCGCGCTCGGTCGGAGCTTGCGCGGTTTCAGGGTCGATCACGCGGTTTTTTACGGTCCCGAGACGCTGGCATGCAGCGAGGAGTGGAACGATTCCGAGCACAGCATCCACGCCGAATCGCTCGACGAGATTCGCGCCTTCTTGCGCACGCTCGAACCCGGCGATGCGGTTCTGTTGAAAGGCAGCCGGGCGCTCGAACTCGAAAAGGCCCTGGAGGGCTGGTCCGAATGAACCCCGTCACCCCCTTGCTCGTTCCGCTTCTCGCCTGCGCGGTGTTCGCGTACCCGATCTATCGACTTCTGCTCTCGATGCGCGCGCGGCAAACCATTAGCCCGCACGTGCCCGAGCACCTCAAAAAACAGGGAACGCCGACGATGGGCGGCCTCATGTTCTTGCCCGGTTTTGTCGCGCTCGCCGCGATGGGGCAGGTTCCCGCAGCGATCCCGGTCGCGCTGCTAGGATTCATGGCGATCGGCTTTCTTGACGATTTCCTCGTCCCGCGTTTTTGGTCGGGCACGCGCGGGCTCGGCTGGAAGCAGAAGATCCTTCTCCAGTTGGGAGTCGCGGCAATCGTCGCTTGGATGCTGCGTGGATCCTATCCCGACCTCTCGCTCGGGCTCACAGTATTTTTGATCCTGCTTTTCGTGAACGCCTATAACTTCGCCGACGGCATGGACGGCCTGGCGGGTTCGATCGGGCTCGGATTCGCCGGAGGGCTTTTGGCGCTGGCCGCGGCAGCGGGATGGAGCGGCGCGGTTCCGGCGACGGCATGGTGCGCGATCGCCACGCTGATCCCGTTCCTCTTTTTCAACGCGCCCCCCGCGAAAGTCTTTATGGGGGACGTGGGATCGATGCCCATCGGAGCCGCATTCGGCATCGGCGCCTCGATGCTGCTAATGCCCTCCCCTCAGAGTGCGTCTCCTCTTGCGATGCCAGTTGCACTGGCAATCCTCAGCGTCGTGCTGCTCGTCGAATTGATCCCCGGACCGCTCCAGATCGCCTCGGTGAAGCTGCGTAAAAAGAAGCTGTTCCCGATGACCCCGATCCATCACGCGTTCGAACAGGCCGGCATTCCCGAAACGCGCGTCGTTTGGTGGTACGGCCTGACTCAAGCCGTCTGCGCCGCGCTCGCGATCGGCGCGTATTTTGCGCTGACGCACGGAACGTTATGAACGAGTTCGCCGCGCAACGAGTGGCGATCCTCGGAGGAGGCCGAAGCGGCGAGGCCGTCGCGGAAGCGCTGCGCACGCTCGGAATCGAGGGCACGCTCTTCGATCAAAGCTCGGGCCCCGCTCTACCCTCCTTCCCAGTGCACGGCCGGTGGGACGGACCTTTGCCGCTGGAAAAGTTCGACCTTTGCGTCGTGAACCCCGCCCTACCGCCGCACCACCCGTGGCTGCTCCAAAGCGCCGAAGCGGGCCTTCCGATCCTCTCCGAACCCGAGTTTGCCGCGCGCATCGCGCGCGGCCCGATCCTTGCGGTGACCGGCACGAACGGCAAAACCACCACCGCGGCGATGGCGTACGAGGCCTTACGAGGCGCCGGACTCGATCCGGTGCTGTGTGGCAATATTCATGGCTCGGGCTACGACGAAATCCCGCTGACGCTCGCCGCGCTTCAAGCGCGCCCCGACCAGCCTCTCGTCGCCGAGATCAGCTCGTTCCAATTGGAATGGGTCGAGCGGTTCCACCCCCGCGCCGCCGGAATCACAAATCTCGGAAGCGACCATCTCGAACGATATGCCGACCTCGCGGCTTACCACGCGACCAAACTTCGCCTCCTCGCGCGCCAGACCGAGCGCGATGTCGCGGTGCTGCCCGATACCCTGCTTCTCCCTTCCCCGCCCGCCTCGCTTGTCTGGAGCTTCGGCCCGGAGGGCTCCGGCGCGCGTCTCGGCGCCTCGGCGATGGAGGTGCACGGCCAAAGGATTCCCTACGAGCGATTGCCCTTTCGCGGCACGCATCAGATCCAGAACGCCGCGGCGGCTCTGCTCCTCGCTTCGGGGCTTCTCTGGGCGACTCGAACGGCTGAGCCCGCCGCGACGCTGCCGGGGCTTTTAGAGGGACTTCTTCGATTTCGCATGGTGCGACATCGCATGGAACCGCTGGGAGAGATCGACGGCGTCGCGCTCACCAACAACTCGATGTGCACCAACGCGGAGGCGCTCCGCGCTTCGCTCGCTTCGATCGAGACTTCCCATATCCATGCACTGGTCGGAGGCGTCGCCGAAGGGGACTACACTCCCCTCGCCCCGCTCTTTTCTCCCGAAACGGTGTCGTTTTACTTCTATGGGCGAGACGGCGCGAGGCTCAGAGAGATCTTGCGGCCAAGCGCGCCGCTTTTCGACACAATGCAAGAGGCCGCCGACGCGGCACTGCTTCAGGCCCACCCAGGCGATAGCCTCACCCTTTGTCCCGGCTGCAAAAGCAAAGATCAGTTCCAGAGCTTCGTGCATCGCGGCGAAGCGTTCCGGGCGTGGGCGTTAGGCCGAGGCGTAAAATAATCGAGGGCACCCGATGCGATGCCCTCGATTCGCGTTCTTAGAACCTGCCTAGATGTTGTCGAACACCTTACGGATGGTGTGAGGCACGTTGCGCAGGTGATGCTCCAGGCTGAAGATCTCTTCCAACTGCGCGGCGTCCAGCCGCTCTTGCACGTCCGGATCCTCCATCACGCTAACCTTGAAATCCAAGCCCTCCCAGGCCTTCGCGGCGTTGCGCTGCGCGACCTTGTAGGCCGATTCGCGAGACATGCCCGCGTGGATCAGCGCGATCATCACATGCTCGCTGAACACCAGATCGCCCATCTTGCGCAGGTTCTGGTTCATATTCTCCGGAAACACCTGCAGCCCTTTGAGGATCGCCGTCAGGCGTCGGAGCATAAAATCAATGAGATGGCACGAATCGGGGAACACGATTCGTTCTAGTGAGGAGTTCGTGAGATCCCGCTCATGCCACGTCGCGACCGATTCCAACATGGCGTGCGCGTTCGCGCGCAACAGCCGCGCCAGGCCACAGACCGTCTCGGAGTTCCAGGGGTTGCGCTTGTGCGGCATCGCGCTCGAGCCCGTCTGGCCGCTCGCGAACGCCTCTTGAACTTCCAGAATCTCGGTGCGCTGCAGGTTGCGGAGTTCGGTCGCGATGCGCTCCAGCCCCGCGCCCATCAGCGCCAGGACGTTGAGAAAGTTCGCGTGGGAGTCGCGGTTGATGATCTGCGTGCTGGCCGCGTCGGGACGCAGTCCCAGCTTTTGACATACGATCCGCTCCAACTCGGGCGAAGTGATGGCGTGTACCCCTACCGCCCCCGAAACCTTTCCGACCGCCACCTCTTGCCGCGCCTTTTGGAGCCGTCCGCGATTCCGCTCCAATTCCGCCGCCCAGTTCGCGCATTTAAACCCGAACGTGATGGGCTCGGCGTGAATGCCGTGCGTGCGCCCGATCATGGGCGTCTGGGCATGCTCCTTAGCAAGCCGCTCGATCTCGCTCAACAATTGGCCCGCGCTCGTTAAAATTACATCGGCCGAGTTCCGAAGCATAATGCCGAGCGCCGTATCGATCACATCGTAGCTGGTGACGCCCAGGTGGATATAGCGCCCCGTCTCCCCGGCAGTTTCCGAGAGATTCCGCACAAACGCCATCAGGTCGTGCCGGGTCTCCTTTTCGATCTCGTCACAGCGCTCCAAGGTGAAATCGGCACGCTCACGGATCTGATCGACAGCCTCCTGAGGGATCGCTCCCTGCTCGGCATGGGCTTCGCAGATCGCGATTTCGACGTCGCGCCAGGTGCGGTACTTCGCCTCGCGCGACCAAATGGCCTGAATCTCGGGGGTCTGATAGCGTTCAATCATAACAGGGCTTTAAGTATGCCCGATGGGACGGTTAAGGCGAGGCGAGCGCTTGCTCGATCCGTTGCTCAAGCGGCCCGCTTCTTCGGCGAAGGGACAGAATGTGACCGATTTCGAGCAGCTTGCCGTCCCGACCAAACAGCATCAGATGACTTCCCGCCGGGTGCAGCCCGTACCGCGCCGTAAACGCCGGCTCCAACACCGTCGGAAAGGTCACCCCCTTTCGCGCGTTGAATGCTCGAACCTTCTCGATGAGTTCGTCTTTCGAACTCTCCCTATCGACCGGAATGGACACGATTTCAAAACCGCGATCTTTGAATTGACGATACAGCGCTTCGAACCGAGGCAACGCCTCGATACATCCGCTTCATCCACAGTTCCAAATATAGTAGAGCGCCACCTTGCCTTTTCGGCTCTCCGGCGTCATTTCGCCCCCGTCGATCGTGGTCCACGTTTGCGAAAAAGGCGTCTCTCGGAGCGCAAGCAGTTCCAGCATCTTTTGCCCACGCGCCCGAGCGATCGGAGCGGAGCGTTTCGAGAGATGCTCCGCAATGAAACGAAGATCCTCGAAGCTCAAGTTCCAAGCATGCCGATAGGTGCAAAACCATCCTACATACTTGTAATAGAGATCTTCGGTGCGGAAATCCTCCTCTCGATCGAGGTCGAGAAGATAGCGATCCGTATATTCGTCTAGCAACCGAAGCACTTTCAACACGGAAGCCATCCCCCCCGGCTCTCGCCCCGGAGCGTGGTACATGCGTTCGAAAAGGCTCCGGATCTCTCCGTGGAGCAAGTACATCTTCTGCTTTTCAGAGACCGCTTCCGAGCTTAAATAGGTTTGTCTGAGAGCCGGATAGATCGCCTCCCAACGCCGGATCGCATCACGATCGTAGGCAATCGGCGTCTCTTCACCCCGCGCGATACGCTCAAAATAAGCCTTGGCCGCCAGGTGCGGATCGCCGCCCCAGTAAAAGGGTGCCCGATAGGCGACCGTGGCCAAAAGCCACTGATACCGCCTGGGATCGTCCGGATAAGCTTTCCAAAAGCGATACCCTTGATCGCGATAGCCCCGCTCACCACGCTCTTTGGCCTCATAGAACTCGATCATGGACTTCGGCGAATAGGCCCGAGGGGAGGAGGGCGTTCTGGCAAGGCTTTCCCAAGCCCGATCGGCTTCCGAGAGCACGCCTTGCGGGGCTCCTATCCAGAACGCCCCGCTCCAAAGAGACAGCAAAATACGGTTCATAAAAGTCTCCAAAATTTAAGACTTCTTATGGATTTCCATCCACAAGAAGCCGTTTGACAAAAGCCTTAGGGAGCAGCAGGCTTCTTAAAGTAGAAGTAATACCAATTCGTCAAGCTCGTATCGCTGACGCGAGGATATTTGAGAAGGTCGCCTAATCGATGACTCTTGAGGGTCGCCGCGTGAATGACGGCCCCGTAGCCATCGTTTTGATCGGAGATGCGATAGCTTAACTTGGCACTTTTCGCGTGTCCGTCGAACCAGCCGACATTCGCCGCTTCTCCCGCGTGCCTCGCATGAAAGAGCGTGGGCGAATAAGCCCCGATATAGTTATCAATAATATTGTTCCGGTGCAACTTAGGAGTCGTAAATTGCTCGGCATAGCCCGCGGCATCGCTCAAGATGAACGTCTCTGCGGGAAGCTCCATGTCGGACATCGTCACCGTATTGTTAGCCACTTGGTAGGCAATTTCGTAGTTGAGCCCATAGGCGGTATCGTAGCTCTTCAGAGCCGTTCTCGCGTATAAATCCTTTGCGCTCAAGCAGTCTTGAATCGCTTTATTTTTCATATAGGGTTGAATGATTCCACCCGATGTGTTGATGGTATAAGGCGATCCTGTCGAAAGATCGAGAGAATGGCTCCAATAATAGTAGATCGTTCCATTTTGATACATGTACGGAGGAATGCTATCATCATAGTCCCCAGAGTACATCACATAAGCCAAGCTGATCTGTTTCAAGTTAGAAAGACAGCTCACCTTCTTCGCCGACTCTTTCGCTTGAGCGAATACGGGGAAAAGGATGGCTGCCAAAATGGCGATGATTGCGATCACAACGAGAAGCTCGATCAGCGTAAAAGCCTTCGTTTGAGGACGGGGATGAAAACAGAGTGCCGTGCGATGCTTTATGTTCATAAGTCACCTGATTCAATAGGATTTTAGGCTTGCAAGCTCCATCGATATTTTATGATGTCCCCGTGGTCATGCCAAATCTCAAATCGGAAATTTTAAAACACCATCCGCAAGAGATGTACGAAAATTCTAAATTTTTTCATATAATGACCGTATGTCGCGGCGCAGTCTGATCGAAATCCAGTCTGGACGGGATGCTCACCTGTTCGCCGCAAACGTCAAACGACGGCGGACGTCGATGGGCCTTTCCCTGCGCCAACTCGCAAGAGTGGCCGACATCAATGCCGCGACCCTAGTGAACGTCGAAAAGGGCAACGGCTGCACACCACGGATCGAACAAAAGCTTTCCAAGGCTTTGGAAGTTGCCCACGGCGCCCTCTGGCACCCGGTTCCGCAACGGCTACGGCGTGAGCTAAACCGAAAGCAAGATTGCCGCTGGTTGTTCGTCGATCAGGACGAAGGCAAACGCTATTTCGAAATGCACCATCTGGCCGACGAGGCGGACTTTCGCCGCGATCCGGAGGAGATTCAAGACGAAAAAGAACGCCTCCGCCTCGGTCGAAACGGACTTTCGAGCGGCTTTCTCTTCGTCACCAGCGCCCTCTTGACGGAGTACGATATCGCCTCGGGCCTCCTCGAATGCTACGGCAGAGTCCATAGCCCCGCGCGAGCCGCCAAAATCAGCACCCACTACTGCCTGCGAGGGGATTTAAGACTGAGCTTCGCCGAGGAAACGATCGTCCTCGAAACGGGAGACAGCCTTGCCCTCGAATGCCGAGATGAGCATTGGGTGGAACCGCTCCACCCGGTCGGACAACACGATCTCCCGCCCTTGATGACCTACGCGGCGATCTCGCCGCTGCCTCCGCTTTAGTTTAAGAGGCGGCCCTCGCCTTCGAGCGCGTCATAATCCATTCCGGCGAAGGCGGGAATCTCCCGCGCGATCTCGGCCATGATCTCGCCCGCATTGAAAAACGGCGCTTCCGACTTCAGACGCAACCCGAGTTCGGAGAAAATCTTCCACGTGGGTTTGGCCTCGCCCTTAGGGCGAAGCACCGGCTTCATCCGCTGGACACGGCGCTCCAGATTGGTGTAAGTTCCATCCATCTCGGCCGGCGCGGTCGAGGGCAGCGCGACGCTGGCATACGGCACCGATTCGTTCGACATGGGGCCTTGCACCACGAGAAATTCGACGTTTTCGAGCGCCTTCTCAACGAGGACGCGATCTGGATAGGCCTGAAAGAGATCGAGCCCGGCAAGCCAAAGCGCGCGGATCTTGCCTTCGGCGCAAGCTTGCAAAATGCCGTGAGTATCGAGATCGCCTTCGGGCATGAGACCGAGCTCTTCGGCGCCCTGATCGTTTCCACGCAGCCCGAAGAGGTTGAACGTCCCCTTCACCGCTTGCATCGTCTCGCGCAGATCCCGCACCAACGCTTCCGGGTTTTCAAGATCGTACAGCGCCCGAGTGGTCACGCACGCCGCATCGCGCTTGAGGAGCTCTGCGGCCTCTTGAACCTTCGCGGCAGTCAACCCGGTTTCGGCTTCCAGTTGGGACGCATTCAGCGCTTCGCCCCGAATCGCCTTTCGAAGCGCGGCAAGCGCAGCAATTTCGGTCCCTTTGCGATACCGAAGAATCGTGTGCGCGAACGCGTCGGCGTCCGTCGGCTCGTGATGCGCCACGATGACCGGCGTTCCCTGCTGGAACCATGCCTTGCGCACCCGAAGAAACAGGATCGGTTCCTCATCCGCCAGGGACGTCCCGAAAAGCAAAATCGCTGCCTTCGCCTCGAAGTCCGCGAGCGTGTCTTGTACCTCGCCCATCTTGCCCTTCGGCAATGTTCGCTCGAACCGGTGATCGACGTTGCCGCTGCCAAAATGCGTGGCGAAGCTTCGCTTGAGGAGGTAGAGGTCCTCGTTGGAGAGCATCGTGGTCCCTGCGAGCGCTGCCACCGAGTTGCCGCAAGCTTGGAACGCCTCGAGGATCGCCGTATACGCAGTCGGCCAATCGACTTCTTCGAGCCGGTCCTCGCGGCGCAGTAGCGGGACGGTCAGGCGGGATTGACTATTATAGAAATCGTGCCCGAACTTGCCCTTATCGCAAGTCCACTCTTCGTTGACCGCCTCGTTGGTCCGGCCGTTAAGGCGTACGAACCGTCCGGCGCGGTGATCGAACCATACGTTGCATCCGTTCGAGCAGAGGGTACAGATCGCGGCCCGCGTTTCCAGATCCCAAGGGCGTGCGCGGAACCGGTACTGCGTCGAGGTCAGCGCACCAACCGGGCAGATTTCGATCACGTTCCCCGAGAATTTCGACGCGAACTGGGTCATCTCGAACGTCGAGGGCTGCATTTCAGCCCCTCGGAAGCGAAATGCGAGCTCCGCATCCCCGGAAATCTCCTCGGTGAACCGAACACACCGCCCACATTGGATACAGCGTTCGAGGTCCAGCGTGACGTATTGGCTGAGCGGAAACGCCTTCGGAAGATGGCGTTTGAGCTCTAAAAAGCGCGATGTCGACGGGCCGTAGAAAAGAGTGTTGTTTTGGAGCGGGCATTCCCCACCCCGGTCGCAGATCGGACAGTCCAACGGGTGGTTGATCAGTAGGAACTCCAGCACACCCTTGCGATCTTTATGCACCGCCTCGGTATCGGTATAGACTGCCATTCCCTCGCTTGCCGGAAGCGTGCACGCGGCTTGCGGCTTGGGCATTTTGCGTACCGAGCCGTCTGGCTGCTTGAACCCGACCTCGACCAGGCACATGCGGCACATCCCCACCGGCTTCAGGCGGGAATGGTAGCAAAAGATCGGGATCTCAAGGCCCAAACGCTTGACCGACTCGACGATCAGCTCCCCTTTCGGGACCTGGACCTCAATGTCGTTGATGCTAATCGAAACCGTTTGAACGTCCGCGACGACTGCCATAGTGCCTCTCAGGTGTACCCGAATCCGAGGCCGCGATGCGCGCTTCCCGCCCCTCCCTTCTCACCCGGCAGTTCTTTCTGTCCACAGTCAATTCACGCGATCTCAAGACAAAGCGCGCCTAAATCGAAAAACAGACTGCCAGCAAAGAGTCAAGCTCCCTCACTTCTTTCGATAAAGTTTCGAAGGAAGCGGCAGAATGCCTTAACGCACCTTCACTGGTAAGAAGTAGTTATTGGCCTTGGGATCGTTTATCACGTGGGAGGACATCGCAATAGAACCCGTACGAGGCATCAATCCCGGAGGAGTCAGGAAACCAAAATTCCATCGTTTATAGTACGCACGCGTGTAGCCAGGACGAGTAAAGGACCCAAGCAACGAGTCAAAATCGGGAGGCAAAAGCTTATGACTTTTAGCGTGCCCGTCCATCCAGCCAACATTAGAAAAACCGCGATGACGTGCTTGAGTCATGTTACGGCCAAGATAGTACATAGACATTGTCTGGTCTCGCAATCCTCCAATCGTGTGGAAACCACCTATAACGGAAATGAGCCCAACCATCGGGGTTCCCCATCTCCATTCATCCGGCTTTGCGACCTCAAGAAGCATCACCGTCTCCGCCGGAATTTCCCAAATCGAAGTGCTCGACATATCAAGACTTCCGTAACAAGACAAAGCCAATAACCCCTGCACTTTTTCGACCTCATCCTGAGAGAAGCTTCCATCGTTCTCTACTACCAATCCTGTTTCACTTGGACAACCGGTAACATCAATGCTCCTAGCATAAGGTGTTAAGATGCCTTCCTTTTCAAAAATAATACCGCTAGGTGTAGAATTCCTGCTTAACCAGTGCGAAAAGATCTTTGAACCGTTTGTGTAATAAGTGGGAGCAAAGGTGTCGTTGTAATCGGTTGTATAAAGAATCGCCGCAAGCGTCATCTGCTTGACGTTCGACAGACAGCTCGTCTTTTTCGCCGTTTCTTTTGCCTGAGCAAAAACCGGAAACAAAATCGCGGCAAGGATCGTCATCGTCGATATCATCACCAGCAACTCAATCAAGGTGAAAGCTCCATTGTGAATTCCTTTACGGATTTTTATTACATTCGCATTAAACACCTTATTTTCACCTACCTCGCATCCGGGCTCAATGGCCGAGCAAGTTGCCCCATCATTCATTTCTACAGGTAGCGCACTTACAAGAAAGCAAGAACGCAGCTTATAAAATTGGGTAAGTCTTAGTATTGTAAGATACATCTTATGAAAATGCCAATAAAATGCATAGACAAGCTCACAAGCCTGCTCAAATCAATAAATAGACTGCTGAAAACAGAGTCAAGTTCCTCATTTCTGACATAAAGTTTCACAAAACAAATAGGACGCCTTAACGCACCTTTACTGTACTGAAGCAGTTATCTGTCTTAGAATCGTTTATCGTGGAGAACATAGTAATAGAACCAGTACAAGGCACCAGTCCCGGAGGTTTCAAGAAACCAAAGCTTCATCCACACGCGTGTAACCGGGACGAGTAAAAACCCAAGCAGCGAGTCAAAACCGAATCGGGAGGTGGTGTGCCCGTCTACCCAGATGATATGAGAGAAACCACGGTGAGAAACGACGGCTTCGGTAGAAGAGCCGATGGTAGCGCGCTTGAAAACGAAAGACACCCTAGAAGACACCAAAGCCGGGTCTAAAACCAAAAAGAACCCCCCTCAAGGAAGCTCTTTAGGTTCAAAATCTTGGCCCGCCGCGAGGGACTCGAACCCCCAACCTTCTGATCCGAAGTCAGATGCTCTATCCATTGAGCTAGCGGCGGAACGACGATAGGATACCTCTGAGGGTTCACCCGAATCGAGGGCTGTGGCAAAAAACTACTCGGATGCGTCGAGAAGTTTGAGCTGTCCCCCGGCAACGGCGGCCATCTGACCGACTTCTGGCGGCTGGTCGAACGCATGTTTGGAAAGGCTGGCGGGTACCGGGATCGGATACTCACCGCTAAAGCAAGCGAGGCAAAAGTGGTCTTTCCCCTTCCCCACCGCGCCAACGGCTCCCTCGATCGAGAGGTAACCGAGCGAAGTCGCTCCGACATAGGCACAGATCTCCGGGATGCTCATCCGCGCGGCGGCTAACTCTCCTTTGCTTGCCATATCGATCCCGTAAAAGCAGGGGAACTTAATCGGAGGAGCCGTGATGCGCACGTGAACCTCTTTCGCGCCTGCTTCGAAAAGCAAACGGACGATCTGCTTGGTCGTGGTCGCACGAACGATCGAATCGTCCACGAGCACCACACGCTGTCCCTCAATATGCCCGACGAGCGGGGTGAGCTTCATCCGCACCCCCATCTCGCGCAGCCGCTGGTCCGGCGCGATGAACGTGCGGTGGATATAGCGGCTCTTCATCATCCCTTCGCGATAGGGGATCCCACTTGCTTGGCTGTACCCTAGCGCCGCGGGAATCCCGCTGTCGGGGACAGGGATCACGATATCGGCGTCGACCGGATGCTCCACGGCAAGCTGCTCGCCCATACGAGATCGAGCGTCATAGAGGAGCGTGTCGTACATCGTGCTGTCGGGCCGCGCGAAGTAAATGAACTCGAAGAGGCACATCGCCTTGCGGGCGGGCTTTTCGACCCCGTAAGCAAAGCGCATCCCTTCCCCGTTGACGATCACCATCTCCCCGGGTTCTAGCTCGCGGTCCACTTTCCCGCCCACCGGGCCGAACGCGCAGCTTTCGCTGGCGATCAAGAAGCCGTCGTCCATCGTGCCTGCGCAAAGCGGCCGAATCCCTGTGGGATCGCGAAAACCGATCAAGAGGTTGGGAGTCAGGACCGTCACACAATACGCACCTTGAACCCGGCGCATCACCGTTTCCACTGCCTTTTCGGGACCATGCACCATCTCGCGAACGAGAATGCGTGCGATCAGTTCGCTATCGCTTGTGGAATCGAAGTGCTCCCCCTCGGCCTCCATCTCCGCCCGGAGTTCGGTCGCATTGATCAGATTTCCGTTATGCGCGACAGCGATATCCCCGACCAAACTTTGGCAAAAGATCGGCTGGGCGTTGCGAAGCACGCTGGCCCCGGTCGTGCTATAACGCGTGTGGCCGACTGCCATATGCCCGGGCATCCCTTTCAGCACCTCTTCGTCGAACACCTGGCTGACCAGCCCCATGTCCTTGTGCATCCGTACCCGGCTGCCGTCGCTGACCGCGATCCCGGCGGATTCCTGGCCTCGATGCTGAAGTGCGAAAAGCGAAAAGAACGCGACGCGCGCCGCTTCTTGGCCGGGGCAAAATACGCCCATCACGCCACATTCCTCTTTCAGGCGGTCGTCGTCGTGATCGATCTCAGGCATCACTCGAAAGTATATCTGAGAGATCGAATCAAGGGAGGGGCCGAATCGGGCTTTCGCTCGATTGAAAGAGGCTTAAAAGAAAGAAGGCAGAGACTTACGCCTCTGCCCGGGTTGGCTCACAGCACTTAAGATAGCTTTCCGATTTGATGATTTGATATGTAGAATTGCTTTTCGAGCAAAACTCGGCGAGCTTTTTCAGTGCCAGCTCCGAGACATTGGTCAACTTTTCGGGGCTCGTCATACAGAGCTCCAGCAAAGCGAACGCCTCCTCGTCGGTGAGCTCAAGCCCAACTGGTCTACCAGTGGCCATGAGTCCTCCTTGAATGGCAAGATACCTCTTTGACGTATCGCCCCCCTCCATTCGTGCGGCAAATCCGAAAAAACCTCGAAAAAACTCGGTTGTCGGTGAGGCCACGGACTCTATCTTCATTGCTCCGGTGCCGCACTTCAGTTCGATTTTCGGAAACGCGTCGGCACTTTTCGCAGTCCAAAAGGATATGAAAACGCAAACACCTTCCATCCACCGGCTCAGTTGGACGCTCGGCAGCGTGGGCGCGCTTCTCATCGCTTCGGCGGTCTATACGAAGAATCAACGCCGCCTTCGGTGGAAAAAGCTGAATCACTGCGTCGACCTCGCCTCGGATCATTCCTTCCCGGCCAGCGACGCACCGAGTTATTCTCCCCCTACGGGAGTCGGCTCCCCGCATTAGCGGGCCGAGAGGCTTCGAACATCGGTTAAGTAACCTATCGATATGAGACGATTTGCGATGGTAGGGCGGACAGGGTTGCCCTACCTCATCCTGATCGTCTCTTTGGCCATTACAGGAATCATTACTTACTATGTCTGGCTGGGAGACATCAACCGGGACCGATTCCGCTTGGAAAGCGCGAGCCAGCGCGCGACCGCTCGGATCGACGAGCGTCTGACCGCACACCTCGCCCTCCTCCGGGCGACCCGGGCGCTGTTCGCGGCGAGCGAAGCCGTCACCCGTTCGGAGTTTCACTCCTACGTCGAACAACTGGAGCTTCACGCGCAGTATCCGGGCATCCAGGGGATCGGCTTCATTCTTCGAGCGACACCCGAAACGGTTCCCTATATCGAGTTGAGCGCCCAGCAAGCCGGAATCTCCAGCTATCGCGTCTGGCCGGCGACTCGACAACCCGAACAGTATCCGATTTTCTATCTGGAGCCGCGCGATGTTCGAAACGTAGAATCGCTCGGCTTCGACATGTTCTCGGAAGACGTGCGCCGGGCCGCGATGGAGGTGGCTCGCGACACCGGCCACGCGGTGACCACGCCGAAACTTCAATTGATCCAGAGCACGGACGGAGACCGCCAGTCCAGCTTCCTCATCTTCCTTCCGGTCTACCGAAGCGGCACGATTCCCGATACGGTGGAAGCGCGCCGCACGGATCTGCTTGGTTTCGTCTACAGCCCCGTCCGAGCCCAGGATATGCTCACCGGCGTGTTCGGAGACGGCCACGATTCGATCGTCAGCCTGCAGCTATACGACGACCGAGTCTCCGCAGACCGGCTGCTCGGAAGCTTCGGCAAACCCAAACGCTGGGCCTCATTCCGCTCCGAACACACGTTCGAGCCTCCGGGCCAAACCTGGAAGCTCGTTTACCGCCCCTCGACCTCTTTCGACGTCGGATTCCGAAGCGGCCAAGGGGTCCTGATTCTGATCGTCGGCACGATCGTCAGCGCTTTGTTCTTTGTGCTCAGCCGCCGCGAAGGGATCGCGCACCGGGCGATGCAAGAGGAGTTCGTAGAGCGCGTCCAGGCCGAACAGGCGGCCAAAGAAAGCGAGGAGCGTTTCCGCACGATGGCCGACCACGCCCCTGTCATGCTTTGGCTGGTGGACCTGCAAGGCAAGGCAACCTGGTTCAACAAGCCCTGGCTGCATTTCACGGGGCGGAAGATGGAGGAGATTCTCGGCTCCCAGGTGCTCAAAGACATCTATGCCGACGATCTCGCGGAAAGCATCGACCGCTTCTTCGAAGCCTTCCACGCGCGGCGCTGGTTCAGCTACGAGTGTCGGCTGCGCCACTGGGACGGCACGTACCGCTGGGTGCTGACGCGCGGCATCCCGCGATTTTCCGAGAGCGGCGAGTTCATGGGCTATATCGGCACGTGCATCGACATCGAAGAGATGAAGCGCTCCGAGCAGAAGATCCTCGAGCTAAACGAGACGCTCGAAAACCGGGTCGAAGAGCGTACCGAGATGCTCATGAAGTCTTTAAGCGAGCTTGAAAGCTTCTCGTATGCCGTCGCGCACGACCTGCGCGCGCCGCTCCGTGCCATGGGCGGCTATGCCCGCATCCTTCAGGAGGACTTCGCCCAGGGGCTCGACGAGACCGCTCGGAGCTACCTGATCCGAATCATCGAAAACAGCAATCGCATGAGCCGCCTCATCGACGGCCTGTTGGATCTGGCCCGCATCTCGCGCGCGGAGCTCCACTACGGCCCCGTCGATCTTTCCGCGGTCGGTGAGGAGATCGCCGCGCAACTGCGCAAGCGCGACCTCAAGCGCGAAGTCTCTTTCGACATCCAGCCCGGCATGCACGCCCAAGGCGACGAGCGTCTTCTCACTTTGGTCGTGCAAAACCTCCTGGAAAACGCGTGGAAATTCACTCAGGCATCGCCACATCCCCGGGTGGTCTTCGGCGTTCGAGACGGCGTGTACTGCGTCCAGGACAACGGCGTCGGCTACGATCCGGCGCACAGCGACAAGCTCTTCAAGGAGTTCCAGCGCCTCCACCAGTCCCATGAATATCCCGGCTCCGGCATCGGACTGGCCACCACCAAACGTATCGTCGAACGCCATGGCGGCCGGATCTGGGCTGAAAGCGAACCAGGTCAGGGAGCCACGTTCTTTTTTACGCTGGCCGACCGGCCACCCGCGTTCGGGCTCACCGCGCCCCTCGCCAAGCGCGCCCCTCAGGAAGCGCCTCCCAAAAACAAGATCGGCCCTTCTCTTTAAGGATCAGAGAAGGGCCGATCTCCGATAACGTCTGAGGACGTTTTAGAGGGCCTTTTCAAGCAAGGCGGCGATCTGAGGCTTCGGCGCGGCGCCGACCATCTGATCGACGACCTTTCCACCCTTGAAGACGAGCAGGGCGGGGATGCTCATGATGCCGTACTGCGCGGCGATCTCCTGCTCGGAGTCCACGTCGACCTTATACACCTTCGCGCGACCGGCGAAATCCTGGGCGACCTCTTCGACCGACGGGCCGATCGCCTTGCACGGGCCACACCACTCCGCCCAAAAATCGATCAGGACGGGAACGTCCGATTTCAGCACCTGTTCTTCGAATTCGCTTGAGGTAATCGCAAGGTTATCAGCCATTATTTTTCAGTCTCCTAAGAATGAAATCGCCACTCCTATATACCCCTATACGTCCGATCTGTGCGGCCGAAATCCGATTGTTGTGACGTCTTTGCCCCAAAATCGCGTCCATAATAGAGGACGATATGCCTGCGGGCACGGATCGAACAGACGAGGAGGATCTTTGTTGAACAAGAGATGGATTGCACTGACCTGCAGCGTGACGGTGTTGAGCGCCCTGTCCGCCGGAGCCTTCGCCCAAACTCGGACGAACGTCGAGTCGCGGCTTTTGGGCATCAACCTGTTTGATACCGGCGTCCGCGTGGTCAGCGTATACGGCTCGCCCGACGCCATCGAAGCGATCGCCGTCGCGACCCAGAACCAAGCAGGGCGGGGCCAAGGCGGCGCGCTCCAGGGAGGCGAGCTTCCTCCCGGGTTCGATCCCGGCCTGTTCGGGCCGGACGGTCTCCCTCCCGGATTCCAGCAGCAGCGCCCCCCGCTGGAGCAGCATGCCAACAGCTTCAACTTCGGCGACGTGGTGCTTCAGCAGCAGGCGCGTGAGCGCCGCGCCCGGGGCAACAACGCTCCCGGCCAGCTTCCCGGAGCGCGCCCCGACGTTAACCCCGCCGGCGCGGGACAGGCGGCGAACACCCAGTTCACCCGCTGGATCTACAACCGAAACGGCAGTAAGTACGGCTTTGTGATCGACAACAACAATCGCGTGGTTCAGATCGAGGCGATCGGCATGCAGAACAAAAACGTTCGCACGAGCCGAGGCCTCGGGTTCGGCTCGAATTTTGCCACGATCATGAAAACCTACGGCAACCCCGACGGGTACGAAATCAGCGGAGATACGATCCTCATCCGCTACCTGCGTTCCCGCAACGTGGCTTTCCGCTTGAACCGGCTGACGAGCAAGAAACCGCACGTGGTCACCGGCGTCGTGGTGGCAGCCGGCACTCCGTAAGGTTTCCTTTCAACTGTGGATTCCAAGAGGCGAGGCCGAAATCGGCCTCGCCTCTTTTTGTTCAAGTATCCTTAAAGTTATGTCCGACGAGCGCGACGAAATCCGGGCGAGAATCGACCTCGTAGAGCTCGTCGGCCGGCAGGTCGAGCTGAAACGCGCCGGCAAACACTGGAAGGGCCTCTGCCCGTTCCATAGCGACCGCAACCCCTCGTTCATGGTCAATCCGCAGACCGGGCGCTATCGCTGCTGGTCGTGCGGCGAGTCGGGCGACGCGTTCACGTGGGTGATGAAAACCCAAAATTTCGACTTCCGCGAAGCGCTCGAAAGCCTCGCCAAAGAGCTCGGAATCAAGCTACAGAATCGCCCGGGAGTCGACCGATCGGCTCGCGAAGGGCAAATCGCCGCGATGCAGGATGCGCTGCTTTTCTTTAAAGAATCCCTCCTGAAAAACACCGCCGCGCGGGCGTATTGCGAGCGCCGAAGCCTCACCGAGGAGATCTGCCAGACGTGGGAGCTCGGCTACGCCCCGGATGTCGGCGAAGCCCTCGCCACATACCTGAAAAAGAAAGGCCACTCCCTCGCGGAATGCAAATCGCTGTTCTTGGTCAGCGAAGACCGAAGCGGGGGCTATTTCGACATGTTCCGAGGACGGCTGATGTTCCCGATCCGGGACGAGCGAGGCGAGTTGGTGGCCTTCGGCGGCCGCTTACTCGGTGACGGATACCCCAAATACATCAACAGCTCCGATACTCCGCTCTTTCGTAAAAGTCGCATCCTCTACGGCTTGTACCAGGCCCGCGATATTGTTTCGAAAGAACGCCGCGCCGTGCTTTGCGAAGGCTATCTGGACGTCATCGCGTGCCACCGCGCGGGGATCGGCAACGCACTCGCCTCGCTCGGCACTTCGCTGACCGAAGAACACGCAAAGCTGATGAAGCGCTGGTGCGACGAGGTGGTGATTCTCTACGATAGCGACTCCGCCGGCATGAAGGCCGCCGAACGCGCCATCGAAGTGCTTCTCCCCGAAAAGCTCCGTGTCCGCATCGCCGCCCTCCCCGACGGCGAAGACCCCGACACGCTTCTGAAAAAGGCCGACGCCGGCGCACTCCGCGAGATCGTCGAGCACGGCATGCGGCCCCTCGAATATCGTCTCACGCAGCTTCGCCGCCGCCTGACACCAAGCGACGAAGCGTTCTGGACCGAGGCGACCGCCCTTCTCGCGACAGCCGCCGACAACATGGAGCTCGAGCGACACCTGATGGCGTTGGCGCCGCTTTATCCGGGGCTACGCGATCCGATCCGCGCGCAAGACGCCCTCCGCCGCGAGATCCTCCGAATTCGGCCTGCCGAAGCCAAATCCCCGCGCGCGACGTCAAGCGCCGCGCCCCGCAAGCGCCCCACTCCCCAGGCCTCCCTCGGAAAGATGAGCTCGGCCGAAACCACGGTGCTCTGCGCGATTCTGGACGCACAGCTGCGAGCCAAAGCCTGGCCCCATATCGAACGACCCGAGTTACTGGCCAGCGAGCAAGCGCTGGCCCTGGCGGACGCGCTGCGCGCGGCCTTCCCAGACGGCGCCCCGGAAGGATCGCCCAAAACCTGGCTGAGCAAGATCGAGCCCGAGGCGCTCCGCGAAACGCTGAGCGACCTCCAATTCGACCTGCGCACCCAACAGATGAGCGAGCCCTTTTTCCAGGATTCGGTGGCTCTTTTGCGGTCCCAACACGAAAAACGCCAGCTCCAAAATCTCAAAAAGTCAGATCTAGACGATGCTGCACGTACCGAGATACTTAACCGAATTCGATCGATTAAAACGCGTTAGCTACAAAATAGGAGACTTAAATCTAGCATTTTCGAAATTATTGCTTGGAATCTCGCAAAACCTTTCGTATAGTAAAGGTGCCGAATCGGCTAGGAGGGCATCCAAGCACATGTCGAGCATTCGCTCTCAATCCGCTCTGCGGAGAGAGGAAGATCCGGGACAAAACCTTTATTTTGCTGCGTCTCACGACTCGATCCCAAGTAGTCGCGGTGCACGCAGCGGGGACGAGACGCCTCCGCAAGGGCGTGAAACCAACTCCTCTCCAGACCCTTTGGACCTGTCAGACGACCAGGTCGAAGATTCCATGCGGATGTGGCTTCGACGCATCGGCAAAACGCCGCTTCTGACCGCCGAACAAGAGGTCTATCTCGCCGAACAAGCGAAAAATGGCTGCGAGACCTGCAAAAAGCTGCTGATCGAATCGAACCTCAAGCTCGTCGTCAGCATCGCAAAGCGATTTGCGAACCGGGGCCTCTCGATGCAAGATCTGATTCAAGAGGGCAACATGGGGCTCATCCGCTCCGTGGAGAAGTTCGACGCTTCAAAGGGTTTCCGCTTCAGCACGTACGCTACCTGGTGGATCCGTCAAGCAATCTCGCGAGCGATTAGCTATCACGGTCGGACGATCCGCGTGCCGGTGCATACGCTCGAGACGATCAACCGGCTGATCCGAACGGCAAACCAGATGCAGCAAGAGCTGGGTCGAGAGCCCAGCCTGACCGAACTGGCCGATCGGACGGGGATCAGTGCGAAGAAGATCGAGGACTATCTGAAAGTCACTCAAGATCCGCTCTCGTTGGAGACGCCGGTCGGGGACCACGACGAATCCGCGCTCGGCGAGTTCATTATCGACGCGCAGGGCGAGCCCGCCTCCGACGTCGCAATGCGGAATATGCTGCGCGACGGCATCCGAAAGATCCTTTCGACCCTTAGCGAACGAGAGCGTGCCGTCATTCGAATGCGCTATGGACTGATCGACGGCCAGAGCCGTACCCTGGAAGAAGTGGCCCGATGCTTCGACGTCACCCGGGAGCGCATCCGTCAGATCGAGCAAAAAGGAATCAAAAAACTTAAGCACCCTTCCCGTAGCACGGTGCTCGAAAGCCTCCTCGATTGAGCACACCCCCCACACTCTCCGGAGGAGAGTTGCGGCCCTGAGACGCTCCGCGCTCAGGGCCGGTCTTCTTCTCTTGGCGCAACTCCGCATCATTCGCCTCGGACGCTTCCATGCACGCTTCGGCCTCTCAAGCGCCCCGGGCGAAATGTAGACCCGCGCGACGGCGTGAAATCAAGTTCATTAACTGAGCGACCGTGGCCTCGTCGCACCGCCGCGCGATATCGGCCTGCGCCACAATCCCCACACAACGCCCCTCTTCGTCGACCACCGGCAGACGCCGCACTCCGTGCGACTCCATGCTCTCGATGCACTCCTCGATCCGCACGTCTTTTCCGATCGTAAAGATCGGTCGAGACATACAGTCGTGCACTTGAAGCAACAGGGGGTTTCGAGTCCCCCCCACGCCACGCACCGCGATATCGCGATCCGTAATCGCCCCGATGAGGTCACGCGAACGTTCATGCTCAGTCACCGGAAGCATCCCGCAGTCATAGTCGGTCATGAGACGCGCAGCCTCATGCAAGGTGGTATCGGGGGTGCAAAAAGCCACCGATGCCGTCATAATGTCTCGGACGTAGATCATCTTGCCTCCCTAAGGCGCCGATCGAAATCCGCCCAGCCGGACGCACTTCGAATCTCTCCCCCCTTTCCATGCTTAGGGACCCGGCGCGTTCTCTTTTATTGTAAGCCTCTTGCGCTCGAAAGGGGTACCCCGTATTTTCGGACTGCCTGACCCCACGAGGGCGCCATGTATACTTGAAGTCGTGCAATCGCCCCTTCTCGACGCGCTCGCCGAAGGCGTGCTGATCTTCGATGGCGCCACGGGCACCCAGATCCAAGCCGCCGATCTCTCCCAGGACGACTTCATCTTGCGGGAGGGTTCTTCCCTGCCTGAGCATGCGCAAGAGGCCGCTGAAAGACTGCAAGGCAAGCTGCTCGACGGATGCAACGAGATCCTGAACCTGACACGCCCCGACGTCATCGCCCAGATCCACCGCGACTATTTCGCCGCGGGAGCGAACCTGATCGAAACGAACACGTTCGGCTCGACCTCTATCGTGCTTGCGGAATATGAAATTCCGGAACTCGTCTATGAGATCAGCCTCGCGGGCGCGCGTATCGCGCGCCAAGTCGCGGACGAAGCCACAGGCACTCGATTCGTCGTCGGAGGCCTCGGCCCCGGCACCAAGCTCGTCTCTCTGGGCCAAACGGACTGGAGCACGCTGGAGTCGACATATACCGAATCGTTTTTAGGCCTACTCGAGGGAGGCTGCGACGCGCTCTTGCTCGAAACGCTGCAAGACCTCCTGATGGTCAAAGCAGGCATCGTCTCCGCGGAAAAGGCGATGGGCGAGATCGGCCGGCGCGTGCCGCTTTTCGTGCAGGTCACCATGGAGCAGACCGGCACGATGCTGGTGGGCAGCGAGATCGGCGCCGCGCTGAACATGATCGAGGCCTTCCCCGCCGTGACGGCCATCGGGCTCAACTGCGCGACCGGTCCCGTCGAAATGGCCGAGCATGTGCGCTTTCTCGGCCAGAACAGCACCCGCCCCATCTCAATCCAGCCCAACGCTGGGCTCCCTCAGATGGAGGGAGGGCACGCCGTCTACAAACTCTCGCCCGAAGAGCTCGCCGCGCACCACGAGTCGTTCGTTCGCGAATGCGGCGTGGCGCTCGCCGGAGGATGCTGCGGGACCACCCCGGAGCATATTCGCGCCGTCGCGGACGCCGTCGGAGGCCGCCCGCACACAGCTCCCGCCCATTGGATCGAAGTGCGAGAGCTCTTTCCGGGCTTCGACTTTCGCCTTCAAACCGACGCACAAGCCGAAGCCGTCCGCCTGGTCGGCTGTAGCTCGCTTTATCAATTCCAACCCTACGAGCAAGACCAAAGCATTCTCATCGTCGGGGAAAAGACCAACGCCAACGGCTCGAAGGCCTTCCGCGAAATGCTCGCCGCCGAAAACTGGGAGGGGCTGACCGAACTCGCGCGCGAACTGGAAAACGAAGGCTCGCACGTTCTGGACGTCTGCACCGCCTACGTCGGCCGCGACGAAGAGCGCGATATGCGCACCCTCCTCGGTTACTACAATCGGCACATCACCGTGCCTATCATGATCGACTCCACCGAATGGCCTGTGCTCGAAGCCTCGCTTCAATGCCTGGCCGGCAAACCGATCGTGAACTCGATTAACTTCGAAGACGGCGGCGAGCGCGTCGAAAAAGTGCTAGAGCTTTGCAGGCGGTACGGCGCGGCGGTGGTCGCACTCACGATCGACGAGGACGGAATGGCTAAGACCGTCGAGAAGAAGGTCGAGATCGCCGAACGGCTTTTGGCAAGCACTCGCGCTTACGGCCTTGCGGACCACGACGTCTTTATCGACTGCCTGACGTTCACCCTCGGCTCCGGCGACGAAGAGTTCCGGCGTTCCGGGATCGAGACGATCGAAGCGATCCGGGAGATTCGCAAAGGGCATCCGCACGTCAACGCGATCTTGGGGGTGAGCAATGTGAGCTTCGGCCTCAAACCCGCGGCGCGTCAGGTGCTGAACTCGGCATTCCTCTATTTCTGCCGCGAGGCGGGGCTCAACAGCGCCATCGTGCACTTTTCGAAGATCCTGCCCGAAAACCGGATCGACCCGGAGGTTTGGAAGATCGCGAGCGACCTGGTGTACGACCGACGCGTTTACAGCGAGGCCTAAACGCTCTGGCGGCGGGTCGCTTCGTGCAAGCGCCGCACCTGCTCCAGCAGTTCACGCGCCTGTGCGAGAGGCCATTGGGTCGCCGAATCCGAGAGCGCGCGCTCCGGATCGGGATGAACTTCAAGGAACAAAGCGTCGATCCCCACGGCCACGGCCGCGCGCGTCAGCGCCGGGATCGATTCGCGCACGCCTCCCGAGGACGCCCCCGCACCGCCTGGACGCTGAGCCGAATGGGTCGCGTCGAAGCAGACCGGAACGCCGAACGAACGCATCGTTTCGAGCCCTCCCATATCGACCACGAGCGCGTTATAGCCGAAGCTGGTTCCTCGCTCCGTCAGCATGATCCCGCTCGCCTCCAAGGCCCGCAATTTCTGGACGATGTTTTGAGTATCCCAAGGCGCGAGGAACTGCCCCTTCTTGACGTTGACCGCTCGTCCGGTTCGGGCGGCAGCCTCTAAAAGGTCGGTCTGGCGGCACAAAAACGCGGGGATCTGGAGCAGTTCGCAAACCTCCGCCGTGGGCGCGGCCTGCTCGGGCAGGTGAATATCGGTCGTCACTGGGACGCCGAACCGCCCGCCGATCGTTTCCAGGAGCGAGAGCCCCTCCTCCAAACCAACCCCCCGCGAAGAGTGGATCGAAGTGCGGTTGGCCTTATCGAATGAGGCTTTGAAGATATATCCGAAATCCAGCTCTCGGCAGATTTCGGAAAGCGTGCCCGCTACCTCCTCGCACAGCGCGAGAGATTCGGCAAGGCAAGGGCCTGCGATGAGGGTCAGGTTTCCTTCGCCGATACGAAGATCGCCGACCGTCATCACAGGCAGATTCATCGGATTACTTAACCGTAACCGTGAACGGAGCTTCCATCGTGGTCGGCGGAAGGCATCCCGTCGCGTCGCACTGCTGATAGCTGATGTTGAGCTTCAACTTGTGCTCGCCCTTGGTCTCGGGCATCTTCATCGTGAACGGAATGTACACGGTGTTCTCGTACACCTTGTACGATTCGCCCGCCATGTCGACGTAGTCCGTACCCGCGGGGTAAGTAACCTTGACGATCTTGTACTTGTCCTTCTCGGGCTGAAGATCGACCGGCGTCTGATATTCGATCGTGGGAGGGTTCGGATAACCGTGCCATCCCGGCGCGAACGTCATCATGAGCTCGACCTTGACCTCGGCACCCGGAGCGCCTTCGATATGCGTGTCCAGCAGTTCCTTCTTCAGTTCGGAGCCGTCTTTCAACTCCTCAGGAATCGGCATGCAAACCACCGTCTTCGGCGGCGTCCCATCAGACATCTGGGTGAAGGCATTGAAGGCCAACAGAGATCCCGCAATCAATAGCGTCGATGCAATCCATTTTTTCATGTTCAACCTCTTCTCTCGTATTTGAGCTTACGCAATGTATAACGAACGGCCAATCGGTCGAGTTTCCCTATTTTAGGGACGAACACAATCTAATGCTGGTTCGGACCGGCAAGACCCATCCATTTCTTCAAGCGATAGAACGTGGTGTCACGATTGAGTTGCGCGATCGCCCGGGTTAAAGGCACCTCTTTCGGGCAGACTTTGACGCAGTTCTGAGCGTTGCCGCAACCGGTGATCCCCTCTTCCGAAGTGAGATACTCCATACGATCGGTTTCAAGAGTCTTCCCGACCGGATGAAGGTTGAACAACAGCGACTGAGCGAGCGTCGCCGGCCCCATGAACGAAGATTTCTCGTTGTACTGCGGACAGGCCTCTAAACAGCAGCCACAGGTCATGCAGCGCGACAGCGCGTAACGCAGGTGGCGTACACCGTCGTCTTGGGGAGGGGCCATCCCGCGGTCGAACGACCCGTCGATGGGCACCCAGGCTTTCGCCTTCTTGAGGCGATCGAACATCGCACTGCGATCCACGATCAGATCGCGGATCAACGGAAACTTCTTCATCGGCTCCAGTTGGACTTCCCACGCCTCGCCTCGCCGCTCTCCGACCTCTTCGATCAGCGCGGTACAGGCCTGACGTACCTGGCCGTTGACGTTCATCGTACACGAACCGCACACCTCTTCGAGACATGCGGCCTCCCAAGCCGGCGGCTCCACCGCCTGCCCCTGATTCGTCACGGGATTCTTCCGCACCTCCATCAGCGCAGAGATCACGTTCAGGTTTTCCTGATACGGGATCTCAAAAACGTCCCAACGCTGAGGGGCCTCTTTCGAGGCTTGACGCAGAATCTTGAGGCGGATAGTAGTCGGCTCGGGCATCGTTCCTTTTCGATTCTACCGCGTTCCCGTCGCCTTGCGTCGAATCCTTATCAAGAAAGAGGGGCGGCCTTCCCGAGTCCTCGGAAAAACCGCCCCTTCGATCTCCGACCTCGCGATCGAGCTTATCTTCGACCCGTATTCATTTCCGCGCCGTTGCGATAGTAATCGCCGAGCAGATGCTCCGCGAAGTACTCAAACACCATCTGCTCGAAATACCCCTGCTTCGCGCCGAACCCATGGCCTTCGCCAGGCATCAGCATGAAGTCGAAGCGCTTCTTGTTCTTGATGAGCTCGTTCACCAGGCGCATCGTCCCGGCAGGATGAACGTTGTTGTCCATGTCGCCATGCACGAGAAGCAGGTTGCCCTTGAGGTTTTTGGCGAGTTCGGCGTTCGTCGGGACCTTGATCTCGAACTTCGTCTCGTCCGTCTCTTTCCCGTCCTTATCCTTGACCTTTACCTCTTTCAGACCGTGATGCTGCTCAGCCCAGTTCGCATTGTAGATGTTGTTGTCGTGGTTCCCCGCAGAAGAAACACCCACCTTGAAGAACTCGTTGTAAGGGGGCAACAAAAGAGCGGCCGCCGTCATGAAGCCACCCCCAGAATGGCCGAAGATCCCCACCCGGTTGATGTCGATCCACGGGTAACGAGCCGCAAGCTGCTCCACACCCGCCTTCTTATCCGCCAGGCCGTAGTCGCGAAGATTGTAGTAGCCGAAGCTATGGTAAGCGTTCGAGCGGTAAGGATGGCCGCCACGGTTTCCAATCTCGATGACGATGAACCCGAGCTGCGCCAGGCGCTGGTTCGTGTTGTTCGTCGAGAACCCCTTGGTCACAGACTCAGTCTGAGGACCGGGATAGACATAGAGGATGATGGGGTACTGCTTCTTCGGATCAAAGTCGTACGGCTTGTACATCGTCCCATAGATATCCGTTACGCCATCCTCGGCCTTCACCTTGAACATCTCTGGGAACTTCCAGCCCGTGCTCAGGAGCCGGCTCAAGTCCGCTTTTTCAAGCTCCATGAGGACGCGGCCTCGGTTATCCAAGAGTTGCGCGGAAGGCGCGACGTCCGGCCGAGAAAGGCTCGACACCGCGTACTTCTTCGACGGCGAGAGCGAGGTCTTCATATTGCCGTCGCCCGGATCGAGCAAAAAGATGTTTTTCCCATCCAAGGACACTTCGTAGTTATGGATGAAATACGGATCCTGGCCGGGCTCTCGGCCGACGCCCTGGACCCAGAATTTGCCCGCCTCGACCTCAAGGTCGGCATAGCCCGTCACACGCCACTGCCCAGAGGTCAGCGGATGCTTGAGGGTGCCGTCGTTAGCATAGAGGTAAAAGTGGCCCCAGCCTGTACGCTCGGAGAACCAGATGAAATCTCCGCCAGGCTTGAGGTATCTCAAGGTGTAGCCCGAAGCGCCCGCAACTTGAGGAGACTCGATAAAGCCCACTTCGGTCGATTCGGAGATGAGCACTTTGACCTCGTTCGTATCGAGGTCGATCTCGCAAAGATCCATATTGCGCTGCAACCGGTCGCGACGGATAAAGCGCAGCTTGTTCGAGATCTCGTCGGTCGAGTAGTTGATATTAAAGATCGACTGTTCTTTCCACTTGTCGGTCGCGAGTCGCTTCATCAAGCGATCCTTTAGCCGAAACGCCCAGAGCTCCGTAATCGGGCCCGGTTCGCCAGGCATGGGATATTTATACGCCGAGAGCTTCGGCCGGGGTTCGGTCAGCGAATTCACCAGATAAAGTTCGCGCACCATACTGCTGTCGGTTCGCTGAATATAGAAACTCTGGCTATCCTTCGACCAAGTCCCGCCGGGGGCCTTTCGGTTCTCTACGGGCTTTTGCTCCTTCTTTTCCTCATCCTGATTGGCTTCTTTTTTCTCGACTTCGACGCCCCAGGTATCGATGTTGTACTTCAGCTGTAGGTTCCCCCCCGCGCCACCGCCGAAACCGAATTTCGGAGTGCCTTCGGTCGTCAACCGCTGAGGCTGGTCCTCTTTACCGACTTCCACGAGGAACAAGTTATGATCTTGAGCGTAGATATAAAACTTTCCATCGGGGGAATAGTTCCCATATGCCACCCGATCCTTCTTCGAGTCCTGCTCGGCTTTTCGCTTCTCTTCTTGCTCCTTCCTTTCGGCTTCCAGCTCTTTATTAGCTTCTTCCGTTATCTCTTTCAAGACGTCCGTCTTGCGGTTGTATTGAAACATGCGCGATCCAAAGCTAATTCTTAAGAGATCGAGGTCTTTCTTCTCGAAGGCGAGGTTGCCGCCCTGGGATGAATAGACAGCGGCATGGGGATCGATCATGCCAGTTCCCGGCGATAAAGGCAAACGATTCGCTTCGAACGGTTTACGAAGGGCGATGCTCAAAGCCTCGGCCAACTTCGAGTGATCGAAAAGGGGCTCTTTGGTGCGCTTCTTCGGATCGACCAGCCAATATTTCGTGCCGTCCTGATCGGACCAGCTATACCAAAAAAGGTCCGTCTCATGAACCCAACTCGGGCTCAAAGAGGTGCTGTAAACGTACTGCCTTAGGAACGAACCGGAATAAAACTCAGCCTGCGGCCAATTCGCCTTGTTATGGACGCCCTCCTGCGCCGGGGCGATCCCGCCCACGGACAAAAGCGCCAAGCTTAAGACCCAAGGTGACCCTTTCCAGCTCAATCGACGATAAATAGAGCGATGACTCAACGATATTCCTCCGAAAATCAATTAGAAACTCGGTATTAGAATACGAAAAGGAGCGTTCTATAATTCCCTTCCCAAAACGCTTTCCAAGCTATTTTTCGACCTTAAATAAAAAGCAAAACCCCTCCTCCAAGTCATCTTGGAAGAGGGGTAGAGAAAAAGCGGCTCCTAATGAGGGGCGACTTCGCTGACCAATCCGCGTCGGACGACCAGGAATTTGATACGCTTGGGGTTGAAGCGGCGCTGAAGCACCTCGACTGCGCGGTGCACCTGCACCGTACCCCCACAGTAGAAAAGATCGACCGCGGCGTAACCGTGCTCCGGCCAAGTGTGGATCGTGTAGTGCGACTCCTGGATAATGACGGCCCCGGAGACGCCGTACGGCTTGAACTCGTGGAACGACTCCGCGACGACTGTGGCTTTGCTTTCCACCGCGGCCTCGCGCATCGCTCGACCGACTTCGTTTTCAAGCTCCAGCGTACGGCCGTCGCATTCGAACAACTCGATCAAAAGGTGCGAGCCGAGAGAAAGCTCCTCGCCCTGAAGAGGCGGCAGACCTTCCTCGTCCACGCTGAGCCAGCGATTGAACGCCTCCAGATCGTCGCATCGGACCGTCGTCCAACCATCGGCCTGACGCAAGACGGGTTCGGCGACGATATCGACGTTCCGAGCCTTGGAGGCTTTCAATCGGAAAAGGCCTTTAAGCCGAGACCCGGTCTGGGTGCGGGGCCATGCGGCGAGAGCGGCGAAGCAGACGAAGCTGAAGCTAATAAGGATGTAGATGTTTACCAATCAAGTGGACCTCACAGACGAACCTATGTGCGCAGACACAAGATTGCTCTTGCGCGAGAAACCCGGCGAACCGTTGAGATGCAAAAGCCGCGCGTCGGGACCTTGGCCCCGCCACGTTCAAAGTGGTTCTTTGAATTCGACTTTTCATTTCGCGTTTTCTTGCGTATCGCAAGGGGATCTCTCCTATTGGGTAGGAGAAAAGCTACCAATAGCCGCCCCACGGTCATCCCGTGACGCAGGCGCGAGTGTACACCTCGCCCTTCCCCCCTGTCAACTCTTCGCCGAACAGGGGCAGATTTATATTTGACTCCGCAATACCCTCAAAGATTCCCCTTGATCGAAACGTTTCTTCAAACCGGCCGTTTTCGCATAAGAAACGCCTCCCGCTCAACCGACAATCAAACTCGATGGCGGCCGATCGATTGATCCGAGCGAGGGCGACGCTTCAGCGCCTTTCAGACTCGAAATTCTTCACGGGCTGGATTCTTGCGCAAGGCGAGGGACAGATCCGGTTACACCTGAGCTCGGCCCAAGGCTTGATCGACGGAGACAAAGTCAACGTCGAAGTTTTCCTCGAAAAGCGCGTCGCCAGCTTCCCTTCGAGTGTCGTCGCCCTTGAGGAAAGCGGAGCGATCTTGTCGCTTCCCAGCCTCATTCGGTATCGCCCTTCCGAGGAAAACGGGCGCATCCGCGTTCAAAACGTCTACGGCGTGCTCGAGGTGGAGGGTGAATCGCTTCCGATCACGTTCGTGGATCTCTCGACTCAAGGAATCGGCGCGGTCGGGGGCCGGGCACTTCCCCGAGGAACGCAAGGCACTTTAAACATCCAAAGTCCGCACGGCGAGATGCACGCGCACGTGGAGGTGCGCTATTGCAAAGCCATGACGGGAGGGACGAGATACCGCTTGGGGCTCTCGGCCCGCTTCGACGGGCGCCTCGCCCAAGGACGATGGCACCGCTTGGTGCAATCGTGGGCAGCTTGAGCTAGCCGGCGAGGTCGCGACCTTTCTCGGCGTTGCGCTCGATAAAGCTCTTCCACTTGTCGGGCACGTCGGTATCGACGAAAATCGCCGTGACGGGGCACTCGGGCTCGCAGAGCCCGCAATCGATACACTCGTCCGGGTTGATATACACCATATCATCGCCTTCGTAGATGCAGTCTACGGGGCAGACGGTCATACAGGATTTATCCTTGACTCCGATACAGGGTTCAGCGACAACGTACGGCACGAATTTCTCGACTCCTCAACCTTTTTAGTTTGGCATATTCAGGCTCGAATCTTCGCCGAATACGCCTCAAATACCGCGCGGCAAGCCCGCAGCCCCTCTTCCAGCCCCACCGGAGGCGCCAGGTCGAACGTCACGCACCGGATGAAATCCTTGAGCATCAGCGTGTCGAGGCTGGAACCGTAGGGCGCCGCGCGATGCCGCTCCAGACCATAAAACTCGACGTCCTGGGCAAAGAGGTCCAGTTCGATTACGCCGGCGGATCCCACCACGTTCATCGTCACGTCCCCCCACGTGCGGTACCCCTCCGGCCGAGACCAGCTCGCGTCGAGCGTCGCGAACACGCCGCTGGGATACTCCAGGCTAAAAATCGCGGAGTCTTCGACCGGCAAACGGTGGAGCTCCGAACCGAGGCTCACCGAAACGCGCGAGGGCTCCTCGCCGAGCATGCCGTAAAACAGGTCGATCACATGGACGCCGTGATCCATCGCGGCCCCTCCCCCCGCGAGCGCGGGGTCGGCGAACCACCCGCCCGGGAAGACGCCCCGATTCGTCGCAGCGATCGCCTTCACCTCTCCCACAGCCCCGTCTCGAAGCTGCTCGCAAAGCCTTTGATAGGCGGGTGCATAACGACAGGGAAATGCGGTCATAAACCGCACAGGGTGACGGCCGAGCAGTTCCTGAAGCTTTGCAACCTCTTTGGGATGCGCGACGAGAGGCTTTTCACACAGGATAGGCTTTCGATGAGTCGCGGCGAGTTCGATCAGCTCCAGATGAAACGCGGTCTCACTCGCAACAACGACCGCGTCGACTGCGTCCAGCAACGCCAAAGGGCTTGCAGCGGTTTCGAGCCCCGTCTGCGCGGCAAACGCCGCCAGCCGCGCTTCGTCCCGATCCCACGCCGCCACCGCGTCGCCTCCGGAAAGCCCCTGTAAAACGGTGGCATAGCTCAAGGCGTGGGGGTGGGCGACTCCGAGGAAACCGAGGCGAAGCGGCATGCTAAAGTTTTACCTCGCAAGAGGGGGCTGAATTCGAATTTCGCGCCCTTCGCCGCTAAACTCGATCCGGATTCGCCACGCCTCGCCTTCGGCGATCAGCCCGGTCGCTCGATCCGGCCATTCAATCAAACAGAGATGCGTCTCGAGATACTCTTCCAGGCCGAGTCCGTCGGCGCTCGCCACACGATAAAGGTCCGCGTGCATCACGGGCGGCTGGGTCTCGAACACTTGAATGAGGTTGAAGGTCGGCGAACGCACGGGCTCCCGATGGCCCAAAGCCTCCAAAATCCCTCGGACCAGCGTGGTCTTCCCCGCCCCGAGAGGCCCGTCCAGAAGCACCACGGCGCCGCGCCCGAAGCCTGCGGCCAAGCGCGCTCCCAACGCTTTCATCGCCTCTTCGCTCTCGATCCGCTCGATCTGAGTCACGCCTCTCAAGATACCAAGAGATGGGGGATAATAGGCGACAAGTCGGAACGATCTCAAGAGGTTCAACCATGACGCTTCTCCGCCGCTCTCCATCGCTCCCGCCTCTTTGCGGCCTGTTCATTGTGCTGACGGCAGCGACGCTCCTTACAGGATGTTCGAAAGTGCCTGTGCTGAGCGCCGCGCCCGAACCCGAACTACCAGAGGGCTGGCGCATGGCCGAAAATACCGACGAACGCGTTCGCATCGCCGCGCCGCCCCGCTGGGGGACGCGCCCCATCCCGGAGATGCTCAATCTCGGAGGCGAAACCAGTTTGGAGTCCGTTCCCGCCGAGGTCATTCCCCTCGACGTGACCAACGCGCAGATGCAAGCCCAGTTCGACGAATCCAGTTCGAAGCATATGATCCTTCGTATCGTGGATCTGAACGTCCGCCCTCTTCCCGGCGAAGCGCATACGGGCTATCGAATCTACAAACTGCCGACCAAGCGCAGCAACTCTCTCAACCGCGCCGCGAAGCGCGTGCAGGTCCAATTCAAGCTTCACGGCGAACCGCAGACGGTCTCGCTTCCAGTCGGAGAGGCGAAGCGGTTCCAGTTCAACTACAAGAACGCGCTTCAAGAAGACGTGTATAAGATCGCCTACGTGCTACTCGACGGGCAGGCCACCTATGTGGTGCTCTTTATCCAGCAGTTTTCGGGTGAAACCATCCAGGCGCTGGAAAAGCCAGTGATGGAAACGTTCCGCGTGGATCGGTCGTCGGAAAAGAGCTAGCATGAGGATCTTTGCTCTGATTCGAAAGCTGTACCGATATTGGCGGATGGCCCAAGATCCCCGATCGCCCAACATCGTACGCAACCTGGTGTATCTCGGCATGGCCTACACGATTTTGCCGATCGATTTCTTGCCGGGACCGCTCGACGACTTCGCGATCATCTCTTTCCTCATCACGCTGATCCGGCGTTTCATTCCCGAAACGGTGAAAGAGACGTATTCGGACACCCCTAAAGCAAGTTAGGGCTGCGAGGTTCTCCTCGCAGCCCTTTACGCGCATCGCAGATAGCGACTTACGCGGTCTGATACGGATAGACGCTAACGCGCTTTTTCTTATCGTTGCCTTCGAACTTCACCTGACCGTCGATCAACGAGAACAGGGTGTGGTCGTTGCCCATTCCGACGTTGCTACCGGGATGAAACTGGGTCCCCCGCTGGCGGATGATGATATTTCCCGCTCGGACGATCTCGCCGCCATATTTCTTGACGCCGAGTCGCTTGGATTGCGAATCTCGGCCGTTGCGAGTCGAACCTTGTCCTTTCTTATGTGCCATGGCTTAGCTTCCTACCTCGATGCCGGTGATGCGCAGGTGGGTCTGGGGTTGGCGGTGGCCCCATCGGCCCCGCTCGTTCTTCTTCGGCTTGTAGTTGAACCCTTCGATCTTCTTGGCCTTCCCTTGGCGCACGATCTCGGCGTTGACCTTCGCGCCCTTCACGAACGGCGAGCCGATCTTCACTTTCTCGCCATCGCAAACCATCAGGACCTCCCCGATCGTGATCTGGGAGCCCGGCTCGCCGTCGATCTTCTCGACGATGAGCACATCGTTCTTTGCGGCCTTAAGCTGTTTGCCACCTGTCTTTACGATCGCGTACATCTAAAATCTCTCCATAGACGCTCATCCGAAGCGCAGTCAAAGATCATGGCACAGTCCGCCCCCCAACGTCAAGCTCCCCTCCGGTCGGAAGCCTCGATTTCCGCTCTGTATTTTCGATTTTGGATACAATAGGCGAACGCCTTCGAACTCTAACCGTCATGAAGAATCGCGTTCTCTTTATTCTAGCCCTTGCTACCCTCGCACTCAGCGGATGCGGCGGAGGGGGCGCCCCGAATGGCGACGGAGGCGGGCCGCTGCCTTCGCTACCCGCACCTCACGCCCGCTGGACGATCCTGATCTTCATGAACGCGGCGAACGATCTTCAAAACTACGGGCTCAACGACATCAACGAACTCGAATCGATCGCACAAGGCTCGAACGTTCGGTTCGTGGTGCAATGGAAGCAAGCCCCCGGCGTCGGAGGCAGCACCCCCAGTTTCGTCGGCACCCGACGCTACTACATCACCTCCGACCAAACGTCCCGCATCGAAAGCCAGCTTTGGGAGGACCTCGGCACCTCGGTCGACATGGGCGCGCCCGAGACTCTGCTCGATTTCGTGGAATGGGGAAAAGAGCAATTTCCCGCCGATCGATACGGGCTGATCATTTGGAACCACGGCAGCGGTTGGCATCCCTCGCGAGCCGTCAGCTTCGACGACGAAACGCGAAACGCGATTCAAACGCACGAACTACGCGGGGCGCTCGGCGCGAACCGCTTCGACTTTATCGCGTTCGACGCCAGTCTCATGCAGATGATGGAGGTCGCCTACGAGCTTCGCAACCACTGCGATTACGTCGTGGGCAGCGAAGAGAGCCCTCCCGGCGACGGCTATCCCTATCACCTGGCCTTCATGCCATTTTTGCAAACTCCGAACGCTTCGACTCAGACCCTCGCGGGTTCGTTCGTCGACGCCATGACGTCGCATCCGCCCTACAGCAGCCGCAAGATCACACAGAGCGTCGTTCGCACCGACAAGCTCGAATCGCTCGCAAGCGCGCTCGATCAATTGGCGCTCGCTCTCATCGCTCAGCGCGACACGATCGCTCCCAGCTTTTCCGCCGCGATCCGAAATCAGACGCAGTCCTATTCTCTTTCCAGCTCGCGGCACTACTACGATATCGAGGATCTGGCCCTCAAGCTGATCGCGAACTATCCCGGCAACATCTCGACGCAAGCGAACTTAGTTCGAAACGCGCTCCGCGAGGCGGTCGTCAAGGAAGGCCATAACGAGTTGTCGCCCGGCAGCCACGGCCTTTCGATCGACTTAAGCCCGGGCACACTGTTCCCCGTCACGATTCTCGGCCCCCGCTATCGGTTGCTTCAATTCAGCTGGACCCACTGGGACGAATGGCTGGATATCGCGCCCTAACCCCGAGCGTTCAAACAAAAAGTGACGGGCCGGCTGGCGATGCCGACCCGTCTGGGCTGGAGGGTAGAGAATCAACCGTGGATTCTCCTGGTTTGGATGGAGTGTCATATCGCTCGGTGCGTATGCCTCACGCGTTCTTTATTCCCGATGCCTCCTCTGTACGGCCTGCCGGATTTACCGGCATCTGAATCTTCCCCCTCAATCCCGCGAGATTGCGGGCTTTCCGGCCCTTTTAATCCACTCTTCGCGGAGAATATGGGGGTGCCTCAGTTCGACACCTAGATACTTAGACATGCTTGTTATTCAATTGAGTATCGAAATAGCTTAAGAGTCGATCGCATTAAACTTTAGGGTTAAAAACGAGTCTATATGATGTAACCTTTACAGAGGCGAAATGCCTCCAATAGAATTGCGATCTCCGCGTACTTTTGGGGATGGGTTAGGAATCAAATCGATGTCAAAGATTAGAAATCTTGGAATTTTGAGTTCGCTTTTGGGGCTCATACTGCTCGTCATCGGCTGCGGTGGAAGTGGAGGAGGATCCGGAACTCCGGACCCAGGCGAGAGCGTTTCGACGCTTCTCTACCGCACAGATTGGACGAGTCGCTCCCGTGCGGTGACCGGCGAATCGCAGCGTGTCTCGTTGTACAACAGCTCCGGCATGCTGCTCCATAACGTGACGATGGAAGCGACGGGCGCTTCCCCGGAAGTCGCGTTCCCCAATCTCAGTGCCGGTCTCTATCGTCTCGTGTCCGAATTGTATAGCGGTCCCAGCCTAACCGGCACGGTTGTCGGGCTCTTGGAACTTCGCCTAACGGTGGAGCACGACACTACGATCGAAAGCGAAATCGGAGCCGAAGTCGACTCGATCGCCGTCACTCCTAACCCGGCGAAACTCGAAGTCGGTGACAAAATGCAGTTCACGGCGGTTCCCAAAGCCGCGTCCGGCAAATACACGTTCTCCCCGCTAAACGGCATTGTCTGGAGCGAAACCGGCGGGCTTGGCACGATCACTCCGGCGGGAGAATTGCAGATTGAGACGTCCGGAACCGGCACTGTCGTCGCCACCTTCGGTGCGCTCGAAGGCGTTGCGAATGTCAATGTAGGCAACGAAGACGGCGGACACTCCAAGTGGACGGTGCTGTTCTACATGAACGGCGCGAACGATCGACAGAACGTCGCTCAAACGGTGATGAATCGAATGGAGACCAAGGCCTTCCGCCCTGAGGACCTTCGCGTCATTGTGCAATGGAAACAAGCTACGGGCGTGGGCGGATCTGCGCCGAGCTTCTCGGGCACCAACCGCTATGTCGTGAAGTACGACACGACGAATAACATCGCCAGCAAACTGGTCGAGTCGATGGGCCCCGGCATCGACATGGGCGCTCCGCAGACGCTCAACAACTTTATCAACTGGGCGAAACTCAACTACCCGTCCGACCACTATATCTTGGTCATTTGGGGCAAAGGGCACGGTTGGCTGCGCACACTCCCTGATGGCAGCTATGTAACGGACGACCGCTCTCAAGGTCGAGGCATCAGCTATGACCTCGCTTCTAAAAACGTGATTCAGTCCTGGGAATTGGATTCGGCCATCGGAGATCACTATTTCGACGCGATCGTCATGGACGCGGACTACATGATGCAACTCGAGGTGCTTTACCAAATCCGCAACAAAGCTGAGTTCTTCGTCGGAAGCGCTCTCCCGATGGGACCTGCTGGAATCCCCTACCAGCATGCGTTCCAAGACATGCTGGACAACATCAACTCAAGTCCGAGCGACATGGTGCGCTATTTCGTCGACGCTTACCGGTATCCCGGATCCGGTCCAGCAATGCTCTCCTATTCGAACTCTCATATCGAGGATCTGGCTTCCGCCATCAACGACCTCTCGCTTGAGCTGCTCGATATTAGCCAGGGAGGAGAGTTTAACGACGCGGAACAGATCCCAGTGAGCTATACCGTGCTTAAAGAGGTCCTTCCGGCTGCGCGAGAGGCGACCCTTGGCTACGATGCCGAGGGAGAGCGACAGTACCTGAATCCCGTCGACTTCGGTCGTCAGCTCTATCGCCAACTCTTTAGTAAGATCGAAGAGAACGATGCCAAAGAACCCGACGATACGACCCGCTGGCCTGGGGGCGAGCGTTCCAGGATCGTCAATCTTCTTCAAGCAGCAAATAGAGTGTGGAATACGCGATGGCATTCGACGATCACTTCGTTGCCCGAAACTCCGGCACTCTCGTTCTACTTCCCGCCTGCTCCTGGAGTGAGCCATGACCTCGACTACGCCAAACTCAAGTTCTCTGAGGATATTTACTGGCGAACCTTCCTGAAATATCGCCATCGCCCCTAACATCGGGCGATGGTCGACCCTCTCCACTTACTCCCCCTTCCTTCAATTCAAAAAAGAGAGGAAGGGGGAACCGCTTTTTTAGGAATACGATGATGCGTTTGGATCGAAAACTGCTCTTCTTTCTCGGCCTGGCCATCCTTGCCGTCGCTCCCGGATGTGGAGGCGGTGGAGGAGACCGAACTACCCCTACGCCCGGTGGCGGAGCAACGTTGCGTTACACGACGGACTGGGGGGACAGCGATCGCGCCATTACCGGCGTCTCGCAACGGATCTCTATCTATAACAGCGCATCCACCTTGCTGGGCAGCGAACGACTGGACCAATCGAGCCCCGAGCCCGAAGTTCTGTTCTCAAATCTCCTGCCAGGCACCTATCGAGCTTATATCGAGCTTTTCTCCGGTCCGAACCAAACTGGAACGCGAACAGGCCTCATCAACACGCTCTTCGAAGTTACAACGTTGGGAGGCGAATTGAAAACTGAGGTCGGGGGGACCGCTGCCGATGTGGTCATCAACCCTCAAGGTCTCATCGTTAGAAAGATGGACCAGATTCAGTTTTACGCCCATGCGATCTCGACTTCGGGAGCCCTTGTATTCACTCCCGAAGGAACCTGGACTTGGTCGCTTGAGCCGGAAAGCGTAGGCCTCCTCAACCCGAAAGGGATGTTTATGAGTCCGCAACTCGGGGAAGCGACTGTCAAAGTAATGTTCGGCAGTTCCTCGCTCGCCGCGACGTCTCGCATTATCGTTAAAGAGCCGTTCGGCACGACGTCCGGTAGCACCGGCAGCATTCCGGGAGACCGTCCCGAAGGTGTCGGAGACGTGACTCGCTCGAAATGGACCGTCCTCGTCTATATGAATGCGGTGGGGGATCTCCAAACGTTCTCGAAAAACGATATAAACGAAATGGAGCGGGTCGCGGACAACCCCGACGTACGCTTCGTGGTGCAATGGAAACAAATCGCAGGCTTCGATACCACCACGCCTCCCTTCAGCGGCACGCGCCGATATCAAGTGCAGTACGATCTGACGGAAAATATCCGTAGTCGCTACGTCGAAAACGTCGGCAGCAATGTCGATATGGGCGATTGGCGCACCCTTCGAGACTTTGTCGAATGGGGCAAGGCCAACTACCCCTCCGACCGCACGATTCTCGTCATCTGGAACCACGGCAACGGCTGGGTGGCCCGCAGCGGCGATATGCGCTCCCGCGCGGTGAGCTTCGATCCGTCATTCGGCAATAGCGCGATTGACGTCTGGGAACTCCCCGACGCGCTCGCGGGGCACCATTTCGACATCCTCTCGTTCGACGCGAGCTTGATGCAGATGCTGGAGGTCGCCTACGAGATTCGCGATTTCGCCGATTACATCGTCGGTAGTGAGGAGAGCCCACCCGGAGACGGCCTTCCCTACCATCGTGTGTTCGACGAGTTCCGCGACTTCCCCGATCGCACGACGCGCCAACTCTCGAAGGCCTTCGTGGACGGAATGCTCGAAGAGCCCTCATATAGATCGCGGGCGATCACCCAAAGCGTTGTCGACACCAGCCAGCTCGACAACCTCGCAAGCAAAGTCGATACACTGGCGCTCGATCTGATCGCGAACAAATCGCATCCTTCGATGGGCACGTTGATGTACGACATCCTCATGAACGCTCAGACCTATGATTACTACTCTTATTGGTTCTATGACCTTTGGGATGTCTGCAACCGGCTCCAGAACGGCCTAACGGGAACGGCGGTCGAAACCTCGGCCGCGGCGGTGAAAACCGCGCTCTCAAGCGCGATCGTGTGGGAAGGCCATAACGCGAACTCGCCTGGCAGCCACGGCCTGTCGATCGATCTCGCTCCTCCTTTCTCTTGGAGCGACTTCCACACCACCTATCAAAACCTTGCCTTCGCCCAATTCAATTGGGATGAATGGCTGTCTCAAATGCCGCTCGAATAGTCGAGCGTCCACGGCCCTTCTTCAGAGTGAAGAAGGGCCGTCTTGCTTCCTCCTCCGGCATAATGAAGGCGCATGCCGCCGATTGAAACCTCTCCTTTTCGCCTCCACCCCTCCGAAATGCGGCGCATCGTGACGCTGCTTTATTTTCGAAAGCTCTGGGGGTTGCTCGTCCCTCAAGCGCTCTTCGGGCTCGCGATTCTGATCTGGGCTCCCAAAGAGATCGCCTGGATCGGTCTTTTCGCGCTCGCTTGGCCGTTCCTCCTGCCACTTCGAATTTGGTTGGTAGGAGCACGCCGATTCAATCGCCTCCCAGAAATGCGGCTTCGATGGGACGCGGGGCGACTCCAGGTCTTCATCCAAGGAAAAGACCAGCCCGAAACACCGAGCGCATTGAAAGGCCTTACCCGGCTCGGTCCCTACCGTCTGATCTCGATCGACTCCCAACGGTTCTTCGCCGTCCCCGATCGCGCCTTCCAAACCCCCGAAGAGGGCGAGCGCTTCCAGCGAGAGCTCCAAGAAGCGATCAAGAGCGGCTGTGTCGCCGCGACGGATGCCCCTCCCCCACCGTCTTCATAGATAACGATGCAAGTAAGCGCCCCGCCCTCCACAACGCCGACCTGGCATGTCCCCGCGCGGCAACCCGAGCGGGAGGCCCGGCTTCAGCGAGAGCTGGGGGTCAGTTCGCTTCTCGCGGCGGTGCTTGTACAGCGCGGCCTGATCGAACCGGAAGAGGCGCACGCCTTCCTCAACCCGAGCTACGATCAGTTCCACGATCCCCGCAAGTTGCCCGACTTCGTCCCCGCGGTCAAAGCGATCTTGGGGGCGAAAGAGCGGGGCGAGTTGATCTTCGTCCACGGGGACTACGATGTCGACGGGGTCACAAGCGCCGCTTTGTACCACCGGTTTCTTCGATCCGTCGGCTGCCGGGTCGTCACGCACGTACCCCATCGTATGAAGGAAGGGTACGGCATTCACGAAAGTGCGGTCGAGGCGGCTCGAGAGGCCGGCGCGAAGCTGTTTTTAACCTGCGATTGCGGGACCGGCGCACATGAGCAGATTCGGGCCGCCCATGCTGCCGGGATGACCGTCGTCGTGACGGACCACCACGAGGTGGGCGAAACACTACCCGAAGCCGCGGCGGTCATCAACCCCCACCGAGCCGATTCGACGTACCCCTTCCCCGAACTCGCCGGCGTGGGCGTGGCATTCAAATTCGCAGAAGGCATCGCGGCCGAACTGGGTCTGAAGCGCGAACATTTTTACCGAGCTTTTCTCGACCTCGCCGCGCTGGGCACGATCGCGGACGTGATGCCGCTCGTCGGTGAAAACCGGTTGCTCGCTCGGTTCGGCCTCGAGCAGCTGGGAATCACCAAAAAAATCGGGCTCCAAGCGCTGATGCGCGAGGCGGAACTTCAAGCCCCGCTCCGTTCTTACCACGTCGGCTTCGTGCTGGGTCCTCGCCTGAACGCCGCCGGGCGCATCGACGACGCCGCCCTGGCTTTGGACCTTCTGATCGAAAGCGATCCGACCCAAGCGGCAGCGATGGCCCGCGAGATCGAGCGCATCAATCAGGCTCGTCGCGAAGAGCAGGAGCGCACCATTCAAGAAGCGGAAGCGCTCGTTCTCGAACAGGGGATGGAGACGCGCCGGGTCATCGTCATCGCCCGAGAAGGGTGGCACTCAGGGATCATCGGGATCGTGGCCGGGCGATTGGTCGAGCGCTTTCGCCGCCCGACCTTCGTGCTCGCGATCGACCCCGCCGAGGGGCTCTGCAAAGGATCGGCCCGCACGATTCCCAAATTCCACCTGGCGGACGCACTCAACGCGCACCGCGACCTGCTCCTTTCCGGAGGCGGCCACGCGATGGCCGCCGGATGCTCGTTGCCGCTGGATCGGCTCGAAGCGTTCCGCGACGGCCTACACGGCTACGCGGCGGACTACCTCACCGATGAAGATTTTCTCCCTCATGTCGAGGCCGACGTGCTCGTCGAAGGATCCGAAGTTACTTTGAACGCTCTCGAAGAGCTTCAGCGGATGGAGCCATTCGGCTGCGCCAATCCCACCCCCTCCTTCATGGTTCGGGGGGCCCAGATCGGCAAAATCACCCCGACTCGAAAGCCCGAGCACGTCCAACTGGAGATTCAAGCGGGCGAGACTCTCGCCAAAGGCATGGGGTTTTCGATGGGGGATCGCCTTACCCCCGAGATGGAAGGGATCACCTGCGACCTGCTCTTTCAGCCGACGCTGGACGAATGGCGCGGGAGGCGCTCGGTGAAATGGCATGTGCGAGATTTTCTTCCCCAAACCTCGCCCTGAAGCCGAGCCTTTCAAACGGTTTTTGAGTATTATAAAAGCGTCCAGGGGTATAGCTCAGCTGGTAGAGCAGCGGTCTCCAAAACCGCAGGTCGCGGGTTCGAATCCTGTTGCCCCTGCCATTGAACCTAAAGCGTCAAACCGACGTCGGTACTACAACCAAGCAACGCAGGTTCATGCACGGCGAACACCCGATGAGCCCCCTGAGAGGATCTTTTGGAGCTCATCCGCTTGCTACAAACTCGATTCCCCCTCTGCATGAATGAGACCGGAAGACGCTGGACTAACTCCGTTTGAACGAACCGAACCCGCCGGTGCTCAGGATTCCCTTTTCGCTTCAAGGTGCCCGTCTGAGGTGAGCGACCTCATGATGAGAGTTGCACGGGGTACGACTTCTTAAAGCAGACAAAATAGCAATCGTCTCCTTCGCTGAGTCGACCCTTCCATCTTTTTGTGACTTCATTCAGCTCATAGCGGCAGAGGACCCTTTCCCCCACGCGATTTCGCAACCACTCCTCCTCTTCTTCGTCAAGGCAATCTTTTAGAAAGACGAGACCGGGGGCAGATCGCTCTTCGGAGGTCCTCGGGGGCCTCATGTTTCCCTTTACGAGCACCCGCTCCAGTTCCACTTCCCTCAATAGAGCCGCATGAGTCAAACGAATCGTCTGCTCTTCTTTTGGAGCATCCGATAAAGTCACATGTTTTAAGGCTTGACGCGATTCTTCCTTCATCATCCAGCCCCACCAAGGACGAAAATTCCCAATCTTTGCATGATAATTTCTTTAGTATGCGCTTGAATTCTCCCCGCAAGCCGCCGCATTTCCTTTTATCGAGAGATCAGGAACCTCCGCTGGATCGAGATCGCCCCAAAGTTAGATAAGGAGACCGACTATGAAAGCTCGCTGCGAAGTTTGTCATAACGAATACGATCGTTGTTTCGAAGTCACGATGAAGGGGCGTGTACACGTCTTCGACTCGTTCGAGTGTGCGATCGAGGCCCTCGCGCCGCGATGCGCGCATTGCCAGTGCCGCGTGATCGGTCACGGCGTCGAGGTCGGCCAAACCATCTTCTGTTGCGCGAGTTGCGCCCGCATGGCGACGAACGTCGAAATCCACGATCGCGCCAGTGCGCATTCCGGGTAGAGCGCTTTCCGGGGCCGCCAAAGGCGGGTTGAAGTTCCAGGCGATTGTGGGTAAACTTCGCCCCGAATTCACCGCCTTTTGGAGGAAAATCCGTTAGCATGCCTGCAGCCGGCAAAGTCATACAAGTCATGGGTCCCGTCGTGGACTGTCGTTTTACGCGCGAGACGCTCCCCGCGATCTATAACGCGATCAAGATTCAGGACGAAGCGCGTGGCGTCGAATTGACGTGCGAAGTCGCCCAGCACCTGGGCGACGATATCGTTCGCGCCATCGCGCTGAGCACCACCGACGGTCTCGTCCGCGGCATGGATGCGATCGATACGGGCGCGGCGATCACGGTCCCCGTGGGTGAAAAGACCCTCGGCCGCGTGTTCAACCTCCTGGGCGAGCCCATCGACGGAGGCGAAAAGCTGGAGGGCGTGCAACGCCAGCCGATCCACCGCCAACCGCCGAACTTCGAAGATCAGAGCACCCACGTCGAGATTCTTGAGACGGGTCTGAAGGTCATCGACTTGCTCATCCCCTTCAACAAGGGTGGCAAAATCGGCCTCTTCGGCGGTGCGGGTCTGGGTAAGACGGTTTTGATCCAAGAGCTGATCCGCAACATCGCGGTCGAAGCCTCGGGCGTCTCGGTGTTCGCCGGCGTCGGCGAGCGCACCCGCGAAGGCAACGACCTCTGGCTCGAAATGAAAGAGGCGGAATTCAAGGACGCCGAAGGCAACGTCGCTCACGTCATCGACAAGACTGCGATGGTGTTCGGGCAGATGAACGAGCCCCCCGGAGCGCGACTCCGCGTGGCGCTCACGGCGCTCACCATGGCCGAGCACTTCCGAGACGAAGTCGGTTCGGACGTTCTGATCTTCGTCGACAACATCTTCCGCTTCGTGCAAGCCGGCTCCGAAGTTTCAGCGCTGCTGGGCCGTATGCCGAGCGCCGTCGGCTACCAGCCGACCCTGGCGACCGAGATGGGCTTCCTTCAAGAGCGCATCACCTCCACCAACAAAGGTTCGGTCACCTCGGTTCAGGCGGTCTACGTCCCTGCGGACGACCCCACCGACCCCGCGCCTGCCACGACGTTCGCTCACCTCGACGCGTACGTTTATCTGGAGCGCGCGATCGCTTCGAAGGGCCTCTACCCCGCCGTCGATCCGCTCGCTTCGACCTCGAAGAACCTCGACCCCCGCATCGTGGGCGAAACCCACTATCAGGTTGCGCGGCAGGTGCAGCAGACGCTGCAGCGGTACAAGGAGCTTCAGGACATCATCGCGATTCTCGGTATCGACGAGCTTTCGGACGACGACAAGCAGTTGGTGGGCCGCGCGCGAAAGATCGAGCGCTTCCTCAGCCAGCCGAACTTCGTCGCCGAGCAGTTTACGGGTAACCCGGGTCGCTACGTGCCGGTCGCCCAGACCGTCGAAGCGTTCAAGGAGATCGTCGAAGGCAATCTCGACCACTATCCCGAGCAGGCGTTCTTGTACTGTGGCGGTCTCGAGGACGTCCACGAGAAGGCCAAGAAGCTCATGGCGGTCAACGCTTAACCTACAATGGCGAAAGAGTTCACCCTTTCGATCGTCGCACCCGACCACGCCGTCCTTGAGGACGTCGTGGTCCACTCGGTGATCGCGCCCTCTCAGAACGGCTATTTTGGCGTGATGGGCGGGCACGAACCGACGATTTTTGGGCTTCGCCCCGGGATCGTCGAATATCACGCGGGCAATCAACGCCACTTCGTGAATATCACGGGAGGGTTCGCCGAGTTCGTCGATAATAAATTCACGATCCTTGCGGATGCCGCCGAGAGCGCCACGGAGATCGATGTGGCTCGTGCCCAGGCCGCGCTCGAAAACGCGCGACGCGCGCTTCGAGGCGAGGTCTCCGGGATGACCACCGAAGCCGCCGCGGCTGAGGTAGAGCGCGCCGCCACCCGGCTTAAAGTCGCCCAGAAAGCCTAACTCGAACAGCGTTCGAGTTAGGCCGAAAGGCCCACTTTCCCGATTTTCTCGCGGAAATCTCTTCTGTAGGGTCGATCACTCTCCCCCGACGCGTGGAAAGCGCACTCGCGCGAGCGTCCATCCCTCTTCGCTGGCAAGCGTGAAACGGCCCCCGATCGCGCGAACCAGATTCTCCACAATCTGGAGGCCGAGATGGCTCTGGGTCCCCATATCGAATCCCTCGGGCAGCGGATCGCCGTCGTTCGCAACCCTGAGGCCTACTTCCCCCCCTTCCGCCTCAATCCACACTCGAATCCGCCCGGAGACAGCTTGTGCGAAACCGTGCTCGACAGCGTTCATCACGAGTTCGTTCAGCACGAGCGCGATCTGCGTCCCCTGCGTCGTGTTGAGCCAAATACTCTCGCCCTCCACCTGAAAAGCGATCTTGCGGTCCGGGAGTACGAGCGAACTCTGCTGATGCTGCACCAGCGTCTCGGCGATCGAGCGCACGTCGACAAAATCGAGGTCCTCGCGGCTGAGAAGATCGTGCACCGAGGCGATCGCCAAGATGCGAGCAAGACAGTCGTTCAGCGCTTCTTCCAGCGTTTTATAATTGCTCTGCCGCATCTGAAGCCGCAGGAGCGAAGCCACCTGCTGGAGGTTGTTCTTGACGCGATGATGCATCTCCTGCATCAAGGTCGTGCGAACCTGGAGCTTGGCATGTTCGATGCTGACGGCAGCCTGCTTGGCCAAGGTTTCGAGCGCTTTGATCTCGTCGTCCTCGAATTCGCGCACGGCGTCCGTATAGCAGGTCATGACCCCCACAGGACGGTTTTGCAACGTCAGCGGCACGCAGATCATCGAGCGCAAACCCTGCTCGGCGGCGAGATCGTGGCCGATATACTCCTCTTCTTCACCGACGTCCCGAACGATCACCACCCGATTTTCTCGAATCACGCGGCCGGCGATCGATTCGCCGAGTTTGATTGCACGTTTCCGCTGATAGGCGCGCACGCTGGACTGGGTGGCGCGAAGCACGAGTTCGTTACGGGTTTCGTCGAGAAGGCGCACCGTGCAGACCCGGTAGTTGAACTGCTGGGCCGTCAGATTGACCAACAGCTGCAAGATCTCCTCGACGTAGGGGCTGCTCGAAATCGTCTTCGAGACCTCGCTCAAAGCGCCGAGCGGGTTCGCTCGGACTCCGAGTTCTTGAGCTCGACGCATCGCGATCAGCGAATCCGCGAGGAACCGCGCAAGGCGCCGAAACGCGCGTTTCTCCTCCTCGGTAAAGCTCCAGCGGGTGTTCCGCCGCACGACTAACACACCGAGCGCACTGCCCTTTCCGGGATGGAGTGGAAGAATCGCCATCCCCTCGGACTCCTGATCGTCGAAACCCGGATAGTTCGCAAACTGGGGCATCCGGCCCGCGTTCTCTTCGATGAAGAGCGCTTCGTCGTTCAGCAACGCCTGGCCGGTCAGGCCGATCCCTTTTCCTAACCGCAACCGCCCAGTGTATTCGGGCACGTGCGTGCTGGCCTGCAGCACGAGCGCCCCCGACCGCGCCCGCATCAGAATATCGCATGTCTCCGCTTCGCAAAGCTCCCGAAGAGAGGCGACGATCTCGTTGAGAAGCTCCTCTTCGGAGCTCGCCTTGGCAGCAAGGCTCGCCAGGGCGTAAGGGGCTTCGAGCAAGCGTTGGGCGAGGCCGTTCATGGCGAGCGCGGCTAAAACGGGCCGATCGCGGTCGTGCTGATCCGATCCTCGGGCAGAATACGGCGCGCCATCTCGACGATCTGCTGGTTGGTCACCGCCGCGATCTTCGCGAGGCTCTCCTCGACGGTGATCTCGCGGCCATGATTCAACTCGTTCTTGCTCATCCGCATCATGCGGCCGCTCATCCCCTCCAAAGCCAGGACCAAGTTGCCGGACAGGTGCCGCTTCGTACGCTCCAACTCCTCGGGGTCGAGGCCGTCTTTCATGATCTTGTCGAATTCCCCGCGAGTGAGCCCGCGCACTTCGTCCCACTGCTGTGGACTCGTACCGCCGAACACCGTATAGGCGCCTCCGGCGGTGTAGCTGAGCGTATAGCTGCCGACCGAGTACACGAGCCCCCGCTTCTCGCGGATCTCCTGAAAGAGTCGGCTGCTCATGCTGCCTCCCAGCGCGCCATCCAGGACCCCCAGTGTATAAAGGTCCGGATCGTCGTAAATCGAGCACCCATCGGTCCCAATGCAAAAGTGCACCTGTTCGACGTCCTTCCGCACCAGATGCTCGCCCGCCTGACCCATGGGGCGCTCGATCGGAACATCCTCGCCTCCCGCCGGGAGCGTGCCCAAAAGCCCTTCGGCGAACCGCCGGACCTCGGCCGGATCGACGTTGCCCGCAACTGCGAGCAGCACGTTCGAACCCCGATACCGCCGCTCCATGTACCGCGTCAGATCCTCCCGCTCGAAGGCACTGACCGACTCTCGCGTGCCGATAATCGACTTGCCGAGCGCATGCCCCGGCCAGCGGTGCTGCAGATGCAGATCGTGCACGTGATCGCCGGGCTCATCCTCCCCGCGCTTGATCTCCTCTAGCACGACCGATTCTTCGCGCTTGAGCTCTTCGGGATCGATCTTCGAGTGCAGCATCATATCGGTCAGCACATCGATGCCCGTGGCGACCTCATCGGAGAGGACGCGGCAGTAATAGCAGGTGGCCTCTTTATCGGTAAAGGCGTTCATCGAGCCGCCCCGCCCTTCGATCGCTTCCGCGATCTCCTTGGCCGTGCGCCGCCCCGTTCCTTTGAACAGCATATGCTCAATCAAATGCGTGATCCCCGCCTCGCGCTCCTCTTCATGACGGCTTCCCGTGCGACACCAAAGCCCGATCGCGGCGGATCGGACGTGGCCGACAGGCTCGACGAGGATGCGGACGCCATTGGCGAGCGTCTCTTTGTGAATAGAAGAGGGTTGCGTTTTCATCTTGCGTGTTCGGAATCGGAATCTTTAGCGTACACCGAATCGGACCTTCAGGAACCGATTTTCAGCGCGATCGCTCCCAGCTTTTCGACGCTGACCTGCACCTCGTCGCCGAGGCTCAAATCAAAATCCGGTTCGCCTAGTTCAACGATCGGCCCCATCGCGAACACGTCCCCGGCCCGGATCGGGCACGAAAGGCTGGCGGCCCGGATCATCTCGGCGAAAGTGAACGGCAGATGCTGCGTTTCGCCGCGACGCCGGTCGACCCCGTTCACCCGCGCGACCGCCTGAAGCTGATAGGCCCGCCCCCGGTCCGCGCCGATCTGATGGTCCTCGACCTCATCCGGGGTCGTAAGAACCGGGCCGATCACCGCTCCGAGATCGAACGAGCGCCCCGCGCCGCGCCCGTAAGCCCGCTCGGTGCGCTCCATATCGCGAGCGACCAGCACATTCAGCAGCGTGAATCCAAGGATCAGATCGTCGGCCTCCTCTAAGCTCAGATTCATGCCGTCTTGAACGGCGATGGCCGCGAGGTACGGTTCGAAATCGATTTGCCCCGCGAAATCCGGCCTCGGCAAGATCTGGCTAGGCCCGACGACACAGTTCGGGTTCGTATAGGTGTACATCGGCTCGACGGGCACCTCCTCGCCAGGAACCCATCGAAACAGACGGACGGCGGAGGCCCGGCCGATCGGAGGTAGCGGGCGCACGTCTTTGGCTTCGTGCACGGCCTTCGGTTCTTCACCGTCGGTCTCATAGATTTTCCCGCTGTAGACAAGCCCCGAACGCGCGGTGCCGGGGTCGGAAAGCAACTCGAATCGGCAGAGTTTCACGTAGGTCAGGGTACCTCTTTCCCTCGCGGCGTGTTAGCATAGAGGCATGCTGGGGAGACACATGGAGGAGGAGATCCGCGCGCAGCCCGCGATCCTTCGAAACAACGCCTCGCTCTACCTCGACGCCGCACGGGAGGCCTTGGCCGGGGAGCGGTTCGAGCTGATCGTGCTCGTGGCTCGAGGTTCTTCGGATCACGCCGCGCTCTACGCCCGCTACCTTTTCGAGATCGCGCTCGGCATTCCTTGCACGCTCGCGGCGCCTTCGGTGCTCACTCAGTTCTCACGCAAGCTCCGCTACCCCCGCTGCTTGGGCATCGGCATCTCGCAGAGCGGCGCCGCGCCGGACGTCGCGGAGGTGATCCTCGCCCTGCGCGAAGACGGACACCGCACGCTCGGCCTGACGAACACCCCCGGATCGCGCCTGACCCGGGCCGCCGAGATCGTTCTCTGCCTGGAAGCGGGCGCCGAACGCTCGGTCGCCGCGACCAAAACCTACAGCGCCAGCCTCTTGGCGCTCTACCAGATCGCCCGGGCCTTGGGAGACGGTCTTCCGGAACCGGCGCTCCCCGACGACGTCTGGAGCGAGACCGCGCGCCAAGCGGCGGAACGAGCGGTCTCCCAAACGATCGCGGCCCACCCGCTCTTCGCGCTCGGCCGCGGATACGACTTCTGCACCGCGCACGAAACGGCTCTGAAACTGATGGAGTGCGCCCTGATCGCCTGCAAGAGCTATTCGGCCGCGGATTTCCAGCACGGACCGAAAGCCCTCGCAGGCCCCGGAAGCGCGGCCCTGCTGTTCCACCAAGACGGAGGCGAACTCGCCGCTCAAGGCTGCGCCGGGTTTCCCTGCCCAGCCCCCCCTCCCGAGGTGCCCGTCGAAATGCGGCCGCTTTGGGACATTCTCTTCGGGCAATGGCTGGCTCTGCTTTCGGCGCGAGCCAAGGGGCTGGATCCGGACGATCCGCGCCATCTGAGCAAAATCACCGAGACCCGGTAGAAAAGGAAGAAGCGAAGGGGGCGCGCGATCCGTCCCGTGAAGTAACCTTATCGTTTAGGACTCTTCTCCTATGCGGCTCAAGCGCGTTCGCATTTTCGGCTTCAAAACCTTCGCCGACCGCACCGACTTCGACGTCGAGGGCGACATCATCGCGGTGGTGGGGCCGAACGGCTGCGGCAAATCGAACTTCGTCGACGCCGTGCTGTGGGGCCTGGGCGAAGCCAGCGCCAAACATCTTCGAGCCTCGACCGGACAAGACGTGATCTTCAGCGGCAGCGCTCGCCGAAAAGCCGTCGGCTACGCCGAAGTCAGCCTTCTCTTCGATAACGAAGACGGAGCACTTCCTATCGACACCCCGGAAGTGCTGATCACCCGTCGGCTAACCCGTGCCGGAGAGAGCGAATACTCGATCAACCGCCAAACTTGTCGCCAACGCGACATCTTCGAACTGCTCGCCGACAGCGGCCTCGGGCGTTCCGGCTACGCGATCGTCGGCCAAAAAGAGATCGACCAGGCGCTGGCCGCCTCCCCTGAAGAGCGACGGAACTGGGTCGACGAAGCGGCGGGCGTGCAACGATACCGCGCTCGGAAAGTCGAAGCTCTGCGTCGCCTTTCCGCGGCCGAAGGCCATCTCCAGCGCGTCGAGGACATCACCGGCGAGCTCGAGGCGCAACGCGAGCCCCTGCGGGTCGAGGCCGAGGTCGCCACCCGCTACAAGCAAGTGCTGAGCGCGCTTCGCTCGGTCGAGACCGGATACCTGATCGAGCAGGTCGCAAGCGCGATCCGGGAGATGGAGGGGCTGGACGAGCGAATCGAGAAATCCCAAGAGCTCGCCTGGAAAGAGACCGAACGGACCCAGCGCCTCGAAGAACGCCTGGAGCGCACCGGACGCGCGATCTCCGAACTCGAAAGCCAGATCGACGGTCTGCGAGGGCTTCAACAAGCGAATCTCACGGCCTCCGAACGCGCGGAGGCCAGCATCCAACTCTGCGAGCAGCGCCTCAGCAGCCTCGACGAACTCGAAGAGAACTTAGGCGAAGAAGCCGGACACTCGAAAAGGCAGATCGAAGAGGCCGCGGCCGAAACCGAAACGCTTCAAAACGAAGCGGCAGCCGAACGAGAAAGCCACGCCCGGATCATGGCGGAGTGCGAAGGCGCCGACGGCGAAGCCGCCGCGTTGCGACGCGAGTTAGAGAGCCTTGAGGCCGCCCTCGCCGAAGCGCGCAAGATTCATGCGCTCCGACTCCGTTCGGAGGCCGAATCAGCGCATCGGGAGATGCGTAAAAAAGAGGCTTTGCGCGAGATCCAGGGGATCGAACAGACCATACCAGAGCTCGAAAAGGCCGTCCACGAAGTCGAAGAGGAGCATCGCGGCTACATCGAGGCGATCGAAGCACTCCGTGAGACGCGAAAAGACCTTGAGGGACGGATCGCCGGGTTGCGCAAAGAAGAGGAGTTGGACGCGGCGCGAGTGCGCGCCTCGCTCGCCGAACGGGCCTCGCTCGAAGGGCGGATGCGGGGCATCCAGGCGACGATCGAGGCGCATGAAGGCTTGAACCAAGGAGCGCGAGCCGTCTTGGAGGCGGCCGCCAAAGGCGTGCTGAGTGCGCGCTACCTGGCCGTCGCGGAGTCGGTAGAAGTCGATCCCGAACATGCCGTCGCGCTCGAAACGGCGCTCGGCGGTGCGGGCAGCGATCTCATCGTCGAAGACGAACGCGACGCAAAAGAGGCAATCCGCTGGCTGAAGGAGCACCGCCTCGGGCGCGCCACGTTTCAACCGATCCCTTTGATGCGTCCCCCTGAAGTCGGCTCCGAGCTCAGCCGACTGACACGTGAGCCGGGAGTGATCGGCCGAGCCAGCGAACTGGCCCGTTGCGAACCGCGCCATCGGCCGGTGTTCGACAGCCTCTTGGGCCGCATCTTGGTCGTCGAAAACCTCGATACCGCCTTACGACTCGCCAAAACCCGCGGCTGGAGTCGGCTCGTCACCTTGGAGGGGGAGGTCGTCCATAGCGGCGGCGCGGTCACGGGCGGCACCAGCGCGCACCGCTCGCACGGGGCCGTGCAGCGCAAAGCCGAACTGGCCGCCCTCGAAAAAGAGCTTCGCACGCTCGGGCGAATCGTCGACGAATTCGAAGCGCGGAGCGCGGAACGGGATCGAACCGGCATTCGATGGGAACAGGAGATCGCAGAACTCGTGGGCCAGATCGAAGCCCGCGCCGCCGACGAATCCGAATCGCGCGGGTACCTGCAAACGCTTCAAAACGAACTCAGCGCCACCCAGCGCGGCAAGGAGCGACTGGTCAAAGAGATGGAGCAGCTCGACGGAACGAGCGCTCCCGATCTCGAAGAGCGCGACCTACCCGGGCTCGAAACGGCGCGCGACGAGATGCTCAAACAGCTCGCCGCCCGGACCGCCGAAATCGAAGGCGCCGCCGAACGAATGGCCGAGGCCGAAGCTCGCCTGCGTCAAGCCGAATCGCGGCTTCAGGCCGCCGAACGCAAACTGCTCGTGGCCCGAGAGACCGACCTGCTCCGCGAAAAGAAGCTCGGCAACCTCGAGCCGGAACGGGAAAAGCTGCGGGCGGAGCGAACCCGCTGCGAATCGGAACGCGCTCAAGCGCTCGAAGCCAAGGCCAAAGCCGAAGCCCGTCTCGCCGCCGCCCAGACCGAAAAGAAAGATCTGCTCGAACAGAGCTACACACTGAACGAGGAGCTCAAGTCTGCCCGCGAGTCGCTCGCGGCCCTCGGTGACGGCGCACACCAGGCCGAACTCAATCGCGCCCGGGCCGACGCCCGACGCGGCGCCGCGCAACAGCGCCTGTTCGAAGAGTACGGCCTGACCGAAGAGGACGCGCTCGCTCAAGAGGGGATGCACGAAGTGCCCGCAGACGCCCCGCAGCTCGTGCACAAGCTGCGGAAAGACCTCAAGTCGATGGGCGATGTGAACCTCGGCGCGATCGAGGCGTACGAACGCCTGACACAACGCTACGAAGAGCTGACCGAGCAGCGCGCGGATATCCTGGGGGGCATCGAGCAGGTGCAAGCCAGCATCTCCGAGTTGGACAAACTCACGCGCGAGCGGTTCCTCGAGACCTACGCTCGCTTGGAAGAGGCGTTCCAAGAGGTCTTCGGCAAACTGTTCAAGGGGGGCGAGGGCCAGATCCGGCTGACCCACCCGGACTCGGTGCTCGAGAGCGGCATCGAGATCGACGTGACGCTCCCCGGCAAGAAAAAGCAGCAGCTGCAACTGCTGAGCGGCGGCGAAAGGGCGCTCTGCGCCACGGCCTTCCTCTTTTCGCTGCTCAAGGTCAAACCGACACCTTTGACGATTCTCGACGAGGTCGATGCTCCCCTCGACGGACGCAACGTCGAGCGGTTCGCGGCGCTGCTCAAGGAGTTTTCCGAGCAGATCCAGTTCATCGTTATCACCCACAACCCGACCACGATCGAAATCGCCCCGGTCTGGCTGGGCGTTACAATGCAAGAGCCGGGCGTTTCGACCCTGGTTCCCACCAAAATGCGCGAAGACCGCAAGTCCCTGCCCGATAATCGGGCCGAAGGCACGGAGCTGGCGACGGTTTAGAGCGAGATCGCCGCGCGCCGCGCCGATACGGGCCGCTCGGCCAGCGCGATCGTTAATTCGCGCTCCAGGCCGCTTCCCTGCACCTCACTCAGATAGACGCGCTGCACCTCGGGGTGCTCGACCAATTGATGCAGGTACAGCATCAATTCAAGCGCCTCTTCACGCGTCAAAACGATTCCGACATCGTTCAGAACTCGGTCCCGCTCGTAATCCAGAATCTGCATGGCACGCTCCGTTATAAAGTTGCGATGAGCTGCTATGACGTACCGCGGGTATCAAAGTTTAGTTCCGAGAGTTTTTTTGGCGCGAGAAAGCCAAAAAAGAAAAGGGGGGATAAAATGGCGCGCTCGAGAGGATTCGAACCTCCGACCCCCAGCTCCGCAAGCTGGTGCTCTATCCACTGAGCTACGAGCGCGTGTGAGGCGAGATTGTACCCGTATCCAAAGGCCCCCGCGCAAGGATTTTTAAGGCACGGGGGGTGCATCTTCCAAATGGGTCGACGCGCGATCGTCGATCCCTTTCCGACTCCCGAAACGATGGGCATACGTATAAGAGAGCTCGGTCCCGAAAAAGAACACTTGCGCGGTGTAGTACACCCATAACAACATCACGAACAACGCGCCGGCGGAACCGTAGGCCGCCGAGGTCGTGCTGAACGTAAAGTACAGCGCGAGCAAGAACTTACTCCCCGCCACCCCCATCGCCGCAAGCAGAGCCGCGAACCAAACGTCTCGAAAGCGCACCGGCGTCTTGGGCAGCGCCATGTAAGCGATCGAAAAGATCACAAAGAGAAACAACGTGGTGCCGATGAAACTGACCATGGGCCACCCGCTTCGCACGACACCTGCGTTGCGGGCCACTACCCCGAGCCAGCTATCGAGCACCAGCCAGGCGATCAGAATGAGGATGAACAAAAACACCATCAAAATTGCCAGCGCCCGGATCTTGATGAAGGCCAAAATCGGATTTCCCGTCGGCCGCACGCCCCACATCGTATTGACCGAGTCGCTGAGCTGCATAAACAGACTGGAAGCGGCGAAAAGCGAGACCCCCAATGAGATCGCGATCGCGGCGATGTTCGTACCGGGACTGGTCGTGCGGGCGATCATCGAGTCAATCAACTCTGCCGACCCTTCGCCGAGGAATTCCTGGGCTTGCGCCACCACCTGCTCCTGGACTGAGCCGGTCCCTAAAAACATGCCGGCCACCGCGACGACCACGATCAGAAGCGGCGCGAGCGCCAACATCGCGTAGAAGCTAAACGCGGCTGCGATCCGGGGCATGCGATCTTCCGAACAGTTGACCGCCGTCTCGATGAAAAGCGCTTTGATATCGGCAAGCTTCATAAAATCAAACGCGGGAGCCAGGGGTCGGTCGGGCTAAGGAATCTGGATCGTCGCAGGCGCATCTTTATCACCTTACCCAACCCTTTCTCGAACGTAAAGCCCCCGACGACACGCGGGCCCATCGCCTCCCTAGACTCAATCTAGATAAAAAAGTCTGTCTAATTCGATTTTAATCTTGATTTTTTTGAATAGTTTGATATAGATTCATCAGTATTGATTCGAAGATTTAGTCTTATCAAAAATCTTCCTTGGAGAAAGAAGTCATGCGTCGAAAAGCCTTTACCCTGATTGAGCTCCTCGTCGTCATCGCGATCATCGCGATCCTGGCGGCGATCCTGTTCCCCGTTTTCGCCCAGGCGAAAGAAGCGGCCTATAAAGCGGCGAGCATTTCCAATTTGAAGCAGATTGGATTGGGATTCCACATGTACGGAACCGATTACGATGACGTGCATTGCCCACAAAGCACCACATTTTCTGAACGTTGGCCATTGCTCATTCAGCCGTATGTCAAAAATCGAGATATTTTCCGCTCTCCCCTCGACAAGGATGATCCCATTCTCAGTTCGTGCGGAAGCGCGATCTATGGTTGTCGCGATACGAGAAATCCGAATCGAGACTATCTTTTCGGTCTTTTTCCCAGCTACGGAATGAACTTGGAAGGACTTCTGCCGTTGGTCGATCATGATACTGACCCACTCACTCCACCGATTCGAGTCGCGGTGAACTATAGCCAAATCGGTTCCGCCGCCGAAATGATCTCGGTAACCGACAGCATTTGGGCTCCCACAGCCACGCCTACGGATCTCATGATGGGCTACTTCACGGTCTTGCCCCCGAGCCAGTGGACCGGAACCGCCACCCTGACGCGCACCTCCTACGGCTTTGTGTGGCCTCGCCACAATAACAAAGCGAACGTCGGCTTCGTCGATGGGCATGTGAAGTCCATGTCGATCGACGCCATCCGAAACGAGGCTTTGTGGGACCTCGAGTAATGAAGGGAAACGCCGACTGGAAAGCGTTTACGCTTGCGGGGGCGCTCCTGGCAGGCTTCCTGTTCGCGATGTATAAAGTCACGATCGGGAAGCCCCGCCCTCTTCCCACCGCCGAAGCCCCCATGGGAAACAACCCGACCTACTTTACAGAAGAAGAGCGTGCCCGTATGTATCATGAAGCCGCTCGTTTAGAATCTCAGGAGACCCACCATGCGACTTCTCATTAACGCTCGAAACGCCGCATTCCTCTGCGTCATGGGAGCGTCCATGCATCTGGCCCAAGCGCACTTCATCTGGGCCGAGGTCGGGGCGGGCTCGCAGCCCAAGCTCAGCGTGACGTTCACCGAAGCTCCGGGAGAAGAGACGGACGCGAAACTCCTTCCCCGCTTGCAAGAGGCGGAAGCCTGGTGCATCTGCGGCAAAAAAGCCGATTTGCAGCCCGGCAAGACGGCTCTGGAGTGTTCCATTCCCCAGTCCGCTGCCGGCGTCAAGATGGTCTACGGGCTTTACGGAAAGGAGAAGCCGTTCCTGCTGAGCTACTTCGCCAAAGGCGCGGCGACCCCGGCCGCGGCTTCCCAAAACGTCGGACTTCCGGCGGAGATTCTGGCCCGAACCGAAAACGAAGAAACGGTCTTCACCGTGATTTACCAGAAAAAGCCTGTGGCCGACGCCGAAATTTTGCTGAGCATCCTGAACGGCGAGTTCGAGATCGAGGGCAAAACCGACGCGAAGGGCGAGTGGCGCCACAAGACGCCCAACGCTCCCTACGCGGCTCGTTCGATGGTCGCTGAAAAGAAGAGCGGCCATTGGAAAGACGGCTCCTACGACGAAGTGCGCCACTACACGACGCTCACAGTCGGCGCTTGGTCGGAGCCCGACGCCTCCACGCTTCTGGCCGAGGCGAGCGCCTCTCGGCAGAACTTCCCCACCGATCTGAAATCGATTCGAGGCAAGGTCGAGGTCAAAACCGACACCGGAGTCTATCAAGGGCAGTTCGAGTTTAAGCCGGTTAAAGATGGCCTTCAGATCCAGTTGCAAGGTGACGAAGCGGCCACAAAGTGGCTTCAAGGCACCTTGAGCAGCATCTTCGGCCATCGACGCGCCTCATCCGAAGGTGGAACGCGCCGCGAAGCAACCTACACCGGTAGCCGTACGCTCCTAGGAACTCAGATCCAAACCGAGGACGCGATGAAGTCTCGCTATCGCATCCGCGACGGTCAGATCGTCCAGGTCGAGCGCAATCCGGAAAGTGGACGCTTCGTCATCACGATTCTCGAGAGCAAAGCGACCTCGAGCGGCAAGTATCTTCCCGTCCATTTCGCGGTGAATTCTTTCGACGCCAAAGGGACGCTCACAAGCGTCGAGAACTACCGCGATACGTTTCAGCAGATCAACCAGGTTTGGGTTCCTACCGGTCGAACCGTCGTCACCGTTGAAAACGGGACGTTCCGAACCCACGAGATGCGCCTATTCGACGTCACAGTCGAGCGCTAAGCCACACCGCGGCGCGTCTCCCCCGACGCGCCGCACCTTTTTCACTCTCTTCTTCTGGACCCTTCGTCCAAATCAGAGTTTAATAATGGATATGAGTGAGATTCCCCCCACGGGCGATTACGCCCAATATCCTCGCGGCCCTCAAAACAGCGGCCCGGCTCGGATCCGCCTGGAGATTATTTCCGAAGCCTGGAACGCGATCTCGCGCGACATCGTGCCCTGGATCCTAGCCGGGCTCATCGCACTGGGCATCATCGGCGTTCTTTACGGCGCGATGATGATCGTCAACGTCTCCTTGGGATTCGCCATGGACTCCAGCTCGCTGATCAACCTCGTGACCCAAAACGTAGTCAGCATGGCTTTTGGCTTCCTATACACGATCGCGTTTTATCTACTTAACGCAGGGTTCGTCAATATGGCGCTCAAGACGTTGCAAGGTGAAACGATCGTCGTGACCGACCTCTTTCAATGGCGCGGGATGACGGTTCCCGTCATTGTGGCCAGCCTCCTCTCCGGGATCTTTCAATCCCTGGGGGTCTGCGCGTGTTTTGTGGGCTCGTTTGTCGTCGGCGGCCTTTTGATCCTAACGATTCCCCTCATACTCGATCAGAAAATGGACGCTTGGACTGCGATCAAGACCAGTTACAATACTCTAAAATCCGAATGGCTGATGGCGGGTGTGATGTTCCTCGTGATCACCATGATCATCATGCTCAGCATGTGCGTTTGCGTCGGTCCCGCACTGACGATTCCGCTGAGTGGCATGATCTACGCGATGGTGTACCGAGACTATTTCTGGCAAGATCGCCCGACCTCGTCTCCGACGACCGCATAAGGAAAGGCTCCGTCCAAAACAAAAAACGGTCTGCTCTCGGTATGAGAGCAGACCGTTTTCCGTTTCGTTTTAGCCAGGACTGGAACTAACGGAGGACTTGCTTGGCGATCACGAGACGCTGAATCTCGCTGCACCCCTCTCCAATCTCGGTGAGCTTCGCGTCGCGCCAAAGCTTCTCGACGAGGAACTCGCGCGTCATCCCGCGTCCGCCGTGAATCTGGATCGCCCGATTCGTCACGCGGTTCGAGGTCTCGCTGGCAAACAGCTTCGCCATCGAAGCGGCTTGGACGGGCGGAGCGGGGCTCTCGTCGTAGAGGCGCGCGCCCTTTTCGATCAAAAGCCGAGCGGCCTCTAGTTCCATCGCACTGTCGGCGATCATGTTTTGAACGGACTGCATGTCGGACAGTTTGCGGTTGAACTGCTCCCGCTGCTTGCTGTACTCGACCGTGAGTTCGAACGCCTTCTCCGCGATCCCGAGCGCCATCGCGGCGATTCCGAGCCGGCCACGGTGCAAGAGCCCGATCGCCTCTTCGAACTTACACGGCGTATGCCATGCGACGGCGTCTTTGAGATCGAATCGGACCGTATTCGAAGCCGAGACGCCGACGGTATGAATGCGCTCGATGTTCTGAAATCCAGGCTGGTTCGTCTCGACGAAGAACGCCGAAAGCTCGGTGTCGGAGGTGCGGGCGACAATCACGATAAGGTCGGCCTTCCCGCCGTTCGTGATAAACATCTTCTTCCCGTTCAGATGATAATAGCCGGGACGTCCTTCGATCGGCACGGCGCGGGTCTGCACGCGGCGCGCATCGGAGCCCGCCTCGGGTTCGGTCAAGCCCCAAGCCATCTTGATGTCACCGCTCACCACCCCCGCCAAATACTTGTCGATCTGCTCTTGCGACGAAAAGTAGGCGAAATGGCCGACGCACAGAGCGTTTACCGCCGCGACATTCATCGCCAGCGCCGGATCGCCCTTGGCGAGCTCCTTGCATGCCTCGCAGTAGGTCGCGGTCGAGAATCCGGGGCCACCCTTTTCCTTGGGAAGGGTCAACGAAAGCAAACCCGCTCGTCCCAACTTGGGCCAAATCGCATCGGGGAACGCGCAATCCTCTTCCCACTGCCGCGTATAGGGGAGCACCTCGTCGGCCACGAAGCGCCGCACGTCGTCAAGGAACGTCTTTTCGTCGGTTGAGAAAGCCAGTTGCATGGGTGTGTGAATACCTCAGTCGTTGAAGTTGGGCCCGCACCGTTGCGGAGCAATCTAGTTTACTGGAAACGGGATCTACCGCACCGCGACGCGATCCGCGACCCCGCCGAGGGCCTGGGGCGAACGGTCTCCGATCAGAATCAGCGCGAGACCGGAATCTTCCCAGACGACACAGTTCAGGTCGTCGATTCGCCCCGTCAGATAGCGAGAGCCGGGCGCCACCGGCCGCACGCCCGAAAGCGACACCCCGCCGGGGATCACGATCAGCGAGAGCGTGCCCTTCTCATCGGACAGCTGCATTCGCGCTACGACGCGGTTCTCGACGTGCCCCACGGCTCCGCCGACGATTCGCACCTCGCTCGGCACAGGCGTTTGGCCCATCGCCGAGCCGATGCTCTCCAAGAGCTGATCGGGCTCCTGCGAGGAGAACCGGGGCAAGTTCGAAGCGATGCGGGCCACCTCGCCGGGGCGCATCGAGCCGTCCGAAACCGTACGCGTCACATGCCCGCCGACCAAAATCGCAAGGAAAAACGCGCCGCAAAGCCCCCAAGCGTAGCGGCTGACGAAATGCTCGACGCCGCGGGCTTTGTCGATCTCTTTCAGGCGGAGGGTGCAAGCGCGCCACTCGGTGTCGCAGACCATGCAGGAAGCCTTCTCTTGAACGAACAGTTTCATCGAACGGATCGACACCACCTGATGGCGCAACGCCTCTTGCGAATCCAAAAGTGCTTCGACTTGGGCCTTTTCCTCGGGGGTCAGTTCCCCATCCACAAAGGCGTGCAACTGTTCGCGATCGATCATCATAACGTTCTAAACTTCTTTGACATAGCCTTCTTGCAAGGCGTAATCGGCAAGCGCCTTCCGAAGGATCGAGCGGCCTCGGGCGAGCCGCGAACGCACCGTCCCGATCGGGATCTCCATCGCGTCGGCGATCTCTTGGTAGCTCATCCCTTCCACGTCACTCAATATCACGGCCATTCGAAAGTCGTCCGGGACTTTTCCGAGCGCTTCCTCGACCTCAGCTCCGACCAAGCGGTCGAAAAGCATGCGATCCGGGACCTCGGTTTCCTCCGAGGCGGGTTCGACCGCGTTCTCTTCGTCGAGCGACCCCATTTGAGGTCCGCGCTGTTTCTTTCGATATCGGTTGATGTAGAGGTTCGTGACGATTCGCAACATCCAGGCTTTAAAGTTAGTTCCGTCGAATCGATCGAATGCCTCATACGCTCGGACGATCGCCTCCTGTGCCAAATCTTCGGCCTCTTCTCGCGAGCGGGTCAAGCGCAACGCGGTACCGAAGACCGAGGGAAATACCTTCTCGGCCTGCTTCTCAAAGGCTTCGCGCGGGTTGCGCTTTGCGAAAAGCATGAACCTCGAAGTGTACCTCTCGCCCCATTCAACGCCCCTAGCTCCCCTCTTGGTTCCAAGCGTCCCCCATTTTTGTGCCCTGTTTCGTTAGAATAGGTTTATGAGTCGATTTTTGTGGTGTCTGCCCCTCGTCGCCTTGCTGGGGCTTTCGGGGTGTGGCAAAGGCAACTTCTCCGAGCGTGCGCAAGAGGGCAAAGAGAGCGTCTTTCGCTATCCGATCGTCACCAACCCGACGACCCTCGACCCCGCCCTTATCCAAGATGGGGACACCATCGATATTCTCCAGCAGGTCTACGAAGGGCTGACAGCCTGGGGAGAAGACAACACCGTGGTTCCGAACCTCGCCACCCATTGGGAGATCTCCGGGGACGGCACGGTTTACACGTTCCATCTCAAGCCGGGCGTCAAATTCCACAACAGCCGCGAAGTAAGCGCCGAAGACTTCAAATTCGCGATCGAGCGCGCCTGCGATCCGGCCACCAAATCGCCCGTCGCGGAAAACTATCTCGGAGATATCGTCGGCGTCCGCGACCGGCTCGCGGGCAAAGCCCAGACGGTTTCGGGGGTCGAAGTCGTCGACCCCGCCACGCTTCGCATCACGATCGACAAGCCCCGGCCCTACTTCCTGGGCAAACTGACCTACCCCGTCAGCTTCGTCTATGCCAAGGAAGCCGTCGACGGTTCCGCCGAGATCGCCTCGACCGCGCAGATGATCGGGACCGGCCCCTATATCGCCGACAAATACGTGCCGGACCAGATTCTCTCGCTCAAGGCGAACCCGAACTACCACGGAGGCGCTCCGAAAATCGCAGGAATCGAGCGTCCGATCATCAAAGATCCCGCGACGCGCCTCAACAAATACAAAAGCGGCGAACTCGATCTCGTGATGCTCGAGCGTCAAGACGTCGCCGCACTTCAGGCCGATCCCCAATTCAAGGACCATCTCAAGTTCTTTAACCGGCCCGGCATCTGGTACATCGGCATGAACGCAGGCCTCAAGCCGTTCGATAACAAAGACCTCCGCCGCGCGATCGCCATGGCGATCGACCGCGACTATATCGTGGACAAAGTGCTGGGCGGCCTCAATGTCCGCGCGGATACCATCGTGCCTCCCGGCGTACTCGGCCATCGCGAGCGCGGCACGCCGATCCCCTATAATCCCGCCGCCGCGAAGGAACTGCTCGCCAAAGCGGGCTACCCCGGCGGCAAAGGACTACCGAAACTCGAAATGTCGTTCCGCGAGCAGCGTCCGGATATTCGCGTGGTCGCCGAGGCGGTCGCAAGCCAATTGAAAGAGAACCTCGGGATCGACGTCAGCCTGCGAACCATGGAATGGCGCACGTACCTCGAAAAGCACGCGGCGAAGGAGATGCCGTTCTTTCATATGCGCTGGGCGGCGGACTACCTGGACCCCGAAAACTTTCTCAGCCTGCTCCTCGCCGGTTACGGCGCCGAGAACAAGATCCATTACGACAACCCGGTCGCGACCGCGCTCTGCCGCGAGGCCGACTCGACGATGGATGAAAAGCGCCGCTTGGAGCTCTACGCTCAAGCCGAGGACCTCATGTTGGAAGACCTGCCCTTCATCCCGATCTATTTCCAGCGAGACGCCGAACTGATCCACCCCCGCATCTCCGGGCTGCGTGAGTCGCTCTTCGGCCACCTTCCGCATACCCAAGTGGAGATCGCCCCGAAATAAACCCCGATGCAGCCGGAAACCACCCCGATCGAAGCATGTCCGTTCAAGCCCGGCGCAGGCGTCGCGCTCGCGGATCTGCCTTCGATCGTCCGGGTCGGAGACCGGCTAAAGTTCTATCATGCCGTCGAACAGCTCAAAGTCGGCATCTTAGCCGCGCTCGATCTCGACGAGGCGCGTAGCCAGATGCTGACCTTTCTCGCCGTCGTCACCGCGGCCACATTGGAGATGGGGGGCACGCGGGCGATGCATCGCATCCAACTCAGCGCGGCGCGCGAGCTGGAGACTCTGAGCACGCGCGAGGCGATCGTCGAAGCCGGACTCGGCTACCTGCAACAGATCGCCGAGCCGTTCTTCGTTCCGCTCGAAGGTCCTTCGGCCCATCTCGTGGACCGCGCGCTGGCGACGCTGGAACGGCACTACGCCAAAGCGCTCACCGACGAGATCATGGCGCATGAACTCGGGCTGAGCACCTCCCACTTCCGGTCGCTGTTTCGAAAGGCCACCGGGCACCCCTTTCATCGCTACCTCATGAGCCTACGCCTGGAAAAGGCAAAGGGGCTGCTCCAAGCACATCCCGAAATGCCCGTGGCGCAGGTCGCTTCCCGTACCGGGTTCTCCAGCCTCCCGCACTTTAGCCGCGCCTTCCATCAACGATTCTCCGTCAGTCCCACCCATCTGCGCCGGCTGGGAACCTAAACCGATTTCCGCTATACTTCAGCTGTGATCCAGGTTCAGGACCTTACCCATCGCTTCGGGAACCGCACCGTCTTGAAGCACGTCGACCTGGACGTCCGCGAAGGAGAGATCGTCGCGATCATGGGCTCCAGCGGCGGGGGCAAAACCACGCTTTTACGATGCATCGCAGGGCTCTTGACGCCGAGCTCGGGGCAGGTGACGGTAGACGGCATCGAAGTGCGAAAGCGGCCCGAGGAAGCGCGGCGGCGCATGGGGATGGTGTTTCAACAAGCGGCGCTTTTCGACTCGCTGAACGTCGAAGACAACGTGCTGTTCGGCGTCCGCCGCCACGAGCGACTCTCCCGCCCGGAGCTCGCCACTCGTCTGCGAGAACTTCTCGAACGGATCGGGCTTTCGGGTTCGGAAAAGCAGATGCCCGCCGAGCTCAGCGGAGGGATGCGCAAGCGCGTCGGCATCGCCCGCGCGCTGGCCGAGCGTCCCAAGGTTCTCCTCTACGACGAGCCGACCACCGGGCTCGATCCGATCACCACCTACACCATCGATCGGCTTATCGTCGATCTGCGCGACACACTCGGGGTCACCAGCCTGATCGTCAGCCACGACGTCAGCTCGGTGCTGCGCGTGGCGGACCGGGTGGCGTTTCTGGAAAGCGGCAGTCTGACGTTTGTAGGCACCCCCGAAGCATTCGCCTCGGCGGAAAACGAAGCAATTCGCGAGTTGATCGAGAAATCGTCGGCTCGGTCGCTGGAGTAAGGGCTAGTCGCAGGCCTTGCCGATCTTGATCGCGAGTACTTTGAACACGCGGTCCCGCAGGATCGTGATGTCGATCGTCTTCCCGATCGGCTGACGAAGCATCGCTCGCGCGAAATCGATCTGGTTATGGACGGTGTAGCCGCCCAACTCGCAAATCACATCCCCTTTGCGCAATCCCGCCTCAGCCGCCGGAGAGCCGGGGACGACCTCAACCACGAGCGCGCCATTCTCGGCCTCGGCATCCTTGCACAACGCGCCGATCGAGGGGCGCAGCACCTCGTGCGACGGTGACAACAACCCGCGGATCACGTGTTCGAGTCCGGCCGCGTCGATCGAAAACCCAACTTGGAGCCCCGGAGCGGTCTCAGCGACTCCTTTCAAGAGCCCGCCGCGCAGCTGCTGTTGTCGAGGGTCGAGCACCGCGTGCAGGATCCCGGCCAACTCACCCGCCTCGGTCAGCAGAAGCGCTCCGCCGAAATTCACGGGCTTTTGACGCTGAAACTGCACCTCGCTCAACGGGAGCAACCGGCGCGACGGGTTCAAAATGCCCAACCGGTCCGATGAGACGAACTCCGCTCGAAACGCCTCCCGCGCGGTCGCGACGATCAGCCCCTTCCCTTGCGTCAAAGCCTCAGGAGAAACCACGCGAATCGGGCGCACCCCAGGTGGCAGCGGCCCGGCCGCCTGAAGCAAGATCAACTGCGAAGGCTCGTCCTCCGCGATCCATTTCAGTTGAAACGATTGCCCTGCCAAAGTTTGGGCGGCGAAATTCCCCGTCTGCCCGTGACGGTGGGCAAGAAAATAACCTTTGGCGTCGATCATGACCGCGAGCCCTTGCCCAAGCCCACGCGCCTCGAACGTCACGATCGACGGACGCGCGCGCTCCATCGCGGGTTTCGCTTCTACCGCGACCTGCTGCGTGCCGCCCGCCTGAGCGAGCATCATCGCTCCACCGAGACTAAACGCCGATAACCACATTCGTCGGATTATGAACCTCGTTGGCGATCGTCGCGCCGGATTGGTCGTCCTGTTCGGCCCCGATCACGAGGATCACGGCCGTGGACTGCGGAATCGAAGGGACCGCGGGAGCGGCGGCGGGTGCAAAACCCGCGTCGGCCGCCAAAGCCCGCATCTCCACGCGAGCGGCCCCGGGCTCAGCGGCCACGGCTTGGCTCGCCGGATTCGACGCGGCGCGCGGGGCGGTCGGTTTCGATCGAGCCGAAGCAGCCGAATTGGGCTTCGAAGACGGGGGTTCGGGCGAGAGCTCCACGCTCGGCGCGGAGAAGCGCAGCCCGTTCCGCGCATCGGGTCCTTCGTCTGGAAAGCGCAAGATGGGAGTGGGCACGTCGTTCGTCGCGACCTCCACCGAATGCTCGCGGACGACGAAACGGGCCTCCTTCGAAGGGGGGCGCGTCTCGGTCAGAAACAGGCCCGCGAGCACCGCGCCCGCCACGGCGACCGGAGCCCAGAGCCATCCACCCGGAGAACGCTTGCGCGTGCCGAGCCCTCCGGCGAGAATCGCGGTGCGCAACCGGTCTTTGGAGTACTGATCGGGAGGAATCGGAAGTCCCCGGAGTTCGTTGCGCAAGGCCTCGTACTGGGCAAGCGCCCGCACCGCCTCGGGATCGCGGGCGATCTCGGCACGAAGCGCGGCTCCCTCGCGTTCGGAAAGGTCTCCGAAAACGAGCTGGCTAATTCGACTCTCGAGCTTCTTATTCATGGCGTCTCTCCGTTTAATAACGGCTCCAATCTCTGTTTTAATGCCCTTCGGGCTCGCAAAACGCGCAATTTCGCGCCGCCGACCGTACATCCGAGGATTTTGGCGATCTCGGGATATTCGCGCTCCTCCAAATCGCGCAGTACGATCGCCGCGCGGTGATGCTCCGGCAACGCGTTCAGCGCCCGCCGCAAGGTCGAATGCCGTTGCGCTTCCTCTAAATTCTCTTGCGCATTCTCGAAACTCCCCACCGTCATCCAGTCGAGCTGGCGGTTTGCCTCTTTCTGTTCGAGCGTATGGCGGCGCTGATTCATTCGAGCCTGATCGGTGCAAAGATTTGTTACGATCCGAAGCAGCCACGTCGTGAACTTCGCCTCGTCGCGATACCGATCGAGGTTCTGATACGCCCGCACAAAGGCCTCCTGAACGATATCTTCGGCATCGTCCCGTCGCGGCACCATCTGATAGGCGAAGCGGTACACCAAAGTGCGATGGCGCTCGAAAAGCTCTTCGAACGCTTCATATTCGCCTTTACGCGCGCGCTGAACCAGCACGCTGTCGGTCTGCGTCGCCATCCGTTCTAGTATGGACGGTCTTACGGCGCTTATCAGTTGTTGACGGATCATCGTCGGCTTCGCCCTCCTCAAAGATCGGTCTTTTCGGACTCGCTATGGATCGAACGCGCGAGATGCGCCGCCGTTACGTCTTTTAGTTCGGGGTGGCCTGCTTTTCGGCCGACGTCTCCTCGCGACGGACCGCGAGAATGCTCGTCTCCCGTGCCACGCGCCCCGCGATATCGCGAAAGGCTTTGGCCTGGGCAAGCTCGGGGTAGGCCAAAAGGCTCGGCACACCCTCGCCTCCGGCGCGGCTCACCGCCGGATCGAGCGGAACCGAACCGAGATACGGAGTCTCGAGCATCCGGGCGAGATCTTCGCCGGAAAGCCCCGAGAAAATTCGAATCTCTTGCCCGCTGACCGGATCGATCATCGCGCCCATATTCTCGATCACGCCGAGAATCGGAGTGTTCAACCGGCGAAACAGCTGCACGGATTTTCCGGCGATGTTCGCCGCGACGTTATGCGGCGTGGTGACGATCACGACCCCGCTCAGCGGCGCGAGTTGGGCCAAAGACATGGGGGCGTCGCCCGTGCCGGGCGGGAGATCGACGAGCAGATAATCCAACTCGCCCCAATCGACGTCCTCCAAAAGCTGCTTGACCGTCCCCGCCACCATCGGCCCGCGCCAAAGGACCGCTTGTCCCTCTTCGAGCAGGCAGCCGAGCGACATCATCGCCACTCCGTGGCGATGGATCGGCAAAATCTTTTCCGCACGGGTCTGCGGGCGCTCGTCGGCGCAGCCCATCATCAGCGGGATGCTGGGGCCGTACACGTCGGCGTCCAACAGTCCGACCCGGGCGCCGGTCTGCGCGAGCGCGACCGCGAGATTCACCGTCACCGTGCTCTTTCCGACGCCTCCCTTGCCCGAGGCCACCGCGATGCAGTGCCGTACGCCGGGCAGCAGGTTCGCGGGGGGCGCCGAGCGCGTCCGCGTAGAAGCGGTCATCTCGACCTCCACCGATTGAACCCCCTCGAGCGCGCGGACCGCGTCTTCGGCCTGCTGCTGTAGCAGATCCTTGACCGGACAGGCGGGCGTGGTGAGTTCGATCTTGAAAGCCACCCGGCCCTCTTCGATCCGAAGATCTTTCACGAAACCGAGCGTCACGATGTCCCGATGCAGGTCGGGGTCCATCACGGAGCGAAGGGATTGGAGAACGGCGTTCTCGTCGAGAGGCATCGGTTCCTAGCTTACCAGCCCGGGACTGGGAATTCGACCGACGCGGTCGCCATTGCGGCGATCCCCTCGCCTCGTCCGATCGCTCCCAGACGCTCGTTCGTCGTGGCCTTGAGCCCCACTCGGCGCGGGTCGATCCCCAACGTCTCCGCGATCCGCGCGCGCATCTCCTCGGCCCGAGGCCCAATCTTCGGGGTCTCGGCGACCACCGCGATATCAAGGCTCACGATCCGCCCCCCACCCTGAGCGAGAAGCTCGCCCGCATGGCGCAAGAAATGCGTCGAAGGAGCGCCCCGCCAACGGGGATCGTCGTTCGGAAAGTGCTGCCCGATGTCCCCCAGCGCCGCCGCCCCCAGCAGCGCGTCGACCGCGGCATGCAATATCACGTCGGCATCCGAATGCCCGGCCAGCGCGGGATGCCCCGGAAACGCCACCCCCCCCAGCATCAACACGCGCGAGGCGTCCTCGGAAAAGGGATGGATGTCGTACCCAAAACCGGTCCGAGTCTCTTTCATCGCGGGATCGGAAGCCATCAGGTCCCCAGGATACGTGATTTTGAGATTTTTCGGATCGCCCGGTACGATTCGGGCCTGCACCCCGATCGCCTCCAGCAGCGAGACCTCGTCGGTAAAGCTTCCCGGTGCCTCTCGATAGGCTCGAACGAGATGCTCGTACCGCGCTCCTTGAGGCGTCTGCATCGCCACCAGAGAGGCTCGGTCGAGATTCCGCGAGACTTCCCCTTCGCGCTGGCGGATCGTATCGACGACCGGCACTCCGGGCGCGGCCGCTCCGGCCTGACGCACGCCCTCCAGCACCCGCGTCACCAACGAAGCGTTCAAATAGGGGCGCGCTGCATCGTGGATCAGCACACACTCGATATCGCGCGGAAGGGCCTCCACGCCCAAACGGGCGCTGTCTTGGCGCGTCTCTCCGCCCAAAACCGCCGGTACCCCTTCGGCGCGAAACTCCGCCAGATTGGCCTGCGACCCCACCAGCAAGACCTCGTGCACCTCGGGATGGGTGGCGAACAGGTCGTAAGACCAACGCCAAAGCGGCTTCCCGCCAAGCTCGCGAGCCGTCTTATCTCCACCGAAACGCGTGCCCTGGCCCGCGGCCAGAACGATCGCCGCCGTTCTCATGCCGCCCAGTTTAGCTGTTCGCCCGATGCGTTCGCCGCTTCGGCGCCTCGGAGCTCTCGTCCGAGGCGACTTCGCCGAAGATCATCTTGCCGCGTTCGGTCTGGATCACCTGCGTCACCATGATCTCGAGCGTCTCTCCGATATAGGGTTTGCCGTTCTCGACCACCACCATGGTGCCGTCTTCCAAATAGCCGATGCCTTGGCCGTGCTGGTTCCCTTCGCGCGTCAGCGTCAGCACCAGCGTCTCCTGCGGGAGCACGTTGGGGCGGAGCGCCAAAGCGAGGTCGTTCAAATTGAGCACCCGAACGTCTTGCAGCGCCGCCACGCGGTTCAAGTTGAAATCGTTGGTAACGATGTCTCCGCCCAACACTTTCGCCAAGCGCACGAGGCGGTTGTCCACATCTCCTTCGTAGCCCGCGACCAGCTTATCATGCACCCGCACTTCCAACGAAAAATCGGCCTGCAGGTGGCGCAGCACCTCCAGCCCCCGGCGGCCGCGCTGGCGACGCAGGGCGTCGTGGCTGTCGGCGATGTATTGAAGCTCCTCCAAAACGAAGCCAGGAACGTAGAGCTGCCCTTCGAGAAACCCCGTCCGAGCGACGTCGTAGATGCGCCCGTCGATCACGACGTTCGTATCGAGAATCTTGATGCCCGTCCGTTTTCCGCCGACCTTACCCCGGCTCCAGGGCAGGATCTCTTCCATGGAGTGCAGCGCATACACGCTCAGGCTCGCAAACCCGAGCGTGAGGCCAAAAATGAAGAACGGCACGAAGATCGGCTGCACCGAGATCGCGTTGAACAGCAGCAGAAACGGCAGCGAGGCGATCAGCCCCGCGAAGATCCCGATGAACAGCGTGACCTTATCCCCGATGTCCATGCCGTCCCACTTCTCGCGCGTCATGTCGATCGCACGGAGGCAGAGATTCCCCAGAAACGCGCCGAAGAAGGCCCCGAGTAGAGCGAACGGCAGCACGTTCATGAACGCGTAGGCGTCTTGGTAGCTTTCCGTGGCGGGGGTGCGCTGCACGTACGCGGTGATCGCGCGGTAGAGGGCGTTGAGGATGTTCGGCGCGAGCGTAGCGAACAAAAGCGCGGTCCCAAAGGCCGCAACCAACACGAATCCAACCCGAACAAACCGTTTCGCTCCAACCGATGACATCTTCTTCATTTCGCGGAATCCCTTCCCTCTAGGACGTACCGTCTTCTTTATCGACGCGCGCTCGAGAGCACTTCGATCTTGACACCCTCAAGAAAAGAAAACGTAAAAGCTTGCTCGACAGTGCCCTGCCCGAGCTTTAAGTGGCTGGCCGAGAGCATAAAATCCGGCGCGGTCGAGTCCACGCCCACCCACTGGGAGCCGTCCCAGAACTCGACCCAGGCGTGATAGAAGAACGGGCCGTCCCAACTCACCAGCCCGCTGACGAGCCGGGTCGGAACCCCGGCGGTACGCAGCAGCGTCGTCATCAACACCGCATGGTCGCGGCAGACACCTTCCCAGGTCTGAAGGATCTCGGAGGCATCGCGAAGCACCCCGATCCCCGCGTTAGTCGCCATGCGCCGATGCACGTAGATGTGGATCGCTTCGGCGGCGTCGCGCGCTTTCGTTCGATTGCCGACGATCTCTTTGACCAGCCGTTTGAACGCCTCGTTCCCCGCCGGAATGTAGATGTCGGAGGCGAGCCACTCCTTTTGCTCTTGCCCCACTTCTTTAATGCTCTTGCCGCTGCCCGAAGGCGTCGAAACTGGGTGGATCCGCATCTCCCACGCTTCTCCCTCGCGCCGAAGCGTCTGGTGGGCGTCTGAGGGGGCGCCCGCAAGGTCCACACCCTTCAACCGAAGATGCAGCTTCGAAAGGCGCGAACCGTCGCGAAGTGGCGGCTCCGCCGGAATGCTGGTTCGAAGTGCGAGATCGGGGATTTCGGTCGCGTTTTTGGCCGGATCGAGCGCGACCTCTTTAGAGACGGGCACCATCTCGATGCCGAATGGCCCGTCGACTTTGATCAGATCGCCTTTGGAAGTAAGAAACGCGTTCAAGGTCACGCGGCGGTCCTTCAACCGCACCAAAACGCCGTTCGCATCCTGGCCGAGCACCTTCGTCCCAGCCGGGCCGACCACCTTCGCCTCGGTCTTCTGAAAGGTGATCGCGACCGGGTCGAATACATAAAACGTGGCCTCGCCTCCCGGAATCAACCCGTTCTCGACGAGGGGGCGCAACGGATCGTCCACCACCGATCCGTTGGGGAGATCGAGCGTGCGCCGGATCTTCTCCTGACCCTGGTTTGCGATCTCGACCGCGGCCTTCGCGCCTTTGAATTCGACCTTCACCGTCTGGGTTCTCCCGGCGCTCGCGCTCACGAATCGCATGCGAATCGGCTTTGCGTCCGGCCCGGTCCAAGTCGAGGACTCTACGGTCATCCGCATCGCGGTGCCGAGCAGTTTGGTCTCCATGACCGTATAGCTATTCGAACGGGCCACCTTTCGCCCGTCCAACTCCTCAGACACGGTCTCATAAGAGGCGTAACCGATTTTCGAGCCTTGGAGATAGAGCCCCAGGTATTCCTGAGCTCGCGAAAGAGAGGACAGAAAAAGGAAACTCGCGAGTACGATCGACCGAACCATACCCTCTATTAAACTCCGATCCCACCCTGATGTGTTGCCTTTGGCCCGGTGATTCGGTCCAAGAGTCTCGCAGGATTTTCTCCTAAGCACCTTGACAGGCCCCTCCCCGCGCCCGGTAGGATGCCTGACGTTCCCCCTTCGATGGCACAATCAGGGGAACTTTGTGGCTCGGAAAGGATTCCGAGGCATACGGATCACGATCAGGAATGGCTACAAAACTCGTCATCGTCGAATCGCCTGCAAAGGCCAAAACTATCCGCGGATACCTCGGCTCGGATTACGAGGTCGAGGCGAGCATCGGCCATATTCGGGACCTTCACCCGAACGCCAAGAGCCTGCCCGAGGAGTTGCGCAAGAAATGGTGGGCGGACTACTCCGTTGATATCGACCAAGATTTCGAGCCGATCTATACCGTTTCTCCCGAAAAGGCCGACCAGGTGAAGAAGCTTCGAGCCGCGATGAAGGGGAAAGACACCCTCGTCCTCGCCACGGACGAAGACCGCGAGGGGGAGTCGATCTCCTGGCACCTGCTTCAGGTGCTCAAACCCGCGAAAAATGTACAGGTTAAACGCATCGCCTTCCACGAAATCACCAAAGACGCGATTCTCAAAGCGATCCAAAATCCGCGCGAAATCGACCGGGGACTCGTCGAAGCGCAAGAGGCGCGCCGCATCCTCGATCGGCTGTACGGCTACACCCTCTCCCCCGTGCTTTGGTCCCGCCTGGCCAAGAACCTCAGCGCCGGACGCGTGCAAAGCCCTGCGGTCAAGCTGATCGTCGATCGCGAAGAGCTGCGCCGCAAATTCCGCGCGGGAGCCTATTGGGACTTACGTGCAAGTTTGGAGGCCGACCAGAAAGGTTTTACCGCCGATCTTAAACAAATCGACGGGGTTCGAGTCGCCACCGGCAACGACTTCGACGACGCGACCGGAGGACTTCGGTCGGAACGAGAAGGCAAAGTGCTGCTCCTCGATCGGGCCACAGCGACCGCTTTGGCCGAAAAGGCACGGACCGCCCGCCCCTGGACCGTTGCGGACGTCGAGGCCAAAGAAGCGACCGAAAAGCCCGCTCCGCCCTTCATGACCACGACGCTCCAGCAAGACGCCAACCGGAAATTCGGCTTTTCGGCCGACCGCACCATGCGCATCGCGCAGACGCTTTACGAAGGCGTAGACATGGGAGGCGACCGCGTCGGTCTGATCACCTATATGCGCACGGACAGTCTCAGCCTGTCGGGGGAGGCGCTCCACGGACTCCGCAGTATGATCCAAGCCGACTACGCGGATTGCCTGCCGGACAAGCCGAATCATTACGCGAGCCGCGTCCGCAACGCGCAAGAGGCGCACGAGGCGATCCGGCCGACCGACGCCTTCCGCAAGCCCAGCGATCTGGCGACCTACCTCAATGCCGATCAGCTCAAGATTTACGATCTCATCTGGAAAAGAACGGTCGCCTCTCAGATGCTTCCCGCGCGGGTGCTCAAGACCGTCGTACAGATCGACGTGCAGGCCGAAAGCCAAAAGCTCCGCTTCGAAGCCACCGGCAAACAGATCCTGTTCGACGGCTTTCGGCGTATCTATCTCGAAGGCCGCGACGAGGAAGACGAGCAACCGGGCGAGCGCCAACTGCCCAAAATGCTGACCGGCCGCGAACTCGAGGTACAAGGGGTGGACCCGTTGGGACACGAGACCAAGCCCCCCGCGCGGTACACCGACGCCACGCTGATCCGCGAACTCGAGAAACAGGGCATCGGACGCCCCAGCACCTACGCCAGCATCCTCTCGGTCATCGTCGATCGAGGCTATGTGCGCAAAGGGGGGAAACAGCTGATCCCGACGTTCAAGGCGTACCTCACGATGGAGGTGCTGGAAAAGAACTTCGCCGAGTTCATGGAACTCGATTTCACCGCGCGGATGGACGACGCGCTCGACCAGATCGCGGGGGGCGAGCGCGCCTCCTCGCAGTATTTGCGCGAGTTCTTCGTCGGCGCGGACGAACGCCCGGGGCTCAAAGGAATCGTCGACGCCCGCAAGCCGGACATTCCCTACCCTGCCTTTCAACTTGGCACGCACCCCGAAAGCAGCGAACCGATCCTTATCCGAGCCGGGAAAGAAGGCGGCGCGTTTCTTCAGGTCGGAGATGCCTCGAAGAAACAGTTCGCAAACGTGCCCGAAGACCTTGCGCCCGCCGACCTCACGCTGGAAAAAGCCCTCGAGCTTCTCCAGAAGAAAGATCAACCCGCCGAATCGATCGGGGAGCACCCCGCCACCGGCCGCAAGCTTTTACTGAAAAACCGCCAAGGCTACTATCTCGAAGTCGAGCGCACGTCGGAGGAGATCGAGGCCAAGGTCAAACCGACGTGGATCTCCCTACCGCCCAACGTCGACCCGCGCACGCTCTCCGAAGAAGACCTCGCGTACCTCTGCTCGCTGCCCCACGAGATCGGCAAACATCCCGAGAGCGGGACCCCGATCTGGTTCAAGATCGGCAAGTTCGGGGCTTACCTCGAATGCGGCACGGAGCGGCGCACCGCGGAGGATTGGCGAGGGGGCGCCCGCCTCACCACTGAAGAAGCCGCGCACCTGCTCAGCCAACCGAAAACCGGTGCGCGTAGCGCATCCAGCCAGCCGATCCAGAGCTTCGGCGTCCTTGAAGAAGGGCGAGGCGAAGTGCGCGTCCTCGCGGGACGCTACGGCCCCTACGTGACGGATGGCGAAACCAACGCGACGCTGCCCAAAACCGTCGCTCCTGAGGCGCTTACCGCCGAAGAGGCGATCGAGCTGCTTCAGAAGAAGCGAGAGGCCGGTCCGAGCAAGAAGTTCACCCGCCGTAAAAAGACGAAGGCGCCCTCTCGAAAGAAGAGCGCCTAAGGCGTCCGTTATCCGCGTTTGAAACGCCCCTTAGCGGGCGTTTCGAACCATCTCTTCCAACCGATCGAGCCCCGCGACCAGATTGTCCTTCGGAGGGCCGAACGAAAACCGCACGTACGGCTCAAGGTCGGATTGGGTGCGGGTGCGATGCGGGTTCACATCGAAATACTCGCCCGGAACGGTCAGCACGCGGTGCTTGATCCCCGCTTGCATGAACTTTTCGCCGGTGTTCAGACTCTCGGGCAAGTTTGCGACCGAGCCGAAAGTGTAGAACGTCGCCTCTTGGCGGTGCGGGAACATCACGCCCATCGCCTCTAATCGCTCGATCGTGATACGCTGCTTCTCGCCGAACACGTTGCGAAGCGCCTCGGTCTCCTGATCGGCGTTCGCAGGCTCAAGCACTTGCAGAGCGGCACGCTGAATCGGTCGGCCCATACCGCCATCCAGGAAGCTTCCGGCGGCGCTCATGCATTGGATTACCTTCTTGGGACCGAGCACCCAGCCGACGCGCCAACCCGGATAACGGTAGCACTTCGTCAGGCCGTCCACGATCAAGATCGGGTCCTCCTCGATGTCTTCGACGAAGGGGGCGATGCTCACCGGGCCATAGCCGTTGTACATGAAGTGCGAATAGAACTCGTCCATCAGGAGCGTGCAGTTCTGACGACGAGCCATCTCCGCCCACGCTTTGAGCTCTTCGCCATGGATCGCCACGCCGGTGGGATTGCAAGGGTTGCTGATAAGAAGCGCGCCGACTTTCTCCTGGCTCACACGCCGCTCCAGCTCCTCAGGGTCGATCCGGAACCCGTTCTCAGGCCGCAGCTCGAACCAATAGGGGTTGATGCGCTGGAAGGTCGTCATCAAGTCTTCGTAGGCGGTGTAGTCCGGAGTGAAGTAACCGAGTCGAATGTCTTCGAGCGTCGCGCCGATGCGGGACAGCGCGAGGCGTCCTCCCGCGGCGAGGGCGACGTTTTCGGCGGTGTACTGCGTGGCCTTCCCCTTTCGATACAAACGGTTGTAATGCTCGGCTACGCGCTCGCGAAGCTCCCAGACGCCCTCGACCGGACCATAGGCGTGGTCGCCGGGTTCCAGATCAATCCGATCGATGCGCGGCGGCGCCCCCTCGATACGCCCCACCTCGGGCTGCCCTTGGCCGAGATTCGACCAATTGGGATCGCCCATCGTATAGCCCTGTTTCATGGCCTCGACGTTCACGCGGATCACGCCCATGAAAGGCAGTTGTCGAAAAGCGGCTTTGGATTCTGTAAGCATGTCAATCAAACCTATTCGAGACGCGCACGAGGCGCTCCCCGTGTTGTACCAGACCGCGTAGGGCCGCGGCTAGCCGCATTTTTCACCCGAGCCTACGGCGAAGGAGCCCGCCAGCGGGCCAAAACCTCCCATCGCGCCGGATCGTAGAGCCAAGCCGCGCGGGGCCGGTCCCAGGGAGCCCAAACGACCACGCCGGCCGAGGAGGCACGGTACGCCGACGAAGCGGGCAGGGCCATCTCAGCCCCTGTCTCGGCGTTGCGCAAAAGCGCTTTTCCGTTCTCGCTGAGCGAAACCAAAATCGCTCCCTCGGGGCCGTACGTGTCGGCGTCGATGCCTTTGATCAGCGCATGAGTCTCGAACAAGTCTTTGCGGCGTTGAAGGTAGTGCCGGCCCACCCGCATCGGACCGTATGTCGTCCGCTCGCGGTAGATCCCGACCGCGGGGCTGACCCGGATGTAGCCTTCGAGCCGATGGCCCACGGGCGCGAACGAAAACGTTCCACTCGCGGGATCGTAGGCAGAGCGCCCCCATGCCCCCTCCGGTTGGCGCGTCACCGCGTAGAGCTTCCCTTGATAACCGAAGATCTCTTCGCCCAAGGGTTCCCGAGACAGGCTGAGCCCTTCGAAACGTCCGAGAAACTGCGCTTTGGGTCGATCCTCGCGAAGATCGACCCGCACGAGCGCCTCCAGCCAGGGGGTGCCGTCTCGATCTTCCCAGCGCGGCATGAAGTACACGTACGGACCGACGCGAAGCGAACCCGAGAGGGACGTGGCTTCGAGGGAGCGGGTCCCCGCGCGCGCTTTCTCCGTCGTTTCGAGAATCTGTTCTTTCGTAAAAATCTTCGGAGTCGTCGCGATCTCTTTCAAGCGCGAGGAGAGCACCCGCTGTCCTGTCCGGGTGGTCAGCCCGCGCTCATCCCACACCGCGAACGTATTCTCGCTTCGGTACAAGACGGCCTTTTTAGGAGCGGGCGCCGTCCGCTTGAGCGGGACCCGGACGGTCTTGCCGTCACGTAAAATCGCGAACTGCTCGTTGCGATAGTCGAGTTGCGGAGGGGCCGGCTTTGGAGCGGGCTGCGCGATCCACGCCGCGGAAGTCGAAGCAAGACTTAATAAGACTGGTACCATAGAATCGAAAGGCCGCCCACGTCTGGGTCGGGTGCGAGATGGATTGTAAAGACTGTACTCGCTACAGCTCCGAGCATGGCAAATGTTTGGACGGCAAAGTCAACCCCCATCGCTGGGAGATCGCCGTTTCGGTCGCAAACGTCTACGGCCTTCGTTCGATTTGCGTCTTTAACGACTATCGAGAACGGCTGGTGAACTGTCGGGGGAATAAGCTTCCCAAAGATCCCGGCGCAAGCGCCCCGTCGCGTCCCGACGCCCAACGGCGTCTTGAATGATAAGGAGAATTTCATGCGAACGCTACTCGCCCTCACCTGCATTGTCGTTTGGCTCTCCGGCTGCGCCCCCGTGGGCGACCCCGGTCAACTTCAAGGTTCAAAAGCGCCCGCGGCCACGTTCGAAGCAGTCGCTTCGGGCGAGCCAGCGGCCAAACTCGGCGAGATGGGAGGCCAGGTGATCCTCATCGACTTTTGGGCCACCTGGTGCGGCCCGTGCCATCAGATCATGCCCGAACTGCAAAAGCTGCACGAGAAATACGGTCCCCAAGGACTGCGAGTGCTCGGGGTTTCCGATGAGGATCGCTCCACCGTTGAGGCGTTCGCTCAAAGCCGAGCCGAGACCTATCCGCTCTACCTCGATATGGAAAATGCGAGCGGGCGATTCGGCGTGTCGGGCATCCCCACGCTGGTGCTGATCGGCAAAAACGGCAAGGTCATCTACACGCACGTCGGCGCGCCGCTGGGTGAGGAGGTCGAAAGCCAGATCGTCAAGGCGCTCGAAGCGTGATTTTGCCCCTTTCCTGCGCGGCTTTCGCCGGGTTCGCGGGGCTTCTCCAAGCCGAACTCGACGCCGTGCTCGACGTTCCCGCGCTCGACGGAGCCCTCATCGCGGTCTCCGTCACCGAGCTCTCCGGAGCGCCGGTCTACACTCGAAACGCGGGGTTGCGCATGATGCCCGCCAGCAACCAAAAGCTGCTCAGCGGGGCGTTCGCGCTCCACAGCCTCGGCGCGGAGTTTCGCCCCGAGACACGGTTCTGGAAGGGCCCCGGCCTCGTCCATGTCGCCTCGGAAGGCGATCCGAGCATGACCTCCGAGAACCTCCGCCAAGTCGCCGAAACGTTGAAGCTCTCTGGTAAAGATCGCGTGGCCGTCAAGCAAGCGTACCGCCCCCTGATTCCCGACTCTTGGGAATGGGACGATTTGCCGAACCGCTACGCAGCGCCCGTCACGGCGTTTACCGTCGATCAGGGAGCCTTCGAACTCTGGGCCGAATCCGGACGCTTGAGGTTTCGGCCACGCAACTACGGCGCGAGCGCGCACCACCTCTCGAAAGAGGGCCCGCTCACCGTGCGATACGAGCCCTGGCGCAAGCGCGCGGTCGTACAAGGCGCACTGCCCTCCGGCACCCAACGGCTCGATACGCTCGCTCTGCCCTTCCCCGACGAAGCGGCCGCCAGCTACTTGGGCGCGAGTTTTGGGCTCACCGGCCGAACGCCCGACCGCGCGCCGGATCTCGTCCTTCGCGGGCGGCCTTTACGAGAAGTGCTGAAGACGTGCCTCGAAAAAAGCGAGAACAATCTGGCCGAACACCTCTTTCTGCTCGCCTCGCGTGCCGAAGGGCCCGAGGTCTACCCCGCGGCCCGGAAGACGATGCTCGCTTTTCTCGAAGGACCTGTCGGCGTACCGAAGGGAGATGTCCGCCCCAGCGACGGCAGCGGCCTTTCGCGCCATAACCTTGTGACCGCGCGCGCCGTCGGCACGCTGCTCCGCTGGTGCGCGACGCAGTCCTGGTTCGAGACTTGGCGCGACGCACTCTGCGCTCCCGGAGAGGGCACCTTAATCTGCCGGCTGCCGCAAACGCCTTTCGAAGGCAAAACCGGCACGCTGGACCGGGTTGCCTCGCTCTCAGGATATGTTCGAGGCCCCGGCGACGAGATCTGGGTCGTGAGCCTCCTTCTAAACCATTACAATTGCGAGACTTCCGAGGCGAGAAAAGTGTGTGATAATTTTATCAACACCCTGTCACTGGCCCGAAATTTGCAGTAGCATGACCTTACACACCCTCTTCCCGACCCGAGCGATCGCATTGCTGATGACGATCGGGTTCGTGGACCTCGCGGTGACGGCGGTACTTCATGCGCAAGGTTCCATCGTCGAGTTGAATCCCTTGATGCGATTCTTCATCGAACGCAGCGAATGGCTGTTCGCGCTCGTCAAAGCCAGTACCCTGATCGCCGCGTGGATCGCGATGGTGCGCTACGCACCGGTCAACCTCCAGTTCGTCCGCACCGCGTGCTATTGCGCCAGCATGGTGTACTTGTTCGTCTGGATGACCTGGTTCTTCGGCTCGATTCTGCTGGCCTAGGCCACCGGGGATTCGACCCCGAAAACACCGCCTTCCGGCGCTTCGACGGAGGACTTCCCCTCCCCGGTTTCGGCCTCGACGCACGCTTTCAGCGCAGTCAGCGCCACCTCGACCTGATCGGGATTCGGCTCGCGTGTGGTCAGATACTGCGTCATCAGGCCCGGGTAGAACACCCATTTCACCACGTTGCTGCGCTTGAAGCGCCCCGCCAGACGGATCAGCTCGTAAGCAGTCCCCGCGATCAGCGGCAAGATCAACAGCTCGGTTAGAAACCGGGTCGTCACGATCAGCACCGTGGGCGCCGTCTCGGGAAACAACCAATAGCGCGGCACGAAGGTCATAATCGGCATACTCACCAAGAGCACCACCACCGCGAAGCTCGTTCCGCATCGGGGATGGAGGCGCGTCTGTTTGAGGCAGTTCTCGATCGTCAGAGGCTGGTCGGCCTCGAGGGTATTGATCGCCTTATGCTCGGCCCCGTGATACTGAAACACCTCGTGGATGCCCTTGACGAATCCGATCCCCCACACGTACGCGAAGAAGAACACCATCTTCGTCAGCTCGGTGATCAGGTTGATGCCCGTGCCCGAAGCCCCCATCGAACGAGCTTGCTGCGCGATCAGGTTCGGCAGGTAGTTGAAGATGAACAAGCCCATCGCGAGACTCGTGACGATCGTCGCTCCGATCGCGATGTCCTGCACGCGCTTGCTCGGCCCAGGAGACACGACCTTTCCGGCCAACTCCTCTTCGTTCGCCTCGGGTCGAGGCTGGTATCGTTCGTCCATCTGAACCTCGGACGCGAAGCGCATCGCCTTGACCCCGAGCGCCATCGAATCGAGTAGCGCCAAGGAGCCTCGAAAAAAGGGGAGCTTGAGCCACTTTTGCCGCCCGATCCAGGTCTTTTCCAAGGCTTCGGCCTCGAGAACGATCTCGCCGTTGGGGGCGCGGCACGCCACTGCGAAGTGGCGGGGAGAACGCATCATCACGCCCTCTACGATCGCTTGACCGCCGTACTGGAGATATTCGCCTTTGGGCATCTCTATCAGTATGCCGCATCCCCGCCTCGAATCGCGGAAACCTCGGCTTCAAATCGGGGGAGCCTTGGAAGCGTCTACCTGGCCTCGGGCAAAGGTTTCCACGCCCTTTGCCGGCGCTTCCGCCGGATCGACGACGCGAGATACGCCGCCAAACAGCCCACCGGCAGCCAGAACACGGTCTGAAAGACCGCGTAAAGCAGCCCGCTCGTATTTGGAATCAGCAGCGAGCCTAATAAAAACGAACACAAAACGATGCCCAGAATGGCGTGAAACGTGGCGCGGGCGGCGTTGACCGGAATCCCCCACCCCGCGATCGCTCCTAAAAGAAACGGGGCCAACACGGGGTATCCCACCGTAAACAAGAACTGCCAACTCACCTCGGGGTAGGGGAGCGGCTCGGGAAAGATGCTTCGCACCTCGGCCGGGCTAAACGGCACGACCGCGCGTTGGCTGGGTAGATACACCGTCAGTTGCAAAAGCACGAGATAGATCGTGTTGCCGAGCCCAAAAACCGCGGCCGCCAAACACACGCCCCGCCCGAATCGATCGTAAAGAGGCGACGCGAACTCTTTTTCGAAGACCTCCTCGACCATCCGGTCGGCAAGGAACGCGGGCTTGCCGTGCCGCGCGATCGCCCTTTGCGCCGCTTCGTCGTAAGAAACGCCCGTCAGCACATCGTCGCGGATCTGCCGTTCGATCCAAAACGCAGTCTCGTTCATCAGATGCTGTCGCTCCTCCTCGCCCACCCGTCCGCGAAGACACCGATCGATCTCTTCCAGATGAAGATCGAGCGGCGTCGCGTCCGAGGAGATCCCCGAGACAGGCTCCGAGACCCAGGGATTGGCGAGGCGCGAAAACCTCACCCCGACGTCTCCCGGATCACTTGATGCACGGCTCCGGCATACTCGGTCCAGGCCTCGATCTGGCGATCCGCTTCGGCGCGCCCCTGCTCGGTCAGCACATAAATGCGCCGCGCGCGCTCGCCTTCGGGGTACTCCCACAGTCCCTGAATCAGGTTCGCCTTTTCTAGCTTGTGCAAAATGGGATACAGCGTGCCTTGCTGAAACTGCAGTTTGCCTGCGCTGATCTTTTCAAGCTCCTTCGCGATATCGTAGCCGTAACGCCCCTGCTCGCGCAAAAGCGTCAAAACGAGCATCGAGGGTCCCCCGTTGATAAAAAAAGCGTTTTTTTTCGTCCGCATCGATCGATCCGCCCCCAAAGGGTTCTGCTTTATTGTATTCAATGCGGGGACTTATTTCGATGAATCGTTCCAGGCATGTGTTTTCAGCAAGATGAAATAAACGCTTTTCAGGGACGTCTTGAGCAGGCCCGGCCGGTAAGGAATGGGCGCTTTCGAGTCTCGGAACGCCTCAAAAATCACTTTTGAAGGTAAACCCACACATAGCCGAACTTCAGCGGCTCGATCCGATATTCGAGCAGGCGACGCGACCCTTCTTCATAAAATCGTCCTGTTTCGATATATTCGGCATGCTCCTTGAGCTGACGAGCTATCTCTTTCCGAAACTCCTTGAACTGTTCGGGAGACAAATCTCCCGCCGCGGCTTTGCCATATTGGGTGGTCAGGAGTTCCAGCGAAACCTCTTCCGAGATCTGACGACGGCGGTCCGCCGCTTCTCGGACCGCTTTGCCGAGGGCGACCTCTTCCGCCGCCTCTTCGAGAGACTGCCGACGCGAAGGGCACATGAACCGATCGCCGACGAGCAGATCCAGCTTTCCGTCGCGATTCCAATCCACCGCCGAAATCGTCGGACAGAACCCGGAACGAGGCGTTGCCAGCTCCATCGTGGCGTAATCGAGCACCTGATTGTCCTCCATCTTCGCCAGCGGCTTCACCCAAACCACCGATTGGGCCAAGGACAATTCCTTTGTCGCGCCCCGTGAACCGCGATAAAAACGGATGCGTCCATTGCCGTCACCGAGAATCAGATCCGGCGTTCCATCCCGGTCCCAATCCGTGAAATAAAGGCGTCCATCCAGCAAAAAGTCCTCTGGAAACGTCTCCGGATGAAACGGCCACTGCGACGTGAATCGCTGCCCTTGAATCTCCAGCGGCTTATAAGCCTGGTACGTCAAATCGCCCTTGCCGAGCCAGATGCGAACGAGCTCCGTCTCACAGCTGGCGTAAGTAACGATATCGAGCTTCCCATCGCCGTCCCAATCCACGGTGCTGATATTCGAAAGAACTCCGTAACGGATCTCTTTCCCGGTCTCTAAATCGAGCAAAGGCGTTTTGTCCGCGAATTTGCCCTTCCCGAGTCCTCGAAAAACGTAATATTGCCCTGTCGCCGAGCCGCTCAAAATATCGACGATGCCGTCTTGATCCAAGTCCACGACCTGTGGAGTGCTGCCGATGCATCAGCCGAACGGGACCGAGGCCACCTGATCGCCCGCTTGCAGCCACTGGAAGCCTTGGAATGCCGGCGCTTCCTCGGTACCGACGTTCTTATAGACCCGAATGCGGCCGCTCCCGAACTGGCCGACCAAGAGCTCGCGCACTCCGTCCTGGTCGATATCCTCGAAAACGGGAGCCGCGCGCTGATAGTCTACATCGATATAGCCCCCTTCCGCAGTGACGCGAAACGGGGGATGAAACTGCGTGGGTGGCGTGGACAGCGCGATCCACAAAAAAAGAACGTTCATCGGTCCGTATTTAAAGAGTTCACCCTGGGTTCTCCTTTCGAACGACGTGAGGAGAACCCAGATAAGAGGATTAAAGGATTGGCTTGACCAGCTTATGATAGTAGAAGTCGTAGTTACGTGTCGCGGTCAAACAACTAGCAGAAGTGCACTGCCTAGGATACTTCAAGACCTGACCGAGGCGGCTCGCCTTTTGCATCGCGGGAGTCGCATCGAAAACAGCATAGGGAGGCGTCAGTGCCTGATACGGCAAGTTGAAGGAGGGGTAATTCAGCTGATGCGCCTTCGCATGTCCATCGAGCCAAGCGATGACAGCTAAACCGTTATGCCGTCCATGATAGGTTGCCGTATAACCGTAATTTGTGCTCAGAAGTGAGTTTCTCCAGATCAATCCATCTGGGTTGATGAGCCTTCCGGTATCGGCGAGCATAAAGGTCTCGTCCGGTTTTTCGAGATCGGAATAGGTCTTCCCAGAGGTTGGGATATCCGAGTTAAACCCATAACTATAGGGGGTAATTCCTGTAATGAGAGGCAAATCCTTTCCCGTGGGACAGTCGATGATGGCTTGATTTTTCATGTAAGGATATAAGTATCCACGCTTAGGATCTTCGTCAAACGTATCACCATCCATAAACGCATACCAGTAGGTTGCGCCCCTCGAATTACTCCACGATCGCTCACCGGGGATCGCTTCGTCATAGTCGTTCGAATACATGATGTATGCCAGGGACATTTGTCTGAGATTACTGATGCAGTTCGCTTTCTTCGCGGACTCTTTCGCCTGAGCGAAGACGGGGAACAAGATCGCGGCAAGAATGCCGATGATAGCAATTACGACGAGCAGCTCGATCAGCGTAAAGCCCTTCGAGCGGCACGAACGGCAGTTGTCGGACAATGTATGATAAGGATTGCGAATCATTAGGTCCACTCCTATTGAGTTCGTGAGGGTGCGGTGGCAGCCGTGCCCTTTTGAGTCTTGGCCCGGCGTTGCCGAGCGAGGTACGACGAGAGGCAGGCCGTCAGATAGCCCACCGGGATCCAAAAAATCACTTGCCAGATCGCGAAAAGTAGCCCCTCTGTATTGGGCAGAAGCAGGCTGCCCATGAGAAACGAACAGAGCGCGATCGGCCCCATCGATCGAAAGACCGCGGCCGGAGCGTGCACCGGAATCCGGCGCCCCACCACCCAACCCAACACAAACGGAACGATCAACGGATATCCGAGCAAGGCGAAAAAGCTCGGCGTTAGGTCGGGATAAGGCAACGGCTCGGGAAAGACGCTGCGCACCTCGGCGGGGCTGAAAGGAAGATTGATTGGCACCCCGACCGGGAGGTAAATGCGTACTTGTAGAAGGATGTAGTAGGCAAGCGTCGCACATCCGAAGAGTCCGAAAGCGAGGGCGTTGGCCCGGCCAAGGAGCTGGATGATCGGCGATCTCGGGTCCGCTTCGTAAAACCCTTCGACGTGCGCGTCGGCGACCGCGAGGACAGGACCGTACTCCTGCAAAGCGTCTCGGATTGCCTCCTCGACGGTTTTGCCCAAAAGCGTTCCCTCCGCGACAGAGCTTTCCAAAACGAAAAGCGCTTCTTCGACCAGCAGTTCGCGTTCGGCGTTCGATACTTCTCCCGCCAAGGACCGATCGAGCGTCTCGACGTATTGTCGAATCGCTACGGGGATCTCGGCTTCTCGGGCCGGGTTGAGGTCGAAGCTAAACGGAATGTCCATGGCCGTTCTAACTCGCCTGCGTGTTGCGATTGACGATCGAGTTCATCACGGAGGCGTATTCGTTCCACGCCTCACGGGCACGGTCGGCTTCGGCTTTTCCCTTTTCGGTGAGGGAGTACACCCGGCGCTTTCGCTCCCCGGACGGCTGCTCGATCTCACTTTGAATGAGCCCGTCCCTCTCCATCCGGTACAGGGTGGGATAAAGCGTGCCGTAATGAAACGGCAGCCGCTCCTCGCTGAGTCGTTTGACTTCCTTGGCGATATCGTAAGCGTGCCTCGCTCGCTCGGAGAGCAGTGAAAGGAGCACCGTCTGCGCGCCGCCGAGTCCAAATCCTTCGTCTTTTCCCATTTCAATCGTGCGTAACGTCTAGAGATTCATATTATGCATTTCTAGACATTTGCATCATACAACACCCGTCCGGGATTTCCAAACTTTTTCTACGACGGCTTTTCAGGGGGCGCACACCGGCGTTACAATAGGCCGCATGAACGGCGAATTGATCCCGATCGAATCCGAAGGCCATACCTTCCACGGCTATCTCGCTTCCTCGAAGACCGGTTCCGGCCCCGGCATCGTCGTACTTCAGGAATGGTGGGGACTCGTGGGGCACATTCAGAATGTCGTCGACCGCTTCGCCGAAGCCGGATTCACTGCCCTTGCCCCCGATCTTTACGGCGGCACCCAAACGACCGATCCCGACGAGGCCGCCACGCTCATGATGGCGCTGAATATCGCGCGGACGGAAACGATTCTACGAGGCGCGATTCGACACCTGCTCTCTCTGGAATCCGTCTCGTCCCAGCGAGCCGGTGCCGTAGGCTTTTGCATGGGCGGCCAATTAAGCCTCTACGCCGCGTGCGAAAATCCCGAGATCGGGGCATGCGTGGACTACTACGGAATTCATCCCGACGTGCATCCCGCTCTCGAGAATCTGCGTGCCCCGGTTTTGGGTTTCTTTGCCGAGCACGACGAATACGCATCGCCCGCGTCGGTCGAGGTGCTCCGAACCTCTCTGGAGGCACTCGGGAAACCGCACGAATTCATTACGTACCCGGGCACCCATCACGCGTTCTTCAACGACGATCGCCCCGCCTACAATGCAGCCGCAGCGACAGATACTTGGAACCGAATGACGGCCTTCTTCCAGGAGACGCTCCGTCCGAACATCCGAACCGACGACGCGATCGGCACGCATTAAAAAACTGGAATCGGCCCGCAGAACGCGGGCCGACCGTCGTACGAACTTTCGAGGACGCACGTGGCTGTCACCCGAAACCTAGCCTTTTATGCCCGTGGACGCACTCGAATCGCCTGAAGAAACAGGCGCCAAGCGCCTGCGATCGCCGCGAGGATGACCAACGCTTGGATCGTGCCTTCAAACATCGTTCGATGAGCTCCTAGACATGACTGGGGAATCTGTTCCGCACTGGGTCTCTCCATCCCCCAGCGGTCCTACCGGGTTCGCACCCTGCGTCGCGGAGGTAGGCTGAAGGACGTGACGCCCGGTGCTTTCGATCCCCCTTTGGCTCGCGATCCGCGGATCGCTTTAGGGCCTCCGGCCCTATCGCTTCCCCGCCTTACAGGCCCGATTCACAAAGTGCAGTTCGTGATCGAATTCGTGGGTCCACGCTCCCTGCCGTCCGCACAAGCAGAGGCGCTCCTCCATCCCGACTGGCAAAATGCGCTCGGCCGTCCCGAAGTCTGGGCGATGGCCCCTGGCGACACGGAGTGGCGTCGTCTGCGCGAAGGCGACGGAGGCTCGCTCGATTCGATCGCGTTGGCTTGGGACGCCGTCTCGTCTCAAGGTCGGCTCGGTCGCGCCGCCGCCGAGCGGCTGTACCACGTCGCCGATCAGTTCGCACAGCCCGCCCAACGCCGAGCGATCGCGCTCCCGCAGCCCGAAGAGGTCGAAGCGCTGGTCCATCACCTAGAGACCCTGCGGGAAACCCTCGACATCGGCTTTGCGATCGCCGCCGCCGAAACGCTCTCCGAAGAGACGATCTGGCGCCGATGCGCCGCGCTAGGCCTTGAGTATTCCCCCGAAGGGAGCTTCCTTTGGAAAGCTCCCGGCTACGAAGGCCCTCTGCTAGAAGTCACGCCGCTCGGCGCGGCGGATCGATTCAGCTTGGGCGCGGTGCAGCGCGGCGAACGCCATGAAGGGGTCGGCATCGGGTTCTCGGTCCCCCGCTCGCCCGACCCGGCCGCTTCGCTCCTCGGCTGTTTTCACGTCGCAGACGCTTTTGCTCGCGGCGGCGCAAAGCTGTTCGACGAAGAAGGCCACCCGCTCACGTCGATCAAACGCAACGAACTTCAAGCTCTCCTCCAGCAGGCGCTTGGACTCTTCCGGCAAGCCGATCTCCTCCCGGGCTCGGAAGCCGCGTTGCGCCTCTTTTCCTTCTAAGAGGGATCGCGGCGCTTCCCCGAAACGTCCCATAAAACAAGCGATGAAAACGGCGACGGCTCTTCTGTTCTCCGCGCTGCTTTGGTGCCTCGCGGCAGGGGTAATTCTTTGGGCGCGCCCGCATCTTCCGCCCAAACTTCCCATCCACTGGAACATGCGCGGAGAGATCGACGGGTGGGCTTCGACCGGCACCGCGCTCGCCGGAGGGCTGCTTGTTCTGGCGCTCGCCACGCTTTTGATCCCACTGAGCGCCCGCCTCTCGGCCCCCGCCGAGGCCCGACTTCGCTTGAACGCGGTTTCGATCTTGCTTCAGGGGCTGTTTGTTTTCATCCTCGCCCTGACGCTGTTCACGGCGCTTCGCCCCCAGTTCGAAGTATTCCGCACGCTCCTCGTCGGCATGTTCTTGTTCTTTGCGGCACTCGGCCCTGCGATGCGAGGCTTGCCCCGAAACCGCTGGATGGGCGTGCGCACCCCCTGGAGCCTGGCGAGCGATGCCGTTTGGCAACGCACGCACGAGGCGGCCGCCAAGATCTTTCTGATCGGAGGCCTTCTCGGCGCAGCGCTCGCCGCGTTGGGCGCCCTGCCGATTTTTGTCTTTCTTTGGCTGCTCGCGATGGTGTTTTGGCCTTGCGCGCTCTCTTATTCTTATTCAAAAAGCGCGGATTCAATGCAATCTTAACAATCAGCCAGTAAAATCGAAGGCGGTGAACGTTCTTACAGAAACCGATCGGGCTCCGGCGGCCACCGAGCCGAAGATCGTCGCGCAGAACCTGGATTTTTTCTATGGGAATTCGCAAGCCCTCTACGGGATCGACCTCAAGATCGCGCCCCATAAGGTCACTGCGCTGATCGGCCCCTCGGGGTGCGGCAAATCGACTTTTCTGCGCTGCATCAACCGAATGAACGATCTGATCGACGGCACCTCGATCCAAGGCAGCATTTTGCTGGACGGCAAAGATATTTACGGCTCGGACGTCGACCCGGTCGAGCTTCGCAAAGAGGTCGGCATGGTGTTTCAAAAGCCGAACCCCTTTCCGATGTCGATCTACGACAACGTGGCGTACGGCCCGCGGATTCACGGCTCGCGGAAAAAGCAGGACCTCGACGAGCTCGTCGAGCGCTGCCTACGCGGCGCAGCGCTGTGGGACGAAGTCAAAGACAAACTGCGCCAGTCGGCGCTCGCGCTCTCCGGCGGCCAGCAACAGCGGCTTTGCATCGCCCGCACGATGGCGGTCGACCCTGAAGTCATCCTGATGGACGAGCCCTGCTCGGCCTTGGACCCGATTGCGACCAGCCGTATCGAAGACTTGATCTTCGAGCTGAAACAGAAATTCACCATCGTGATCGTCACGCACAACATGCAGCAGGCGCAACGCGCCAGCGACGTCACGGCGTTCTTCATGATGGGCAAGCTCGTCGAAACCAACGAGACCGCGAACTTCTTCTTGAATCCGCAAAAGAAAGAGACCGAGGACTACATCTCGGGACGATTCGGCTAAAGCCCGCTCGAAAACGGCGTTAATGCGTTCCGGACAGGACGGTCCAGAAATAGCCGACGATCACGGCAGCCCCGAGCGTGAGCAAAAATGCCACATCGCCCAGCGTCGGCGGGCGCTTGGCGTTCGGACCTTTCGGCTTTTGATGGCAAGAGCAACTCATCGTCGTTTCATTCTACGCCGGACGCGGCTCCTCCGCGCCATAGGAGAGCCCCCCACCCCTACCCACGTCTCATGCCGTTCCCGCGTCATCGGGACCGAATTCGAGCGCCAGAAACTCCGTCTCACCCGCCTCGACTCTCGCCCGGTCGTCGAGCGCGACCCCCGGCGCCCATAGCGGACCCACCAGGTCGCAAACGATCGGCAAACGAGCTTTCATCGCGGCGGAAAGCTTGCGCTCGCTCATGAGATCCGAGAGCTTTCGGGTGCCTTCGAACCCAAACGGCCGCATCGCATCACCCGGATGCGCGGTGCGGAAATACAGCTCCCCTCGAATCCGCGAGCGCGGCACGAGGGCCCGCATCGCCACCCGTTCCTGCGCTGGCGCATTCCCCGTCAGGGGGTAAGCCACCAGCCGCCAACCGAACTCTTCGCTGAGGATCTCTCCCGGCACTTGCAGCATCTGCCGAAAGGGCGTCGTCGGGGTCAGATCTCGCGCGGCGAGCGCCTCCTCTTTCCACTCCAATACGACTTTTCCGCCCTCTGCGGTCACCGAGCCGGTTCCCCCTTCGCGCAAGCCGCGCAGCGCGGCCTCAGTCTGCTCGAAGGTCAGCGCTCCGCCTAAAGCCTGTACCGCCAAACGCAACGCGCGCTTGACGAGCACTGGCGGAAGGGATTCCAACTTCGCCCGATCCAGGTAAAGCTCGACGTCATGGGTCAGAAAGTGGAGTTCGGGACATCGCACCCGCTCGCATTGTTCGAGTGCCGCCGCCGCCGTGGCGTTCAAAAACTGGTCCTCTTCCCGCGCGATTCGACTGAGGCGAAGCAGTTGGGCATCAGCCTCCGAATGGATCATCCGCAACTCCGGCATCACGCGATGCCGCACGCGGGCTCTCGAAAAGAACAGATCGCTGTTCGACGGGTCGTCGTGAAACCACAGCCCCCGAGATTCGCAAAACGCCTTGGTCTCGGCCCGGGAAAAAGGCAGCAACGGGCGCACGATCTGGTCTCTTTTCTCCGGGATTCCGGCGAGCCCCGTCAACCCGGAACCGCGAACGAGATTCAGCAAAATCGTCTCGCACTGGTCGTCGCGCGTATGCGCGGTCGCGACCCAGGCGCATTGGGTTCGAAACGCCGCCTGCGCGAAGAAAGCGTAGCGGGCCTGACGCCCCGCCTCCTCTAAGCCGATCTTCATATCTGACGCGATCTGTGGGACGTCGGCATGACCGCTCGCAAATGGAATCCCGAGGCCGTCGCAGTACGCCTCGCAGAGCCGCAATTCCTTCTCCGCCTCCTCGCGCTGCCCGTGGTGCAAATGGCCGGCCACCACGTCGACCCCGGCTTCGTGAAGCAGCGTCAAAAGGCAGGTCGAGTCGGCGCCCCCGCTATAGCCGACCAAAACCCGGGCTCCTTCCGGGATCAGCCCCGAAACCCGAAGATGGTCGTGAAAAGCCTCTCGCATGAACGCCTTTTAAAGAGGAGCTTCCAGCTTCTCTTCCAAGCTGAGATACGCAGTTCGAAGCGCTTCCGCGCTCCAACGGAACGTTTCTTCCCCGATCTGGACGGACAGCCCCTCTCCGGGCTCTAAAGTCCCGATCTCGTCCAACTCGATGCCGGAAGACTTGATCGAATCCCGCACTTTTTCCAGATCGGACGCGGTAATAAGCACCCGCCCGGGCAATTCGCCGAAGAGCGCCGCGTCGGCACGATTCGTGTAGGAAAACAGGCCGGAACCTTGATGAAGACGCAGGGAAACGGCCCACGATCCTTCCAGTGCCATCTCCGCCGCCGCGACCGCAAGGCCGCCCTCCGACAGATCGTGTGCGGAGAAGATCGCGCCCGCCTCCACGAGTTGGGCCAACCGCTCGCACAGCGCCTTTTCTCCCGAGAGGTTCGGCGCGACGGGATAGCCGGTTTCAAGGCCGTGCACCTCGGCGAGGTATGCACTCGCTCCAAGCCCCGCGTGCTCCGCCTCAACCGGAATCGCGAGAAGCCCGATCGCGAGCGCTCCCTCGCCCACCGCATCCGCGGAAGGCGCGATTCCCACTCGCTTTTCGGCGTCTTCCAGCACCCCCAGCATTCCGATCAAGGGCGTCGGGGGCACTTCGCCTAAATCGCTTTCGTTATAGAAGCTGACGTTGCCGCTGATGACGGGGGTCTCCAGCGCTTCGGCGGCTTCGGCGATCCCCCGCACCGCCTCGTGAAACTGCCAATACACGCGTGAGGTTTGGGGGTTGCCGAAGTTCAACCCGTCGGTAACCGCTTTGGGGCGCGCGCCGGTACATGCCACGTTGCGCGCCGCCTCGCAGACCGCCAGCTGCCCCCCTCGATACGGATGCAGATCCGTTTGCCGCGCGTTGCCGTCGATCTTGAGCGCCAGCCCCTTTCGGGTGCCGCGCGGAGCGATCACCGCCGCGTCGCCGCGGCCGGCCAAAAGGGTCGTTTGCGTTTGCACCTGCTGGTCGTACTGCCGATACACCCATCGCTTCGATGCGATATCCGGCGAGCCCAGAAGCGTCAAAAGCGAGGCGTCCAGCGGCTTTTCGGGTAGTGAGGCCGGATCGAACGCTCCGGACTGGGCGAACGAGGGAGGCGCCTCGAACTCGGTGCGATACGTAGGACAATGGTCGGTAAGCAGTTTCGGATCGAGTTGCGCTTCGAGCGCGCCGTTCCGGGTCACCGTCAGCACCCCGTCGTCCGTGACCTCGCCGATCACGACGGCGTGAACGCCCCACCGGCGGAACACCTCGATCACCTCGTGTTCGCGCCCTTTCTCGGCGACGGCCAGCATGCGCTCCTGGCTTTCACTCAGCATTAATTCATAGCCGCTCATGTCGGCCTCGCGCATCGGCACCCGGTCGAGATCGACGCGCATGCCGACGCTTCCCTTGCTCGCCATCTCGACGGTGCTGCAGGTCAACCCCGCCGCGCCCATGTCCTGAATCGCTACGACCGCGCCGGTTTCGAGGGCTTCCAAAGTGGCCTCGATCAGCTGCTTTTCGGCAAACGGGTCACCGATCTGCACGTTCGGACGCTTCTCCTCGCTTTCCTCGCCCAGCGCATCACTCGCAAAAGTCGCCCCGTGGATGCCGTCTTTACCGGTCGCCGAACCAAGGTACAGCACCGGATTTCCGACTCCCTTCGCCTCGGCGGTCGCGATCTTGTCCAATTCGAGCAGACCGACGCACATCGCGTTGACAAGCGGATTGCCGCTGTAGCGAGGATGGAAGTTCACTTCGCCCCCGACCGTCGGCACCCCCACGCAGTTGCCGTAACCCGCGATCCCCGCGACAACGTGTTCGAACAGATAGCGGTTGCGTTGGACGATGCGGTCGGGTGCTTTGCCCGATTCGATCGGGCCGAACCGGAGCGAATTGAGCGCGGCGATCGGCCGTGCGCCCATCGTCAGAATGTCGCGGATAATGCCCCCGACTCCCGTCGCGGCGCCTTGATAGGGCTCCACGGCGGACGGATGGTTGTGCGATTCGACCTTCATCGTGACGCCCAGCCCGTCGCCCAGCTCTACGATGCCGGCGTTTTCGAAGCCCTCGCCCTCCAGAGCCTCCTTATAGCGCTTGAAAAAAGCCAAGACGGGGCGGGAGTATTTGTAGCCGCAATGCTCGCTCCACATCACGGCGAACATGCCGAGTTCGGTCAGCCGCGGCTCGCGCCCGAGGAGCTCCACGATTCGGTCGTATTCGAAGGGGGTGAGCCCCATTGAGGTGTAAACTTCTGCTGCGATGCCGGCCATCCGCCAGATTATAGCTCTCGCAGGGGGGCTTTTCGCCCTGCTCAGCCTTGGATGCGGTCCGAGTCATGATTGGTCCACGGGCGTCTGGAAAGGCGACCGCCAGCTTGCGGGCGAAGACCCCGCGATGATGCGCACCCTGAGTAAAGTCGAATTGACGCTGCGCCCCGAAGGACGGTTCGAGCTGATCGAAAGCGGGCTTTCCGGGGCAGGACGCTGGCAAAGCGAGGGGGATTACGTATGGCTCGACCTCGAAGAGATGCTGCGACGGCCGATCTCACCGCGCGACCGGGCCGAGATGCATCCGATCGAGCTGCGCTGGCTAGGCGACGATCGCCTCGAATATCGCAATCCGAACGGCTTCACCCCGACGAGCGTGATTTTGAAACGTGAGACGAAACCCGTCCCCACGCCCGTCCGTACAGATTAGGTGAGCTCCCCGAGCGGGCGCCCCGAATTGCACAGAGACACACTATGGTCGCTCTTTGGATCCTTCTCGGCCTCGTCGCGCTGACCGTCGTCGCCTATATCGTCATCTACAACGGCCTCGTCGCCCTGCGTCAACAGACCCACAACGCTTTCGGGCAGATCGACGTCCAGCTCAAGAGGCGCCACGACCTGATCCCGAATCTCGTCGAGACCGTGAAAGGGTACATGCGGCACGAACAGGACACCCTCGAAAAGGTGATCCAGGCCCGCAACCGCGCCGTCGGCGCGCAAAGCGTCGAGGAAAAGGCCAAGGCCGAGAATTTTCTGACCGCCGCGCTAGGCGGCATTTTCGCTCTGTCTGAGGCTTATCCCGACCTCAAAGCGGATCAAACGATGATGTCGCTTCAAGAAGAGCTCAAGAGCACCGAGAACAAGATCTCGTTCTCGCGCCAATACTACAACGATATCGTGACCGCCTACAACACCAAGATCGAGACCTTTCCCACGAGCATCGTGGCGAGCATGAGCGGATTTCAGCCGCGCGAGCTGTTCCAGATCGAAGATCCGGCCCAGCGCGAGCCGGTCAAAGTCCAATTCTAGCCTTCTGCAGCTTGGAACTTCGCGTACAATGAAAATGTTGGTCTGAAGGAAGGGGTTTACCCGCTTCAAGTCAATACAACGCTTTATGAATAGCACGGCGAAGAGCTTCGTAGCCGCGGGAGCGATCCTGGGCGGCACGGCGGCGGTCCTGGGGGGTCACTGGGTCCGCGCCGGGATCGATCGAGGAGAAGCGCGAGGCGCTTCCATCGCGGACCTTTCGCGAAGCAATCTCGTCGCCTCGAAAACCACCGACGTTCCCGAAGACTTTTTTCGGGAGATGGTGCGCCTGCTTAAGAAAGAGTACGTCGACCCGATCACCGACGACCAAAAGCTCGCCTCCGGCGCCGTTCGTGGCATGATCAACAGCCTGAACGATCCGCACTCCCAGTTCATGGGGTCACAGGAGTTTAAAACGTACCTCCAGATGCGCCAAGGCGAATATGAGGGGATCGGCGCCGCGTTCACTCTACACTTCGATCCACCTCCCAAGCCTTCCGGCTCGAACGCCACCCCCCCACCGGTGATCCCGAAGCTCATGGTCGCCTCCGTAGTCCCGGGGAGCGCGGCGGAAACCGCTGGTCTTCGTCCCGGCGACTGGATCGAATGGGTCGACGACCACTGGGTCATGAACGCCAAGATTTACGAAGAGTACGAAGCCGCGCAGAAAAAGGCGGAAAAGAACGAGATTACGGGGGACGAACTCCGCGATCTCCGCAATTCGCTTCGCGAACGGCTGGACCGCAGCTATACGTTCCTCCAGGCGCACGAACGCCTGACCCAAGGGCGCGAAGGGTCCGTGACGCTTCAATACGTCCGAAACGACCGCGCGACGGAGGCGACTCTGCAAAAGGGTTTTTGGAAGCTGCCGCTGTTCGATCTCCAGGGCTCGCGCATCCAATCGCTGATCTTTACCGAAGGCACGGCCGAATCGATGCGGCGCGCGATCGGACGCCACTCCGAACTTACGATCGACCTGAGAAACAATCCGCTTGGCGATTTTGAAAGCATGAGGCAAACCCTGGCCGTCCTCGCTCCTGCCGGAACCTACGGAACGTTCCACACGGATCGCCGCGGCACGCCTCAAACGTTGAGCATCGAAAAGGGTAACCCGCACCCGCCAAAACTGACCCTGATTGTGGATGAGACCACTCGTGGCGTCGCCGAGATCTTCGCGCTGGCGCTTTCTTCGAAGGGTCTTGCTCAGCTCGAAGGAGGGCCGATGGCGGGCGATTTGACTCGCTCGCGCATCGTGCAGCTTCCCGACGGGAGCGGTTACACCCTCGCGGTCGGCACCTATCGCCCGGAGGAGAAGCGATGAAGCTCGTGGGGCGGCTTCTCGGGTTCTTTCTCCTTTTGGGAGCGCTCTTCGCGCTCGGCTTCAGTTGGCGCGATCTCGAAGAGGGGAACGCCCCTTCGATGCGCGCCGTCAATCGCCTGATCGGCGTCAAGACCGCCGCCACCAAGCTGACCCCCGATCAGGTCTTCCGGCACTCGTACAACCAGATTCTCACCGAGTATCAAAAAGAGGTCGAGCCCACCGATTTGAAGTACGCGGGCATCACCGGGCTCATGGCCTCGCTCGGCGATCCGCATACCGCGTTTCTGATTCCCCGTCAGGCCAAAGAGTTTCTTCTGGAGACCCGGGCGAACTTCGTCGGCGTCGGCGCGCGGCTGCAAAGCGATCCGCTGGGCGCCAAGGTGAACTCCGTCTTCGAAGACGGTCCCGCCTTTGCGGGCGGCATGAAAGCCGGCGATATCATCACGGCGGTGGACGACGCCCCGGTGATGGGGCTTCCGATCGACGAGATCGTCCAAAAAGTCCGCGGAACCGAGGGCAGCATCGTTCGCCTCAAACTACTTCGCCCCGATAAGCAGGACCCGGTCGAGATCCGCGTGCGTCGCGCCCAGATCATCACCCCCACAGTCGAAGCGCGCCTCATCGAGGGCACGAAGATCGGCTATCTGGCGCTTGTCGCGTTCTCCGAACCCACCCCCGAGCAGTTCGACCGCGCGCTGGACCGCTTGGAAGGCCAGGGCATGGAAGGACTCATCATCGATCTGCGCAACAACCCCGGCGGCCTGCTGGAGACCTCGGTCCACCTGCTCTCCCGCTTCGTCGAGGACAAGGTCGTCGTCCGCATGAAATTCCGTGGCGGCAAAACCGAGGTCGCCAAGACCTATTCCCGCTTCAAGCGAGACTTCCGCTACCCGATCACCGTGCTGATCAACGAAGAATCCGCTAGCGCCGCCGAAATCTTCGCCGGCGCGCTGCAAGACTACGGCCTCGCGACGCTCGTCGGAACGCACTCCTACGGCAAGGCTTCGGTCCAGAACGTATTCGAGCTGATCGACGGCTCCAGCGCGAAAATCACGATCGCCCGGTACTTCCTCCCGAACGGCACGGATATCGGCCGCAAGGTCGACGAAAACGGCATTTACCTCAGCGGCGGCCTCAAACCGAACGTCGAGCAGCCGCTCGACCTCTCCAAAGACCCGGTCATCGGCGATCCGAAATCGGATACGCAACTTCAAAAGGCGATGGAGCTGATCCAAGCCAAGACCGGCTGATCGATCCGAACCGAGTAAGCTCTAAGCTCAAGGACGCCCGGCCCCTCGTCGGGTCGGCGAGGAGAGAAAGACGATGAAGGCAATGAGATGGACCCTTTGCATGGCTTGCGTGGCGCTCGCACTCGCGCCGATGAGCGCATTCAGCTCGAACAAGAAGCTGAAGATGCGCATCGCGGTCGCCCCGATCGATTGGACCGATCGCTCGTGGTTCGACGATTGGCAGATTCCGATCGGGTTCCGCAACGCGATCGATGAGAAGTTGCAGCAAAAGCTGCTAGCGACGGGGCGTTTCGTCATCCTCGAACGAGGCGCGATGGACGAGCTACTGCAAGAAAAGGCCATTAAAGAGGCGAACACGGGCCAAAGCCAAAAGGGCAAGATCGTCCCGGCCCAGGCGCTCGTTCGAGGCAAGCTGACGGATTTTAGCCTGGCGACCAAAGGCTCCGGGGGTGGCGTCAGCATCGGCCGGCTGGGCCGCGTGGGAGGCTCGGTAAGCGAGGCGAAATGCGCGATCAACGTCCGCATCTTCAACGTCGATACCAGCGAACTTCTCGCCAGCGAAGAGGCTTCGGGGACCGCGAGCTCAAGCTCCTTCAACGTCGGCGCCCGGCTCGGGAGCACCTTTACGGATTTCGCGACGTTCGAAAAGAGCCCTCTCGGCGAGGCCACCACCAAGGCGATCGATCAAGCCGTCGAGAAGATCCTGAAAAAACTCGAAGGCCAGCCTTGGTCGGCCCGCGTCGCGGATTATGATAAAGAGGCCAAAGAGATCGCGATCAACGCAGGTAGCGAAGTGGGCGTCGCCGAAGGCGACACCTTCGACGTCTACCGCGTCACGCGCGTGATTCGCGACCCCGAGACGAACGAGATCCTCGGAACCCGAAAATCGAAAGTCGGCACCGTCCGGGTCACTTCGGTCGAAAAGAAGCTCGCCTTTGCCAAGATCGTCGAGGGTGCGGAGTTTCAAGCGGGCGACATTATTACCGAGAGATCTTAGGCGCTTTCCTCTTAACGCCTAAGAAAGTGGGGTTCTTTATGAGCCCCACTTTTCGTTTAGCATAGCTTTTCTCTTTACGAAGTCGAAAAACTCTACAATTCAAGAGTAGAGATGATTATCGACAGCGAAAAGGCGTCTCCCTTGGGACATGAGTTTCACGACCCTCGTGTGGTACGTGTCGGCATGCTGGGCTTCGGCACCGTCGGAACCGGTGCGTTTCGCATGCTTGCCGATAATCGCGAAGCGATCGTGCGCAAGGTGGGCGTCCCGATCGAAGTCACCCGTATCGGCGTCCGCGATCTCGTTAAGCCCCGGATCGCAGATCGAAACCTCATCACCGCCGATCTCCACTCGATCGTGGACGACCCCCAGATCGACGTGATTCTCGAATTGATGGGAGGCGTCGAGCCCGCCGGAGAGTTGATCGAACGCGCCCTCCTCAACGGCAAGCACGTCGTTACCGCGAACAAAGAGCTGCTCGCTAAAAAGGGGACCCATCTCGTCCGTCTGGCGGCCAAGCAAGGGCTGGACCTGCACTATGAAGCCGCGGTCGGCGGAGGCATCCCCCTGATCCAGCCTCTCAAGCATCAGCTTGCCGGCAACGACGTGCTCAAGATGATGGGCATCCTCAATGGCACAACCAACTACATCCTGACCAAAATGACCGAGGAGGGGCTCGATTTCGACGCCGTCTTGAAAGAGGCTCAAGAGAAAGGATACGCGGAAGCCGACCCGACGAGCGACGTCGACGGCTTCGACGCGCAGTATAAGCTCGCGATCCTCTCTTCGATCGCTTTCGGCAAAGAGGTCCTGCCCGACTCGGTTCACCGCGAAGGCATCCGCGGCATCTCGGCGACCGAGTTCGCCTATGCCGACATGCTGGGCTATAAAATCAAGCTGCTGGGTATCGTCGAAGCGTGCGGCCCCAATCGCATCTTGGCGCGCGTGCACCCCACCTTGATCCCGAAAGCGCATCCCCTCGGCCGTGTCGACGGCGTGTACAACGCGCTTTGGCTCGAAGGCGATTTCGTGGGCGACATCATGTTTAGCGGCCAAGGCGCGGGGAGCGAGGCCACCGGTTCGGCTGTCATCGGCGATCTGATCGACATCTGCCGCAACATCCGTTTAGGAGGCGCGGGCAATATGATCCCCTTCGAATACGGCATGGAGACCCTGCCGATCGAGCAGGTGCGCAGCCGCTATTATCTGCGCATCCAGGTGAAAGACCGGCCGAAGGCGCTCGGGTGTATCGCCACGGTGTTCGGCAACTGCGACGTCTCGCTGGCCGGGATGGAGATGAAGACGCTTCCCGAAGGCCGCGGCGAGATCGTCTTCCTCACGCACCCTTGTATCGAAGGGCAGTTTCTCCGCGCGCTCAAGGCGATGCGAAACATCCATATCGTGGACCGCATCAACAGCTGGATGCGCGTCGAAGGCACAGCCTAATCTCCTGTTTGTAGGGGCGGCATTTTACTCACCGCCCCTGCTAACCTTGTGAGGATGAAAGCCCTCTACGCCCTCGCCCTCAAACTGATCGCGTTCGGGCTCGGCTTCTTCTTCACGTTTTCGTTTATCGTCATCGGCGATTCGCTCTATCCGGCGATTTGGTGGCCGCTGACGCTGGGCCTCACCGCGACGGCGGCTCTCGGGTGTTCCCCAAGCTTTCGCCGTTCGGGCGGATTCTTCTTTTGGAGCGCCGCGCTCCTTTTTGGCGCGATGGCCCTTCATCTTGCGACCGCTTCTCCGCTGGAATTCAAGGTCACCGGTGGATTCGCGCACCGTGTGCTTCCGAACGTCGTGCTCTTCGGAGGGGTCGGCAGCGCGTTCTATCTGCTTTCGCTGATGATCGCGCGACACAAAGCATGGAGCCATGCGATGATGATCCTTTGCCTGGGCTGGCTGCTGGCCTACTTCAGCGGTGCCAGCGGCGGCGCGGACCCGATGGTCGCGGCGTTTCAGCGGTTGCTCGGCGTCGACCTCCCGGCCGCCCAGACGCTCACCCTGCTCGTCCGCAAAGGCGTCCACCTCACGTTCTATGGCCTTCTCGCTTGGAACGCCTCGCGCCTGCTTCTCCGCGGCGGAGTTTCGCGCGGCGCATCGTTCGTCGTGCCTCTCCTGCTTGCCCTGTGCTGGGCAGGGCTCGACGAGATGCGCCAGATGGGCACCTCGGTGCGCACCGGCTCGATCGTCGACGTAGGGATCGATTTGGCCGGGGCACTGCTCGGCGCCGGAATGGCGCTTAGACCGCGGAAGGTTCGCGGGTCTCGAAGTACTCGTCCAGTCTGAGGCACGAAGCCCGCTCTGGGTCGCGATAATATTCTAGCGCAGTGTGGATCGCCGAGGCGGTGTCGATGTTCGTGACGCACGCCACACCGGTCTCAATGCATGCCCGGCGGATCTGAGCGGCTTCCCGCTCGGCTTCCTTGTCGGCGCTCGGAGTGTTGATCATCAAGCTGATCTCCCCTTGGAGCACCAGGTCGAGGAGGTTAGGACTTCCCTGCCCGATCTTCGGAATCACATCGCATTCGATTCCGGCCGTCTGAAGCGCGCGGGCGGTCCCCGGCGTCGCCACCACCCGCCGGCCGCTTTGAGTAAATTTACGCGCAAGCTCCACCGCGGCAGGCTTGTCGGCATCCTTCACCGTCAAGAGTACGCGCCCCGCGCCTTTGAACTGAATAAAGCTCGCCACGAGCGCTTTATACAGCGCGGCTTCGTAATGCGTGTCGATCCCCAAGATTTCGCCGGTCGACTTCATCTCAGGACCGAGGCTGGGCTCGACGCGGCCGAGCTTTTGGAAACTGAAGACGGGCGCCTTGACCGCGTATAAAGTCGGCGCGGGGATCGAGTCCGGTGCGCCAAGCGCCTCTTCAGGAATCACGCGCCCGCCCGCGTCGAGTGTCCAAAGCCCACTGCCGTATCCCAAGTCCGCGAGCTTTTCGCCCATCATACAGCGCGAGGCGAGCCGCACCATCGGCACCTTGGTGACCTTGCTGAGATACGGCACGGTGCGCGAAGCGCGCGGATTGACCTCGATAATGTGCGCGATCCCGTCTTGGATCACGTACTGGATATTCATGATCCCTTTCACCCCCAATTCGCGCGCGATCTGGCAAGCACTTCGCACGATCTGAGCCTGGATCGCTTCGCTCAAACCGATCGGGGGGTAGACCGCCATCGAGTCGCCGCTGTGCACCCCGGCCCGCTCGATATGCTCCATGATGCCCGGCACCAGGGTCGCCTCCCCGTCCGAAATCACATCCACTTCGGCCTCGACGCCGTCGAGGTACTTATCGACGAGCACAGGCTGCCCGGGGCTCTCTCGCTCAGCCTCGCCGTAAAAAGCCCGCAGATGGTCCGCGTCGTATACGATCTCCATCGCGCGGCCGCCCAGCACAAAGCTCGGGCGTACCAAGACAGGGTATCCGACCTGATCCGCGACTTCGACCGCGGCTTCCAGCGAACGGACCGCGCGACCGCGGGGGCGAGAAAGATTGAGACGCTCCAAAAGCGCCTCGAACCGCTCCCGATCCTCGGCCGTATCGATCGCCGAAGGGGGCGTGCCGAGAATCGGCATCCCGGCCTCGGCGAGACGCGTCGCCAGGTTGATCGCGGTCTGCCCGCCGAACTGCACCACCGTGCCGATCGGCTTTTCGTGCGCGGCAATATCGAGCACATCCTCCAGCGTCACCGGCTCGAAATACAGCGCGTCGCCGGTATCGAAATCGGTCGAGACGGTCTCGGGATTGTTGTTGACGAGAATCGCGCGGTACCCCATCTCCTGGAGGCTCCAAGCGCAGTGCACGCACGAGTAGTCGAACTCGATCCCCTGGCCGATGCGGATCGGACCGGAGCCGAGCACGAGCACCGACTCGCGGGCGTCCTTTTCGAGCAGCCGCGCATCGTCCTCCTGTTCGAACGTGCCGTAATAATACGGCGTCCGGGATTCGAATTCCGCCGCGCAAGTATCCACCATCTTAAAGACCGGAAGCACCTTTTGCCGTTCGATCTCGTCCTCGACGGCCTTCAGATACGCTTCGGCGCCCTGCGCCTCACGGGGCTGAAGCAGGCTTCGCAACGTCGGAGAAGGATAGCCGATCAGGAACGCTTCCGAAATCAGCGATCCGAGCGCCTCACCCGTCAGCCGCGCCTCGGCAGCTTCCACAAGCCGCGCCTCGACGGCAAGCAGCTTTTGAATCTTGACCAAGAACCAGTTGTCCACACGGCTGAGGCGATGCACCTCAGAGACCGACCAACCGCGACGCAGCCCCTCGGCGATCGCCCAAAGTCGCTCGTCGGTCGGCTTTGCGATCGCTTGGCGAAGCGACTCGTCGGGCATCTCCTCTTGCGAGGCGAACCGGGGATGGCGAAGGTCTTTCTGTTTGATCTCCAGACCTCGGAGCGATTTCATCAGGGCGGCTTCGAAGCTGCGATCGATCGCCATCACTTCCCCCGTGGCCTTCATCTGAGTAAAGAGCGAGCGATCCGCGTTGGGGAATTTATCGAACGGCCAGCGCGGCACCTTGACTACGCAATAGTCGAGCGCGGGCTCGAAGCACGCCAGAGTCGTCTTGGTGATCGGGTTCTCGATCTGGTCGAGGGTCTTCCCGACCGCGATCTTCGCCGCGATCCGCGCGATCGGATAGCCGGTCGCTTTAGAGGCCAGCGCCGAGGAGCGGGAGACACGCGGGTTCACTTCGATGATGTAATAATCGAACGAATCCGGGTTCACCGCGAGTTGAACGTTACAGCCCCCCTCGATGCCGAGCGCCTGAATAATCTTCAACGAGGCGGTGCGAAGCATGTGATATTCGATGTCGCTCAGCGTCTGGGAGGGCGCGATGACAATCGAATCCCCGGTGTGCACGCCCATCGGGTCGAAGTTCTCCATGTTGCACACCGTGATGCAGTTCCCGGCGGAGTCGCGCATCACTTCGTATTCGACCTCTTTCCAACCGAGCAGCGAGCGCTCGACCATCAGCTGCGAGCGCATCGAAAGCTGCAAGCCTTTGCGGCCGATATCCCAAAGCTCTTCGGGGCTATGAGCAATTCCGCCCCCGGTCCCTCCGAGGGTGTAGGCCGGGCGCACGATGCAAGGGTACGGCACCTCGTCCAAAAGCGCCCGAAGCTCATCTTCGGTCTCGACGATCCAACTCTCGGGTACGGGCTCGTGAATCTCGCGCATCAACGAGCGGAAGCTCTCGCGGTCCTCGGCTTTGCGGATCGCTTCCAGCGGGGTACCCAGCAGCCGCACGTTGTACTTTTCCAGGATGCCCAGATCGGCGAGCTGCGTCGCGAGGTTGAGTCCGGTTTGCCCGCCCAAAGTCGGCAGTAAGGCGTCGGGGCGCTCGCGCTGGATCACGCGCTCGCAAAAGTCGGGGGTCAAAGGCTCGATGTAAAGCGCGTCGGACATGCCCAAGTCGGTCATGATCGTCGCGGGGTTGGAATTGATCAGAACGACCTCGTGGCCCTCTTCGCGGAGGCTTTTACATGCCTGTGAGCCCGCATAATCGAACTCCGCTGCCTGACCGATGACGATGGGGCCGGAGCCGATCACAAGAACCTTCATTCCAAAAGTTGATTTTGACGCATTCTCACACGAAATTGCCCCCTCGGGCGCGAATCGTTTCAAAACGTCTTCTTTCGGAAGAAACGCGAGACGCTCCGAACCGCGCCTCGCGTTCAACGCTTAACCGTGGTGCAGAATCTGTTTCCCGAGCACCTGACCCAACTCGTCGAGTTCGTAGACGAGCGGCACACCCGTCTCCAGGTTCAGTTCCAACACTTCCTCCTCGCTCAGGCCGTCCAGTTGCATGACGATCGAGCGGTTCGAATTTCCGTGCGCCACAACCAGAACGTTCTTGCCCTGCCGCAGATCACCAAGAATGCAGCGATCGAAAAAGGGAAGCGTGCGCTCGGCGGTCTGTTTCAGGGCCTCACCATTCGGGGGCGGAGTGGCGTAGCTACGCCGCCAGACCTTGACCTGTTCCTCGCCGTATTTCTTCCGGCAGTCGTCTTTGTTCAGCCCCTGCAAATCGCCGTAGTGCCGCTCGTTCAGAGCCTGATCGCGAATCACCGGCACGTCGATGCCCAAAGTTTCCAGAATCAGCCGCAGGGTCTCTTGCGCCCGAGACAGCGCACTGGTATACGCGACGTCGATCCCCACTCCGCCGAGCAGTTTCGCGGCGCTTCGCGCCTCATCCTGCCCTTGCTTCGTCAAAGGCACGTCGACCCAGCCTGTAAATCGGTTCTCTAGGTTCCACAACGATTGTCCATGTCGGATCAAAATCAGTTTCGGCATATTCGGTGCTCCTAGTGTACCGACCGCTTTTCCCATCCTCCAAGTCCATTCTATTTTTATTATTTGGCAAAAGAATTCTTCCGTGATAAGATATTCTATGTGAAGATCTCTGACGAACAGAACGCCAACCTTGTCCGGGGCAACACCGAGTTGATGGTGCTTGCCGTGCTCGCCGACGGCCCAGCCTATGGCTACAGCATCGCCAAAGAGATCGATCGACGCACTCACGGGCAGCTCGCCCTGAAACAAGGCAGCGTCTATTCCCTGCTCTACGCGCTCGAAGAGGACGGCCTCATCACAAGCGAATGGAATCAGCCCCCCAAAGGCCAGCGCCCGCGCCGAATGTACCGAATCACCGAAGCCGGTCTCGCCGACTTCGAACGGCGGCTAGAGACCTTCACCCGATTTTCGAGCGCCATCTTTCGTGTCGCCGGCCGAAAGCCGAATTGGGAGGAGTTTTAAAAGCGATGAGCGACGCGCTAAAACTCTTTCGAGGCCCCCTCAAAACGAGCGAATCCGCGGAGACACCTCCACCCACGGGCGTTGAAGCGATCCTCAGCGACTATCTCGACCGCCTGACCGCACCGATGGTTGGCGTCATTCCCTGGGATCGCCGCGAACGATTCCGCTATGAGACCCTCTCGCATCTCGAAGCGCTCGTCGACGATCAGATCGAAGAAGGCGTCGATCCAACTTTAGCTGCATATGAAGCGATTCATTCTTACGGAAAACCCGCAAGAATTGCGAACGATATTATCAACACTTGTTACGAAAAGGCGGCGAGAGGTCCGATCGAAAAACGGTTCGGACGCGGCAACAGCTGCGCGTTTTCCGCGTTTGTGTTGTTACAAGGGCTCTACGTAACCCTCCTGCAGCTTCGGGTTTTTCTCCCGCAGATGAACTACTACCAACTTCCCTTGACGCCTGCCCAAGTGCGTACCTACTGGCCCGAGCCCCTTCCGTATCCCGACGGTTCCCCTTCGTTTTTCTTGCTGGTCGCGCTCCCGCTCGTCATCCCCTTCGTAGGCGGCTGGATCACGGGGTTCAACGTTCCAGTCCGCGCAGGGGCGGCGGTATATCACGCTCTCCTTCCGTTGATCTTGGGGTCATTCGCCATCGGCGCGCTCCTCCTCCCGATGACGGAAGGGATTCTTTTCGCGCTGTTTCAGCTCGTTTTTTGGCTGCCAGTGGGTTGCGCGTGCGCCCACGTCACTTCGATGTTCGTTCGGCAGGCACGCGCCGGACACCTGGAGAAGGGCACGGGAGTCAGCCGTGCCCCAAACGCACACTAGGAGTATCTCTAATGTATCGTCCCTTTTATTGTACTGGCTTCCGCCGCCGAGGATTTACACTCGTCGAACTGCTGGTCGTCATCGGCATCATCGCGATTCTCGCGGCCATCCTCTTCCCCGTCTTCGCCCAAGCGAAGGAATCTGCCAAAAAGGCAAGCTGCTTATCTAATTTGAAACAAATGGGGATCGCGTTTAATCTCTATGCAGCAGATTATGAAGATCACTATCCACGCATTTACGACGGAACGGTTCACTGGTTTGGAGCAGATGTCATGATATTTGATGCCGGTGTCGTCGTCGTCGATTTCAGCAAATCTCCTTTATATCCTTACACGAAAAGTCAACCGATTATGGATTGTGCATCGGCAAAAGACCTACCCGCCCCTTGGTATTTCGCTCCAGAGAATCCCCCGTTTGCCTATGGAATCAATTCCTCGATGGGGACTGCAAATGCGAGTGATATCGAGTTACCCGTAGAAACTATTTTACTTGGAGATTCAGCTAGCTACCTGAATACCACGGGAATGGTTTCTGGAAGCCTCTACCTTCAAAGAACCTTCACTCTCAGTAATTCATACGGTGGCCCCCATCTATTGCATGGCCGCCACGCTGAAAGCGGCAACGTCGTTTGGTTCGATAGTCATGTAAAAGCCCAACGATTAATTTATATTCCCTTTAATCTAAACGCGACGGTCACGGCCCCCATGCTTCATCAAAACAGATTAGGCTATCTGTTAAAATATCCTCTTCAATCAACAAGTCCTGCTCATGGCAACCAGTTCAACCACAATGGAGATCGAAATAGAGTGGTGGATTTTTATTATCACTTCTTCAGTAAACCTAAGGCTCCTTAGTTTGCCAAATTTTTGTATTTTTGATTAATCGCAACAATTAATGTTGAAATTCCTGCCTTACGAGGCAGGAATCTTATTTAGGAAAATCCATGATATTCATTCCACTCATCCTCTTGCTAACTCAACCCCCTACTGAGCTGTCTATTGACTGTTCTTTTCCTGAGGCTCAAATCATTGACAAAATCGTGTCTCTCGAACAAGCTGATGTCATTCATAAAGAAGCTCAAGAAGAACTCAAAGCTCGAGAAAACTGGGCACCTCTAATTTCTCTCATACGTTCGAATCTAGCGAATCCAAAGCTCTGGATACCACAACTTCTCAATTACTTAAACAATCCCCCTAACTTTGCGAAAGATCCCAACGCATGGGCTCAATTCAACTCGACATACCCACGTCAACCAAATCCATTACCTATCGACCAAAATGCGAAAGAAGAATGGTCGAAAGAACTGCAAGGACTCATCGAAGAAATTCTAGCTTCGAAAGTTTTAGAGAAAGGTGATATCGATGCCTTATTAAGACAGCCTCTTTTCCACACGATACGAGATATAAAAAATGCAATCGCTCGCGGCGAGACACCCGACCATCACAGCATCCTCAATGAAATAGCCCAACGATCTCCTCTTATCGAACGAAGTCTCCCAACTCTCGTGAACCATGTATTTGGCAAACACCATCAGAATCAGATGACCTACGAGGAGCTTTTACAATTCACTCAGGCACTCAAAGAATCTCCGAGTAAGATCGCACGCTCTTACGGACGCGCCCGAGAAAGAATGCTCCTTCTTGCCGAATACCCTATGGACTATCGAGGTACCACCTTAGATGGTCAGACATTGGATCTTCGGGATTATCGCGGAAAATATGTGCTTCTCCAAATTTGGCCTTATGGTTGAGGTTCCTGTGTCGCGGCGTTGCCGCGAATTGATCAGGTTTGGAAAAAGTACCGTGACCGTGGGTTCGAGGTGATCTCAATCCAGCAAAGCGAAGCCCCCAGCCCTGAGGGAGTGCGCGAAAAGGTGCTAAAAATCAATGCTCAGTACGATCTGACCTGGCCAACCCTGGTAGATGAAGGATTGCCCGAACTCTTTGGCCTTTTAGGCGGCGAGCACCCGATTCTCCTCGGTCCCGACGGACGCATGATTGCAATGACGGACGCCTTGCATAGCAAAGAGCTCGATACAGTGATTGGAAAACTTCTTCAATCCAAGCCTGCTATTCCCTAGACTCTTCCAGCCCCATCGCCCGATGGGGCTAACCCTCACGTATCCAGCAGCTGGGTAGAAAACGGGTCCGAGAGATCATAGATCTCATCCGCCTCGACCGCAACCGAGTTCCAATCAAATAGATAAAACTTCGGGAAAGGCCGTGCGACCATCCGTTCGACGAGCGCCGCACGCGCCTTCGCACGCGTGTCTTGCGGAGGGTCAGTCATCGCCGCCACGATCTGCGCCTCATTTGCGATGCGCCGCGTCTGCCCCATCGCCTGAAGCCCGTAGAACAACCCCTCGCTCGGGTCGATGTTGTGATACTCGAGGTCCACCGAATGCAGCGCCTCATCGCTCCAATCCAGCCCCTCCGCCTCGCGATACGCCTCGACGATCTGGCGTTTGGCGACCCAGTCGATTCGATCCCCCAGCGCCAAAGGATCCTTTTCAAGCCCGTCGAGAATCGTGCGCCAAGCCTCCAAAACCCAATCCGTTTGTTCGGACTCGCCTCGATAGGCTTCGGCGTAGCCGAGATACCGCCGTTGCAGATCCACCGCACCCAACGTCTCGCCATCCGCCATCCGCACGATCCACCGATACGTCGGATCGCGGCTGACCTCCCGAAGCGCGATCAACGGCTCGGCGAGCGCCGTCGCTTCCGGCACGAGACCATCCTCGATCAAACGGATCGCCAGCATCGTCGTCCCGATCTTCAGCGCATAGGCATATTCGTTCTGGTTCGACTCTCCGAACAGCAGATGGAAGCGCGTCATCCCCTCGTGCGAGTAAAAATGCTCCCATTTGGGGTTGATGAGCGCGCGATTGAAGCGCACTCGGCTGGCGACGGTTTTGAGGATATGGTCGGCCCGCTGACTGAGCTGGAACTCCACCCGCTCGTCCGGCTGGACCGAGTACACCTGGCTGACCCACAGATAATCGATGGGGTTCTCCGCCACCGTCCGGTAGTCCGGGAGATGATTCCCACCGATCAGCACATGTCCTCCAACGCGTCCCACCCCCGCGAAGATCTGGCGTGTGACGAGGAAAGGGTAGAGCAGATGAAGACGCGTACCAAGCAGTTCGTCGTCCGCGCGCACGAGGTAGTTTTCGTGGCATCCGAAGGTGTGCCCTCCGAAATGGTCCACCGAGTTGTTGTACACCTTGACGCGATCTCGAAGCCCCGCCGTCTCGATCGCTCGCAAAATCTGACGTTGCCCCGCTCGGTCGTTCGCCACGAGATCGGAAAGCGAGCGGCATTCAGCGGTGGCGTACTCCAGATGCGAACCTACGGCGTCGATGTACAGCCGCCCGCCGTTCATCAAGAATCCGCCCGAGGCCGCGGGCTCGAACACGTCGTCACGCGCGTGCAGGTCGATCGCTCCAAGCTTCAGATCGTAAAAAAGGCTGTCTTTGATCTGCTCGACGGCGTCCTCGGGTTTGCCGAGCGATTCATCTTGCACGAGGCAGCCGAACTCGGTCTCGACGCCGAAGATTCGATCTTGGGACGCGCGCTCCATGCCCCCATTCTACGCCTTCCGAGCACCGAGTTCGACGCTCGGAAGGACGTGTAACGCGGAGTTCCGCTATGCGCCGCGAAGGAGTTCGCGCGCAACCGCGGCCACATGCTGAGGCGTAAAACCGAATTCGACCATCAACTCAGGCCCCGGCCCCGACGCGCCGAACCGGTCGAGCCCCACATGCGCCTGAGCGTAGCGTGACCAACCGAGCGTGGTCCCCGCCTCGACCGAGACCGTCGGCACCGCCGGCGGCAGCACGCTTCGGCGATACGCGACGTCTTGCGATTCGAATACGAACCAACTCGGCAGGCTGACGACGCGCGTCGGCACACCCTCGGCTTCCAAGCGGTCGGCGGCGGAAAACGCGATCGAAACCTCGCTCCCGGTCGCCACCAGAACGCAACTCGGAGTTCCGCCTTGAGCTTCGCGAACGACGTAGCCGCCGCGAAGGGCGGGGTGCGACTCGATCTCACCCGGCGAGACCTGGGGCACGGCCTGGCGCGTCGTGACGAGACAGCTCGGCGTACTCTTCATCTCGAGCGCGATCTTCAGGCACGCGGCGGTCTCGTTCCCGTCCGCCGGACGCATCACATTCATATTCGGAATCGCGCGCAACGCCATCAGGTGTTCGATCGGCTGATGCGTCGGCCCGTCCTCGCCGAGCCCGATCGAATCGTGGCTGAAAAGGAACAGCGAAGGGCACTGCATCAGCGCCGCGAGGCGTAGCGCCGGACGACAGTAGTCGCTGAAGATCAAGAACGTCCCGCCGTAGGCCTGGCAGCCTCCGTGCATCCAGATTCCGTTCACCGCCGCCATCATCGCGTGCTCGCGCACGCCGAAATAGAGGTTTCGGCCCGCGGGCGTCGCGGCCTGAAAGTCGCCCTGTCCTTTCAGCATCGTCATGACGCTGCCCGCCAGATCGGCGCTGCCCCCGATCAACGTCGGAAGCACGTTGGCAAGCGCGTTCAGCACGTCCCCGCTGGCATTCCGAGTCGCGATCTTCTGCGGAAAGCTGGGCAGCTTTTGACTCCATCCCTCCGGCAGACGCCCTTCCACCGCCAAACGAAACTCGGCCGCCCGCTCAGGGGAGCCCGCCTCGAACGCCTTTACCCGCTCGTTCCACTCCGCTTCCCACGCGATGCCCCGCTCCACGGCCTCGCGCATCTCGCGGAGCGCCTCTTCCGGCACATAGAACAAAGGCTCGAGCGGAATTCCCAACGCCTCTTTGGCGAGTCGAGCCTCCTCGGCGCCTAGCGGCGATCCGTGCGACTTCGACGAACCGGCCTTATTGGGGCTGCCATATCCGATGACGGTCTTCGCCATGATCAGCGAAGGGCGATCGGCTTCCGCCTTGGCACGGTCGATCGCGGCGTCCACCGCCGCCACGTCCATTCCGTCGACACGCTCGACGTGCCATCCGAACGCTTCGAATCGCGCCCGCACGTCCTCGCTGAACGCCAAAGCGGTCGAGCCGTCGATCGTAATCTCGTTATCGTCGTAGAGGTAGATGAGCTTGCCCAAACGAAGGTGGCCGGCGAGCGAGGCGGCCTCACTGGAGATCCCCTCCATCAGGTCGCCGTCCGAGCAGATCGCGTAGGTATGGTGATCGACGACCGACTCCCCATAGGTCGCGGCCAAGAACTTCTCGGCGATGGCCATGCCGACGCCCGTCGCGAATCCTTGCCCGAGCGGGCCCGTCGCCATTTCAACGCCCGGGGTCATAAAGTTTTCGGGATGGCCCGGCGTCTTGCTGTGCATCTGGCGAAACGATTTTAGGTCCTCCAGCGACAGGTCGTACCCCGTGAGGTGCAGCAACGCATAGAGAAGCATAGAGCCGTGCCCGGCCGAGAGGATAAAACGGTCTCGGTTGAACCAGGAGGGGTCCTTCGGGTTGTGCCGCAAATGGCGCGTCCAGAGCGCGTAGGCCATGGGCGCCGCGCCCATCGGCATCCCTGGATGCCCACTGTTCGCGGATTCGACGGCGTCAATCGCCAGGCCGCGGATCGTATTAATACAAAGCTGCTCGAGGTTCGCTGCGACGGTGCTCACCCCTCAAATGCTACCTCGTGGCCCCCTCTCGATTCCTCCTTCCGCACCAGCGGACGCGGGAGCCGTGCATAATGCTTTTTGAAACCGAGCGTAACGGGAACGATCGTCAGTTCGTTTACCGTATTGTAGCTACGGCAGAGATAGACAATCGCGCTAAGGAGTATAGGATGAAAAAGAGCACTCTAGGCAGAATTTTATTCGTGGGGGCGCTGGCCGCCATCGGCATGAGCGTCTTCGCTCAGAACGCCGCCGTCATGAACCTCAAAGGGAAAAACATCCCCAGTTTCACCATGACGGACACCGAGGGGAAGGTCCACACGGACAAGAGCCTGAAGGGCAAGGTCGTCGTACTCGATTTCTGGGCCACCTGGTGCGGTCCGTGCAAAGCGGCCTCTCCGACCTGGGACGCCCTCTACAAGAAGTATAAGGACAAGGGCTTCGTCGTGATCGGCGTGAGCACCACCGACAAGGCGGCGGCTGTCAAGAAGTATCGCGACGAGCACAGCTACAGCTTCCCCTTCACCGGCGACAACGAGAAGTTCGTGAAGGCGCTGGAAGTCGACAAGGTGCAGATCCCGCTGTTCCTCTACATCGGCCGCGACGGCAAGGTCAAGCGACTCGTGCAGGGCTTCCACAAAGAGAAGAGCCCGCCCGATCTCGAAAAATACGTCAAAGAGCTTCTGTAAGCGCGACTTTGAGGAGAGCAAAAGCAACAAGGGCGGCGATTATATCGCCGCCCTTGTCATTTCAGAAGCTTGCTCCATAAGCCCTCTTCGAAGCCTCGTCCCGGGAGTACTCGAATTCGCCCGATTCTGCAGGCGAACATGACCTCGAGAACCCCTTACCGTCCTTGTTCCGACGACCTTTCCTCAACGCAATCTTGGGAATCGGGGCGAAGAGTGCCCCGCAGGCCAGACGCCTCCCAGTTTGAGGGACCCAGGATAGGGCTCCACTTCAAGCCTGCTAAGCGGTTCTAAGCGGGCTGCAGTAGTTGCGCGCGGGCCAAACGAACGCGCTCGATGAGCGCTTCGTCCACCGCTCGCTCGAACGAGCGGAAGCCCGCGAGTTCAAACCCGTGTTTCTTCGCCAGCGCCAGCATCTCGTCGACCTGCTCCGGACTCACCTCTTTCCCGAGGGTGTAGCTTTCCGCGCGGTCCTCGAGCGCGAGCATCATCGTCTCGCTCATGCATGCGTACGCATGGCGAGGGGGAAAGCCAAAGTCGAAATGGAAGTCGACGTCCGGCCCCGGAACCTGGACCAAGCCCCCTTCGATGACGAGCACGTCGGGACGCTCTTTAGCGACTCGCAACGATACGTCGCGCGGACGCGCCACGTCGCACGCGATCGCCCCGGGCTTGAGATGGCGCGGCTCGACGATCGCCGCGTCGGACGAGGTCACCGTAATCATCGCGTCGGCGTCTTTCAGGAGTTCCATATCCGTACCCCAAATCGCTCCGGGGATCTCGGCGGCCAGCGCCTCGGTTCGGGCGGCGTCGCGACCGATCAGAATCAACTTGCCGAAAGTCTTCGCCAGCACCAAGGCGCACGTTCGGCCGATCGCTCCCGTCGCTCCCACCACTGCAAGCGTCGCAAAAGCCGGGTCGACTCCGACCCGCCGACACGCTTCGATGGTGCCCTCGATCGCCGTCGCGACGGTATAGCTGTTCCCGGTAGTCACCGCGATCGGCACACGCTGGGCGATCGTGACCCCGCCGTCTCCGACCACGCTCGTAAACGCCCCGAGCCCGATCAGCTGGGCCCCCTCCTCGACGGCCATCTCGGCGCAAGAGACGATGCGGTCGTAAACCGCCTCGACGGGGAGGGTTTGGGTCATCTGGCGCGGCGTGAGCGGCAACCCGATAAAAAGACCCTCGGTCGTCGCGCCGGTCTTGGAACGAACGCCCGTGATCTCGCTGACCTTCATCGGCTTTTTGGAGAGCATCAGCCGCTCGATCCAGCCTTCGGGAAGATACTTCGCGATCGGGTATTTCCGGGCGAGGTCGCGTGCGGAGAGCGGATGAATAACGAATGCGAATCGAGTCACGTGCTTTAGTTCTACCCTTTTCTTGATACGCCCCCGATGCGGTGCAGCGCTTAAAAGTTGCGACCGGAAGCCGTTCCGAGAGGCTGGCCGCGCGTTCCCGTTCCAAACGGACTGTCGAACGGCAACGCCTTCAGCCGGATGAAAAAGAGGATCTCCGTCCCGGAACGAAAGCCGATCGGGTTATCGATGATCTGCAGAACGGCCTCGGCGCAGTGTAGATCGTACGTCAGCGCCAGATGTCGCGCCTCGAACCGCTCCAAGTAGCCGTTGTAAGTCAGGGCCGCACCGATGCGAAGCCGCCCCCAGGTCAGGCCGTCGAGATACAGCGACATATTCGCCCAGCGGTGCCGCAACCCATCGTAGCGGGCTCCCAAGCTCGCGTAGAAGTCCCGCTGCTGGAACGTCGCATCGAGCCGGATGTTGCTCCAGGCCGAAGCGTCGGGGTCGTAGGTCGCGAGCGAACGGACGAAAAAGTTGCGGTTGGGCTCATACTCGGCTCGGAGCCCGACGAGTTGCCACGGCGTCCGATTTTGATCGATGCGCAGGAAATCGTAGCCCGTCTGCGCGCCAAGCAGCAGGGGACGCATCGGGCGATAGTTCAAATCGCCGGTGAACTGATGCGTCTCACCCGTTCGATCGATCTGAAGGGGCGTGTAACCGAACGGGTTCAGATAGTTGTAGCGCAGGTTAAAGCCCGTCTCCCGGCTAAAGGCGTAGCGAAAATTGGTGTTCAGGTTTAAAAGGTACTGCGCCGTATCGTCGCTGTAGAACGACTGGCGGAATCGCCCGTTCGCATCGAAGCTGAAAGCCCCCGTCGCCTCCCGCTTTTGCATGTTCAACTCGAACGCGCTTCGCTGAATCTGGTTTCGCGAGAGGCCATCGGTGAACTCACCCAGCGAAAGCGAAGCTCGAAACGGCCATTGCGTCGCCGAACGCCGCCCGAACAGCCGCGCGGCATCGGTGCTGAGCGTCACGACCGGCGTACGGTCCGAAGAACTGTAGAAATTTTCGATCTGGCCGATCGGGATACTGCGCTGATAGTCGAGTTCCAACTGCGCCGAGCGCAGATCGTGGGTGCCTCGGAACCGAACGTCCATCAATTCACGCAAGACCGGATCCCCCACCGCAAACCGGCTGGAGCTGTCGACCCACGACACCGTCAGGTCGGTCATCGTAGCGCTTCCGAAACGGCGGCGGTCGTTCACCGTAAGGTTCTGCTGCACCGACAAGAATCCGGAGCTCTCGCTCGAAGTGCGATAGTAGCTTAGGCGCGTGTTGTCGTACCCTTGCGGGATCATGAGCTGCGCGCGAGTCGATTCCAGCGTGCTGCTCGGCGAGAGCAGATGGTTCCGCCGCTGCTGACTGTGATCGAGGCTCGCAATTCCCCAACCCAGGTTCTGCGTGTGCTGTGCGATCAGCTCCTGGCTTTCCTGCTTGCCGTAGATCCCGAACGCGCGCAAAAACCCTTGATTCATCGGGTTCTGGTAAGTGTATTCCCCTCCTAAACCGGTCCCCAGCTTGGTATAGGCTTCTAGGAGCGCGTCGAAGCCGTCCTTTTTAGGCAGTACGACTCCCCAGCGAGACTTGACGTAATATCCCTCGTCCGGGCTGTGTCCGAACTTGGGCAGATAGTTCGCGTCCGGCCGATCGAGAGGGATCGAGAGATACGGCACCCCCAAAATCGTCCGCCCGAGCACCGACAGCCGTGCATCGCGCAAAATCACCCGCTTGCCAGGGCGCACCTCGATCTCGCGGGCAGCCAGGAAGAAATGGGGGATCTCATAGTCGCAGGTCGTGGCCTCCGATTCATGACTAAAGAAATGTTCTTTCTTTCCGTGGCTGGACCTACTATGGACGAACAAGTCGTCGAGCAGCATCGATTCGGCGATCTTCGGGTGCAGAGTCGCATCGGTTTGGCGCGCCTCGAAGCTGTCGTCGTTGAAATCGATTCGCACCCAGTCCCCATCGATCAAGGCGGTCTTCCCGATGACCCGGACCTTTCCTTCCAACTCGAAGATCTTGGTGCGCGTGTTACCGTGCGCCTCGGTGGCGAAGATTCGGTAGCCCCGATAGAGGAACTCCGCATTCCCACGCAAGAAGATCTCGTCTCCTCCGCGCCGCACCTCGTCCGCCGAGATCACCTGAAGTCGCAGGTCCTCCTCGTTTTCGGAAGGGACCGGCAGGGGTAACGGGCCGCGCCGCTCGAAAAGCTGGGGAAAGCCGCGCGGCTCCATCGGATCGATCCTCTTCGTGCCCGTCGCTAAAGGCGGCGCCAGCTCTTTCACCGGCGCTTGGAGCCCGAGGAATCCAGCCTGGGCGAAGCTCAAGGCGGCAAGCAGCGGCCCCACCCCTAGCAGGGCTCCTCGCGCGATCTTCCCTGAGCACCAAAGTCCCTTCATGGACGCCGATTTTTCCTCGTAAGCAGTATGCCGTATGCGGCAAGCTGAATGCCGCGTTCGCGCGCACCGCCTGAGGGGTACGCTCGGGCTCATGTTCGAATCGTATCTAAAGCCGATCCTTCTGGCAAGGGTGTACGATCTCGCGATTCAAACACCCCTCGATTTCGCGCCGCTGCTCTCCGAGCGCCTCGGGAATCGGATCGCGCTGAAACGCGAAGACGAACAAGCCGTGTTCTCGTTCAAGGTGCGCGGCGCATACAACAAGATGGTGAAGCTGCCCCCAGGCGTGCTGGCACGAGGCATCGTCACCTCCTCGGCAGGCAACCACGGCCAAGGGGTGGCCTTGGCGGCGCAAAAGCTCGGCGCCCGGGCCGTTATCGTCATGCCCGTCACGACCCCGCAGATCAAGCTTGAAGCGGTTCGCCGGCTGGACGCCGAAATCGTGCTGCACGGCGACACTTACGACGAAGCCCACGCGAAGGCCCGCGAACTCGAACGAGAGCAGCAACTAACCTTCGTTCACCCTTACGACGATCCCGACGTCATCGCCGGCCAAGGCACCATCGGCATCGAGATCCTGCGCCAGCACCCCGAGCCTCTCGAAGCGGTCTTCGTCCCGGTCGGCGGAGGCGGGCTGATCGCGGGGATCGGCGCGGCGATCAAATCGCTTCGCCCCGAAGTTAAGATCATCGGCGTCGAGCCCGAGGAAGCGGCCAGCCTCGCCCTCTCGCTCAAACGAGGCGAACGCACGCCGCTTGAGCGGATCGGCCGATTCGCCGACGGCGTTGCGGTCAAACAGGTCGGCGCGACGAACTTCGCCCTGGCCCAGGAGGTCGTCGACGAGATGGTGCTCGTCTCGACGGACGAGATCTGCGCCGCGGTCAAAGAGATCTTCGAAGACCGCCGGTGCGTCCTGGAGCCCTCGGGGGCCCTGGCCTATGCCGGGCTTAAAAAATACGTCCATGCCCACAGCCTCCGAGACCGAAGTCTGATCGCTGTCGCGAGTGGCGCGAACGTCAATTTCGACACGCTCCGATACATCTCAGAACGCGCCGAAATCGGCGAGAAACGGGAAACAATCTTCGCGATCATCGTCCCCGAACGTCCCGGGAGTTTTCGCGAATTCTGCCGCGTCATGGGCTCTCGCAGCATTACGGAGTTCAACTATCGCTTTGCAGAATTTGACAAAGCGGTCGTATATGTGGGCGTCAAAGTCGAAGGTCCTCAAGAAGGGCGCGAGGTACAAGATCTTTTGCGACAAAACGGCTATGAAGTGCTGGATCTGACCGATAACGAGACCGCAAAGTTGCACATTCGTCACATGGTCGGGGGGCGAGCGCTCGGGGTCGAAGACGAAGTGCTCGTGAGCTTCAGCTTTCCCGAACGAAGCGGCGCGCTCCTCGAATTTCTCGAACGGATGAGCCTACCCTGGAACATCAGTTTGTTCCATTACCGCAACCACGGCAGCGACTACGGCCGAGTTCTGGCGGGCTTTCAGGTCCCGGAACCGGAACGCCCCGAATTCGTGGCGTTTATGAAACAGCTCGATTTCGATGCCACGATCGAAACCGAGAACCCAGCCTGCCGACTGTTTTTGAGCTAGGCGACGTTGCGGCGACCGAATCGGAGCACCCTAAAGCGCAGCCGACGCCCCTTCGGAGAAAATCGAAGATCATGGGAATTCGGCCGTCGTATATAGGCTTATGAGTTCCCTCTGGCACGTCGAGATGTTGGGATGGCTGCGGGTCTGCGGATCCGAACAGGTTATCACGCGTTTCCGTTGCCGTCGCACCGCCGCGATGGTGGCCTACCTCGCGACATTCCGAAAGCACAGCCACCCACGGGAGATGCTGGCCGATCTGCTCTGGCCGGAAGTGGACTACGACACGAGCCGAGTCCGGCTCAAGAGAGCGCTTTGGTCCGTGCGGCGCCAACTCGAACCACCCGGAGTTGTGCCAAACAGCGTGCTCGCCGGAGACCGTCAAACCGTCGAGTTCCGCGAAGCGACCCTCACTACGGACATCGAAGTGTTCGAACGATATGCCCGCCAAGCGGCTCTCGCAAGCTCGCTCGAAGAGAGCTTTTCCAAGCTCAAATCGGCCGAGGCCCTCTACCGCGGCGACTTTCTTCCAGGCATTTACGACGATTGGGCGATCCTCGAACGGGAACGGCTCTCCTCGCAGTATCATGCCGTGCTGATGGAGCTCGCCGAAACGGCGCAACGTCTCGGCGAGCCCACCGAATCCCTCGAATACGCGCGGCGCCTGACCTCAGCCGATCCGCTCAACGAACGCGCCCACCTCCTCGTCATGGAACGTCTCCTCGAAATCGGCGAAGCGGCGCACGCGCTCCGGCATTTCGAACAGCTTGAAGCGATCCTGGATTCGGAGCTCGGCGACACCCCCTCCGAAGAAGCGCGAGCGCTTCAAAACCGCGCGCTCAAAGAGCGCCGATCCCCCTCGCCTGCTTCGGCCTCGACTCCGACGTCCCGCTCGACGCCTCGAAGCGCGCCGGACGCGTCACGGCAGGATCTCGCGACGCCCCAGACCGTGCTACTTCCCTTCCCGGTCAACCGTTTTTTTGGCCGCGAGGCGGACGTAAACCGGATCCGAGAACTATTTCATGAAGGACGAACGCGTCTCGTCAGCTTGGTGGGGCCGGGCGGCTCAGGCAAAACGCGGCTGGCGATCGAAGCGGCTAGCCATACCAAAGCGCTTTTCCCGGGAGGAGTCTGGTTCGTTCCCCTGATCGATCTGGCCGACCCCCGACAGATTCCCCAAGCGATTCGCAAAGCGCTCGCTCTGCCGCCTGGGGCGGATCATGAGGCGTTCGAGCAAGTCGCCGGCCGTCTGCGGCACGCATCACGCCCAACCTTGCTGGTCCTCGATAACTTCGAGCACCTGGCGCAAGGAGCCGAAATCGTCCACGAGCTTCTAGCTCGTGTGCCGGAGGTTCGCTGCCTCCTTACCTCACGACACAAGCTCAAGATCGACGGCGAATGCGAGCACCCCGTCAATCCCCTGGCCCACCGCCCCCGCGAAACCGACGACTCGCTCCAAGCGCTCTCCGCAATCCCCAGCGTTCAACTTTTTATCGACCGCGCACAGGCCGTCCAATCGTTCTTCCAGATCACAAAGCAGAACGCGGACGCCATCGTAGCGATTTGCGAAAAGCTCGAAGGCATCCCACTCGCGATCGAACTGGCCGCAGCTTGGAGTAGCGTGCTCTCGCCCGGACAGCTTCTGAACCGTTTGGAGCATCGCCTCGAGTTTTTAACCACGCGCCGCAAGGACGTCCCAAACCGTCATCGCTCGTTTCGGCTCGCAATCGAACATAGCGTCCAGATGCTCTCGCCGGAACTGCAAGCGCTTTTTTTCCGGCTCTCGATCTTCCAGGGCGGCTTCACCCTGGAATCAGCCAGCGAGGTCTTTCGCGCCGGTGGGGACGTTCTCGAATCCCAAGAAGTCATTTCGCCCGCCACCTTCGCCGAAATGCTGCAATCTCTGCGCGAATGCTCGCTGATCTCAGTCGAATCGACCGAAGAAGGGCTGCGATTCCGTATGTTGGAGACGCTTCGGGAATACGGTCAAGAAGCCCTAACTCCTTCCGACCGCGCGACACTCAGCCGAGCGCATGCCGACTATTTCACCGCGCAGACCCTCCATTTCCCGATCCGAGAATTTTTCAAGCGGCCTACTTTACAACACCGATTCGAGACGGAGCTCGCAAACTATGAACTCGCCTTTCAATCGAGCCTCCGACTTTCGCGTGCCGAACCTCTTTTGCGCATCGGAGTTTTACTGGCCGCCACCCTTTTTACGCGATCCGCATACAGCGAAGCGCGATTACGGCTCGAAAGCGCCCTGCAAATTGCCGTGGGGCCGGAACTCGATCGGCTGCGACTCGAATGCCTTTGTCTCTTGGCCAGTACGGCCATCCAGGAGTACCGCCCACATGAAGGAGTGCGTCACGCCCAAGAGTCCCTCGCGATCGCTGAGCGGCACAGAGATCGTGAAGGGCTCGCACAGAGCCTCTACCTCCTTGGCGCGTGCAGTATCGAAGCGGGCGACTTCGCCCCGGTCGTCGCCTACGCGGAGCGCAGCGTCCAGATTTATCGAGAATTGGGAGACGAAGCGGGTATTGCGAAATCGCTGGGGCTTCTCGCTCACTACGCCCTTTTCGTAGAGAACGACTTCGAAAAGTTTTTCGGCTATTGCGCCCAAGAGCTCGAGTTGTACCGCCGGGATCCATTGAGTGCCCTTCCGATGAGCTACTGCCTGAACCGCATCGGTGCAGCGCACCAACTCCGTGAAGAGTACGACCGCGCCGTCCCCTACTTCGAAGAAGCGCTCGCCCACGCTCGACTGAGCGAAGTCGGCTTTCTGATCTGTCTCTGCCTTCAAACGCTCGGAGAATGCGAAGGAGCGCGCAAGAACAAGCTCCAAGCCATCCGCTACCTCCAAGAAGCCTCCGAAATCGTCTTGCAGCGCCACATGCAGTGGGAGATCCTGAGCCTGCTCCATACGGTCGCACATACCCTCCGCGAACTTGGCGAATACGAGCTCGCAGCGAAGGTCTTCGGATCGCTTGAAGCTGCCTGCCTCCGTCGAGAAGAAACTCACCCGAGCCCCTCGAACCCACGCGACGACGAAAAGCTTCGTCATCGTCTCCTAGAAGCGTTGGGATCCGAGCAGTTCGAAAGATACCGCCGGACTGGCAGCCTGCTTCCCGAGCGTGAGGCTCTCGCGCTCCTTTTTGGCGAATACTCCCACCCTTCGACGCGACCCTAAGGCGACGACAGACCTCCATGATGGGAGCACAGCCATGCTCGTGTTCTCCTTCTTCGCTCTCGCCACTCCGCCCGCCCACGAAATTCTCTTCGAGGTGCCCTTCCGCCTCAAAGCGGGCGACACTTATATCGACGCCGATTTCGGACACGCCGCGCCGCTTTACGCCGACTACGACGGCGACGGCATCCGCGAACTGCTGGTCGGTCAGTTCGAATCCGGCAAACTGCGAATCTATCCCAACTACGGCACAGACCGAGCTCCCCTCTTCAAAGATTTCACCTACTTCCAAGCCGAGGGCATTGAGGTCAAGCTACCTTGCGGGTGATGCGTCGGATTCGGTCCGCAGTTGGCGGATCTCGACGAAGACGGCATCCCCGATCTAATCTCCGGGAGCATGGATTGTTATATCGAGGGTCGCCCAGATGGCGCCGAGATCTATTTCTTCAAAGGATTGGGCCAGGGACGTTACCGCTCCAGCCAAATACTGCGTCTTTGGACGGGCGAACCCCTTCGCCCCGGACTCGCAGCCAGCGTTTGGGTCTCTGACTGGAATCGGGACGGAAAGCTCGACCTCCTCGTAGGCGTCAAAGACGGGTCCGTCAAATTTGTGCCGAATCTCGGCCAGATGCGTTTCGGGTTCCCGCTCGATTTGATCGACGAATCTGGAAACCCCATTTCCGCCTATAATGCGGGACCGTGCGTCGTCGATTGGGACGGTGACGGGGTCGACGACCTTCTGCTCGGAACGAACGAGGGCGCACTTCGATTTTACAAGGGCCGTCCCAATGCACCCGGACTACCTCTCCTGCTGGAAGCGCCGACCCTATTGATCGCAGCTCCTCAACACGCGCCTCGTTTCACGGCGGCGAACAGCCTGGACCTGCTTCAAAATCGGAGCAATAGACGCATCAAGATTAGCCCCGTCGATTGGAACCACGACGGCAAGCTGGATCTCCTTGTCGGCGACTGGGCAAACATCCCTCCCTATCTCAGTCCCGCTCAACAAAGCGAGATACAAGCGCTTACGAAACAGGCTGCCGAGGTCGAATCCCAAAGCTGGAGCATGGCCGTAGCCTTGGAGAACGAGCTGCTTAAAGAGCGAGGATACGTGTCTAAAAACGAAATTCCCCAAAACGAGAGTCAGGAGTTCTATCGCACCCTTTACCGAAGACGAACCCAAAACGAAGCTTTTCGAATCAGTCAAGAACGCCTGACCGCCCTGAGAGAACGGCTCGCCGCCTTTTTCCGCCCCGTCACAACCCACGGCTTCGTCTGGGTTTATCTTCGAAAGTGAGACTTTGGGTCTATCGTCGCAGATAGACCCAAACGAACCCGAACGTACTCGGACGTTCGAACTCTTTTAATTTGACCATCAGCTTGTCCGACTCCTCGGCGATTCGGACCGCCTCCGGGTCTTTCTCTAAATATAGTTTCATCCGTTCTCTCACAAGCGCTCGCTGCTGATCGCTCAGCAGATCCGACTCGAAACCCAACTCTTGGAGGATCCGGGCAGAGGCCGTTTTCATCTTCGCTTGATATTTAGCCCGCACGGCGAGAACTTCTTCATTTAGGGCGTCGTATCGGCGCTGCTGCTCGGACGTAAAGGGCTCCACTAAATCGCTGTCGCGGGTGGGATAAGACGAATCTCCCACGAGAAGGTCGAGCTTACCGTCGCGGTTCCAATCGTAGGTTTCGATACGGAGGCGGTTGCCATGACACTCCCGCTCCATCGCTAAGCGCGGCGTCAGAAATCGCGCATAAGTGATGCCCTGCTCGAAAAGGGTCCGAGGTATATCCAATAACGGAGCGCCTGAAGACTGCGCGATCCCGCGATAGAACGCGAGCTTGCCATGTCCCCAACTGATGAGCAGGTCGTCGGTGCCATCCCCATCCCAGTCCACCGCGTGGACGGCGCTATCCATCATTTTGATCGGCGCACCTTGACATAGAATCGGCCTTCCTTTGTCGAAAGTTCCGTGTTCTTCTCGGCCGGGATAGTACTGCAATTCCCCCTGCTTGAGAGCCACCAAGAGGTCCAATCTGCCGTCTTGATCCCAATCGTGCACGGCGATCGCCGCAGCTGCACCAAGCTTGAGATCCTTTCCTTCGGCGTCTTTCAACCACACCGCTTCCTCGAAACGTCCTTGCCCCACTCCTCGAAACCAATAGGCTTGGCCCGCCCAAGAGCCCGATACGATGTCTTGGAGGCCATCACCGTCGAGGTCCGCAACCTGCGGAACGAACCCGATGCATCAACCATAGCTGACCGTGGCGACTTTCCCACCGGCTTCGAACCATTTGAAGTCGCGGAATTCGGGCTTTTCGTTCGTGCCGTAGTTGCGATAAATGCGGAGTTTGCCTTCGCCGAACTGCCCGACGAGAAGGTCGTTGACCCCGTCTCCGTCGAGATCTGCCACGCACGGCGCGGCATGGCCCACATTGACCGTAATATAGCTTCCTCCGGCCTGTACCCGAAATGGAGACGCGAAAAGAGGGTCCTCCCCCGGAGGCAGCTGGGCAAGACCCATCCAAAGGAAGCTCATCGTCGTCCTCTCCGAAATGCAGCAGCCCCTTCCTCGATCGAAGCCCATCGAATCCAAAGATCTTTCATCGGCCTAGCTTGGCCTTCAGAGGTCGCCTCACGGTCGCCCCGGGCATTGCGCGACCGTACCGCGACCGGCTCCGCGCATCCTTTCCTTAAGGACAGGTGTGCACGATGATCTACGCTTTTACATTCGGTCTCCTTTCCAACCCACCCACCTTCGCGTTTCAAGAACCTTTTCGTGTCAAAGCCGCCGGCACCTATATCACCGTCGACCAAGGGCATGCCGCCCCCTGGATGTACGACTGGGACAAAGACGGCGTCGATGACCTCTTAGTGGGACAGTTCGGGAGCGGGAAGCTCCGCATTTATCACAACCACGGTACAAACGAAAAGCCCGAATTCCGCGACTTCAAATGGTTTGAAGCCGGCGGAGCGCTCGCCCATGTTCCTTGTGGGTGATGCATCGGGTTCGTTCCGCAGGTTGCGGACCTCGACGGCGACGGCCTCCAAGACATTCTCTCGGGCGGGATTACAGGCGTCGTCACCTTCTTTAAGCAAAAGCCCGACGGGACCTTTGAGGCGGGGAAAACGCTGCTCGACACGAAAGGGGAGCCGATCCGGGGCACCGGCGCAACCACGGTCGGAGTCTGCGACTGGGACGGAGATGGCAAGCAGGATCTGATGGTCACCGGACAATTCGTGGTCTTTATGAAAGGACGAGGAGATTTGAGCTTCGAATCGCAAGGGCATTTGCAAAGCATAGAGGGCCCCATTAAGCTACACGACGGCAGTGCAGTAGTCGCAGATTGGGATGGAGACGATGTTCCAGACCTAGTGACAAGCCTCGGCAACTGCAAAGTTCAATTCTATCGAGGACTTCCGAGCGCCTCAGGCCTACCGACGCTTAGCGCCCCTGTCACACTGCTCGAAGAAAGTCCCGCCCGAAACGGCCGGGACCTCGAGTTTCTTCCAGGCGGGCAGATGGAGTTCGCCTCTTCGCGACCGGGTCATCGAGGCAGAATCTGCCTCTACGATTGGAACCGGGACGGAAAGCTGGACATTCTGATCGGAGACCTCGTTTATGCCATCACGCCGTTGGACCTCACCCCCGAACAGCAGCAACGCAAACAGGACCTCGAAACCCTTCGCGAGGAATTGTTCCATAAGGCCGAGCTCTACAATCAAGAGATCAATCAACGGATCTACGAACAGATGGGACATGACCCGGATAAACCCATGACCACCGAGCAAAAATCGCTGTTTATCAGCGAACGAGCGAAGATGATGAGAGCGCCGGAATTCATCGCCCTCTCCGAAAAGATTCAAGAAGTCCATGCCGATCTTGAAACGTTGACGCCCAGAGGCAAAAGCTACGGCTTCGTATGGGTCTATCTCCGAAAATAATGTCTCCTCCCTTATCTTCTGGGGCGCCTTGAAGGCGCCCCTTTTTCTCAAAATCAGGGAGTCATCTTTTGAGTCACGCGATAATAGTAGGCGTTTATCTCGTAGTAATTTGGATTCTCCGAGTAAGAAAGATAGGGATACTTTCGAATTACGCCCAAATTGAAAGTTTTCATTCTTTCCAGGATTACGGGCGAGGTCGTGGGACCGTAAATGTCCGGACTGACGCGTTGGACCGAGGCATGCCCGTCGGCCCAACCGACCACACATACCGTCCCGCTGTGTCTCGCGTGAGCCATTCCACCCGAACTCGCGCTGAGCGCAGAGGTGCGAACGAGTCTATACGATCCGCTGATCCAACTATAATCGCCCGAATCACCGATCCAGAGCGTTTCCGCGGGACTGACGACGCGGGAAGCCTCGTAGGGCAACGTACTGTTGAAAAACTCGGAGTTCAGGCCGTAGGCAGGCATAAAACTCCCGGGTTGTAATGAGGTCGAGATGGCCAACTCTCTTGCGGCAAGGCAATCTTGAATCGCAGTATTTTTTATATAAGGATACAGATAACCCTGAGTTGGATCGATCTTGTAGGGATATACCGCAAAAATCTGCATCCCATACCAATAACCATAACCGTGGCCAGGATGGAGGAATTGAGCCTTCGGATAGACGTCGTCGTAGTCCGTGACGTACATCACGGTTGCGAGAGAGACCTGCTTGAGGTTTGAAAGGCAGCTCGCTTTCTTAGCCGAATCCCTCGCCTGAGCGAAGACCGGAAACAAGATCGCGGCAAGAATCGCGATGATCGCGATAACCACGAGGAGCTCGATCAATGTGAAGGCCGATTTGAATGGATTCGATTGCATCAGAGGCATTTCTCCTTATAAAGTACATCTAACCTAAGTCATATAAGTCGCCAAAGAGTCGCCCTTAGGAATTCATTGAGTAAAAACGCAGAAGGGCACCGGAAACCCCGGTGCCCTTCTTGCCGATACGATTTCCCGCTCGCTAGGGCTGCGCTTTATCGGATAGGTTGTAGTAATAACCGTTGATTTGCGCGGCTAACGGCCCCGTATTCCAAGGCCATTTGAACAGAGACCCGAGTTGGAACGGCTGCATCATGTCCAAATAATAGGGGATCGTGGTCGGCCCGAAGATCTTCGGATCGATACGGTGCGCAGACGCATGCCCATCCAACCAGCCGACCGAAGCTAACTGCCCTCCATGACGCGCATGCAACTTGCCGACCGTACTTGAAAAGCCATAAAGAATCTCCATCCTGCCGACTCCGTTCCACCCTCCATTCACATATTCGGGGGTTGCAACATCTCCGATAAGAATCGTTTCAGCCGGTTGAACGGCAAGCGAGGCCTCATTTTCAAAAACAAAGGTGTTAATTCCATACGACGGCAAAAACGCCCCTGGTAGGTACCAACCATAGAGGTCTTTGATTACTTCGCTCGCAGACAGACAGTCCGCAATTTGCGTGTTCTTCATGTACGGGTACAAGTACCCGCCTGATGGATCCACAACGATTGGAAAGCCGGAAAGCTCTCCAAACCACTTTAGTACACCGGTCGGCGTACTTGAAGACTCCTTCGGATAGACGTCGTCGTAATCGACCGCATACATTATAAACGCGAGGGAAACCTGCTTCAAGTTGGAAAGACAGCTCGCTTTCTTGGCAGCCTCTTTCGCCTGAGCGAAGACGGGGAAGAGAATCGCGGCCAAAATCGCGATGATCGCGATGACCACGAGAAGCTCGATCAGTGTAAACGCACGCCGAGCCGAAAGAAACGTGGAATGAGTTCTTTTCATACATCTCTCTCTGAATGAGATGAACTACCATAAAACTGAAAGGTCGCCAAAGGGTCGCATCTCTCCGTTCTACGCCAAAAGCGTGGTGCTATCCTTCCTTTTAACGGCGAAGATAGACCCAAACAAACCCGTGTGTGACCGTCTTTTTGAAAGGCGCTATCGCGACCTCAAGTTTGCGCATCTCTTGGGCCCATGCCTGCACGGAAGGGTCGCGATCGCGGCTCTCTTGAGTCGCCCTGTAAAAGCGGTTTGCGGTCTCTACCCCCGCTGCTAACACCTCCTGGAAGGAGCCAAAGCCCATCGCTCGCGCGACTTCGGCTTCGATCTCCTTCAATTGTGCTCGGTAGAGCCCCTCCAAAGCGCGATGGCGCGCCTCGTTCCCTCGGAGCACAGCGACCTCTTCCGATGTCTTATAGGGGCCGATACGCACGCAATCCCCCACCAACAGATCGGACTTCCCGTCCCCGTTCCAATCGGCGACGGCCGGCTTTGCCCTTCCCCGCGAACGAGGATTCAGTATCTCGAGCCCCTCCGGAGCCGCCAGCTCGGCAAGCATCTCGGCAGGAGGAATCAATTGGATTTCGGGTTCAAGCGTCGGCAGCTTCCCAGTGGCTTGCTGGATCGCCTTATAAAAGACGACCTCACCGTTCCCTGCCCCCAATATCAGATCGGGAATTCCATCGGAATCCCAATCTCCCACTGCTACACCGGCCTCAGAGCGCTGAATCACGATCCCGTCACGAGTCGTGAGATCGACGGGATCTCCGAAAGTAAGTTGACCTAATCCTTTCAAGAACTTGACGGGGGCGTGGGAAAAGGCGCAAACGAGATCAAGCGTTCCATCTCGATCCCAATCCACGATCGCGACGCTGGAAGCCTCTGAAATCTGCAACGTTTTACCGTTTGCGTCGGTGAGTCTTGTCGACGCGGCATATCGGCCTCCGCCAAGTCCCGCAAAAAAGTAGATCTCCCCTTTGCGCGTTTGCCGTCCGTCAACAGTCCAATAGCACCCGGAGATCATATCTTTGATGCCGTCTCCATCGAGATCCACGAACTGCGGACCGAATCCGATGCATCAACCGCTGGGAATCGTGCCGAAGGCTTCCCCAGCTCGAAACCACTCGAAATGCTCGAAGCGCGGGGCTCCGAGCGTTCCCAAATTACGATAGATTCTCAGACGCCCGTTTCCAAACTGGCCGACGAGAAGATCGGAAACCCCGTCTCCGTCGAAGTCTGTGTAAAGCGGGGCGGCATGGCCGATCTCGACGTCGATAGACTCTCCTCCTGCGCTGGCTCGAAATGGCGGCTCGAACCAAGGCGACGCGTGGAGGCATAACAAAGCGACGAGGCCCTCCATCGCTGCTCTTTAGACCGCCCTTTCTTTGAAGAAGCGTAGCCCCTGAACGGATTTTCTCTGCTTGAGGGAATCGAGAAACTCCATTAGATCTTGGACCTGCTCCTTCGAGGAATTTTTCCTTGCCTTCATCAATTCGATCGCTTTCTCCGTAGAGACGATGGCATCATCCAACTGGCCTAAAAAGGACTGTAGCTTCGCCATCCCGCTGTAAGCGCTCCAATGCATCTCGCTTTTATCGCGAGGCGTCACCTCAATAAACTCCCGGTATGCGTCCACCCCAAACTGCATTACTTTTGGTGTAAGGGGCAATCCCGACATGCATTGCACGAGAATCGCTTGCCCCAAATCGTGGTAGCCCCAGAACTTATCGGGCGGCACGTCGGCATACCATTCCATCAAGAGGTTTAGAACGACCTTTTCTTCCGCGGATGCAAGCAACTCATACTGGATGCTTCGAATCGTCAACCGCTCTTCCGGATACTTCTCCAGAGATCCCTGAAGCAATTTGAGCGCGCCTTCTTCATCGCCGAACTCATAGAACGCGCGTAACGCTTTTTCACGCAGCTCCATCAATGCCTGTAGCCGCTTTGCTTGGGTCTCTTCCGAAACGCAACTAACGGGCCTTACACCCCACACCTTTTCGCAAGAAACCAAGGTTGCCTGAGCTCCGACAAACGACAGCGCCAAAACGCCGCATCCGATCACTACCATTTTCTTTTGCATCGTGTCCTCTGGCAGATTTTCACCCGGGAAGGTCGCCAAAGCGTCGCCTGCGTTTCCCTCGCGTCACCCCCGAAAACCACCTTGAAATGACCCTTTGCGTTTTTGAAATTGTCCTGTATCATAAAGCAACTTCTTTGAGGCGGGACGATTACCGAGATTGTATGCACCCTTTCCGCCACTTCCTTCTCCGCCACTCCGCCACTTACCGACACCCTTGGTATCACCAGTTCAGCGCTTTTGGCTATCCCACCCCGCAACGCGGAGGGATCTTCGAGCTCAACCAGAAGTGTAAAGAGCCGATTCTAACGGAATTGATCGCCGAAGCCGCGCAAGATTGTCCAGACGGAGTGGGGTTGGAGCTCTTCTGCTGCGACGGGCTTTACAGTCAAATCGCCCTTCGAAACGGCCTCGGCCACATGACGGGATACGACACCGGGCAAGCTCAATGCGCAGGCGATCCGATCCATCTGCGGCAAGCACGACTCATGGCGCGGCTGCTTGCAACCGAGGGGCGTGCTACCTTCTACGATCGGGACGTCTTTACGATCGAGGGCTCCTACGATCTCGTCATCTGCGCCGGAGGACTGTATCACCTTTCCAACCCGGCAAGCCTTCTCGAGATCCTCCAAAACCACACCCGGAAAGCGATGGTGCTTCAAACGGTCGTCCCTCTCGACCAAACCGATCCGGACTACTTCGTTTCTCCTGCACCCGACCAAAACTGGGGATGTCGTTTTAGCGTCGCCTGGCTCGAAAATACGCTCCGCAGCCAAGGCTGGACGATTCTACGCACGCACTTTAACGAATTGGAAGCGAACCCCCTTCCCAAAGACCGGGGCTCTTACTCGGCTCTTTGCCGACCAAATGCTCGATAGAAAAGCTCTATACGTGATTCCCAGGACATCATGAACGACCTGACAAGACGCAACCTTTTAATCGCGGGCGCGAGCCTTGCCGTGGCCCCACGCGCCTTCGCGCAACGTGCGCCCAGGAAACGAGTCGTCCGTTTTATTCATATGACGGACCTGCACCTCACCCTCGAACGCGAAACGAAACAGACCGTCTCGCATGCGTTGCGAAGGATCAATCGCGAGTATCCCGACGCCAAATTCATCTTTATCGGCGGCGACCTTGTGATGGATGCGATGGACGCCAACCAAGCGCAGGCAACGCGCATGTACCGAAGCGCGAAAGAGGTTTTGAGCGTTGCAGATCAACCGATTTACTATTGCCTCGGAAACCACGACGTCTTTGGTTGGGGCCTGCCCTACAAGGCGCCCCAGGCCGGCAAAACGCTCTTCCGAGAGACGTTTGGCATCGACCGTCTTAACTACCAATTCCGGCAAGGCGGATGGCGTTTCATCGTCTTAGATTCGATCTCCGAAGGCCCGAAACACCGAGGGGTGAAAAGCTATAAGGCCAAAATCACCGAAAATGGCCTCAGGCTGCTGAAAGAGGCCGTCGATCTCCCGGGCGAGCATCCTCCCACTTTATGCCTCCTTCACATTCCGATTTTGAGCTCCGTCTGGCAGCCGTTTTACGCCTTCGATACCGAGATCACTCCCTTGCTTCAAATCGAGAACAACCAGGAGGTCTTTCAACTGCTTCAACGCCTCAATTGCAAGTTGGTCTTGCAAGGCCATCTCCATACAGTCGAATCGATGGATTATCTGGGGATCACGTTTAAAACCTGCGGCTCGATCGCAGGCAGTTGGTGGAAAGGCAAAATGTTCGGCCAGTTCGATCAGGGCTTTACCGTGGTCGACCTCTTCGACAACCAGACGTTTCACACGCGCTATGTGCCGCTCCACCCGTTAAGACGATAGGCTCGTGATCTTCATCCAGCAAACGGCTTCCCCGATGACGTGGGGCGATCCCGGGGTAATTACAGATAGCGCAGAATTGGCCTCTAGTGCCGATTGCACTCAGAGGCTCGCTTGGAACCATCTGGCGGGAATGTGTGGGAATCGAACCCACCCGACCCTTTCCGAGTCACACTGGTTTTGAAGACCAGGAGGCACACCAGCACCCATTCACTCCCATATCAGTGTAGCCGATTGAAGCGTGTTCCAACTCAGGCTTTCTTCGTTCCATACGGATCCGGAAGCACACCCGGTTCCCAACTAAGTACAATCGGACTTGTTCTATGAAAAGGCAACACAGGCGAGACCGTTATGAAAAAGCCGTCGCTTGGCTCTTCGCATCCGGAGTAATCCTCATTATCTTTCCAGCCTATCTGGGAGGAGGTGCCGGCCTCTACTCCGCAGACTTGGTTCGATATACCATGATTCCCGCAATTTTGTGCTTTGCCGCGGGCCTGATCTTATCCGCGTGGATCCTGCTTTACCAGCGCTTTCAACAGCAACGCCATTGCCCGAATGTCAAGGTTTTGAATAAGTTTATGACCGACGGTCAAGGACATATCGTTCTGCTCGACCCGCCTGTCGAAAGGTCCGACGTACGGTTTTATACGGTCCTTGATCTCGGCAACGAGGGCAAAGGGGAGTTTTCCTGCACCTACGAAACGTTTTGCCGCCTTACGGAAGGTGGCTCCGGCTCTGCGATTATTCAAGGAGGGCGGCTTCTTCGATTTACGCTGCACCGAGCGCGGGTTTAGAAAAGCAAGGGCCGCTCACGAAGTCGGATATTAAGCAAAAGCCCCACACAGGCCAAACAAAGCCAGATCGCCGTCCCTCCATAGCTGATAAACGGTAACCAAAGCCCCACGACCGGAAACAGTTCCAAGTTCATCGCTAGATTGATGGACGTATGAAACGCAAGCATCCCGAAAATCCCGGCGGCGATCATCTTGAAGCATGGATCGGTAGAGGACAGCACGGTGAGCCAAATGCGATAAAAAAAGAGCCCGAAAACCGCGAGAATCAGCCCGCACCCCACCAGACCTCCCTCTTCGCCGATCACCGTAAAAATGAAGTCGTTGTGCTGTTCGGGGACGAAATCGCCTCCTTTAAAGCGCCCCTTCAAGAACCCGGTCCCCGTTAGTCCCCCCATCGCAAAAGCGATCTTCGCGCGGTGAGCCTGAAACCCTTTGCCGTCCTTATCTTCCTGAAACAGCCCTAAGACACGATCTTTCTGATATTGGCGGAGAATGCCCGGCACGGTAAACGCTAGCGCGCCCAGCAACAGTAGCGCCCCGAGAAAACCGAGAAGGTAGCGCCACGGCACGCCGACCACAATGCTGACGCTCAGCCAGATCACCATCAAGACCAGCGTGGCTCCCAGATGGGGTTGCGCGAAAACCAAAAGCATCGGCACCCCGACATGGACCAGCGAGAAAAAGAAGGTGCTCAACTGCTTGATCTGATCGAGACGGTTCAAGTAGAACGCGGTCAGCGTCAGCACCGTAAAGAGTTTTGCCATCTCGCTTGGCTGAAACTGCACCGGACCGAGTTGAAGCCAGCGCTGCGCGCCCCCTGCGGACTGGCCCATCACCAGGACCGCCCCCAGCATGAGCAGGTTCAGGACATAAAGCACTCCTGCGGCGCGCATCCATCCACGAGGCGGAACGAAAAAGAAGACGGCGAAGGGCACCACCCCAAGCGCCATCAAAAAGATCTGTTTGCGAAAGCTCGGGTCCTTTGGCTGAGCGACCCCGATGCTATAGAGAGACATCAGCCCGGCCGCCAACAGCAAAACGACGCTCAAAACGAACGCCCAATCGAACCGCTTGGGGTGGATCTTGACCTCGACCGACAGCGCGTTAGGTCGAACCATTGCCCGTTTACTCCTCAAGCATGATACGAGACGACACCGAGCCGAAGTCGCGTTTCACCACGCCTTTGCCTTCTAAGAACCAAAAGCTCAGTTTTCTTTCGGCATGGGGACGCGGCTCGGGGCCGATCTTGAGCACCACATCGACTCGCAAAGCGCTCTGAAACGTTTCGCCGAACGCGATATTCTCCTCTGCCGAACTCACGGAGGCTCGCGCCGGTTGCTGAACCGCTCCCGTGGACGTCGTTCCGGTCCATTCCCAACCATCCCCGAGATGCATCGGAAACTTCAGGAGCGGGATCGCGGGTGTATAGGTTTCTCCCGCAGCCTTCGACAAAAGAAACTGGGCCGGCGTGATGCTGTAAGCCTCCTCCTCCAGAACTTCGCCATGGTGGAGGAAGCGTAAAGTCAAATCGGTCTCACTCTTGACCGGCTCGACATCGGTCTCAAGATCGGTGCCCAACAAACGCAGGGTGGCCTTTTTGCCGGCAATGGCCGCAGGCGCAAACGTCTCCATGGGAGCGATTGCCGGAGACAGCTTGTTCTCCGGCTCGGGTGTCCGATCCGTACGGCATCCGCAAGCGCAAGCGCAAAGACTCGCGCCGATCAAAAGGGCCACAAAGTATCTCACGGGGTCTCTTGCATCAGAATCTTGCGCTGAGTGCCTTGCGGATCGATCAGTTCGATCTCCACCTTCACAGGCCCACGATCCTTGACAAACCAGTTCTTGGTGCGCATGGTCGCGGTCTCGCTCCCTTGAATCACCTTCCCTTCCGATTGCACCAGCAGCGCGCCCGGATACGTTTGGCGCTTTGTGGTGACCTTCTCGAATCCGACGACTTTGTAGGAACCGCTCTCCTCCACCGAACTGCCGCCCGGGAGCGTCATCTTCCCAGAGGTCGTCCAAGTCTCGCCTGGCTTGAGCGCCGCGGGCATCTCGCGGGCCGCTTCTTGAACCCTTCCGACCGAGGCTTTGAGTAAGTACACGCCGTCGGGCTTGAGCACCAGCTCCATCGATCCAAACGCCGAAAGGCCGCCCGTTCGATCCATCCGGAACACCGCCTCGTTCGAATCGACCTTAACCAGGGAGATCGACTGGGTTCCCGAAGAAGGCGCCCCGCCGTCGATTGTAATCTCCATATTTAACGGCTTCAAGTTATTCAAACCGTAATAGTGATAGGCGTCGTGCTTCAGGTCAGCCGGAATCGTGTCGTGGCTGATCGGTTTGACGGGCACCGGAACCATCTCACCTTCTTGAGTCTCGGGAGCCTGATTGGAAGCCACTGGCGCTTCGTCTGAAGCCCCATTCTCCGCCACCGGTTCAGGCATCGCCTCCGCCGTTTTCTCCTTGGAACCGCAACCCGTTAACAGAACGGCGAGCGCGAATATTGCACCCCAATACGTTTTCATCATCCTTAATTTCCTCCCTTCAGCGTATGGCTCTTGAGCATCAGAACCGATTCGGTCCTTTCGCTTCCCAGGTCGATGAACTGCTTCAGTCGAACCAGACCGACCTTCGGAGAGAACCAGCACGTCACCTTGCCGGTGATCGCATGGCCCCCTTGTTTGAAGTTGATATCGCTTCGAACCGGAAGCGCATTCATCATCCCCGCGGCAGTCTCGATCTCTTCGAACCCAAGGACCGTGTTTTTCACCTCGAAATCGCCGATCGCACCCGCGGCGAAAGGCCCTTTGCCCTTGTAATCGAACTGCGCGTGCTCGTTAAGCGGGAACATCAAGATCGTCTGAGGCGGCGTAAATGCCGACGCTTCGACGCCGGAAGAGATCTGGAAAATGCCCTTTTCGGTCACGTCCCAAACCATTCTGTCGGCGAGCCGGTCCTCGAGATACACCTCGATCACGGCGCGCTTGCCGCCGGGCACGTCTTTGACCTCCGATATCCGCTGCACCAAGGTGCGCTCCTGAGTATCGATCCCGGCCGCGCTTCCGATCGAAGTCTCCATCGTGTACGTCCACTCATTGCCGACAGCCACGGGCATCAGTTCGGCAGGAGTGATCTTGGCGAGATCGGGGGTGGGCGTCTCGACGGCTACCTGGGGCGCAGAGGATTTCTTGCTGCCACAAGCCATCAAAGCCGTACAAGCCACGGCGAACAATATCGGTGCGAAAACGCGGGGGGACTTCATGCTTTTATTTCTCCGTTGCATTCATTTTATCCACCGCTTCGCGAACGAGTACCTCGTCCGGCATCTGGCGGATGGTCAATTCGCGTTGAGCGAGTTCGTGTCCGATGCGCGGCGCGGCGATCGGGATCCCGTTCACAACTAAAAGAATCTGCGAGCCGACGCGATCGCGGCTGTATTTCCAAAGGCGCATTCGCCCCTCGTTGTCGAGGCGAATCTTCAAATCGAAACGCTCTTTGCCGTCCGAGGCTTGGTACCCGGTGTAATCGGCTCCCGTGATGGAGCTTTCGTTCACGATCACCTCGGCGCTTTTGAGAATATCTTCGGGAATGCGGGTCAGGTAGGCCAATTTCTTGGCGTCGATCAGATCGCGAAGCGATTGCTCGACGTCCTCCGCCTCGATCCGCCCTTCCAAGATCCGCGTCGCCTCCTCTTGGTAGTACCCGGCGCGCAATGCCGAGGTCACCTCGGATTTGTCGAGGTACCGACGTTCAACGGCTCGAACAAATCGGGGGCGATACTCTCGAAGGATCGTGGCGGTCATCGTTCGCGTCTGACCCATCTGCCATACCTCGACCGGAAGCTTCACCCGAACCACAATGCCATTCTCGATCGATTTCGGCCGCAGATAGGGCAAAGGCCGTCCATCGAGTTGAACGTTGAGATCCTCCACCAACTTTTGACGCAGCGCCCCATCGCCGTCCAGCGCTTTTTGGATCTCGTCGGCCTCCCAATAGACGCGAATCGGAGGCAGGTTCTCCTCTTTGAGTTCGTTGAGGATCATGACAAATCGCCCGAGCGCCTCTTCGTCACCCTGGAGCACCTGCATCAACTCTCGCATAGGGATACGGCGCTTTTGCTCGTCGCTCTGGGGCGCGTCGTGGTCGGGAGCCTCCAGATCGCCTCCGCTTCCTTGCATCACGTGCGCGATCTGGTTCTGCACGACGATGCGATAGCTCTTCGACGTGATCCCGATCAAGTTGACGGCGCCCGGACGGATCGGCTCGGGCACGAAGTCCCGAATCCGCATCCCGGTGTAAGCGCGGTATCCGCCGTAGGCCGAGGCCGCAAGAACCACAAACCCAATGCCGATCTTTGTAGAGGAGCGCAGCTTCATCGTCTCTTATCAGGAAACTTTAACGCCATTCCCCGGGAAGAAAGTTCGCCCCGGCGAAAGACGATTCTTCGGCAGTGTACCGCCGGGAAGGAAACGGGTATGCTCCCGAGTGGCCGAAAGGCTCTCTGCTCCGCGGGCTTCCCCGGAGCCAGCCCACTGCCCATAGGGAGCATGCATGAACAACCGTAAGTACGAAGCATTTTATATCGTTAAGCCCGAGTTCAACGACGAGGACGTCAAGAAGATCGCCGAGAAATTCAAAAAGGTCGTCGAAGATCGCGGCGGCGCGGTCGCCAAAGCCGAAAAGTGGGATAAGCGCAAGTTCGCCTACCCGATCGACCATTATAAAGAGGGCAATTATGTGCTCATGGAGTTCGAGTGCGAAGGCAATTTGCCTCAAGAGCTCAACCGCCAGATGCACATTTCCGACGATATCATCCGTCACCGAATTTATAAGCAAGGGGAATAAACAGTGATCAATCGCGTGGTTTTAGTCGGCCGCCTCACCCACGATCCGGAGCTTCGCACCACGAACACCGGAAAAAGCGTCTGCGATTTCCAGATCGCCGTGACCAAGCGCTTCAAGCCGCAAGACGGCAGCCCGGATGCCGACTTTTTCCGCGTGGTGTGCTGGTCCCAGACCGCGGACTACGTTTCGAACTACCTGCACAAGGGGCGTTTGGTCGCCCTGGAAGGACGGCTGCAGTCCCGTAAATACACTACCAGCGACGGCCAGAACCGCGAGGTCGTCGAAATCGTCGCAGATAGCGTGCAAGGGCTCGATCGACCGAAAGACGATGCGATGGGAGGCGGCCAGCAGCCGATGCCCGTCGCTCAAGGTGTCCGCGCCGACGTAGCTCCCAGCGAAGCCGAATACGATCCCTTCGCCGACGAATAAGAAGGCCAAACATGAACCCGCTCGACGATCGCTCCGGCATCGAAAAGCTCGACCCAAAGGGGATGTTCCCCCTGACGGACCGTTTCCCGGACCAGTGTCGGGAGGCGCTCCGCCTCGCTCAAGAGGTCGAGCTTCCTCTACTCCAACAACCGCCGCGCGTGGTCGTTCTTTCCGGCATGGGCGGGTCCGCGGCCGGAGGCGATTTCGTTCGGGCGATGTTCGAAGAACAAGCCGGGGTTCCCTTCCTCGTAAACCGAGACTACACTCTTCCCCACTACGTCGGGTTGGGCGATCTGGTCCTCTGCGCGAGCTATTCGGGCCAAACCGAGGAAACGCTCGCAAGTTATGAACTCGCAAAGTCCGTCGGAGCCAGAATCATCGCCATCACCAGCGGAGGACGGCTCGCCGAGCTCGCCCGAGCAGACGGATTTCCCGTTATACAGATTCCCGGCGGACAGCCCCCCCGCACGGCCCTCGGCTATCTATTTATTCCCGCGTTGTGTGTCTGCGAACGGCTCAAACTCCTGCCGACGCCTGACTATGAAACCGCTTTCCGTCTGCTCGAGACATGCACTGCGGCCTGGACTGTCGACGTCCCAGCGAGCTCCAACCCGACAAAGCAGCTTGCCGAAAAGCTTCAGGGGACCCTTCCGATCCTGTATGGCATCGGACACTATCAAGGCGCCTCGGCCTATCGCTGGAAGGCCCAGATCAACGAAAACGCAAAGATGATGGCGTTCTGGCACACCTTCCCCGAACTCAACCATAACGAGATTCTCGGGTGGGTGGGGGCCACGAAGCAAAACGTCGCGCGCTGGTCGCTCGTCATGCTGGGCGACGAGATGGTTTCCGCCAAAATGGCCAAGCGGGCCGAGGTCACTGAGCGGCTGGTCGAGGGCAAAGCCGAAACCTATCATGTGCCTGCGATCGGTGACGACCTTTTGTCCAAAATGCTGACGCTCACCTACTACGGAGATTTCGTGTCGCTGTACCTCTCCGTCTTGAATGGGGTCGACCCAGAGAACATCGACTCGATTAACCTTCTGAAAAGCGAACTCTCAAAAGTGTCTTAGGCCCCGAGGCTCAAGAATTTTTCGCAATGCACCTCCTAGCTGAGGTACATTCTTAGGGTGTCGGGATGTGGCTCAGCTTGGTAGAGCGCTCCTTTCGGGTGGGAGAGGTCGGCAGTTCGAATCTGCCCATCCCGACCAATCTACATAAATCCCAGTTTTAGAGTCCCTTCCCGAGTGTTCCATTCTCTCCTTTCGGGCTACGATAGCACCAAATCGAAGGGGTTCTTTGAGTTTTACGGCGACGGAATTTCCGTCAAAAATGCAGTTCTCTGCGCTCTTCTGGGAGTGCCTTTTTGAACTTAAAATGGGCGTTCGATGCCAGTTCTAAGAGTCGCTCTCCTTTGTCGTAAAAATCGGCTCTTGCGCGATCCATGGCGCTCAGTTTGGCCGTCACATTGGAAAGATCGGTTTCGTAGCGATCTCTCAAGGTTGTGGTAGAGGCTAGAATAAACTCCCCTGAGAGCTTATCATCGTAGAGCTTCGCAAGCTTGTCCCAGATTATCTCGCTTTTTCGGTCCAGATTAATCTTTTGTCTCGGCCCTTGCGCCCTGCGACCTGATTCAAAAGAAGAGCATTGCCCAATAAGTAAGATTATCCGCTTGAGCCATCTACTAAAGCATCGAACAAGCATCTAATGTTGTTCTCTCCCAGCGTCCGAACAGCGACATCAGACATAGAGCTCAAGATACCAAGTGGGCTCGTACGGCACTTTGGGCCTTCGTGAGCGACGATCTCGTTCCACAGCAGAACTTCTTATCCTCGAGGGAGCAATCGTTCGTCCGAGCGCCACCCGTTCGAACCAATCCAACTCGGTCCTTACATATGAAGGAGGTCGCACTTATGGTCGGACCTCCCGGTCTAGCGCGCCCAGTGACGATCCCCGCCCTTAGCTCCCCTCAATCGCACACGACCATTCAGCCGCCGCATCTTGGAGCTTCGCGCAAAGCAGACCATTTCGGCTTCGGATAACCTCTTAGCAGTGGGACATCCTGATCCCATGCCTTAGCATGCGCCAAACGCCTTCCTATTTTCTCAAATGCACCCAGACGAAGCCGTGAAACTGATACGAAGCGTAAGAGTCGGAACGGCTTCGCCTCGGCAACGCCGGCTCTAGCGTCGTCGAACTATATCACACGATCGAAAGCGGCGCCGAGGGACTTTTCCTTTATTTTTATTGCCTTGAAGGGCACATCGAATTGCAAAACGGCGAAAACCAGGTGCCTCTCAAAGCAGGCGATTGCCTCACACTCGAAGGACTCGGCATCATTCGACTGACCGCTCTCCGTACCTCGAACGATCCTCCGGCGAAGTTCATTTATGTCGAGGTCGAGTCCTATCGCCTCCCTAACTCACCCTCTTCGCGCCGTTAACCCAACACGCTCTGCGGGGGCTCCGCCTCTCGCCCCTCCCAGCGCGTCACACACGTGGCAATCACCATATCGCCCGTCACATTCAAGACGGTGCGGCTCATATCGAGCAGCCGGTCGATCCCTAACACAAGCCCGATGCTTTCCGCCCCGATCCCGAATCGCGAGAGGATCGAAGCGATCATCGGCCACGCTCCACCCGGTACCCCCGCCGTCCCGATCCCTGCGAGAATCGCGAGGAACAGCACCTGAAGTTGCTGGCTCAAGGCAAGCTCCACCCCCATAAACTGTGCGAGAAACAGGATGGTGATCCCCTCGAAGAGCGCCGTTCCGTTCTGATTCGCGGTCGCACCGACGGTCAAGACGAAACTACCGATGTCTCTCGGAAGCCCCAACTCCTCCTCCGAGGCGCGAAGCGCCGTCGGCAATGTGGCGTTCGACGAACTGGTCGCGAACGCGGTGAGTTGAACGGTACGGATCGCCCGAAAAAACTGTAATGGGCTCCGCTTTGCCACAAAACGAAGCACCAAGCTATAGACTCCGTATTGGTGCAACGCCAGCACGAACAGCACCAAGAGCGCATACTTCCCCAGCGCGATGAACGCGTCGAGCCCCAAAATCGCGCCCGTCTTGAACGTTAGCGCAAACACCCCGATCGGAGCAAGCTTCATTGCCATCTCAATCACTCGGAGGCTGATCGCGAAAAGCCCCTCCAGGAATGCTTTGACCGGCTGCGACTTTTCGGAAGGCACGCCCGCCATCGCAAGACCGAATACAAGGGCGAAAAACATGAAAGGTAGCAAGCCCCCGGAAAAAGCGCGGCTCGCCTCCAGAAGCGGGTTTTTGGGCACAAGCCCCAAAACGGGAGGATCGACCTGGGCCAGAGATTCGGCTTTTGCCCGATGCTCGGCCTCGGAACGATCGACCGCCCCGATCAACTGCGCACGCTTTTCCTCTGAAATCCCCGCTCCGGGCTGAACCAAATTCACGGCCACCAAAGCGAGCACAACCGCAATCCCGCTGAGCACCACGGTGAGCGCCAGAGACTTGATCCCCACCCGTCCCACCCGAACTGCATCGCCGATCTCCGCGACTCCCAACGCCAGGGCGGAAAAAAGAAGAGGAACGACGATCATAAAGATCATCGTGAGAAAAATGCCCCCCACCGGGGTCGCCACCACATCGACAAAAAACCTGAGTGCCGGATGTGAACTACCACCCGGAAGAATGAATTGAGCCAAAAGGCCAATCAGACCGCCGAGAACAAGACCCAGAAGAATCTTTGTATGGAGAGGAAGCCGCTTGCGGGGTGAGGCCTGGGAGTTCAATTGCTCCATACCCCATTTTAACTGACGTTTCAGGAACTCGCTCCTCTATTAGAAAATCAGGCTGGCCGACGGGCCTAATTCACTAGAAAACATCAAAGCCATTCAGACCCAATCTAAAAGAACATAAGCCTAAAAACACACCCTTCATCAACTATTGTTCTTCAATAAAATCACTGATAGCACCCTCACAACGCAGGGTACAATGAGACATGGATCGCGATCCAGATCGGGCATTTTCAAATTTAGAAATTATTGCCGAATATCGAGTCCGCAATGTCAGATCAACAATTGAAATTCTAATATCATTGATAATTTTTGCATTTTTGTATATTGGCATCATCTTCATTATTCGAGATCAGTATTTCAACGCAACCTCGACAGTGTCGGGCATGTTTCTCTTGTTTATATTTACTCTCATTGCAATCTATACACATTTACCATTTTTGCGTAATGATATCTATATTTTAACGCCAGACACTCTAGAACACTTCTCCAAAAAGAAGCACGTTAGTTATTCCTTAGCTGACATTAGCCACATAGGTGCTAAACTCAGCAGTGGGAATCCACCCTTTTTGAGTTCAACATTGTATAGCATCTATTTTATAAATAGAAGAGTGTTGAACATTGATCAGGAAGGGGGAGGGCGGGAGTTGATCTTCACCCTCTCCGAGCTTCTAGATTACGATATAAAAGAAAATGCAGCAAATAATCCATACATGCCCAGAGATGCAATTGCTCATTACTCTGCCAGAACTGACAATCACAATTTCCGCATTGCATTTTTTTGGATTTTTCTTATAACTACGATCCTGTTAGTAGGCAGCCATTTAAATCATATTCAAATAACACAAATATATCTGACGCTTGGAGTTTTGAGTTTCTGCTTTTTCGTTGCCTTGATATTTTACAGCATCTCATACCCTGGCAGCGATCTCTATATCCTAACTTCCAACAAGATAATTGTCTACTCCAAATTAAAATGCAAAATATATTCACTAAATGATGTGATTAAATTGAATTCATCTGGCCCCATTAAAGATATGGCATCTAAATCCATTCACAAGATATCCTTTATAGATAATCATAGCATCACAATGCCTGACAATCAAGAAAGTCGGATATTCGTGAAAAAACTATCCGAACAAGCAAGGCACTGTTTAATGAATACTGCACAAAATACAAGCCGAATCTGATGAATAGGAGTTACAGATGATAATCTCAAGCATTCTGGTTTTTTTATGCACGCATGCAAACAATCAAACTCTACCTATGCCTAAGTTTGTGGATTACACCTTAGGAAATATTAATCTTAGCAAGTCCACACCTTTTGCTAAATATGATTCTAGAAATGACTATTACTTAGTGAGAGGTGGAGACTTTGATGGGCTCGACATCAGAATTACATTGACTAAATCGAGGTGTTTTGTCGTTAATGAAGGTTTCGGTGAAAAATTTAATCGTCCAATTGTTTCTTCAAAAATTAGTTTAGTTACTAGTAAAGGGGTGAAAATTGGTTATACAAGAAAAGAAATAACAAGTTCATTGGGAGAGCCTTCTGAAATCTTATTTACTAAAGGGCTCTGTGCAATGAAATACATCTGGACAGGCGCAGAAAATAATACCTGCGTTTATAAAGCAACATACACCTTGAACAAGAATAAGCTTCAGGAAATTAGATTTGATTTAACCAACAAAGAAGTCCCATAGGTTTTACATATTAAAACTGTGCGCTCAGTGAATTAACACGGCTTTTATTTACGTTTTCTGCTACTGCTTGCAGAGAAATATCCACTCTCTAGCGAACGCGGATCTTCGCAGTGCTTATCGTTCTGCTCATCGAGATAGTTTTCATCTGTCACCCTTTCCCTCGATTGGGACTGCGCTCTTGCGGCCTGTGGGCTCCACGTGATTTTGCGCTCTCGTTTTGGGGGAGTCACCGACCCAGTCCGCTCCGGTTGCGCGGCACAAGCCGCGATCGTAGCGATGGAAGACGTCGCGGGCAAAATATTTCATTCCTCGCGATCCTCGACACGAGAAGGCGCCTGGGAATCCAGACGCCTAGGATACGTCTATGAAGGCAGACACGTCACATCCAGGGTTAAATCTCCGCTCAGTCTGAATCGAACTACTTTTGGAGGTACACCCACACGAATCCGTAGCGTCGCGGCGGATCGATATAGCGTCCAACCTGCATACCGAGTTCCACAAGGCAGGTTAAAAGGCGCTTATACTCAGAATCCTGAAACCTCTTCATAGCCAAGTCTCGCTGCTCCTTAGTCATCTTCGTTGGATCCGTAACTCCCAGCGCCTCATATGTCTTTGCTTCGAGATATTTGTTGTACTCATCGAATTTCTCTTGAGCTTCCGCACGTTGCTTCTCCAATTGCTTCTTCTGCTCAAGGTCCGCCTGGGTTAACATTCGCTCAGGAGCTTTGCACACAAGCAGATCACCCACTAAAAGGTCCAACTTGCCGTCGTCGTTCCAGTCGGCCACCGTGACCTTCGCACGGTTGCCGGAACGGCCGTTCTTCAGCAAATGCTTCTTCTGATTCTCATATTCGAACTCAAAGATATAGTTTTTCTCTTCCTTCGGTAACGCCTCCACGAGCGTCACGGCTTCCCCGAATTGAGGCACACCCTGCTCCACCCCGATCAAGGGATAGTACGCAATTCGGCCGTCGAAGTCGCCCGTCACGATGTCCAGCTTGCCGTCCTGATTCCAATCGACCGCGTGAGCTACCCCGTCGTGAAGCTCAAGCTGCTTCCCACCGATTAGGATCGGTACCGGATCGCCGAACGCGAGTTTGCCGGTTCCCGGCACGAACACGAACTTGTTGCCCCCTTGAATGATCAGATCGACCTTTCCGTCGCCGTTCCAATCTCCCGCGCCCGTAGTCGACATTCCGCCGTAACGCAGGTTCTCACCGCTCTTTGACTTGATGATCTGGGCTTTCGCGTACTTGCCATGCCCCTCGTTACGGAAGAAGTAAGTGTCTCCCGTATAGCTGCCCGTAATAATGTCCTTGACCCCGTCGCCGTCCAAATCCACAAACTGTGGCGTGAACCCGACGCATCAACCCGCAGGGACGGAAGCGACCGCGCCTCCGGCTTGGAACCAGGCGAAACCTTTGAACTTGGGAGCCTTGTTCGTCCCCTCATTTCGGTAGATGCGAACTTTGCCCTCGCCGAACTGGCCGACGAGCAGTTCCTTCTTGCCGTCGCCGTCGTAATCCACATAGAGGGGGGCTGCGTGGCACACGTCCACTGAGATGGGCATCTCGGCATCCTTCACTTGGAAGGGAGGCTGAAATGAGGCGGTAGCGCTCGAAGCGCCGACTGCCAAAGCCGTTGTGACTATCATCGCGGTGAGACCTCCTTGGAAAGAAACCTTAACTCTCACTTATTATAACACATCACAGCAAAGAGCATGTCTCTTTAAATTCTCAAGCTCAGAGCCGCACTTAAGGCGGCAACCTGCCCTCAAGACTGCACGCGGGTGGACATGGTCGGCGGCTCCTCTTTCTCCACGCTACGAGAATCTGTATCGAGGCTAATCGGCTGGAACGATCTAACCGAGATTACATAAAATGAGCGGACCGACGCGCTTTGGAACGAGCCCGAGATAGCAGCTTAGTCAGATGGAGCGTAGGTTCAAGGCAAAATCCCTGCCACTGATTCTGCCACAGATTTTTCGGTTTGAACCTGCCTTGTTTCGGTTTTTCAAGGCAGGATTTAGGTTCAATTGAACTTGGTGGAGATAAGGGGGCTCGAACCCCTGACCTCTTCCATGCCATGGAAGCGCTCTCCCAGCTGAGCTATATCCCCAAGCGAGCATTATCATACCCGGAGATTCGAACCCGGGTCCACGGAGGTTCCCCCCAAAATTTGAGTCCTAAGAAAGCTCCAAAGGGCAGGGCTTGCGAGGCGAACGGCGGACAGACGGCACTGCGATCGAGTCGCTTCGGTTCAAGTAGCGCGAGGTCGGCGAATCGCGCTTCAGGAACTCCTTGAGCGCTCCTTGGTTAACGACCTGTCCGCCATGCTCACCCGCGCCCGGACCGAGATCGATCAGCCAATCCGCGGCCAACATCGTCTCCTCGTCGTGTTCGACCACGATCACCGTATTGCCAAGGTCCCTCAGCCGAATCAGCGTTTCGATCAGCTTTTGATTGTCGCGCTGGTGAAGTCCAATCGAAGGCTCATCCAGAATATAAAGACAGCCCATCAATCCGCTGCCGATCTGGGTTGCCAACCGGATGCGTTGCGCTTCCCCTCCCGCGAGGGTGCGAGCGTTTCGATCCAAGGTCAGATAGCCAAGCCCGACATCCAGCAAAAACCGCAACCGCTCCGTGACCTCTTTAACGGCCCGTTCGCCGATCATGCGCTGCCGAGCATTGAGCTTATCCGGCAGGGACTGAAAATACTCGAGGCACCGCTCGACGTCCATCGAGGTGACCTCCGAGACGTCGCACCCGGCCACCTGCACCGCCAACGATTCGGGCTTCAGACGTCGCCCCTGACACACCGGGCAGGCGCGTGTGCTCATGTACTGCTCCAGGTCTTTTTTCACCCATTCGCTTTCCGTCTGCTCGTAGCGTTTTTTCAGCGCGGCGAGCACCCCAAGCCACTGAGTCGTAAACGTGCGTGTGCTTCGCCCGTGCTTCATCCGAACGGAGATCGGCGCTTCGAGCCCCCGCCACACTACCTCCAGCTGCTCCTCGCTCAGCGATTCCACCGGCGCTTCCGAATCGAAACCGCAGGCGTCTCCCACCGCGTCAAGCATCTCCGGCCACCACTCTTTCGCTTCGCCGGACTTATAAAGGAACGGGAGGATCGCCTCGTCCCGCAAGCGTTTGCGCGGATCGGGGCAGATGAGCAGCGGATCGAACTCCGTCTTGGTGCCCAATCCGGTGCATTCGGGACACGCGCCGTAAGGCGAGTTGAACGAAAACATCCGAGGCTCGAGTTCCGGCATTGAAAACCCGCACTCCGCGCAAGAGTAGCTCTCGCTGAAAAGCAGATCGACCGGGCCGGTCGCCTTTTTTTTCTTCGTCCCCTTTTCCTCTTCCGAAACGGGTGGCTCGTAGCTCAAGGCCACTGTCCCCTTCCCCATCTTCAAAGCGGCCTCGATCGAATCGGAAAGGCGTCTTTCGAGCCCCTCTTTCACGACAAGGCGATCTACCACGACCTCGATGGTGTGCTGCTTATAGCGATCCATCGGAATGTCGTCGGTCACTTCGTACATGGTTCCGTCCACGCGGACGCGCACATAGCCCGAACTCGCGATCTCCTCGAAGACCGACTTGTACTCGCCCTTTCGCCCGCGAACCACGGGCGAGAGAATCTGAAGCTTCGTCCCGAGAGGCAGTGCCTTGGCCGCATCGACGATCTGATCGGTGGATTGGCGTTCGATCGGCCCATGCCCGTTCGGGCAGTATGGGACCCCGGCGCGCGCGAAGAGGATGCGCAGATAGTCGTAGATCTCCGTCACCGTGCCCACCGTCGAGCGCGGATTGCGGCTAGCGCTCTTCTGATCGATCGAGACCGCGGGCGAAAGCCCGTCGATATGATCGACGTCGGGCTTATCCATTTGCCCGAGAAACTGCCGCGCATAGGCCGAGAGCGACTCCACATAACGCCGCTGCCCTTCGGCGTAGATCGTTTCGAACGCGAGCGACGACTTGCCCGATCCGCTAAGCCCCGTTATGACGACGAGCTTGTCCCGGGGGATCTCCACCGTCACATTTTTAAGGTTGTTCTCCCGTGCCCCGACGACGACGATCTTGTCCTGCATCTTCCCTTCGAATTCTACCGCGAACGTAGACAAAAAGTGACCATAAATCCCTTTCGTACAAGAGGTCGGGCGGCGTTTCGATTTCGAGGCGTACGATATACTCAAAAAGCCTTCGCGCCGCATCGAAAAATCGTCCTATGTCCGTCCCCGCCACGTTTGAGATCAGCCACGATTGGGAAGAGCCCGAAGAGGTTCACGAACTGCTGCAACGGATCAAAGAATCCCGTCCCGAAGCCAATCTCGACCGCATCCGCTACGCCTATTACATCGCCGAGCACGCGCACAGCGGCCAGTCTCGGAGTTCGGGCGAGCCGTACATCATGCATCCGTTGGCCGTCGCGGCCATCCTGACGGACTTGCACATGGACGACGACACGCTGGTCGCCGCGCTGCTCCACGACACTCTCGAAGACACCGAACTCACCGCCGAAGAGATCGAAGAGGTGTTCGGCGCGGAGGTCCGGGAACTGGTCGAGGGGGTCACGAAGCTCAAATTCATGCCCCAGCAAGAGCTGACGGACCGTCAGCGTCGTGTGGCCGAAACGCACCGCACCGCCGAAACGCTTCGAAAGATGCTTCTGGCGATGGCCAAAGACTTTCGGGTGATGGTCATCAAGCTCGCCGATCGGCTGCATAACATGCAGACGCTGGACACCCTCCCGCCCGCCAAGCGAAGCCGGATCGCCAACGAAACGCTGGACGTCTACGCCCCGCTCGCCGCCCGGTTGGGCATCTGGCAGATCAAGTGGGAGCTCGAAGACCTTGCGTTCAAGCATCTGCATCCCAAAGAGTTTCAACAGGTCAGCGAGCTCGTCGCACGGACCCGTCGCGATCGTGAGAGCGATCTGAGCGGCGTCATCCTCAAGATCAAAACCCATTTCGAGCATAAAGGGCTGAAGGCCGTCGAGATCAGCGGCCGCCCGAAGCACCTCTATTCCATCTTCAATAAGATGGTCAAACAAAAGCTCGAGTTCGAGGAGATCTACGACCTGCTCGCCGTGCGTATCATCGTGCGCGAGGTCTCGGAATGCTATATCGTGCTGGGGCTGGTGCACGAGTTGTTCGTTCCGATCCCGGGCCTTTTTTACGACTACATCGCCAAGCCCAAGCCGAACGGCTATCAATCGCTACATACCAAGGTCGTCGGACCAAACGGCGAACCCCTCGAGATTCAGATCCGCACCGTCCATATGCACGAGGTCGCCGAGCACGGCATCGCGGCGCATTGGACCTATAAAGAGGGCAAATACTCGCCCGACGAGACCGGACGGCTCGGCCAGCTTCGGCAGCAGCTCTTCGATTGGTCCAGTGACGCCCGCATGAGCAGCGACTTCCTTCGCTCGCTCTCGACCGACCTCTTCGCCGAGCAGGTGTTCGTGTTCACTCCCAAAGGAGAGGTCATCGACCTGCCGAAAGACTCGACGCCCGTCGATTTCGCGTTCCGCGTCCACACCGAGCTCGGAATGCACACCGTAGGCTCCAAGGTCAACGGACAGCTCGTCCCCTTGAGCACTCGGCTCAACAACGGCGACGTCGTCGAGATCGTCTCCCGCGCGAACGCGCAACCGAGCTTAGACTGGCTGGAGTTCGTCCGCTCCGCCCATACCCGCAGCAAGCTCCGCACCCATTTCCGCAAGCTCACCAAACACGAGGACGCTTCGCGCGGCCGCGAGGCCGTGGAGCGCGAGCTACGAGCCAGCGGGCTTGATCCCAAGGAGTATCTGGGCGAGGAGAAAATTCTCGCGATCGTCGAGGGGATCGACGGGGCCGAGACCGCGATCGACGTCTTCGCCAAAGTCGGGCAGGGCCTGCTTTCGGTGCAGAGCCTCATCGGTCGTCTACGCGGCACCGTTCAAGAAGAGGCTCCGCCCTCCATCCAGATCTCCCGAACCCGCGAGGGCAAGCTCCAGCTTTCTGGCGCGGGCATGGAATCGATCCTGGTGCACCGGGCTAAATGCTGCGCTCCGATCCCAGGAGACGACGTGGTGGGCTACGTCACCCGCGGGCGAGGCATCATGCTGCACCGCAAGGTTTGCCCCAACGCGATCCAGTTCATGAACAACGAAGCCGAGGCCGAACGGCTGTTGCACTACACCTGGACCCCGGACGGCAGCCTCTATGGCGTCATGATGAAAATCGTCTGCGTCAACCGCCAAGGGTTGCTTATGGACATCTCCACGATCTTTGGGGAATCCAAAACCAACGTTTCGGCCGCACGGGTGCGCACGCTGCCCAACCATACCGCCGAAATCGAGATCACCATCGACGTCACAGATACCAAGCACCTTCAACAGGTGATGAACAAGATCTCGAACTACTCCGACGTCCTTTCGATCCTCCGCATGTTCGGGCGGTCCGCGTCTCGATGAGGATCGTCGTGCAGCGCGTCCGACGCGCCGAAGTCCGCGTCGAAGGCCGCCAGGTCGGCTCGTGCGGGCACGGTCTGCTTCTATTGGTCGGCGCGGGACGGAGCGATACGATCGAACTCGCTCGAAAGCAAGCCGAAAAGGTCGCCGGGCTTCGCCTCTTCAACGACGCGTCGGGCAAGATGAACCTCGGGCTGGCGGATCTACCCCCTAGCGAGTTCCCCACGCTTCTCGCGGTCTCGAACTTCACCGTTTGCGGCGACGCCTCCAAAAGCCGCCGCCCGAGCTTCGTCGCCGCCGCGCCCTACGACGAGGGCCAAGCGCTCTTCGAGGCTTTCGTCGAGCGCTTGCGAGAGCTCGGGCACTCCGTCGAAACGGGCGTTTTCGGCGCGGACATGCAGGTCGAACTGATCAACGACGGGCCGGTGACACTGGTCGTCGAAGCCGGGCTCGATCGCGCATAATGAAGGCGATGAATCAGACGCTCCAAAGCTGGCTCGGCGCGCAGATCGAAGAGCTCCAAGCCAAAAACCTCTATAAAGTGCCCAAGATTCTGGAGACGCCCGCGGGAGGGCGGGTCCGCATGAACGGGAAAGAGGTGGTCAACCTCTCCAGCAACAACTATCTGGGTTTGGCCAATCATCCGAGGGTCCGCCAAGCGGCGCTTGAGGCGATCGAGCGCTGGGGCGTCGGCGCGGGCGCGGTGCGCTGGATCGGGGGCACGATGAGCGTCCACGAAGAGCTGGAGGCGAAGCTGGCATCGTTTAAGAACGTAGAGGCCGTGCTTGTGTTCACAGGCGGCTTCACGGCAAACAGCGGCTGCATCCCGGCGGTGCTGACGCCGAAGGACGTCGTGATCTCGGACGAATTGAATCACGCATCGATCATCGACGGCGTGCGCCTCAGCCCCGCCAAGTATAAGAAGTCCGACGGGTACGTTTTCCGCCACAAAGACATGGAGCATCTCGAGACGATCCTGAAAGGAGCGCAAGCGTTCGAGAAGCGGATGATCATCACGGACGGCGTGTTCAGCATGGACGGCGACATCGCGCCCCTGCCCGAGATCGTGGAGCTGGCCGAAAGATACGATGCCTTCGTCATGGTCGACGACGCGCACGCCAGCGGCGTGCTAGGCAAGAACGGCGCGGGCACCACCTCTCACTTCGATCTTTACGGCCGGGTGGACATCCAGCTCGGCACGCTCTCGAAGGCGCTCGGCGTCGTCGGAGGCTACATCGCGGGTTCTGCCAAGCTCAAAGATTGGCTGATCAACCGCGGTCGGCCCTACCTGTTCTCCACTGCGCATCCGCCCGTGGTCGCCGCCGCCTTGATCGCGGCGATCGACGTGATGCAGACCGATCCGGAACCGATGCGCCAGCTTTGGGAGAACACCCGCTGGTGGAAAGAGCAGCTCGCCGAAGCGGGTTTCGATACGATGGGAAGCGAAACCCCAATCACCCCGGTCTATGTCGGCGACGAAAAGGACGCGCAGGAGATGGAGCGGCTGCTCTGGGAAGAAGGGGTCTATGCCCTGTCGATCGCCTATCCGACGGTCGCCCTCGGGAAAGCACGAATTCGAACGATGCCCTCCGCCGCTCACACGCGAGAAGATCTGGAGTTCGCTCTTCAGGCGTTCAAGCGCGTTCGCGAGAAACTCCCTTCCCTACTCAAAGCGTAGCGATCTTCAGCGGGCCTCGGAACTCCCGAGGCCCGCTCTCAGCCGCATGACACCGATTCTTCAAGTTCAAGGGCTTCGGGTAAGCGTCGGCCCCCTGCAGATCCTGCACGGCGTCGACCTTGAGTTGATGCCTGGCCAGACGCTGGGCGTCGTGGGCGAATCGGGATGCGGCAAATCGATGACCGGGCAGGCCATTCTTCGCATGCTGCCCACCCAGGCGAGCGTCCAAGGTTCCATCCGATTCGAAGGGACCGAGTTACTGACGCTCCCCGAAAAACGCATGCGCGATATCCGGGGCGCGCAGATCGCGCTGGTTATGCAAGACCCTTTCACCGCGCTCAATCCGACGATGCGCGTCGGCGAGCAGATCGCCGAGGCGATCTGGCTTCACCAAGCCGCGGGGCGCGCGGAAGCGAGGCGACGTGCCGTCGACATGCTGCGGCGCGTCGGGATACCGTCCCCGGAAGCCTCGGCGCGGAAATATCCTCACCAGATGAGCGGCGGGCAGCGCCAGCGGGTCGTCCTCGCCATGGCCTTCGCCTGCCGACCCAAGGTGCTGATCGCGGACGAGCCGACCACTGCGCTCGACGTTACACTTCAAGCGAGCATCCTTCGGTTGATCCAGGAACTTAAAGAGACCGAGAACACCGCGGTGCTCTTGATCTCCCACGACGTGGGCGTTATCGGGGCTCTGGCCTCGCGAGTCGCCGTCTTCTATGCCGGACGGATCGTAGAATCCGGCTCCGCCGAGCAGGTGCTCCATGCCCCAGGGCATCCCTATACGCGCGCTCTCTTGGGCGCGCTGCCGATGCCCGGACGCGAAAGATTGCAAGCGATCGAAGGCCAACCGCCCGATTTCGCGCACCTCCCCCCAGGCTGCCCCTTCACGCCTCGATGCCCCTATCGCATCGAGATTTGCGATCAGGCCCCGTCGCTCGACGCCGTCGAAGAAGGACACGCGGTCGCTTGCTGGCGCGCCTCCGAGGCGCTCGGCGCTTCCGCTTCGCTCTGAGCGCCGAACTCGATCCGCAGTCGCCGAAACGCGCCGTTGGCCAGTCCGATCAGCGAGACCGTCACCATTCCGAACCCCATGATCAAAAAGGCGCGGAAAAGCCCCACCCACTCGATCGTCAGTCCACCCAGCATCATCCCGAGCGGCGCGATCCCCATCGCGGACATCAGATAGACCGCGTTCACGCGCCCCCGGAACGCGTCGGGAACCTCCGTTTGAAGATAGGCGCTAACCGGAATCTGCGCAAACGGCACAGCGAGCCCCGCAATCAAGTTCCATAACACGAAAAGGGGTGCGGAGTAGGACCACGCGAGCGCCGCGACGCACAGTCCCGTGACGCACAGCCCCCCGACGAATCCCAGCCCCGCGCGCCGCACTTGCAGCCGGGTTACGACATAGTTGCCCACGATCATGCCGAAGAAGAAAGTCGCCTCGAACAACATCAGGGTCACGGGGTATCCGCCGAACCGCACGTCGTTCGCCTCGAGATACACCACGTAGAAGGGCGAGATCATCAAGGTCATCAGCATCTGCAACACGACCAGAGCCCCCAGCCCCGCATGGCCGCGGATGTAGCGAATGCCGCCCATCAGGTCCGCGAGCGGACGCACGGTACTCAGGCTCTCCCGATCGGGCAAAAGCTTCGGCAATCGCGCGATGAACATCGCCGACCAGAGAAAGCCCGCGGCGTTGATCAGCGCGACCCCGACGAAGAACTGCGCCGGGGACTGGCGGTAGAGCGCCGCGAGCACAGTCATCGCGAAGATGAGCCCCGCGACCTGCATATAGTTTTGCGTCACCAGGCTCAACGCGTTCGCTTGGAGCACCGATTCCCGAGGCACCAACATGGGAATCGCCGCATTCTTCGTCGGCAAAAACACCGTGCGAGAAGTCGAAAGCAGCCCCGCGGTCAGCGCGATCAACGCGAAAGGCGGATTCGCTCCGAGGAAGATCAGCGCGACGGCAAAGCACACCAAGATCGAGGCGCTCAGCAGATCCGAAGCGAGCATCAACTTCCGGCGATCGATCCGGTCCGCCAAAACTCCCACGAAGGGATTGACCAAGAGATAGGGCAGCCCCTCGATCGCGAGCACCAGACCCACCAAGGCCGACGAACCCGTCAGCTTCTTGACCATAAACATGAAGCTGACCATATACAGCGCGTCGCACGCTTGCGAAACGGCTTGGCCGAGCCAGAGATTGCGATAGTGAGGAATCTTTAAGGGAGCAAAATACAAGGAGACAACCTTCTTCTTTTAAGAGAGATCGGCAGGAGGCTACGCCTCTTCGCCGAGAACAAAACGCCGGAAAGGCGTCAAAGAAGGTTCGAGGTTTTCATCGCTTCAGGATTATGCGTGAAATCCGCCCCGGCTCGCAAGGCGCCGGGGTACAGTGCCCTAAATGATTGCGGTAATTTTCCCCGGCCAAGGCTCTCAAAAGCCGGGCATGGGCCAGGATCTCGCCACCTCCCTCCCTGCCGCCGCGGCCACCTTCGACGCGGTCAGCGAAGCGACGGGAGTCGACTTGCGCCAACTCTGTTTCGAAACCGACGAAGCCACCCTCCGCCAGACTCAAAACGCCCAACTCGCGCTGTTCACCTGTGGCGTTGCGGCCTACCGAAGCCTCCTCGAGCCGCTCGGGACCTCCCTGCGCGCGGCGGCGGGACACAGCGTCGGCGAGTATGCCGCGCTCGTGGTGGGAGGGTTTCTGAGCCTTGAGGAAGGCGCCCGCCTCGTTCAAGCCCGTGGGCGTCTCATGGCCGAAGCCGGCCAGATCGCGCCGGGAACGATGGCCGCCGTACTCGGCCTCGACCGCGAAGCGCTCGAAGCCCTGCTCGTCGACATCCCCGGCGCGGTCGTCGCCAACGACAATTGTCCCGGCCAATTGGTGATCAGCGGAACCGTGGAAGGCGTCGAGGCCGCCGGAGAGGCCGCCAAAGCCGCCGGCGCGAAACGCGTCCTGCCTTTGAACGTCAGCGGCGCGTTTCACAGCCCCTTGATGGAAAAGCCCGCCGCCGCGATGGGCGAGGCGCTCCAGCGCGCGACGTTTCAATCCGGCTCGGGGGCGATCTCGGTCTACTCCAACGTTACCGCCCAGCCTGAAACCGAATGGCCGCAATTGATGCGGCAACAACTCTCAAGCCCCGTTCGCTGGACGGAATCCGTCCAAAACATGCGTGAAGCGGGGGTCACGACGTTCATCGAATGCGGCGTCGGCGAAGTACTCTGCGGTCTCGTCCGCAGGATCGCGCCCGAGGCCTGCACGCTCGCTGTTCAAGACGCGGCCTCCCAAAAGGCGGCGCTGGAAATTTTGGCGCAGGAGGCGCTTCCCCATGCTTAGATTCGACGAAAAGATCGTGGTCGTCACCGGAGCCAGCCGTGGCATCGGCAAAGAGATCGCTTTGGCTTTCGGCCGCCAGGGCGCGCGCGTCGCCTGCATCTCCACCCAAGAGTCCGGCGCGAGCGGAACCGCGTCCGCGATCGGCGAAAATGCCAAAGGGTACGCGTGCGATATCGGGGAGGCCGCCCAGGTCGAAGAGATCTTTAAGAGAATCGAGCTCGACTTCGGTACCCCATCGGTTCTGGTCAACAACGCCGGCATCACCCGCGATACCCTCCTCATGCGCATGAACGAGGACGATTGGGACGCTGTGCATCGCGTCAACCTGAAAGGGGCGTTCAATACGATCAAAGCCGTCACTCGACCCATGATGAAGGCCCGTTTTGGACGGATCGTGAACGTCACCAGCATCATCGGGCTGCACGGTGGCGCGGGTCAAGCGAACTATGCTGCGAGCAAAGCAGGCCTCGTGGGCCTTACGATGTCGGTCGCCAAAGAACTGGGCAGCCGGGGGATCACCTGCAATGCGATCGCACCGGGCTTTATCGAATCGGATATGACCGCCGAACTGCCGGAGGAGATGCGAGAGCGCGTCGTGAAGTCGGCTCCCGCCGGACGGCTCGGCACGGGCGCGGACATCGCCGCGGCGGTGCTTTTCCTCGCTTCTGAAGAGGCTTCCTATATCACCGGGCAGACGCTCACCGTCGACGGAGGGTTGACGCTTTAGAGCCGGCCCAGCTTCGCCGAACGCTTGAGCGCGACGTTTTGGAGGGCGCTCAAGCGCTGCTCGGGTGGGATCTCGTCCACGAGGAGGGGCTCCGTGCCCGGATCGTGGAAGTCGAGGCCTATCGAGCCGAGGGAGATCCGGGCTGCCACGCGCATCGCGGCAAAACTCCACGCAACGCCGTAATGTTCGGCCCCAGCGGCCACGCCTACGTGTACTTCAATTACGGAGTGCACTGGATGCTCAACGTCACCGCGCACGCCGAAGGGTTCGCGGCGGCGGTCCTGATCCGAGCGGCCAAACCTGTGCAGGGTCAAGAACTGATGGGCATGCGGCGCCCCAAAGCTCGCGTCGAGCGCGATCTGCTCTCTGGCCCGGGCAAACTTGCCGCGGCTTTCGCGCTCACCGGCGCGCAAAACGGCCTCGATCTCCTTTCCGAGTCCTCCGCCCTCCGTTTAGAGCCGGGGGCTTTGGTCCATCGGATCGTTTCCGGCCCTCGCATCGGCCTGACTCCCGGCAAAGGAGACAACCTTCCGTGGCGATTCGCCGACGCCGAAAGCCTAGATTGGGTCTCCAGACCGTTTCCCCAGGGCCACTCGAATCGGGTTTAATGGGCGCTAGTGTCCGCTTCCGATAAGCTGCCGAACGTCGCTCGCGCTGGCGGGATCATGGTGCTCAGCCTCTTCCTCAGCCGCGTCTTGGGGCTTGTACGCGAAATGGTCATCGCCTGGAAGTTCGGTGCCGGGATCGACGCCGATGCCTACCGCTTATCCTTTCAACTTCCGGACCTGCTCTTCTTTCTGATCGCTGGCGGCGCGCTCAGCTCCGCTTTTATTCCGGTTTTCAGCGAATACCTGCACACGGACCGCGAGAAAGACGCCTGGCACGTATTCAGCGTCGTCACAACGCTGATGTCCGTGCTGGTGTTGGGCTTCATCGTTTTCGCGTGGGTTTTCGCCGGACCGCTCTCTCAATGGATCGCTCCGGAAAAGCCCGAGGTCTGGGCACTGATGACCACGATGAGCCGCATCGTGCTTCCGGCTCAATACGCGTTTTTCATCGGAGGGCTCATGTTCGGCACTCTGTACGCTCGCCAGGTTTTCGCCGTCCCCGGTCTCGGCCCGAACATCTACAACCTCGGTATCATTTTCGGCGCGGTCGCGCTCTCAGCCTTCTTTACTCCCGGTGTGATCGGCATGTCGTGGGGCGCTCTCGGAGGCGCCATTCTCGGCAATCTTATCATCCCTTATTGGGTGATGCGCAAGCTCGGGTCGCAATTTCGCGTCAGCTTCGACTTTCGCCATCCCGGGGTGCGGAAAGTCTTTCGCTTGATGCTTCCGGTCGTTCTCGGGCTCTCCCTGCCGGGGGTCTACGCCTTCATCACGCAGTATTTCGGCGCGTTCTACCAGACCGGCATCAACGCTTCGCTCGACTACGCCACCAAGCTCATGCAGGCGCCTCTCGGGGTGTTCGGCCAAGCGCTAGCGATCGGCATCTTCCCCGCCCTCAGCCAGTTCTACGCGCAAAAGAGGATGGACCTCTACCGCACCCAGATCGTTTCGACGCTTGGCACGGCGCTCTACCTCACGATCCCGCTTTCTGCGATGATGATCGTTTTGGCCCCCGAGATCGTTCGCGCTTTCTACGAAGGAGGTCAGTTCACGCCCCAGGATACGCAGCGCGTGGCGGACATGCTTCGACTCTACGCCATCGGCATCCCCGCCTGGTGCATGCACCCGATTCTCATGCGGGGGTTTTTCGCGCTTCAAAGCAACGTCATTCCTGTGGTTCAAGGCACTCTGACGACCGCGGTATTCGTGACGTTAATTCTGATCTTGCGCCAAACCCAGCTCGGGTACCTCGCCATGCCGCTCGCCGGGTCGCTGGCCGCGCTTTTTCTGGTCGCGGTGATGACCGGCAGCCTTCGGAAAAAGACAGAGGGGCTGGACCTGGCGCGCCTGGGTCGCACGTGCGGAGTCAGCCTGGTCGGATCGGTGGTCCTCGGTGTCGCACTTTGGGGGGCGATGCAGACCCCTATTGGCGATCTGGCGCGCAGCGGCCGCCTCGCCTCGGCTCTGACAGTGGCCGGACTCGGGCTCGCGGCGTTTTGGGCCTATTACTTTTACACGCTTAAATTGAAGCTTCCCGAGACCCGATACCTAGATCGAATTCTCAAGCGAGGCCGTGCCAAGTCGGCGACGCCGTCGTAGCGCATTCCAGCGCAATTATCCGGCAACGAGCGATATTTTGTGGGGTTCGGTCGCAGAAACGCTTACCATTCACTTATAACGTGTTGTAATTTGGAGCAAAGAACATGAAAAGCAAAATCCTGGATGACCCCATTTTAGGGTTAGATGAAACGTTTCCGGATGAGGTCCATGTCCTACACCATCCCGCCACGGGGCGATACGGTTGCTTCTGTCATCAAGGGATTCACGGGCTCGCGTGCTTTAGCACCGCCAACGCCGCATTCCAATTCGCCGAATGGATCGATCTCGGTGGCATGCAAACCCAAACCTTGAGCTTCGACGAAGCGCGCGAAGTCGCTAAGGACCGCCCTCTTCCGGTCATCGCCATTATGCTACTCGACCAGATCGAGTCGCCGAAAATCCATTACGTCCGCTAAGTCTCATCTCACTCCATTCGCGAAAGCCCCCACTCTCAAAAGGAGGTGGGGCTTTTTATCGTTCGGGCGAAGTGGCTGTCCTAAAGACACAACGGCCTCTCGATTAGAAGCCGAGAGGCCGTTGTCGATCCGACGGGGAAAGAACCGTCAGGCCTTCTTCGCGCGTCGGCGTCGAAGCAGGGCCGCCGCGCCCAAACCGAGCGCCACAAGGCTCGCAGGCTCCGGAACCGGCTGCTCCGTAGGAGGCTCGCAGTAATAATAATCGCCCGTGATCTTCGACGACGAATCTTTGCCCTTTCCAGGGATGCCCTGAACGTGGATCATGTTGTACCAACCGTCCTTCGTCGTCGCCAGGAAGGAATCTTCCGTCAGTCCGGTCCCGGTCAACTGCCAGCTCACCGACTCGCCTGGCTTCAGCCGCTCAATGCCTCCGTTCCTGTTCGCAGTACCGAACGAGACTTCGAGATCGAAACGGTTGTTTCCGGGTGCGTTAAACGCATTATTTCCGAATGCAAATCCGACGATTTTGGGGCTCGACTCGATGATCGCCAAATTGCCGGGCACGACATTCAAGTTCAGCAGAAGCTGACTCAAGAATTGCCCGCTGCCCGCGTCCGCCACATGGCTAAGCGTCATATTCACGGTATTCGAACCCGCATTCTCAATCAGAAGCGTGGCCCAAGGAGAGGTCCCCGAAGGAGTCCCTCCGCTGATGATCGTATCGAAATTGAACGTAACCGCCGCTTCACCGCGCGCCGACCATAGCGTAGGCGACACGACCACGACCGCGATCCCCAATTTGCTAAGGACCGTTTGATATTTATTTTTCATTACTTTTCTCCGGGATGACATCTGGGATTGTCTTTGAATTTTAGTTAAACGAATGCTTAGTGTATTGCAAGAATCAAGCCATATATCAAGGTATTTCTACCAGAGACCCCTATTAAAGAAAAGCGCCCCCCTTGGAAAATCCAAGAGAGGCGCCCCGAATTGGGAAAGAAAGCGTCAGGCCTTCTTCGCGCGTCGGCGTCGAAGCAGGGCCGCCGCACCGAAACCGAGCGCCGCGAGGCTCGCAGGCTCCGGAACCGGCTGCTCCGTGGGAGGCTGGCAGTAATCGCCCGTCACCTTGGAAAAGCCGTAGTAGCAATCTTCGGGGATTCCTTCGACGTAGATCATGTTGTACCAACCGCTCTTCGTGGTCGACAGGAAGTGATCCGCCGTCAGGTTCTTGCCCTCGAAGATCCAAGAGACCGACTCGCCCGGGTTGAGTTGGTAGTAGCCGTTATGTTTGCTGGACGTCCCAAAGCTCACTTTGATGTCGAAGCGGTTGCCAAACGGAGCGCTATAGCTGTTGGAACCATAGTTGAAGCCGGTGATGATCGGGCTCGATTCGATCATCTTCATCTTCTTGGGCAGCAACTCGGAGTTCAATAACAAACTGCTGATGTACTGCTTGGGCGATCCGCTGCCCGTGTGGCTTAACGTGAAGCTGACCTTGTTCGGAGCGTAATCGTCGATGGTCAGCATCGCCCAGGGTGAGCTGCCCGAAGGGGTGTCACCGTAGATCACGTTGTCGAACTTGAAGACGAGAGCGGCCTCCGACTTGGCGCTCAGGCCCAAAGCGGCGAACGCCGCGAAAGCGAGGCTCGCTTTACTCATCCATCGGTTGTGCGTCAATTTCATAAACATATCCTTCTTTCTTTCGAAAAGTGCGGCGGCTTGCCCCGAGGACTGCCGCAAAATAAAACAGATCCTAAGAAACAGCCGAGTTCTATCCTTTCCCGTAGCCATCTTGCATCAAGTTTCGGACCGATCATTCCAGCAAAATGACCTGGATTCCTTTTAACAAGCAAAAATACGGTCTTCTCGGAGGAGTCTTAGCCCTCTCGCTCTTGGTCGTCTCTTGCAATCGCCCCGCCACCGCGCCACCGGTCGCTCCGCCTCCCACTCTGCTCTGGAACGGGCAGGTGGGCCTGCACGTTCTGACCGGAGGGCCTCCCCAAAAGGCCTATTCAGCAACGGAAGGAGCCATCTCTTCCCCACTCACGCTTCAACTTTCTGAAAATGGCCGCCTTCTCGGAGCTCCTCATACGCGCGTCTTCGACGAACGCACGGGACTCCTCAAGGAATCTTGGAATGGTCCTCATAGCCAGTGGGTATGCGAGACGATCCTTTCGCCCACTTCATCTCAGATCGCGCAGCGCCTTTGCATTTCGGCGTTGAAACCTACTCGCATTCGAATCGAGGCTTCGCCCTCCTCTGGCTGGGCCACCCGAACCTCTCCCCTCTGCCCGGTAAACCAAACGCTCCCCCCGGGCAAAACGTTTGTGCTCGAAGTGGTCTCTTCTCCCCAAAATTATTCTTCGGATGCCCAAACTCTCGATTTCGCCTCGATCCTCGAAGAAGCGGAGAGGTACTGGCAAAGAGCCTGGCAGACCGACATCGTTCTCGACGGCCCCGAGGAGGACCAACACGCGCTCCGAGCTCTGCTCTTCGCTCTTCGCGCCTCTCAAAGCGGAGCCTCCGCCGAGTTCGCGGCTCTTTCCCCCTTCTCACCGTTCGGCCTCAGTTCGGAGCGTTATCAAGGCCACGTCTTTTGGGACGCGGACCTTTGGATCTTCCCCGCTCTGGCGCTGCTCGATCCCACAGCGGCCAGGCGCATCTCGGAGTTCCGGCTCCGGACCGCGCGAATCGAAAACGGGCAATTACGATTCCCTTGGGAAGCGGGTTCGCAAGGCGAAGAGAAGGCGACCGGGCGCGAAACGAAACAGATCCAGATCACGGGGAGCGTACTGCTCGGACTCGAACAAGCCTCGGCGCTTGGGTTCGTCGACTCGGATGAGCTTGAAAAGCTGGGCCGAGCCGCCGCGCGCTACTATCTAGGCCGCTTCAGTCGAAAGGGCGATTTCTGGCAGCTCGAAGACGTCATGAGCCCGGACGAATACACCATCGGGGACAACGATCTCTACACGAATCTGCTCGCCTGGCGCACGATCCAGCGATACCTGCCCGAAGAGGCGATTCCGCGTGAGAAGTTGTGGCTCCCTCACGACGCCGAGGGGTTTCTGACCTATGACGGCGACCGGGTGATGAGCTATAAGCAAGCGGCGGCGGTGCTCGCGATCTATCCCCTTCAAGATCCCGAGGCGGAAAAGCAGGCGCGAGCGATGCTGGGGCGCTTCGAAAGCAAGGTCAGCCCTTACGGGCCGGCGATGAGCGACTCGATCCACGCGCTGATCTGGGCTCGCTTGGGCGAAGCGGACCGCGCCTACGAAACCTGGAAAAAAGATTGGAAGGAGCATACATTTCCCCCCTTTTTTCAGTTTAGCGAGAAGCGCGGGGCTCAAGAGACGTATTTCCTAACGGGAGCAGCGGGAAGTTTGCAAACGGTCACTTACGGTTTTTTGGGTTTTCGGTTAGACTCAAAGCAGGACCCCCACGCGGCGTGGTCCAAGAAAGTCGAGGCTGGGTGGTGGCTCAATGTCACCCCTCACCTTCCGAAAGCATGGAAATCCGTCGAATTCCGAAATTTCCACGTACTCGGCAAGCGGTATACGCTCCGGGTCTCCCATGACCAAGTCCAAGTCACCCAAATAGGAGAGTGATGTCATGCCAAATGTCGTTCTGACGATCGATTGTGAAGGGGCTCATTACGATCGTTGCTACACGTCCGATTACATCCGCGTCTTCGAACAGGAGTTCGTTCCAGCCACCTGGCTCGTTCACGTTTCCCTGAAAGATCCCTCCGCCAACACCAACTTGTACTATCACGAATATATTCACCGTATCCCGAACTGGCACGAAACCGGCATGAAGGTGAATTTCGAAAACGAGCGCGGCTACGTGGAAGACGAGCGGGAGCGGGGCAACATCCTCTGGATCGCTCACGACACGCTCAAATCCCACATGATCAAATGCACCGCTTTTCGGGCGGGCTGCTTCGCCCTGATGCCCTCGGACATCAAATATCTCGAAGAGATCGGGATCGTCGTCGACAGCTCCGTAGTACCCGACGCGGACTATCGCATGTTCGTCGATTGGAACGGCGCGCCGCACGAACCGTATCACAGCGACACCGAAGACCTCCGTCGTCCCGGCAAGAACAAGATTTTGCATATTCCACTCGCCACGCACCGCGGGATGCACGGGTATCTCGACAAGAGCTTCGAGGAGCTTGAACCGCTTTTCGAGGCGAACCTTGAGCGCGAAGTGATCTGCCTGGGGCTCCGAGACTATAGCGACTCCACCGAAACCCTTCGGCAAACAATTCAATATTTCCGCAAGAAGGGCGCCCACTTCACCACCCTCACGCAAGCCGCCAGCGAACACTACGAGCACTACGGCGCACGCGAACTCGTGCACTGACGCAGGTTTCTCCATCCTCCAAGCTCGAATGCCCCGCAACGATCCTCTCGTTTGCGGGGCATTTTCATTCGAAACACCGATTCTTTAAGATTTTGGGAACCCTGAAAGGACGGCAAGCGTCGATGAAGTACGCATATCCTCCTTTCCCTGGTGGCAACACCACCCCTCCAAAGTCAGCCTCCGAGTACCCGCTCGGAGGCCTTTGTTTTTTAACGCAAGGCGATTTCGGTTTCGAGACGCGTGCGAACTAACTCTTTCTCGGGCTCGCCGATCACCCAGCCGTAAACCGGCGCTTCGAGCCACGGCAAGTCCAACCGAATTCGCTCTCCTTTGGCCAGCGGACGAAGCGGGCGGATCGCCGCCCCGTGCGCCGAGACGTCCCGAAGGTAGGCCACTTCCCCGTCGAGCAGAATTCTCTGGCCGTCCCGATTCTCGCGCACCTCGGTGCGCCGCTCAATTTTAGAGATCGACGAAGGTTTCTCGACGATGAGCACATACGGATCGATGCGACGCGCCCGAAGCGTGGTACGAAAGAGCAGCACTCCTCCCTCGCCCTTCGACTCGATCGTGAGCGACTCGCCGACGCGGAGCGGCACATAAGAGCCTCGGCAAAGCGGGGCGCTAATCACCCAGCCATCGGGCTGAAAACTCAGGAGCTTGGCGCGATAAACTCCCGCGCTGCCACGCAGCGTCAAAACCGCCCCAATCTCGGGTCGCGTAAATCGACCGGCCCGCCGGCGCGTAAGTCCCCAAGAGCCCCCCAAGGCGACTAAAAATAAAGCAAGAAAAAATAGGCTCGTTTGCAACAGTTCGCTCATCATCGTCCTGCTCGATCTCGAACTGCTTCTGCGCAGTACTCGCTTCACGGAGCGCTTCGCCGTAGAGAATGCGCGCATTCGTGAGAAGGCTCGCATCCGTCGCAGGCGCCTGCAAGGAGGCTTCGAGATCGTTCCAAGATTGAACGAGCAATTTAAGGGCCAAAAGTCGTCTCTCGTGCGACAAATGATGAGAAGTGGGGGGCGGGTACGCGCCCGCCAGATGCGCCAAAGCGCGCCCCCGACGCAAGATCCCGCTCAGCTCCGCCTGAACGGCGACTCGTTCGGAGGAGCGACTGGCCCGGTTCAAAAGCCGAAGCGTCTCTTCCAACATCCGCTCCACGGCGCGGTAAAAGCAAGTCGCCAGCAGTTCATAGCGCAACTCGCCCGAAAACCCGGCGTACTCCAAACCGGTTTCTTGAGCCAAGCGCCAGGCCGATTCGGCGTCCTCGACGTCTCCTCGCAGCGCCGCAGTCAAGGACCGGCCGAGCGCCACTTCCGCCACAACCTCCCCGGACTGCACCTCGCTCAAATGACGTTCAGCGGCCGCGGCATCCAGTTGGGTGAGGTGAAGCAAAGCGATCAAAACGCGAAGCTCGGCCCTTTCGGGGTACCGAGCGATGGCCTCGTCCAGATGCTGCAGCGCTAACTTCCGATCTTCCGCGCTAAGCCATGCTTGGGCGGAATACACCCAGAAATCGCGCTCCCACGGGGCCACCTGCAATGCGTTCCGCGCCGCTAACGCGGCGAGTTGGGGCTCTCGCATCAAAAGAAGCGTCTCGACCAGCTTCTTACGACGCGAAGCGTCGAACGGCTCCTCGTCGATTCCGCCCCGCAACAGGCGCACCGCGCCGTCGTAATCCCTTTCTTGAATCAGGGTCGCCCACTCCGCGAACAGTTGCGTGTTGTCGGCGGGCATGTCGAGAGGTCTCACCACCGGAACCTTCGGAGCTTGCCCTTCGGTCGGGGGCGGGGTTCGCTGGATAGGGCGAGCTTCCAACCCCTTGAGCGGCCCATCGCACAGAAGCACCCGCCAAGTATTCGCGAGCGAGCGGGCCGTATTTTCGAGATCGAAGCCTCGGGCTGTCGACGCCCCCACGATCTGGCGATCCCTCCAGACACTCCGCCCGGAACGGAACACTTCGAGTTCCGAGTCGATTCCCCGCTCGACCCATTGGGCTCGAATGAAGAAAATGTATTCGATTTTTCGGTCTCGCCCGAACCGCAAAACGTCCTCCCGCTCCGGGTTCTCGGCGCGCCCCTGCACCAAGCCCGTATTATAAGCGTGCCGAAATAACGGGTCCGAAAGCGACCAAACGATCGACGCGACCCGCCCCTCATGATCCATCTCGCGAGCCAAATAGTCCGCCAGAGGCACAGAAAAAGGCTTCTCCTCGCCACGTGGGGCGGGGCTCATTTGGACGATCAAGGCTTGAGGACTAGCCGCCGCCCAGGAGGCAAGGCCGACCCAAAGCCCCCCGAAAGCGAGCAGCCGCTTCAAACTAGCTTCCGCCTTCGAGAACGCGGAGCGCTTGGCGGCACGCCTCCAACGCGGCTTCGAGGCGGGTGGAGTTCGCCGGACGGCGCTTGAGATGGGCCTCATACGCGGCAATCGCTTTTCCATACGCGCTCTTCGCATCGCTGATCAGCCCGAGTTTGCTGTAGCACCGCGCAAGCTGCTCGTTCGTCGAGGCCGGATCGGCCCCGGCGCGCAACGCGCGCTCATAGGTCGCCGCCGCCCCCCGAAAATCTTGACGCATGTATTGATTCGTGGCAACTTCCAGAAGAGCGCGCACGCCATTTTCGGAGGTTTCCACTGATTGACCGCCCCCTTGCGTGGGCGGTTCGCCCTCCCCCTCGCTCAGACGGATGTCGATCGTACCCGCCGGCCGTTTGACGGGCGGGGGCTCCACAGCCACCGGCACCGGGTCGGGATCGACGCGCGCCACGGTCTGGGCGGGAGGCTCCACGGGGTTCAACTGAATATTGCCGAACGGGTTCACCGGAGCAGTGGCTTCCTGCTGGAGCACTTCGACTCCATTGATCGAAGGAAGCGGCAGCCGTCCGTCTGCCGGCAGTTGAGCCCGAGGCACGGCCATCTGAGGAACCGGCTGAGGCATCGTCGTCGCGGGAGGCGCGCCTTGAGCCTCGGACAGCCCAGAAGGAGTCGGCGCGACGGTTTGAACCGGCTGCGAGAATCGAAACCCGCGTTGCACTTCGGTGTCTTGAACCGCCTGTCCGCCCTCTGGGGACGGCTCTCTTCCCTGCGCGCGAAGCGTCCCGGCGAGGATGCCCACGCCGATCATCACCGCGACCGCCGCAGCGGCACCCCAAAGCGGTACGGCACGCGCCGGAGCAACGGGCTCCTCGGCCGTTTGTGTCAAACGGTTTCGCAGTTGCTTCGCCTTGAGCTTCTCCAGGGTCGCATCGGGTTCTAACGCCAGCGCGCGCTCATAGCATTCGAGGGCTTCGGAGAGATCTCCTTGACGCTCGTGAAGGCTGGCACGAAGCGCCCAAGCGCCCGAAAGCTCAGGGTCCGACTCGAGAAGGCTGCCGATCAACAAAAGCGCATCGTCGGTACGCCCTTCTTGCGCGAGGCGCTGCGCTCCTTCCAAGTCCGCGGCAAGCTTTTCCCGCATTGCGGCGCGCGCATCGGCGCTGAGCGCTCCACCGCATTTCTTGCAAAAGGCGCTATCCAAACTGTTCGAGGTTTCGCACTGGGGACACGAGATCATGAACTCATTCCTGCCAAAAATCGAGGTTCCTGCCGCCCCTATTGTACCGATCTCTCCCTTAGAGGGGGCGTGCGGCATAACAGTAGACGGCTTCAAAAGCCGAAAGCACTCGACCCTTTTCCGGAAAATTTACAATCTTTTTTACCCGTCGAACTCGATGCCCCAAGTTCGAGGACCCTTTCCAATCGAATCTTTATCGCAAATGTGAATTTTCGCTTCCAGTGTGGAATGAGCCCGAATAGAGGAATTTGGGCTTCGCTGTAAAGAGTTGCAGACGATCGACCGAAAATCCTGATGTTCTTACCTAAAAGCCCCATCCGGGTGATAGGGAAAAGAGATCACGCATCTGGGCGTGGCCCGGCATCCATGGGAGGATATGTAACAAACATGAAACAACAGAGAAAGAAGGGTTTCACCCTCGTCGAAATCATGATCGTGGTTTTGATCATCGGCATTCTGATGGCGATCGCGGTTCCGAACTTCATTCGAGCTCGACAGACGAGCCAATCGCGAACCTGCATTGCCAATCTCAAGCAGATCGAGTCGGCAAAAGAGCAGTGGGCGATGGAAACCGGTCAAGCTTCAACTGCTACTCCTACGGAGGCCAACCTTGTCGGCACTAGCAGTGACCCAGGCTATATTAAGGTCTTTCCGGATTGTCCCACCAATGGAACGTATACCATCGGTAACATGAGCACGCGACCGACCTGCTCTCAGTCCGCTGATGGCCACGTCCTCCCCTAACCTAGCGGAGATCTTAACGTAAAGAAAGGGCGCCTAAACCTAGGGCGCCCTTTCTGCTTTCGAGCTTTCTAGAATCCCTCGTCTTTCGACGCTAAAACTCCTTCGCCCCCCGGGGTGGCTTCCATTGAAAGTCCTTGCCTCGCAACCCCGCTTTCACGGCGACATCAAAATACACCCCGGTCGTCAAGCGATCCCCGTCGAGGATCGTATAACCCGCGGGAAGCCGATCTTTGGCGTCCAAATAGAGCGTCACGGTTTGTCGCCCCGCCTCGTCGACCCCTTTCAACGCCATCGCGAGACAATCCCGGTTCTGAAACTGGGTCATCGACATCTCCCCGATCGCCTCGTAAGGGAACTTGTGGCCGCAGAGCAGCGAATCGAAGCCGATAAACGTCCCACGAGGAAACTGGGCGTCTTCTGGGCGCAGCTTGGTGTGCGAATAGAGCTTCGCGAGAGGCAGGTAGCGATAGAGGTCCGTGCCGTGCTTGTAAAGCTCCGCCTCATCCGAGATCAGGATAAACGAGCCGGGAGCGAGGATCTGGAAGTGCACTCGATAGTCTCGGTTGTCGACGGTTTGCAGAATCTTCCCACGCACCGAACCGGCCTCCTTCATCCGCTCCGCCAACCGTTTGAGCTCGGCCGACGCATCCATCGCGCCCTGCGCGAATAGCAACCCGGTGGCGAGGATCGAGGTTAGCATGACACTTGTTGGGACCCATTTTGAGCGACCATTGGTTCGATGGCCGCTGCGAAAAGCGACAGCACCTTTCCTCGGTGGCTGACGGCGTGCTTCTGCTCAGCGGTGAGATCCGCCATCGTGCAGCCACGCTCCGGCAGCTCGAAGATCGGATCGTAACCGAACCCGCCTTGTCCGCTCGACTCCCGGGCGATTCTCCCCTCACACGTCGCTTCGAAGATCTGGGTGGCCTGCCCCGGCCCCGCCAGCGCCACGAAGCATCGGAACCGTGCTCCACGACGCTCTTCGGGGACGGCTTCCAGCAGTTCGAGGATCTTCGCGATCTTCTGTGTAAACGGGGTGTCTTCCCCTTCGAACCGTTTCGAATACAGCCCCGGGGCTCCGTCCAGCGCATCGATCTCCAACCCGGCGTCATCCGCGACGCACCACCGGCCCGTATGTCGCGCGGCCGATTCGGCTTTGATCGCCGCGTTCTCGGCATAGGTCCGCCCCGTCTCTTCGGGCTCGGGTGCGCCCGGATAATCAGCCAAGGTTTGAATTCGAAGCGCCGGAAAGCGCGCCTTCAGGATCTGCACCATCTCCCCGGCTTTCTTCAAATTGTGCGTCGCGATCACCAAAGTATCCATGGATCTAGAACGCGGCTCCCGCAGCGCTTTCGGCGTACGCTTTCGTGTCGAGAATCTTGCGGATCTCCCGGATCGCAAGCTCAAGCTCCTCGTCGCTCGTATAGAAATGGGGCGAAAGGCGAATCCCGGCGCCCGGCCGGTAGTCCACGATGAACTCCCGGCGCACCATCTCTTGAACGACGGCCCCGGCATGTTCGACGTCAAGGGTAATTGTGCCGCCCCGACGCGACGGATCGCGGGGGCTCGTCACCTTCAAGCCCGCTTCGTCGGCCAAACGAATCAAAAATTCCGTCTGACGCTGGCTCTTCGCTCGGATGGCCGGGAGGCCGACTTCTCGAATGATGCGATATCCTTCCCGGCACGAATAAAGTGCAGGAATAGCGGGAGAACCATGCAAAAATCGAGCAATACCGCTGGCGTATCGCATCGGAGGTAGCTCGAATTCGAAAGGCGCGGCATGTGCGGCCCAGCCTGTCGTCTTTGGCTCCAACAAATCGTGCAGATCCGGTCGAACATAAAGATACGCGGCACCGGCCCCGGCGCAAAGCCACTTGACCGATCCCCCGACGATGAAATCGACGTCCAACTCTTTGGCGTTAAATGGCACAATTCCCGTCGACTGATAGGTATCCAGAACGACCCGCGCTCCGACCTCATGCGCTTTGTCGATAATCGCCTTGGCCTCCTGCAGGTACGCGCTTTTGAAAAGCACGTGGGAGATCGGAACCAGCAAAGTGCGCTCGTCGATCGCGTCAAGCATGTCCTGGGTGGCGACCGTCATGCCGTCCCGCGACTTCACGACCTCGATCTCCAGCTTGCCGTCTCGCGCGTGCGCGTCGTAAACGTACATCACCGAGGGAAAGTTCAACTCAGAGTAGACGATCTTATTCCGCTCTTGGGTCGGCTCAAAGCAAGAGAGGATCAGCGACTGGCAGATCGAGACGTTTTGGTGCATAACCACGGTTCCCGGCTCTGCTCCCAAGATCTCGGCGATTTGATCTCCCACGGTGAGTGGAAGCGACCACCAGCCTTCGGCCCAGGCACGAACACCTCGCGAGGCCCACATCTCGGTGTACTCCTGCATCTTCGTCGTAACCCCCCGCGGCATCGCGCCCAGGCTGTGCGAGATCAAATAGACCGATTTCGAAAGGATCGGGAACTCCTCGCGCCACTTCAACAGTTCGTCTTGCATGACATCTCCAAAGGTACCCCTGAATCCCTCGGGGCTTAAATTCCGTTTTATGTATACTGGGCACGCGTAAAAGCCGAGCTTTTCGGCGCGCGAACCTCTGGAGTCGGGAGAAGGAACGGATGATTTCACAGAGAACATTTTTTTGGACGGGCACGCTTCTAGCGGGCCTCCTCGGCGGAATGCTCGCGGGATGCAAAAGCGAGTCGCCCACGACCACCGGAGGAAACTCCTCCATGCCCGGCACCGCCACCCGCCCGGTTTCGAATGGCCCGGGCAACACGGTTTCGGGCGATACGATCAAGATCGGAATCATCGCTAGCCAAAACGGCGAACTCAGCCCCTGGGGCATCGATTCGATCAACGGCGCGAAACTCGCGGTGAAAGAAGCCAACGAGGCCGGCGGAGTTAACGGCAAGAAGATCGAGTTGATCGTCGGCGACAGTAACTCCAAGCCCGAATTCGGGAAAAGCGCGGCCGAAAAGCTCATCTCTCAAGACAAGGTCGTGGCCCTTCTCGGCGAGGTCGCCAGCGGCATCACCGCCCAAGTCGCTCTGACCGCTTTCGAGAAAGGGGTGCCGCTCGTCTCGGTCGGCGCGACCCGAACCGACATTACTCAGACCGGCTCGAATATCTACCGCGTCTGCTATACCGACGATTTTCAAGGTGCGGTCATGGCCCGCTTCGCCTACGATCAGTTGAACCTGCGCAACATCGCGATGATGACCGATAACAAGCAGCCCTATTCGACCGGGCTCAGTGCCTCGTTCCGGAAGCGCTTTACCGAACTCGGCGGCACCATCGTCGACGAACAGTTCTACGAGAGTGGTCAGACGCAATTCCAAGGCCAGCTTTCGAACATCAAAGCCAAGAATCCGGACGGAATGTTCCTCAGCGGCTATTTCAACGAGGTCGGCCCCATCGCCCGGCAGACCAAAGAGATCGGCTTGAACGTAAAGCTGCTCGGCGGCGACGGCTGGGACAGCGCCCAAATTCTCACTTCCGGAGGCGCAGGGATCGTCGGTGGTTACTTCTGCAACCATTACAGCGAAAAAGAGGATCGGCCGGTGGTTCACGATTTCCTCGCGAAGTGGAAGGCCGAATATAAAACGCCGGCACCCGGAACCACCATGGGAGCGCTCGGCTACGACGCGGCAAAGCTCATGATCGACGCGCTCAAGCGCGGAGGCATGTTGACCAGTCTGGAGATCAATCAAGCGCTCGCCCAAACGGAAAACCTGGAGGGGGTTACGGGAACGTTGACCCTCAAAGGACAAGACGGGAACCCGCCGAAGCGAGCGCTCGTCGTCGAACTCACGGCTCAAGGACCTGTCCCGGTCAAATCTTATACGAAGGACGAAGTCTACTAAGGCATGTCGCTTCCCTTCTTTCCGGCCGTGGTCTTCTCGACCCTTCCGGAACAGTTAGTCAACGGCCTCTTTTTAGGGGCCGTCTATGCTTTGATCGCCCTCGGCTACACCATGGTGTACGGTGTCCTGCGCCTTATCAACTTCGCGCACGGCGAAGTGTATATGCTGGGCGCTTACACCGCGCTTCTCGTGTCTTGGATGCTCGGCTTCGCCCCGGGCCACCTCACCGGGGAGGCCTCGGCGCTCAACCTCATGATTCTGCTACTTGCAAGCATGGCCGTATGCGCCTGTGTGGGTGTGGTCATCGAACGGTTCGCTTACCGGCCGATGCGCCGCAGTTCCCGGATCTCCGCGCTCATCACTGCGATCGGAGTTTCGCTGCTGCTGCAAAACGGCGGTGCGCTCTTTCTCCCCAACAGTCCGCCCCAAAGTATCTCGGAGCAGATCAACCCTTACCGTGATCGCAGCTATACACTCACGTTGAAATCCCCTCCTCCCGAACTGCGGCAGGAAGTCGATCGCGCGAAAACCCTTTTCGAGGAACGGGATTCTGCCTTCCAAACCTATCTACAAGCGACCGGCTCGACGGCCTTTGACTTAGCCCCCGAAGGAGAAGTGCTCCGCCGCTCGATGCAAGACGCCGAGCGTGACTATCGCAACGCGGCGGCTCGGCTTGACACGGGGGGCGTCAAGATTCGACTTCAGCTCAGCCGCATCCTCATCTTGTTCACGGCGATCGGGCTGATGCTCCTTCTCCGCTACCTGGTCATGAACACCAAAGTCGGTCGCGCGATGCGCGCCGTCGCCCATGATCTGGATTCCTCCGCGTTAATGGGGATCCCCGTCAACCGGATCGTCTTGATCGCCTTCATGATCGGCTCGTCTCTGGCCGGCGCTGCAGCCATGATGACCGCGACTTTCATGGGGACGACGCTGACCACGTTTTCTGGACTTTTGCCCGGTGTTAAGGCGTTCGTCGCAGCAGTCCTGGGCGGGATCGGCAACATCCCAGGCGCGGTGCTCGGCGGGCTCTTGATGGGGGTCGCCGAAACGCTCGTGGTTTGGATGAACTTCAGCGAATATAAAGACGCCATCGCCTTCGTCGTCCTGTTCGCCGTACTTCTGCTCCGTCCCGGAGGGATTCTCGGCTCGTCGGCGGTCGAAAAGGTTTAAGCCCATGAAGGAGTTCGCCCCCGGTCGATTTTGGCTGATTCGCCTCGCCTCGATCGCAATCGCGCTCGCGGCATGCTTCGGCGTGGAACGGTTTGTCCAAGGCAACGATTATCTCGCGCGCATCCTCGTTCTTATCGGGATTTATATCACTCTAGCGGTTAGTCTTAACCTGATCAACGGAATTACCGGGCAATTTTCGATCGGGCATGCGGCGTTCTACATGATCGGCGCCTATGTTTCGGGTTATCTCACCGTCCTTTTCTCGGGACGCCTCCCGCTTTCAGGACCGCTCTGGCTCACGCTGATGGTCCTGACGGGAGCCTTAACAGCCGGCCTGGCTGGATGGGTCGTTGGCTTGCCTTCCCTCCGCCTTCGAGGCGACTACCTCGCAATCGTCACCTTGGGCTTCGGCGAAATCGTCCGGATCGTCGTGCAATCGATCTCCCAGGTCGGCGGATCGTACGGCATGAACATCGCGCCCAAGCTCACGCCGATCTGGATGGTCTGGGGACTTGCTGTTTTGTGCATTGCTACTTGTCGCAACCTCCTCAAAACCGCTCACGGGCTTCCGTTTTTGGCCGTTCGAGAAGACGAAGTCGCCGCGTCCGCGATGGGGGTTAACGTAACCCTCACGAAAGTGACGGCGTTTATGCTCGGTTCGGCATTCGCCGGGGCCGCAGGTGCCCTCATAGCCCATTACGAAGGATTCATCACCCCAGCCTCCTTCGATATGAACATTTCGTTCATCATTTTGACGATCGTGGTTCTCGGCGGAACGGGCTCTATCACCGGTTCCGTCATCGCGGCGGCGTTCCTGACCTACTTGCCCTATTATCTCGAGGGCCAGAAGAACAGCGCCGGTCATGTACTGACAGTCTCGGGGCCGGTCGTCATCGGCGGGTTCCTCGCCGTGGTCATTGTAACCGCCCTTCTTCGTCAGGTCATCGCGCGCGGTGGAGCTTCCCCGCTTCTCCGGACCGCCACGATCTTTGGTATCGTGGTGCTCGGAGTACTCTTTGCGGCTACGCTGTCCATCCCCCTTCGCAGCGTTTCGGGGCTGGCCGCCAAAAGCTTCGAAATCGGTCAACTCCGGATGGCGATCTTCGCCTTAACGCTCGTAGTCGTCATGCTGCTTCGCCCGCAAGGAATCCTGGCGCACCATGAGTTCAGCTGGGGTTGGGTCCGAAGCATGTTCTCTCGGGGGCACAAAGCGTGAGCCTGCTCCGCCTTGAAGACGCCACCATACGCTTTGGAGGGCTCATCGCCGTTAACCGGGTGAGCTTCGAGCTGAACCCTGGCGATCTGTTCGGCTTGATCGGCCCCAACGGTGCGGGAAAAACCACGTGCTTCAACATGATCACAGGGGTCTACACTCCAACTTCGGGGCAGATCCTTTTTCGGAATCGGAACATCGCCGGAACGCCTCCAAACCGCATCGCCCAACTTGGAATCTCGCGGACGTTTCAAAACATTCGGCTTTTTGGGGCACTTTCGGTGCTCGAGAACGTCGTGGTCGGAGGATTCCTCCGGCATCGGACCGGCCTCCTCAGTGCGCTGGCTTACCTGCCTTCCTCCATCCGCGAAACACAGGCCTTGCGCGACGAAGCGATGCGTCTGCTCGAGATCGTCGATCTCGCCGATGTCGCGACGGCGCGGAGCGCGGATCTTCCGTATGGAAAGCAGCGTCGCTTGGAGATCGCCCGTGCTTTGGCGACTCAACCCGACCTTCTGCTCCTGGACGAACCGGCCGCCGGCATGAACCCTCAAGAAAAAGAGTCGCTAGCCGCGATCGTTCGCAAAATCCGCACGGATCATGGGAAAACGGTGCTTCTGATCGAGCACGATATGCGATTCGTGATGGGGCTTTGCGAAAGAATCGTCGTCTTGGACCACGGAGAAGAGATCTCCTCCGGTTCCCCCGAAGAAGTTCGTAGCGATCCTAAAGTGATCGAAGCCTATCTCGGCGCCGAATCTCTATAAGACCAATCGAGACGGTCCTCACATTGCTACAGAACCCTCCCGGTCAAGCGCTCAGAAACTGGATGATGCCAGGGAAATTCTTTCTCACCGGGACGCTCTCTGGGTTGACATTCCGCCGCTCCATCGCGCATCATAGGACTTCAAATCGCTCCGGTCGTCTAGCGGTTTAGGACATCGCCCTCTCACGGCGAAGATCGCGGGTTCGAATCCCGTCCGGAGTACCACGCTTTTTGAACCTGGAATGTAGTACAGGGGGGGGGATTCGAACCTTAAGCCACATCCCCTTCCATTCTTAACTATTAGAATGAAATGTCACGTTCAATTAACGTAACCGTCCGTGCCAGAGTAGCATCCGATTATAATTGCGACCAAACAGAAGTGGAGAGATTCAGTTCGTAGATCTTGTCGTTGTCCAGATGCTTCTCTCTGGATTTATTAAAAACAATCCTCTTTCCCTCTTCGATTTGGATCACATTTGTTCCGACTAAAGCCGCTCTATGCTTATAAATCCTCCCAGGCCCTTGCCCCGTCGTCTCAACTTTTTCGATGCGATAATCTACGGTGCTTAGGCGGTATACAGGCGCCTCAGAATCTTTTCTGTCTTCTGGGTATCCCAATGAGCCGATGATGTAGATAAAGTCGTCGACGAGAGTGGCTGTGTGGAAGTCCGTCGGCGGGAACACCTCGTAGGGGTACATAAAAATGCGAATTGTTCCGTCCGGCTCATGAACGAATACATCGTTATAAATGCAGAAGTCCGGATCGTAATGGTCTTCGTGCTCACCAGCGATCTGGACGATGCGGCCGTCGGGCAGGAAGGTGAGGCTTTGTCCAAAACGGTCCGCGCACCAGACGGCTTGTTGGCGTGAAACACCACATCTAAAGTTAGAGCTTTCGTTGAAGTGTTGTTGCGCACTGTATGCATTGCATCCACACTTTATCATCGCCAACCAAAATGGTTCGTTCGCTTCTTCGGGGTTAGCAATGCCCGGTCGCGAGTATTTCGTTTGCTGGTATTCTTGCCCGGTTATCGAATAGAGGATGTCGCTCGTGATTTCTTCAAAACCGAGGAGACTTGAACGACCTTCTCGCGATAGATTTTGCGGGTCAGCTCCGTGAGCAAGAAGCAAGAGAATCATCGAACGACCCGAAGCTGAATGCAAAGGTGAGGAAAACTCCTTCCCTGCATTTGGATCGGCCCCGAGTTTGAGGAGTGTTTCCACCATCGGCAAATCGTTCGATTCTACGGCCTCCACCAGCACAGGCTGCCCCAACAAGCTGTGTCCCTCGAGTGAACATCCCTGCGCCACGAGCCATTCAGCGAGCTGTGTATTGCCGCTTTCGACCGCCGCAGAAATTGAAGCGCCATTGCTGCTCCGCAGCTGATGCAGATCAGCTCCGCTTTTCAGAAGTCGCTCCGCAACACTCCAATCACCCTTTTCAGAGCGACATGCAGTGCGGAATCGCCCCATACGTCTGTAGCCTTGAGATCCGGAGAGTGCGCCAGCTCTCGCTCAACGTCTTGTTCAGTTCCAATAGCAACGGCGCGGATGAGAGGAGTCCATTTAAGCTCCGATTCATCGGCTCCCGCTTCAAGCAACCTTGAAACAATTTTAAAATTGCCACAGTGATACTCCGAACGCAAAGCGGACTCGCCATAAGACGACTTAGCATTGATATCAATTCCGAGACTGAGCAAATATTCGATAAGCACTTCATTACCAGTCCCAGCAGCAAAAATCAAAGATGTATAGCCGTTTTCATCTATATACAAAAAGTCAGTCCCATATTTCTGAAGGAGTTTTACCAGCTCTAAATTGCCATGATGAATTGCTTTAGATTGAAGCGATTCCCGATACTCACTGGGTTCAAAAGAAGAAATTCCGAGCTCCAGAAAGTCCTCATAATCATTGTCATCTTTGATCCCGAACAGTTTCCGAAACCAGCGAAACAGAAAAAACTTGGACTTCCCCTCAGGCATCGTAAAACCCGGCATATTCTTTACATGAATAAAATTAGGATCGGCTCCGTTTTCGAGTAGAAGTTCGATCATCTCCAACGAAGGATTGGAATCGCTGACTGCCTGAAACAACGCCGACATCCCGCGCTCGTCCACCTTGTTGACCAATGCTTTCGGATCTGGATGCCCGGCCAAAAGTGCCCGAACCTCCTCGAAACGCTTCATTCTGACGAGATAATACAGATTGTCCATACTTGTATTATCATATTAACTCCTAAAGTGCGGAATGTTTATCCATGCAAGAAAAAATGTAATGTCGACGTGATAGACAGAGAATATTTTAATGGCTTAAAATGTACGACTGTTCTAACAGCGCTCATTACCGTGTACCAATTTTGATTAGAATTCTCCAGACACCTTATCAAAATGTCTGATCAGCACCGCTTGAACTTCTCCCCGAGTACAGTTCGCATGTAGCCAACCTCTGTGTTCGAACCTGAGAACACGAATTCAAACATCTTGTGTGAAGACCCGTCGACCGCCTCCAACAGCTTCACGCCCTCATCCTAAAATTGGATCGTCGCCCCGGTAAAGACCTTCATTTTTATCTGTACGCTGGCGAGCTCTAATTCCCATCGTGTCCGCAATCACGGCCCCCAATAGAGATCCAAGCACTTGTGCGATCAGGCGTGACCCACGGCCCAATCGCATCTAGCGGTTCTTTACGACAATCAGCCTGTGGACCGCTTTATCAAGGTTGATTCCCTCTACACTCGCTTCAACGATTAGGACTTTTTATTGGTCTAAAGCTGCTTTAAAAGCTCATCGAGATCTAATCGCTCGGTGACCATGTTGAGAGATCCCTCTTCGTCAACGGGCCATTGCTCGCGCGGACGGTCCCAATAAAGCTCGATTCCATTCCCATCGGGATCTCGTAAATACAGCGCTTCGCTGACACCGTGGTCGGCAGCCCCGTCAAGCGGTAGATTTGCTTTCATCAGCCTGTTTAGCACGTCCGCAAGCGCTTGACGCGAGGGGTACCGAATCGCAACGTGGTACAAACCAGTCGTTCCGCGCACGGGAGGAAGCCCGCCTTTTGATTCCCAAGTATTCAATCCGATGTGGTGATGATAGCCACCTGCCGACAGGAAAACCGCGCTATCGCCATATCGTTGCGTCACTTCAAATCCCAACACTCCTTGGTAAAACGCCAAGGCGCGATCAAGATCAGCGACTTTGAGGTGGATGTGCCCTATATCGACTCGCGGATCGATTGGCTTGCTCATAAGCTCAAGTGTAACCCCAAATTCACGCTCGCCTCCATCGCTATAATGAAGCAGGATTACTTCCCCCGAAACCTTATAAAGCTATGGCAAGATACCTCGTTGCGATTCATCATCCTCACGATTACGATCCGTCTCTCGCAGAGGATGAAGCGATGTCCCACAAGATTGACCTACTCAACGAAGAAATGAAAGCTGCCGGCATCAGAGTCTTCGTAGGCGGCCTTCACCCGGTGAGCAGCGCGAAGTCACTCCTAGCGCAACCCGATGGAACAGTGCTAATCGGCGAAGGGCCGTATCTTAAAACCCAAGAGCACGTCGGCGGATTTTGGGTGCTGGAACTCCCCAACCTGGACGAAGCCCTCCGATGGGGCCGCAAAGCCGCCATCGCCTGCCGCGCACCGGTCGAGGTGCGCCAGTTTTACTAGTAATGAGTCCACGGACCAACGACTTCTCGTTCTACGATCCAATCGGAAGTGATCTGACAACGAGCACCCCTGAAAGCTCTAGGATCAACTCCTTTTGATACCGTTGACCTTGCGAGGCGAGGGCAGGGAAAAGAAAATCTCCCACTTTTGTTCTTCCGAAAGCGAGCCCCACGCAGCGATCTGCTCTCCTGTACGGTGGCATCCACTGCATCTGAAGGTGTTATCAATACCACAATGCCGAACGCAGGGCGTTGGGCAAGGATATCTTGGCTGCAGCTCCTTACCCGAATCGTCAGACATACGTCATTGTGCACTCAGGGCTCCTCAAGGAGCATGGATCTTCGAAACTCACCGCCGGCAAACCCATGATTCATGAAAATACTTGTCTAAGTGCTCACTGCGATCAAAACCATGCCGCCCGGGGTGAGCTCTGTAAACAGCCTGCCTGATGTTTTACTCTTCCAAACTAAGAGGCCAACAAGCTCCTGTTCTGAGAATCTTCTTCTACCGTCATTTGTATCGAACGCTTGGTATAGCGCCAGGATTTGCCTGAGCGGGAAAACAAAGCGAGCTTTCCGTTTCAAATAGTAGAGAGGCATTATTGCGAGCTCGTTTCACAAATCTCCGTGTACACGCTCGAACAGTCGATTCGACGATGGGTCCTGCAGGATGAATCCTTCAACAGAGGGGGGAGACGCAATCCCTGCGACAAAAGCAACCTCCCATCTGGCCCACTCCACCAAGCGGAATCGTCATTTGCCAGCGCCCGCGGCCCAGGTCAGTCTTCAGTCGCCGGTACATCTTGATTACGCGACTCTTGCCCTCAGGGCCGGAAAGGTATGCTAGAAGCGTCTTTATGAACCGGACCACCCCGCTCACGACTCTCGATGCGCTTCCTTCGGCCTATCGAGGCACCCCCATCGAAAAGCTCATCGAATACCACAATCTCGGGCGACCCTTCCAGGAATATCGCCAGGCCGAGCTCTTGATCGGGATGTGCATGGATCATCGAAAGCACCTCCATATCCCGGACAATTTCGCTTTCATCATCCGCACTGGAGGGGCAAATTTACGTGCCAGCGAGTTCAAAGTCTCTTACGCTATCGCCGTCGGTGGGGTGCAAGCGATCGCACTCATCGGCCATAACAACTGCGGGATGGTGAATCTGGCAGCCCGACGCGAGCTGTTTGTCGAAGGGCTGATGCAAAACGCCGGCTGGGAACGCGAGGCGGCCGAAGAGCATTTTATCCAGTACGCTCCTCTCTTTGAAATTGGCAACGAAACTGATTTTCTTCGTAGCGAAGCACAAAGACTTCGAGCCCGTTATCCGAAGATCTTGGTCGCTCCTCTCCTCTTTCGAATCGAAGATCAACAGATCTATCTCATTGAAGAATAATCAAGCTCAAGCACTAAATTGCCAATCGACATACAGTCGTGGGAAGCGCTCAGCTAAGCCGGTTCACGTCGATACCGCGCGGTCATAAAGGGTTGCCAGGTGCCATTATCAAGCTGGATGCTGGAGTGCGTCACCCGATTGCCATCTTCCAAAAGCTCAAACACATCACGATATTTCCTGGTTTTGCCTGAAGTTTCGAAATCAGGTCCTTCTGAGTCCAGGGTCAAGAGCGTCCCTTCTTCGTTCAACGCCCCCTCATAAATCCAAAGGTTGCTCATCATCGAGCCGATCCAAGTTCCGACGAACTTCTTCTTTTCGGGATCATAGCCAAGCGTCATCATGTTTCTCCCCAACGCTCCATCAGGCATGGTGCCCTCTCCTTCGCAGATGGCCCAAAGCTGCCCTAGCATGCGGACTCGTTCAGTTCCGATGGAACGGTGCGCCTCTTCCCCATCTCCGGGAATCGTCTCAGCCTGAAAGGTCCATTCTCCCACCAAGCGTTCCAACCAGTGGTGCTGCCTCATCGTTTCGATTTTCATCTGCAACATTTCTCCTTGAGTCGACTCATGCAATGATACGAAGTGTCCCCCGCGTAAGTGTCGCAGGCGGAATTTTAACTTCAAACGCCTTGCGACTTGCCGGTTCAAGCGCGCGAGGGGTATGATTGATCTCGTCTTGCCGCATAGCTCAGTCGGTAGAGCAGCTGACTGTTAATCAGCGGGTCGTAGGTTCGAGTCCTACTGCGGCAGCCACCTTTTAAGTTCAAAATAGCCCCTCGATTGAGGGGCTATTTTGTTTTTTCAAGTGATGGGAATGACCGTGGTCATGACAAGCTCTAGGCTATCTCAACGCTTTTGGTGCCCACTGCGTTTGAGCCTACCCTTCCCTATTCGAAATCTAGCCATGGACTCGCGCATCTCCTGCTCTTGCGCCCACACATAGTGTTTAGTCGTTGTCTGAATATTCGAATGCCCAAGAACCGCTGAGACCACATGCATCCTGGACTCGGTCGAGGCGAGATACGTCCCAAAGGATCGACGCAGATCATGGAGCGTGGCATGTTCGACGTTGTCAGCCGACTTGACGATGGCCTCTAGAGATCGAAGCACGTTGCGCGGCTGCATGGGACGTCCAGATTCCGT
>JBBCJD010000002.1:0-108974 GCA_037189405.1 bacterium
TCTACCGAAATGAGGGAACGAACAAGGCTCCCAAGTTCAAAGGCTTCGCCTGGTTCCAAGCCGGAGGCGCGGTCGCTTCCGTCCCTGCGGGTTGATGCGTCGGGTTCACGCCACAGTTTGTGGATTTGGACGGCGACGGGGCCAAGGACATTATTACGGGCAGCTATAGCGGGGACACGTATTTCTTTCGCAACGAAGGGAAAGGCAAGTACGCGAAAGCTCAGATCATCAAGGCGAAGAATGGCGAGAGTCTGCGTTGCGGAGCAACGTCGACCGCCGGTGCGGGAGATTGGAACGGCGACGGAAAGATCGATCTGATCATCCAAGGAAGCGGCAAAATGATGTTCGCTCCGGGAACCGGCAAGCTCGCGTTTGGCGATCCAGTACCGATTGTGATCGACGGTAAGCCGCTACAACTTTCCGACGGGGTAGCTCACGCGGTCGATTGGAATCAGGACGGCAAGCTGGACATTGTGACGGGCAATGCCAGCGGTCGGATCTCGTTCTATCCGTTGGTCGGGGTTGAGAATGGGGTGCCTCAATTCGGCGAAGCCGTGACGCTCGTGGAGGAGTTACCGAAAGACGAGAGCAACTATTTCTCTTTGTTCGAGTATGCCGATCAGGAGAAGCAATTGCTGAAGAACGGCCGTTCCGGCAACCGTGCGAAGGTTACGGTGACGGACTGGGACGACGACGGCAAGTTGGACCTTTTGGTGGGCGATCTGCTGATGTGCAAGCGTCCTGATCGAACGTTCACCGAAGCGCAATTGGAGCGTAAGAAGCAGTTGGAGAAGGAAAGTATGGAGGCCCAGAGGTTGTGGATGGACAGTCTCCAGAAGCTTCAGAGGCAAGTTCTGGAAGGGTTGGGGCTTAAGTCGGCTGGGCAGATGACCGAAGATCAGCGGGATACCTATACGCTGAACTTTCAAAAAGCGATCAACGAGGATCCCGAGCATCGACGGCTTACGGAACTTCAGAGCAAGTTAAGGGAAGAGCTCGACGGCTATTCCAACAACCCGCAACGCTTCGGTTTCGTGTGGGTGTATTTGCAGAAATAAACACTGCCAGAGGATCTCGTTTTAAGGCCGCCTCCTCAGAGGCGGCCTTTGCCGCGTTGAGAAGTACGGGGAGGATCGATCTGGGCTCCAGAGCCATTGCGTCTGTGCGGCGCCGGAGGACTTTTCGAGTGCGCTTACGACAGCCGCCGATGGGTTAGATCGCCTCGAGAACCAAGCTGCCCAGTCTCGCGCAGGCGCATCTCTCACGTCCCAGAGGGCTTTCGTCTGAAGTGGAGTGGACTGCGGGCCACGATTCCGGTCTTCGAGCCCCTTTCGTTCTGGAACGGCGAAATTCCGTCGTATGATAGAAGTAGCGTATTCATCGAAGCTATGAACGATCACGAATTGGCCCGAGCGGCCCAGCGGGGCGATCCCGAGGCGTTTGGGGAGTTGATGCATCGATACCAGCATCCGCTCTACCGTTTGGCCTACCGGTTTTGCGGTACCGCCGAAGACGCGGACGACCTGTGTCAAGAGTGTCTGCTTCGCGCCTTTCGAGAGATTCACCGGTTCGATGCTCGTCGCCCGTTCCTGCCTTGGCTTATGAAGCTCGCTTCGCAGGAGGCTCTTCGCCTTGCGAAAGCCCGCGGGGCGGCCCGGCCGGGTGAGTCGGGATATTTGTTGCTCCGGGATGGCGAAGAGACGGCGGTCCCGCTGGAGAAAGATCGTGTGCTGATGTCGCTGGGCCGGTTGATGCCCGAGGTGCGTCTGCCGGTGATTTTGCGTTTCGTGGTCGGGCTGACGTTCCGCGAGATCGCCGAATGTACGGGGCAGCGGCCGCAAAGCGTCGCGTTCCGAGTCTCTCGTGGCACACTCGTGTTGCGTGGGGCGCTGGATCGAGAGCGCGAGGCGCAAGATCGATGACGTGTCAATCCGCCCAAGAAGCCATCGTGCCGCATGTGTTGGGCGAGTTAGCCCGACGCGAAGAGCAGGCGATTCGAGAGCACTTTCAGAGTTGTGAGGGATGCCGGGCGGCTTGTAAGGAAGCGCGAAACGAGCTAGGCCGAGTTCAGACGATTTTGGGGACGCACCTGCTTGCTCCCGAAGGAATGCTCGAACGGTTCGAGCGCAATGTGGGCAGGGCGACGGTCTCTCCTCGACGCAGCCTCTTGCGCGTTTGGACACTGATCGCAGGCGTGGCACTCGGGTTCGTCTTGGCGGCGATTCTGCCTTATGAGCGATGGCTGCCCCAGCGTTCTCCGAGTCTGGAAACCTTCTTTTTTGAGAGCCAGTTCAAGTTGCGGCAAAGTTTGGAGGCACCCTACCCACCCGCCGAACCCGGTGAAATGGAATCGCTCAGCGCGCTCGCGGGTTTTCCGGTCGATACGCGCGAGCCGGAATACCTCGGCACCGAGCGGGTCGGACGTCCGCAACGAGGCGGCGATTTGCTGGAAGTCCCCGTCGTGTACTACCATGAGCAAGGCAAAACGCTGGCACTCTACTTCGGGCCTCCCGATATGACGCGCCCCGCGCGCACCTCGCGACTCGGTTCCAGCCTCGGCCCCTACGATGTCCGCGACAACGGAAAGACAGGGTTCATCGCGTGGGAGAACAAAGGCACCTACATGATGCTGTTCGGCGAGTTGCCTCCGGCCGATCTCGTCGGGGTGGCCCAACGATTGCGTCTTTCGAAGCGATAGGCTTAAAGCGCCATCGCGTGCGCGAGCTCGAGCTTGCGAGGGTCGATGGGCCGCTCGGTCGAGAGCACGTAGCTCAAGGGGTGGCACACCAGTTCGTTTTGATCCAGCCCCGCCATTTCGTCGCGGTGACCGTCGATCAGGCGGTTCGCCGCCAACGCGCCGAGCCGGAGGGCCAAGACCCGGTCGAACGCGGTGGGTCGGCCGCCGCGTTGAAGGTGGCCCAAAACCACGTAGCGCGCTTCGAAGCCGGTGTTTTGCTGGAGGAAATCGCGAATGTCGCTCGCCCGGGCCGCTCCTTCGGCGACCACGATGATGCAGCTCAGCTTGCCACGCTGGGCCGCCGAGCGAAGCTCGTCGCAGATCGCGAGCAGTGAATAGGGCACTTCCGGGATCAAGATCGCCTCGGCGCCTCCGGCGAGACCCGCCTCAAGCGCGATGAAACCGTTGCGGCGGCCCATCACTTCCACGACGAAAACGCGTTCGTGCGAATAGGCCGTATCCCGCAGGCGGTCGATCCCTTCGACGGCTGTATTGATGGCGGTGTCGAAGCCGATCGAGAAGTCGGTGCCTGAAATGTCGTTATCGATCGAGCCCGGGATGCCCATGACGGGGAAATCGAACTCTTGCGAAAGGGCTTGCGCGCCGCGGAGCGAGCCGTCTCCGCCGATGACGATCAGGCCTTGGACCCCATGGCGGCGAAGCACCTCGTGAGCTTTGCGCCGGCCCTCGACGGTCATGAACTCCTTACTTCGGGCCGAGCGTAGAATCGTACCGCCCGAAGTGATGATGCCGCCGACCGAGGTCGAAACCATCTCGACGGATTCGTTTCGGATCAGCCCTTCATACCCGTGAAGGAAACCCACGACCGACGCGCCGCGTCCGATGCTGGTGCGGACGACGGAGCGGATCGCGGCGTTCATGCCGGGCGCATCCCCTCCACTGCTTAGCACTCCGATTCTCTTTAGCGGCGCGGTTTTCTCATCCATCGCTTTGTATGTTGTCACAGACGGATACAATAGGGCGGTCGCGTCGCATTTCGGCGTAAAGAAAAAAGTGTTCGATCCCCGCGAGGAATCCCAACATCCCTTGAGTTTGCCGGTCGGCGTCCTGCTTCGCCCGGTTCCTTTGCTCGCGCCGACGGATACGCTTGAACAGGCCGCCGCCCGGATACGCGAGACCGGGTGCCCCCTGCTTCCGGTCGTTCACGGCCAAGAGACGCTCGGCACGATTTCAGAAGTCGCGCTCCGCTCGGCGCTCGCGGCGGGCGCGGACCCTTCGGAGTCGATCGAGGAGCATCTGGGTCCGGTCGGGGAAACCCTGCCGCCTGATGCGAGCGGGGCCGAAGCCTTGCGCCGGCTGGAGAGCGGGGAGCGGGCGGCGATGCTCGTCGTCGATGCCGGTGGAAAGCCGCTCGGGGTGCTTCAGCCTTCGGATCTGTACCCCAAGCGTGTCTGGAGTCCTCGTCCGCCGATGGTGGGGGGGATGGCGACGCCGTTCGGAGTGTATCTGACCACCGGAGGGGCACGGGGAGGCGCGTCGGACCTCGCTTTGATGACCACCGGGATGGCGCTGATGACGTTGATGCAGATCGCGAATTTGGCGAGCGGGGGGCTTGCGCGTTGGCTGCCTTTGGAGCGTCTGGAACCCTCGTGGGCGCTCAGCATCCAGGGCGTGATTCTCATGGGCCTTTTCATGCTGCTCATGCGTTCGGTGCCGCTTTCGGGGATCCACGCCGCCGAGCATCAGGTCGTGCACGCGATCGAGCGAGGGGAGCCGTTGACGTTGGGGGCGGTCCGTCGGATGCCGCGAGTGCACCCCCGTTGCGGGACCAACCTGGCGGTCGCGATGTCGCTGTTTCTTGGGATCAGCGGCTCGAACTGGACACCGCACGAAGAGCTTCGTCTGATGGCCGCCGTTTTAGCGACGCTCTTTTTGTGGCGGCCTCTCGGCTCGCTGGTACAAACCTGGGTGACGACGCGGCCGCCCTCCGAAAAGCAGCTTCGGATGGGAATCCAGGCCGGAAAAGAGCTTCTCATCCATTACGGGCTCAACCCCAACCCGAATCCTCCCTTCTATCGGCGGATTTGGGCGATGGGGCTGTTGCAAGTGCTGGCAGGCGCGTTCCTGATGGCCGGCCTCTTTACCCTGATGGGCCTTCAGATTTAAGGCGCGGGCGGACAATCGCTCGCGGCCAGTTTGAAGAGCTGTCCCGCCTCGTTTCCGATCAGCAGCGTCTTCGCGTCGATCCAGGCGAGGGCCTCGCATTGGCCGAGGCCGAGGAGAATGCGACGCCGCGCGGGGGAGGAGAGAAACCGGTCGCCTTCGGAAGGCGTTTCGAACAGCCATACCGAAGCGACGGGCAGGTGGCAAAGGACGGCGAGCGTTTTGCCGTCGGGCGAGAGATCCGCGGCCGTGACCCATCCTCCCAGCCCCGTGCGCCCTTCGATCTTGACCAGGACGTTGTCTTGATCGGTGTGCCGCGTGTCCATGCGGTACAGGTTCGTTCCGGTGTCGGGAATCACGCCGAGGATTCGATGTTTGGTGAGAAAGTAGAGTTTGCCGCGAAACGCGAAGGCGGCCTCGCAATCGAACTGCATCGCGGACGGCGGAAACGCGGTCTGATCGGGGTAACGCACCGGATAGAAGGCAAAAGGCTGAGCTGCCGTGTCTTGCAAGGGGTTCGGTTCGCGAAGCGCGTAGACGCCCAGATCGCGTCGTGCATTGCCGTTGTTGCCCACGTCCATCACGTACAGCGTGTCGTCGTCCAGGACGATCTCTTCCCAATCGACGTTTCGAGCGGGAGCGATTCGCAAGCCGGGATACGAGAGTTTGCCGCCCCCTTCGCGGCCGACGAAGTAGGTTTCGCGGAGGTGTTCGGGCCAGACGGTGCGGCCGTCTTCGCGGATCGCGAAGAGGCGAGGCGTATCGCCGCTATCGTTATGCGCCCAATACACTCCCGGCGAGCGACGACTCTGCGCGAGGCCGCTCAGCTCGTTGAGTGGGGCATGTTCGACCACGGCGAAAGGGGTGAGCGTCAGCGGCGAAACGAGAAGGAAAGCTCCAAGCGTGAGGACGAGGCTCATAGAGTGCTCCTTCTTCTAGGATAGCCAATCGGTCGGTTAAAAATTGGGAAACCTGCGGACGCGTATTTTACGTAATGGCTTCGAAGTCGCCCATAAACCGAGAAGGATCGGTTAAGATAAGGGGGCTTCGCGGACGAGTGTGTCCGAAGTGCCAGTTTTGTTGCAAGGAGAGACGGAAAAGAGATTGCGTTTTATACGATTCGTCCGCATGGCCCGCTTCCGCACATCGCTTTGGAGCGCCCTCGTTTGTCTGGGGCTATCGCTTCCAGCTCTCCAGGGGTGTGGCAACAATCCTTATCCCAAGTCCGATGCCCGGCGCGCGATCCATTACCGGATTCTTGCCGAGGACCCCAAGACGCTCGACCCGACCGTGTCGTACACCAATACCGAGGCGTACGTGGTCGATGTCATCTACCCTTCGTTTTTTCAGTACAACTATCTTAAAATCGATCCAGTCGAGTTGGAGCCCAACCTGGGGGCCGAGATGCCCACCCGCGAAGACTATGTCTTCGAAGCCGAAGAGGACGGCCAGAAGGTGCGCAAGACCGGCGAGGTGTGGACGTTTCGAATCCGCGAGGATCTACGCTTCCAAGATGACCCATGCTTCGAGGGCGGCAAGGGGCGCAAGGTCACCGCGCACGATTTCATCTACAGCTTCAAGCGGATGGGGGATCCGGCGATGCACAGCCCGGTCCTCGGGTTCGTCCAGGACAAGATCATCGGCATGCAGGAGTATGTCGAATACAACCGCAAACGACTCGACGACAAGCAGTCCGGCGATTACGCGTTCCCCATCAAGGGTCTTCAGGTCGATCCCCAAAATCCCCACGTTTTCCGGATCTTCTTGAACCAGAAGTACCCTCAGCTGAAGTATCTGATGGCGATGCACTTCACCACGCCGATTCCGCGCGAGGCGGTCGAAAAATACGGGGAGGATTTCAAGACCCATCCCGTGGGATGCGGGCCGTACATGATGAAGGAGTACAAGCGCCGCCGCTCGCTCACCCTCGTCAAGAACCCCAACTATTACCCCGATTTCTATCCCTCCGAAGGGATGCCCGGCGACGCGGAGGCGGGGCTGCTGGCGGATGCCGGAAAGCAGCTTCCCCTGCTCGACGAGGTGCATTTTACGATCAGCCGTGAGACGGTGACGGCGTGGAACCTGTTCATCCAAGGGTATCTCGATAGCGCCGCCGTGAATCGCGACAACTTCCAGCAGGTGGTGGCGAACACGGGAAGCGGACTGTCGGAGGAGATGGTCCGCAAAGGGCTCGTGCTTCGCGAAGCCGCAGGGATGAGCATCTTTTACTACGCGTTCAATATGGACGACCCGGTCGTGGGGGGAAATGGCGAAAAGCAGAAGAAGCTGCGCAAAGCGATCTCTAAATCGATCGACAATCAGACATACATCGATCTGTTTTTGATCGGACTGGGCGTCCCCGCCGAATCTCCGCTTCCGCCGCAGCTCGAAGGATACGACCCGGATTACGTTAACCCGAACAACACCTTCGATCTGGAGGAGGCCAAGCGGCTTTTAGCCGAGGCGGGGTACCCGAACGGGATCAACGAAAAAACCGGCGATCGGCTGACGCTGTATTTCGACAACGGGGCGGGCAACGCGACCGCGCGGCAAATGGTCGATTTCGTGGTTCGTAGCATCGAACGCCTCGGGATCGACGTGCAGTCTCGAACCAGCCGCCCGAACGTGTGGCAAGACAAGGTGCGCAAGGGCGAGTTTCAATTCATCTCGTACGGCTGGTTGGCGGACTACCCGGATCCTGAAAACTTTCTGTTCCTGTTCTATGGGCCGAACGTGCGTCCCGCGCCGAACTACGCGAACTATCAAAACAAGCGTTACGATCGTTTGTTCGAGCAGATGCGTGCGATGGACGAGAGTCCCGAGCGAACGGCGATCATCCACGAGATGCGCGATATTTTGGCGGAGGACAGCCCTTGGCACTACACGTTCCACCAAGTGAGCTGGGGGCTTTACCAACCGTGGCTGAAGAACGTGAAGACACACCCGGTTTCCAAGGACGTCACCAAGTATTACAACATCGACACGGAGAAGCGAGCCCAACTGTGGAGTGAGTGGAATAGGCCGAACCACTGGCCTTGGATTCTCACGCTGGCGGCGTTCGTCGGGGCGCTGATTCCCGCAGCGAACGTGGTCAAACGGCGTCGGAACCGCCGTATTCGAAAGGGTCCCGGGAGGAAGGCTTAACGCGATGTTACGCTACGTTTTGCGGCGCCTGCTGTATGCGGTGCCGATCATCTTGGGGGTTGCGCTGCTGACCTTCCTGCTTTTTTACAGCACGTCGACGCCGGAACAGATGGCGGTGCGGGGCCTTTCGGCCAAGAACCCGACCCAAGATCAGATCCAGGCTTGGATCGTGCAGCACGGCTACGACAAGTCGAAGTCCGAGCAGTTCAAAAAGCACGTCGGCGAGATGTTCCTCTTCCGCTTCGGCAAGTCGGATATCACGGGCGAATCGATCGGAGCGCGCATTCGCGAGGGAGCCCTTCCGTCGGCGCTCGTGGCGGGGCTGATCTTTAGCGGCTCGGTGTTCGCCGGGATCGTGCTGGCCCTCGTCGCGGCGTATTATCGCGGCACATATATGGACCGTTTGATTACCCTGACCTGCGTGCTTTTGATGAGCATCGTGTCGATCGTATATATCATCGTCGGTCAATACACGCTCAGTAAGGTGCTCAAGCTTTTTCCGGTCGCCGGATTCGCCGACGGGTTGGAGGCGTGGAAGTTCGTGATGCTTCCCTTCATCGTGGGCGTGGTCTCCGGCCTGGGGCGGAGCGTCCGGCTGTATCGCACCTTCATGCTGGAAGAGATGAATCAGGACTACGTGCGGACGGCTCGGGCCAAAGGGGTTGGTGAAAAGTCGATTCTCTTCAAGCACGTGCTCAAGAACGCGATGATTCCCATCATCACCTCGGTCGTCCTGAGCATCCCGTTTATCTTCCTGGGCAACCTGCTCGTCGAATCGTTCTTCGGGATTCCGGGGCTCGGCGGGATGATGGTCGATGCGATCACGAACCAGGATTTCGCGGTGGTGCGCGCGATGGTGTTTCTGGGCACCCTGCTTTACATCGTGGGCGCGATCCTGACGGACGTGTGCTATGCCCTTGTCGATCCTAGAGTGAGGTTAGAGTAGGTTGGTGTTCCTCTGGACGAGTGTGATCCCTTTTCTCGTAGTGGGCCTTCTATGGCTGCTGATCCGCCATGCGTTGCGACAGCCGCTATGGGCGGAGGCGTCGAGCCGGATCAAAAAGAACCGAATGGCGCTCGTCGCACTGACGATCATCTGTGCCTACGGCGGGGTGGCGTTCGTCGACGCGGTGAGTTGGAAGGACGATAAAAACTCCCCGGCGAAGTCGGTGCTCGATCGAGTCTTCGCCAAGATGCCGGTGGAGGAGACCTATTCGGCTCCGATGGCCAAAACGACGACCGGCGTGCCTCATCCCAAGCCGCTAGAGGGCAAGCATCTTTTCGGGACCGACGGGAACGGCCGCGACGTGCTGTACCAGACGTTGCGTGGCTGTAAGACTGCGCTCATCATCGGGGGGCTGACGACGTTGATCTCGCTGCCCCTGGCATTACTCCTCGGCATGCTGGCGGGTTATTACGGCAAATTGGTCGACGACGGGATCCAATACCTCTACACCGTGCTGGACTCGATTCCGAACATCCTCCTGCTCGTGACGCTGCTGATGGTGCTCGGCAACGGCCTAGACAAGATCTGTCTGGCGCTTGGGATCACGACGTGGGTGGGGCTTTGCCGCTTGGTTCGGGGCGAAACGCTCAAGCATCGCGACCGCGAATACGTGCGGGCGGCCAAGTCCCTCGGCGTGTCGGATTTCCGGATTCTGACCCGCCACATTCTGCCGAACCTGCTGCCGACCGTCATCATCACGGTGACCTTGGGGCTCAGCGGTCTGATCCTTTCGGAAGCGATTCTGTCGTACCTCAGTCTCGGGGTCACCAACGAGACGGGAAGCTGGGGCAACATGATCGACGCGGCCCGGGTCGAGTTGGCTCGCGAGCCTGTGCTTTGGTGGAACTTGCTGGCCGCTTCTTCGGCGCTCTTTGTGTTGGTGTGGGCGTTCAACGTGTTCGGCGACGCGATCCGCGACGCCATCGACCCGAGGCTTCGGAGCTAGACCGCGATGAGCGAACCCTTACTGAAAGTCGAAAATCTGAAGACGTATTTCTCGATGTCGCACGGCGTCGTGCGCGCGGTGGATGGCGTGAGTTTCGAGATCTCACGCGGTAAGACGCTGGCGATCGTCGGCGAATCGGGCAGCGGGAAATCGATGACCGCCCTTTCGGTGCTGCAGCTTGTGCCCGAGCCCGCCGGCTATATCGAGTCGGGGCGGATCGTCTACGAGGGGAAGGACCTGCTCGATCTGACGTGGGAGCAGATGCGCGACCTGCGCGGCAAGGAGATCTCGATGATCTTCCAAGAGCCGATGACGAGCCTCAACCCGGTCTTTACGATCGGAACCCAGATGATCGAAGCGATGACTCTGCATGGGACGTCGCGCAAGGAGGCCAAGACCCGTGCATTGGAACTGCTCCGGCGTGTCGAGCTCAAGGACCCCGTTCAGGCGATGCGCCAGTACCCGCACGAGCTCTCGGGCGGTATGCGGCAGCGTGTGATGATCGCGATGGCGCTTTCGAACGAGCCCAAGCTGCTCATCGCCGACGAACCGACGACGGCGCTGGACGTGACCGTGCAGAAGCAGATTCTTGAGCTCTTGGTGAAGCTCCAGCAGGAAACCGGCATGGCGATGTTGCTGATCACGCACGATTTGGGCATCGTCGCCCAGGTCGCGCAGGACGTGGTCGTGATGTATGCGGGCAAGGTGGTCGAAAGCGCGACGGTGCAAGACCTCTACACCCGGCCTCAGCACCCCTATACCAAGGCCCTTTTCGCCAGTCTTCCCTCGCGTCAACGCCGCGGCCAGCCGCTCACGACGCTGGAGGACGCCTTTGCCCCCATCTCCGGAGACGAACCCTCGCAATGAACGAACCGCCCGTCCTCAAAGTCACCGGCCTGAAGAAGTCTTTTCCGAAGCGCAAGAAGCTCTTTCAGCCCAAAGCCTGGCATTGGGCCGTCGACGGGGTGAGCTTCGAGGTCGCCCGCGGCCAGACGCTGGCCTTGGTGGGTGAGAGCGGCTCAGGGAAGACCACCGTCGGCTTGATGCTGTTGGGCCTTCTCGCTCCGACGGGGGGAGAGATCGAATTCGAAGGCAAGCCGCTGTCGCATTTCACGCGCGCCGAGCGCTTTGCGTTACGCCGCCGGATGCAGGTCGTGTTTCAGGACCCGTACGCCTCACTCAATGCCCGGATGAACATCCGCGAGGCGATCCTCGAGGGCATGATCGTGCACGGAATCGGCGAAGGACGGGAGGAGCGCGAGGACCGCGCCCGAGAGCTGTTGCGGCAGGTCTCCCTTCCGCCGGAGTACCTAGATCGCTATCCGCATGAGTTCAGCGGAGGGCAGCGTCAGCGGATCGCTATCGCGCGCGCGCTTTCGGTCGAACCCACCTGTATCGTGCTCGACGAGCCTACTTCGGCGCTCGACGTTTCGGTGCAGAGCCAAGTCCTCAATCTCTTAAAGCAGTTGCAGCAGGATCGCGGGCTGACCTATCTGTTCATCACGCATAACCTCGAAGTGGTGGGTTATTTCGCCGACGAGGTGGCTGTGATGGAGCAGGGGAAGATTATCGAGCACGGCTCGGTCGATGCGATCTTCGACACGCCCCAGATGCCGTATACGCAAAAGCTTCTCGGCGCGATTCCGAAAGTCGAAGTCGCATTTTAAGGTCTTCTCTTCCGCGTCGGACGTTCGGTTAGTGTCGAGGCTTTTGTGCGCGCTGGCGAAGGAAGATCGCGAGCGAGTTCATCGTGAGCAGCAGCACCAGCAGCACCAGGATCGCCGAGGCGGCGATGTCGTGAAAGCCCTGCTGCGGCCGCGAGACCCATTCGTAGATCTGAATCGGAAGCACGGTGAACTTGTCCCCCAGAGCTCCGGGCACGCTGTTGATGTAAGTCACCGCGCCGATAGTGATCAGCGGCGCCGTTTCGCCGACTGCGCGCGACAAGCTGAGGATGACACCGGTCAGAATGCCCGGAAGCGCGCTGGGAAGCACCTGGCGGCGAATCGTCTGCCAGCGCGTCGCGCCCAGGGCGAATGAGGCGTCTCGGTAGGAACGCGGGACGGCTCGAAGCGCTTCCTGAGAGACGAGGATCACCATTGGGAGGATCAGCAGGGTCATCGTGAGGCCGCCCGCGATCACGCTCCTGCCCAGGGCCATCCAGCGGACGAACAGCGCGAGGCCGAGTAGGCCGTAGACGATCGAGGGGACTCCCGCGAGGTTCGCGATGTTGAGCTGGATGAAGTCAATCACCCGGTTTTTCCGCGCGGCGAACTCTTCGAGATAGATTGCGGCCGCAAGCCCGAGGGGAACGGCGATCACAAGGGTGAGCCCGGCGATCCAAAGCGATCCCGCGAGCGCGGTCAAAATGCCCGCCCGCTCGGGGCGCCGCGAAGGCATGCTGGTCAGAAAGTGCCAGTCGAGGCTTCGAAGGCCGTCCTTGACCAACGTGAACAGCAGAATGAACAGCAGCAGCGACACCGAAAGAATCGCTCCCAAGCAGATGACGCCGAACAGCTTTTCTTTGGCCTTGCGGCTCTTTGAGATCCCGCGGGTTCTCATGCATACACCTGCCGGAAGCGCTTGACGATGCGAGAGGCCAGCACGTTGAGGGCCATCGTGATCGCGAACAGCGTCGCTCCGACCGCGAACAGGGCGAGGTAGGGTCCCGAGCCCGCAGGCGTATCGCCTTTACTGATCTGGACGATATAGCCGGTCATCGTTTGAACTTCGGAAAAAGGATTGGCCGTGAGTTTGGGCATCTGGCCTGCGGCGAGCGTGACGGCCATCGTCTCGCCGATCGCTCGGGAGATCGCCAGGATGAACGAGGCCATGATTCCCGAGAGCGCCGCCGGAACGACGATCTTCATCGTCACTTCGAGCTTGGTGGCCCCCAGGCCGTACGCGCCCTCGCGGAGCGATTTGGGTACGGCCGAGAGGGCGTCTTCGCAGAGAGAGGAGACAAGCGGGAGAATCATGATGCCGACGACGATCGAGGCGGAGGCTGCGTTGTAGACGCCGATCCCGTCGCTGATGAAAGAGCGCAGGAAGGGGGTGACGACCAAGAGGGCGAAGTAGCCGTAGACGACGGTCGGAATCCCCGCGAGGATCTCCAGGACCGGTTTGAGAATGTTGCGCACCCGGAACGAGGCGTATTCGCTAAGGTAGATCGCCGAAAGAAGCCCCAAAGGGATCGCGATGATCGCCGCGCCGACCATGATGAGCATCGTGCCGCAAAGTAGGGGCAGGATGCCGTAATGCGCGGGGGTGAAAGTGGGGGTCCACTTGGTGCCCGTAAAGAACTCACGTAACGTCACCGAAGGCAGTTGAAAAAAGCCGATCGTCTCTTTCGCGAGAATGAAGATGATCCCGAGGGTCGTGACGACCGAGATCAGCGTGCACAGAAAGCAGAAAAGCTTGATGAGCTTTTCTTTCGGAGTTTTCGCCGGAACTGCGTCTTGAACGCGGTTCCGGCGAGGGACTCGAAGGCCCGAGGGAGCACTTGCCACTAGTGGCCTACTTCCTCCAAGTGCATGGCCTCTTCGAGAGTCATGCCGGGTTTCGCGTTGACGAAGGTCGAACCGGTCTGCTTGGATTCGATGCGCTTCAGAATGAATTGAAGCGAAGGCTCCGGCAGCGCGACGTAGCCGGTCTCCGACACATAGTGCTGTCCCTGCTTGGATGCGATGAACTTCACCAGTGCCATCACCTCGGGTCGCTCGAGCGCCTTGAGGTTCACATAGAGGAACAGCGGGCGGGAGAGCGGCGCGTAGGTGCCGTTGTTGATGGTGTCCTCGCTGGGTGCGATGGCGGCCGGAGCCCCTTCGTTTTGAATCGGAACGACCTTCAGGCGGTCTTTATTCTCGATGTAGTAGGCATAGCCAAAGTAGCCGAGCGCGTTTTTGTCGCCGGCGATGCCCTGAACCAGCACGTTGTCATCCTCGTTCGGGCTGAAGTCGGTGCGGCTCGCGCCTCCCTTGCCGTTGATCGCTTCGGTGAAGTAATCGAACGTGCCCGAGTCGGTGCCGGGACCGAACAAACGGATCGGCTGAGCCGGAAAACCCGCGCGAATATCGCTCCACATCTTGACCTGGCTGCCCGGCTCCCAAATCTTCTTGAGCTCCGCGACGGTGAGGTGGTCGACGAACGAGTTCTCTTTGTTCACGACGACCGAAAGGCCGTCGAAAGCGATCGGAATCTCGACGAATTCGATGCCTGCGGTCTTGAGCGCTTCGATTTCGGACGGCTTGATCGGTCGCGAAGCGTCCGCCATATCGATCTCGCCCGCGGCGAACTTCTTCATGCCGCCGCCGGTGCCCGAGGTGCCCACGGTGAGCTTGAGGGCTGGGTGCAACATGCCGAACTCTTCGGCGACGGCCTCCATGATGGGGGCCACGGTGCTCGAACCGTCGATAGCGATCTCGCCGCTAAGCTTGACTTCTGCGCCCGGGGCTTCGCTTCCGCCGGTGGCGGAGGCGTTCTCCGGCGCGCTTTTACAGCCGATGAGGGCGCTCGCGGCGAAGACGCCGAACGCGAGGCCCTTCCAAAGATTGAACATCCCTTCCTGTTTCATAACCTGCTCCTGGAATCGTTTGGAGACGTTCGAAAAGCTACCCAGGCATTTTTAAAGAATTGTTAAGATCGTTAAGAACTTCGGGTGCCGGGAACGAAAAAGCCTCTCCGACCTGCGGTGGGAGAGGCTTTCCATGAGGAGCGCGCCGTCTTTTAGCCGTCGATCTGCTTCGCTGCCTCAATGTCGATGTTCGTTGGGATGCGGAAGAGGAATTGCGAGCCTTTTCCGACTTCCGATTCGGCCCAGATTTTGCCGAGATGCACTTCTTCTACGAGGTGCTTGACGAGATAGAGCCCGAGGCCTGTGCCGTAGATTTTACGGTTGTCGTCGTTATGCACGCGGTGGAACTTGTCGAACACGCGGGGCAGGTGATCGGGCGGGATACCCATGCCTTCATCCGAGACGCTGATCAGGTAGTTGTCCCCTTCGTTGACGCAGGTCACCGTGACGGTGCCGCCGTTAGGCGAGTATTTGATCGCGTTACTGAGTAGATTCGTGATGATCTGGTCTAGCTTGTCCTCATCTCCCACGATGGGAACGAGTTCGTTCGGCATCTCCAGCATAAGTTTGTGGTTGGAGGTGGACTGTTGCTGGATGCGCACGCATTTGTCGAGCAAGCTTCGGACATCGACCTCGGTGTAGTTCGGCTTGAGGCTCTGCTTAGCTTCGATTCGTGCGGTATTCAAGAGGTCGTTGATCAGGCGGGTGAGACGATCGCACTCGTGATCGATGATCTGATAGAACTCGCGACGATCCTCGGCGGCGTAGCTGTCGTCGATGAGCAGCGTGCTGACGAACCCCTTGATCGCGGTGAGCGGGGTGCGAAGTTCGTGCGAGGCCATCGCGACGAACGAGCTTTTCATGCGGTCGATATTGCGAATCTCGGTGATGTCGTTGAACAGCATGACCACGCCGAGGTCGCGCCCATCCTCGTTGCGGACCATCGCGCCCTGCATCTCGTAGATGCGCTCCGCGCCGGCGATCACGACCGCAAAGTCGGTGTTCGAGATCTCTTCGCCGCTTTGTACCGCGTTGAGGAATTGGAGGACTTCCTCCTCTTTCACGAAGTCGGCGAACTTTTGGCCGATCGCCTCGGGGCCCACGGTAAAGATCGCGCGGGCGGTGGCGTTCATCTGGCTGATGCGACCGCCGGTGGAGATCAGCATCAACCCTGCGGTTAACGATTCGAACGTCTGGAGAAGCTCCTCTCGCTCTTCGATCACTTCGCGGTAAAGCTGAAGGTTCGCGATGATCGAGCCGACGTTGCGCGCCATGCGCTCGAGAAGCCGCACGTCTTCGTCGTTGAAATCTTCGCCGTGCCGCTTGTTAAACGCGTGCAGGACACCGATGACGGTGCGATCGATGACCCGGTTCTCCTCGTCGCGCTTTTCGATCACGAGCGGAACGGTGATGCCGTTGTGCACGTTGATGAGCCCAAAGGGGTCCTTCTGTGTCCGCGCGTCGGCGGTGGCATCGTGGAAAATGATCGGCTCGCAGTCCCGATACACCTGGCCCGAGATGCCTTGGGAGGCGCGCACGCGAAAATGCTCGAGGCGCTCCTCTTCCACGCCGTAGGAGGGGGGGATGCCTTTGAGCTCGCCCTCTTCGCGATCGTAGAACATGATCACGATCTTCTCGGCTTGGAGAATCATCGCGATGCGCTGGACGAGGCGGCGAAGCGTGACGTCCGCTTCGTTAATCGGCGCGACTTCGAGGCCGCCGGCCTCGGGGGCGCGGCGCTGGGCGTCGTCTTGGGCTTGGGTCTGCTGCTTGTCCCGGGCTTCGAGCTCTTGGATGCGCTGGAGAGCTTGTTGAAGCCGCTCTTGCAGCGTTTTGACATCGTTCGGAACGGAATGGTCGTCGGCCATAATCTGTGACACGTCTCTAAACTCTACCTCTCTTTCAGCCCGATACATTCCGGCGAAAACCGGCGGGTCCAAATAATTGCTCGTGCGCGAAACGTCGCGCAACAAGCATATAGAGATCTCCAAGGGGGTGAGAGGTTCGCTAAATCGCCGAAAAAGCCTGGATTTTGCGCGGAATCCCGTATCGTCCGCTACGGGGTCGCGAACCGTTCATAAGCGGCCAGAAGCTGAGCTTTCGAGGTCTCTAGGCCGAATTCTCGTTGGGCACGTTCCCGGGCGGACGCCCCGAGCCGTTCTCGTCGCGCCGGATCTTGGGCCAATTCGACCAGCTTTGCCGCGGCCGTCTCGGTCTCGCCGTGGGGGGCGTAGAGTCCTGTTTCCCCCAGCACCTCTCGTAGCACGGGTAGATCGGTCGCGACGCAAGCAAGGCCCGCCTGCATCGCCTCGGCCAGAACGCGCCCGAAGGTCTCGTGCTCGGTCGTACAAAGAAAAAGTGTGGCTTGGCGCCAAAGAGCTTCCAGCGCTTCCGGTTCGCGGAGATGGCCGTGAAACCGAATTCGAGTCTCTTTACCCGCTCTCTCGCGTCCGGCGGCTTCCAGGGGGCCGCTCCCCACAAAATCGAACGTCAATGCGGGGAATGATTCGAGTGCGCGGCGAGCTGCATCGACGGCTTCCAAGATTCCCTTTCCGGGCACCATACGGCCGACCCAGAGCGCGCGCGCCGGAGCATCCCCAGGGCGCTCGATGCGAGGCATATCATCAAGCGCATTGTAGACCAGGGCCAATTTCGAGTCGGGGACTCCCGCGTCTCGATAGAGCTCGAGCACAAACTGGCTGATGGCCAGATTCAGTTCCGCGCGCCGCGCAGCCGCGAGGTTGATGCGGCGATGAAGATGGGCTTCCCTGGAGGAAAAACGGCCGGCGCCGGCCAGTGCGGTGAGGTTGAGAGTGTGCGCTTTTCGAAAGCCTCGCGTCTCGCAAGCGGCGAAAACGCCCGGAGCGAGATTCGGCTCTTGCACATCGACCAGATCGATCCCTTCTCCATGCCTGCGAAGCCATCGGCCCAGGCGGTAGCCGTGTAAGATCTCATCGAGCGCGGGGATCCGGCGGGGAATTCGATGGAGGCGAGGGACATGGATAAGGCGCACTCCGGGAGCAGGGGGCGCTTCGTTCGGGTCCGCAAATGAGCCAAGTACGGTGACGGAGTGCCCTGCATCGACGAGAAGCCGCGCCCGCGCTTGGGTCGAACGAGAAATGCCGCCTCCGGCGAACTTTGAGGCGACCGCGACTTGGACAAGCGCCACGTGCATGCGTTTTTAGGATACCGGTGTGCCGCGCGTTTTTCGCTTAATTGGGGTAGATCCACTCGCGTAGATCGGGCGCAGTCAGCTGGTAGTAGGAGGGCGTATGGGCCTCCTCTAGCTGGGTTTCGAGGATCGGAAGCAGGCCAGTGACTCGTTCCACGGTGTCCGTTGTCTCTAAAAGGCGCTGCTTTTCGAGGTTTTCCATCGGGAGAAGATTCGCGATGGTGAACGAGAGCGCGACCGGATCGGTGGGAAAGACGACTTGGACGTTGAACTCTTGTTTGGAGAAGAGCTTTTGAATCAAGGTCTCGAAGTTTTCCCGCGCCCTGTAGAACAAGAGGTTCGTCTGGTCGTCCGGCTCGGGTTCGCATTCGACGACCGGCTCGACGCGGCCGATAAGATAGGTTTGGGTCTCGTCCAGTTCGCGAATGCGGAAACGTCGCTCGCCGTGGACGTGGATGTCCATCCGCCCGTCGTCATAGGTTTGGACCTGTTGAATGCGGACGGCGGTGCCGACCATGTAGGGATCGACGAAGCCTCCTTCGGCGTTGCTGCGGATCAGCACGATCCCGAAGGGTTGATCGAACTCGAGGCAGCGCCGGACCATGTCTCGGTGCTTCTCCTCGAAGATGTGCAGCTGCAGCGAGGCGTAGGGGAAGAGCACCGTATCCATCGGAAAAAGTGGCAACTCTTCGAGTTTATGTGACATCCCCATACCGATTATAACGCCGATTCCGAAGCGCCCTTTCCCCTTATTTGGCGCGCTCCAGGCGCGCGTAAGCGTTGTGCGCATGAATCGACTCGAAGTTTTCGACTTCGATTTCGTACTGGGTGATCCGGGGTTCTCGATCGAAGGCAAGCGCGACCTCGCGGACCATGTCCTCGACGAAGCGAGGGGTGTCGTACGCTTTTTCGGTGACCCACTTCTCGTCCGGCCGCTTGAGCACCGGGTAGAGGGCGCAGGAGGCGCAAGCCTCGATCTGGTCGATGATCTCTTCCAGCCAAATGAAAGCGTTGAACCGCAGCCGGACGCTGACGAGGCCCCGTTGGTTATGCGCTCCTCGATCGCTGATCTCCTTCGAGCAAGGGCAAAGGGTCGTGACCGGGACCTGAACCAAGATGACGAAGTCCTCCTCTTTGCCCGAGGTGGCCGAGAATCCGCAGTCGTAGCCCATCATGCCGGATTTGCCGGTGACCGGCGCGGCCTTGGAACGAAAGAACTTGAACTGCACCTCCAGATGCGAGGACTCGGCGTTCAAGCGTTCGCGAAGACGGCCGAGGATCTGGGGAATGCTATCGACGCTGATTTCATGCTCGTGTTCGCCCAGCACTTCGAGGAAACGGCTCATATGGGTGCCTTTGAAGTGATGGGGAAGATCCACGGTCAGGGTAAAGCGGCCCACGGTGTGCTGAATGCCTTGCTCTCGATCCTTGACGGCGATGGGATACTCGACGGCGCGCACGCCTACGCGATCGATCGGAATTTGGCGGGGATCGGGCGTGTTTTGGATGTCGGCGAGCGGAGTCTGGTCTTTCATGGCGCTCTTTTCATGCTACCGGAGTTTGGGTGGGGAACGTTCGATCCGAACCTCCTCCTCCTTGCGAAACTCTTCTCGCGTCGGGGCGTCGAAAGCTGTATGATGCGTCCTAAATCGATTCCTCTTGGATTTCTGTTCGGGCTGTCGCTCGGCCTCGGGGCCGTCGGTCTCACGCAGCTTCAATCGAACGCGTTCGGCCCCCCGATTCAGTCGCGTACCTTGGAGAGTGGAGCGCACTCGCGGATCGAAAGATCGACGACCGAGGTGATTCGTACGGAGAACCAATGGCGGACCTATTGGGCACGGCACACCGGCCAGCCTCCGCAAAACGCGCCCCGTCGCGTCGACTGGACCAAGGACCAGATCGTCGCGATTCATCTGGGACGCCGAGACAGTGGGGGGTACGAGGTCTTCGTCAAGAAGATAGAGCGAGTAAACCCGGGCCAAGTCAAGATCACCTACGTCGAGAAGGCCCCTTCGCCCGGTGCGCCGGTGACCAAGATGCTGACCCAGCCGTTTACGATCGTGCAGATGTCGCGCGTCGCGGGGAATATCACGTTCGCGAAGGAGACCGAACTGAATCGCTGGCCCGGAGGCGGAGGCGCGCCGCCGCTGTGTAACTGCACGTGCGACTGTTGCCGCTCCGGACGCTGCATCCCGGCCGATTCCGGCCCGGGTCGCTGGCCCAAACCGCCTGGTTCGAGATAAAGCGTTGCGGCTCTGAAAAAGTCGATCGGCCCCGGGTTCAAAAAACTCGGGGCCGACGTGTTTGTGAGAGGGTTTTAATTGGGCTAGGCGATCGTGATCGAATCGTCGAGGTACACGTCCTGAATCAGGTGCAGGAGCTCAATGCCTTCGTTCATGGGTCGCTGGAACGCTTTGCGGCCGCTGATAAGTCCGGTGCCCCCCGCGCGCTTGTTGATGACGGCGGTCTTCGCGGCTTCGGCTCGGTCGTTCTGTCCCGAAGCTCCGCCGCTGTTGATGAGCCCCGCGCGGCCCATGTAGCAGTTCGCAACCTGGTAGCGGCAGAGATCGATCGGATGGTCGCTGCACAGCTCGGTGTAGATGCGTTTGTCGAATTTCCCGTAGCTGCTGCCGCCCATGTTGAGCGCCTCGTAGCCGCCGTTATTCTCGGGCAGCTTCTGCTTGATGATGTCCGCTTCGATCGTGACGCCGAGGTGGTTCGCTTGCCCGGTGAGATCCGCCGCGACATGGTAATCCTTGTCGGTTTTGAACTCGGGATTGCGCAGGTAGCACCACAGCACCGTCGCCAGGCCAAGTTCGTGGGCGTGGGCGAAGGCTTGGCTGATCTCGACGATCTGACGCGCGCTCTCGTCGCTTCCGAAGTAAATCGTCGCGCCGACGGCGGCCGCGCCCATGTCCCAGGCTTGTTCGACTTGGGCGAAAAGAATCTGGTCGAACTTGTTCGGGAAGGTGAGCAATTCGTTGTGGTTCAGCTTCACCATGAAGGGGATTTTGTGAGCGTACTTGCGCGAGCAGGCCCCGAGGACGCCGAGCGTGGATGCGACCGCGTTGCAGCCCCCTTCGATCGCGAGCTTGACGATGTTCTCGGGATCGAAATAGGCCGGGTTCTTGGCAAAACTCGCTCCGGCGCTGTGCTCGATGCCCTGGTCGACGGGCAGAATGCTCAGGTAGCCGGTGTTCGCGAGACGGCCGTGACCGAACATCGCTTGGAGGTTGCGCAGGACCTTGTTGCTGCGGTCGCTGGACGCGTAGACGCGGTCGATGAAATCAGACCCCGGCAAATGGAGGACGTCTTTGGAAATCTTCGGGGACGAAAAGTCCAGCAGCGACTCGGCTTCGTTTCCTAAAAGCTGTTCAATCATGGCGTATTCGAACCTCTCCCGGTTCGATGCATAGCATACCGCTTCCGGGAGAGGGCGAAAGGCCGGTTTAGGGTTCGTCGAAGCGCTGCTGGAAGTCGCTCGCGTAGTAGTGCATCAGCACCGAATCGTAGCGCGGAACGAATCCCGTACGGCGAATGTAGGCGCCCTGGAGGCCGATCTGCCAGCCCCAATTCGGCGGGCTCATCATTTCGGGCAGGTTGAAGACCACGCGCTGGGTGTATTTATACGAGAGGTTGAGGGTTTCGATGGGCTTGGTCTCGTGAAGCAAGTAGCCGACAGCGCGTTCTTTGCTCTCATAGCCTACTCGCCCCACGGGCACTTTGTAGCGCAGCTTCAATGAGGCTTTGCCGTTCGGCACGAAGCTCACTTCGGCGTGCGAGAAACGTACGACCGAAGGGCCGCGTTTGAGGCTTTCGAGATCGAGCCAAGGGTTCGCACTCGTTAACTTCAACGCTTTGTTGTCCCATTGCCCTGTGACCGGGATCAGCCCACGCGTTCCCGTCTTTCCGTAACTGAGTTGGGGGATACCGACCTCGGTCTTGAGGACGCTGTTCGTCGCGTTTTGGTAGAGGGTCGTGCTTTCGACCGTCACGGCGTCGCGCTCGACTTGAAAAGTGGCGCTATGACTCAGAATCTTGACCGAGTCGGAGCGCAAGATCGGCATACCGAGCATGTCCGAGGTCAAGTTGGCCGGAAGCACCGGCGCGGTAAGAAAAGCGATTGCCAGAGATGCGATCATACAGCATGGACGAACGCCCGCCCTTCCGGGTTGCATGATCCGATGCGAGGATTTTAATCCTCACCTCCTCCTTTGCCTGGAGACGGCAGTGTCGAGGCGCTAAGACTTATTGCGAATGTGCAGCAGGTCGCCGTCTTGGATCACGTAGTCTTTGCCCTCAAGGCTCATTTTGCCGTCGGCGTACGCTTGATCGAGGCTGTCGCTGGCGGCGTAGTCCTCGAAATGCACAACTTCGGCGCGAATGAAGCCTTTGGCGATGTCGGTGTGGATCGTCGCCGCGGCTTTGAGCGCGGTCGAGCCTTTGCGAAGCGGCCAAGCCCGGGTGTCTTGGGGACCCGCGGTGAAGAACGTGAGCAGTCCGAGAGCGTCGTAAACCGCTCGGATCAGCTTGGCGCTGGCGGGTTCGGTGAGGCCGAGCGATTCGAGGAACGTCGGCTGGTCCGCCGGATCGAGCTGAGCGATCTCCTCTTCGAGCGTCGCGCAGACGGCAAACGCGGGCGTGCCTTGCGCGCGCATCTTCTCGAGCTCGGCTTGAACGGCGGCCGGAGGTTGGGCGGCTTCGTCTTCGCCGACGTTATAGGCGACGACGAGCGGTTTCGCGCTTAAAAACTGGTAGTGCCGCAACGCTTCGCGCTCGTCTTCGCCGAGTTCGATGTTGCGGATCGGCGTGCCCTCTTCGAGGGGGCCCTTCACTTTTTCGAACAGGATGCGGTCGTTGTAGTCCTGCGATCCGGGGTTTTTCGCGGTCGAAAGCTTGGAAAGGCGTTCCAAACGGTTCTCGACGACTTGAAGGTCGGCCAGCACGATTTCGACGTCGATGGCCTCTCGATCGCGGGCCGGATCGATCTCGGCGTGGTACGGCGAGATGGGCGACTCGAACGCGCGCACCACATGCAGCAAAAGGTCCGCCTTGCGCGCTTCTTCGAGCAGCTTGGGGGGAAAGGTTTTGCCCTCGCCGCGGGCACTCTCCAGATCGTCGTGGAGGAGCGCGGTCGCCGGGGTGGCCTTCTTGGGCTGGACTTGGGCGACGATCCGGTCGAACCGCTCGTCCGGCACGGGCACCGCGGTCACGTCGCCTTTGGCGAGCCCGCGGGCGGCTGCGCGGTAGAGGGCGGTCTTTCCGCTTTGCGAATATCCGAGAAGGGCGACTTTCATGGCGTTGGAGTTTCGGGGAAATCGACTTGGACGGGGCGTTTGCCGAGCTGCATCGGCAGGACCCAGAAGGCGTAGAGCGAACCGAGCAGCGCGAGAGCGAGGAGCCAGGGAAGCGGGCTCTTGCGCTTTTTCTTGGGAGCGCCGGGCGGGGACTTCTGCGCGTTCACGGCGCAGAAGTATATCCCGCTCGAAGGGCGTTTAGGGGAAGATGCCACGGCGCACGGTGGCTTCGGCCACGCGCTTCACGCCGATCACGAGGGCGGCGATGCGCATGTCCGTCTTGTGCGTCTTCATCGTGGATTCGACGGCGGCATAGGAGTGGCGCATGATGCGATTGAGCTTGTTGTTGACCTCGTTCTCCTCCCAGAAGAAGTTTTGGAGGTCTTGCACCCACTCGAAGTAGCTGACGATCACGCCTCCGGCGTTCGCCAAGATGTCCGGTACGACGAGGATGCCCTTGTCGTGGAAGATCTGGTCCGCTTGTGGCGAGGTGGGACCGTTCGCGCCTTCCACGATCAGCTTCGCCTGCACCCTGTCGGCGTTCTCGACGGTGAGCTGCGCGGCGATGGCCGCCGGGATCAGCACGTCGCAGGGGAGTTCCAAAAGCTCCTTGTTCGAGACCTTCTCGGCATCCTTGTATTCGCGGATGCCGCCCTCGCGTCCGGCGTAGCGCTCCATCAATTCGCGCACCGGCAGTCCTTTGGGGTTATAGATTCCGCCGTAAGCGTCGCTGACGCCGACGACCGTCGCACCGGCTTCTTCGGCCAGCTTGGCGGCTACCGAGCCTACGTTTCCGAAGCCCTGCACGACGACCTTGGCTCCGCCGAGGTTCATCCCGATGGTCTTCGACGCTTCCTCGAGGGCGGTGACCACGCCTCGGCCCGTGGCCTCGACGCGACCTTCCGAGCCTCCGAGCGAAAGCGGTTTGCCCGTTACGACGCCGGGGACGGTATGCCCTTCCTGCATCGAGATCGTGTCCATGATCCAGGCCATGGTCTGCGCGTTGGTGCCGATATCAGGGGCGGGAATGTCGCTGCGCTCGCCCATCAAAATATTGATGTCGGTCGCGTATCGGCGCGTGAGCTTTTCGAGTTCGCGCTTGGAATGTTGCTTGACGTCGACTTTCACGCCGCCCTTCGCCCCGCCGTAGGGGATATTGGAGATGGCGCATTTCCAGGTCATCCACATCGCGAGCGCGGTGGTTTCGTCGAGGTCGACGTCGGGATGGTAGCGAATGCCTCCCTTGGAGGGACCGCGGTTGGTGTTGTGTTGGACGCGGTAGCCTTCGAATACCTGCACTTCGCCGTTGTCGAGGATCACGGGGAAATTCACCGTCAAGGCTCGCATCGGAACGGCGAGCACCGCGTGGAGTCCCGGGTCGAGATCGATATGTTTCGCGGCGACAGCCAGCTGCTGTTTCGCCATGTCGAGAACTTGTTTACCTTCGCTCATAAAAACACGTCATTGCGCATTTGCGCGTCAACGGGTTTGCGGTCCCAGAATACGCCTGAGAAGGGCGTAAACGGGGATCGCAAGCATACCGTTGTAAATTGCACCTTGTATTGTATCCGCAAGTGCGGGGGCCACTTCCGGATGCGGCGCGAGAAACGTCACCCCGAACCCGGAGAGGATCGTGACGAAGAATCCCATCCCGGCGGCCAGAATCCAGCTTTCCTGGATCTTGAGGTCGTTCGACCAACCCGCGACGAACCCGGTCACGGTGCGAGTCAACAGGTACACCGTGAGATTCGCACCCACTAAAGCGCCGTAGATCCATCCGGTGAAGAATCCCAGCACCGCCCCGCCGCTCCGGCCCAGCCACAAGCTGAGCGTCGCGAGGACCACGAGGAGGAAATCGGGCTGCGCGCCGAAGAGTTCGGTCCGCGGAGCCAGTCCTTGCTGGCACGCCGCCGCGAGCCAGAGCAGCCCCGCCGCCAAGAGCACGCGAGTCGGCTTCATCGCAGGATCACCACATCGCGCGTTTGCCCGACCGCCGCGGAAGGGAGTACGCTGGCTCGGCGCGAGCCGACCTCCAGGTAGTCCTCGATCTGTGTGACACGGCCGATCAAGAGTCCGCGCGGGATCTTGTCCGAAAAGCCGGTCGTGACCACGAGGTCGGCCGTGTGGACCGGATCGCGGCGGGGGTCCATGAATTCAAGCGTCAGCGCACGTGCGCCCTCGCCGCGCAGAAGCCCGACGACCGGGCGCGTATCGGCTGAGGCGACCATCGCCCCGATCCGCGATTCGGGCGAGGTCAGCAGCAGCACCTCACACGAATGGGGCGAAACGGTGCGGACCACGCCCAACAGGCCGTAGCCGCTAAGGACGGGCAGCCCTGTCCGAACCCCTTGCTTGGACCCCGCCGACACGTTCAACCGATGGTCGTAGGGGAAATAGCCGACGATCGCGGCTGGGATGGCGGAGGCTCCGGCTGGCGGGACGATCTCCTGAAGCGCGCGGAGTCCGGCGAGCTCACGGTCTTTCAATTCGATCCGTTCGGCATACAGGCGCTGAGCTTGGAGTCGGTCGCGAAGTCGACGGTTCTCCTCGACGAGCGAGCGGGCGCGAAAGACGCCTGCGAAAAAGTCCGAGGTGCCATCGGCAGCGGTGGCGAGGACCTGAGATGGAGGCGAGACCAAGGCGCGAATCGTCGCTTGGGCCCGGGACTGCTCGCCAGTTTGGGCCGTACGGGTTTGACCTCCTCCCAAAAAGAGACCGATCCCACACAGCACGCCGAGCAGCAGCCAGTCTCGCACGGGTTCCTACGTCTTGGAGGAGCGCTCCAGCATCTTTCGAATGAGGGGGTTTTCGTGCATGCCCTCGACGACGATTCCGGTGCCCACGGCCACGCAGCTCAAAGGATCGGCGGCCACGCGAATGGGCATCCCGGTCTCTTGCGACAGCAGGCGGTCCATGCCTCGCAGGAGTGCGCCTCCGCCAGCCAGCATGATGCCGTTATTCATCGCGTCCGCTGCCAGTTCCGGCGGGGTCGCCTCCAGGGTGAGCTTTACCGCTTCGATAATCTGATTCAGGGGCTCGGCGATCGCCATCCGCACCTCTTCGCTGGCGATGACGGCGCTGCGCGGCAGGCCGGTCACGAGGTCGCGGCCTTTGATCTGAATCTCGCTCTCCTGCTCCAAGGGATAGGCGCTGCCGAGTTCGATCTTGGTCTGTTCGGCGGTACGATCCCCGATGAAGAGGTTGAACGCGCGGCGGACGTAAGCCGCGATCGCTTCGTCGAGCTCATCTCCGGCGACGCGGATCGAGCGGGAGTGGACGATGCCGCCCAACGAGATCACAGCGACTTCGGTGGTGCCCCCTCCGATGTCTACGATCATCGACCCGATCGGTTCGTCGACCGGAAGTCCGGCGCCGAACGCCGCCGCCATCGGCTCTTCGATGACGTAGGCTTGAGTCGCTCCGGCCCGGCGGGTCGCTTCGATGACGGCGCGTCGTTCGACTTCGGTCACGCCGCTCGGGATGCCTACTACGACCGTTTGGCGCATGATGGTGCGGCGCGACACCTTCGAGATGAAGTACCGCAACATCTTTTCGGTTTGATCGTAGTCGGCGATTACGCCGTCGCGCAAGGGGCGGATCGCGACGATGTTCGCGGGCGTGCGCCCGAGCATGCGTTTCGCCTCTTCTCCGACGGCTAAAACCTCGCCGTTATCTCGGTTGATCGCGACCACACTGGGTTCGCGTAGCAGGACGCCGCGGCCGGCGACGTGAACGAGCGTGTTCGCGGTGCCGAGGTCGATCCCGATATCTCGCCCGAACTTCCCGAACAGCCCTTTCATCCATCCTTGGGATTTGCCGTTACTCCTCATCGGAAAAAATCTCTCCTGTGCTTAGCCGCTTGGCGAGAGTCTCTTGGGAAATGGCAGAGAGAATCACCGTCGTTCCGGAGGTGAAAATCACGGATTTGGTGCGGCGCCCTTGGGTGGCGTCGATCAGGCTGCCGCTTTTACGCATAGTTTGGACAAGCCGACGCATGGGAGCCGATTCGCTGCTCACCAGAGCAACGATCTTATCGGTCATCACATAGTTGTAGAAACCTACGTTTAAAACGGCCGGAAGGGGCAAACCTCATGACTCCTTTCAAGGGGCTTTGCGTCCAGTCTAAACGATCCTCGCGATCCTTCGCAAGGTCAGACTCGAAAGACGGGCTTATTGGGGTGGGGCGGGGCGAGGCGCACCCATCGCTCCGGGGCCGAACAGCGCGGGATCCAGACCCGGGGGCAGTGTGCCGGGCGCGGGAGTGGCCGCGGCGCCGGCGCCGGTTCCTCCTCCGCCGGGGATGCCGTTCGCTCGGACGATTTTGGCCTCGGGCGGCTTGACCTCGGCCACGTTGACCGAAGGGGGTTGCGGCGGTTGCTCCGGCTCGGGCTTGGTGAAGTAAAAGACCGTGCCGAAGGCGATGGCCAGCACTCCGGAGACCGCGAGCACGATGATATCGTTGGTGTTTCTCATAGACCCGTCTAAAAAATGGACGCGGCGAACCCACCGATCCGTTACACATCATTATAGGCCAAACGCATCACAACGCGCGCGATCCCGGATAAGATCAAGGCATGCAGTATTGGCTGATGAAGTCCGAGCCGGACGTCTACGGCATCGATCACTTGATCAAAGCGGGCCGGCCCGATATGTGGGAGGGGTGCCGGAACTACCTGGTTCGCAACTATCTGCGAAACGAGATGCGCGACGGCGACCTCGCTTTTTTTTATCACTCGAACGCCGATCCCAGCGGCATCATCGGCACCATGGAGATCGTCGGCGAGGCTTACCCGGATCCGACACAATTCGATTCAAGCAGCAAATATTACGATCCGAAGTCCTCGCCCGACAAACCCCGATGGTATGTCCGAGACGTTCGATTCTTGCGCAAATTTCAACGGCTGGTCTCGCTCGCCGAACTGCGCGAGATCCCAGGGCTCGAAGAGATGCTGGTGCTCCGTAAAGGGCAGCGCTTGAGCGTACTGCCCGTCTCGGCGAAGGAGTGGGAGACGATCTTGGCCATTCCGGGGCTTTAAGCGATGCCCATCTACGAGTATCGATGCGAGGCGTGCGGGCAGCGGAGCGCGTTGCTGGTGGGGATGACCGCCGAACCGGACCGGCTTGCGTGCCTGCATTGCGGGGAAACGCGGCTGACCCGACTCGTCAGTCGGTTCGTCCGGGGAAGAGGGGAAGACGAACGGCTCGAATCTGCGGCGGAGGCACTGGAAGCGGTGGACGACGTTGAGGATGCAGGGGCGGTATTGCGCCGTGTGCGGGATGTCGGAAAGGCGATGGACGAAGACCTCTCCGGCGATTTAGAGGAGTTGTTCGAGGCAGACCAAGAAGGGAGTGCCTCGGAAGAAAGCTTTTATTAAATAGCGAAACGGGGAGTCGACTGGACGCTTCCTCCCCGTTTAAATATCGCTGGGCTTCCGTTTAAAGCTCTCCCCTTGACCACGGAAACCGACTTTTGGCCTTAACCAACCTATCTTACGTCCGCGGAGCGGTCTACCTCAGCCGCCCGGTGTCGGCCTTTTGGAGGACACGGAGGCCAAATTCGAATTCTGCCTTCGAATCTTCGCTCAAAAACCGGATTCACACGAAGATCCGAAGAAGACGTTCTTTAGGGGCTAGCGAAACAGACCTGTGCGCACCGTAAGATGAGGCATGAGATTTGCGACGCAGACGATTCGCGTGGGGCAAGAGCCCGAGGGCGAGTTCAAACCCGTGATTCCGCCGATCTATCAGTCCGCGACTTTCGCGTGGAACAGCCTCGACGAGTTGCCGCGGGTCGACTACACCCGGGTGACGAACCCGACTCGGATTGCGCTGGAAGAAGTCGTGGCTTCAATTGAGCGGGGAACTCATTGCACGGTTTTCGGGAGCGGCATGGCTGCCGTGATGGGCGCTCTGTCTCTATTGCAGCAAGGCGACCATTTGCTGATGGCCTCGGATATCTATGGCGGCACCTACCGCGTCGCGTATAAAGTGCTTCCGAAGCAGGGCATCGAGGTAACCGAATTCGACGGTCGCGATCTAGACAGCATCCGTGCGGCGATTCGCCCGAACAGCAAGATGCTGATCTTCGAGAGCCCGACGAACCCGAACCTGCGCCTGATGGATATTGCCGCGATCGTGGCGCTGGCCAGAGAGCATGGGTTGATCACCGTTTTCGATAACACGTTCGCCTCGCCTTACTTGCAAAACCCTCTGGAGTTCGGAGTCGACGTCGTTTTGCATTCGATGACCAAGTACATCAACGGCCACAGCGATGTGATTAGCGGCTGTACCGTGACTCGCAACGCCGAATTCGGAGCGCACTTCGCCGAGTACATCCGATCCGTCGGCTCGGTTCCAAGTCCGTTCGATTGCTGGCTGAACCTTCGCGGTGTGAAAACCCTGGAATTGCGAATGCGACGACACTGCGAAAACGCGCAAGCGGTGGCGGAGTACCTTGAGGCGCACCCGCGTGTGAAGCGCGTGCATTTTCCCGGGCTTCCCTCGCACCCCGATCACGAGCTCGCGAAGCGTCAGATGCGGGGTTTTGGCGGTATGGTCGCCGTCGAACTGGACGGAACCGGCGAGCAAGCGCGCCGCGTGGCGGAGAGTACCCAGCTGTTTCTGCTGGCCGAGTCGCTCGGGGGCGTCGAGTCGCTCTTGGGTTATCCGCCGGTGATGTCGCATGCCACGATGAGCGAGGAAGAGCGCTTGAAGAAAGGCATCCCTCCCACGCTGCTCCGGTTGAGTTGCGGGATTGAGGATCCCCAAGATCTGATCGACGATTTGGAACAGGCGATCGCCCGGATGTAGCGTGTGCCGGGAGGGGTGCCCCTTTCCCATTCGATCAGGGGGAGGGGCCTTGGACCACCGAAGCTTATTCGACGGTAAGAAGCTGCGGGCCTTCTCGCGTGATCGCCACGGTGTGCTCGAAATGGGCGGAGAGCTTGCCGTCGGCGGTTTTCATCGTCCAGCCGTCGGGGAGAGTCACGATCTTATAGGTGCCTTGGTTGACCATCGGCTCGATGCAGATCGTCATCCCTTCGCGGAGAACTTCGCCCTGACCGGCTTTCCCGAAGTTGGGAATGGAACTGGGCTCTTCGTGGAGTTTCCGACCGATTCCGTGTCCCACAAGATCGCGTACGACCGAGTATCCGTTCCCTTCGACATACTTTTGGACGGCCGCCGAAATATCCCCGATCCGGTTACCGATCCGGGCTTTGGAGATCCCCTGGAAGAGGCTTTCGCGCGTGACGTTCAAGAGTCGCTGCGCCTCCGCCGAGATCGTTCCGACGGGGAAGGTCCAGGCGCTGTCCGCGTGCCAGCCGTCGATACAGGCCCCGACGTCGAGGTCGACGATATCCCCTTCTTGAAGAGGTACATCGTCGGGAATCCCGTGGATCACGACGTCGTTCACCGAAATGCAAGCCGAAGCCGGATAGCCGCGGTAGTTCAAAAAACTGGGGGTGCCGCCCTCGGCGGAGATGATCTGAAACGCCAGCGCATCAAGTTCCTTGGGCGTGGTTTGGCCCGGCACGATCGAAGCGGCCATCTCGCGCAACACGCGCGCCACGACCCGTCCAGACCGGCGAATGCATTCGATCTCGGCGGGAGTTTTAAGGTGTACCTTCAAGACGGCACCGCCGATCGGGTAATCGCTTCATAGACCGACTCGGGGTCCTGTTCGGCGTCGACGCGGCGTAGAAGCCCTTTGCCTTCGTAGTAGTCTGCCACGGGAGCCGTGGTTTCGTGAAAGATCCGCAAGCGCTCCCGGATCGCCTCGGGACGGTCGTCGGAGCGGATGAAGAGCGGACCGTTGCACTTATCGCACAGCCCCTCTCGCTTGGGCGGTTTGGTCAGGCTGTGATAGATTTCGCCACATTTGGTGCAGCCCATGCGCCCGGAGATCCGCTTGATCACGATTTCGTCTGGGACTTCGAGCGAGATGACGGCGTCCAAGTGGATCGCCTGCTCTTCCAGCATTTCGTCGAGCGCCTCGGCTTGGCGGATGGTGCGCGGAAAGCCGTCGAGTACGAAGCCGTGCTTGCGCACGTCCTCTTTGCTGAGGCGCTTGGCCATCATCTCGATGGTGACGCCATTCGGCACGAGCTCACCGTGGTCGATGTATCGCTTGGCGAGTCGGCCGAGATCGGTCTCCGCTTCGATCTCGGCGCGAAAGATGACCCCGGAAGAGATCTGTTGGGCCCCCAGGCGAGCTTCGAGAAGCGCGCTTTGCGTCCCCTTGCCCACGCCCGGGGGCCCGATCAGAATGATCCTCATGGCCCGTATTGCTTCATCATGATGTTCGCTTCGAGCTGGCGCATGGTCTCGAGGGCCACACTCACCATGATCAAAAGCGAGACGCCGCTGATGACGCTGACGTACATCGACGAGATTCGGACAAGGCCTGGCGCGATGTACTGAATCAAGGCGACGAACGAAATGAACACGGCGCCGACAAGCGTGATCCGGGAGATCACGCCGTCCAGGAATTCCCGGGTCTGCTTTCCGGGGCGCACGCCGGGGATAAAGGAACCGCCTCGTTTGAGGTTGTTGGAGATATCCTCGACATTATATTGCACGGCCGTGTAAAAGTAGCTGAAGAAGAAGATCAGCATTGTGTAGGCGAGTGCCCCGATGACGCCTTTGATCCCCGCGGAGCCCGGGCTGAGGTACTCCTGAAGCGAGTTCATCGTCGTGTGGAACCCGGTGTTGGGGAACATCATGCCGATCTGCGAGGGCAGGAACAGCAGGGAGCTCGCGAAGATAATCGGAATGACGCCGACCATGTTCACCGAGAAAGGCAGGTAGCTGGTTTGCCCTCCGACCATGCGCGTGCCGGTGGAGCGCCGCATGTGTTGGATCGGGATGCGGCGCTGGGCGACCGTAAAGAATACGATGAGCCAAGTCACGATCAGGAAGATCGCGATCAGCGCAGCGAGCTGCCAATATTGCACCACGCCGTCCGTGACCCCTTTCCACAACTGAGTGAACTGGAAGGGCATCGAGATGATGATGCCGGCAAAAATCATGATCGAGACGCCGTTGCCGATGCCTTTTTCACTGATCTGTTCGCCGAGCCAGAGCATGAACATCGAGCCCGCAGTCCAAAAGAGAACCACGATGATCTTCGCGCTGAGGCTGATCGGACCGACCGAGGTCAGGCCCATCGAAAGGAATTGAAGCAGACCAAAGCCCTGGAAAAAGCACAAAAACAACGTCAGCATCTTGCTGCGCCGGTTTTGTTGTTGGCGGGCGTATTGCCCGCCTTCTTGGAGCTCTTTTTTCCACTGTGGGAACGCCGCGGTGAGCACCTGCATGATAATGCTGGCGGTAATGTACGGGCCAAGGCCGAGCGCGAAGATCGACAGCTTTCGCAGCGCGCCGCCACTAAAGATGTTGAAGATCGCGAGCGCCGGAATCTGTTCGAAGGCGGCGGTCAGCGTATCGCGAATCGCCTGGGAGGCATGGCCGGGAATCGGCGCGGGCACATGAATGCCAAACGCAAAAACGGCGAGCATGCCGAGTACGAAGATCAGGCGGCCTTTGAGATCCGGGTCGGCCCACGCGAGCCGTAGGGTCTGAAGCAAAGGCAGAGCGAGCGAACGATCGCCGCGCGCCGCCGGACCGACTCCGCCGATGCCTCCGAAGACGCTCACAGGGTGACGGCCTCTCCGCCCGCTTTCTCGATCGCGGCCTGAGCCGCCTTGCTGAACTTGTGCGCGCTGACTTTGAGCTTCTTCCCGAGCGAACCGTAGGCGAGGATCTTCACCCCGTCCTTCACGCCCGAGATGATGCCGGTCGCGATCAGCTTTTCGGGGTCGACCGAGTCGCCCGCTTTGAACAGCGTTTCCAGATCGTCGAGGTTCACGATTGCGAACTCTTTATGGTTGATGTTGCGGAACCCTTTCTTCACAGGCAGCCGTCGCTGAATAGGCGTTTGGCCGCCTTCGAAGTTCGGGTGGACGCTGCGCCGGGCTTTTTGGCCCTTGCTGCCGCGCGCGGCGGTCTTGCCCGTTCCGCTTCCGATACCGCGACCCACGCGGCGCTTGCGGAACGTGCTGCCTTCCGGCGATTTCAGTTCGTGCAGTTTCATGGATTAGTTCTCCTCCTTTTTCTTGGCCGAGGATTTCGGCTTATCGGAGGCTTTCTTGGGCTTGGCCGAAGCGTCGCCCGATTCGGCTTTGGCTTTCGGTGCGGCTTTCTTCGTTTCGGCCTTCGGCGCCGTCTTCTTGGCAGGCGCCTCCGCCTTCTTGGGGGCGGCCTTGGCGGCCGGTTCAGACTTCGACCGCGCCGTCTTGGGCTGGGCGAGTTTCACCGTGGCGTCCGCTTTCGCTTTGCGCGTGGCTTGGGTCTTCTGGGAACGCGCCTTACGGGCGGCCAGAGGACCTTTCTTGGCCGGGGTCGAGGGGCCTTGCTCGCGCTGACCTTCGACCTCCTCCACGAGCAGCATGTGCTTTACGTGGTGGATCATGCCGCGGATCGTCGGCGTGTCGTTGTGCTCGACGACTTGATGCATCTTGCGGAGTCCGAGCGCAGCGACGGTCGCGCGATTGCGCTTGTTGTTTCCGATCGGGCTCTTCACGAGTTTAATGCGCAGCATCGGCTTCCTCCTTGCGCGCCTTGGCGAGCCACGGCACGAGCTGATTCGGGTCGATCCCGCGTCGCTCAGCGATGCGCTCGGGCGAGGTCATCTGCTTGAAGGCCTGGACCGTCGCGTACGCCATGTTGACGGCGTTGCGCGAGCCGAGGCTCTTGGCGAGGACGTCGTGGATGCCGGCCGCTTCGAGGCAGGCTCGGACCGCTCCGCCGGCCTTGACGCCGGTACCGGGCGCGGCCGGCTTGAGAATGACGCGCGAGGTGCCCGACACCGACACGATCTCGTGCGGAATCGTCGTGCCGATCATCGGCACGGTGAACATGTTCTTGCGCGCGGTCTCTTCGGCCTTTCGGATCGCGTCCGGAATGCCGCGGGCTTTACCCAGGCCGACGCCGACCTGGCCTTTGTTGTCTCCGACCACGACGAGGATCGACCAAGACGCGGTCTTTCCACCTTTGTGGGTCTTAAACACCTTGTTGGTGCGCACGATGCGAACGTCGAGCTGCGGGCCTTCGGTGTTTCGGCTTTCGCGTTTGCCGCTGAGGCGGTTCATCATTCTCATGGGCTAAAACTCCAATCCTTGCTCGCGGGCGCCGTCGGCCAGGCTCGATACGCGTCCGTTGTACTGGAATCCGCCTCGATCGAAGACGACCTTCTTCACGCCCTGCTGTTGGGCGCGTTTGGCGAGAGCGGCTCCGACGGCCTTTGCGCCGTCGCGGTTGCCGGTCGCCTTGAGATCTTTCTCGTAGCTGCTGGCGGAGGCGAGGGTGCGACCCGTCGCGTCGTCGATGATCTGCGCGGAGATGTGCTTCAGGCTGCGGAACACCGCGAGCCGAGGCCGCTCGGGCGTGCCGAGGATCCTCTTGCGCAGCCGCGCGTGTCGCAACACGCGCATCTGAGATCTGCTTTTGATTGCCATGCTAATTCTTCTCGCCTTTCCTTACTTCTTGGCCGAGGCGCGTTTACCGGCCTTCAGCTTAATCACTTCGCCCTTGTAGCGGATTCCCTTGCCCTTATACGGTTCCGGCTTTCGCACTTTGCGAATGTCCGCGGCGAGTTGTCCGACGCGCTGCTTGTCGATCCCGCTGACCTTGATCTGCTGGATACGGGTCTTCTCCTCGGCGGCGACCTCGAAGGTGATCCCGTTCTCGGCCTCGATGAGCACCGGGTGCGAGTAGCCCACGTTGAGTTGCAGGTTCGTCCCTTGGACTTGGGCGCGGTAACCGACGCCGATCACTTCGAGCGTCTTGGTGTGCCCTTGGGTCACGCCTTGCACCATGTTGTGGAGCAAGGTGCGCGCGAGGCCGTGCTGGCTGCGGAGCCGGCGCGAGTTGTTCGGGCGGCTAATCGTCAGCTGACCCTCCTCGTGCTTGACCTCAAGCTCACGGGCGATCGGCTGCTTCAGCTCGCCCTTCGGACCCTTGATGGTGACGAGATTTCCGGCGTCGACGTCGATCGTGACGCCCGAAGGAACGGAGATCGGAGAGGTTCCAATTCGTGACATCTTAGTACACCTCGCAAAGGACTTCGCCGCCGATCCGGCGTCGTCGCGCCTCGCGGTCGGTCATCATGCCTTGGCTGGTCGAAACGATCCGCGTGGTGAGGCCGCTGCGCAGAGGCTTGAGCTCAGCGTACGGCTTGTACACGCGTAGACCCGGCTTGCTCACACGGTTGATCTTGTTGATCAACGGGTGGCGGCGCTCGTCGTAGCGCAGGTGGATCTTGATCGTCGGAAACTTCGATTCCGTGGTGATCTCATGACCCTTGATATAGCCTTCGGCCTCAAGGATCTTTAAAAGTTCGATTTTGATTTTGCTGTGCGGAGCATCGACCGTCGCCAGGCGCGATTGCGCGCCGTTGCGAATGCGAGTCAGAAGGTCCGCGATGGGATCGCTATGCATCGTTTATGGGCCTCCGTTCCTACCAGCTGGACTTCTTCACTCCGGGAAGTTGTCCGAGATGTGCCTTTTCGCGCAGGCAGATGCGACAAAGTTTGAAGAACCGAATGTAGCCCCGCGCACGTCCGCAGATTTGACACCGGTTATAGGTGCGCACCGCGAACTTTTGCGTGCGGCGCTGCTTAATGATCAGTGATGTCTTCGCCATAGTTTGTTTCGTTCCCCGCCGTCTCCGAGCCGGTTCGTTCCGCCGCCCCGCGAAGAGGGGCCGAACGCCTGGTTCGTGGCAAGATTGTTCTTCCGGTATTTTGCCCGGAAGCGATGAGGATACCTGGCCTTCGCCCGAACACGCAAGATTGAGAAGCGGTACGGCATACTATGGGGGAAACCGTATGCGAAGGATCGCACCGCTTGGACTGATATTCGCTTTAGGGCTGGGGCTATCTGGATGTAAAGCTCCCGCTCCCGCGCCCTATCCCGTATGGGCCGCGTCGCCGCCGCCGCCTTCTCTGGGCGGGTTCGCGCCGTACGCGCAAGCCGCCGTCGAGGTCGAGGCTGCGTTGGAATCCGACCTAAGCCGGGTGAGTTTTACCCCCGCGATGCGCGAGCGGATCGTCAAAGGTTGTGCTTCGGCGCGGGGGCGGATCGAGCGGGCGGGTTCGCCCGAGTTTGTATTCGCGCCGCGCGCGCCGTTCGAGGCTTCGCCTTATCAACAAGGATGGCGCTTGATCGGCAAAAGCTATCTCTGGCAGGTCGAAGACGCATGCCTGCTCGGGGACTACGACGCGGCGATCCGAGCGGCGGTGCGGGCGACGGAGTTTGGTTTCACGTTGACCGGAGGCGGGGCTACGGACGCCTCGCTTGGGTGGACCATCGTCAACGAGTCGCGAAAGGCGCTCGCACCGTCGATGGAGCGCATGAGCCCCGAACAGCTCCGGGCGCTTTCGGCGGGGATCAAAAATGCGCTGCTGCGCAAACCGCCGGCCGAGCGGGTCTTCGAGAACGAGTATCAAAACATGCTGCTCGCCGTCCAGCAGGTGCAAGACGCCTACCGAGACCAGGATTTCCGTGAGATCGAATCGAATCTCGGGGTGGATGTGTCGAGCGCGATCGACTATTTGCGTCAGATGAAGCCGAAAGACCGGGAGGAGCGGCCCGCGTATTTCGACGGGTTCGCCAAGGAGGCGCACGCCGAGCGCGACTGGCTGATCCGTTCTGCGTCGATTCCTCTCGAGCGACGAGAGGAAGAGGTGGGTTCGCCCGCGCGGGAGGGTTTCCGCCCGTGGCGACGTTTTGCGCGACAGTTCTTCCAGACGTGTCGTCCGTTGCTGGCGACCGAGGACAAGGGGTTGGCGCGGACGCGGCTTTTCATCTTGGAGTGCGAGCTGTTGCGCCAAGTCAAAAAGGCGGGCTTCGCGCCTCAAAACCTGAACGCGTTCACGCCGGCGATCGCCGAGGACCCGCTCACGGGGCGGCCCTTCGTCTATCGTTCGCGGGGCGGAGTCTTCGCGATCTACAGTGTTGGCGAGGACCTCAAGGACGACGGGGGGCAGTCTGACGAGACGTATGGCGCACCCGATTTGCGGCTGGAGCGTCCTTTTTAAGACGGTGAGGGATCGAACCATGCGAGGAGAACGAGTTTGAGAGTCGGAATCGTGGGCGCGGGAATCGCGGGGTTGGCGGCGGCGCGAACGCTGCATCGCCGCGAGCATGAGGCGGTGCTCTTCGAGCGACATCAAAATCCGGGTGGGCGTGTCGAGACGATCGCGCTCGGAGATTACGTGTTCGATTCGGGGGCGACCTCGATCGCCCCGCGGGGGATGAGCCTCGAGCGCGTCATGCTCCAAGAACTGAGCACCGAAGGGCTGGTCCGTATCGAATCGCCGGTCTACACCCACGAGATGCTGCGCCTCTTCCCGGGCGATGCGGCCAAGAACGCGATCGAGCGCTTCACTTATCTCGAAGGCAACGCCACGCTTCCGCGCAGGTTGGCGCAGGGCCTCGACGTGCGATACGGAGTCGAGGTCGAAACGATTCGAAGCTGCGGGAAGGGGTTCGAAATCGAGGGCGAGGCGTTCGACGCGGTGATCCTGACCCCTCCGATTCCGCAGGTCGGAGCCCTGCTGGAGCGAATGGGAGAGACGCGCCCCCTCGCCGGCTCGCGCTATCGCGCCTGCCTCAGCGTGATGCTCGGTTTCGCGCGGGCGATGCCGCCCGTGCCGTATCACGCGTTTCTCGACCCTGAGCAGCGTCACCCGCTTACTTGGCTCAGCGTAGAGTCCATCAAATCGCCCGGCCGAGCGCCCGAGGGGCACACCGCCCTCGTCGCTCAGTTGAGCCCCGCCTACAGCAAGCGGCATTACGAGTCGCCCGACGAGGAGATCTTCCGCACGGTGCTCGAATATGTCCGGCGCATTTACGGAGAGGATTGGGCGCAGCCCGAGGTCTCCGGCGTCAAACGCTGGCGTTACTCGCAGCCGGAAAGCTACAGCCTCTTCGACACGGTGAACCGGCCTGGCTCGCGGCTCCTTCTGGCAAGCGACGGAGTGCTCGGTGGGCGGGTCGAGTACGCCTTCGAAGTGGGGGTCCGCGCGGCGGGCATGCTGCTGGGCGCCGCGATCTGACTGCCAGGCGGGTAAAACCCCTGCGGGATGGCGAAGACCCACTATGAGACGCTCGGGCTGAAAAAGGGCTGCACGGCGGAGGAGATCCGAGCCGCCTATCGCCGTTTGGTGCTCAAGTATCATCCCGACCGGAGCGGCCGTCCCGAGCACGCGGCGCTCTTTTTACAGATCGGCGAGGCTTACGAGGTTCTGCGCGATCCGGAGAAGCGGAAGAGCTACGACACCCTCCTGGAGCTTCGCGCTCGTCCGCACAAGCCCCCCGCTGCGCCGCCTCCCCCTCGCGCCGCGACCCCGCAAGCGCCTTCGCTTTCGGCGGAACTCGCCCGTCTCGGGGCGCTCTTTGCGAAGGGGCGGCACGAAGAGGCCGAAGCGCTCGCCCGCGCGCTGCTTGAGCGGGATGGGCGGCAGCCCCTTCCGTACGCCGTATTGGGGGATTTGGCGCGCTCGAGAAACCGTTTAAACGAAGCGTTGAAGATGTACGCCTATGCCGTGCAGATGGAGCCCGGAAGCGCGCTTTATCGCCAAAAATACGAGGAGCTGCTTCGCCGTACCACGCATCGGAGCACGTCGGCGGGCAAGCTGCGCGCCGTGCCGCTCCCGGCGCCGACGCGCGCGATCGCGCCGTTCGTTGCGATCGGGGTTCCGGTCCTCGCGTTCGTGTATCTGGCGGTCAGCCGCGAACCGGTGGTGTTTCCGTTTCTCGGGTGGACGTTGGGACTGTTGGTGATGCTGCTCGTGACCGGGGTCGCGATCGGAGCTTCGCTTTCGCTCGCGGGCCTGGTCGATCGGTTTTCCTCTCTCATTTCGGGGACTGCGGGTCGCCAATCCTCTCATTTGGTGCTGGGGGGGATCGCCGCGCTGAATTTCTGGGCCGCCGCGCTTGCCTATGGAATCGTGTCTCGCGGGAAGGCGGGCTTTTATTCAGTGACTTGGCTGATCGGGGCGATCGTGGGCGCCAGCGTTTTTTTGACCTTGGGAGCGGGGCTTTCGCCGAATTTGAACCCTTGGAAGACGCTCTTCTGGGGGGCCAGCCCGATCTACATCGGCGCGCTTTTCGGCTGGCGGGTGGCGGACGCGTTTCGAGAAACCCGCCAGGTAAGCTGAGCCTATGCTGAAACCCTCTGTGCCCTCGCCCGGCAAGCAGCTTCGGGATCGGATGAAGGCGGGCATCGTGCCGCTTCCCGGGGTGTTCAATGCGATCACGGCGGTCGCGGCGCAACGCGCCGGAGCCGAAGGGCTTTATCTGAGTGGCGCGGGGGTGACGAACGCGCTTCTCGGTGTGCCGGACATCGCGCTGATCGGGCTGACCGAGATGGCGCAGCAGGCGTCTTACGTCACTCAGGTGACGAGCCTTCCGGTCATCGCGGACGCCGATACGGGCTACGGCGAAACGTGGAACACCGCGCGAACAGTGATCGAGATGGAGCGGGCCGGCTTGGCCGGTATCCACCTGGAAGATCAGGTCAGCCCCAAGCGGTGCGGCCATTTGGACGGGAAAGCGGTGATCCCGGCGGTGGAGATGGCGAAGAAGATCGCCGCAGCGGTCCAGCACAAGCGCGACCCGGACTTTCTGATCGTCGCGCGTACCGACGCGCATTCCGTGGAGGGGCTCGATAAGGCCATCGAGCGCGCGAAGTTGTATTGCGACCACGGCGCAGACGCGATTTTCCCGGAGGGTTTGACCTCCGAAGCTGAGTTCGAGGCGTTTCGCAAAGCCGTGGACGCCCCGCTGCTGGCGAACATGACCGAGTTTGGCAAAACGCCGCTGATCTCCGTTCGCGGCTTCGAAGCCCTTGGGTACAATCTGGTCATCTTCCCGATGACCGCGTTTCGGGTCATGCTGAAGGCCGTGTCGGACGCTTATGAGACGCTCCTCGCCGAAGGGACGCAGGAAAGCTTGCTTGGCCGAATGAAGACCCGGGCGGAACTCTACGATCTGATCGAGTATCGGAGATATAGCGAGCAGGACGCCGCGTGGTCGAACGAAGTGGAGCCAATAGAGAGCGGTTCGGGGGCGACTTCCGGACCCAGAGGGAACCGATGAGTGCAACAACCTATCCGAACTACAGCCCCGGACTCGAAGGGGTCATCGCCGGCATCAGCAAGATCAGCGAGATCGACAGCGACCGCAGTAGCCTTCAATACCGTGGCTACGACGTGCACGACCTCGCGGAGAAGGGATGCTTCGAGCAGACCGCGTACCTTCTTCTGAACGAAAAACTTCCGACGCAAGCCGAACTGGATGCGTTCAAGAAGCAGCTTGCCGCCGAGTACGAGGTGCCGGAAGGCGTCTACGCCGCGCTCAAAGCGATGCCCAAGAACTCGCATCCGATGGACCTGCTCCGCACGGGTTACTCGGTGCTCGCGCCAAGCGACCCGGATTACGCCGAGCCTGCGACGAACCGAGAGGCGAACCTCCGCAAGGCCGTTCGGATCGTCGCCAAGGGCGGCGCCCTGGTCGGCAACGCGCACCGCATCCGTCAGGGACTGGAGCCGTTGAAGCCCGACGCTTCGCTTAGCGTCGCGGGCAACTTCCTCTATCTGATGAGCGGCGAGAAACCCGACGAATACACCGAAAAGGTGATGGACGCCTCGTTGACGCTGTATGCCGAGCATGGCTTCAATGCCTCGACCTTCGCCTGCCGCGTGACGGTGGCGACGCTCAGCGATCTTTATTCGGGCATCGTCAGCGGGATCGGAACGCTTAAGGGGCCGCTCCATGGCGGTGCGAACGAGGAGGCCATGCGGATGATCCTCGAGATCGGCACGCCTGAGAACGCCGAGGCGTGGGTGCGCGACGCGCTCACGAACAAAAAGAAGATCATGGGGTTTGGGCACCGCGAGTACAAGAAGGGCGACAGCCGCGCCTTCTATATGAGCAAGGTCGCCAAAGAGATCGGTCAGCGTAAAGGCAACACGACCTACGGTGAGATCGCGAACACGATGGAGCGCGTGATGCTCGAGGAGAAGAACCTCTTCCCGAACGTCGACTTTCCCGCGGCCTATGCGTACTACCTTCTGGGGATTCCGATCGACCTCTACACGCCGATTTTCGTGATGGCGCGCGTCTCCGGCTGGAGCGCCCACGCGATCGAGCAGTTGAGCAACAACCGTCTGATTCGTCCGACGGCGATCTACGAAGGCGCGAAAAACGAGCCGTACGTATCGATCGAGTCGCGTTAAGCGCCGGTCCTTATCTGTTCGGCGAGCCGCTTCGAGGATGTCTCGGAGCGGCTCGTTTGGTTTTTCTGGGTCTCGTTGGAAGGGAGCTACACTCAGACATGGCGAGGGGACAGGTTTCATTGAAAGAGGAGCTTTGGGGGAAGGTGCGCGCCGTGCCGCGTGGCTTGTGCACGAGCTACGGAGCGTTGGGAAGGGAGCTGTCCCAACCCGTTTCGGGGCTGGTGGTGGGTCGCTGGCTGGAATCGGGGCCGCCGGAAGACGTGCCTTGGTGGCGCGTCGTCGCCAAGGACGGCTCCCTCCCGATCGCCAAGCGTAACCCGTATCTCGCGGAGCAGCAACGCGCACGATTGGAAGCCGAAGGCGTGGCGTTCGATGCAGGGTGCGTCCGGTTCCCGGAACACTGGTTTGGAGCCTTTTGAAAAGGAATCTGGCATTTATGCTGGAAAGATCCAGGAAAACTATCCGATAATGCGAAAACCCTCGATCTTTGAAAAATCCTCGGTTATACTGTCCTCGTTTATAGCGGAAAAAGGGCTCAGCCCTGGATCTTCTGTAACCTGAGATCCTCTCAGGCACGGGTCGTAAAGGTCGGATCGGAGAGGACTTTGAGATGAGAGTAAAAGGGGTCATGCAGATGAAACTTATCCATCGTTTAGGAGCGGTCGCTTTGCTTGCGATGAGCGCTGTTGGCGCGCAAGCCGCGATCGTTTATTCCAATATCACCGCGAAGATCGTCTTCAACACCGGTGAAACGGACACCATCATCCCCACCGTTGACGGTGCGGGCAACATCAAGATCGACTTCACGCCGAACCTCCTTCCTTGGAAGGTGGGGAACGGAGCGCTTCCTCGCTCCAGCGCGACGATCACCATTCTCTACACCGCGAAGTCGGATACCCTGGTCAACCAGGTCGACCTGATCTTCGCCGGTACGGCGCACAACTATGGCGTCATTGACTACGGCGAGTTCATTGAGGACTCGGGCAGCACCTTCCTCGGCAGCGTTGAGGGCAAGCTCCTCGGCGGCTCGCTGGCGGGTGGCTCGAACGCGTTGCAAAACGTGCACGAGTCGATCGTATTCAGCCAAGCTGTGTACGAGTACAAAGTCAAGAAGACCTTCGAGCTGAGCCTCGTGAACACGCCGTTCGTCGAGTCGTATGCTTCGATCGGCTTCATCGAGCAGAACGCGAACCCGGTTCCGGAGCCTGCCACCATGGGTGCGCTGGCGGTCGGTGCGATGGGTCTCCTCGCTCGACGCCGCCGCAAGGCCTAAGTTCCACTTTCTGACTGGAACGACCCTCGAATGTCCTGTTTCCCAATTGGGAAGCAGGACATTTCGTTTTATGTCTTTCTCAAGAGGGGTTGGTGCTTCTGATGTTGGGCTCGGAGTGCTCCGTCGTGCTCTTTCTCTAGAGCAGGGGGATCCCCTTTGCGATTGCTTTCGCGTCCAGGCTTTGTTACTGCGCGCCGCGCGGTAGGTTCGTTTCCCTATCTATCCGAAGCTGTTAGAGAGAAGGGAAAGGGGCTGTTCCTGTGCGGCTGTAATAAGTGGCCAAAGGCATGGGGTGATAGAGGTTGATGGATCGGTCGTGAAGCTTAATGCGGCCTTGGTTTTATGTGCGGGCTTTTCGTAACCTTGCGATCTCCCACCGTGTGGATTTGTTTTCGATCCGTTCCTGCAGATCCCTCGAATCGGAGCGATGATAAGGTTTGAGAATCTTAGACCTCTTTGAGTTTCCACTGGCCTTGGCGAAAGGCCCAGATCGCGAAGATACCGTGGAGCGCCTGGGTGATGGCGATTGCGAGCCACGCGGCGGGCGTGCCGAGGCCGAGGCTGAAGGGAAGCGTTAGGCCTGGGACATGGAGATTCCAAATCGAAAAAGCGGCGAGGAGCGTCGTGCCCGCGGGGACGGCCGTCAAAAGCAGCAGCGGGATGCGGAAAATCCATTGGGTGAGAAAGGTGATCCACATCGGACGGGTGGTTTCGCCGGCTCCCTGCATCGCGCCCATCATCACGATGGAATAGGAGAAGAACACTTCGGTGAGGCACAGGTAGCGCAGGAGCGTGGTGGTCTCGGCGATGATCTCCGGCTTATCCCCGAGGAGGATCGTGGCGATTCGAGGTGCTTCGAAGTAAACGGGCGCGGCGAGCAGCAGCGTGATGAGCGCGCCGTAGTGCCCGGCGATCCATGCGAGGCGTTCGGCGCGTTGCGGTTTACCCATGCCGAGGCTCTGGCCGACCAGGGCGGCCGCCGCGGAGGCAAGGCCGAAAGCGGGCATGAACAGGATCGGCTCGATCGCGAAACCGGTCGTCATCGCGGCGATTGCGTCGGAACCGTTTGCGAGCAGGCCCACGAAGTAGGTGAAACACATGTACGAGCCGACTCGCAGGAGCGCCATCGCGGTCGCAGGGGTCGCGATATTCAAAATGCGGCGTACCCACGTAAGGGAGGGGAGGCGAATCTTCCATTGAGGCCCCAGGGGGCTTAAGCTCGCGTAATAGACATAGAGCAAGGAGGCGATCCAGATACTGGCGGTCAGCGAGATCGCCGTTCCCTGAAGCCCCCAGCCTCGGCTGGGCACCGTCCAAGGGCCGAACCGCCAAGGAGGCAGCACCAGAAAGAAGTTCAGCACCACGTGCAGTACGATCTGAAAGCCGGACAGCACCATCGGACTGCGGGTATCGCCGATGGCGCGCAGCGAGCCGGCAAGCGTTTGGATCAGGAAAACGGCCGGCACACCGAGCGCGTAAATCGCGAGAAAATCGCTCATCAGCCGAATCGCTTGCACGTTATCGTTTGGGAGGAGGAACGAGGAGTACGGCGTGCGGGCAAGGAGCAGCAGCCCCATGCAGAGTAGTCCGCCGATGATGGCCACATTCAGACTTTGGCGGCTGGCTCGGCGCATGTCGACGCGCTGCCCGGCGCCGTAGGCGCGGCTGACCAGCGCGGTCGCGGCCGTGCCGACCGCGATGGCGAGCGAGAACATCAAAAACGCGATGGAGAGCGCCCCGCCGTGTGCGGTCAGCGCTTCTTTTGGAAGGTGCCCGATGAAAAACCGGTCGATCAGCGAGTTGATCGTTTGGAGCGTCGTGAGCACGACCGCGGGCCACGCGAGAGTCCAAACGATCTTCGCATGGTTTTCAACCGGAGCCGCAGCATGCGATTCGGGAGCGGGGGGATCGGAGAGTTGCGCCACGGAAAGCTTCTCCAGCGTACCGTATTCCCCTCGCCGGAGAGGCCTTGCTTTCTCCTCGAAAGGGTGGGGCCATGATCGCTGCCGACCACGTCGAATAACCCCTCGTCCAAAGCTTTCCACCATGCGGTCCGATGCTCGGCCGAACGAATCGGCGAGTTTTGCCGCACCAGGTCCGTTTTACGGTGTGTTCGGCCCGAGACGAGCCCGGTCCCAAAGCCCCAGCGAAAGGCTTTGAAACGGGGCGTCTTTCAGCCGACATTCGTCGAGAAACGCCTCATCTTTAGAGCTGGGACGGGCACTTTCGGAGGAAAGGTTCAGAAGGCGCTCGAATCGATCGAGATGGTCGGTAAAGCGCAGTTCAGCGTAATCTCTTGCCGAGCGGGTCGAAATCAAAAATTGCCAGTCGCTGGCTTCGGCGAGGAGCAGTTCACGCGCGGCTTGAAGCAGCCAGGGATTCTCGGGTGCGTGGGGGCGCGCAAGGCGATCGAGCCATGCGCGCTCGGCCGAGTACAGCCGCTCCCAAGTCCAGGCGTTCTCTTCGTTGAGCCAAATATGATGATAGCCGCCCTCACCCCAGGATCCTTCGGGGAGCCCGTGGATGGGGCGAGGCGGCGCGATTTCGAGCGCTTCGCTGCCGGTCACGGGGCGTACCTCCTCTTGCGAGGCGAGGCGTCGCGCGACTTCATAAAGGAACTGGGGACCCTCCCACCACCAATGCCCGAACAGTTCGGTATCGTACATCGCAACGAGTGTTCCCTCCCGCTCGGTGCGGCCTTTATGAGTCGCGAGCGCGCCTCGGACGGTGTTCAGAAAATCGTCGGCATGCGCCCGGATTCTTTCGTAAGCCGCATAAGGGTCGTAAGGACCTTTCGCACCGAGATCGCGCTTGTTTTCACTGATGCGCCAATAGCGCAACCGGCCCGGATAGAGCTGCTTGTGGAACTCAAGATAACGGGGATCGCCCGGGTAGCCCGACTCGCCCGACCACACCTTGACCGTCGTTTGTGGGTCGCGCGCGAAGCAGGCGGGTCCGGCAGGCAGCCGGTACGCCTCGTACTCGTTGCGCTCCTCCGGCGGAACCAGGTCCCCTCTTCGGGAACGGGCGAAGAGCTCGGCGAGTTGGGGAAACTGCGCCGCATAGGTTCCGAGCGGTTCGCCGCCGCGAAGCAGATGCGAGTCGATGAAGAAATACTCGAGCCCCTGTTCGGCGAGTATCGTTTCGACCCCGACGCGAGGGAACGGCTCGCCGGGACCGACCGGAGGCTTCCACGCATAGCTCGGCCGATAGGCGCATTCGGGCAGCCAAATACCCCGCGGATCGCGTCCGAAATGGCGGCGGTAGGTTTGAACGCCCAGCGCGACTTGCGCCGAGACCGAGGCGTCCGTGCCGAGCAAGGGCAGATAACCGTGCGTTGCGCAAGAGGTGAGGATTTCGATGGCTCCGATCTCTTGAAAGTGGCGAAACGCGGTGAGAAGCCGCCCTTTCCAACGGCGCTCAAACTGCTCGAGAGCGTGCCGATAAGCCCGTTCCCAAAGGCAGGCGAGCCCTTGCATCCACAGAGGGCCTTCGAGCCGAAAGCGGAGCGCGTCCTCTCGGGCGGCGTCGATCTTGGACTCGCAGTAATCGCGAAAGGAGTCCGCGAAGCCGGGATCGGCGAGCTGTTCGGCCAGAATGGGGGTGACGCCGATGGTCCAGTGCGGCTGAATCCCCTCGCGTTCCAACCGGTCAAGCACGTCCAAAAGGGGAAGATAGCATTCGGCGGCGCTTTCGTGAATCCAATCGGTCCCGTGCGGCGAGCGTCCGTGCGAGAGCACGTAGGGCATGTGCGAATGAAGACAAAGCAGCAAGCGGCCGAGGGCCATACTCTATAGTAGCCCCCGAACCTTGTTAAAAAGCGCGGCGGTACACTGCAAAGCCATGACGCCCAAGGTCACTGCGCCCAAGGTCAAGGCGATGAAAGCCGACGGCAAACGAATCGTTTGCGTGACGGCTTACGACGCCTACTTCGCGAGTTTGCTGGACGCCGCCGAAATCGATGTGCTGCTCGTCGGCGATTCGGTCGGGAACGTGATGCTCGGCTACGATTCGACGGTGCCGGTGACGCTCGAGGAGATCGTGCACCATACGCGGGCAGTCCGGCGCGGCCTGCAAAGAGCGTTGCTCGTCGCCGATTTGCCGTTCGGCAGCTACCAGTCCAGCGTGTCGCAGGCGGTCGATTCCGCAGTGTGCCTCATGAAAGCCGGCGCGGGGGCGGTCAAGCTCGAAGGGGACTATGTCGAGGCGATCCGCGCGATGGTTCGAGCGGGAATTCCCGTGATGGGGCATCTCGGGATGACTCCGCAATCGGTGAACGTTTTCGGGGGGCATCGCGTGCAGGGACGAGGCGAGGCCGGAGAGCGGGTGATGGAGCAGGCGCGCCAACTGGAAGAGGCGGGAGTCTTCGCGATCGTCCTGGAACTCGTTCCCGCCGAACTCGCGGAGCGGATCTCGTCGGGGATCGGAGTGCCGACGATTGGAATCGGAGCGGGCGTTGGCTGTGACGGCCAGGTTCAGGTGTTGCACGATCTCTTAGGGATGACGCCGCATAAGTTCAAGCACGCGCGCCGATACGCGGACGTGCACGAGCCGTTTATTGAGGCGTTGCGCCGCTTTGCGAGCGATGTTCGCGAAGGAGCGTTTCCCACGGAAGAGCACAGCTTTTGAAAATCGCGCGCACGATTCCCGAACTTCACGCCGCCCTCGATCGAGAACGTCCGATCGGGTTCGTCCCGACGATGGGCGCGTTGCACGAGGGGCACCTGAGTTTGATCCGAGCGATCGCGGAGCCCCAACGCGTCGTTTCGATCTTTGTGAATCCCACGCAGTTCGGCCCAGGCGAAGACCTGGATCGTTATCCACGCCAAGAGGAGCGAGATTTCGCGTTTTGCCGCGAATGTGCGGTCGACGTCGTCTTCGCGCCTTCGGTCGATGCGATGTACCCGCGCCGGACCACGGTGGTGTCGGTTTCCGACGTGACCGAGCGCTGGGAAGGGGCGCATCGGCCGGGGCACTTCGACGGGGTGACGACGGTCGTTTGTAAACTGTTTCAACTCGTCCGCCCGACGAGCGCTCTCTTTGGCCGAAAAGATTTGCAGCAATGCGCGGTCGTTCGGCGCATGGTGGAGGATCTCAATCTGCCGGTCAATCTCGTCTGGGGGGAAACCGTCCGAGAGCCGGACGGCTTGGCAATGTCCAGCCGAAATACTCGTTTAACGCCTTCCGCGCGGGCTATTGCTCCAGAGCTCTATCGCACGCTATGCGAGGCTCAATCGAAGCTTTTAGAGGGTCCTGAGAGTGAGGAGAAAACGCGATATATAGTGCAAAATTCCGTCGATACTCTGGAGAGATCGGGTTTCGATGTCGATTATTTTGCATTGGTAGACACCGATAGCCTTAAAGAGTTATCGATTGCTACTTCGTCTGCGTCGCTTATTGTGGCGGCAAAGCTAGGCGATGTGCGGCTAATCGATAATGTGCAACTGGGAGATTTTTAGAAAGTTTCTAGGCTTTTCTAGAAAGCTCGGGTAAAGTAATAGTTGCTTGATCTTCTAGGATAGAGTGCAAATCATGAAGAAAACAGTTCAAAGCGTTAAAAATTCGCTCAAGTTTAAGACCCAACCTAAGGTTGGAATCCTCTCGGTGCGCGTAGGCGTCCGCAAATATAATCTTCCGGTTGAGGGGCGCATGCTCAGCAACGGCGACTACATCTTCTTGTCGTTCCCGGCGTCCTCCGAACTCTATAAGATTACGGGGAAAGCGCTGGAGCCCATGGAGGGTTCGGCCGATGCGACCGAGGCGTTCCAGACTCTGAATCCGGGCAAGCGCCGAGGCGGCCGACGCCGCAACGCGAGCAGCGTCGAAATGCCGGCCGAGCTTCAAGAGGCTTTGAAGACGCTCCCGTCGGGCTTTAAGCTCGGTTATTCTCCTGATGGCGAGCCCAAGCTGGTGCGCACCCGCACCCGCCAAAAGCGCGCCAAGAAGTAAGCAAACGCTTTGAAAAATGAGCCCCCGAAAGGGGGCTTCGTTTTTCGCCGTTTTTAGAACGAAGCCCTTTTTCTTTTCCGCCTCTACCTGATAAAAGGGCTCTTTCGTCTATAATAGAAGGGTTTTCCGGCCGGCGTAGCTCAGCGGTAGAGCGCCCGCCTTGTAAGCGGATGGTCGCGGGTTCAATTCCTGTCGCCGGCTCCACCCCACTCTTTGGGAAGAGGAAACTCTTTTAGAAAGCGCTTACTCATCGTGATATTTCCTCCTCCCATCGCAGCCGGGCCGAGGGTGTCTCGAAAAACCTGAGTCGCTTCGTGCGAATGCAGTATCTCTTTTAGTCTCAAAAGCCGCTGCGGGCTGTCTTGAGGATCGTAAATCGAATAAGTCGAGACGGCTCCGAGGTACTCCCCTGTGAGGTCTTCAAGACATTCGATTCGTGCGCTCAATCCTGCAACAAGTAATTTGGGACGCTTACTTTTGTCGATTCTTCGGCGGAGCATCGTAGGTAGAGGGGAGGATTCGCAAACACGCGGAAAGCGGTAGGTCGTTCGCAAATAGCGGCATCCTCTTTGTCCCCAAAGGCTGTGCCCCGGTTCGATGAGACCCGTGGTTAGCAGTTTGGGGGCGGCTCCTTCGGCTTCGTCCACAAGGAAAGGGCGGAGTGCGTACGCTTCTTCGACTGTCAGGCTCGCAGAGACTTCGTAAAGCTCTCCCAGCATGTGCGCCACCACGGGACGGGGCCGCGGCCAAGAGGCGTCTCCAGGGCCTAGTCCCACAAGGCAGACGTAAACATCGGCCCCTTCGAACAACTTGGAGCCCGAAGGGCATTCGAGGAGGAGGGGCGCCAGTGGGTCGATCAGCTCGGCGCGGAGGCGCTCGGCGCTCGGGGCGGTGAGCAGTGCCCGTGGCTGGACCAAGGCGATGCGCCCTCCGGGGCGCACGTGCCGAGTCGCGAGGTCTAAAAAATAAAACGCGAGATCGGCGGTGCCGCCGAGGCGTGGGTAGAGGGGGCGCACCGCCGGCGCGTGATGTTGGATTGCGTTGGCGAACGGGGGATTACCGACGATCGCATCGTACGACCCTTGGGTTTCACGCAAGCTGTCTCCGACCCGGATTTGCGTCATCAGGCGTTCGGGCTCGATTCGCCCTTGCGATTCGAGCCAAAGCAACGTTCGGCAAAAGCCCACGGCGACGGGGTCGAGGTCCATGCCGTACAGCCCGCAGGGCTTGCCCTCGCGCCGTCGCATTGCCGCAAGCAGAAAAAAGCCACAGCCGACGGCCGGGTCGAAAAGCGTCGTCGGCGCGTCTTCGAGCGCGAAGTCGAGGAGGCGGTCGATGAGCAGGGGCGGCGTATAGTATTGTCCCTGTTTTCGTCGCCCGGGGCGCGAACGGGCCAGCCGCGCTTCGTAAAGCCGTCCGAGTGTTTCGATAGGGCCTAAAGGATTGGGAAGCGCCACTTCGGAATCGGTGGCGTTCGCCGGAAGGTCGCATTCTCGGAAGAACTGTGTCACCGGTTCCGGGGGAAGGCCGAAGGCGACGGCGGCTTGCCGCAGCAGCTCTCGGCCCCACGCTGCATGGCTCGTGTCGCTCATTCCCGATAAAGACGCGGGGGTCGCGAAGAATGGATCGAAAAGGACTAAAAGCTTCTTTGGCCAAAGCCGACAATCATAGAGTGATGGACTCGGGAAGGGGCCCGCAGGCCGCGGATGTTTGGGATCTGTTCGATTTTTCATGGTCTCCCAAAGAAGGGGGATTGCGCATCGCGCTGAGCCGGATTTTGGATCGGTGCGCAGCTTGGTTCGACGCGAGCACCGGCTCGGTGTTCTTGAAGGCCGAAGACGGCGACTATCTCATCGCGGCGAAGACGGGTAACGGAAACCGCACCCCTGACGGAGTCCGCATTACGCGAGGGATGGGAATTGCCGGCTTGACGATCGAAGCGGGGCTGCCGCTTTTGGTCATGAATCCTTCCGAAAATCCGTTGCTGGCCGGGAAGATCGCGCGGCGCAACGCAGAAATTTCCAGTGCGATCGTCGTGCCTTTGATGGATCTGGATGCGGGCTGTATCGGGGTGATGAACCTCGCGCGAGAGAACCCGAAGCCTCCGTTTACTCAGGAAGACCTGCGCCATGTGGCCTCGGTCGTGCGGCAGATCTCGCTGGCGGTCAGCAACGTCCGGCTGTTCGATGGGATGCGGCTCGCGATGCTGGAGGCGCGCGGCGCGCGGCAGAAGCTCGAAGGCGCTCTGCGAAGCCTCGGTGTGGCGGTCATCGTGATCGATGCCGAGGGGCGGGTGACCAATATGAACCCTCGCGCGGGCGAGTTTCTGGGCGTTCGGGCGCGTCCTTACGCGGATTGGAGCAAGCTCTTGGAGAAAGCGCCGGAGGCTCTGGCCTCCTCGATCGCGGACGCGATGCGTCGACGCATCGTGACTGGCGAATCGATGCGGATTCGAGGGCACGAAAAGACGAGCGGACGATCTTGGTCACTGGTCAGCGCGCCGATGCCCGACGGGGGCACTTCTCTTTCGATTGAGGAAGTGACCGAACACGAGCGATACGTTGCGGAGCTGTCCCGGGTCACACGCCTGGCGGAGATCGGCCAGATGAGCGCGACGATCGCGCACGAGATTCGAAACCCGCTCGCGGGGATCTCGATGGCAGCCCAAATGCTCACCGAGGGGCCGGAATACGTCGAGGAGTTCGCCGGGATCATTCAAAGCGAGGTACGCAAACTCAACGAGCTCTGCGAAGGGTTCTTGGACTTCGCGCGGCCGCTGACGCTACGTGAAAAGGAGACCGACCTCGCGCAGATCGTGGAGGAGCAGATGCGTCTTTTCCGACCGCGGTACCAAGAGAAGGGTGTGCGCCTCGAAAAACGCGTCGAGCAAGCGCCGGTGCCCTTTGTGGGAGATGCGGACCGCATCGCTCAGGTGCTGGTGAATCTTCTCCAAAACAGTTTGCAGGCGTGTTCCCAAGGAGACCGCGTGATCGTGCGGTTGTGGAAAGGGGGCTTTAGCGTCGAGGATACGGGTTCGGGGATGTCTGAAAAGGCACTCGAGAACCTGTTTACACCATTTTTTACCACCAAGCCCGATGGGACCGGGCTCGGGATGTGTCACGTCCGCAAAGTGGTGGACGCGCACGGCGGACATGTAGAGGTGTGGTCGCAAGCCGGAAAGGGGAGCCGAATTGCGGTCGATTTCGAATCAAGGATTGCAGCGTGAAGAAGAAACCCCGTCTTTTAGTCGTCGACGACGAGCCGAGCCTGCGGCGCATTCTCCAGGTGGCGTTTGAAAAGAGCGGCTATACCGTTTATACGGCGGAGGACGCGCAGGCGGCCGAAGCGCTTTTGGCGAGCCAAGCCATCGATGCGGTGCTGACCGATGTGACGATGCCCGGGAAATCCGGGCAGGAGCTCCTCAGCGCCATTAAGGCGCGCACTCCCGAGTTGCCTGTTATTTTGATGACAGCCTACGGCACGATTCCCCAAGCGGTCAAGGCGATTCAGGAGGGAGCGTTCGAGTATCTCCCGAAGCCGTTCGATCTCGATTCGCTCAAGAAGATCGTCGCACGCGCTTTGGATGCACGCGAGGGCACACGGCCTTCCCGGAAGAAGCGAGCCGCGGCGGAACCTGGGGCGAGCCCCGAGTTCATCGCGCACGCACCGGCGATGCGGGAGATTTTGGACGTCGCGCGGCAGGTTGCGAGCACCCGTGCCAACGTGCTGATTACAGGGGAGAGCGGGACGGGCAAAGAGGTGGTCGCCAAGACGTTGCACGCGCTCTCCGAACGGGCCGACAAGCCGTTCGTGGCGGTCTCTTGCGCCGCGCTCCCCGAGACGCTTTTGGAAAGCGAGCTTTTCGGGCACGAGAAAGGGGCCTTTACCGGAGCGGACCAAGCGAAGATCGGCCGATTCGAAGCCGCGGACGGGGGCACGCTCTTTTTGGATGAGATCGGCGAGATCCCGCTGGGTATGCAGGTCAAGCTCCTGCGCGTGCTGCAAGAGCGGGAGTTCGAGCGGCTCGGGGCGAGCCGTCCCACGCGGGTCGATGTGCGATTGGTGGCCGCGACGAACCGCGATCTGGCGGTGGCGGTGCAGGAAGGAGTTTTCCGGCTGGATCTGATGTACCGGCTCCAGGTCATCCAGATCGAACTGCCCCCTTTACGGGAGCGGCGCGAGGATGTCCTGCCGCTCGCCAACCATTTTCTAACGCGCTACGGAGCCGAGAACGGCCGGGCCGCCTTGCCGCTCAGCGTCGAAGCCGAAGAGGCGTTGCTCCGTTACCCTTGGCCGGGCAACGTTCGAGAGCTGGAGAACATGATGGAACGTGCGATGGTGCTTGCGCCGCGCGAAGCGATCGAAGTGGGCGCCTCGTTACTCCCGCGAGGTCTTCAGAAGGTCGCTTAGCGCCGATCTGAGCCCGCAGGGTGGGTCATAATGGCGCTTGTGATGCGCGGTTGGGCCCCATTTTTCGTCGCGGCGCTCGCGTGTCTGGCGGTCTTCGGCGCACATCGGAGCTTTCCAGGGATGCTCCAGGATTCCGATACCGCGGAGATTTTGAAGGCGATTCAGACGCGTCAAAACCCCTGGAGCTGGTTCGGGGGCGATTGGCCTCTCGCTAATCATTTCTATCGCCCCGTGTCGACGCTCTCGTTCGAGCTCGACCACGCACTGTACGGCGGGGATGCGGCGGGCTATGCACGGACGAACGCGCTCCTCGCGGCGTTGTGTATCGGGCTGCTCTACGCCTTTTTGCGCGAACTCACCGAAAAGCCCTGGCTGGCCGCGTTGGGGGCGTGGATCTTCGCGCTATGGCATTTGCCTCTGGGCGCCGAGCTTGGAAGAGCCCTTCTTTGGCTTGCGATCCCGACGGTGATCGTCGGATGGATGCGGCACGGGTGGAGTGGCCGTGCCTATCTGGGTGCGGCCGCGCTGTGGATCGGGATGGGCTACGAGCTTTCGGAGCGAGTCGCGCTGGGGCCTCGTATACTTGCCTGGTTGCCGGGGCGGACGGCTTCGGTCATGACGGTCTTCGCGCTGCTCGCGTTGATGGCCTATGCCCGCTACGAGCGGCTGGGCGCGGGACGCCTTCCGAAACCTCCTTCACCGCTCGATCCCCCCGCCACCAAAAGCACGCGCCAAACTGTGCGCGGCGCCTCCGCCCTTTGGCCGGTTCTCGCCGCTTTGGCGACGGCCTTCGCGCTCGGCAGCTACGAGCAGGCGGTGATGCTGCCCGCACTGCTTCTTGGCGTGGCGCTCAGCTTTCGGATGCGCGGGGTGCGACCGCGATGGGGCTGGCAGGCGCTCTTTTGGGGACTGTTGGCCGGGTACCTCGTTTTCCGGTCCCAGATCCTTCCTGCCGAAGTCTCGACTTATCAGGAGCAGCAGCTGCGACAGGGCCTTACGGTGCTGCTCGATCTGAGTCGCTACGCTTTTCCATGGGCTTTGGCCCTCTCGTCGATTTGGATCGATCTTTCGCTTGGCTGGATCTCGCTGTTGACCCCGGGGTTATGGAGTGCGGTCTTGCGCTTTGGGGGAGGAGCGCTCGCGTACGTGCAGCTTCGGAAAGAGGCCGCCCTCGCTTTCACCGGCTGGGCGCTTTCGATCCTTGCCTTCTTGCCGATGGCGTGGCTCAAGCCGTTCGACCATTATCACTATCTGCCGATGGCGATGCGGAGTCTTTTTGTCGCGGTCGGCCTGACGCTCGCCGTCCGGATGACGCTCAGCGCGGCGTCGCCCCCAACGCGACAAGCGCCTCCACGACGCGATCCCGCACCTGGTTCGCTTCCTCATCCGTAAAGTTCTCGCCCTGTTTGCGTAGCTGCATCGCGATGGCGAGGCTGTGCTGTCCTTCGGGAATCCCTTTGCCGGCGTAGACGTCGAACAGCCACTGCCGTTCGAGCACCTCTCCCGCAGCCTTTCGAATCGCGGTTTCGATCTGGGCATAGGGGACGTCGCGGGCGATCGCGAGCGCAATATCGCGGCGCACGGAGGGGTTTCGGCTGAGCGGGGTGTAGAGAATCTCTTCGCTCAACTGGGGCGCCAGGCGCGAAAGAGACACTTCCGCCACCACCGTCTCGCCGGGCAGGCCGAGGCGCTCCGCCACTTCGGGGTGCAGCCGCCCGGCAAGACCCACGGTCTCTCCGCCGAGGCTGAGTCGCGCTTGGACGGTGGGGTGGAGCCGGGGATCCGGCGTTTCCGGCGCGTTCCACCGCAGGTCGGGCCAGGATTGTTCCAGAGTGCCTTTGAGGCTAAAAAAGTCGGCGTGGGGCACCTCGGTTTTTTGCCAATGCGCCGGGAGCAGCGCGCCATGGCTCCAAAGCCCGAGGCGCGTCTCCTCGGTTTCGGGCGCGGCGAAGACGCGACCGATCTCGAACAGGTGCAGGTCTTTGCCACCGTTGCGACGCGCGGATTCGGCGAGGGAGGAAAGCGTCGACGAGCGCAGGATCGCGATATCGGGATTTCCGGCGGCGCGGGGACCGAGTGGCGTCGCGGATGGGTCGTCGAGCGCGTGCCCGGGGGTGAGCGTATGGCTGATCGTTTGATCGAAGCCGGCCGCGAGTATCTGGCGCAGAGTGCGCTCTAAAAACGCCTCGAAGCCTTGCGCGCCTCCGACGGACACGGTGCCGGGAGGGAGAGCTTCGGGGATCTTTTCATAGCCGTGCACGCGCCCGAGCTCCTCGATGAGGTCCTCTTCGCGTCGAATATCCGGCCTCCAGGTCGGGGGGCGGACAGCGAAATCCGTGTCGACTTCGAAGCCCAGTTTGTCGAGGTAAGAGCGGGCCTCCGCCTCTTCGATCGGCATCCCCAAAAGCTGAGAGGCGCGATCCAAACGGAGTCGTAACGTTTCGCGCGTGGCGGGCGCGGGGTAGAGGTCGATGACGCCGGGGAGCGGGTTTGGCCCGCCCGCGGCTTCGAGGAGCTCGGCAAATCGGTTCAGGGCCGCGACGACTCCTTCGGGGTCGACGCTCCGCTCGAAGCGGTATGAGGCCTCCGTGTGAAGCCCGAGCGTCTTGCGCGTCCGCCGGACCGATCCGCTTGCAAAGTGCGCCGATTCGAGCAGCATGCGCCGCGTCGCGTCGGAAACTTCGCTTCGCTCGCCTCCCATGATGCCGGCGGCGGCGACCGGGCCGTTCGCGTCGCAAATCATCATCTGATCGCTCTTGAGGGAGCGATCCACGCCGTCCAATGTGCGCAGCGTTTCGCCTTCGCGGGCGTTTCGAACCACGATCTCCGGTCCGGCGAGTCGATCGAGATCGAAGGCGTGGAGCGGCTGGCCGAGCTCCAGCATGACGTAGTTCGTGAGGTCGACCAAGAGGCCCAGCGGACGCTGCCCTGCTTGGCGAAGCCGCTTTTGAACCCATTCCGGGGCAGGAGCGCTGCTCAGCCCTTCGAAGACCCGGCAGGCATAGCGAGTGCAGTGCTCGGTCTCGATGCGGACGCTCGCTTGGGCGAGGCTCGACAGGGGCGCGGCGTCCGGGCGAGGGAAACGGGCCGCGGCGCGGCGATAAAGCTCGGTGGGCTGCGCGCCGGGGGCTTTGGCGAGCACTTCGCGCGCGAGACCGAACACCGAGGCGCCGTCTCCGCGGTTCGACATGATGTTTACGTCGAGCACCGGCTCGCCTTCAACGGAGACGATCTCTTCCAGTTCGAATCCGGTCATGGTCAAGAGCTCGCCCACGGCCTCGGCCGAAAGGTCGGTCTGAACGAAGTCGAGCAGCATCGAGTAGGGAAACTTCATGCGTGGCGTGAATTATATCCTTACGGTCCTTCAGCGGGGACGAAACGAAATTTGCCCGTCAAAAAGGGCGCTTTCGGAGCAAAAAAGGGGTAACGTTTTGATCTATGTCGCAGGACATTCAAGATCGTATCAAGAAGGTTGTCGTCGAGAAGCTGAGCGTCAAAGAGGAAGAGGTCGTCGATAGCGCCTCGTTCCAAGAAGATTTGGGCGCCGATTCCCTGGATGTCGTGGAGCTCGTAATGGCTCTGGAAGATGAGTTCGCCGTCGAAATTCCCGACGACGAAGTCGGTGAGATCAAGACGGTCGGCAATGCTGCCGATTACATCTCCAAGAAGCTGGCCTAAAGGCGCTTTTGGGGCGTTCGCCTCGGGAAATCGGGTGTGGCAAATCACCGAGGCGAGCACGCTTTCGTATCTATGGAAGATCAAGGGGGAACATTGGAAAGACCGGCTCCTTCCGGCCGCGTCGTGGTCACCGGCATCGGCGGGGTCACGCCTTTAGGCGTGGGGGTTCAGACGTTTTGGCCCCGTATTCTCGCAGGTGAAGGGGCGGTCGGCCGCATCACGCATCTCGACCCGTCGGATTACTCTACTCAGATCGCCGCCGAGGTTCGCGATTTCAACGCCGAGGATTGGCTGGATCGGAAAGAAGCGCGCCGGATCGACCGCTTTATCGCCTTCGCCGTCGCGTCGGCGACGATGGCGTTGGAGGATTCTGGGCTGAAACCCGAAGGGGAGCTCGCCGAGGAGGTGGGCGTTCTCATCGGTTCCGGGATCGGCGGCCTGACTTACCTCGGGGAGCAGCATCGCCGTCAAGTCGAGGGCGGCCCGAGCCGGGTGTCTCCTTTCCTCGTCCCCTATATGATTCCCGACATGGCCTCGGGATACGTTTCCATCGTTCACGGTCTGAAAGGGCCGAACAACTGCGCGGTGACCGCTTGTGCCACCGGGGCGAACGCGATCGGGGACGCCTATCATATCGTCAAGCGCGGCGACGCGATAGCGATGCTCGCCGGAGGAAGTGAGGCGCCGATCAACGAGATCGGACTCGCCGCGTTCTGCTCGGCCCGTGCGATGACGACCCGTAACGACGACCCGAGCCGAGCCTCGCGACCGTTCGACGCGGAGCGTGACGGATTTATCATCGCAGAGGGCTCAGCCGTGTTGGTGCTCGAGGATTACGCCCACGCGAAGGCGCGTGGCGCGAAGATCTATGGGGAGGTCATCGGGTACGGCATGAGCGGCGACGCGTTCCATATCACGCAGCCCGACCCCGAAGGGGACGGAGCGCGGCGCGCGATGCGGATGGCGCTTCGCAACGCCGGGATCGCGCCGGAGGCGGTGGGCTACATCAACGCGCACGGAACCTCGACGATGTACAACGACCGCCTGGAGACGCTCGCGATCAAGCGTGCGTTCGGCGAAGCGGCCGCCACGATTCCGGTGAGCAGCACCAAGTCGATGACCGGCCACACGCTCGGCGCGGCCGGTGCGATGGAGGCGTTGTTCTGCCTGCTTGCCCTGCGGGATCAGATGCTGCCGCCCACTATCAACTACGAGACGCCCGATCCGGATTGCGATTTGGACTACGTGCCGAACCAAGCGCGTCCCGCGCGGTTCGACGTGGCGCTGAGCAACTCGTTCGGCTTCGGTGGACACAACGTCTCGCTGATCTTGCGTACCGTCGAAGGCTAATGGCCGGTAAAATCGGGGACGTGCCGAAGTACATCGCCAGCATCGGGATGGAGGTCCATGCCGAGCTCGACACCCGTTCCAAGATGTTTTGCCGCTGCCCCGTCGCGTTCGGGGGGGAGCCGAACACTCGGGTCTGCCCCGTTTGTATGGGCCTTCCCGGCACACTGCCGGTGCCGAATCGCGAGGCCGTCGAAATGGTTCTGCGGACCGCGTTGGCTTTGAACTGCACGATCGCGATGGATTCGGTGTTTCATCGCAAGAACTACTTCTATCCCGACCTGCCCAAAGGGTATCAGGTCAGCCAGTATGGCGATACGAATCCGATCGGCTATGATGGGTACCTGGAGATTCCCGGCTCGAGTGGAGGACTCAAAAAGATCCATATTCGGCGCGTGCACCTCGAAGAGGACACCGGCAAGCTGATGCATCTTCCGAGCGGTGAATCGGGGGTCGATTACAACCGCGCGGGAGTGCCCTTGATGGAGATCGTGACGGCGTTTCCGCCGGACATCCAAGACGCCGAAGAGGCCAAGGAATACCTGACGCAGCTTCGCCAGACCCTGCTCTACCTCGGCGTGTGCGACGGCAAAATGGAGGAAGGCTCGCTGCGATGCGAACCGAACGTCTCGATCCGGCCCGAAGGCGAGACCGCATACGGGACCAAGACCGAGCTGAAAAACCTGAACTCGTTCCGAAGCGTGCAGCTAGGGGTCAACTACGAAATCGAGCGTCAAGCCGTTCTGATCGAAAGCGGGGGACAGGTTCTTCAGGAGACTCGGGGCTGGAACGAGCAAAAAGAGGAAAGCTATCTCATGCGCGTCAAGGAGCATGAGAACGACTATCGTTACTTTCCCGATCCCGACCTCGCGCCGATGCGTTTTGAGGTGAGCGAGGTCGAACGGCTTCGCGCGGCGTTGCCGGAACTACCCTTGGCGCGGAGCTTGCGCTACCAGCGCGACCTCGGTCTAAGCGTCTACGACGCGGGTCTTTTGGTCGCCGACCGCGCGTGGGCCGCATACTTCGAGGAGGCTGTGGTGCTGGGAGGAGATCCCAAACAGGTGTGCAACTGGTTGAGCTCGGACTTCGCAAAACGGCTCAACGACACGGGGCTGACGCCTCAAGAAAGCAAAGTTTCGCCTGGACATTTGGTGAGCCTGACCCGGCTGATCGCGGACGGGACGATCACGGGTAAGGTCGCCAAAGACGTGTTTCGAGACTTGTTCGATACGGGACGTCCGCCCGAGGAGATCGTTCGCGAAAAGGGGGCGACTCAGATTACCGACGAGACCGAGATCGACCGGATCGTCGAGGAAGTGCTGGCCGAGCAGCCGGAGGTCGTGGCAAAGTACCGCGCGGGGCAGACGAAGGTCGCGGGCTTTTTGGTCGGCGAGGTCATGAAAAAGAGCCGAGGGCGCGCCAATCCGGGGACCGTGCAGCAAAAGATCGAAGCGAAATTGGGTGACTCGTAGCCGTTCGGTTTTTCGGGCTCACAGCTTTGCCAAAAAGCTCGTATCCTAAAAGGGATGAAGCGGATCGGATTCGGTCGTGAGGGAGCGTTCGCGGTCCTTCTGCTCGGTTTGGGATTGCCCGGGATGGCGACGGCGCCCGAGGGGCCCGACCCTGCGCGGATGGATCGCATCTGGGAGGCGACGTTCGATCGCCTCGCCGTTCAAACCGACATCTGGTTCGAGCAGGGCGATTTCCCGCGGACGGTCGAAGGGCTTCGTTATGTCGTGGCCCTCGATCCGAGTGACTACGAAAACGTGACCAACCTCGGTTGGATGCTGGAGAATATCAACCAGTACGACGACGCGCTCGCGGTGTACCAGAAGTTCAAGACGGACAACCCGCAGAATCCGGATTCCCCCTATCCCGAGGCTTACCTCTATTTCATGCGGAAGCAATATGAGAAGATCCCGTCCCTGCTCGAGCCGACGTTGCCTCAGGGGCCCCACGCGAACACGTTCCGGGTGCTCGCGCACACCTACGAAAGACTGGAGCGCTTAGAGGATTCGATCCGCGTCTGGGAAGCCTATATCAAGCTCATGCCCGGAGACGGCGCCGCGCCCGCGAACCTGGCGCGCGTCAAACAAAAATTGAGCCAGCGAGTGGGCGGCTAGACGCTTCGCTCCTCGCTCAATTCGCGGTTCATCTGATCGACCAGCGCCCGCTGATTCTCTTGGAAGGCCTCTAATTTGTCGCGGAGCGGCGGCTCATACGCTCCCATCATCCGAATCGCGAGAAGCGCGGCGTTGCGCGCGTTGCCGATCGCGACGGTCGCAACTGGAATGCCAGCGGGCATTTGAGCGATCGAATACAAGGAATCGACGCCTCCCAAAGCGCGGGTTTCCACCGGCACGCCGATCACCGGCAGGGTGGTCAGCGAGGCGACCATCCCCGGCAGGTGCGCCGCGCCCCCGGCTCCCGCGATGATGGCTTTCAACCCTCGCGCGGATGCCTCGCGGGCGTAATCGAACATCGCTTCGGGGGTGCGATGCGCGCTTACGACGCGCATCTCGTACGGGATGCCGAACGATCGGAGTGTTTCGGCGGCCGGCCGCATCGTCTCGAGGTCCGATTTGCTGCCCATGATGATGCCGACAAGGGGCTGATCCATAGATTTAGCTTACTCGGTGGGAGCGCTGGAAGGATTTCATAAAGGCTGGTACGCTAAAGTCATGGCGACACGCCCGGGGCCGAACGACGACGAAAGCCTGGAGAGTTTGACCGACGCGCTCGAACGCGCGATGCGCGAGCCGGAGGCGGACCGAGACGAGGCGCTCCAGCGCCGACTCGACGAGTTAGAAGCGCGGCTCGAGGCCAAACAGCGAGAACTCGAAGAGCGGGAAAAGCCTCGACTTCCCGAATTCGAGACAGAGTTTGCCGATCGTTTGGAGGCCATCGAACGAAAAGCCGAAGTTGCGCGGCGAGAACGCGAGACGCAAGTGCAGATTCAACAGGCGTCCCGCCCCTCGGATCGCGAGAGTGCCCGTGGGCTGGCGCTCGGGCTTCGGGCCGCCTCGATGATTCTCGGGCTGCCCCTGGCATTCTATGGAATAGGGTGGCTGATCGACCAAGTCACAGGGGCGACCCAATTCGCACCTCTTGGGATGCTGCTCGGCTCTGCGCTCGGGGTGTTCGGCATGATCGTCACGATCAATCGATCTGGGCACGGCGGATGAGGGTGCGGGCAGCGGTGTTGGTCGCGTTCGCGGCGCTCGGTCTCGGAGTCGCCTGGTATGGCGGCGGTTCGGACGGTTTGCTGGGGATGGCGTTGGGCCTCGTCGCGACGAGTTTCAACAACCTTGCTTTATGGGGCGGCGTTCGGCTGGTCGGCGTTACCGCGCCGTTGGGCGGGCAAGGGCGGTTCGGCGCGTTTTTGGCGATCACGGCGTTCTTGATCAAGCTGCCGATATTCGTGGCTTTGGGGCTATACGCTCAATCCGTTTCCAGCGTTGCGGCCGCTTGCTTTTTGGGAGGGCTTGCAATGGTATACTTTGCAACCGTAGGGTTGGCCTTAGCGCGTCGCTAGGCCAACGTTTGACGTATGGGCAACCTTTTTTCCGAAAGCGGGCTACTTTTGGCGGCCGCCGCGCATGGCGCGGAGGACGGTCACCACGGCGGTCATCACGCCACCCTCAGTTTCATCGGGCTTTTGCTCTACGTCGCCCTGACCCTGCTCATTCTCTTGGCTTTGATGGGCAAAGCGAAGAAAGGTTTCAACAAGCGCGTATTCAGCAACCCGATCGCGCATCTGTTCGAGCAGCTCTATCTCTTTATCGAGAATATGTGTGTCGGGATTATCGGCCCGCACGGAAAGAAATACATTCCGATGATCATGACCTTCTGGATGGTCATCTTCGTTTCGAACCTGGTCGCGTTGTTCATGCCGACCTCCCCGACCGCAAACCTCAGCTTCAACTTGGGCCTCGCGCTCGTGTCGATCGGCTATGTGCAGTACGAGGGGATGAAGGCCAACGGAGTGTTCGGTCACTTCCGCCATTTCGCGGGGCCGAGCGCGCCGCTTGAAGGCGCCTCCGGAGCCAAGCGGTTCGTGGCACTCGGGCTTTGGTCGATCTTGGCGATCCTGATCTTCAGCATCGAAATCATCAGCGAGATGATGAAGAACGTATCGCTCAGCCTGCGCTTGTTCGGCAACATCGACGGTGGGCACCAGGCCGTGGTCGCGATGAACGATCTGTTTCGGGGTGCGGGAGTTTGGGGGATTCCGATCGGTGACTATATTCCCCTCGGAGCGTTTCTCCTCCCGGTCAAGCTCCTGACGTGTCTCGTTCAGGCGCTGATTTTCAGTTTGCTCTCTTGTGTGTATCTGGGTCTTGTGACGCATCACGAGGACCACGGGGATGGGCATGAGGCGGATCATCATTCGCCAACAAAACGCGAGGGGGAGGTGGCGCTCGCCCACTAAGTCGGGGGACGCGTCTTTTCGCATTCGCACAATTCGGAAGGAGAAAGAAACAAAAAGATGACTGGTAACATTCTTGGCCTCGGTCTTGGAATCGCGGCGTTCGGCGTCGCCATCAGCCTCGGTTTGATCGGCTACAGTGCGATGCAGGGCATGTCTCGACAGCCCGAAGCGATCGGTAAGATCCAAACCGCGATGCTGATCGCGCTCGCGTTCGTCGAGCTCGTGTTCTTGCTGTGCGTGTTCGTGGCGCCCGGCTCGTTCGGCAAACTGTAAGCGATCGATCGTTTTCGGCCGGGGCATTCGATGCCCCGGCCCCTGAGCTTATAAATTTTGATGAGTACACCCAACAAAGGATTAGTCAGCGGCAAAATCCGCGGCAGTGCCTTCCTCAATATCCTCGTCGGCCTTCCGCTGATGGTGATCGGAATGGCGCTCTCTCGGGCGGAACCTCCGGCGTTTTTGAAAGCGCTCGCCGAGCAAGGGATTCCGATCGATCTCGGGATGGTCATCGCCGTCGTCGGCGTCTTGATCATGCTGTTCCCGGCGATCGCAAGCTTTTTTATCCAGCCGCTGCAGCAAGCGATCGAGGCGCGTAACTCCGAGCTTGAGAAGGCGTTCGGAAGCGCTGAGTCGCTTCGCGACGAGATGACCCAGATGCGCGCCGATTATGAGCGTCGCTTGGCGCAAACTGAGGCCGAAGCGCGCGAGCAGATTCAAGCGCAAGTGCGCGAGGCGCAGCAACTGCGTCAGACCCTCACGGCCGAAGCCGCTGCGAAAGCCGACCAGATGGTTGCGCGCGCTCAGGAAGAGATCGAGCGCGAAAAGCATCGCGCGCTGACCGACATCCGCTTGCATGTGGTCGATCTGACGCTCAAGGCGACCGAGACGCTGCTCGGTGAGAACGTCGACGACGCTCGAAACCGCCGACTCGTCCAAGAGTTCGTGGACAAGGTCGAGGTGCCTGGCTAACATGACGGACTCGCGCGCCGCGAAACGGTACGCTCACGCGCTCTTCACGACCGCGCAGAAGTACGAGATCGTCTCTAGCGTGGAAGAGGATCTGGCCGGAATCGCCCATCTTTTGGAGGTGGACGCTCGATTTCGCGGCTTTATGCTAAACCCAAGCGTGGGGCGCGAGGAGAAGATCGAGGTCGCCGAAAAGCTATTTTCGGATCGCGTGACCGCGCTCACGATGCAGCTCTTCCGTTTGTTGCTGGGCAAGCGCCGCGAAAGTGAGTTCGAAGCGATCCGCGAGGCGTTCGTCGAGCTCCGCCGCGAGCAGCAGAGCATCATGCATCTGGTGGTGCGTTCGGCTCAGCCGCTGGACGATGCTCAGCGCAAGGCGATCTTGGACGGCCTGGCCGAGCGAAGCGGCAAGACCTTCGAGGCCGAATTCCAAGTCGATCCTCACTTGATCGGAGGAGTTCAGGTCGAATACGGCGATTACCGGTTGGACGGCACGTTGCGCGGAGCGTTGGCCCGGTTGCGCGAACAGCTTCGATACGATTTACTTAAGCAATCCTAGGTTAGAACTAAAGTCATGGCGATCAAACCCGAAGAAATCACGACGATTTTGGAGCAAGAGCTCCAGCGCTTCGAGCGCAAAGTCCAGACCGAGCATGTCGGCACCGTGTTGCAAGTCGGCGACGGCATTGCCCGTGTTTACGGTCTGCCGGACTGCCAAATGGGCGAGCTCCTCGAATTTCCGAACGGCATCTTGGGGATGGCGCTCAACCTCGAAGAGGACAGCATCGGCGTCGTGCTTTTCGGCGACGACACCCTCATCAAGGAAGGAGACGCCGTCCGTGAGACTGGCCGTATCATCGAGCTTCCGGTCGGCACCGGCATGCTGGGCCGCGTCGTGGACGCGCTCGGTCGGCCGATCGACGGGAAAGGCACGATCGCCAGCGACGAGTTCAAGCGCCTTGAGATCAAGGCCCCGGGCGTCGTCGATCGACAGCCGGTGAAAGAGCCGCTACAAACGGGCATCAAAGCGATCGACGCGATGATTCCGATTGGCCGCGGTCAGCGCGAACTCGTCATCGGGGACCGCCAGACGGGCAAGACCCAGATCTGTATCGACACGATTTTGAACCAAAAGAAGACCCACGAAGAGGGGACGTCTCCGGTTTACTGCATCTACGTCGCGTGTGGCCAGAAGATGGCGAACGTGGCTCGCGTGGTGCAGACGCTCACCGAGCACGGTGCGATGGAGTACACCACTGTCGTCGTGGCCAGCGCGTCGGATTCGAACGCGCTCCAGTATCTCGCGCCGTTCGCCGGCGCAACCATCGGCGAGTTCTTCCGCGACAACGGGAAGCACGCGCTGGTGATCTACGACGATCTTTCTAAGCACGCTCAGGCCTATCGCGCGCTGTCGCTGCTGCTTCGCCGTCCTCCCGGACGTGAAGCGTATCCCGGCGACGTGTTCTATCTGCACAGCCGCCTTCTGGAGCGTGCCGCGAAGCTGAACGACGAACTCGGAGGCGGCTCCTTGACCGCGCTCCCGATCATCGAGACGCAAGCAGGCGACGTGTCGGCCTATATTCCGACGAACGTCATCTCGATCACCGACGGTCAGATCTATCTGGAGCCCGACCTGTTCTTTGCGGGCGTTCGCCCCGCGATCAACGTCGGTATCTCGGTCAGCCGCGTGGGTGGCAACGCCCAGATCAAAGCGATGAAGCAGGTTGCCGGTAAGCTGAAGCTCGAGATGGCGCAGTTCCGCGAGGTTCAAGCGTTCAGCCAGTTCGCCAGCGACCTCGACAAAGCCACGCAGATGCAGCTCATCCGCGGGCAGCGACTCACGGAGTTGCTCAAGCAGAATCTCGCCTCGCCGATGCCGGTCGAAGAGCAGGTGATCTCCATCTTTGCGGGAACGAACGGCTATCTCGACGAACTGGCGAACGATCAAGTCGTGTCGTTCGAGCGCGGTTTGCTGCAGTTTATTCACGAGAGCTATCCTGAGATCATCGAAACGGTCCGCACGAAGAAAGAGCTTCCGAAGGAATCCGAAGAGACCCTCAAGAAAGCGTGCGATGAGTTCATGGCGAAGTTTGGCCAGGGAGCGGGCGTCTAAGGCCCTCATCACGTAATGGCGACTCTGAAGCAGATCCGACAGCGCATTCGCACCGCGAAGAACATTCAGCAGATCACGCGGGCGATGAAGCTGGTCGCCGCGGCGCGTCTCAAGAAGGCGACCGACCGCGTCCTGGAGGCTCGATCTTATGCGGACAAGCTGCAAGAGTTTATGCAGTCCTTGTCGCGAGGGACGTTGCCTTCGCATCCTCTTCTGGAAAAGCGGGACGAGGTGCGCAACGTTTGTCTGATCTTGGTGACGGCCGATCGCGGCTTGGCGGGCGCGTACAATACGAGTCTGCTTCGAAAAGCTTCGGATTGGCTTAAGCAGCAGGAGACGACCGTCAAGTTGCTCTCCGTTGGAAAGAAAGGGGCGCAGTTCTTCGGCCGCCGAGGCTATGAGATCGCGATGCAAACCACTTTGCCCGGGACCGGCGCGACGCTCGCCGACGGGCAGGCGATCGTGCAGCGCGCTCAGGAGATGTTCGAATCGGGCGAGGTAGACGCCATCTATCTTTGCTACAGCAAGTTCTATTCTCCGATTCGGCAGGTGCCGCGAATCGTACAGCTTCTGCCGATCGAGCCGCCTCAAGCCGAAGGCGCGGAAGCGGTTTCGGTCGACTACCAGTTCGAACCCAGCGCGAAGGCGCTGCTCGGGCAGCTGCTTCCGCGTTATTTCTTCACACTCGTGTGGCAGGCCCTGCTCGAATCGGCGGCCAGTGAGCACGGTGCGCGCATGACTGCGATGACCTCGGCGACCGACAACGCCAAGAAGATGATCGATAGCCTGACGCTGAAAGCAAACCGCGAGCGGCAAGCCACGATCACCAAAGAGATCTTGGAAGTCGTCGGCGGCGCTGAAGCGCTGAAATCCTAGCGCAAGCTAGGATTTCCACTCCTTCATTACCACGAGGACGACGAGGAACGTCCACGCGAACTCGCTGACCCAGAATGATTTGAGGAAGAGCGAGATTCTCACTTCCTTCCGCGATCCTTCCGGTGCCCTCCGTTGGGGCTCGGTCTCTCGATCCGAGGAGTCGAAGGTTCTCAGGCCGAGCGATAAAGCGCGAAGCACTCAAAAGCTCGAGAAGCGCCAGCCAGATCCACTCTGCGCGAAGGTCGCCCCCGCGTAAATCAGGGTGCTGGAAAGGGATGCGAGTGCGTGTTGGCGTCTTTGGGAAGTTGCGGTCCGCCAGGGGCGTTGCCCCGTTTGCCAAGAGTGCAAGGCGATCCCGGAAAGAAGCATCAGGCCGGCACAAAGAAGAATGACCGTATCGTTTTCATATTCGTGCTGGCGATAAAAAATGGTGAAAAGAGGAATGACCATCAGGATCGGGTTTTGCCAAACGCTCGCGATTTGATGGTGAGAGACGCGCTTCACCCCTCGATCGGTGATGAGAAGCGCGATCAAAGAGCCGGTGGCTGCGCCGGCCACGACTTGATAGGACCCATGGGCGGACATGGGAATCGCGATCGCCATCCCATAGCCAGCCATAGACCATCGTGGGAAAGAGAGGGCGATGAGGAACGCCAAGGCGTGCGCCGCCGCGGCGTGCCCGCTTGGAAAGCCTCCCCAGTGGCCGGACGGGCGAGGCAACCACGCGCCGAAAAAGGCTTTTTGCGCGTGGACCATTAGCGTGACCCAAAGAAAAGTGAGAAGGATGGCCCGAAGGTGAATCGGGTCACGTTTGCGCAAACTGTCGATCAGGAGCGCGGAATAGCCCAAGATGAGGAAGGCGGTGTTTCCAGGCCCACTGAAAAAGGGCGAGAGCGTCTTGAGCGTGAGATTGGGATTCCTCGAAACTAAGGAGAGAAAGAGGAGGGTCAAGCCGATCGCGAGAAGGCCGATCCATGCCGGGCTCGTCGCATCTAGGCGAGGCGCTTGCCTCTTTGAGAGGGTCGTCATTATATCTGCCTGTCCCTTGTGACAAGCGTATCGCATTTTTCAAGCCTCCCCTGCCCGATTTTTGTCAGTAAGGAGGAGACGATGGCTTCCGGAACCCTTTCAATATCCTCGGCGTTGGACAGGAATAGATTCGGTCCGGCTGGACAGCAAAAGAGCGAATCTCTTTTCTGAAAGCGAGGTCCGGATCGGGATCACCCATGAAAAAAGCAGCTTCCTATCTTATCCTTGGGGCGGTCTGTTTCGCAGGCTTCTTCGGAGCCCTGCAAGTAGATCGGAATCTCCATCCTCGTCAAGACAGTCCCCGTCCTGTGTACGGTGCGACTCCGATTTCGACCGCGCAAGCCCCCGTCGACTTTCGCGAAGCGTCCGAGCGGTCGACGCGCTCCGTCGTGAGCATCGATCGCATGAATACCGTTCGCCGATTCTATGGTGAGCCGGGCGAAGTGATGCCCACCGCCGGTGGTTCGGGCGTGATCTTCAGTAAAGACGGCGTGATCGTGACCAACAACCATGTGGTCCAAGGCGCTGAACAGGTCCAGGTCCGGACTGCGGACGGCCGCACCTTCACAGCGGACGTGGTTGGGACCGATCCGCGCTCCGACCTCGCGGTGCTTCGCGTGAAGGCCAAAGATCTCGTTCCGATCGAGCTTTCGCACGAGGAAGCGCGAGTCGGCGAATGGGTCATCGCGATCGGCAACCCGTTCGGCCTGGATAGCACGGTGAGCGTCGGCGTGGTCAGCGGGCTGGGGCGAAACGTCACCCCCCGCAATTCGGTTCTGGTCGACATGATCCAGACCGATGCCGCGATCAACCCGGGTAACTCGGGCGGCGCTTTGACCGATGCGCAAGGGCGTCTGATCGGGATAAACACCGCGATCCAGAGCCCCACCGGCGGCAACGTCGGGATCGGTTTCGCCGTCCCGATCAAAACGGTCAGCCGGATCGTCGAGCAGATTCTGGACACCGGAAAGGCCAGCTATGGCGGTTTGAACGTCGAATATCTGGGCGACGTCCATGCGCTCAAAGATCCGCGCCTCCGGGCGCAAGTCGCCGAGCAGGCCGGTGCGGAGCCTCCTCGGGAAGGCATCTTAGTCACGCGGGTGATTCCCAGTGGCGCGGCGGATCGAGCGGGCGTGCAGCCTGCGGATGTGATCCTCTCGATCGAGGGGAAGAAGCTCGCCGATGCCTCGGATCTCGCCAAAGTGATGAATGCCAAGCGTCCCGGCGAGGCGGTCAAGATCAAGGTCTGGTCGCGTGGCGAGACCAAAGAGATTCGCGTGGTTCTCGACGAACTGAAAATTTAATGAAGCGTCCCCCCGGGGCGCAACGTTAAGAAAAGTAAGGGGGCGTTTCAAGCTCCCTTGCCTTGAAACCGAAAAGATGGCACAAAGCACGGACGGCCTCACTCCTTTTCTCGACGCCCTTCCGCCCATCATCCGCGAACGCCTGCTTTCCGAGCACCACCTCGACGCGTTGATCGAGGTGGTGCTCGACTATGGCCGCCCGGCGGAAGCCCGCTATTTCGACCGCGTGGACCGGATGTCCGATACGATCGTGAGCGAGCACGACATCGAATATGTCGTGAAATCGCTCGGCGAGTTCGGAACCGACAACCGCGCGGGGATCGAGCGGACTTTGCACCGTATCTCCTGCATCCGCAACCGGCACGGTAAAGTCATCGGGCTCACCTGCCGGGTGGGGCGTGCACTGGAAGGCACGATCGACATCATCGACGACATCGTGCGCTCCGGCCAGTCGATCCTTTTGCTGGGGAAACCCGGCGTGGGGAAGACCACCAAGCTCCGCGAGGTTGCTCGCGTTCTGGCCGACGAGGTGATGAAACGCGTGGTGATCGTCGATACGTCGAACGAGATCGCGGGAGACGGCGACGTGCCGCATCCGGGGATCGGCTCCGCCCGGCGGATGCAGGTGCGTTCGGCGGCCGAGCAGCACGCGGTGATGATCGAGGCAGTCGAAAACCACATGCCCGAGGTGATCGTGATCGACGAGATTGGAACGGAGCAAGAGGCGATGGCCGCCCGAACGATCGCGGAGCGGGGCGTTCAGCTCGTGGGGACCGCCCACGGGCAGACTCTTGAGAACCTGATGTTGAACCCGACGCTCGCGGACCTGATCGGAGGGATCCAAGCGGTGACGCTTTCCGACATGGAAGCCGCGCGACGTGGGACCCAGAAGACCGTGCTCGAGCGAAAGGCCCCACCGACTTTCGACGTCGTGATCGAGTTGCTCGATTACGACCGCCTGGCCGTGCACCACAACGTGCAAAAGACGGTGGACATGATCTTGCGCGGGCTGCCGCCGCGCCCTGAGATCCGGGTGCGAACGGGGGCGGGCGAGGTCGAAGTGCTCCAGAAGGAGCAGACCGCCGATCCGCTGGAGAATCCGAACGAAGCGCGGTTTCCGACGCTGAGCCAGAAGGTCGTGACGCGGAGCCCCAAGGAGCCGGCGGCGAAGAAGGAGCCCGCCGACAAGCCGCGAACCGAGGGTGGGTTGCTGAAGATCTTTCCGTACGGCATCGCGCGGACCCGCTTGGAGCGGGCGATCCGAGAGCGCCGCGCGCCCGCGCTCGTCACGAACGACCTCTCGGAGGCGGATGCGGTGATGGCGATCCGTTCCACCTATCAAAGCCGTCCCAAGAAGTTGCGTGAGCTTGCCGGACGCCCGGTCAATACGGTCGTGGTGAAGTCCAATACGTTCACCCAGATCGCCGGTGCGCTCGACGAGATCGTGCGTAAAGCGGGGGGAGGGCCGGATCTCGAATCGCAAGCGATGGAGGAGGTGCTGAGCGCCATTAATTTGGTGGCTCAGACCGGCAAAGCGCAAGAGCTTTCGCCGCAGTCTGCCACGGTGCGCAAGATGCAGCACCAACTCACCGAAGCGAGACGCTATGCGAGCGAGAGCGTGGGCGAAGATCCTAACCGTCGGCTCCGTATTCTGCCCACGCGGCTCTAATCGACCTGATGGCCCAGACCGGCAAAGCGCAAGAGCTTTCGCCGCAGCCTGCCACGGTGCGCAAGATGCAGCACCAACTCACCGAGGCGAGACGCGATGCGAGCGAGAGCGTGGGCGAAGATCCCAACCGTCGCCTCCGCATTCTGCCCACGCGGCTCTAGCGTCGCAACTTGAATCGTCTGAGGCTCGGGGCGCGTGCAGCACGCCCCGAGCCTCGTTTTGCGAGGGAGGTGTGGCCGTTTAGAAGTCGAAGGTGCCCGCGCGGATCGCCTCTGCCAGGGTTTCGATATCGTGGGTCAAGGACCGATCTTCGGTGAGACGCGGCGCGAAGCGGCGCACTTCCTGGTAGGCGCGTTTGACCCCGAGCCCGGGCTGAAGGGGCGCCAGGTACTCCAGACCTTCGGCGGAGGCCAGAAGCTCGATCGCGAGCAGGCGCTCGGCGTGGTCCGCGATGCGTCGGAGCTTGAGCGCCGAGGTCATGCCCATCGAAACGTGATCCTCTTTCCCGCCCGAGGTCGGCACGTTGTCCACGCTGGCGGGGTGCGAGAGCACCTTCGCTTCGTTGAGCAGCGCGACCGCGACGACTTGCGGGATCATGAATCCCGAGGAGAGGCCCGGTTCCGAGCAAAGAAACGCCGGAAGGCCCTCGTTGAGGTCGGGATTCACCAGGCGGTCGATGCGGCGCTCGGCGACGCTCATGAGGTCGGTGAGCGCGATCGCGGCGTAGTCGAGCGCGAGCGCGAGCGGCGCTCCGTGGAAATTGCCTCCCGAGATGACGTCGCCGTTGTCGAACACGAGAGGGTTGTCCGTCGCGGAGCCGGTTTCGACTTCCAGCACTTCGCGGGCGTGCGTTAGCGCGCCTCGCACCGCGCCGTGTACTTGCGGCATACAGCGCAGACTGTAGGCGTCTTGAACGCGCGAGTCGTTGTAGCGGTGCGATTCGCGAATTTCGCTCTCTTCGAGCAGCGTTCGAAGATGTTCGGCGGCATCGAGTTGGCCTCGGTGGGGACGGGCACGGTGGATCCGCTCGTCGTATGCGACGGGAGTGCCGCGAAGCGCCTCCAGCGTCATCGCTCCGGCGACGTCCGCGGTACGGACCAGCCGCTCGGCGCGGGTAAGGGCAAGCCCGCCGACGGATCCGATCGCCTGGGTCCCGTTGAGTAGCGCGAGCCCCTCTTTGGCTTCGAGCTTCATGGGGGCGATTTCGGCGCGCTGCATCGCTTCGCCGCCGGGCAGACGCTCCCCTTGATAAAACGCTTCGCCTTCGCCGATCAGCACGAGCGCGAGGTGCGCCAAGGGGGCGAGATCGCCGCTCGCGCCCACCGAGCCACTTTCGGGAATGACCGGCGTCACGCCTTTTTCGAGCATCGCGACGAGCGTTTCGGCGATTTCGGGGCGTGCGCCGCTGAAGCCGCAGGTGAGAACATTCGCCCGAAGCAGCAGCATCGCCCGAGACTCTTCGATCGAGAGCGGGTTGCCGACGCCGCACGCGTGGCTGCGGACGAGGTTGAGTTGAAGCGTCGCCAGCTTTTCGGTGGGAATCTGGACGTCGGAGAGTTTGCCGAAGCCCGTGCTGATGCCGTAGACGACCTCTTGGCGCGCGACGATGCGTTCTACCCGCTCACGGGACTCTTGCATTCTTCGGACGGCTTCGGAGGCGAGCCCGACGGAAAGCCGTCCCTGCGCGACGTCGGCGAAGGTCTTTAACGAGAGAGGGAGTCCGTTCAATTCAAGCACGGCGAGAATGTTACCGTTTGAAACGAATCGTCCTCTTTTCGAAGAGCAAAGTCGGAAGGAGACCCGCCGGGAGTGGATCAAGCAGGAGGGGGCCCCGGCCCCCTTTTCAGGGCCGGAGCCAAATCCCCGAGGCTATTTCAAAAGGCGCGGCGTGAAGTCGGTATCGGGTTTCACACGCTTGCAGAAGGCGGCCATCAGGCGGGCGCAGTCTTCGACGTCCTTCAAGGAAAGCAGTTCGCACGGGGTATGCATGTATCGAAGTGCGACCCCGAGGAGGCCGACGGCCATGCCGCTGTGGCTGATCTGCATCGCATTCGCGTCGGTTCCGGTGCCGCCGGGGGCCACGTCGACCTGGTAGGGAATCCCCTCTTCGTCGCCCGCATCCACGGTCATGCGGAACACGATCGGGTTGGTGTTCGCGCCGCGATTCACCGACGGGCCTTTGCCCACGTCGAGCGCGCCGTATCGCGATTTGCTGAGGCCCGGATAGTCCACGGCGTGGTTGACGTCGACCGCGAGGCCGCATTGTGCCTGGATGCCGTAGGCCGCGGTGCGTGCTCCGCGCAGGCCGATCTCTTCTTGAACCGTGGCGACGGCATAGACGCCGACGCCGGGGTCGAGCTCCCCGCTCTCCTTGAGCAGCCGGAGCGACTCGAGCACGATGAACGAGCCCATCTTATTGTCGAAGCCCCGGGCGACCGCGCGGTCCCCGAGGAGAGTCTGAAACTCCCACTGATACGTGGCGACGTCGCCCAGCGCGACCACCTTTTCGGCCTCTTCGCGGCTGCTCGCTCCGATATCGATCCAGAGGTCTTTCGTCTCGGGGCGCTTTTTGCGCTCTTCGTCTTCCAGCAAGTGGATCGCTTTGCGGCCGATCACGCCCGCGACTTTTTCCTTGCCGTGAACCCACACGCGCTGGCCGACGATGATCGTCGGGTCGTGCCCGCCGATCGTCTTGAAATACAACATGCCGTCGTCGCCGATGTAGTGCACGATAAAGCCGATCTCGTCCATATGCCCCGCCAGCATGATTTTCATTTCGGCGTCGGGGTTCAAGATGGCCGCCACGTTGCCGTGGCTGTCGGTCGTGATCTTGTCGGCGATCGGTTTGGCGTACGCGCGATACACCTCGGCCGCTCGTTCCTCATAGCCCGAAGGAGACGGCGTGTCGACGATCTCGCGCAAAAATTCTAAGGAGGCTGCTCGCATCCCTCTAGTTTGCCCGATTCCGCGTTTCTTCCGCCGGGCGGGAGCTAAGAACGGGTGCGGTCGGCTTCGGCGACCGCTTGAAAGAACGCACGGAGCTTCCCGGCGTCTTTGAGCCCTGGGCTCGCCTCGACGCCGCTGCTGACGTCCACCGCGTAAGGGCGTGCGGTTTGAATGGCCTGTGCGACGTTGTCGGGCGTCAGGCCCCCCGCAAGCACGACGGGCCGCGCACTCCGCGCGACGATGTCTCGGGCCAGGCCGAGATCCACGCATCGGCCGGTGCCCCCATAGGCACCTTCCTGATACGCGTCCAGCAGAATCAGATGCGCTTCTTCGGTGCCGTGCAGAGCCTGCCCAGGCAGGAGGTTGGATCGAACCCGGACAGCCTGAATGCGTCGCGAGAGGCTGTGAAAGTGCGGCGGCCACTGCACGCCCTGAATGGCGGTAAAGCCTTCGGCGGCGCGAAACGCCGGGACCCCCCCGTATACGGCGACCGTCGTCACGAAGGGGGGCAGCGCCTGCGCCCATCGCTGGAACTTGGGGTCTTGATGAATCGTGCGCGGGCTGGTGGGCTCGAAGACAAACCCAAGCGCATGGGCTCCCAACTCCATCGCGAGCTCGGCGTCTTGCGGGCGCGTCAGCCCGCAGATTTTGACCCGCGTCATCGGCCGAGGACCTCGCGCACCTTCGCGCCGATGTCAGGCGCTTTGCAAAACGCCGTGCCGATCAGCACCGCGCGCGCGCCGTGAGCGCGGACGCGTTCCAGATCGTCCGAGGTTTCCAGCGCGCTTTCGCTGACGGCGAGCGCGTGGGGGGCGATGCGGGGAAGAAGCCGGTCCGAGATCTCGAGCGTGGTTTGAAAGGTGGCGAGGTCTCGATTGTTGACGCCCACGAGCGGAGCGCCCATCTCCATCGCTCGATCGGCCTCGCGCTCGTCGTGCACTTCGACCAAGGCGTCCATGCCGAGTTCCGTCGCGAGGGCGTGCAGGTCTGCCATCTGGCCGTCCTCGAGCGCCGCGACGATCAACAGGATCGCGTCCGCGCCCCATGCGCGCGCCTCATACACTTGGTAGGGGTCGTAGACGAAATCTTTGCGAAGGCACGGCAGACCGGAGGCCTCTCGAGCGAGGCGCAGATTCTCCAAACTCCCCTGAAAATGGGGAACGTCGGTCAACACGCTCAACGCGTGCGCGCCATTTTCCTCGTAGATCTCGGCGATCTGGGCCGGATCGAAATCCTCTCGGATCACCCCCTGGGAAGGGCTGGCCTTTTTCACTTCGGCGATCAGGGCGAGGCTTTCGGCGGCTTGGGCCAGGGCGCGTTGGAACCCTCGGACGTCGCGCCGGCTCTCGGCGTCCGCCCGGAGGGTGGCCAAGCCGGTCGTGGCCTTGGCGCGAGACACTTCGTCGCGCTTGACCTCGAAGATCCGTTGAAGGGCGTTCACATTGGATATTTTCCCCGATTCGAGCCGAAAGGCGCTGCAAATTCCTCGCGAACGCACCGATACTCCCAGGTGGGTATGAACGTCTCGCATTCGATTCCGTCCTCGCCCGCTCCGGCCGTGGAGACCGCGGCTCGGCCTGAAGCGCTTCGGGCACGGCTGCAGGCGCAGCTTTTGCAGAAGGCGCTGCAACTCGAAGTCGGCGAAGAAACGGTGCGTCAGGCCGCCCAGGACGTGGGCAAGGGCCAGCATCTGGACCTGCGCGTGTAGGCCAGTTTGCGCAGGTGCCGGGAAGGTAAGATAGAGCGCGTGAGCGAAAAGTCGCCCTCCCCCGCCGCCCCGCCTCGATGGTTTAAAAACACCTACTTTTGGATTGCGGCGATCCTGACGATCCTGGGGATCGTCGGCCTTCCATTTCTCGGAGGGGACCGGGCGATTCGCGACCCAGGCCAGAAACCCGAAAACCACCTCGCGCTTCTTTATTTTGGCGCGGCCGCCGTGATGTTCGTGAACGGATGGATGAGCCACCGTTTCACTGTGCGGCAATACGAAGAGGAGAACCCGGGGCCGAACGGCTCGCAAAAGGAGAGCGTTTAAGACAACACCATGGTGAACTGCACGATTTGTCAAAAGCCCATCGAAAAGGTGCCCGAATGGATGACGGGCGTCCTGACGAGTTTCGTCTGCAACCCTTGCCAAAGCAAGCAGAACAAGAATAGCGCGTTCCAAGATCTCGAGGTCGCCGCGGCGAAGGTCGAGAAGAAAGCTTCGAAGGCTTCGGCGGAGGAGGACGAGGAGATGGGAGAGGTCGAGGACGAGGCCGAACCGAATCTCGACGAGATAGAGGCTTGAGACAGGGGCGGCTTAGGCCGCCTTGCCATGCGTCAAAAGTAGGCGCAGACAACTGGGCGTAGCGGCGAGCCCCAAATGCTCTCGGCAGGTGCTCTTGAGCGTCTCGGACGTCCAAGCGAGCCGATCGTCCGCCAGCGTGACCTCCGCATGCATTTCATGCTCTCGCATCCAAACGACGGCGTGGACCACGCCGTCGAGTCGGTTCAGAAACTGTTCGGTTTGGTGCGGCGCGTGTTCGAAAAGGACATAATGTCGGCCTACCATATCCCTATTGGCGGCAAAGTTCACCCGTTTCTTTAGGTTTCGAGCGCGATCATTTCGGAAAACACGCTCTCTTGCCTGGTGAGTGTGGGAACAATCCAGCATCGCACCTCTTGTTCGTCTTCCAAGCGATCGCGCGTATGCATCGCGGTGGCTTCGGAATCGAATAGGCCGAACACCGCCGAGCCCGACCCCGAAAGCAGTGCGCCCCGCGCGCCGTGAATTTGGAGCCGTTCGGTGAGCTCGAGGCACGCACAGGGCGCGACCCGTTCGAAATCGTTGTAGAGAGGGACTGTCTCGTCCTCAGGGGGGAACTCGCGCCAGGGGCGCTCGGTTTCGTCTAGTTTGCGATACATCTCCGGGGTCGAGCACCCGAGCGTCGGCCGGGCGATCAACACCCAGCTGCGCGCTGGGTCCGGCAGAGGCGTCAGCCGTTCGCCGTAGCCTTCGGCTCGAGCTCGCCCGCCAACGAGGAAAAAAGGGACATCGGCGCCTACGGCGCGCGCGATCGCCGCGAGGTCCTCCGGCCGAAATCGATCCGGAAGCGCTCGCGCCAGCAGCCGGATCAGCCCTGCGGCGTCGCTGCTTCCCCCTCCCAAGCCGCTCTCGGCCGGAATGCGTTTGACGAGCTCCAGCCGCATCGGGGGGAGATCTGTGTATTCGACGCTCAAGGCCAAGACCTTTTGCAGCGTGTTCTGCTGCGGGAGCCCCGGCCAATCGCAGACGATCTCGGTTTGGGCGACGTCTAGCGTCATTCGCAGCTCGTCGAACAGTCCGACGGCCTGAAAGATCGTGCGCAAGGGATGGTAGCCCGTGACGTCCGGGGGACCCACCGACAGGAAAAGATTGATCTTCGCGGGGCACCGCGCGAGCCAGGTCACCGCCTTGTTGTACCCGTTTGAGTTCGGATCGTCAGGGGGCCGTGCGGAAGCTCCAAGTTCGCGAGATGTCTTGGCCTTTCGCGGTGCGCGCGGTGACGGATGCCGTGTAGCGCGTGTTGGGGCGGAGCGGCTTGTGCGGAATGAGGAATGCCGCGGCAGACAGCTCCCGGTCGTTCGAGGGAGAGTTCACGAAAATCGGAATAGCAGTCCCCTCGCAGGTCAGGCTGGCCTTTTGAACCACAATGCCCTCGCCTTCGGGTTGGAAATATCCAAACACGATCGGATAGCCCACCGGCTTGCGGGCTTGAAGGTGAATGCGTAACGGGTCCGGGTTCTCGAACGCGTCCCACGCGGTCGGAACTTGCTGTTGGCCTTCGGCGGGCGAGGTGGTCACTCCGGCGGTCTCGCTCATGCCGAAGGCGAGAGTCAGTCGGTCGCCGCTTAGCCCCGCGCCGACGCGGATGTCTCGTCCGGGTTGAAGAAAGGGAAGGCGGTGGTATGGCGCGTGGAATAGATGATAGGTCGCGCTGACCGGGTCCGAAGAGCCCGAGTTTACGCATTCCCACGAGCCGTCGAAATAACCGTACGCCTCCAAGCGTTCGCTGGGGCCTCGGCCGAAGAAGCCGGGGTCACCGGGGATTTGGCTATGGCCCGAGCGGCTGTTGCGGCGGAGGTATTGGGAATGGGCGAGGGAGGCGGCGCAGAGGCGTTCGTCGACGAGGAAAGGCGTCAGCCCCACCTGAGCGCGGAGCGCGTTGGCGCTGTCCATCGCCTGGCGTGCGCCGTCGTCGACCGCAGGGAGACAGGGCAGGGCTTGGGAAGCGACTTGAAACTCCCAGTCCCGCTTCATCGTGTGCCAGCCGTCGATCTGCACTTCGCATTCGACTTTGTAACGGCCAGGCGCGAGCGGACGAGCGGGGGTGTAGCTCAGGGCGCGTTCGGTGGAATCGTAGCGCGCGTCGACCCGTTTGCCGTTCAACCGCATCGCGGAGGAGGTGATCCGACCTTTTCCGGCCCAGACCTCCCAACGTAACGTGGGGGTGGCGATCAGCATCTCGCGCTTGGGACCGTAGGCGCGGGAGAAAGCTTGTACCTCGCGCGCTTCGGCGGCGGTCCAGATCAGGAGCCCACAGGCAACCGTCAACGCTGCGGACGACCAAAAACTCGCCCGGACGCGCGCCCGGCTCGAAGCGTTCCGCCGCGAGCCGCCTTGCTTTCTCAAATCGAATGCCACATGGGTATTGTCGGCGCCTCCATGCTCCTCATCCCAGTCGTTTTACGAAAAATTGGCCGGCTTTTCCTTTCCTAGAGACGGAATCGCCCCCGCAAGATTACCGCGATTTTTCCAAAGGGCGCGGATCGGGCGAATTTTTAAAGAAAGCGACGAGATCCACCCAAGCCGCACGATCCGGCGGACGAGGACGTCCTACAATAGAAGCAAGCATGAGTCAGAGCCCTCCCAGCACGCTGGGGAAATACCAGATCATCCGCGAGATCGCACGCTCGAACGATATCGTGTACGAGGCGTACGATCCGCTGATGCATCGCCGCGTCGCGGTGAAGGAGCTCGCCATGCCGACCGGGATCACCGACGTTCAAAAAGAGGAGCGTCTGAAACGTTTTCATCGCGAGGCGCGCGCCGCGGGGTCGCTGACGCACCCGAACATCATGACGGTGTTTGAGGTAGGCGAAGAGGCCGGGCGGCACTTCATCGCGATGGAGTATCTCGACGGGCACAACCTGCGTAACGAGGTCGATACCAAAGGCTCGCTTCCGCCCGACCGCGCGGCGGAGATCACCTTGGAGGTTCTGAAGGGGCTCGAATATTCCCACGCGAACGGGGTCATCCACCGCGATATTAAGCCCGAGAACGTGCAGATTCTCTCCGACGGGCGGATCAAGCTGACCGACTTCGGAATCGCGCGGTTGACGTTCGAGCCGAACCTCACGATGGACGGGCAGGTGTTCGGTACGCCGAGCTATATGTCTCCCGAACAGGTCGTGGGGCGCGACATCGACGCGCGGAGCGATCTTTTCAGCGCGGGGGTGTTGCTTTACGAGATGATCGCGGGGCGCAAGCCGTTCACCGGCGACAGCGTCGTCAGTCTCACCTACGCGATCGTCAATCACGATCCTGCCATCGATCCGCAGATTCCGCATCGCTATTGGCAGGTGATCCAGCAGGCGCTCGAAAAAAGTCCGCCGATGCGCTACGCGGGCGCCGCCGAAATGATCCAAGCGCTGACGGCGTGTCGAGACGCGTCCTATGGCGTCGTGATCGACCCGATGCTACCTCCAGTTCGCGCGCCGTATCTCGGCGTTCCGCCCGGAGGAGCGGTTTCGGCACCCCCCAGCCCCTGGGGCGCGCCTCCGGCGCAAGGGACCCCGCCGGCGTTTCCTGTGCCCGGGGCGCCCTATAACCCCTATCAGACAGGCCCCGTCCCCCCGGGGGCGTCGGTGCCCCCGATCTACTATCCGCCACCTCCGCGCAAGCCGCTTCTCAAGCCCGAGACCCGGCAGTTCATCGGGCGGCTGATGATGGCGTTCGTGATCCTCGGGTCGCTGTTCGCGCTGATTACGGTGGGGATCGACTCGCTGAGTACGGCGTTCGAGCGGACGCGGGCGCAGGGCCAAGAGGACGGGCTGCTTCGCGAGGTGCGCGAGATCGACCCGAATCAACCCATCGAGGCGCGCATCTCGGAGGCCGAGGCGCGCTATCGGCAGCTTAAAACGCCCGAAGCGCGGCGCGAGGGTGGAAGGATGCTGGCGGCCCTGATGGAGATCAAAGGGAAGGAGCACCTCGCGGAGGGGCAGGAGACGCTCGCCGAGGAGACGTTCCTTCGCGCGTTGGAGTTCGACCCGAACAGCCCTGCGTTGCACTCCGATCTCGGGGATCTCTATCAGCGAATCGCGTTGCGCAAAAGCGAACCGTTCGCACGGCTGGAGCTTTGGGCCAGCGCCGCTCAGGCTTGGACGCGCGCGGCCGAGGCCTCGCCGGCCGGGGAAGCGCGGAAGCAGTACGCGTTGGCCGCCGCGGAGGCGTACTACAACGAAGCCGTATTGAGGCTTCAAGCGGGGGAGCGGCTGGGGGATGTGCGCGACCTTTTATACGAGGCCCAGCGTCATGCGCCCAGCGACTCTCAGGTCGCCCGGACGGTTGAAGAGTTGCTGCGACGTTTGCGTGAGTAGGCGCAAAACACTCCGATTCTGAGCCCGAATCGTTTCTGTGAGGGGGCTCGGCAAGGTAAAAAAGAAAACTTGCTACGCGAACGCCTGACCCGACTGATCGAACTAGCCGTCACCGACCTGCACCGCAGCGAGCGTTTTCCCGCTGCCGAGGTGCCCGTTGCCGTCGAAGACCCCAAGTCGCCCGAGCACGGCGATTTCGCATGCAATTTCGCGCTGATCGCGGCCAAGTCGTTCGGGATGAACCCCCGCGCGATCGCGGAACTGCTCCAGCCCCGCCTGATGGAGTCGGGCCTGTTCGAGTCCGTCGAGATCGCCGGCCCCGGGTTTTTGAACATGCGCCTTCGGCCGAAGGTCGTCGCGGAGTACGTCGAGAAGGTGCTCGCGCTCGGCGGCAAACTGGCTCAAAGCGAGAGCAAGAAGCGCGTGCGCTGGAACATCGAGTTCGTCAGCGTGAATCCCAACGGTCCGATCACGGTTGGATCGGGGCGCGGGGCGGCGTTCGGCGACACGCTGAGCCGGGTGATGGAGGCCGCCGGGAACGGCGTCGAGCGCGAGTACTACGTGAACGACGGCGTGAACTCCGAGCAGATGCGGCTGTTCGCCGAATCGGTGCGCTACTATTACGAGCGCGACCAGGGGAAGCCGGACGGAACGTTTCCCGAGAACGGCTACCGAGGAGAGTATGTGGAGGGCGTGGCTCAGGCGATCCTCGCCAAAGGGCTGCAACCGGACGGCGAGCCGACGGATTGGTTCCAACGCACGTCCCAAGAGATGATGATCCAGCGCCAGCGCGAAGACCTCGCGACGTTCGGCGTTCAGTACAAGACTTGGTTCAGCGAGCAGGACCTGCACAACTCCGGCGCGGTCGCCTCAGCTTTGCGGCAGATCAAGCAGGCCGGCCACGCCGAGGAACGCGAGGGAGCGCTGTACTTGCTCAGCGAGCGGCTCGGCGACGAGAAAGACCGGGTTTTGGTGCGGGCGGACGGACGCCCCACCTATCTCGCCTCGGACGTCGCGTATCTCAAGAATAAGTTCGAACGGGGGTACGACCGGCTGATGCTGATCCTCGGGCCGGACCACCACGGCTACATCAACCGCCTGAAGGCCGCGACGCAGGCGCTTGGCTACGATCCGGCTCGCCTGGAGATCGTCATTTTCCAGATCGTGCGATTCGTCAAGGACGGAGAGCCCGCGCCCATGCGCAAGCGGGACGGCAACATCTACGAGCTTCGCGACCTCATGCGGGAGATCGGCCGCGACGTCGTGCGGTTCTTCTATCTGATGCGTTCGCACGATACGCACATGGACTTCGACATCGACCTGGCGAAGCAGCAAAGCGAAGAGAACCCGATGTACTACGCGCAGTACGCGCACGCCCGGCTGTGCTCGGTGATCGACAAAGCCGCCGAGGTCGGGTTCGACGTGCCGGTTCGCTTGAACGAGGCGCAGGAGGGGCTGCTCGAACACCCGAAAGAGCTCGCGCTGATCCGCAAGATCCTCGATCTGCCGCACGAGACCGCGCGCTGCGCCGAAGACTACGGGGTGCACCGCCTGACGACCTACGCCGTGGACCTCGCCCGGGCGTACCACCATTTTTACGACGCCTGCCGCGTCGTTCAGCCGGACCAACCGGAGCTCACCCGGGCGCGGCTCGCGCTTTGCAAGGCAGCTCAGATCGGTCTTCAAGGGGTCTTCGGGCTGCTCGGGATCTCGGCGCCCGAAAGGATGACGCGAGACGCAGTTTCGGAAGAATCCGGCAAAGTATAATCGCTGCATGGCCGATATTGCCGTAGCCTGGGGCAAGGTGCTGCCCGAGGTCAAGAATCGCGTGACCGGCGTGGGCGTTTGGACGGCGCTGAACCACGCGCGGCCGCTTGCGCTCGAAGAGGGCGTGTTCGCGATCGGGATGCCTCCCGAGTCGGGCGATTTGGCCGGCCATCTGCGATTGCCGCAAACCAAGCGTTTGATCGAGCAATGCGTCAGCGAAGAGGTTGGGCGCCCGGTCGTGCTCAAAATCGTCGTCGGCACCTCGATCGAGGACTGGGAAGCCGCCAAACGCAAGGACGCCGAAGCCGTCCGGCTTCAAGACCAGGCGTTGCAGAAGATGCGCCGCGAATTGGAGAGCAAATCCAGTTGGGACGCGGTCTATGAGCAGCTTGCCCGGCGCTACGCGGCCATCACCACGAAATCGCTGCCGCAGAACCGCGCGCGCTTCTTCGAGGAGGCGGTCGAGCTGATCGTGGAGATGCGCCGCAGTCAGGAGACGTGGGACGAGATCGGCGAGCGGAACTTCGCCCGGTGCCTGGAGCGGTTGGCCCAGTACGCCGAGATTCCGAGCGCGCTGGCGGCCCGGGCCGTTTTAAAGCGCGCCGGCGAACTCTAAGCCGATGGCGCACGCGATCGTTCTCGGTTCCGGAACGAGCAACGGCGTCCCTTCGCTGGGGTTCGAGTATCCCGAGAGCTTTCTGGCGAACCCCAAGAACCACCGCACCCGCGCGTCGTTGCTTTTGGAGGGCGAGGCGGGGCGCGTCCTCGTCGATTGCGCGCCCGAGATGCGGCTCCAACTGATTCGCGAGAAGGTCTCGCGCGTGGACGCGGTGATTTTGACCCACACCCACGCCGATCACGTGATGGGGATGGACGATCTGCGATCCATCTGTCTGCGGACCGGGCTGCCGATGCCGATTTATACGCTGCCCGAATACTTCGCGGACGTCGAGCGGATCTTCCCCTATGCTTTCGGGGAGCCGCCGCCGGGGATCTTGGTGCCCCGGTTCGATCTGCATGCGGTGGGCGAGCGGCTCGATCTTTGCGGGTTTTCGATCGAGATCGTGCCCGTCCGGCACGGGCGTTGGAACGTCATCGGCCTTCGGGTCGGAGGACTCGCCTATTTGACCGACGTCAACGAGATTCCTCCGGCTTCGTGGGAACGGTTGCGGGGGCTCGATACGCTGATCTTGGACGCCGTCCGCTATCGCCCTCACCCGAATCACTTCCATTACGAGAAGGCGCTCGAAGTCGCGGCGGCGCTGGGTGCGAAGCGCACGTTTCTGACCCATCTCAGCCACGACTACGATCACGATGCGGTCGAGCGGGAGCTGCCCGAGGGCGTTTTCTTGGCTTACGACGGGCTTCGGATCGAGATCTAGCGTGTTACTTTAGGTTCTCAGGTCAAAAACCTCGGGCAATTTGCCAGGTTGACCCTAAGGATTCTTCGCTTGAGGGCCTAGTATTGTTATGGGCCTCCCCGAAGGGTGGTCTTTTGAGGGATTGGGAATGAATCGAGGGAGCGAAGGTGCCTAAACTGATTGGGGGGATGGCGGCGCTCGTGGCGCTTGCGGCGGGCGTGCTTAGCCAAGTCGACACCGCAGCGTCTCTTCAGCGAGCCGGCCTCGCCTTTCTGATCGGATGGCTGGGCGCGGAAGTTTGGAGCGCGCTCTTCGGGACCTCGAAACGGCGTTCGGAAGCTGCCTCGAACCAAGCGGGGGATCGCTAAAGTCGCGCCGTTACGATATAGTAGAATTGAAGGAATCATATGCCGCTGTCACCGGAGCAACTGCAAAGAGCGTGGGTCGACTTTAAGGTCTATAAGAAGCCGGACGCGCGTAACGAGCTCATTAACCACTATTCCTATTTGGTTAAGATTACGGCCGGCCGCCTGATCACGAGCCTGCCGGGCGGGCTCGACCGCGAAGACCTGATCGGCAGCGGCGTGATCGGGCTGATCAAAAGCGTCGACCAGTTCGATCCCACACGCGACGTCAAATTCGAGACGTACGCCATCGCGTTGATTCGGGGCGCCATCTTGGAGATGCTGCGCGAAGAGGACTGGGTGCCGCGCTCCATCCGCGAGAAGCTCAAGGCGCTGGATCGTGCGATCATGGCGTTGGAGACCCGGCTGGGCCGGCCGCCTTCCGAACACGAGGTCGCGGAAGAGATGGGCGTGGACGCCAGCGAGGTCAGCGCCTTGATGGTGCGCATGGGCCGCACGAACGTCTATTCGCTGGACGATATTTTGGGGACCCGGGATGGCGACGAGCAGATCACGTTCGTCGAGCTGATCGTGGACGAGGATTCGAACCCTGGCCGCGAGGTCGAAGGGCGCGAGATTCGACGCATCCTTTCCAAGGGGGTCGACAAGCTCCCGGAACGCGAGCGCCTGGTGGTCGCGCTGTACTACTTCGAAGGTTTGACGTTCAAAGAGATCGGCAAGGTCCTCGGCGTGAGCGAATCGAGGGTGTATCAACTGCATACACAGGCAATGTCTCGCCTGCGCAGCCATCTTCAACAGGAGGGGGGTGTCCACACCCGCTGATCGCCCGCGATGGGGGAGATCGACCGCGTCCAACCCGTGCCGCCCGCGCGGATCCATCCGCATCTTTCCGAGCGGGACCGCAGGCCGTCTCGCGAGGGCTTCTCGGAGCGACGCTCCGATTCGGAAGGCGCTCCCGAGGACCGCTTGGAACTTCACGACCCTGACGAGGAGTTGCAGGAAGAGGAGTTGAATCCTTCGCCACCGGATCCATCTTCCGGAGAGGGGAAGGAGGACGGCCCTGAGGAGGGATCGAGGCTCGATCTCGCCGTTTGAAAACGGCTCAAACAAATAGATTTGGCACGAAGATTGCCATAACCAATGGTGCCGGGCGAGAGCCCTGCCTCGCGCGGTAAGATGCGCGAAGATCGTACTGGATATTAAAAACAATGAGGGGAACTTTGATTCGATTGACCGCCGCCGCGCCGTTGGCGCTCGTTCTTTTTGCCGTGGGGTGCGGAAAGAAGGATTCGTCGCTCGTCACGGTGAACGGAAAGCAGGTCAGCATGGACGAATACCATCGCTACCTGGCTTTGAAGCCCACCGTCAACCTGATTCAGCCGAACGGCGCGATCGTGCGCGGCCAGGTGATGGGGAGCCTCGGCTTCCAAGCTTTGGAAGACCTGATTCGCCGCGAGTTGATCTTGCAGATCGCCCAAGAAGACGGCGTACTGCCGACTCAGCAGGACATTGAAAAGGAGTTGGAGTTCCGCAAAAAGCGCAATCCCACCTTTGTCAAGACTCTGCACGAGAACGGCTACACGCTCGATATGATCCGCGAGCGAATCCAATCCGAGCTCGCCGAAGAGTGGCTGATTACCAAAGGGGTCAAGGTGACCGATCAAGAGGTCGACCGCTACGTCACCAACAACCCGCAACGATTTATGAATCCCGCGCTCGTCGATATGAAGTGGCTGTGGGTGACCTCGAAGGAGGATATGACGAAAGTCGATCAGGCCCTCGACGGCGGCCAGATGTTCGCCATCGTGGCGCAACGCTACAGCAAGGACCCGAGCGTCCGCGAAAACAACGCCCAGTTCCCGCAGCGGGTGCTCGCGAGTTTCTCGCCTCAGTTGCAGAAGATCGTCAACGAGACCGGCGAGTTGAAGACCACCGAGTGGATCGACGATCCCGCCGAGAAGCGTTTCATCAAGTTCTACGTCGAGAAGAAGACGCCCGAGAAGAAGATGGAGATCAACGACACGCTCCGCGAGGAGTTGCGCCGGGCGCTCGCGCTTGAGCGAGGAAATGCGGGGACGGATCTCAACAAGCGAATTTTGGAAAAGCTGAAGAAGAGTGAGATCCAAGTCCAAGACGAAACTCTGAAAGGCTTTTGGTCCAGCGCGTTCAAGAAATTGAGCGGGGCTCCGGACGAAGCCTCCGAAGAGGAGAACCAGACTGAGGCCAACCAAGAGGCCGCCGACGCGCCTTAAAGCATAGGAGCGCCGGACGATTTGAAAAGGCTCTCGCTTTGAGCGAGGGCCTTTTGAACGTATTTTCCGACGAGATCGAACTCGACGTTCACTGTTGTTCCCGCCCGCAGCGTGCCGAGCGTCGTATGCGCGAGGGTGTGGGGGATCGCCGCGACGTCGAAGATGCCCGCCTGAGGGGAGACGACGGTCAGGCTGATCCCGTCGATTGCGATCGAACCTTTATCGATCAGCGAGGCGGCGTGGCGCGCGTCGATCTCGAAGCGGAATCGCCGGCCGCCGGATTCTTGCGCGACGTCCAGCAGCTTGCCGAGCCCGTCGACATGGCCTTGCACGAGATGGCCGCCGAATCGCCCCTGCGCGCGCATCGCGCGTTCCAGGTTCACCGCGGTGCCCGCTTGAAGCGCGCCCAGCGTCGTCCGGGCCAGTGTTTCCTCGCTCAGCTCAAACCGTAGGAACGGTTCGGCGGAGATCAGGGTCAGGCAGCATCCGTTGACCGCGACGCTCTCTCCGAGCGTCCAAGGGTCGGAGGAGCTCCAAAGCGGCGTTTCTCCGGGGGGAGGTTCGATCTCGAGAGTTTGAATGCGAAGGGCCCGGACGGTGCCGAGCCCTTCGATCAGACCGGTAAACACGGGGCCGCTTAAACCGGGGAGCCCATCGAGGCGGGATCTTCGCTCTCGTGCGCCTGGTTCGTGTTGAGGACGCCCTGGGATTCGCGCTGGCGTCGGCGGCGGATCAAAGCTTCGCGAGCCTGGTAAAGGTGTTCCAGCGCTTCGGCATTTTCTTTGCAGGCGAGATCGCGCCCTTGAAAGTCGAGCAGGCGCTTGACGGCGACGTCGATCACGTCTTCGACGCGGCAGCCGTTCACGCCGACTTCGTTTGGATGGCCGTGCTGATAGACCACGCGGATAAACTCGGTCTCGTACAGCGCGTCGCTGCCGTCCAGGCTGCGGAATTTCTCCATATTTTCACTCATCGGCTTACCATACCTCCCCGTTCGTGGCGCGTTCCTGGAGCGACACGGGCTGAACTCTCAGTGTACACGCCTTGCGAAAAGTTCGCAAACGCGGGTTTTTTCTACGTTCGAAGCGAACTCAGCGTTCGCCCGGCAGCACGATCCCTCGCATGATGACCCGCTGCGCCAGCAGGAATACCGCAAGGGTGGGAAGCGCCGCTAAGGTGAGCGCGGCCATCATCACGGCTTTCGGCGCGATGTTTTGAAGCTGATAGATCCAGACCATCAAGGTCCACATCTTTTGGTCTTGCGCCACTAAGAACGCGTAGAGGAACGCGCCGTAGGCGCCCATGAAAGCGAGCAGGCCCAAATAGCCGAGGACCGGCTTGGAGAGGGGTAGCGCGATACGGGTCAGAAGCGTGGTCTCGCGCGCTCCGTCGAGTTGGCCGGCCTCGAACAGCTCTTGGGGGAGGGAATCGAAAAACCCTTTGAGCAGAAAGATCATATAGCCCGAGGCGACGGTGGGGAGCACGAGCGCGGCGAAGGTATTCAGCAAGCCCAGATCTTTGAGCAGCAGAAACGAGGGGATCATCGCGACCTCGGCGGGGAACGCCATCGTGGCAAGTAGGAACAGCAGAATCTTGCCCGAGGCGCGGATCGGATAGCGCGAAAGCGCATAGGCGGCCAGAGGGTTGACGGTCAGCTGGGTGAGCACCGCCAGCAGGCAGAAGAGCACGGTATTGCCCAAGGCGCGGCTGTTGAGCAGCAGATAGTCCAAAACATAGGCGTAATTGCGCCCGCTGAACTCGCGTCGAAGCGCGCCGCCGCGCGTTTCGACCTGATGCACGTCGAACGCGTCGGCCGGCATGGGAGGCGGAGCCACTCCCGGTGGGAGGCCGAGATGCCGCGCCCATCGATCGTCCGCGGTGAGTCCTCGGTTCCGGGTCGGGAGGCTGCCTCGGAAGGCGGCCATGGCTTCCCGAACCGGATCGGGAGAGGCGTCGCTCGCCTGCGCGGTTTGGTGATAGGCTTCGGCGGGGAAAGCAAGCGTGGCGAAGTCGGCCGCATCCCCCCGAAGCGCCGCCGGAACGGCATCGAGACGCTTGTAATGCTCGCGCGCCCATTCCCGATACATTCCTTCGGCGCGAATCGGCATGCGGTACTCGGCGGGCAGCGCGGCTTTGAATTCCAGCCATTCTCGGTACTTCCGATCGGCCTTGGGGTCGGTGGGGCGCGTCCAGTTTCGGCGATCCAGCATTTCAGCCGGGGGCGCGACGGTTTGGAATCCCGCGTTCTCTTCGATGTAAGCCGCGTTCAGGGCGTCGATGACGCGATACCGTTCGCGGAGCCAGCGCTGATACCGCCGGGTCAGGCGGCTGGTGACCTGCGTCGAGCCGGTGCGGAAACCGGCGTGCCAGTACTCGAGAGGCAGTTCCATGAGAAACGCTTCGTAGGATGCGAGGCGTTCGGCAGAAACGGCCTCTCCTTCAGGCGGTGCGATCTCGCTTCCGTTCTTGTCGTAGCGGTACTTTGCGAGCAGCGCCGCGTCGTCGCGCCAAAAGGCCGGGATCAGGCGCGGGTCGTTCTGGTCGGTCGCTCCTTTGAAACCCGTCGTGACCATCAGCGCGAAGGGGTAGAGCGTGGTGATCGCCCCTAGGGTCATCAGCAGGTACAGCGTTGCCATCGCCAGGCGTGCCCGGGGCGTGCGGCGGCCGACTTTGCTCACGAGACCCATCGCATGAATCTTAACCTATTTGGAAAGCCGGCGGGAGGCTTTCCTCGCGAAACTCGGGGGGTGCGAAACTGGGCCGGAGGGCGTAGGATAGAAGGGTGATCGAGAAGAAAGTGGCGCGCCGAATCGGAGGTTATCGTCGTCTTAACTGACGGTAAACTGGAGATCGAAACGAAGCGAGAGGTCCGCCCCTTGGGGCCGGCGAGTGGGCTGCGATGCCTGCTAGCAGGACCCCGAACTGTAGGGCGGCATGCGCCGCGCCATTCCATGACGCAGGACCTTTTCGCCCCGCTTTGCGATTCCGCTCGGCCCCCCGGGGAGGGATCTCTGCTTTTGGGACGAGACGGACGCGCGTTTCTGGGAAGCTCGCCCCGCGGGGCGGCGACAAGACACGGCGCACGGCGCTATGGAGAGGATTGATGAGTGTGATTTTTGAAGTCGGTGGCAAGTCGTTCGTGTTGGACGAAGCGAAAGCCCAGGCCGCGCTGATGGCCAAGCAGGTCATCAACGGGCGAGAAACGATGACCTTCAACTTGCTTCCTCTCAAATATCACTGGGCCTACGAGTTGTATCGCAAGATGAAGGCGAACCACTGGGAGCCCGAAGACATCCCGATGCAAAAGGACATCGAGCAGTGGCGCAGCGATCGCCTCCTGACCGATGTGGACCGTTGGATCATCCGCATGGGGATCGGCTACTTCTCGGCCGCCGAGGGGATTGTCGGCGACAACATCTTGCACGTGGTGCGCGAGGCCGTGACGGCCTCCGAACTCAAGCTGGTTTTGGGGCGCCACGCGCACGAGGAGAACATCCACGCGGACTCGCTGCTTTATATGATCTCTTCTCTCGGGATCAACCCGCACGAGTGCGAGGCGATGTTCGAGGACGTCGAGACGATCCGCCGCAAGAATGAATTCGTCACGAAGATCAGTCAGGCGCTGCGCCGGGATCTCGATTTCACGAAGCTGGAGAACAAGCAGCTGCTGGCGAAGAACATCTTCGTCTTCGGGCAATGCATGGAGGGCACCCAGTTTTACGGGCTTTTCGGCATGATCCTCTCGCTCTATCGCCAGGGCAAGTTCCCTGGGATCGGGCAGATGTTCCGCTACACGCTCCGGGACGAGAGCAATCACATCGAAGTGTTCCGCCAACTGTTCCTCAGCCTCGTCCAGGAAAACCCGGATCTTTGGACGCCGGAGTTCAAGGCGGAGCTGCTCGACCTGATGCGCGAGGCCGTGGAACTGGAAAAGAACTTTATCCGAGACTGCCTACCCGTCGGTGGAGTGGGGCTGAGCGCCGACGAGTTCGGACAGTACATCGATTTTATCGCCGATCGCCGCTTGGAAGGCGTCGGGCTGCCCCCGTTCCATTCGGGCATCAAGAATCCGCTGCCTTGGTTGGCCGAACTGATGGATATTCGTAAGGAGCAGAACTTCTTCGAAGGGCGCGTGACCGAATATCAGAAGGCTTCCGCGCTGGCCGGTGTGAACGACGACGACCTTTGAGATCAGATCGCATGAAGACTATGTCCCCCGAACCCGTTTCGACCCCTCAGCTCTCGTTCGACGAGATCGACCAGGCCGTCGCGCCGGAGACGCCTGCGCCCGTTCGGCCTGCGGCTCCGCCGTTACCTCCTTTGCCGCAGCTGGTGCGGCGCAACGGGCGGACGGTCGATTGGGATACCAATAAGATCGAAGTCGCGATTCGAAAGGCGTTCCTCGCCCTGGATCTGGATTCACAGCCGGCGGTGAACGTCGCTGTGCAGGTCGAAAAGCGCGTTCGGGAGCTCGGGCTGCCGACGATCGACATCGAAACGGTTCAGGATCTTGTTCAAGAGGAGTTGATGCGCGCTGGGCATTTCAAGCCCGCCGAGGCGTATATCGTCTACCGTGCGCGCCGCGCGTTCCAGCGTGAGCAGGAGGCGTTCGAGCAAGAAGCCCGCCAGCAGGTGTTGGAGGAGGAGTCCCCGTTCGCCCTGATCGAGGCGCTGGATGTCGACGGGAAGCCGATCCTGTGGTCTGGGACGGATCTGCGGTATCGCATCGAGTTCGCCCGGCAAGGATTGGATCTCACGATGACTGCGCTGGAGCTCGAACAAGAGCTTCGCCGCTCGCTCGGCGCGAACGTGACGCTCGGGGAGATCCGCCAGGTCGTGGTGTTGAACGCCAAATCGTTGATGGAGCGCGATTCGGCCTTTTCGTTCTTCGCCGGGCGCATCCTGCTGACCTATATCTACGAGGAGTGTCTCGGCTGGGATATCGTCGAGCACGGGGTCGATCGCCTCAAAGAGTTCCATGCCGCTCAATTTCGCGGCGTGATCGATGCGGCTATCGAACTGAAGCGGCTCTCGCCCGACCTGACGAGCTACGATATCGAGCGGCTCGCGAAGGAGTTGGACCCGATTTCGGATCTGGAGTTCGACTTCTTGGGCATTCAGACGCTCTACGATCGCTATCTGATGTGCGACAAGAGCTCGGGCAAGACGCGCCGTATGGAGACCCCGCAGATGTTTTGGATGCGGGTCGCGATGGGACTCTTCAAAGCCGAGGCGGGGGACCGCGAGGCGCGCGCGCTGGAGCTCTACGGCTTGTACAAGACGCGCCGATTCTGCAGCTCGACACCGACGCTCTTCAACTCGGGCACGCCTCGCTCGCAGCTTTCCTCCTGCTATCTGTATAAGATCGACGACTCGCTGGAATCGATCGTGACGCGCGGCATCGCCGAGAACGCGATGCTCTCGAAGTGGGCGGGTGGCCTGGGCGGGTCGTGGACGGCGGTCCGCGGAACGGGCGCCTACATTCAGGGCACGAACGGCGAGAGCCAGGGCGTGATTCCGTTCCTCAAGATGCACAACGACCAGCTCGTGGCCGTGAACCAAGGCGGCAAGCGCGCGGGATCGGGCTGCGCGTACCTAGAGGTGTGGCACAGCGACATCTTCGACTTCTTGGAGCTGCGCCGCAATACCGGCGACGACCGCCGACGCACGCACGACATGAACACCGCGAACTGGATTCCGGACCTGTTCATGAAGCGGATGGAGGCGCGTCAGACGTGGACGCTGTTCCAAAGCAGCCAGGTTCCGGATCTGCACGAGTTGTATGGTCGCGCATTCGAGGAGAGATACGAGCAGTACGAGGCCATGGCTGAGCGAGGCGAGATCTACGGGAAGAAGATCGAGGCCTTGGATCTTTGGAAGAAGATGCTTCAAATGATCTTCGAGACTGGGCATCCGTGGTTGACCTTCAAGGATCCCTGCAACGTGCGCAGCCCGCAGGATCATGCCGGCGTGGTGCACAGCAGCAACCTTTGCACCGAGATTACGCTGAATACCAGCGACGAAGAGACCGCCGTGTGCAACCTGGGATCGGTCGTGCTCGATACGCATCTGACCCCGGAGGGGGAGTTGGATCATGTCAAGCTGCGCGAAACGATCCGCATCGCGATCCGCGCGCTGGATAACGTCATTGACATCAACTTCTATCCCACGAAGGCGGCCGAGACCAGCAACTTGCGCCATCGCCCGATCGGGCTCGGAGTGATGGGGCTGCAATACGCACTCTACAAGAAAGGGGTCGGCTTCGGGTCGAAAGAGGCGCTGGAGTTCAACGACGAGTTCATGGAGGCGATCGCCTATTACGCTTACGAAGCGAGCTCGGATCTCGCCGCCGAGCGGGGCGCGTACTCCTCCTATAAGGGCTCGAAATGGGATCGGGGCCTGCTGCCTCAAGATACGGTGGAACTTCTGGAAACCGAACGCGGCGAGCCGGTCGAGGTGCCGCGGGGCGGGAAGATGGACTGGCAACCCCTGCGCGAAAAGATCGCGCGCCAAGGGATGCGCAATTCGAACGTGATTGCGATCGCCCCGACCGCGACCATCGCGAACATCATGGGCACCTCCCCCTGCATCGAGCCGATGTACAAGAACATGTTCGCCAAGAGCAACCTCTCGGGCGACTTCGTGGTCGTGAACCCGTTCCTTGTGGACGACCTCAAAGCGATCGGGCTCTGGACGCCGGAGATCATCGACCAGGTGAAGTACTTCGACGGCGAACTTCAAGGGATCGCCGAGATCCCGCAGTCGCTCAAGGACCGTTACGAGACGGCGTTCCACGTCCCGTTCGAGGCGCTGATCGACGCGGCGGCGCGTCGCCAGAAATGGATCGATCAATCGCAGTCGCTGAACCTCTTTTTGGGACAGCCCGACATGAAGGCGCTCTCGCATATGTATCGCCGCGCTTGGCGCACCGGCCTCAAGACGACCTATTACCTGCGCACGCTGGGGGCATCGAACATCGAAAAGGCCACCGTCAGCGTCAAGAAGCAGGTCTTCACGCCGGAGGAGAAGATGGCCTGCTCGATCGACGCCATGCGTAACGGCGTGGAGTGCGAAGCCTGCCAGTAGCCTTGGACGCGCCCCTTCCTCCTTTCGAAGCGGGAGGGGCGCCCTTATCCTAGGGGCACCGCAACGCTTTTAAAAGCGTCCCTCTCGCTTCTTTGATACCAGCGGGGGTGGAGAAGAATCATTTTCCCTTTTCCGTTTGTTCGGCATCTCGTGGGAGAGCCTCCGGATTCTTCCGAGCCGGGCCTGAAGGCTCTTCGATCGTTTCATACCGGAGCCGATTTTCGTTCGATCTCACTTTTTGATGGGAAGAGGCCGGCTCGAAGGGGCGTGGGTACACTCTTTTTCGACAATTTGGATGCGAAGACTTCGCTGTCGTGGCGGAGCTTGGATCGGGGGAAGTCCGGTGAAATTCCGGCGCTGTGCCGCAACGGTGAAAGTCCGAATGCCCGCTTCGCGTGAAGAGGAGCTTACGAGCATAGGCGAGAGGCGTGGGGGAACCCCCGTCTCCAAATGAGTGCGCCCTCTTCTCCCGAGCGGCCTTTGCGGTACGTCCCGCCTTCTTCGCGCCGGGCAAAAGGCAAACTCATGAGCAATCCACCGATTCGGTTTTCGCCCTTGACGACGACGGTGCCGGGCTATCCGCGCGTCGCCACGTCCCGTGTGTACAAGTCGCTCTTGGAGCGATTTTGGAGCCAGAAGACGAGCCTCGAAGCGTTCGAGGAGGGCGTTCGGGAGCTCCGCACCGAGCGGCTCCGAGTTCAACGAGAGCACGGGCTGGAGTGGATCCCGAGTGGGGATTTCAGCTTATACGACCACGTGCTGGACACCGCGCTGATGCTCGGCTGCGTGCCCGAGCGGTTCGGCTGGTCGGGGGATGCGATCGGCCCGGAGTTGACCTTCGCGCTGGCTCGGGGGAAGGACGGTGTGCCGCCTCTTGAGATGACGAAGTGGTTCGACACGAACTATCACTATTTGGTGCCGGAACTGCCGGATCGGTTTCGGCTGACCGCGAACCGCCCGTTGGAGGACGCCCGTTTCGCGCGGGAGATCGTCGGTGTGGAACACGTCAAGCCGGTGCTGCTCGGACCGTTCACATTCCTCAAGCTGGCACGGCTGGAGGGGAGCGAACTCGCCACACGGCTCGATGCGTTGGTGCCGATCTACGAGGAAGTGTTGCGAGAGCTCGCGGCCGAAGGATTCGGGCTGATTCAAATGGACGAGCCGTCCTTAGTGACTGATCTGGGCGAAGGGGAGCTCGAGGCGTTTCGGCGGGCGTATGAGCGCCTCGCGCCTGCGGCCTCGCTGATCGTGCAAACCTATTACGGCGACGTCGCGCCTTCCTACGACACGCTTTGCGCGTTGCCGGTCGCAGGACTCGGGCTCGATTTTGTGCGCGGCCGGGATCGGAATCTCGCGTGCCTGCAAGGCGGCTTCCCTGCCGACAAGCTGCTCGTCGCGGGCGTGGTGGACGGCCGCAACGTCTGGCGCACCGATTTGGAGGCTGCCAAAGCCTTGGTGCAAGAGATCGCCTCGTTCGTCCCGCCGGAGCGGCTGGCGATTGGAAGCTCTTGCTCGCTGCTGCATTTGCCGGAGACAGTGGCCTCGGAGCAGGCGCTGCCGAGCGCCCTTCGCGGGGCGTTGGCATTCGCCCAAGAGCGTCTAGAAGAGCTGAGGCTGCTCGCTGGGGCACTACGCGGCGAGCGACCCGAAGGTTGGGACATCGCGCAAGCGGCGCTCGCGGCGTGGCGCGAGGAGGCGTCGCGATTCGATGAGAGGGTGCAAGCGCGTGTGGCGGCGATCCGAGAAGAGGACACTCGCCGGATGGCTTATGCGCAGCGGCGACCCCTTCAAGACGCGCGGCTGAAGCTGCCGATGCTGCCGACCACGACGATCGGCTCGTTTCCGCAGACCCCCGAGTTGCGCAAGGCGAGGCGCTTGCGCGAGGCCGACCCGGCGGCGTACGAGGCCGCGATCCGGGAGGAGATCGAACGCGTGATTCGGCTCCAGGAGGAGATCGGACTCGACGTTTTGGTCCACGGCGAGCCCGAGCGCAACGATATGGTGCAATTTTTCGGCGACCAGATGAAGGGGTTCGCCACGACCGAAGAAGGGTGGGTCCAGAGCTACGGAAGCCGTTGCGTGCGACCGCCGATCATCTTCGGCGACGTGGACCGACTTGGGCCGATGACCGTCAAAGAGCTGCGGTACGCGCAGTCCCTGACCGAGCGTCCGGTCAAGGGGATGCTCACGGGCCCGATCACGATTCTGCAATGGAGCTTCGTGCGCGAGGACATCCCTCGGCGCGAGGTGGCTGCGCAGATCGCGCTCGCGATTCGCGACGAAGTGCGCGATCTGGAGGAGGCCGGGCTTTCGATGGTGCAGATCGACGAGGCCGCATTCCGCGAAGGGTTGCCGCTGCGCCGGGAGGATTGGCCGGAATACGCTGCGTGGGCCGTCCGTTCGTTCCGCATCGCCACCGGAGGGGCGCGTCCCGAAACCCAGATTCATACGCACATGTGCTACTCCGAGTTCGGGGACATGATCGAGTCGATCGCCGCGATGGACGCCGACGTGATCAGTATCGAGGATGCCCGAAGCGAGGGGGCGCTGTTCGAAACGCTCCGGGAGTTTCGCTATCCGCAGCAGATCGGTCCGGGTGTGTACGATATTCATAGCCCGAACGTGCCGAGCGTCGAATTCGTGGAGGAGCGTTTGCGCGGCGCGCTGGCGTGTCTGCCGCTGGATCAGGTGTGGGTGAATCCGGACTGCGGCCTCAAGACCCGGCGCTACGAAGAGGTGGTCCCCGCGTTGCGGAATATGGTCGAAGGCGCCCGAAACTTGCGCCGGTAAATCCGGTAGTGAACGGGGAGTCGACCGCATCTAAATGCGATAGTCTCCCCGAATTTCGAATTTTTAGCTCGGCTCCAAAAGGCTGTTTTCTGTACTCATACCCCGTATCCGCGCAAAAAATTGCGGGAGCGATTTTCGAAGGGGAATCGGTATAAAGCTAAAGACGGCCATGGAGAACTTTTTCCCGATCTTCGATTCCCCCGTCGCCGGAGCGCCGACGGGCGCGGCGACGGAACGCTCGACCGCGATCGAGGCGCGAGGGCTGACCAAGCGATACGAAGCGCATACCGCACTCGATCGTTTGAACTTGAACGTGCCGGCGGGAGAGGTGCTCTGCCTGCTCGGGCCGAACGGGGCGGGGAAGACCACCACGATCAATCTGTTTATGGGGTTCCTCACGCCCACCGAGGGCGCGGCGTACATCGACGGCGTCGAAGTGGCGCAAGATCCGATGGAGACGCGCCGTCGCCTGGCCTACATCCCCGAGATGGTCAGTCTTTACGGCAACCTGACGGGGTTGGAGAATCTCGAATACTTCGCGGGGCTCGGAGGCGTGAAGGACCTGGGGCGCGAGCGGTTGGTCGGACTGCTTCGCCGCGCGGGCCTTCAGGACCATGCCGTGGACCGGCGCGCCTCGACCTATTCCAAGGGGATGCGGCAAAAGGTGTGCGTGGCGTTGGCCCTCGCCAAAGAAGCCAGAGCGTTGCTCCTGGACGAGCCGACGTCGGGGCTCGACCCGTACGCGGCCAACGAATTCGCCGGGCTGATCGATTCGCTCGCAGAGGAAGGGGTGGGCACGTTGATGGCGACGCACGACCTGCTTTTGGCGAAACAGTGCGGTGATCAGGTGGTGATCATGGTCGATGGACGGGTGCGCCAAGAAGTGCGGAGCGCGGACCTGACCGTGGGCGAGCTCGAAGAGCTGTACCTTCAGGAGCTGCGAAACGCCTTTCCGGAGGCTCGCTAGATGTTGATTCGGGTCGCCCGGCGCGAGATCGTCTCGATGCTTCGCGACGGGCGGTTTCGCCTCGCTTCGCTAATCGTGATGCTCTTTTTGGGCGTGGCGCTGTACAGCGGCTGGGTGTCTTCTCGCGAGGAAGCCGCGATGCGCCAGCAGACGATGCGCTCGTTTCGGGACGAGTGGCTGAATCAGCAGGATAAGAACCCGCATACCGGGGGGCATTTCGGGACCTACGTGATGAAGCCGGCCCGTTCGCTCGCCGGGATCGAGCCGGGCCTGGACCCCTATATCGGCCGCTTGATCTTTTTGGAGGCGCACGTCCGCAACGATTTCACGCATCGCCCCGCGACAGATGAGACCTCGCTGCGCCAGTTCGGTTACTTCACCGCGTCGTTCATTTTGCTGGTCGTCGCGCCCCTTTTGATCGTTTTGTTCGGCTATACGGCGTTCGCGGGCGAGCGGGAGACCGGTACGCTCCGCCAGGCGCTGGCGTCCGGCGCGCCCCCCGCGACGGTGCTCCTTGGCAAGTTGCTGGGGGTGCTCGGAGGGCTGCTGTTGCTCCTCTTGCCCGCCGCGCTGGTCGGAACCGCGGCGATCGGGCTCTCGCAAGGGGTCTTCGAACCGGCGCGCGTGGCGTTGATGGCGGGGGGATACCTTCTGTATTTCCTGGCCTATGCCGGGTTGACGCTCGGGCTTTCGGCTTGCGTTCCTCGAAGCCAGATCGCATTGGTGGGGCTGCTGGGATTTTGGGCGGTTTCGAGTTTCGTCGTGCCGCGAGTGGCCTCGGATTGGGCTTCGGGCACGCACCCGCTGCCGTCCCGGGCGGCGTTTATGGACGACGTTCGCCGAAAGAGCCTGGAGGGGATCGATGGGCACGACCCGCTCGACAAGCGGCGGGACGAGCTGCTGGAGAAGGTGCTCGCTGAGTACGGCGTCGAGACCGTCGAAGAGCTTCCCGTGAACTTCAACGCGATCGCGATGCAGGCCAGCGAGGATTACACGACCCAGGTGTACGCCGAGAGTTACAAGCGGCTGGCGGACGCGATGTTGGGGCAAGCGGCGACGCTGTCGCGGGCCAGCGCGCTCTCGCCGCTCATCGCGATGCGCGATTGGAGCATGGCCTCGGCCGGCACCGACCTGCACCACCACCTCGATTTCTCCGAAGCCGTCGAGCAGTACCGGCAGAAGATCAACCGGATGCTGAATAAGGATATGGAGGTGAACTCCACCACCGACGATTACGGCTATTACGTCACCCAGGAGTTTTGGGAGACGATCCCGAGCTTCGAGTACGACGCACCCTCCGCCGCTTGGTCCCTTTCCAACGTGCGAGGGAGCTTGGTGAGTCTGGGACTGTGGGCGGCGGTGAGCCTCGGCCTGGCTTGCGTGAGCGCGATGAGGATTCGCCCATGAATTTTCGACGAGAGCTGCATCTGTTTTTGCGCGAGGGGACCCTGCCTGCGATTTTTCTGCTGCTGGCGTTTCTGTTCGGGATGGCGTTCTGGAGTGGCCAGCGCTGGTTGGACGGCTTGCGCGGGCGGGCCGCGGATGGACGCGCGATCGTCGAGCGCCAAGTCGCCGAGCTCAAAGAGGGGCTGGAGGCTTTCGAAGCGGGAACGCTGGAGGAGCTGCCCAAGCCAAACCCTCAAAGCGCCGCGACCGCCGAATTTTTGACCAATCCGTATCTGGAAAAGCGGGAGGGTCCGCTCGCGGTCACCGCGATCGGGGAATCGGACGTGCGCACGTCGCTCTCCAAGAGCGGGCCGCCGGGCGATCCGACCTGGGTCAACGACGATATTTTGAATCCCCTGTCCCTGGCGACCGGACGGCTGGACGTGGCATTTGTGGTCGTGGCGCTTTTGCCCCTGTTCGCGATCGGTCTGACTTTCCGTCTGCTTTCCGCCGAGCGAGAGGGGGGGACGCTTCCGCTCCTCAAAGGGCAGCCGGTCGCGCTGGCGAAGATTTTGCTGGCCCGAACGGGGATTCGCTACGGAGCGCTGCTTGCGATCTCGGCGATGGCGTTCGGGATCGGTCTGGCATGGACCACGGGGTTGCCGTCGCCGCAGTGGATGCTCGGGTGGATCGGGGTCGTGGCGGTGTATCTCGGCTTTTGGTGTCTTCTCGGAGCGTTCGTCAATTTCTTCGGGCGTTCTTCGGGCTCGAACGTCGTGATTCTCGTCGGCGCATGGGTTGTGTGGGTGGTCTTGGTCCCGGTGCTGGTGAATCTGGGCGCATCTTCGCTGCACCGCGCGCCGACTCGAACCGAACTGCTGATCGCGTACCGCCAGGCCATGGAGCATTCCGAGCCGGACGAGGCGTTCGTGATGGCGTATCTGCGGCCGTTCAAGAAATATTGGAGCGACCCGCAAACGCCGCCGAACCATTGGGGTCTGCGACGTCTCGCGCTAGAGGCCCACGCGCGGGAAGAGATTGCTCCGAAGTTGCGGCAGGCCGCCGAGGCGAAAACGCGTCGTTCGGAGACCGTGGCGGCGATGCAGTGGCTGAGTCCCGCGATTGCGGCTCAACTCGCGTTGATCGCGCTTGCCGGGAACGACGCCGCGTCTTTCGATGCGTTCGACGCTTCCGTGGCCCGGGAGCATCTGCGGCGCGAGGAGTTCTTCCTTCCAAAACGGCTCAATCAGCTTTCGATGACTCGCGCCGATTACGATCGCATCCCGGCCCCCAGCCCCGCTCCGCAAGCCGGATGGCTTCCCTCGGGCGCGGTCCTGGCGCTTCTGATGTTGACCGGCCTTTTGGGGCTCGGCCTTGGGCTTCGCGCACGAAGCCGTGGCTTCGAAGGGGCGGTCGCGCGTAAGCCTCATTCGACCTCCGCTCCGGAAGGAGCTTGAACCGAGTTTTGAGAGAATGGGGAACTTTCGAAAGGGAATGGATGTAGGATAAGGCAACCGACTGTCGAAGTGGGCCGCTGGCTTGCTTCTCAACTTTTTCCAAAGGACACAAAGAAACCGATGAAAAGATGTTTGACCCTATTGATGGCGGCCATGCTGATGAGCGTTTTCGCGCTCGCACAGACAGGCGGCACCGCAAAATCCACCAAGGTGGACGACTTCGGGCTCAAGAACTCACTTTTGACCGAAGACATCAGTTCGAAGCTGGCACTCAGCGCCGATCAGCAAAAGAAGCTGAAGTCGGAGAACGAAAAGACCACCAAAGCGGTGGATAAGCTGAAGGAAGAGATGAAGAAGCTGGGCGACCACGAGCACGGAGCGGATGGGGAGTGCCCGCACTGCGCGATGGCGGCCAAGATCAAAAACACCTATACCGAGTACCACAAGACGCTTGGCAAGCTGTTGACGAACCCGCAAAAAGAGCAGGCGAGGAAGCTGATCGCCGAGCGTGAGGCCGAGCGCAAGCGCAAAGCCCGCGAAAGCTAAACGCGCTGTCTCCTTGATCGCACGATGGGGCTCTTTCAAAGAGCCCCATCGTGCTTTTTCAGGCTCGTCGAATGGCTTGCGAGCAGGTCCCAAAGGGAGGATCCGAGAAGCTTTGGGTGGCGTCTGAAAGGAAGGGGGAAGACGATGATTCGACTGAAGCGCATCTACGAGGCCGCGGAACCGGACGACGGAGAGCGGGTGCTTGTAGACCGGTTGTGGCCTCGGGGTGTTTCGCGCGAGCGCGCCCATCTCGCCGAATGGAACAAGGAGTTGGCGCCTTCCACAGAGCTTCGCGTGTGGTTTCACGCCCACCCGGAGGCTTGGGGCGAATTTCGGCATCGATACCTCGCGGAGTTGCGCGAGCGCCCCGAGGCGCTCGGGGTTCTGGCGAAAAGGGCCAAGGATCGAACCGTGACATTCCTCTTCGCCTCAAGCGAGACGAAGAGGAATCATGCGATCGTGTTGAAGGAGGCGTTGGATGCTATGGAGGTCCCTGAGACTATTTGAACCAGCCCTTCAGGCTACTGATCGGCGTCGGTTGGAACTGGGTGTTCTTCATCCATTGAAGCTGCCCTTGACTGGCCTCGCTTTCGATTCCCGAGCTTCCCGCCTGAGCCATCCCCGTTAAGTCGATTACGCCCTCGATGAGATCGATTTCATTAGAGAACCAAGGATTGCCGTTCCAAACGCCTAGAAAGATGCTAAGCGGGGCTTTTCTCGCGCTGCTCCACGAGGCCAGTTCCATTTTGCCGACCGCGACCCAATAAAATCGGTCTGTGCGGCCCGGCAGTTTCATCTGCATGTGGCTCCCCGGCCCGATGCCGAGCTTGCCCTGACCGGGAAGGCAGACGCCGTGATAAAAGCGGTCGGGATACTTCCAACTCGCGTTGTGGGCTTCGACGCTCCAGATATATTCGCCGCTGCTGGCAAGCTGCAAGCGTCCCCAGACCGTTTGTTTGCCGGTGGCCTGTTTATAATTCCACTCGGCCCATTCGCGCTGGACGGCGACGCTTAGATTCTTGGTGCTCAGCAGCTTGCCGTTCGAGGCGTCGTACACGCCGATGGCGAGCGTGGTGCCGGGGGTATCGAGCGTCGCGGCCGGGACGGTGATTTGAATCTTCTGATTCGACTTGCCGGGTTTGACCGCCCAAGCCGACTGCTTCGCCATCGTGAGTTGCCCCGGATGGACGGGGGCCAAATAGATCTGGGACGGTGCATTTTGCTGGACGTCCAGATAAACCGTCGCGGAGAAGGTTTCTCCGGGGATGACCGTGGGTTTGGCCGGCGCGATCTTATCGATTTGGACCACGAGCTCTTTAGCGAAGCTCTCGCCTTGTAGTTGGGCCACCATCGTGCGCTTGGGCTCTTGGATGCTGAGTTTGCCCGTTTGAATCCCGGTGCCTTTGGCCGGATCGTATTCCAGAAACACCGTGTAGTAAAGGCCCTGCTTGCCGTTGAACGAACCGCCCGCGATCTCCACCTGCTTCTCGGTCCCGCCGCCCGGGGTGTCGATCCATTCGGAGGTGCGGATCATTTTGACTTTGAAGGAGGAGGAGCCGGACGCGCCGACGGTGACTTTGCCGTCCCCTTTGCAGTACTGGGAGACGCAGAGCGACTGCGCAGGGGCATTCGAGGGGTGGATGCCGAAAAACAGCAAGGGCAGGGTCTCTTGAGCTGTCGGTTGAAAGAGGGGTTGCGAACCGATCCCGGGGGGGAGCGAGTGCAGCCCAAAGCCGGTCGGGTTCGGGGGCGTCGTGATGGAGTTGGGAGCGTTTTTTCGCGCCCCGAGGACGGGCGCGCGAAGATGGCTTCGCTCGTTTTGGGTCACGATGCCTTCGAACGCCGGGCTTTGCCGTTGCGTGCGCACGAGTTCTCGAACGCCGAAAGGGGAAGATTGTAGGATCGCCGAAGTCGATCTTGAAACGGGTGAGGCGGTCGCGAGAGTATCGGGCAAGGAGCTTGTCCGTTGAGCGCCGAGCAGGATTGCGGAAGCGGCTAGAACGATCATCACATTCTACGGGACGGGCTAACCAAGGATTCGGTTTCGTCCGAAAAGCGTATGGAGCCTAGGATGCTCGTGTTCTTGCGGGAAGGCTCGTTGCTTCGCCCGGTGGCAACGGTGCTAGCCTGGGTTTCACCGAACATGCCTCTTATCGACGTTTTCCCCAAGCCCATCGATGATGTGTTCTCAAGCGGTTCTAGACGACTTTGGATATTCAGGAAAAGGAAGCTCGCCCTTTGTTAGAAAGGGCCAACTTGTTTTGCGAAAATATCTTACATTGGGACGGTGTGCGCAGATGTCTTCAGTCAACGATTTAATTACTCAAATATTCATGAGGATAGGCTTAATTTCTTGGCGGAACAGGTATTTAAAGTATTGAATGAAGCAATTTATTGAAGAGATATCTCATTAAGGCTTGACATAGATTGCACGATTTTATGTAAGATGCCGTCATTCCATTTCGGTTGTTTTTGTTATTTATGAGATTTCCTCGCTTATTTCTTTTGCCTTTTGCTGTAGTTTTGTTATTCTTTGGATTCATTTCATCTTCGCGCGCTCAAACTTGGGATACTCAAAAGTGGCGGGTCGATGTTCAGTGGGCGGGAAAGACCCAGATAAAGGGTGCGAGGATTGTGAATGGCAATCTGGTCACTTATGACTGGGAGACGACTCCTTGGATGTCTTTAGGGCTGCCCAATAACGGAGATCCTTCGCTTTTATTTGGCCCCCGCGAGTCGCCCATCTCGGGCAAGAATACCAACCCTCGAAGTGGGTATCGCACAACGGGCATTCGCTCTGAAGGCGATATCTTTTTATATTTCACGTGGGTAGGAAATCTATATGGCTATGGGGCAGCTCCCTCCACTGTTACTGTGGAACTCGCGGTCCGGGGTTGGGCTGGGGTCGATACGGTCGGGGGCACTCTTGAAGAAGTCGCGCTTGAGAATAGCTTGGCCCAGCTTTTCGAATACTATAAATCGGCGACAGACCGGTCAGAAGGTGTGGCGACCTATAGCCGCATTATCAAGACCCTTCCGGTGAAGAACGGGAAAGCGCATTTGTCTTGGTCGGTGAAGGCGAGCGCCGTAGGAGAGGTAGGGCTCTATGTTCCTCCCTCTTCTACTCCCGACCGCGAGTTTGTGAATGTTAGTCACGATTTTATCCTGACTCAAATTCTCGAAGAGAATCGCAACTTCCCACGCTCTCCCTATGATGGGAACTGTCCTTTAGATCCTAGTGGGTGCGGCCCTTTCGACGCGCTTATGGGTGGACTGCGAGAAGGTACTTGCGGAGTCGGTCCGACGGCAGGAGATCCGGTGAATCTCGCAACCCGAACCGAGACCTACGAGCCAGGCCCAGATCTCTTTGTTGACAACCCGGTGGGACCTTCTGTAGATTGGCGGCGGCAATGGAAGACAAACCGCAGCCGGGAAAGATCCGGTTCTCCGGGCCTTGCGACGGGTTGGGTTCATAACTACGATATCACGATTCAAGGATATCTGGAGACCGCGGCCATTCCAGATGTCCCCGGTACCGGCCCTACTTCCAGTAACAGCTATTTAGACCTTGTTTTCCCGACGGGGGCAAGAGATCGAATCTTAGACGGAGTGCCCGGGACCTTGACCGTGCCTTTAAACCGCCCTTATGTGGTTTCAGGCGACAAAGACGGCAGCGGGGACTGGACCCGCTTTACGGTGACGTGGCGAGACAATGGAGCCAAATGGGTTTTTGAGAAGGTCCCGGGTTCTGGATATGCTGGCGGGGCTTCTATGTCGAGGCTGTATAAACTGGTTCGGATATTCAACAGCACCGGTCAGGCGATTCATTTTAGCTACAGCCCCAAGAGCGGTTACCTCTCCACGGTTAGAAATGATGCTCATGTGACGCTTTTGACGCTTAGCTATGATGGCCCGGTGGGCCTGCTTTCGCAGGCGACGGATTGTTACAGTCGCAAGGTGGTGTATAGCGGATCTGCCTATGGCGGTTGGAACTACACTTTGCTCAATACGGTGTCCCACGTAGTGGCTTCTTCGGAGATGAGTCCTGCGACCCGGTTTTCTTATGGGACGGCGGCGGGTACCGGCTATTACGACCTCTCTTCCATCACGGTTCCCAGTCCGACGGGAACGGGGACTTCTACCGCGACTCTCACCTATGATGGTTCTGGCAAAGTCACGAGGCGGACCGATGGTAATGGGAATTACACAACGTATGAGGATGGCTGGGGCGGCGGCAACACGATTGTTCGGACCTACAACTCCTCGAATGTCCTCACTCGGGAATGGATTCAGTATTACGATTCGGCGAATCGTTCGACGGGAGTCAAGATTGGGAGTAACGCTCGGAGCACGATCGTTTACGATACGAATCATCCTTGGAAGAAGTCGAGCATCACGTATCCGGACGGTTTAACGGAGAGTTTCACCTACGATGCGAGGGCGAACGTGACGTCTCATACGGATGTTCGGGGGATCACGACGAGCTATACCTGGAGCTACGGAGATCCCCAGGGGCTCGGCCGTTTGACCCAGATCCAGGTGGGCAGCTTGGCTCCGGTGGCGTTCACTTACTACGAGCCGTCGGGGCTCTTGGAGTCGGTGACGACGGTCTCTCCGACGGGGTCGGGCACCGTCACGACGAGCTACACCTACGACGCGCTGGGGAACGTGCTCACCATAGTCGCACCTGCGAACTCCTCTCATGGCCTCTCACGGACCACGACGTTCAACTACACCTCGGACGGAGGATATTCCCAGTCTGCGGCACTGGGACAGCCGCTTCGCATCACAAGCCCCGAAGGCTACACGGCCCACCTGCGCTACGACTCGCAGGGGCGGGTGATTTCCTCCAAAGATGGTCAAGGCAACGAGGCGTTCTTCACCTATAACCTCTTGGGGCAAACGCTTACCGAAAGCTATCCCGCCACGAGACAAACCGGTCCTGGCCGCTCGGGCGTGAAAAACACCTACCTGTATCCGGGCGGGCCTTTGCTTTCGAGCAGCGCTGTGGACGAAAGCGGCGCAACGGTTCGCACGGTGAACTACGCTTACGGTAAGGAGGGCGAAGTCCTCAGCGTGACTGGGAGCACCGAGCCGGTGGCCTACACCTACGATGGAGCGTATCGCTTGAAGACGCTTCGAGATGGCAGGAGCAATGCGACGACCTACAGCTACGACGGGAATTCGAATCTCACGCGGGTGGATTATCCCGGCGGGGATTACGTGCGGTTCACCTCGTTCGATGCGGTGGGCCGCGTCCTTCAGCGCATCGACGGGAACGGAGTCGTCACGAACTACACGTATTCCGGGCCCGGCAAGGCGCTCTCGGCGATCCAGTATCCAAGCACTCCGACTCTGAATGTCTCCATCTCCTACGATTCTTATGCAAGGCCGTCGTCGAGAGTGGATGGATCTGGAACAGAGAGTTACGGCTACGACGACCTGGGCAATCTACTGAGCGTCACGACGACATATGCGGGACTTCCCGCGAAAACGGTGTCGTATTCCTACTACGCGGATGGAAGCCGTGCGACGATGACCACCCCTGCGGGTGGATATGGCTATGCCTATAATAAAGCGGGCCAGCTTGCGATTCTCACCAATCCGTTTGGAGAAGCTGCGATTTGGGGCTATGACTGGAAAAACGGACGCCTTATTAGCCAGTCGGTGAGTAACGGTCTTCACACCGCCTACCAGCACAACGCGCTTGGACAGCTCCAAAGGATGATTAACGTCCATGAGCTTGGGCAGACCTTTTCCGATTACAGCCAGATGAACTACGATGGGGTCGGAAATCGCCTCAGGGTGACCGCCGATCTTCCCGCGATGCCAGGTTACAGCGGTCTAACGCAGTACCAGTACAACACTAAAGACGAGCTGACCCAGGAGAATTCGGCTCGCTCGGGTTCGTATGTGAACAGCTTCTCCTACGACGCTGCGGGGAATCCGACGAGCTTCAAAGGAGCGTCTCGCTCGTACAACGCGAACAACCAGCTCACGACGGGGAGCTTCGTCTACGACGGGAACGGGAATCCGACGACGTATGCGGGTACGGCGATGACCTACGACCCGGAGAACCGTTTGACGAGCGTGGGAACGGTGATGACGGCGGGCTACCGCGCGGACGGGCTTCGAGCTTGGAAGGAGACCTCTGCCGGACGAACTTACTTCCTCTATGATGGCTACGATATCGTCTGCGAACTGGACAATGCAGGCAACGTGACTGCAGCCAACACCTGGGGCGCGAACGGACTCATCTCCAGGCGAGCTGGGGGCAACTCGACGTTCTATACTTTCGACGAAAGAGGGACCACCTCTCAAAGACACGATGCGAGTGGGAACGTGATCACCTCTCACATGGCGGATGCGTTCGGAACATTCGCCTCCTCCTCGGCGACGACGGATCCTTATGCGGGTTTTGGGTCTCAATGGGGATACTATAAGGATTGGGAGACGGGATTCCAACTCCTCGGCCACCGCTACTACGATGCCGGAACGGGACGTTTCGTCACGAGAGACCCCATCGGCTATGAAGGAGGCATCAACCTATACGGATATGTCGGAAACTCACCCACGGGATGGATTGACCCAGATGGGTTAAAACGCAAGCGAGATTTTAGCGGCTTAATCGCCCTTGGCGGTATTGCTGTTGTAGCGGATGGTCCTTTACCAGTGGGCGATGCAGTTGCTGCAGGAATAGGCATCTACATGGGGTCTGTTCTTCTTTATGATTACCTAACGCAGCCTAGAAGACCTCAAACATTGACATTTCCATCAGCCCCGAGAAATTGCGGACCAACCCTAAACAAAGAGGAGAGAAAACGGATTGAGGATCTTATGAGAAGAATAGGGCTTCCGAAGGAGCATTATCCCAAGGTTCGAGATAGAATTCATAAAGATAAAATACCTAAAGGCAATCGTAAAAACCCTGATTGGGAATGGGATGACATTATAGATATCATTGATGAAATCGCAGAAGGTTTAGGATTTTAATGCCAATATTATCACAAGCCAAGGCCTTGGAAAACGAGGATCAGTATTCAATTGAAATATCTGCAATAATGCAGGATGGAGAAAAAATATATCTGGTCGTTCTTAAAATGGGCAAGGAGGTTTTGTATAAATCTACTTATAAGGTAGAAGGCTTATTCGGGCATTACGAAGTTCGTTTGCTTGCGCGAGCTTTTATAAATGCGAATTCTCTTAAAGACGCTCACTTATCTTTCTCAATTAGAGACTCTAGTAGTACTGATAAGGAGCCCGCCTCAATCTTTGTGGAAACTGAATTTTGCACATGCGTTTTGTATCAACATCCGACACGAGACCTAGTAGTTCTATATTTCGCTTGTACTGCTCAAGGATTTGAGACTAACTCCCATTTCGGTGTACAGTACGATATTCGATTCCCAATAACAGCTTCTGATGCTGTTAAGTTTGGTCAGTTGTTGTTTGAGCAATGTCCAGATGACTAGATCCTTATGCAGGTTTTGGGGCCCAATGGGGATACTATAAGGATTGGGAGACGGGACTCCAACCCCTCGGACATCGTTACTACGATGCAGGAACGAGACGTTTCGTCACGAGAGACCCCATCGGTTACGAAGGAGGCATCAACCTATACGGATATACCCAGAATAATCCTATCATCTGGGGTGATTCTTTTGGCCTCAGTCGATGGCGATTACTCAAAGAAACCACCATCAATGGAGTGAAACGTTTTATACCGATAGGGAAAGAGATCAGCGAAGGAAGAGCTTTGCGTGCTGCAAAGAGAGGCAGAAATGTCATAAACAAAGGGAACCCACAAAAGTGTCATGAGTTAGCAAAGCATGCTTATGGCAAAAATAACGTCCTTCATCATGATGCACATGTGGGAGTGCCCGATGCTCGACCGCATTTTCAGGCGAAGAATGGGAAACCCGGAGGGCACATCTTTTATGGAACAGTGCTTCCTTTTCTGCATGCTTTAGGAGATCTCCTAGATCCTACTCCTGTTGGCCTGGCGCATGAGGCAGGAAAAGCCTTTGGTGATGCCGTTGATCCATATGTGGAAGAACAGAAAAGAAGGCGACAAGCAGGCTTAGACTATTGGCTCAGTGAAGAATAATGACAATTCAGCCTACAACATTCGACGTAGTAACGCCTGAAATGATGGCATTTCTCAGGCAAGAAATGATGAAACTCAAGATAGTTCCCTATGCTTATAATATATTGAGAACATACAGTACATATGATACGGACCTTCAAGAATGGAGTGACCCCTCAAAACCCTTACCTGAAGGTTTTAAATTTTTTAAATGGGATGGCATCACCTATATCGAAAAAATACGCCCTGTGATAACCCCCTATGCGTGGATCCGTGGCTCTTTAGAAGAGATCCTTACAGTAGCTCAACTTTCCTGTAAGTATATCGCTCTGAATTGGAAAAATGATGACGTAAAACTAAAATTTGATGTAGATACCGAAGATAAGAAATACCTTCTTATCGAACCTATTTTTTATCTTCTTGGTTCATCAGAGGACGCACATTTAGATCTTGGGCCTATATTCGCTATTGGGCGCACAGGGAAAAATAAATACCTTGCGCGTCTTGAAGAAGCAGAATCATGGTTAAAGACATTCCCAGACCTAGCAAAGGAATGGCTTGAACAAAGAGCAAATAAAGAAGCTTGAATTTCGTTAACACTTTTATTGCTAAAGACTCCGAAGCTGGCCAGAATTCAAGGATTGGGAGACGAGGGGCTCCGACTCCTCGGACACCGATACTACGATGTAGGCTCCGGGCGATTCATCACCCGAGACCCCATAAGCTATGAAGGAGGTAAAGGATTCGGGACAGGGGCTTGTAGAGCCGTATGTACAGGATAAATGTCAACAGGCGTTTGAATGGCAGATTGGTGAAAATTAATAATGCAATTAATTGCTTTCACAATTGATGAAGTACGCACAGAAGATGTACTTGATGTGCTGCCAGATGAAATAAAACAATATCAATGGTTTCTTTACGAAAATGAAGGAAATTCTATAGATGACACAAAATTCAAAAATACAGATCTGTACGGGCCTATCACACCAAATAATGC
>JBBCJD010000003.1:0-154977 GCA_037189405.1 bacterium
GCGCGAACGCTTGCCGAACGTCCATGACCGAATTCGGTCACGACATTGGATTCACTACTGTAGTAAAAGCTGATGCTGAGATTAAACTGTTTGGCCTTGAGCTCAATCTCGGGGTCGATCGTTAAATGGCCCGTTCGAGGATCCGGCATCGCTCGATACGGATGCTGCAACGGATTTCCAACCTCGGAACCATGATGAACAAACTGATTCTTACTATACATAATTACTAACCTCATCAAGGACGAGAAGGAGGAAGACAGAGAGCCCCCGTGCGATGCCACTGATTCAATAAAAGATTTGTGCCTTCAAAAATACCTTGCACGCGAAGTGGGAAGCCCGGCTCAAATGGTATACTCCAACTATATTCTATGACTTTAGCCCTCAAGGCAATTTTCCAGATATAGGTATTCTGATTTAGCATTTCTGCAGGGATGCCCCATAAATCATTAAATTCGCCAAATTGAAAATACCGAACAGCATACGGTATTGGAAAAGGATATTCTTGCATATCAAGACGGATTGTTTTAATGCGTCCTACCAATGAAGCAACGTGGCTCTGCCTATGAGTTGCAATAATTGACGCACTCAGATCACATGTAAAAGATGTTAGATCAAAACCAATTTGAGGATCAAAATAAAGGTGCCATGAAATCGAGGCACCATAGACATTAAAGGGGTAAATCGTATCCTCCAATGTCAGCCATTCTGAAATTTCACCTGCCAAAAGATCGCATGTAGCATAAACTCTTGTAGAATCTGAAGTAAACACCCATGGAACTGCACCGGGGACACTGTCATAGTTATCACTAGAAGAACTCGACCCTCCAAGATAGCTTCCTGTCTTAGTAAAACTTGGTATTGTTAATTGTCCATAACAAACCTTCCCATCCGTTCCAGGAACGGGATAACCAGCTTTCTTTCCTGGCTTACATATATAACTTTCACATGGATCACATGAATCCTTACAGTCATTTGCAAGACAATGGCTCATAAAAACTCCTTTCGCATGCAGCAATGCTATGCGACGCTATTGAAAGCGACTCAGCGCTTTCACAAAGACGAATAAAGCAAGGAGTTGTGCGGCAAGAGACGATCTATCGCCTAGGAACCTTGCGAGCAACCAGAATCGAATGTAGAACGCATTCTATAATTTCGCAATCTTGTAAAAGTGTTGTTCCTTATCTTCTAGTACAAGCGATGAAATTGTGAATTCATAAACAAACAATTTATGTAAGATTTCTGGCTCTTTTAATTTATCTCATCTTTCTTGAAATTCCACGGTTTCCCCACAAATGCAGGCCATCAGACGAAAATTGCCCCCTTGCAAATGCTCTTGAAAAGATGACGTACTCAACGCGGTGTCTTTGCTCTTGATACGATGCGATACACTAAAGGAGCCATGTTCGCTACGATCGCTGCGCTCGCCCTGATGGCTCTGAAACCGACCGAACTGACCGATTACCTCCAAAAGCCAGACCCTTCTTACACCTGGTCGGTGCAAGAAAAGGGGGATTTTCGCACGACCCTGCGTCTAGTCAGCCAAACCTGGCAAGGCATCCCTTGGGAGCATTCCTTGGTCGTGATCAAGCCACGCAAGCCTTATTCGACCGAACTTGCGATCCTTGTACTGACCGGCGGAGAGCCCAACGAACGCGAACTCACGCAACTTGCCTTGGTCGCCGAATTAACCGGAGTCCCAACCGCAGTGCTTTTCCAGATCCCCAAACAACCACTCTTCGGGGATTTGATCGAAGACGATCTGATCGCACACACCTTCGAGAAATATTTAGAAACCGGCGATGCAAGCTGGCCGCTCCTTTTTCCGATGACCAAAAGCGCGCTTCGCGGAATGGACGCCGTACAAGAGTTCACGAAGGACTGGGAAGAACCCGTCCAGAAATTTCTCGTGACGGGAGCCAGTAAACGCGGTTGGACGACGTGGATGGTCGGCGCTTCGGGCGATCCTCGTATTGCAGGGCTTGCGCCTCTGGTCATCGATAACTTGAACATCCCGGCCCAGATGAAGCATCAGAAAGAGCTCTGGGATGGATACAGCCCTCAGATCGACGACTACACCCGACGCGGATTGCAGCAAAAGCTGGAGACCCCCGAAGGGCTCCGCCTCGCGCAGATGATCGATCCTTACTCCTACCGCGAGCGCATCACGGCCCCGACGATGATCATCAACGCCGGCAACGACGCCTATTGGACCGTGGACGCGCTCAACCACTACTGGAACGATCTTAAGCAGCCCAAATGGGTCCGCATGGTGCCGAACGTTCCTCACAGTCTAGGAGACTTGCGAGCGGTGATCGAAAACGTGGGCATGTTCGCCCGATCGCTCTGCGGCGAGTTTCGCATGCCCGTGCCAAGCTGGGAATATCTCGAAGGCCCCCGTCTCCGCGTCGCCACGAAAGGGCATGGGTTCGAAAAAGTCAGCTTATGGCGTGCGACTTCCGACGATTTGCGTTTCGACAAATCGACCTGGGAAGTCATCCAAGAACAGACCTTTAGCCCGGAATCCATCGAGACGACGATCAGCTACTCTGTTCCCGAGAACCAAAACAGCGCGGTGTTCTGCGAGATGCGCTACCGCGTCCACGGCCGCCTGTTCAGTCTCACGACCTCGGTGCGGATTCACCGAAAGCAAACGCCGTAAAAATCAAAAGCGGCCGGTCGTAATTCGACCGACCGCTTGGAATAAAGAAATCCCTTACCGACGCTTCGCGGGCGCCTTCTTGGGCGGCGCGGGAGCCACGGCGGGCTGAGCCGGGGTCACCGAGTTGATCTGCATGAACCCCTGATCGGTGACCGTCATGAGGTAGCGCCCATCGGCGGTCCAAGTCAGCGGGGAGCCGATATAGCTCTGGCCGTCTAGCTTCGATACCGCCTGGAAATTGTAGATGTTCCACACGCACACGGTTCCATCGGAAGATCCTGAGGCGAGCCACCTGCCGTTCGGAGAAAACTCGACGTCCACGACCCAATCGTTGTGCCCCTTAAAAGAACCCAGTCGTTTGTTGGTCGTTCCATCCCAGAAAAACACCACACCGCCTCGATCCGCGGTCGCGAAGCGGCTGCCGGCAGCATTGTAAGCCACATCGAACGTCCCTTGCGAAAATTCGTTCGAGAGCGTTCCAAAGGAATCGCCGTTCGATTTGAGCAAGAGCTGAGACGTTCCGAGCGTCCCGGACGCGATCAGGTCGCGGTTCGGTAAGAACGTTCCGCCATACAGATTGCGCCCCTTCCCGAGGATCGTGCGAAGCTCCTTACCGGTTTTGACGTCCCAAATCTTCATCGAGTCGTCCTTGGAGGTGCTCAGAAGCTGAGCGCTGTTGCGGCTGAAGCTCAGCTTTGAAATCCCGCGCTGGTGCGTACGCACCTCGCGGATCTTCGCACCGGTCTTGGCGTTCCAAAACATGATGCGTGCGGATTCGTCGCCCGTCGCAATCGTGTTGCCGTCCGGGCTCCACGCCACAGCGTACGCGGGCTGCGGATGTCCGGAAAGCGTGCGAAGCGTCATCCGGGTCTCGGGATCGATGATCCGAACGGATTTATCCTCCATGCAGGCAACGATCTGTCGGCCTGTGGGAGCGGAAGCGTAGGCGATCGGTCGAAAAGCCGGAAGATCCCGGACTTTTTGCACCTGAAACGCAGGAGTCTGAAGTAAGGCCAGCGTCGTGGCGGCCACCGTTACGATCGATGTCATGTGAAACGTCCTCCGTGATTCGAAATCTCCTGTTCGAGCAAGGGCACCGGCCCCATTTCCCAAGTATACGAGCTTTTCGAAGAGAGAAGAAATTCCCCCTCTCAGGGGATCTCTTCTCGATCACCAAGACAGACGTTCGAGCGCTTACAGCATTTCGCGGGGATCGGCGAAATGCCCGCGAATCGCGGTCGCCGCCGCCGTCATCGGGCTCACCAAGTGCGTGCGCGAACCCGGTCCCTGCCGCCCTTCGTAGGGCCGATTGCTGGTCGAAGCGCTCCGCTGCTGCGGACGCAGAATGTCGCCGTTCATCCCGAGGCACATCGAGCAGCCGGCATGGTGCCATTCGAAGCCCGCGTCTCGGAAGACCTCGCTGAGCCCTTCCTGCTCGGCGACACGTTTGACGGCCTCGCTACCAGGAACCACCATCGCCCGAACACCGCTCGCCACGCGATGCCCTCGAACCACGCGGGCCGCCTCTCGCAGATCTTCGATCCGCGCATTGGTGCAAGAGCCGATAAACACCGTATCGACACGCAGGTCGCGAAGGGCGACTCCAGGTTGAAGGCCCATATAACCTTGGGCACGCTTTTCACCCTCGTCGCGCGGCTCGGGCACCGCCTCGTCAATATCGACCGTCATCGCCGGGGTCGTGCCCCAGGTCACCTGAGGACGCAAACTCGAAACGTCCAGACGCTCCAGCCGGTCGAACGCGTCCAGATCGTCCGTTTTAAGAAGTCGCGCCCGCTCGACCATCGCATCGAAATCGGCGCCTTTCGGCGCGAAGGGGCGATCTTCCGCGGCGATATAGTCGAACGTCACGTCGTCGGGCTCGATCATCCCGGCGCGCGCGCCCATCTCGATGGACATGTTGCAAATCGTCATGCGGCCGCTCATCGGCAACGCCCGAATCGCCTCGCCTCGGTACTCCACGACGTAGCCGGTACCACCCCCCGCTCCGAGCTTGCGGATAATCGCCAAGATGATGTCTTTGGCACTAACCCCGCTCGACAAGCGCCCCTCGATTTCGATGCCGAGGGACTTGGGCCGGCTCGCCGCTCGCAACGTCTGTGTCGCAAGCACGTGCTCGACCTCGCTGGTTCCGATTCCGAACGCGAGCGCGCCGAAAGCGCCGTGCGTGGAAGTGTGGCTATCGCCGCAAACCAGGGTCACCCCCGGAAGCGTCAACCCGAGTTGGGGGCCGATGATATGCACGATCCCCTGCTTGGGCTGAAGGTAGCCGAACAACGGAACGTGAAACTCCTGCGCGTTCCGCGCAAGCGCCGCGAGTTGCTGGCCGCTCAGCGAAGATTCGTCGATCGGGCGGCCGTCGGTCGGGACGTTATGATCGACAGTCGCAAAGGTCAGGTCCGGTCGTCGGACCGGCCGCCCCTTTTCACGCAAACCGTCGAACGCCTGAGGCGAGGTCACCTCATGCACGAGATGCCGGTCGATATAGAGCAACGCACCGCCGCCGGGCAAGTCGGCCACCACGTGCTGATTCCACACTTTGTCGAAAAGAGTCGATGCCATCGGAGTCCTCAGTTTACTTCCCGGTCCTAGACCAGCTTGCGAAATTGCCGTTTTCCAACCTGAAGGAGTTTGCCGCGAAGCGCCTCCGGCGGGTATAGCGCACGGGGGTCGGTCGCGGGCTCCCCATCTATCGATACGCCTTTTTGCTCCATCAAGCGCCGGGCTTCACTGCTCGATTTCGCAAGGCCGAGCGCTGCGATCAGGCGCGGAAGCATCAGACCCGCCTCTCCCTCGATCAGGTGAGGGGTGATCTCGGCCTCCTCGGCGTCCACCGGGCGCTGCCGCTCGCTGAAGGTCCGCACAAAGAACGCATCCGCTTCTTCCGCCTCCGAACCGCCGTGGTAAAGCGTCACGATCTCACGCGCGAGACGCCGCTTGACGTCGCGAGGGTTGATCGCCCCGGCCTTCGCCGCCGTGCAAAGCGCGCGCGCTTCGTCCAAAGGCACGTCGGTGCACAGCTCGAAATAGTTGTCCAACAGTTCGTCCGGGATCGACATCACCTTGCCATACATCTCGTTCGGCGGGTCGATCACCGAGATGTAGTTGCCGAGCGACTGGGACATTTTCTCTTTGCCGTCGGTCCCGACCAACAAAGGGCACAGCAAAGCGACCTGCGGCTCCATCTCGCTTTGGCCCATCAGGGTGCGACCCATCAAAAGATTGAACTTTTGATCGTTCCCCCCGATCTCGACGTCGGCGTTCATCGCGACCGAATCGTACGCCTGACAAAGAGGATAGAGAATCTCATGCAGCGCGACGGGTTTCTCCTCACGCAGACGCTTTTCGAAATCGTCTCGCTCTAAGATCCGCGCGACCGTGGTACGCGAAGCGAGTCGGATCACGTCGGCGAACCCCATTTTTCCCAGCCAATCGTCGTTGAACAAAATCTCGGTCCTTTCGGGGTCGAGAATCTTATAGAACTGGCTCGTGACGGCCTCGACGTTGCGCCGCACGTCCTCCGAGGTCAGCTGGGGCCGCGTCTTGCTTTTGCCGCTCGGATCCCCGATCTGCGCCGTGAAATTCCCGATGAGAAGGCAGGCGGTGTGGCCGAGTCGCTGGAAATCGCGCAGCTTTCGCAACACCACCGCCCAGCCGAGGGTGACGTGCTCCGCCGTGGGATCCACACCGAGCTTCACGCGTAACGGCCGTCCACTCGACAGCTTTCGGCGCAAATCCTCCTCGCCGATAATCTCCACGGTTCCTCGCCGCAACAGCTCCAGTCGCTCGTCCAGGTTCATGCGGGTGTCAGTGTACCGTTCGCTCTGAGCGCCTCAGAGGCGCGCGTTCGTTCGCCGATCCCAAGCTTCGTCTGCGAGGCCTTCGATTGATTCGCCGGGATTTTCGAATTTTATGTGATAGGATAAAGGGGTCAGGATGGAAACCGGCGCATCATTTCGAGGAAACGCAGGGGCTGGGCTTTTCGCTCAAGGCCTCGTTTCGCCTCGCCTCGCCTCCGTCCTCGTCGCGCTCGTCGTCTCGATTCTAACCGTCGTCATTATCACGCCGGGCGGCTCTTAGCGACAAGCGAACCATATAATCGAAGTCGAAAGAGCCCTCCCGGCGAGAAAGTCGGGAGGGCTCTTTCGTTTATTCCGACTCGCTCCTGGGAAACGGCTTCCTCGACATTAAAAGAGGAGATGATCAAGAGCAACATGCGAACAGGAGCGAAAGTGGTCATGGAAGCGCTCGCAAGGGAGGGTGTGGACACGCTCTTCGGGTATCCCGGAGGCGTCGTTCTTCCCCTCTACGACGAGATGCTGGCCTGGCCAGAAATCAAACACGTGCTCGTGCGACACGAGCAAGGCGCCGCCCATATGGCGGACGGCTATGCGCGGGCGACCGGCAAAGTAGGGGTCTGTCTCGCCACGAGCGGCCCCGGCGCCACGAACCTCGTCACCGGCCTGGCGACGGCGATGCTCGACAGCGTCCCGATGGTCGCGATCACGGGTCAAGTCTCTCGCGCCGTCCTCGGCAAGGACGCGTTTCAAGAGATCGACATTCAAGGGATCACGATCCCTCTCACCAAGCACAACTACCTCGTGACCGAAATCGAGGACCTGCCCGAAATCCTGGCCGAGGCGTTCTTTCTCGCTCGCACCGGCCGAAAGGGACCGGTGCTGGTCGATATTCCCAAGGACGTGTTTCTCGCGTCCACGGCCGCCAGCTTCCCCATCGTGCTCGGACGGCGGGGATACGCACTGCCTCAGCCGCCCAAACTACACGAACTCCAAGAGGCGCTCGCGCTTTTAAGCCAAGCCGAGCGGCCGGTTCTGATCGCAGGTGCGGGCGTGCTGTATTCCGAAAGCTGGGAAGAGCTCCGGGAGTTCGCCGAACGATGCGATCTTCCCGTCGCCAACTCTCTTCTGGGAATCGGCGCGTTCCCCCGCAACCACCCTCTCTCTCTCGGGATGATGGGGATGCACGGCGAAGCCGCCGCGACGCTCGCCGTGCAGGAAGCCGATCTGGTGATCGGAGCCGGGATCCGCTTCGACGACCGCTTGACCGGCGATCCGAATCGGTTCGCACCCCACGCCAAGATCGTTCACTTCGATCTGGACCCGACGGAGATCGGCAAAACTGTGCGGGCCGACGCCGCCGTCATCGCGGATCTCAAAGCCTCGCTGGCGGGGATGTTGCGGCTCGCTCCGGCCATGGAGCATGCCGCCTGGCGAAAACGCGTCGAAGCCTGGCAAAAAGAGTTTCCTCTGGCACTTCCAGAAGGGCCGGAGATGCTCAGCCGGCACGTCCTACACGCTTTGAACGAGGCGACCGGAGGGCGTGCGATCGTCAGCACCGACGTCGGACAGCATCAGATGTGGGCGGCTCAGTTCTACCGGCCCACCGCGCCGCGCGCTTTCCTCAGCTCCGGCGGACTCGGTACGATGGGGTACGGCCTTCCGGCCGCGATGGGCGCCAAATTCGCCTGCCCGGATCGGGAGGTGTGGGCGATCGTCGGCGACGGCGGATTTCAGATGACCCTCCAAGAGCTTCAGACCGCCGTCGAACATCGACTGGGCGTGAAGATCTGCTTGCTCAACAACGGATATCTGGGCATGGTACGCCAGTGGCAAGAGCTGTTTTATGAGAACCGGCACAGCCACGTGCTTCTCGGCAGCCCCGATTACGCAAAGCTTGCCGAAGCCTATGGCGTTTCGTACTTGCGCTGCCAGCGTGCCGAGGATCTGCCCGCGACCTTCGAAGCCGCCGAAGGCCTCGAAGGCCCGGTGCTCTGCGAATTCGTGGTGGCGATGGAAGAGAACGTCTATCCGATGGTTCCCGCCGGGGGCGGCAACAGCCAAGTGATCATGGATCCGGCCCTTCGGGCTCAAACGGTGGCGCGATGACCGGAACCCATACCGTCACGGCGTTACTCCAGAACGAGTCGGGCTCGCTCAACCGCCTGGTCAGCCTCTTTCGTCGACGCGGGTTCTCGCTCGCGAGCCTCAACGTCGGCGAATGCGAACAACCCGGCTACTCCCGGCTCACGCTTGTCGTGCACGGCGACGACGAGACGCTTCGCACCTGCATCCGGCAACTCGGCAAGCTGATCGACGTCGTCTCCGCCGAGGATCTGCCGGGGCTCGAATCGGTGCAACGCGAGCTCGTGCTCATCCGCGTCGACGCGCCCAGCCATTGGCGAAGCGAAGTCATCGACATCGTCGAGATTCTCGGGGGCAAGGTCATCCACCTCACGCCCGGGGCGCTCACCATCGAATTTTCCGAGGAGCCGGCCAAGATCGATCGCCTGATTGCGATGCTGACCCCGTACGGCATCGGAGAGATCGTCCGAACGGGGGTGGTCGCCATGAAGATCGAACGCCCCACTCCCGCGTCGCAACAGCGATGCATATGCTAAAAGGAAGAACTATGTCAGTGAAAATGGAATACGAACAAGACGTGCAACCGGAATTGATCCGAGGATCCAAGGTCGCCGTCATCGGCTACGGAAGCCAGGGCCACGCCCATGCGTTAAACCTCAAGGACAGCGGCATCGACGTCTGCGTCGGGCTCTATACAGGCAGCAAGTCCTGGGACAAGGCCGAGGCCGACGGCCTTCCAGTTCGCACGGTCGCGGATGCCGCCCGATGGGCCGACGTGCTGATGTTCGCCACGCCCGACGTGCCGATGCGAGACATCTACTGCGCCGAGGTGCACGACCATTTGCGACCAGGCCAAACGCTGCTCTTCGCACACGGGTTCAGCGTGCATTACGGGTTCATCCAGGCCCCACCGGAGGTGAACGTCGCGATGGTCGCCCCCAAAGGCCCCGGGCACCGGCTCCGCCACGAATACACACTGGGCAACGGTCTCCCGGCGCTGATCGCGGTCCAGCAGGACGCCACCGGCAACGCACGAGAGATCGCGAAAAGCTACGCCTGGGGCATCGGCTGCGCGCGGGGCGGGTTGCTCGACACCACGTTCAAAGAGGAGACCGAAACCGACCTTTTCGGCGAGCAGGCCGTGCTGTGCGGAGGGATCTCGGAGCTGATCCGCGCGGGCTTCGAGACGCTCGTCGAAGCCGGATATCAGCCCGAGGCCGCCTATTTCGAGTGCCTCCACGAAACCAAGCTGATCGTCGACCTTCTCTACGAAGGCGGATTGAACTACATGCACTATTCGATCAGCGACACGGCCGAGTGGGGCGACTACACCGCCGGCTCGAAAGTCGTGAACGAGGGGTCCCGCGCCGCGATGAAGGAGATCCTCGCCCGTATCCAAGACGGCAGCTTCGCACGGGAATGGGTCGAAGAGAACCGCGCGGGTCTACCCCGCATGAAGGCGTATCGCGAGCGCTACTCGCAGCACCCGGTCGAAGCGGTCGGCAAAGAGCTCCGCGCCAAGATGCCGTTCCTCAAAGCCAAGGAGGGGTTTTAGAACCCGCCTGCTCATGAGCGACTTCGATATGCGACACCGTTCGCGCGTGGTCACGGAAGGCCCGGACCGCGCGCCTCAGCGGAGCTATTTTCGCGCGATGGGCCTTAGCGACGAGGCGATCGAAAGCCCCTGGGTGGGGGTCGCCTCCAGTTGGAACGAGGCGACCCCCTGCAACATCAGCCTTCACGACCAAGCCGAGAAAGTCTCCGCCGCAATCGTCCGAAACGGTGCCACGCCGCGTCGATTCAACACGATCTCGGTCAGCGACGGAATCGCGATGGGGCACGAAGGGATGCGGACGAGTCTCGTTTCGCGCGAAGTGATCGCCGACAGCGTCGAACTGATGGTCCGCGCGCACGGCTACGACGCGCTCGTCGGGATCGCCGGATGCGACAAAAGCCTTCCGGGCATGATGATGGCGATGGCCCGGCTGAACTTACCGAGCGTTTTCGTGTACGGCGGCACGATCCGCCCCGGGCGGCGTCACGGCGAAGACCTGACCATCCAGGACGTGTTCGAAGCCGTGGGCGCCCATGCCGCCGGACGCATCGACGACGCCGAACTCAAAGCCATCGAATGCGCGGCCTGCCCCGGCGCGGGCTCTTGCGGCGGGCAATACACCGCCAATACGATGGCATGCGTGGCCGAAGCGATCGGATTGGCGCTTCCAGGCTCCACGAGCCCTCCCGCCGACGCGGAGGAGCGCGAGACGTGGCTCGCCCAGGCAGGCGAAGCTGTCGTGCGGCTCTTGCGGGACGGGCTTCTTCCTGAACATATCCTGACCCGCGAAGCGTTTGAAAACGCGATCGCCGTCGCCTGTGCGACGGGCGGCTCGACCAACGTGGCTCTGCATCTTCCGGCCCTCGCGTACGAGCTCGGTCTTACGGTCACGCTCGACGACATCGATCGGATCAGCCGGCAAACTCCGACACTCGCGGATCTGCGCCCCGGCGGACGATATGTGATGGCGGACGTTCACCGCGTCGGCGGAGTCCCCCAAATCCTTCGGGCGATGCTCGATGCGGGATGCCTGCACGGCGACTGCCTGACCGTGACCGGCAAAACGATGGCCGAAAACCTCGAAGGCGTTCGGCTGACACCCGAGCAACGGGTGGTACGCGCCGCAGACGATCCCGTCGCGCCTCATGGCGGGCTCCGAGTCGTCCGAGGCAATCTCGCGCCGGAGGGCGGAGTCATCAAGACCGCGGGCGTCGCCAAACTCGCGCATACCGGCCCCGCCCGCGTCTTCGACAGCGAAGAGGACGCGATGCGCGCCGTCCGCGACCGCGCGATCCGCCCGGGAGACGTCGTCGTGATTCGCTACGAAGGCCCCCGGGGCGGCCCAGGAATGCGCGAGATGCTGGGGGTCACGGCGGCGATCATCGGCCAAGGGCTCGGCTACGACGTCGCTTTGCTGACCGACGGACGGTTCTCCGGCGCAACGCGGGGCCTCATGGTTGGCCACGTCGGTCCCGAGGCAATGCTCGGAGGGCCGATCGCGCTGCTTCGAGAAGGCGACCTCGTCACGGTCGACGCCGAACAGGGAATCCTCTCGGCGGCGATCTCGGACGAGGAGTGGGCCCACCGAAAAGCAGCGTGGCGACCGATCGAACCTCGTTATCGGCAGGGGGCGCTCGCCAAGTATGCACGCGAGGTCGGTCCGGCGGCTCAGGGAGCGATCACCTCTTAACCCGTTAAAAATTCGGGGAATCCCCCTAAAGAAAACAGGGGGATCGACCCGACAATCCTACTGGAGCCGCTTTTCCCAAGCGGTCCAAACCTAAAGTGGATTGAAAGAGATGACGGTTCAAGAGTTCGAGTGCCAAATCGCAAAGTCCCAAATCGGACGCTATCTGGGAGGCGAAGACCTTTCGGAGACGGCCCTGGGACAATTGGAAGTGCACCTCAAAGAGTGCCTCTCCTGCCGAACCGCTCTCACGGAGCGCCGCCAAGCGCTTCAGCGCATGCTTCTTTCGGAATCGATCGAGCCGCGCGCCGTCGTCCATACCGAGTCCTCCGCGCCCGCCAAGACTCCCGAATCGCTCGCCGCGATGCTGCAAAAGAAACTGCTGGAACAGCAGGCTCTGGATGTGGCCGCGGCTCCGGCAGAGCCCACCCCGCCCCCTGCCACCCCGTCTTCGATGAAGAAACCTCTCCTCTATACGGTCGCTCTCGCGGGCGTCCTCTTGGGGATGAGCTATATCTCGAAGTACGTTCTCGGCCCCGGCACCCGCGTCAGTGAGACGCTGCCCGTCCAGGCCACCTCGCCCGAGCCTCTCTCCACTCACCCCGCCCCAGAAACGCTTCCCGTTCCGGCGATCGTCGAACCTGCCGCCGAGGAGACCGTACCGGCTTCCGATTCCGGCCAAGCACTCCTCGAACCGACTCCGGAACCCGTCCAAACGCCGCCGGCTCACACGCCAGCCGTTTCGCAGGCTCCAAAGATCGACGAAGCGCCGACGCCGCCCCAACGGGCCGCCTCACGACCGGCTCCCGCTCGACCGAAGGAGCGCCCGGCCACTCGGCCTACGGAAAGCCAAGCGCCCGCTCAAAACGGCATCCGCGTCTATCTGGACGACAAACCGATTCAGCCCTAACGTTTCGAATCACGACTTCCCGAGAGAGGACCCTATGAAACATCTGATCGCCATCTTCTGTTTGACTACCGCGCTCTTCGCGATCGGCCGGCCGGCCGAGGAAGGCGCCCCGATTCCCGTCTCGGTCTCTTCCAAAGGAGACTCCGTGCGCGTGGCGCTTCACTCTATTTTCGAGCAGGCGGAAAAAAGCTATGTGCTCGCGCCGAACACGCACTTCGCGTTGCACCTTTCGCTGCGCGACGTGCCGTTCGACGAGGCTCTGCAAATCATCTGCCGCATCGCCAAACTCGAATACGAGGTCGATAACGGCGTGTACTACTTGCAGCAGAAGCAGCCTCCTCAAAAGCCGAAAACTCCGCCCCCCACGAAGCCGGAGTCCAAACCGGAGACCAAACCCGAATCGAAACCGGTCACCAAGCCGGAAGCCCCCAAAGGCAAACTGCCCGAGAGCGTGCTCAACAAGCGACTGACGACCCGGTTTCAAAAAAAGGATTTACGCGAGCTTTTGTCGAATATCAGCGCGCAAACCGGCGTAACCATAGAAGTAGAGAAAAGCGTGCCGGCTTACAAGCTCGACGCGTTTCTCATCGAAACGTCTCTGAAGTACGCCCTCGATCAGATCACGCAGGCGGCGAAGTTGAAATATCGCTTCACCGACCGGCAGACGATCGAAATCTATCAAGAGGAACCACCCAAGAATCGCGTGACCGTCGTGTCGGAATAGCCGACCCTTCATAGAACCTCCTCCTTCCTCGAAGAGCCCGGAAACGGGCTCTTCTTTTCGTTGGTCTTTCCCTCCTTTCGGGAACCCACGCACAACTCGAATTTGTTGCTTTAGCAACCCGTGAGGTTAAATAGATCGATATGAAGCAATCCGGTCGCGCCAGCCTGATCACCCTCCTCGGTTTCGCCAGCGTCATCGTGGTGATCCTTCTCTTCACGCTCAGCCGTGAATCGGCGCAGTCCGTCGCCAACCGATTTTTGGTGGCCCTCGCCGAAGGCGACGTCGCGGAGCTGACGGAACTGAGTTCCATGCCCGGCCAATCCAAGGAGGAGATCCAAAAAGCCTGGGAATACACGACCGGCACAGTCGGCCCGCATTACCGCTTCACTTGGACGATCACCGTCGCCTCCGAAGCCAATAATAAAAACGCGAATGTCAAGCTCCAACTGCTCCGCAACGTCGGCTCTCCGCAACAGTTCGAACAAAAGCTAGAGATCCCCCTCGTCCGCGATGACCGAGATTGGAAGGTGGATGTCCGCGCGCTGAATCGCGACCTCTATCCCGGCCTGCCGCGCTAATCCATGAAAACGATTATCGACGCCCGCGGGCTCGGCAAGGACTACCGGATGGGCTCGACGACGGTCCACGCCCTCCGATCCGTGGACATGCGCATCGAGGAAGGGGAGTTCATCGCGATCATGGGCCCCTCGGGCTCGGGCAAATCGACCTTTATGAACCTCATCGGGTGCCTGGATCGCCCCTCCTCCGGCGAGTATCTCCTCAACGGCGAATCGGTCGCCCAGATGAACGACGAACAGCTCGCGGGCGTTCGCAACCGCTACCTCGGCTTCGTGTTTCAAACGTTCAACCTGCTTCCTCGAACGAGCGCGCTTCAAAACGTCGAACTGCCCCTGATCTACGCCGGAGCGAAACAGCGGGGGGAACGCGCCGAAAAAGCGCTGCAAACAGTGGGGCTCAGCGAGCGTGTCCACCATAAGCCGAACGAGCTCTCGGGAGGACAGCAGCAACGCGTGGCGATCGCCCGCGCCATCGTCAACGACCCCGTACTCTTGCTAGGCGACGAGCCCACGGGCAACCTCGACACCCGCACCTCGGAAGAGATCATGGCGCTCTTTCAAGATCTGAACCGCGAGGGCAAAACCGTCGTGATCGTCACTCACGAAGAGGATATCGCCCGGCACTGCAAACGCATCATCCGATTTCGCGATGGCAGGATCGTCTCGGACGAAACGGTCGAGCGGCCGCTGGACGCCCGCGAAGTCCTCGCCGGGCTTCCCACCGAACCCGACTAAAGAAGCGAAAAGCGGTCGAGGACCGTTCCTCGACCGCTCTCTCCCCTTTTTTCGCCGGCGCGCCTAGCGCACCGCGGGTTCCGACAACTCCGTTTCGGAGAAGGTCATCTTGATGCCGCGCTTTTGCAGCTCTTCGACGAACGTCTTGCCGGACACCGCGTTCTCGTAGCGCAAACAGCCGGGAGCCATTCCGCCTTTCGCGAGCTCGGCGGCGTATACGGCGGTCGAAAAGCCGGTCATGCGCTCCATCGCAGAAAATCCAGTCGTGTCGTCGTGCTTCTCCAAAAGATCGATCTGCAACTTCACACGCTTGCCGTCTTTGGTTCCGATCCCCACGCCACGCACCGCCACCAGGTCTTTATCTTCAGGATCGCGAAGCGCCTCCCCCATCAGCGTATGAAAGATCTGAATCGGGACGGCCTCCCCGGCGCGAGTCTTGACCGGCCGGTCGCTCCAGAAGCCGAAATCCTTGAACAGGCGCATTTGGGCGCAGTGCCCGGGATAACGAATCGTTTTGTACTCGTAGTTGCGCAGCTTGCCCTCGAACGTGAACGGCGCGGTCGACGCTCCGCCCGAAGTCGTAAACGCCTCCATCTCGCCGAGACCGTCGACAGTGAGGCTCTCCAGTTCGGCAAGCGTCTCGACCTGCGCGACTTTGCCTTCGCGAACCACATCGGCTTGGTGCGAATACTCCGTGACCAACCCTTCGATGTTGAAGACCAACTTGTAGTTGAACGGCGGCTTCGGATTCTGCGGCAGGCCGCCGCAATACAGTTTGACCGTATCCGTCTCGTCCAGCGTCTCCATGAAATAGCAGGCGAGGTTGTTGACGAGCCCGGGCGCGAGGCCGGTATCAGGCACGATCGTCACACCCGCCGCCTTCGCGGCCTCGTCGTGCTTTAAAGTCTCCCACGTGACGGCCGTGTCGCCGCCCATATCGAGCATGTGCGTCTTCGTTCGGACCGCGTACTCTGCGACCTGGGGATGCATCCAATAAGGCACGCAGCTGACCAAGACGTCGATCGGCTCCAAAAAGGCGGCGAGACTCTCGGGATTCAGCGCATCGACGCTCTTTGCGATGCAAATCTCGCGTCCGACTAGACGATTCACCCGATCCGCGCTCGCTTGCGCCTGTGCCTGCGAGACGTCCCCCATGACGATCGCTTCGGGATCGGCGTGTTTCGCAAGGTCATAGGCGACCGCCGTCCCCTGCATTCCAGAACCAAGAATGGCAAATCTCTTCTTCATAAAGGTTGTATGCTCCTTAAAGCGCCTCGGATCGAATCAAAGTTCCGTCCGAGATGATACGATCCTATTCGGTTCGCCCCGAACCCTGCCCAACTCATTTTCATCTATACTATGTTCATAGAATCCATGAAAGAGACTTCCGATCTTCCTCCCGTGCTCCCGCCCGGCGAAATTCTGATTGAACTCCGCCAAGAGCGGAACTGGACCCAAGCTCGGCTTTCCCAGATTCTTCAGCGGCCCATCCAGTTGATCAGCGACGTCGAACGCGGTAAGCGAGAAATCACCGCCAGCACCGCTCTGCAGCTCGAAGCCGCATTCGGGCTCCCCGCCGAGGCGTGGCTCCACGCGCAGGGCGCCTACTCGTTATCGCTCGCGAAGCAACGGGCCGAGGCGGGGACGCTGGAGCGCATCGCGCGCCGAGCGCGGCCGGACACTCCCAGGGGCGCGGCCGAACCGTGGTCGAAGACCGGGCCGGTCGTTCTGGCGAGCCGCTCCCCTCGCCGCATCGAGTTGCTCCAAGGGCTGATCGAACGGTTCGAAGTGGAAGATCCGAATCTCGACGAAGAAGCCCTCGCGTGCGAAGACCCTTGGAAAACCGCAAAGCGTCTCGCGCTCGCCAAGGCGGAGAAGGTGTTCGCGCGGTATCCGAACGCGCTCGTCATCGGTGGAGATACCGTTGTGGCCCACCAATTGGAGCATGGAGGATTCGAATCGCTCGGCAAGCCGCGAGACGTGGCCGAAGCCAAAGACACGCTCGCGCGGCTCTCGGGCAAGGAGCACTGGGTTATTTCCGGGCTCGCGGTATGCTCGAAGCGACTCCCGCGAGGGTTCCTGGTCGGCGCCGACACCACCCGCGTCCGGTTCCGACGCCTGAGCGCCGAAGAGATCGCAAGGTACGTCGCGACCGGCGAACCGATGGATAAAGCCGGCGCGTACGCGATCCAAGGACACTGCGATTTCGTCGAAAGTTACGAAGGCTCTCTAACGAATGTCGTGGGCCTTCCGACCGAACGCTTGGCGGAGTTTCTCGACGTCCTCGCCGCCCTGCCCGAAGGAGATGCCCAAGAATCATGCGACGCATAGCAGTCATTCTCGCCGGGGGTGCGGGAGAGCGGTTTTGGCCGCTTTCTCGAGAGGCGCGTCCCAAACAGTTGCTTCGGCTCACCGATCCCAACCGAACGATGCTCGAAGAAGCGATCCGGCGGATCGAACCGCTCGTCGGGGAAGAGAACGTCGCGGTCGCGATCGGTCGCACGCTCGAAACGCCGGTTCGAAACGCCGGGCTCCTTTCTCCCGAGCGGCTTTGGGTCGAGCCGGTTCGCCGCAACACGCTCGGGGCGATCGTTTGGGCCACGGCGCACGTGCTGGCCGAACACCCCGAAGAGGACGTCTCGATGGCGTTCCTGACGGCCGATCACAAGATCGGCGAGCCCGGCGCATTTCTCGAGGCGGTCCAAGTCGCGCTTGAGATCGCCGAAAGCCAGGACGCGCTCGTCACCCTCGGCCTGCGTCCGAGCCGCCCCGAAACGGGCTACGGGTACATCGAGATCGAGCCGGGCTCTCAAGGGCCCACTCAATCCAAATCGTTCCGAGAAAAGCCGGGGCACGTTCAGGCCGCCGCCTTCGTGGAAAGCGGCAACTTCCTTTGGAATAGCGGCATGTTCTTTTGGCGCGTGTCCACGCTGCTGCGCGAATTGGAACGCGCCCTCCCCGAAGCCCACGCGGCCGTTTGGGAGATCGCGGAAGCCCTCCGAGCCGAAGATACGGGAAAGGCGAGCGCTCTTTTTGAAACGCTGCCGTCCGTCTCGATCGACTACGCGCTCCTCGAAAAGGCGGAGCGGGTGTTCGTGGTCCCCGCGGCGTTCACATGGGACGACGTCGGCGCGTGGGACGCGCTCACGCGCACCCTCCCGCTCGATCCCGATGGGAACGCCTCCGTCGGGAACGTGACCGCGCTCGAAACGCGCGGATCGGTGCTCTACAGCGACGACCCAAACCTGCGGCTGTGCGTCCTCGGCATGGAGGAGATCGTCGTCGTCCACACGGGCGACGCGCTTTTAGTCTGCGCGAAAAAAGACGCCCAGCGAGTCCGCGAACTCGTCGCGCGGCTTCGCGAAGAGGGATCGGCGGATCACCTTTTGTAAAACGTCAGGGACCGCTGGGAAGCGGCCGCTCGTTTCGAGGCAGGTAATCCTGCTCGCGCGCCATCTCCTCTCGGCCCAAGGGGCTGCTTCGCCGCGCCTGCTCCCGGCGCAACTCCGCATAATTCGCCTCGGACACCTCCATGCGCGTTTCAGCCTCTTGAGCGCGTTCCCGCTGCTCGTGGTACACCTGCCAAGGCTTCAGACTAAGCGCGACCCCCGCCCCACAGGCGAGCATCGCGACAAAAAGCTTCCATGCTGTATCGATGTTCATGGCACTGTCTCCGTAAGGATCAAATTCGTATGGCCGGGCACGCCGACCGGGACGCCCGCCGTTACCAAAACGCGGTCGCCACTCTTCAGACGTCCGGCGCGGACACAAGTTTGCAACGCCAGCGCAACGGCGTCGTCCGTCGAACCTGTCGTGGGGAGCGGCGCGTAGATGGTCTCTACCCCCCAAGCGGTCGCCATCTGCGCTTCGACGCGGGGATTCCACGTCACGCACAGAATCGGAATTCGAGGCCGAAACTTGCTGACGAGACGGGGCGTCTGCCCGCTGGCCGTGGTCGTCACGATCGCCTTGGGCCGCAATGTTCCGGCGAGTTGGTCCACGGCATACGCAAACGCCTCGGTTTGACCGATCGTGGAGGCCGCGCGCTCGCGATACTCCCGCGAAGGACGATCGTGATCGAAAAGTCGCTCCGCTCGTTCGGCGATCCGAACCATCGTCCGAACCGACTCGACGGGGTAGCGCCCGACCGCGGTCTCCCCGCTGAGCATCAACGCGTCGGTACCGTCGAACACCGCGTTCGCGACGTCGCTGGCTTCGGCGCGCGTGGGCCGGCCCGCCACGATCATGCTCTCCAACATCTGGGTGGCGGTAATCACCGGTTTGCCCGCTCGATTCGCGACTTGAATGATGCGTTTTTGAGCAAGCGGCACCTCCTCCAGCTCAAGCTGCAGCCCCAAATCGCCCCGCGCCACCATGATCGCGTCGGACACCCGGACGATCTCCTCGATCCGGCGAAGCGCCTCCCGCGTTTCGATCTTCGCGACGATACCCACCGAAGGATCGTATCGATTCAACTCCGTGCGAAGCTGCTCGATATCCGAGGCGCATCGCACATAGCTGAGCGCGACGAGATCCACACCCAACCGGCATGCTTCGCGCAGATCTTCGAGGTCCTTGGTCGTCAGCGCCGGGGTTTCGAACGAGCGCCCCGTCACCGTCAGCCCCTGCTTGCTCCGTACGGCGCCCCCGCAGACGACCTTGGCGCGGATCGTGGGGACCTCTTCGCCCCCTTTCGAGAGCACTTTAAGCTCGATTTCGCCGTCGCCGAGCAGCACTTTCGCCCCGGGCGTCATGGTGTGCAGGATCTCAAGCTGCGACAGCGGCAGATCGGCGCCCTGCGGCCCCAAGGTCACCCTTTCGCCGGGGTTGAGCTCCCGAGTGCCCTCGAACCCCCCAAGACGGAACTTCGGACCCTGCAGATCGGCGAGCACCGCGACCGGAGCCAACTTAGGGCTCGCCTGCCGCACGCTGGCAAGCCATTCGGCTCGCGATGCCCAATCGCCGTGGCTGCAGTTCAGCCGCGCGACGTTCATGCCCGCTTGAACCAGCTCCCGAATCCGCTCAGGCGAGGCGCTGGAGGGACCTAACGTGCAGACGATCTTGGTACGCCGTTTCATAAAGGCTCGGCGAACCTTAGTTCGAGGCCTTCCAAAGTGCCTCGAACTCCTCCACCAGCTTTTCGACCCGCTCGAAGCCTTGGACCCAAAAACCGCGATCGTCGAGATCGACCCCCATAAACCGCATCAATTCGTGTGGGGTCTTCGATCCCCCAAGTTCCAACATCTGGATGTAGCGCGTCGCGAACGGCGCGCCCTCTTGCTTCGCCATCTGGTACAGCGACATCACGAGCAGCTCGCCGAACGAGTAGGCGTAGACATAAAACGGCGAGCCGATGAAGTGACCCACGTAGGACCACCACAGCCGGTGCTCCTCCCCGAGCGTCAGGCTATCTCCAAACATCGCTTGAAGCTCTTCTTGCCACATCGATTCGATCCGCGCCGCGGGCAATTCGCCTTCGGCGCGGCGCGCGGTATGGCATCGCCGCTCGAACTCGAACATCGCGGCTTGACGGAAAATCGTCGCGATCAAGCCCTCGATCTTTTCCGCGTACAGCTGCAGCTTTTCCTTGGGCGACGCGCCCGCCGCCACTTTCTCGAACACGAGCATCTCACCGAAGGTCGAAGCCAATTCAGCGAGGGGAAGCGTGCCGTGAAAATTGAAGTACGTCTGGCGGCGGCTGAGCGAGGCGTGAACGCCGTGCCCCAACTCGTGCGCCAAGGTCATCACGTCGTCCATCTTATTCAGATACGACTGCAGCACCACCGGATGCGTATCGGGCGTGTTGTAGCAGCAAAAAGCGCCGCCCCGCTTGCCCTTTCTCGGCTCGGCGTCGATCCAGTTGCGGTCGAAGAATTCCCGCGCCCGTTCCTCCATGGTCTCGGAGAACGTGCCGAACGCCTCCAGCACAAGGCGCTTCGCCTCCTCGAACGGAATCGTCTCTTTCGATTCGAACAGCGGCGAGTATCGATCGATGTGGCTCAGTTCGGCCAGCCCGAGAATCTCCCGCTTGACGCGGTAGTATCGCGCCACGATCGGATAATGCTGGCGGCACAACTCCACCACGAGATCGACCGTCTCCTTTTGCAGCTCGTTCGAAAGGTGCCGCGCTTGCTCGGGATACCCATAGCCCCGCATCTGGTCTTTGACGGCCTTGTCCTGCATCAAATTGTTGTAGTTGAACACCAACAGACGCTGGATCGGGCGCAACCCTTCGGTAAACGCCTCTCCTGCGGCTTCGCGCACCGCGCGGTCCGGATGACGCAAAAGCGCGATGACCTCGGCCTGGGAAAGCTCTTCGCTTTCGGTCGAACCTGGCGCGCGATAAGGGTAGGTCTGGTTCGCGGTGACCTCTTCGAACAGCCGCTCCCAAGCCCGCGAGCCGGTGTTCGCCATCTCCTCCAGAACGATCTCCTCCTTCTCGCTCAGCCGGAACGGGCGGAAAGTGCGGACGACTTCGATCGCGTGGCGATAGTTCTCCAGCGCGGGGGACTGCAGCAGCCGAGCGAGCGGCTCTTCATCCAGCGCCTGCAGCTCCAAGTTGAAAAAGAGTAATTTGACGCTGAGTTCGGACGAAAGCTCCATCTGGCGCTGCATGAACGCTCCGGCCTTTTCCGAACTGGTGTCGCCCGCGAAGATCAGCGAGGCGAAATTCATCGGCTTGCTGGCCTCCTTCTCGATCTCTTCAAGCTCCCGCAACGCCTCGGCGAGCGTGGTGGCGTCGAGATTCGGGCTTTCGATCCGCCCTCGGTAGGTCGTGGCGAACGCCTCGGCGCGGCGCATCAACGCAGCCCACACCTGTTGCAGCGCGGGATCTTCGGGGCTCTCGAAGAGCGCGGAAAGGTCCCAACGCACGGCGGGTCCCGGAGAGTCGGGGGTAGTGAGCATAGCCCTTATTATGCAACGGTTTCGTCTCCGTTTCCGAACTCGGTCCCTATCCAAAAGCAAAAAGCCCTCGGGCCTTTGACCCAAGGGCGTCTTTCCGATCCGTTCTTCGTGAACGAATTAACCTTTGACGAACGGCTCCATGCGGTTGTTGCCCAGCGGTACGGGGCAGTTCGAGTTCGGGCCGAACCACTTTTCGTAGATCTGCTGATACTCGCCGCTCAGCCACAGGTCGTGCAGAGCGTAGTTGACCGCGTCGCGCCAGTCGGAATCGTTCTCGCGAACGCCGAGGCCGAAGTACGCGTTGGAGTACTTGGTCGGAGTGGTCACGAGGTCGCCCGTCGCGCCGACTTTGTTGCCCGCCAGCACGGCCGTGTTGATGATGATGGCGCTGTCGTCGGTGAAGCCGTCGACCTGGCCATCCATGAGCGCTTGGATGCCCGCGGCGTGGTTGTCGTACTGCTTGAGCACGGGAGCGGCCCAGCCCTGCTTCTCGAAGTACGCCTTGATCTCACCCTCCGACGAGGAGGATCGCTTGATACCGATCGTCTTGCCGGCGAAGTCCTTGAGATCTTTAGGGCCGTCCTTCACGCGATACATCACGCTCTTGCCGTCCCAGAAGTAGGGGATGCTGAAGTCGATATTCTCGTCGCGCTTGCGGGTGTTGTTGGTATGGCACGCCGAAAGGTCCACTTCACCGGACTGCACCCAGGAAATGCGGGTCTCGTCAGTCACCGGCACGAACTCGATCTCCACATCTTTGCCCACGTAATCCTTGAGATGCTTCACCATCGCGCGGGTCAGATCGAACTCAAAACCGACCAACTCGTTGTTGTCCCGATATCCGAAGGGCGCGGCGTCTTGGCCGATGCCGATGAGAACCTTGCCCGAGCTCTTGACCTTGTCCAGAACGCTGCCGCTCGGAGCTTTCGTCTCACTTCCGTGCGACGCGGTCGTGGAGGTTTCCGTCGAGCCCGTCTCCTCTTTGGCCGCGGGTTGGCACCCGAGAACCATCACAGCTGCGAGTGTCAGAATGAACCAATTTTTCATAGTGTCTCCATTTTAAACCGCGCTTTCTCCGTCCTCGATGCGAACAAGGACAAAAGGGTAGCCGGAACCCAATAGGAAATGAGAATCACTCCTAAAACGAGCGCATAGTCTTTGGGATGCGCGGCCATCGTTTGCCGCCCGATGTACGTGATCTCGGCCACCCCGACCATCGCGAGCGTGGAGGTGTCTTTGAACACCGTGATCGCCAGATTGATGAGATCCGGCTTCATCGCCCGCAACGCCAGGGGGAGTTCGACCTTGAAGAAAAAGATGCGCGGCGGCAATCCCAACGTACGCCCCGCATATCGAAGCCCGGGATCGATCGAACGGAAACCCGACCGAACGATCTCGGAAAGATAGACGCCCGTGTAGAGCGAAAACGCGAAGATCCCCACTAGAAATGGGGGGATTCGTACCCCGAGGACCGGATACGGCAAGTAGTAGCAAAGCAGCACCAGCAGCATGATCGGAAGGCCTCGAACGCCCTCCACAAAACCGTTGGCAAGCAGGCGCGCGCCCCCTTCGACGCCGCGCCGAAGCAGCGTGCGCCGCGTCTCTTTCGGCGCGTCGCGTCGCAAAAGCCCGAGGAGCGTCCCCAACGCTCCGCCGAAAATGAGGCTAAAAAAGGTGATCAGCAACGTCAAAGCCAGCCCACCAGTCGTTTGCAAAAAGGCCGGATAGTCCCGGTTGACCGATTCCGGAAGCGGCGGGTACCCGAGCATGAGCCCGCGCAGATGCGTCTCCCAATTCACGCCGCGCCCTCCACCCGCGCCTGCTGGCCACGGGCCCATCGATTCAACGCTTGACCGAACACCAACGCCAGCACCAAATGAACGCAGGCGGCGAAACACAGCGGCTCGATCCAGGTAAAGGTCTCTCCCGCGATCCGCGAAGCCTGCCCCAAGACCTCCAACTGATGCAATGGGAGCGGCACAATCAGCGCCATCGTCGAGTTCTTCGTGTTATGAATCAAACGCGAAGTGAGCGCCGGCGCCACGATGCGAATCGCCTGCGGATAAACGATCTTGCGCCGAATCGCCCCGGGGGACAACCCCAAGGTGCGCCCCGCTTCCAGTTGGAGCGGCGAAACGGCCTGCACGCCCGCACGCAGGATCTCCGCGAGATACGCGCCCGTGTTGAGCGACAGTCCCACCAGCAGCATGACCAGCTCGAAATCGCGAGGAAATTCGCGGCCGGTCCAGCGCAGCCAAACGCCTGGAACCCCGAACATCAACAGCAGCAGCAGGGGAAGGATCGGGACGTTTCGAAACACCGTCACATACGCTCCGCCCAACGTCCGAAAGAATCGCCAGCGTGAAAGCTCGCCCCGCAACACCCAAAACCCGAGGATCGCAGCCCCGATCCCGCTTACAACCGCCATCACCAGCGTCATCGACACGCCGCGCAAAAGCCATCCGAGATACGGCTCGTCGAACACGTATTTGGCGAAATCGACGCTTTTCATCGTCTCCGCCGCAGCGCGTCCAGCACCGCCGGGTCCTCCGATACCGTCAAGGCTCCCTCTTGCATCAGGGCGAACCGGCTCGCGGCCTCTCGCGCAAAATCGACTTGATGGGTCACCAGCAGCATCGTGGTTCCCGAGTCGGCTAACTCGACAATTCGGTCGCACACCTCGTCCACGCGGTCCGGGTCAAGGTTCGCCGTCGGCTCGTCGAGGAGGAGCAAGAGAGGGTCCATCGCGAGTGCTCGAGCGATCGCAACGCGCTGGCGCTCTCCGCCCGAAAACGTCGCCGGATAGCGGCTTGCGATGTCGGCCACCCCCATACGCTCCAACTCGGCCATGCCTCGCTCGCAGGCCTCCGCGCGCGCCATCTTCCGCGTTTCCAAGAGCCCCAGCGTGACGTTCTCAAGAGCGGTTTTGTGCGGAAACAGATTGTGCTCTTGAAACACCACTCCGACCTGCCCATACAACGCCGAAGGGTAGGGGCGGTCCGAACGCACCCCGGCCTCCCCGATCCGGAGCATGCCCGCATCAAACGGCACGAGGCCCGCGATCACTTTGACGAGCGTCGACTTTCCGCAGCCAGAGCGACCGCAAAGCGCCAGGACGCGGCGCGGTTCGAGCGTGAAAGAAACACCGTCGAGCACTCGCTTCGTCCCATAGGACTTATCGAGCGTTTCGACTTGCAATGCGGCGACTCCCGGCCCCGCAGACGGCGCGTCAATGGGAGTCTGGGAATCGATAACGCGTCTCCTTCAATGGTTTCATGGCCGATAGCTCCGGGCGTTTCATCGCACCCTTACGCAAATCTAAAAGAGGAAGTTCCCCGCCCTTTTCGCGGCTATTTTACGCATTTTTACGCGAAGAATCGGTCGATGGGCGCTAAAAAAGTGGAAACTGCCATCCAGTTTCGATCAGTATAAACCCTGGGGGAGAAGAGTAAGAGGTTAACCGAATATGTACAAAAAGATGGGATTCATGGCCGCGATGGCCTTGACCTGCCTACCCGCTATCCTACTCGCGGAAGATGCCGCGGTCAACACCGAAGCCAAGGCCCTGGAGGCCACCGAAAAGCTTCTGAAAGAGGATGCGAAGGGCAAGACGGTCGAAGAGAAGAAGCGCGAGGCTCAAATCGTGCTCGGCGAGATCGAGGCGTCCAATACCGCGCTCCGAGGGCAGGCCAACGAGATCACGCAGCAGATGAGCAAGTTGTCGATCGAGTCGGGCTCGGACAACGATGCGGTCGTCGCGCAGATGCAGAAGTTCGTGGAGCAGTTCGCCGAGATCAACAAGCGCCTGAAGCGCAACGAAGAGGCGATCCTCGCGATCCGCTCCTGGATCGACGGCCAGCAGATGGCACTCGCGTCCTACCAATCGGGCGGACAATCGAGCGGCGGATTCGAAAAGAAGTCGCGCCTGAAGGGCTTCGTGCAGCTTGATTACACCGAGACCGACAAATCGGGCGGCACGAACGCGGCGTTTCAAGTGCGACGCGCCGAGATGGGTTACGAAGTCCATGTGAACGAGAACACCTGGGGCTCCATCACGGCCGACTTCGCGACCGGCACGGGCCGCGACAAGGCGGATCTGCGCGACGCGTGGATGCGCTACATCGAGCCGAAGAGCGGCCTTCGCTTCCAAGCGGGTCAGTTCAAGCTCCCGCTCGGTTACGAAGTCTCGTACGGCTCCGAGGATCGCGAGTTCCCCGAGTACACGATCTATAACGACACGATGTTCAACAACGTCCGCAGCCGCGGCGTGTCGGTCCAGCACAAGTTCGAAGGAGGCGGCACGCTCGAGGTCGGTCTCGTGAATGCGCTGACCACCGGCGACAAGGAGCAAGCGAACCTCGCTCCCGGTGTGGGCGACGCCCTCGCCGGCTATGCGCGCCTGGGAATCAAGAAGGACGACTTCTCGATCGGACTCAGCACGCTGATCGGCGAGCGCCCTGCGTTTTCGGACGATAACGGCGTGACCGTTTCGCCGAAGATCGACCGACGCTTCTTCTACCTGGACGGCGAGTATCGCGGTCTGAAGGATCTGATCCTTCGCGGCGAAATCATGCTCGGCCACGACCGCATCCCGAACGCTTCGGCCGACCCGGGCCTGACCGGTCAGGACATGCTCGGCTGGCACGTGTTCGTGGGCTACAACTTCAACGAGCGCAACCAGCTCGCGTTCCGCTACCAGCAGTTCGATCGCAACGACAACACGTCGGGTGACGCGGTGACGGGTTGGGGCTTCGCCTTCAACCACTTCATCAACCAGAACCTGCGTCTGACCGCCGCGTACGAAATCTTCGACGACGGCACGCTGGCCAAGGACTATCACGTGGGCATCCTTCGAGCCCAGGTCCGCTTCTAAGCGGATTCTCTTCCGAAGAACCGAAGGGGATCGGCTCATGCGAGCCGATCCCCTTCTCTATTTAAATTGCGCTCCGGAGAGGATTCTCTAGAGACCGCCAAGCTGCGCATTCAAGCGCCGGAGAGGCGCGACGCTCCGGGTCTCGACACCCACTGTCGCAAGGATCTTTTCAAGCGAGGTGTCCCCCTCTTGATAACCCGACACCGAACCGACGATCTTTCCGTCTTTTCCGATCACGAACGTGGCCGGGATCCCGCGCACCTGATAATGCCTCTGGGCGATGCTCGGGCTTTCCCGTCCCGCCGGATCGTAGGCGAACGTGAACCCATAGTTGGAGCGGTTCTTTTCGACCCATCGCTCAAAGAGTTTCTGATCGTCGTTCACGTTCACCGCAATCACCACGACCCCTTGCCCTTTGACCTCTTGATACACGCGCTGTAAGTGAGGCATCGAGCGGATGCAAGGGCCGCACCAGGTGGCCCAAAAGTCGAGAATCACGATGCGGTCCTTAAAGTCCGAGAGTCGGAGTTTTTCTCCCGTAAACGCGACCACCTCGAAATCCGGAGCGACCTTTCCGTTCTCTAGCAAACCGACCGGCCTTTCGGTCGGGCGCGGCATCGTAATCACCTCGTAGGTGGGAGACAGCGTGAGCACCGAACCGTCCGCGCTGGCCTTGGCGAGGCAGTTGACGCCGTTGAACACGAATGTGCCCCGGATGTCGTACTGCCGCCCGTCGAGAAGCAGCCACACCGGCTTAGTGGTCGGAGGCGTCGAGACGGCAGGATCGAACGTCTTGTCGAACAGCGCGTCGTTGTCGTTTTCGATCAAGGTCACCTCATAGGCCGTGCCCATGAACTCGATGTGGCCCACCCGAGCCGCGGCGCGGTAATAGCCGAGCCCCGATCGCCCGGGCGTTCGATAAAAATTGAGTCCGTAGCTTCCATGCGACGTTTCGGACGAGCCTGCGCCCCACGAAGCGCGGAGCACGAACGTGCCCCGATAGTGGTCTCCGGTTTCGCCGGCTTCCTTGACGGGCCAAGCCCCGTCCCCGTCATCGGTCAGATCCCCGTTTCGGTTCCGATCCAGATAGATCTTGGCCTCGCCCGATTCGGGCTCGTCCAGGGCGAGAATATAGCGCGCGTGGGGGCCGTCCCCAAGCCTTAATTCGCCGTAGAGCGGCTTGGCGCGATAGGCCGGCTCGCGATGGACGCCCTCCGGGCGCTGGATTGAAAGCGTCAGATTCGTCGGCATGTAGAACATACCGCCCGCGCGCTGCCCTTCGAAATCGAGGCGCGTCGCGGACAACTCCAGTCGAGCAGTGGCAGGTGCCGGGGCAATTTGGCCGATCCCTCCCCCGAAAAGCAGCAGCGCGCCAAACGTCCCGGCCAGATGGTGGTGGATTCGATTCATCGATACATTACTCCCAAACATCGTTTCGGCGGCACATGACCATGCCGATCAAAGCCGAAAAATCGCCCGCTCCTAAAGGAGCGGGCCGGCCTGATTTAATACAGGCCACAAGACGTCGTTCCGTTCACGGCGGGCATTTCGGGCCGGTCGATCTTCCAATAGTTGTAAGGGCTCAACGTCTGCGCCGGACGAAACGATTTTGCGTGGCCGTCCACAAAAGCGTAGTTCGACGAAGGCCCCGTATGGCGCACGAACGGCTCTCGCGCCGCGATCGCTTTCACGGCATCCAAAGCGATCCCGTTCGCCAGATCTTTGACCGCCGCGCACACATCCCCGCCGCGCGGATCATTGATATAGTTCGATGTACTCGTGTAAGAGAACGGCTTCGAGTCGGACATCGCGATTAATTCTGCCGGAAATTGAAAATCGGAAAAGGTGTAGGGAACCGTGCTTCCCCCCGCGACAATATAGCGCCCGATATTCCAGTTCATTCCGATCGTTCGATTCGTTTCAAGCGTGGGATATGAAGGGCATTTCCAAACACCTCGATTTTTTATATATGGATCCAATAATGCATTGACTTGCACGGCAGTAAAGCTAAAGGGACTGGCTGCCATCGCGTCGGGGACCAGAGTATCGTCATAATCCGCACCATACATTTGAATGGCGAGACCGATCTGCTTCACGTTCGAAAGGCAAACCGATTTCTTCGCCGATTCCTTGGCCTGGGCGAAAACGGGAAAGAGAATCGCAGCGAGAATCGCGATAATCGCGATCACCACGAGAAGCTCGATCAGTGTAAAGGCACGATTTCGATTCATAAGTTCACATCCTCCAGTCCGAGTTCGATTCGGACGGAATCTCGATCACGCTCCCATTGTAGAGAGTGAAGATCAAAAGACTCTCAAAGAGGATTTGAGGATGGGTAAGAACGAGGTCGATCGTCAGTTTCCAGACCGCAGAGATGACTCCATTCCGTCGCAAAATCGACGATTTCGACGGAATCCATCACTTTTCCGCCCGCCACCCATGCCTCAAACTCTTCTTCGGAGATCAGGTCTCTTATTTCTACGCCCAATGCATCGAAACTGCGTCGCAGCGTCGGGGGAAGAGGGTATCCGATCTGATCGCTCAGGGCAATGATGCCTCCTATCAATTTACACGCGCTCATATATTGCTTATGGCGGACTGCAATTTGGCACAGCGTTAAAAGGCTGCTCTGCATCGAGAACCACGATTGGTTCTCCTGATGGGCTCGAAGTCCTTGGGACGCATGTTCGAAGGCTCCCTCGTCGTCTCCTTGCGAAAGGCACACGCTGGCGAGGTTCATCGCCGTCAGAGTATGGGGCAGTTGACTTCCAAGTTGCCGATCGAGGCGAAGGCATTCGTCCAGATACGCCGCGGAGAGCTCGAGAAGCCCAAGCTCCCGTGCAACGTTCACCAGATTGTTCAGCGCATAAAGCTCGCGCTCTTTGTTTCCGATCTGCCGAGCGAGGCTCCGGCTCTCTTCATAGTGCTCCAAAGCCTGCTGAGGCTCTCCGGCTTCCAGCGCCAAATTTCCGAGGTTCAAAAAGGCCCGAGACATCCCCAAACGATCTTGGCCGGTGGTCGCAAGGCGCAGGCTCTCCCGAATATAGCGTTCGCTCTCTTCGAAGCGGGATTGGCGAAGCGTCGTAATACCAAGGTTGTAGAGGGCTTCGGCAACCCCTTCGTCCTGATTCAGATCGCGATAAAACTCCAGCGCCTCCTGATGCGCCTCGAACGCTTCGTTGTACCGCGACTGATACCAGGCGAGGCGCCCGTAACCGATCAGCGTCTTGGCTCGTAAGGCGCGGACATCTTCGTCGGAACCCAAGCTTAACAGGCGCCGAAGCCATGTTTTGCCTTCGGCGAAATAGCCGCGAAACTCCCAAAAGAGCGCAAGCGCCGCCCCGATCTGCAATCCCAGCCGTGCCTGATGACGCGCCAAACACCATTCGAGGGCCTGCAAGAAATTGCCGAGATCCATTCCCAACCGAGCGAGCCAGACTTCCTGGTCGTGAGATACCAACTGCGCCTGCGACTCCTCGGCCAACCGCGCGAAATAGGCGGCATGCGGCGCAGCGAGCGCTTGCTGCTCCTCTTCTCCGAGCTGGCCCCAAGCGAATTCGCGCAAAGAGTCGAGCATCCGGTAGCGCATTTTCGGCACGCCTCCAAGCTGTTCCTCTTCGACCAAAATCAGCGAACGCTCATAGAGCTGCGCCATCGTTAAAGCGGGCTCAGGATCCTCGCAGACGTCCCGAAACGCTTCGGTGGTCCAGCCACCGCGAAACACGGCCACCCGGCGAAAGGCACGCCGGAGCTCCGGCGTCAGCAGATGGTAGCTGTACTCGATCGTCGCCCACAGCGTTTTATGGCGATCCTCACGATTGGTTTGCTGGCTGACGAGCAGGCTAAATCGGTCTTGAAGCTGCTCGATCATCTGAGCCGGGCTCAACACCGAAGTCCATGCCGCAGCAAGCTCGACGGCCAAAGGCACCCCTTCCAGTCCGCGGCAAAGCTCGATAACCTCCCGGACATTCTGGGGATGGATCCGAAAATCGCGGCTCGCGCTTTGAGCCCGGTCCACAAACAGTTGCACGCTGGGATAGCGATAGAGATCGTCCAACGAGACGGCCTCACCGGGCACCGGAAGCGGGCGCAGCGGGATCTCCAGCTCTTCGGTGAGATTCAGCCGCCGCCGCGAGGTCGCGACGACGCGAAGCGAGGGCACGCGCTCGAGAAGCGGCGACACGATCGCCGCCGCCAGAGAAACGACCCGATCGAAATTATCCAGAATCAGCCATGTCGCAGGATCGTGCTGCAACGCCTCGATCAACTGCTCCCGCTGGCCCGTTCGAGGCGAACGACTCAGATGGAATGCGCCTAAGATCGCATCAAGCGCGGTGCCTTCGTCTTCGGCGTTCGCCAAAGAGGCAAAGACAAATCGAGCGCCCAACTCCGCCTCCGCACGGCGGCCCACCTCGATCGACAAACGGGTTTTTCCGGTTCCCCCGGGTCCCGTCAACGTCATCAATCTCCGCTCTCCGCCCTTGAGCAGCCACAGAACTTGCTGAATATCCTCTTCTCGGCCAAAAAACCGGGTCAACGAAGCGGGCAACCGGCTCGGAACCCGAGCCGCAACCTCCGTCTCCGGGACAGCCTCAGGAATCTTTCGGAGCCGCGGCCGATCAATCGAGGAGAGCTTCTTAGCCTTTCGCAACAGCGCTTGCGCCCGCTCTCCCGGCACTAAACGAAGCTCCTCTTTCAGCAGCTGTTCCAACTGTGAAAACTGGCGAAGCACGCTCGTCACGCGCCCGGCGTGCAGCATCGCCTCCATCAGATCGCAATGGGCGCTCTCATCGAGCGTATCGACCGACACGACGCGCGCGTAGCAGTCGATCGCCCCGTCGAAATCATTCGCCTCCTCATATGCGAGGGCAAGCTCGCGAAGCGCAAGCAGATAATCCGACGCCAGCCCCCAACGGACCTCTTCGACCCATTCCGAGTGGTGCCCGGAAAGTAGGTCTCCCCGATATATGCCGATCGCCGTTCGAAGCAACTCGATTTTACGGAGCGGGCGGGGCTCCCGCTTGGCAAGGTCGACCAGATAACGAAATTCCTGAACGTCGGTTTGGATGGACTGGGACTTGAGCGTCACCGAGGCTCGATCGCTTGTCAGCGCCTCTTCCATCCCATGCTCTTCGAAAAGGCGCCGAAGTACCGAAAGCGCCTGAGTCAAACGATGCCGCCGGGCCGAAACGGCCCCTTCCTCCCAAAGCCGCTCGGCAAGCTCCTCCCTCGAAAAACAACGCCCCGGAGACAATGCAAGCAACGCGAGCAACTCGGCGGTTTGTACCGTCTCAAGCTTGCTTAAGTTCGTTTTCCCGATGCTCAGCTTAAAAGTGCCGAGCAACTCCAGCCGAATCGGCATGGCCATCTCTCATCAGCCTCTTCTTTTATATAACGCCACATGAGACCAAAATGCCAAAACTCGGCTGGGAAAGGCAGAGGTTACACGCCTTGGCAGCGCACTTCGACGGTCCAAGCGACGAAAGCGAGGTCGGGATCCGCCACATCTCCTCTCGGCTCAAGATCGAGGAACGAGCTGTTGGCACCCCCCTGCCGACTGGAGAGGGGAGGTTAAGCGCCTTGGCAGCGCACTTCGACGGTCCAAGCGACGAAAGCGAGGTCGGGATCCGCCACATCTCCTCTCGGCTCAAGATCGAGGAACGAGCTGTTGGTATACACCCCGCTGCCAGTTGGGAAAGGGAGAGATTACGCGCCTTGGCGGCGCACTTCGACGGTCCAATCGATGAGATCAAGGTCAGGATCCGCCACGTCTCCTCTTGGCTCCAGATCGAGGAACGAGTTGTTGGTATACACTCCGCTGCCGGTCAACGGAATCGTGATGTACTCGTTGATCTCACTCGGGAGCAGGCTGTTTCCAAGCGCGTCCCACACTTTCGAGCCCGTGGCCCCTTGAGGCACCCGGTCCATCGTAAAGAAGTTCAACTGGAGTGAGACGAGTTGGTTCGTTTCGGCCACGGTCGGCGCGATTTGCGAAAGATCCAATTCAAATTGCAACTGCTGGGTTCCAGGGCTCACTTCCTGAAAAGACACCGGCGTCCCCACTAAAAAGTATTCGATCAGATTGGCGTCGCGGAACTTGTACAACAGGAATTCGGGGGACTGCAACGGGTCCCAGCGTACGAAATGCGTCGCATTCCCGGCCAAAAAGCCGTTCCCCCAGGGAGGTGTGATCACTGGCACCGGCCCTTGGACGGTGGGGTTCACCTCTTTCGACGGGTTGAGTCCGACGAGGTAAACGTAATTGGGGTTGATTTCGCGATTCACGCGCAAGGTGATCAGCACACGCGTGAACGTCGTCCCCGACCCACCGGAGGGCTGTTTCGCGCATCCCAGCGCGAGCGCGCCCAAAAGACCCGCGATCATCCAACGTCTCATCCTTCGGCCTCCAGGTTGAACAAGATTCGGTGGCACGCCTCGCAGGTCACCACACGCCCCTCGCGCGTTGCGACAAGCAAGCGCTCGGAAAGCTGCATCCCGCATCGCCCGCAGGCGCTCTGCTTCACGACCGGCGCCATCCCGAGCCCCCCGTGCGCCTTGCGGATCGCCTCATATTTGGCCAATAGCCCCGGCTCAACATGCGCTTTAAGGGCATTTCGTTGCGCCGCCCGCTCCTTATAGGACGCCTCCAAAGAAGCGCGCTCCTGTACAGCGCGCTTCTTCCGCTCCTCCAGAGCTTTTCGATGCTCTTCCATCGATTTTTCGAGCGCGTCAGCCTCTTTTTGTAGCTCCGGCAAGATCTCCAAAATCTCGAGGCTGCGCTCTTCCGAGGTTTCGACCTGCCCCTTGAGCATTTGAATCTCTTTCTCGAGGTTTTCCACCTCGCGCGGACTAGTGACACTTCCACCATAGAGCTGCCCCTCGAATTTCGCGATCTTCTCCTGGGTGCCCTTGCGGCGCAATTCGAGGTCGTTGAGTTCGGCGGTGAGGTCTTTGGCGCGCTTTCCGTTCCCGGCTTCCCACTGCTCTTCAAGCTTCTTCAGCCGTGCGCGCAAACTCTGACCGACATCAAGCGCAGCGGCTTGCCGCTGGATTTCGACGAGTTTCTCGTCGACCAGAAACAGCTGCCACAGTTGCTCAAGCGGGGTCGCCATAACTCGAAACTAGGTGCCTTAGGCTTTCACGGGCGCACGATCCAACTCATAGATGTCCTCATACTTACGACAGATTCCCGCCAGATAGTCCGACGCGCCCATCGGTTTGCCGGTCACCTGCAACACGAGCTCTTTCGGCGGCACCGAACTCCCCTTTTGGTAGATCTTTTCCTGAAGCCACCGGAGGATCGGCTCGAACCGTCCTTCGGCGATCAACGCGTCGGTCTCCGGAAGATCTTGCTGCATCGCGGCCAAAAATTGGAAGCTGAGAAGATTGCCCATCGTGTAAGTCGGGAAGTAACCGATCGAACCCATCGACCAGTGCACGTCTTGCAAACAGCCCCGAGCGTCGTCCGGCGGCGTCACCCCGAGATACTCCTCCATTTTCGCGTTCCACGCTTCGGGCAGATCGCTCACCCTGAGCTTACCGGTCAGGATCGCGCACTCGATCTCGAAACGAATCAACACATGCAGGTTATACGTCACCTCGTCCGCCTCGACGCGCGTGAGTGAAGGCTCGACCCGGTTGATCGCGCGGTAGAACGTGGCGAGATCGACGCCCGAAAGCTGCGGGAAGGTTTTTTGGAGTTCGGGCAGATAATGCTGCCAAAACGGCTTGCTGCGCCCGACGATGTTCTCCCAAAACCGCGACTGGCTCTCGTGGATTCCCAGCGACACGCCGCCCGCCAGCGGAGTGCGGTCCCACGCCTGCGGCGAGCCTTGCTCGTACAGACCGTGTCCCGCCTCGTGCAGCGATCCGAAGATCGCGTAGGTGAGATTGGGCATGAAGCGCGTGGTCAGCCGTACATCGTTGATCGAGAAGTTCGTACAAAACGGATGCGGCGCGACGTCTTGGCGGCCGCGACTCATCTCAAAGCCGATCCCTCGCACCAAAAGCTCCGTGAAATCGGCCTGCTTGTCGCGCGGCCAATCACCGGTCAAGAACCGATCATCGGTCTGTCGCCCGCTCTCTTGGATTGCCCGAACCAATTCGATCAGCGGGCCGCGAAGTTCGGCGAACATCGCCTCACACTCCGCCGCCGTCGCGCCCTCTTCGTAGAGATCGAGCAGCGCGTCGTAAATATGATGTTCGTAGCCGAAATGTTCGGCCTCCTCTCGCGCGATCTCGAACATCCGCTCCAAAATAGGGGCAAACGATTTGAAATCCGACGCCTCCTTGGCCTCCACCCACGCCTCATGCGCTTGGGCGCTCAGCCGAGACTTCTCCGCCACCAATGCCACCGGCAGCTTGGTCGATTGCCGATACGAGCGCCCGACCACCCGAAGAAGCGCCCGGTCCTCTTCGGACTCGGCTTCGCTCTGCGCCTTCTCCAGAAGCTCGCCCGTTTCCGAGCTGACAAAAATCTCATGAGCCATCTGGCTCAGAAGACCCAGGTGCTCTGCGCGCGCCTCGGCGCCACCTCGGGGCATATACGTCTGCTGGTCCCAGCCCATCAGGGAGATCGCGGAGGAGAGCGCGTTCGTCTCGGCGAGCCGGCGCTTGAGGAGCTCGAGTGAGGAGGGCATTTTTTCATTTTACTCGAAGCTAAGAAAGCCTCTTGATTTCCACCCACCCCCCCTAGAGTTTCCCGGCGAAACGCCCCGATAATCTTCAGCGTCTCCCGCAAATCGAGCGATGTCATACGGAAAACACATTCAGGAATACCAAAAGCACGCGATCGAAGGGTCTTCTCCGCTTCAGCTTGTGATCATGCTCTACGATGGCGCCATGCGCTTTATGGAGGCCGCCCGTCACGCGATCGAGCAGGGTGATCGTGAAAAGCAGAACCTGAATCTTCAGCGCGCGCAACGCATCCTCATGGAGTTGATGTCGTGCTTGGATATGGACCAAGGCGGAGAGATTAGCAAGAACCTTCTTTCGCTCTACAGCTATCTGCTGAACGAACTGGTCATGTGCAACCTGCACGACGACGCGGAGCCGCTCGGCCGCTGCATCAAGTTGATGAGCGACTTGCGGGAGAGTTGGGCGACGATCGAACGCAACCCGGCGACGCCGCTTGCGGCTTAGGAACCTCACGATGGCCTCTTCTCCTCTCGAAACGATCCTGCTTCTTACGCTCGCGCTCGAGGAAGCCCAGCGTGGCGAACACTGGGAGACGTTCGACGAACTTCTCAAACAGCGGGGCGTGCTTTTAAATCGCCTCGAGTCTCGCGGGCTCTCTCCCGCAGACCAGCCGCTTTTCGTCAGGGTTCGACAAGCCGACGCGCGCCTAATGGATGGATTGAAAAAGAACCGCGAAGCGCTTGGACACGCTCTACGCGAAGAACGCGATCGACGCCGAATGTATGGGGCTTACCGCCCCGCCTCTAGCCCGTGCTTTTACGACGGATCCGGCTAAGAACGCATCCTCCGCCTCCCATCATTCGTCTTTATATTGCACGTTTCGTTTGCGTTTGCGCAAAACATCATTCACAATAACGTGCTACGCTTTAGCGAGACAGAGTCCAGTCTGTATGGGCGTTGTCGAGATGCGAACGATAGGAAGGAGCACTTTAGGATGACAATGAACAAACACATCGCGATGGCCATTGCGGGCCTCGCAGTATTTGGGGTCGTCGCGACGGGCTGTAAAGACAAGAAGCCGCCGCAAATGCCGCCCCCCACGGCCGAAGAGATCGCGCAGTACCAAGCCGACGCGACGAAATTTTTGACCGAACTGGCCGCGCTTCGCACGATGGAAGAGCGCGCCAAGTATATCGAATCGAATCCGAAAGGCATGGAAGCGGTCATGATGACGCCGGATCCGCGCTTGCAAATGACGCTCGATCAGTTGATGTCCGGTCAGGACCTGCAACAGCAATAAGAAGCCCTGGGCTTCGAAAGCCGTACGGGGTGGCGAGCCTTCGTCACCCCGAAGCGGGTATGCTTCCTCGCATGCTGAACATTGAGCAGCAGGAAGCGCTGTCTAAGTCGCGTGGGCGACTGGACGCTATCGGAGGTCATCTTTGACCTGGATGGACTTTTATCTCAAATAAAAGCGTTTGAGGCTGCTTCGGCGGAGCCCCAGTTTTGGGACGACCCCGCCAGCGCCAATCGTTCGTTTCAAACCCTTTCCCGGCTGCGAGGCACGGTCGAACCACTCCAGCGACTGCTCAAAACGGAAACGGATCTTCGCGAATTCTATGAGATGCTGCGTGACGAGCCGAACGACGAACTCGAACGCGAAGCCGATCGGCTCGCGCTCAATTTTATAGCCGAGCTTGACGCATATGAACTGCGCACGTTGCTAAGCGGCGAACACGACGCGCGAAACGCACTGATGGAGATCAACGCGGGCGCGGGAGGCTCGGAAGCCTGCGACTGGGCCTCGATTTTGCAACGGATGTATCTGCGGTGGGCTCAACGCAAAGGCTACGACGTCGAGATCCTCAGCGAAACCCCGGGCGACATCACCGGCATCCGTAGCGTCAACATGCTGATCAAAGGCGAGAACGCATACGGGTTCCTCCGTGTAGAGGCCGGAGTGCATCGCTTGGTACGCATTTCTCCCTTTGACGCATCCGCAAGACGTCACACCTCTTTCGCCAAGGTTCAAGTCCTGCCCGAAATCGAAGAAAGCGAAGTGCAGATTAATCCCGACGATCTCAAGGTCGAGACGCTCCGCGCGGGCGGAGCGGGCGGGCAGCACGTCAACAAAACGGAGAGCGCGGTGCGCATCACGCATCTGCCCACCGGCATCGTCGTGACCTGCCAAAACGAGCGGAGCCAGCACAAGAACCGCGCCTACGCGATGACGGTGCTCCTTGCCCGACTTTCGGAACTGGAGCGAGCTCAAAGCGAAGAGCAGATGAAAGCGCTTCGCGGAGATTTCGGCCCCGCCGAATGGGGAAGCCAGATCCGCAGCTATGTCATGCAACCCTACACGCTGGTGAAAGACCATCGCACCGGCTTTGAGAACCCCAATGTCACGGGAGTGCTGGAGGGAGAGATCGACAGTCTGATCGAAGCATCCCTTCGTCAACCGAGCGCCTCCTCCGGTTCCTCAGAACCTAAGACCTCCTCTTCGAAATCTTAAGATATCGGCATTTTTGCGCGAAACACCGCAAGAACACACTTCCCTGGGCGTGTCTTGAAGCGTGTTACCTCGGCTACAATACTCCGGGCCTCCTGTTGCGTTTGCTCTCCCCTTAGCAGCAGAAAGGTCCTTTTTTTATGAACGAAGGAAGGGATCCGACCCTCTATTCAAAAGGGGCGTTCGTATCAGGCCGGATTCGCCCCGCCTGAGATCAAGACCATGGGGAATTTGCTCGCCGCCACCGCCTTTCTCGCCCTGTTATCGTTTCAAGGGGCCGCCCCGAACGTCGATCTTTGCCCGCCCCCCGGCGCAAGCGCCGACTTTCGCCGAACCCTTCAAGCGATCGAGGCCGGAACGGCGACTTCGCCGCTTCTTCCGGCTCTCCGGCTGCCGCTTGCGGTCGCGCCTCCGGAAAGCGAACTGGACCGGCAGGTCCTAGCCCAAGCGATCGAAGCCGCGCCCCAAGCATGGGGAACGCTCGGGACCTCCTTAGATCTCTCGCCCGGAGAACCTCCTCGCATCCGCCTCGGTTGGACCGCCGAGCCAAGCAAGGCTGGGGCATCTCTGGAAAACGGACGCGTCGAGGGGCATCTCTGGAACGATCCGAAACTCACCGTCGCCCAAAAGCGCCTGCGTTGGACCCACGCGCTGTCGTATTGCATCGGGCTTGCCTTGGGCGTCGAGGAGAACGAGATTTTCGGCCAAGCCGTCACCCGTCGCGCTTGGGAATCCCAAGAGCCCGTCGCGGCGAATCTGTACGAAACGTTTCTCGCGCGGAAGAACCTCGAAATCGCCACCACCATCCGCGAGGCACTGAACCGAAACGAGCGGCCGCGGATCGCTTGGCCCCAACTCGATCTGGCCTCTCAGGCGATCGAACTCGGCCCCGTCGTTCAATCGGAGCGCGTTCCCTTCTCGGTCGCGTTGCGCAATCCCGGTAAAACCCCTCTGTCGTTCCTGGTCAAACCGGATTGCGGGTGCATCACCGGCGTCTCCGGAGGCGTGCTGGCTCCCGGGGAAACCGCGACCCTCGAAGGTCAAGTCGACACGCGCGAATTCAACAAAGACCTCTCCAAACGGCTTGTGCTCCTCACGAACGATCCGAATCGCGCGATGGTCGAGATCCCCGTGCGAGTCACCATCCGCCCGCGCTACGCCTTTGTCATGGAAGAGGGTGAAAACGTACGGTTTACACCCGGCAAACCGCTCGAGGTCTACCTTCTCGTCCCCAAAGGGTACGATCTCTCGCCTCGCTCCGCCCAACTCTCAGGCATCGAAGGCGACGTGACGTTCGCCATGCGAAAAAGCCCCGTGCCCCCCGCGCTCGCGCTTGATGGATACGAGGGTTACCGCTTCACGATCACGGTGCCTCAAGCGCCACCGCTCCCGCGCATGATGGTCTCGCTCACGATCGGGACGCTCGATCCCCACTTCACCGTCCTGACGCACAGCTTTTACGTTCATCAAGGCGTCATCGCCCAACCCTCGACGCTGTATCTCGGCCGCTTGGAGCGAGATACCACCGCCGAGTTCCTTCTCATCGGACCGGGGAACAAGGATTTCGAGGTCCAACAAGTCGAAAGCGACAGCCCTTATCTGAACGCCCAAGTCGAGAAGCTAAACCTCGGGCGATACCGCGTTCGCGTAACGTATCGCCCGGGCGCACCGAAAGGCCGCTTTCAGGCGCGCCTCACGATTCGCACCGGGGATCCCACTCAACCGGAGATCCTGGTCCCGGTTCGCGGGGATGTCCCGTGAGACTCGCGCGGCTCTCGGCGATCGGCATCGCCGTCTCAGGCCTCGCGGCCTCGCTTTGGCCAAGAAGCGGCGAAGAGCCCGTGACCGTGTTCGTTTCCGGCAACCTGGCCGGCACCCTCACTCCGTGCGGATGCACCAAGCCGATGGCCGGAGGGCTGCTCCGCCGAGCCACCGCGATCCGCGCTTACCGGACCGCTCGCACCGTCGTGCTCGATACCGGCGGATTCGTCGTGGGCCACCTTCGCCAAGACGAATTGAAAGCCGAGACGATCGCGGAAGGACTCGCCGCCATGGGCATCAACGCCATCCATCTGACCTCTCAGGAGATCGCCCTTGGCGAGGGCAACGTCCTAACCCTCAACCGCCTTGCCGGAGACGCCTTCCTCGGCGAAGCGCCCTCCGAGCTTTCGATTCCTCGCCATCGCGTATGCGGGCCGTTTCTGGTCGGCGGCGCGCATGAGACGGACGCCCTGCCGGCCGCGCAAGCGTTAGTCGACGCCGCGCGGGAACAAGGGCTCTGGCCCGCGCTCTTACTCCACGCGCCCCTGGGGGTCGCCGAAAACCTCGCGCGGGAGCTGCCCGCATTGCGCCTGGTGGTTTACCGTTCGAGCGGGGAGCCCCCCCTCCGAGCGCACTCGGTGGGAAGGACCTGGCTGACCACCCCGGGCGATCAAGGGCGCTCCCTCGTCCTCCTTCGCTATCGAGGCGACGCGCCTCCCGAATACCGCGTTCTGCCTCTTGGCCCCGAATACGCGGCCGATCCGACCTTGACCGCGATTTACGGGGTGTATCAAGAACGCGTCCGCGAAGAACGGCTCCTTGAAGCAGTTCCTCGCACCGCGAGCGAAGCGTTCTCTGGCAACGAACGTTGTGGAAGCTGTCATCAGCAAGCGATGGACGTGTGGAAAAAGAGCCCGCATGCCCGCGCACTCGCGACACTCGAAAAAGACACGCATGACTGGGACCCGGATTGCGTAGGGTGCCACGTGGTCGGATTGGACAAGCGTGGCGGCTTTCGCTCCCGGGCCGAAACCCCCCATCTCACCGACGTCGGATGCGAAAGCTGCCACGGCGCGGGCGAGCGCCACTCCCTTCGCCCCTATCAGGTCAAGATGCCCAAAGTAGGCCAAACACCCTGCCTAACTTGTCACACTACACAGACTAGTCCGCACTTCGATTTCCACAAAATGTGGCCCACTCTTGAGCACAAGTAGTGGAAAACTTGTGGATAACCGACGTAAGAAAATTTATTCGTTTTCGAGCTTTCTAGAGGAAATCATCGATTTCAAGAGAAATCTCCTTTTATTTAGGTGAGATTGTCTCTCTTTCCGTTTGACATCCCCCCAGAAATGGCAGAGAATGTCCTTTGGATGCAGCGGTGAGGTGCCCTTCGCCAGCGGCCCAGGTGCAGCGTGTTTGTCGAAGCCATCGATCTCATCGAACCCGTCCCCCGGCTCTCAGAGCTGCTCTTCGAACCGAGCCCGGAGGATTTTGGGTCTTTGGCAGCGGTCTCTTCCAATGTCCTCGCCATCGAAGCCGTTCAGCTGTTCGCCGCGGGAAGACGACAAAACGTCGCGATCGTCGGCCCGAGTGGATGGGGCAAGAGTCACCTCCTTCAGGCCGTGAGCTATGGCCGCCAAAGCAAGTGTTTGGAGCCATGCCCCGTCATCGACGCGATCGATTGCGAGCGGCGCTCCGAACAGTTCGATTCGCCTCACCCTCTCTTGCTCGACAACGTGCAAGAAGTGCTCGATAAGCCCAAGATGCGCCAGACGCTACGAGCCGTGTTGGCCGCCCGCGCCGGGCAGGGTCACCCCTCCCTGCTGAGCTTTACCGCCGGGCGACCGACGCGCCAGATGCGCGCCTTCCTTCCCGGGAAACGGGCATGGGACATCGTGGGGCTTCACGCCGCGACCTCTCACGAACGTCTTCAAGTACTACGGCAGATGAGCGAGCGCGAAGGCTTGTGTCTCGATCCGCGTTTGATGCGCCTGCTGGCTTCGAAGATGCGCGGCAACGGCCGCACGCTGCTAGGCGCGCTTAAGCGGCTCAAGCTCGAAGGCAGCGAATGGACCGAGCCGCGCCAAATCTTGTGGGCTTGCGGCATCCTTAACCCCTTTTTTGCCGATACGGGCGAATGGGATCTTCGCGAACGGATCGCCCGCTTCGCAGGGGAACACCCCTTGGCAGTCTCCACCACCGCCTCCGCCGATCTGAGGGCCTACCTATTGATTCGAGGAGCGTCTCTTTGCGAGGTGGACGTCGCGCGGTTTCTGAATCAGACGCCGGGCGAGGTCTACTTTCGCTCCCTTCGGTTCGAACGTGCGCTTCGGGAATGCGCGGCGACGCGACAGGGGTTCGCGCTTTTCCTCGAATCGCTCGTAGAACAGATCGTAGAAAGATAATCCCCAAGGTTCGACTTCCGGCAGAGCGATACGGAAACTCGTATTTTTTACGGCACTCAGGGGCACAAAGCTTGATAGACTTCCCTTTGCCGGGTCGTCTCGCTCGGCGAACGGGTCCCATGCAAGGCATCGAAACGTTGAAACTGATTCCGGTCTGGGTCGATCCGGCGCACCGCGTCGCTTCGGCGCGGATCCTGCTGAAAGGCCATCGTCTCCGCGCGATGGCGGTCCTTCAAGCAGGCCGGATCGTGGGGCTCGTATCGCATGAAAGTCTCGCCGGCCATGCGGACGAAGCGCTCGTCGAAGAGGCGATGGAACCGACCGGCACGATCGTCGAGAGTTCCACGCCAATCCGCCATGTCGCCGAAGTTTTTGTGCGCGAAGGGCTCGAATTCGCCCCTGTCGCACGGGACGGCATCTACCTCGGCATCGTCACCGCGAATATGCTGCTACGCGAGTTGGGACGATCGTGGGACCCTCTCACCGGGCTTTCCTGGAGCGACCGGCTACGCGAATGGGGCCTCGAAACCCTTAAACAAGGACGAGAGATCACTTTACTGTTCATTGATTTGGACCACTTCGGGGCCTACAACAAACGGTACGGACACATCGTCGGCGACAAGGTGCTCCGTCTGGTGGCCCAATCGATCCAAGAACAGACCGACCCCTCGCGAGATCTTTTGGTCCGATACGGCGGCGACGAGTTCGCGATCGGCTCGATTCGAACTCAGGCCGAGGCGCAGGAGCTCGCACAGAATCTCAAAGATCGCATGCGCGCGCTTTACATCGAAGAAGCTGCCGAGCCGATCAGCTTCAGCATCGGGCTCACCGGCGGCAAACGTACGAAAGAGCGCGAGAACGTACACTACGCCGCCACGCTCGATAACCTGATCAACATGGCGAGCAAAGAGTGCCAACTGCAAAAATCGCTTGCCGCCGCCGAAAAAACGGAAAACCCCGCCTCGGAGCCGCCCGCCCCGGAGGCCGAGGCTTCTCAAGAGCAGATCGATCTGGTCCGGGTCTTCGCCGACGAATCCGACGCTGCGGTCGCCCAGGTCGTGCTGATGGCGGACGGCCAGATCGCAAGCGGGGTCAGCGAACCGTTCCAAAGCGCCTTGAACGCCGTCGCGCAAGCGACCGCCGCCGCTCTCGAAAAAGCGCTTCCCGGCACCCGTTGCACTTTCGGGGAGATCCGGTTAATCGAAGGCCCTCAAGGCGAGCGCATGGTGTCCGTCACCGGAACCGCGAGCGACGCCCAAGGTACCTCGGCCTCGCTCAGCGCCGCGTGTCTTTGCGGCGACGACCTTTTCGCGGCGGTCGCTCAATGCTGCCTCGATGCCTTTACTTCGCGCCGCCGAGGCTGATCCCCTTTGCAAGCCCGCCTCGCGCGGGCTACACTGAATAGCGATGCCTTACTTCGTTTTGGGAGACACCGGCGAACGTTACGGCCCCGCCGATCTCGACTTATTGAACGAATGGATCCGTCAAGGCCGCTTGACGCCCAGCATGAAGTTGGAGGACACCGAAACCGGCGCTCAAGTCCAGGCCGCGAGCGTTCCCGGACTGGCATTCCCGATCGCTTCGACTCCGATCGCGGAACCGCCGGCCCCTTCGGCGCCTCCTGTGGATCCCCTCGAAGCGCTGCCGCCGCACGAACCGGCCCCGCCTTCGGCGACCTTTTCCCCGGAGCCTCCCTCGACGCCCGCGCCAGCCCCTTTTTCGCCGCAACCGCCTAGTGAGCCGGTGCCACCCGCCTGGCCAGCACCGCCGTCTTCGCCTTCGCCTGCGTCTTCGTCTCCGACTTCGGGCCCGGAGAGTTGGTCGAAGCCACCTACGATGACGCAATATCCCCGCTCCGACGCTTCGGGCAACTCGACCACCAGCAACGACCTCGTTCTCGCTTGGGTCTTCGGAGCGCTCACACTTCTCATCGGCTGCTTTCCCTGGCCGATCGTGGGACTGGTCTACGCGAACAAGGCGAAAAAGGCGAATATTCCCAGCGCTCAAGCGGCATACTATTTCAACGTCGTTCTTCTCATCCTGTGGTGCCTGGGAATCGGCATCTGCTTTCTTTTTCCGGTCGCTCTTTCGATCTTTGAAATGTCTTAGCGCCTGCCTCGGTCTCTTGGCCCCCCTTCTGGTGGGCTGCCGTTCGCAAGAGGGTCTTTTTCCCCTCTCGCAAGGTCGTGAGTGGACCTACGCCGTCCGCGCCGACCTCGAATCGTTCGTCGAGCCGGTCCGAGTCACCCGCGCACTTGCGGTGGGGGGGCAGCCAGGCTACGAGCTCAGCGGCCCTCTGGGAACGTCGCGGCTGGTGTGGAAACAGGACGTCCTCTATGCCAGCCAACTCGCAGGCACCCAGTTTTATCCCGAAATTCCGATCTTGAGCCCTCGGCAAGAGCTCCCCGCCTGGAAAGGCACCGTTTCCACGCCCCAGTCCGATCTCGCGGCCGAAGCCAGCTTGCGCCACAGCAAAAAAACGCTCGATCTTCGCGGACGCAAGATCCCCACGACTCTCGCCGAACTCACGGTGACCTCCGACCGAAGCGTGGTGGTGATCCAAACGTGGTATGAAGAAGGGGTCGGCCCCGTCTGGCAAGAGCAGCGCACCAACGCGAAACTCGACCGCGCCTTAGAACTTTTGAGCACCAAAGCGCGGTCGGAGAAACCGAAGCCCGCGCGCTAGGGCGCTGGTTTTCCATCGCGTCGTCACGATCAACCCAACGGGTTCTCTTCTTTCGGGCGGTGGGCAACCGCCTTCGAGATCTTGACGTCCTCCCACGATTCGGTCGACCGTTACCGCCGTACCACGAGAACCGAATAGGGAGCCGAAGCGACTTGCTGCAGCGAGGTGCTGCCGATCAAAAGCCGCTCAAGGAATCCGTGGCCTTGCGCGCCGAGGATCATCAACTCCGCACCGCTCGACCGCATCGCCTCGGGAAGCACTTGGCTCGGCGCCCCCTCCTGTACCGAGACCTCGGCCTCAACGCCTGCCTCGCGAAACTGCGTCGCGACTTGCACGGTCTTGCGCTCGACCGCGGAGCGAGTCTCAGGCTCCGACATGCCTCGGGGCAACGCGGTCACGACGCGCACTCGCCCCAACCCTTCTAGCTTCCAATTCAGCAGCTTTTGAACGCAAGCGTCCGCGTATTCCGAATGGTCGGTTGCGAAAACCGCATGGACCGGGCCTTCTCCCGCCGTCTCACCCTTTCCGACCAAGACCGACTGCGAAGCGCCGGTCAGCACGCCTCGCGACACGCTCCCGAGAAACAGATTTTCCAGTGCGCCTTTTTGCCCGCCGCCGACGGCGATCCATTCTGCGCGCTCCCGATCCGCTTCCGCGATCAGCATGTGCGATGGAAAACCGTCCACCAATGCGGTCTCACAGGTCAGACCTTGTCCTTCGAATTCGGACTTCAATGCCCCAAGCGCCGCCTCTCCAGCCTTTCGCGCCTCCTGAAGCATCGCGCGGTAGGGGACTTGCGAAGAGGGATCGGCCGGTAAAAAGGTGTGGAGCGGCTCGACCGCGTGCACGAAGCGGAGGCCGAGGGGCTCCGGACGCAGCCGAAGCAGGAGTCGTAACGCATGGCGATAGGTCTCTAGAGGATCGACCCCGACGATAGCCTTCATATCTCATTCTATCCATTCTTGGCCCTTGTGAGGAGCCCTATCGTCGCAGATGAAGCCAAACGCAACCTTCGCCCCGTAACGCCACATGCTCTCCTTTGGCTCCGTTACGGTTCCCGTGAACGATCCGCCTTATTATTTTGAGTCGATTCCTTTAATACCAAGACAAGCCACGCTAATCCACTAGCTATTGCTATAAAAAATGAGTAGCCATATACTCTATATAATGGCTCCACCAGAGGTCCACCTGATCGGATATATCCTTGAAATGCCGATCCTACTACAAAAGCAGCACAGTGTATTCCAAAACTCAATATTGCCACATCCAGAAATATCCATTTCAAAGTCGATACTAGCAAATGAATCAAAATATTTCACACTCCAATATTTTTGGCCATGTATTGAGTGCCACGCATAATAAAAAATAGCATACCCGCCTCTAACCACAACTCCTTACCCTCGGGATTCAAATAATGGATCGTGCTACAATAGATTACGTAAAAAATCATTATTGCGATTACAGCAAGAATCATCTCGATTCCAACGCCATTATTAGCCTCCCCCTGTTCTAGCGACTTTTCAAACCGCTCGTAGCTTCTTTGCTTTAGGCCATTTACTAAGCCTAAGACAATCGAGAGTAAAATTTTCAGATAAGAATCTATATCCAATTGAACAATACCAGCTGCGATGAAACTCCATTGGATAAGTGTAAAAATACTATCAATTGCAAGTTGATATAGCCCTTGCTTCTGAATTACATTCATCGCTTAAGTGTCACACTCATATTAAACTAAACCTTTCTGCTTCGGAGACGATCTCCATTATAACAGTACGAAGATATTTTGTGGTCGGAATGGGTTAGTTTCCACAGACGGTTCTCTCATCGTAGAGATAGCCCGTCATTACGCCGTTGGTACATTCTATGGTGATAGCAATGCTTAAAAATAAAGGAGCAGAGCGAATTTCACTCTGCTCCTTTACAAAATTAATGCAAACTATGGTTTAAAGATGCAATAATCTATCTCCTAATTTTTAAGACGCTCTCTCGCCTTTTTGTTTTCAAAATACAAAACTATGCACATTGAAATCATCATTACTGTATATAATATATTCCATGCAGCCTCAATGGCAAAAAGACATGCTGCAAGCAGGGGATTCGCAATCTTTTTTTCATCGAGAGACGACAAAATACCTGACGTCCCAGGAATAATTACAAGAATCAACCCGATTATACTTAAACACATGAATGTGCAACCGGAAAATAAAAATATTTTATAGCTTCTTTTCTCCAAATCTTTAACAAAGAATCTCATATCGTAAAACCTGTGCAGTAATTTACAGAAACAGAATATCCTAACGATCCTAAAATCCCCATCGCGGCTTCTTCTAGGCCTGTTTTACGATTTTATTCAGACAGATCGAGGAAATTCTAGGAGAACGATACCTCCACCAACAGTTATTAATTATTTACTGAACAGCACCTTTTAATGCAATCTCAGCATAGATTGCAAGTTCTGGACGAGGAACTAAACTTGATTTCAAATAATCTAGCACCAATTGATGTAAATCATTCAAAAGGGGCTTCATCGTCCATGGAGCATGCCCTATACCATGCAAAGCTGATTCTTGCAAAGCTGCCTTCGAAGATTTAAGACAATATTCATAAAGCCTCAAACACTCATTTCTATATTCATCTTTATTTGAATCATCTACATAAAAATTCGAATATTCCCACCACATGTAACATGCAGATGCTAAAGGCATCTCTTCGTTTATTTCATTCAAATGACCTAATTCATTTTGCAAATTGGGCTCAAAGATTAATTCAAAAATATTTAACATACCTTTCAGGGATCGTTGTTTCAATTCGACAGGAATCATCGGCAAAAACAATGATACTGGCTCATTTAAGCCGTGTCCGATTTGATCCAGGGCATATCGATCAAGCAACCAAGATTTAGGATCTTCATAAGTCCATACTTCATATTCAATATAGCCCAATACAGAATGTTCGATATCTTGAGCCATATTACATGACTCAAGATATCGACAATCCAACCATTCTAAAAACGGCTTGACTTTGCTGGTATCAGCATACGTTAAAGCAGGGATCTTCATTATTACGTAATCACGGAGTGATCAACAGCTTTTCCTTAAGACCAGTATCCCCAAGTGCCAGTGACAAGTTAGAATATCGGAATATAATGATGAAGCTAAAGAGTTCCCACTTCAACTCTTTATTTCGAATATCGGCCAAGGAAGAAGTGAACTTTGATAAGAATTGGGATATATCTCAACTAATAATTCAGCATACAAGCTAATCGCTTGCTTTTGTTCTTCTGTACACCTATCCCAAAATCCGGAAAACCAACGTCCAGTAGGGCCTTTGGGCAAACGCCTAAGATCTTTCCAATAAAGGTTCAAAATATCTTCGGCATTTTTAGGTATAAGCAGCTTCGACTGGATGTAATACCGTGCATTCACGTAACTTAAAGATAATAAGGACAGATCATCTGCCTCTCCCCAGGAAAGGTCGTCCCAATTTCGTCCTCTAAGTGTGCTAAATACCAGCTTTCTCATCAAAGACCGAGAATCTCTTGCCTGCCTTAATCCTTCCTCAGTATAATCTACATTTGGAATACGTATGCCTGAATTATCTAATTCCTCCTGAGTTAAGCCAGAATCTATCGGCCTTTTCTCTAAAGAAAAGGCCGATACAATAACATCTTTTAATTCAAACAATTTAGATTGTTTCATTGATTTATTAGGGTTCCTTCACACATGGGACCCATGCTTTTGGTGGATACGGCCAAGGGCAGAAAGGGAATTTTCTAGCCTGACATACACATTCTGCCATTTCATAAAATCCAGCGCGCAAGGCCCCTGCATGTTTTTGGTCCATATCTTTGCCATTTAATATATAACAAAGAATTTGCACTCCGATTTGATAGATAAACATATTCCATAAAAAATAATAGACGTATTTTCCTGCACAACATGCAACAAAGGGAGACATCTGACTGCATGTTTTTCCTAGTTTTTGATATAAACCTTTAAAAGTATAGTATAGTGTTTGAACTTCTTTGCAAGCAGCTTGAAGTGCTTTGATCATTATAATGACAAGCAATATTGCAACAATCGCTGCTATTATTTCTGGTCTTAGGTATATTCCTAGAACATAAGCAATGCCCTTGATTAATTCTTCCAATTCGCGTGAATTTGGCATTGTACCTATGTTCTGCAATCCACTAGGATCCACTGTCTTTTCAGGTGTATTTTCCACATATGCATACGCCTTCTGCATGGGCCAAATTCGATCAACAGTCATCCATCGTCCCAAATCGGTTCTAAGATATCTGGCTCTTACATACATTAATTTATCGAGGATATCTTTATAATAACCGAGCATTCCGATGAAGGTGAAGGGAGTGGGATTGCTGCCCGAGCGGGCAGCAACTTCTCCATAAGGCCAATACTCCCAAGTATCGGTGACATAGAAGTTAGAATCTCGGAGCGCAATGGTGGAGTAAGCGACTGCATTGCCACTAGTTCACTTCTTTTAAGTAGTCTTGTCCATCCAAGATGAAGATGGTGATGTCTCGCCGTGGGTTATGGTGATTTCTTCGCAATCTAGTATCTTCATAAGTATAACTGATGTGAATTCACTCGACAAGAGTGTGCTTGTGAGTCACGTTAAGGATAAGCCCTCAAGATACATTTAGAGGGCTTATTGAAATTTATTAATCAATTAATCAAAAAAATCAATTGATAAGCAATATTGGGACCAGAATTGTTCAAATGCTTGCATTGAATCCTTCTCTCCAAGCATTCCATATAGCTGAACATATAGGCTGAGTGCATTTAATTGTTGAGGTGTAAAACACTCTATAATCTCTGAAAATGGTGAAACTCCGTAAATACTTGACAAGCCTATTTGTGACGCTCCTAAGCCAAGAGGTGTCTCAGGATCTTTACACATTAACTGCGCTTGAACATAGTATTGATAAGCTTTCGGATTTAACGTCCAAATGCTGATATTCATAGCCTCTTTCCAAGAAATTTCTGACCAATTTTTATTAGCCATAATTTCTTGAAATAATCTAGTGTCATCACCTCGTTTATCAAAGATATCCCTACTATTTGGTCGCTCAACTAACTGAAATGCATTTATTATATATTCCCTTAGCCGTTCAATATTTAATTTTTGCTGTTGAGTTATTTTTTTCATAATTAAAATAAAGGCACTCGCCAGGGACATGTTATTAGCAATTTAAAACAAGAGAATGCTATTGATAAGTTTTGTTTAATTTGCCATCCATGCCCTCCACGTCCCCATTGCCATGGCCAAAAACAGTATAATTCAACAGCTACACGAGATACAAAGCACATAAAATAAACCCAAAGCTTGTATCCTAAAATTGCACATGTATCGCATTCATTACACTTTTTAGGTCTTCTGTCACAGAAGAATTTTTTCATAACTTTTGCTAATGAGCAGGTTAGTTTTTGTAAAATTAAAAGGAGTAGTGTAATTATAGCTATTGTAACTGTAATTTCCAACAAAGTTAAAAAAGCTCCTAATAGTGCAGCTAGGCTAGCGAAAGGAAGTGCTATTGCAACTAACCCCGATGGATCAATCTCGGCTACTGGCCTATTCCCTACATATGCATATGCTTTCTGCATCGGCCATAATGGATCAACAGTCAGCCATCGTCCCAAATCGGTTCTAAGATATCTGGCTCTTACATACATTAATTTATCGAGGATATCTTTATAATAACCGAGCATACCCACGAAGGTGAAAGGAGTGGGATTGCTGCCCGAGCGGGCAGCAACTTCTCCATAAGGCCAATACTCCCAAGTATCGGTGACGTTGAAGCTAGAATCTCGGAGCGCAACGGTGGAGCCGAGGGGATCCCCCACATACTCTCGTTCGACTCCGTTGCGGCTCTCATGAACGATCCGCCCTCCGAAGTTGGTATAAGTTACCGACATTGCCATTAGTTCACTTCTCCTAAGTAGTCTTGCCCATCCCAGATAAAGGTCGTTACTGGTTGTCCATGATCTTGCTTCGCACTTCGGAGACCGTCTCCATTATAACAGTACGAAGATATTTTGTGGTCAGGATGGGTTAGTTTCGTGAGACGGTTCTCCTCATCGTAGAGATAGCCCGTCATAACGCCGTTGGTATCCTCCGTCGTCATATTGCCGTTCATATCATATGTGTATTCGGTGGTGACTTCGCCTAGAGTCATTTCTAGGATACGATGGGCAACATCATAGCTAAAACTCATCGGAGCTTGTCCTTGATAGTGCTTCACCAAGACATTCCCAACTTCGTCATAAACAAAGGTCGCGCATTGGGTTGATTTGATTTGGGCTATCAGTCGGCCCGCCGCATCGTGCAGATAGCTTGCCAATAGGCCATCTCTTTGTTGTGATATCTTACGGCCAGCGGCATCCCAAGTATCGATAATCGTGGAAAGGGCTTGGTTTGCCGAGTCCATCTCCACTTGAGTCACCGTTCGACCTACGGCGTCGAATCCAAAACAAGAAAGACCGTCGAACCCTGAGAGGAGGGTGGTGAGCCTGCCGTTTACATCATATTGAAGTGTGTATTTTCTATTAGAAGCATTGATCAAGGTTTCTTGCCGATCTAACGCATCATAAGTATAAGTGGATCTCCCCTGATCGGGATCGATCAACAAGATACGGTTTCCTACACTATCGTAAGCATAGGCCTGCACCAAATTTCCTGGATCCGTTTTACCGATGAGATCGCCGCGATGGTTATAGGCATACGTGGTGATGCCGGTGAGATCTTCCATCTGGATGCGGTGGTTAGCAGCATCGTAGGCGAAGGTGACTTTAGCGCCGTGATGGTAGTGATAGCCCGTAGAACGTCCGGCGACATCGTAAGTAAGGGTCTTGGTGAGCCCCTTCGCATCGATTTTTCGAGTGAGACGTCCGGCTTTGTCGTAAAGGCTGGTGGTGGTGTAGCCAAGTTCGTTGGCGATAGCGATTTGTCTTCCCGCGAGGTCATAACTCGAGGTTATAAAATGACCTCGGGCGTTTTGTTCGGCAATCTTTTGACCCGCCAGGTCGTAGGTGTAGCTCGTCCGATATCCCAACGCGTCTTCGCTGGCCACGAGACGGTTCGAATCGCCTGCGTACACGCTCGTCGTCCGATGCCCCAACGCGTCCTCTTGAGACTCCAAAGCCCCCGCTGCGTTGTAGTAGCTCGAAGAGAAATGCCCCAAAGCGTCCACCTGGGACACCGCCTGGCCCGCCGCGTCGAACACCGTCGTCGAGCGAAAACCAAGCGCCGACTCTGTCGCAACCTGACGCCCCAGAGCGTCGTACACGAACGTGGTGCGGAACCCCAAAGCATCCTCCGAAGCCACCGCGTCCCGAGCGTTGTAAATCGTGCTCGAAACGAATCCACGAGCGTTCTGAACCGCGTGCTGGCGACCCGCCGAGTCGTACAGATACGTCGTTCGGTACCCAAGAGGGTCCTGCGTCGCCACCACCTGGCCCGCTGCATTGAGAATCTGAGCCGTCACCCGCCCCAAAGCGTCCTGAGTCCCCACGCTCCGACCCATAAAGTCGTGCAGATATGTGGTCACGAACCCCAAAGCGTTCTGCTCCGAAATCCGGTTCCCAAAGCGGTCGTAAGCATAACTCGTCCGCTCACCCAAAGGATTCACCACCGCAGTCAACAAGCACGTATCGTAAACATAAGTGGTTACAAAACCTAAAGGATCCATCGACGAGATCCGATGATCTCCCGCATCGTAACCGTAACTTGTGCGGCGCCCTAAAGCATCTTCTGAAGCCACAAGGCGATTCAACACGTCGTAGTGATTCGTCGTCACCGCGCCGTCTGAATGCAGCACCGAAACCACGTTCCCAGACTCGTCATAACTATATGTCGTAAACAGACCTCGAGCGTCCTGCTCCGAAAGCAGCGTCCCATCTCCGTGGTAGGCATAACTCGTCACCCGACCCAAAGCGTCCATCTGAGACAGCAGCAGCCGAGACGATCCGTCGAACACCGACGTCGTTCGGTTCCCCAGAGCATCCTCGACCCCCGTGTTGTTCCCGTAAGCGTCGTACAGATACGTCGTTCGATAACCAAGAGGATCACCCGAACTCACCATCTGCCAAGACACCGGATCATAAACCACATTCGAGAGCAAACCGGCAGGAGAAGCCTCCTGAACCTTCAAACGCTGAGAGTTGTAAACCGAAGTCACAACATAACCCTCAGCCTTAATGAGAGTCGTCAAATTGCCGACGGAATCGTACATCGAGGTCGTTAAAGCGCCATAAGGGTTCACTTCTACACCGATACCAGCCGTACTGGTGTACACCCAAGTCCAGACAGCGCTGCCAGCCCCCATCGAAGCGATTCGGCCCTGCGAATCCGGATTATAGATCGTCTTAAACCCTCTCGGATCTTCGATGCTATAAAGCAACGTAATTCCGACTCCCATCATAGGAAGGGTGTAGCCGTATTTAGTAACACATCCAGAGGCTGAGGTAAAGGTCGTAAGCTGTCTTGCCGTATCGTATTGAAGCGTCCACCTGCGGCCCACCCAATCTTCAACTTCGCTCAATAGAGATGTCGGATTTCCGGCCGCATAAACGAAGGTGGCCAACTGGCCACCCGGCACTTCGATGCTCTTCAACAAACCCGCTTCGGCTCCAGAGCCGTAAGTGTACGTTTGACGATTGCCTTGGGCATCTTGAATGCGGAGAATCGGATGGCGAACGGGATTTCCTCCCCCTCCCAATGTTTGATACACATTCTGAAGGCCGTTCGGATAGGTTTCAGTAAACGTCGAGCCATCATAAACGAGCGTTGCGACAGATCCAGATTGGAGGTACGCCATATACGTACTGATCGATCCGCTCGCACCGATCCGCCGATAGGGGCTTGCCGTAAAATCGCCTCGAACGAGAGTCACGACGTCGGTGTTCGTCGAGGACAAAACAAATGATTTTGCAGTCGAAGAACGCTGTTTTCCATACTCTGCGTTCTCAGCAGTTGCGCGACTGCTATAAAAGAAGTTGATGCTTAAATCGAATTTCTTTGCGCGAAGCCGAATCTCTGGGTCGACTTTCAGTTCTCCTGTCAACGGATCCGGCATAGGACGATGAGGATGATATCGCGGATTGTTCATAAAGATGATTCCTTTAAGGCCGAGCCGGGGCTGGACAAGTGGTTTCGTAGGCATAGTAACCAAAACGAATTAAAATAGGGAAAAAATAAAATGCATCAAAATAAGTAGGATTATCTCTCCAATGCATATTTAAGCCATTATAAGTTCCATTTAAATCTTCATTTGTAAAGCCAAGCCGATCGTTTGGCCCCCCATAAACGAGAAATTGAGAATCAGGTTGTAGAGAATAGATATTTTGGATGGGAAGAAGATGCTTTGAGGTACCCGGGGTGCCCGAATAATCAAGCTCAATATATTGATAAGCAATAGGGTTTGGGAAAACTATCGTGCCCGGATAAATCGCAAAGACAGCTTCGATTCCGACTGCAGTCTCTGGAATATCGTAAGGCCATCCCGCATAGCCCAACCCATAAGTTGCGACATTGTCGTAATAAAAATGAAGCGAGTAGCCGCCTGTCATAATAGGGGTAAACGTCAAGGGGCCGTGCTGCTGCGATCCTCCAGGAACGCAGACCGAACCATCAGGGCCAATCACCGGATACTCAGAAGCGTTGCCCGCGACGCAGCCAAGATTCTCGCATTGAGGCCATCTGGGAAATCGAGGATCCGGTTCGGGGAAACACCCACCCCCGCTCCCTCCAGAGCCACCGGATCCTCCCCCGAATCCTCCCCCAGAGCCGCCGCCTCCGGGACCTACCATGCCCGGCCCTACCGAGGCATAGCTACTCATGGCTCCCTCCTTGAAACGCCTCGAACGCTTCGATTCCGCGCTGGAACAGATCGGTCGCGGCGCTATCCACACTCGGAGCCTCTTTCAAAGCGGACTCCATCGCTATTAGGCGAAATGGCTGAGGGATCTCGGCACAAAGGCTAGCGTCCAGGCACTCGAGTTCAAATTTTTGCATGTTCTTGTGCACCGCGTCGAAAATCGTGCAGGTCGCATGCTGAACGCTTCCCTCGTCCACATGGACGTCCAGCACGAATACGGGATCCGCTCCGAGAGGCTCGGGCAGATAGACAAACGGTTTCAAACCCTGAGGCAGGGTGGGGGCTTCATTCATCGAGTTCACTCCTTGGAATTGAATGTCCTAAACCGTTCTCCCAAGACCGAGAAGTCTTGAGAGAACCGAAACGGCAAGGGGTGGCTCGTCAAGACGCCAAGACCACTTACTGCGTGATCGCGTCTTTGAGGCTTTGATGCTGATGTATCGTCAATTCATGCGTGACTTCCATAGAGCACAAGTCCCCGGAAGTCTGCTCAGCTTTCACTTTATCGCAACATGCAAACGACAAGATCAAAAGACGAAAGTAAACAACGCTTCCCGGCGCAGAGGATCGTTCGAAGCTTTTACAAAGTAAGCCTCCAAACGAATCTATGTAACATGCCCCCAAGGTAGATTAAGGCAATCTACTCCAGCCAAAATCCAATGACAATAAGTCTGTGGGACAAGCCGCTGCATGTCCCACAGACTTATGCCGTGCCGCCGGGCGCGTGAAACCAATCATCGAAGGAGAGGCCCCTTCCCGCCCTTCGACGCACGTCAAGGCGCGGCCAGTGCACGGACCACTCGCTCCTCGATCCAGGGAGTTAACAGTTCGTCCATCATCGCGATCATCTTCCCCTCGCGGTTCAAGAGAATCCGATCGTCGCCGGAGACCCACCCATATTCCCGCGCGAAATCGAGCCAGTGCAGCGTAGGATAGGTCAGACCGAACTGATTGGTGATCGCGGCGACCGTCTCCGCTCCCGTCCCTTTTCCGCCGACCATGCTGTCCGCGACACAGATCGAAACGACCTCGAAGCCTCGATCGCGATACTTCAAATAGATCTCATGAATTCGCGGCAACGCCGCGACGCAGCCGTGTCACCCGCACGGCCAGACGTTCACCAATACGATCTTGCCCCGCAGCTTTTCGAGGTCCACTTCGCGCCCGTCCATCGCGCGGTACCGAAGCTCCATCGGACGATCTCGAAGCGCCAAAAGGCGCAGCCGGCTCTCTGCGCGACGCCGGATACCCGCGTTCGGCGAGGCCGTCATCCCTTTCGTAAACCGGGCCAACTGTTCGTGCGTGAATCCCGCGCGGTACTGATAGTGATAGATACCCATCAGACGGCCCATCCCGTTGTAGCCGAACTCGTACGCAAGCGCCCGATCGATCCAACTCTCGACGTCGAACGACTCCCCGAGCGCTTTCCGGTCCCCCGCCTGAAGCATCTCACCTGCCAGTTCGCTTTGAACGACATGCCCGATTTCACTCGGCTTGACTTCTGGGGAAGCAAAATAGGCCGCGCGCACCTCGGCATACTGCCGCCGCCAAGTTTCGCGAGCCTCCAGGTCGATCGGAGTTGGGTTCCCCGTACCCCACGCATCCGCCTCTGCGATCGCCCAACTCTCCAGATCCTGGGGAAATTTCCGCTCCTCGAAGAACATCCAAAGGTCCTTCCGCCAAGAGGCCACATCGCCGGGAGCGCGCTGAAACGCCTCGTACAGCCTTTTCCAGGCCTCACGCTTCTTTTCGACCTGATATTTCGCGTATTCGATCCTTTGCGCGCGAGCTGCATCAGCCTCCTGCGGGGTGCCCGGAGCGTTCGCGACGATCAAAGCGGGCTTAGAAGTAGGCGAAAGCGAGCCTCCGCCACCGTTAAAAAGGAGTCCTGCCAATGCGCAGGAAACCGTCCATCTATCCATCGATTCCAATCCTTCCTATGCCTTTTCAGGCAGACTCAGAAGAATCCGAACTTCATCGAGAAAGCGAAACTGCTTGGAACTCGCTGCAAGAACGGAATCTTGACGACACGGTCCCTTACTGACACAACTGCCCTATTATAACGCGCGACGCCACGCTTTCGTTCGCAACCCCTTTCGGCCGATTCGACCCGTGCATCAAAAAAAACCTCCAGGCAAAACCTGGAGGCCATGGGACATCTCTCTATTTATATTTGGATGAATCTAGAGTTTTGGCTTCTGAAGCTGATAGTAATACATATCCGCAGTCTGCTTCGTCACCCCGCTCGGGAGCAGCGTCCCCGTATCGTTAGCATCTTGCACGAGTCTCGGATATTTATGGATGAAGCCGATGTTGTGCTGCTTCAATTCCGAGGCGAGCGCGAAGATGTACGTCCCAAAGCCGAGGTCCCAAGTGACCGGAGAGACCTTTTGCGCCTTTGCGTGTCCATCGAACCAGCCGAAGACCGCATGGCCGTTATGGCGACCATGCTGCGCATTGTGACCGCCGCTGTAAGTGGTCGAAAGGTAAAGATATCGCTTCAGAACTCCTTCGTCGTGGCGGAACTCGACGGTGTCGGCCAGCGCGATCGTCTCGGCCGGCTCTTCGATTTCGGAAAGTTGCCGACCGTAAATGCCCCCAATCATGCCATAGGCTAACGGAGGATATCCCGGGAGCCAGCCAGAGTTGGCAGCGATGTCGGCCGCGGAAGGACAGTCCATGATCGCCGTATTCTTCATATAAGGTTGAATCAAGCCTTTATTCAGATCGATTTTAGTGTAATATCCCATCCCGGAAGGGTGGGGCCACTCTTCGCCCGAGGCCATCTGTCCGAACCAGTAATAGAAGCTGGTATTCGGCCATACAGCGCTCTCGATTGCGACATGGGGCATCGTGTCTTCATAGTCGTTCGCATACATGAGAAATCCCATGGAGATCTGCTTCAGATTCGAGATGCACATCGCCTTTTTCGCGGCCTCTTTCGCCTGGGCGAAGACTGGGAACAGAATTGCAGCCAAGACCGAGATGATCGCGATGACGACCAAAAGTTCGATCAGCGTAAACGCTTTTCGCCGTATTGATGTATTATTTTTCATGATTACTTCCTCGTTGTAGGTCGGAATCGGAGTCGCCGGCGTCGAGCTAGGACGCTGGCGACATGTGCGGTCAATGCCCCCGCGGGCACCCACCACAAGATCTGCACGAACGCAAACCACAGCCCCTCCGTCGTGGGCAGCATCAGCGTTCCCAACATGAAGCTCCCGATGACGAGAGGCATCATGATCATGCAGGCCGCCCTCGCCGCGCCAGTCAGCGCCTTGGTTCCCGTGAACCAACCCGCGATCAGCGGGGCGAGGAAAGCGTAACTCCAGAGCAACACCCATGAAGGGCTCGCCTCAGGCAGAGGTAACGGCTCCGGAAAAATCTGTCGAAAGGTCGAGTTCGGCAAGCCGAACGTATAGGGCCGCGGGTCCGCGGCGTACATGCGCACTTGCAGGATCAACATTCCGATGAACGTGGACTCGAAAAATGCGAACGCCGCGTAACTCATCGGTAGCCCGAGCCGGCGCGCGATCGAGCCCTTCGGAAGGTAGTGCATCCACTCTTCCAGGAACTGTTCGCTGAGCTCGTCGGTATGGCCGTACTTCTCGACGGCTTGGGCCGCTGCTTCGGCAGGCTCCACCCCGTCTCGCACATACATCTCCATGCGCCCCTGGATATTGAAGCGCGCTTCGTCGCGAAGACGGATACGCCGCTCGTAGGGCACGATACCGATCAAAGGCGCGCACAAGTGGTCCAGGTAATCCTCGATCAGCGCCTCGGGCGAGGAATTCCCCGCCTCGGGCCCATGCAGATGGAGAACCTTGACCGCACGCATGATCGCTTAGACCCTTCCTCCCAGCATCAGGCGAAGCCACCCCAAGGGGCCGCCCCGCTGCGCCAAGACATCATTGACCGCGTTGCTGAAATCATGCCAAGCCGCCACATGCTTTTCCAATACAGTGGCTCCGTGCTCGGTCAGCGTGTAGACGTAGCGAGGGCGATCGCCGCTGTCCGGATCGGTCTGCGAGGCGATGCAGCCCTCCTCTTCCAGCGCGTGCAAAGTGGGATATAGCGTTCCGTCGTTGAAGCGCACCCGATTACCACTTCGCCGCTCGACCTCCCGTGCGATATCGTAACCGTGACGAGGGCCTTCTTCAAGCACCGCCAAAATCAACGGTACGGCATATTCTCGCTTTAGGGTTTTACTCGGTCTCAATTCATTCTCCTGATATATCAATCCGTATGTATCAGATTATAAGGCAGATTTCGAGAAATGCCAAACGAGAGGGGAGATTTTGCGCCCAAAAGGAGGACGAGCCTTAGCCGACCACGTTGAAAGGCTGCATCTCGCGCACAATCCGGTTCTCCTCGTCGAGAAGCACCATCTTAGGCACGATCGGCTCGTCGGCATAGTCGAAGGCCGCGATGATGACGCGTTCGCCGGCTTCGAAGAAATGCGCGGCGCCTCCGTTGATCCCGATGACCCCTTTCGGGCCCGAGAAAGCGTAGGTTTGAATCCTCGCAAGGCCGTCTACGGCCCAGATATGCACCATCTCCCCGTCTTGAAGGCCGATCGCGCGCATCAGATCGCTGTCGATCTCGATGCTCCCGACGTATTCGGGATTCGCGTAGGTCACGCGCGCATGGTGGAGTTTGCCTTTAAGCAGTTGGGACAGGCGCATAATCGCTCGATTCTTCCTCTCTTTCGACGGGCGGCCGGGTTTCCCCGCTCGTCTCTTTTCTACGCCGACGGTAGAACGCCGAAAGCAATCCGCCGAGCGTTAAGATACCCGTTCCCAGCCAGACCAGGCTCGTCAGGGGCTTATTGTAAAAAGTCACCGGATAGATCGGCAGCTTGAAGATGACCTGAAGCTGCACCGACCGATCCGCCGCGTCCATTCCCGTCATCGAAATCGCGAGGTCCTCGTTGAGGTCCCCTAAAAGCGGAACGACGCCGCGCTCGCCCACTTCGAGCTTAGGCAATGAAAAGAACTCCTGTCCTTCGACTTCGGCCTTTAAGAGCGCACCGAACTGCGCGCCGGGGGTTCCGGGTTCACCGTCCACCGTCATCCGCATATAGGTGATCTTGATCCCCTGCTCCTCCTTGGTCTCCCCCTCCTTGAAGCGCACCGGTTCGGGCCAAACTTCGAGGATCGGCGGATGCAGCGTAAAGTACAGATCGTGCGTGAGGTAGCGGTGGATGTGGGGCCAGACCATCGGGTTCTGTTCGCCGTCCGCACCGCGGAAATAGTACAGCCCGGGGCGCGCCTCGAAAACTTCGGGTCCCTTTTCAGCGCTCGAATTCCTCAAATCGAACACGTCGAAGAGCACCTTGTTGTCCCGGTTGAAGATGTCCTCTTGAGTGTGCCGCTTGTACGAAATCGCGTAGCGCCCCAAAACTTGCGCCGGAGCGTCCGGTTTGATCAGCACTTCCTCCTTCCGCTCGAGCCCCCGCGAGACGATGAGCCCCGCCATCAGCATCGCCAGCCCGACGTGCGAAAGGAACCCGCCGACCGACATCTTGGCCTTGCGACCGACCTCGATCATGCGCCAAAGGTTCGCGACCGCCGCGAACACACAGACGAACGCGAGGAGCAGGACCCATCCAAGGAGCGGCAGATGCACTCCGAACGGCAGCACCGCGTGCTCTTTTCCGGTGAGCCCAAGCCCCATCGACGGCGCTTTCACGAGCATCGCGAGCCATCCGACCAAACCGAGGCTCACGAAAAGCGCGCCGAACAAACGAGCGAGCAGCGCCTTGAATCCCAACCCCCGCCAACTCACGAACGGGGCGATCCCGATCAGCAGCATCAAAGGCAGGAAGAACCAGCCAAGGACCTGGTGATACAGCGACTCCTCGACGACCTTGGAGGGCTTGCCGAAGAGCGCCATGAAGAACGGAAGGCTCATGCCGATCGCGGTGGTCAGCGCCATCGCGGTCAGGAAGATCGCTCCGTAGTAATACATCGTCTCGCGACGCAGCGTGCGCTGGCCTGCGGGCTCTTCGGCGGGGGGACCGCCTAATTTACGTCCCCGCGTCAGCCAAAGTCCCACGTAGAAAACGACCGCCGCGCTCATGAAACCGAGCAAAATCCACAACGCGTTGCGATCCATCTCGGCGAAGCTGTGCACGCTCGCCTCGGACAAGAACCCCGACCGTGTGAGGAACGTGCCGTAGACGAAACTCAAAAATGGCAGGCCTGCCCATAGCAGGTTCGCGGCTTTCCATCTCCCCCGACTCACCTGCACGATCAAGCCGTGCAAAAACACCGCGCTGAGCGCCCAGGGCACGAAGCTCACGTTCTCGACCGGATCCCAGGCCCAGAAGCCGCCCCAGCCGAGCGTCTCGTACGCCCAAAAGCCGCCCATACACAGCCCCAATCCGAGGATCGACGTCGCCAGAAGGGTCCAAGGGCGCACCCCTTTCACCCAGCCGTCGGGGTCGCGAAGGAGCATCGCGCTGGCCGCCCACGCGAACGGCACGGTCAGCGCGCCGAAACCGAGAAAGATCGTCGGAGGGTGAATGACCACCCAATAGTTCTGCAACGAGGGCGTCAGGCCCGCGCCATCGGGAATCGCGAGCGCCCGCCCCAGTTCGTCTCGCATCAAAGTGAAAGGCGTCTCGTAGGCCAGAATCCCGGTTATCGCGGCCAGAAACACCGAATAGCATACGGTGAACCATCGCCGGTACGGCCCCGTCCCGCGCATCGCCGCCAAGCCGAAAATCGCCGAGCAACAGGCCCATAGGAGAAAGCTTCCCTGCTGCCCCGCCCAAATCCCCGCGATCTTATAATGAAGCGCCGTGTTCGCCGCGGCACGCTGGAACACATATTCGTAATGAAACTGATCGCGCACGAAGAGCACGCCGAGAACGCCGAGCGTCGCGAACAGGCAGAGCGTGCCGAGTCCGAAGCTCCAGGCCCCCATCCTTCCAAGTGCGGGTTGCTTCCCCGCCCGAAGCCACAGCGCGGCGCTCAAAAGAAAGAAGCAGAGGCCTGCATAGACCGCGGATCGACCGAGGTCTCCGACCGCGAGCGACCACGAGGGGGCGAGAGGAAGATTCGAAAGATCGTTCACCGTCGGGACACGGCTCCCGAAGCGCGGCCCGGCTGAGCACTCTCGTACTTGGAGGGACACTTGATGAGCAGCTTGTCGCTGTGGAATTCGCCCTCCACCATCTTGCCGATCGCGACCACCTGCGTCGCCTCACCGAGGTTGGCCGGAGGCGGGCCTTGATAGACCACGCGCGCTCGCTCGCCTTGAAGATCGGTCATCTCGAATCGAAGCAGCCTTCGGGCCACATCGGGCGCGACCGTGCTTTTATCCAGATCGCCCGGCACATGCAACCGCGCCGCGGGCGAATTGCGCGCGTCGGCGAAACTCCCGTAGGGGCTTGCGTTGAGGGAGAAAGCAACCAGGACTCCGGCCACGCCGAGGATCGCCACGATCGCCGTGATCCAACCTCCTCGCTTCATCGTGCGTCGCTCCGGGTGTCTCGCACCCGTTTCCATCGTCTCTCCCGTCCGAGGCGTCTCATCGCGTCCCCTATTGTGGCCGATTGAGCCCCCATCTTTCACGCCGAGAGCGCTTTTGGGCACTTCCAAAGCGGCAAAAGCGTTGCATTCGATACCTTAATTTGGCATCGAGAGAGGCATAGGATACAATGACGGCAATGCGACGATGGCGCTATGGACTTTTGACGCTCGGAGCCCTGGTGGCGGGTTCGATTCTGCTGGCACAGCCCGGAGCGTCCCGCCCGGCCGGGACGCCGCCTCCCACCCCTAAAAGCGAAAAGGTGATCTTCTCGACGCAGGTCGGGAGCTTTCGCATCATGGCCAAAGGCGACGATAAGCCGTTTGGCGCGCTGGAGATGCGCTTCAAAGGCACCGTTCTCGTCAGCGGCTTGGAAGGCCCCATCGAAACCAGCCCCGGAGTCAAACGGGAATACCACGACGAAAAGCACCAAAAGAGTGTGTACTTCGGCGACGGCACCCTCAAGCTGAACGGCAAATTCCTGAGCATCCAGTGGTTCGGTCGCGACATGTCCGCAACGTTCGACGGCGACGCGGTCATGCACCTCTACGGCGAATACGACAAGAACCTCAAAACCGGCACCTACGCGTTCGCCGCGGAGCCCAACGTCAAAAAGGATTGGGGAACGAACGGCGTTCAAGTCGTGATCCCCCGCGGCCCCGGCTACGGCCCGAAGGTCGAATCGCGCGAGCGCACGTTCGGCCAATAGTCTCATCGCTTTTCCGGGCTCCGCGAGGGATCTCCCCCGCGGAGCCTTTTTGATGCCTTTTCCCACACAATGCAAGCGCCTCTTTTGATCGCGGTCATGGGCCCCACCGCCAGCGGCAAGACCGACCTGGCCGAAGCGCTCGCAGACCGACTCGACGCGGCGCTGCTCAACGCGGACGCGTTTCAGGTGTATCGCGGCCTGGACATCGGCACGGCCAAACCGGCGCAGCGCGAACGATACCGCCTCCTCGATCTTGTGGAGCCCTCCGAGCCGTTCGGGCTTGGAGAATGGGTGCGCCTCGCCCAGACCGAATTGGAAGCCCTGCACGCCCAAGGACGCTCGGCGGTGGTCGTGGGAGGGACCGGCCTCTACCTCCGCGCGCTGTGCGAGGAGTACGATGCGCTGCACCCCACTCCTCCGCCGGAGTTGCGCGAAGCGCTCGCGACTTTGGAATCGGAAGGAGGGCTCCCGGCTCTGCTCGCGCGCCTCGCCGAGCTTCCTCCGGAAGCCGGCGCAGGAGTCGACCTGCGGAACCCGCAACGGGTGCGACGAGCGATCGAAAAAGCGCTCGGCGGCCCACCCATACCTGTGCGAACGCCCTACGCCAAACGCCTCAAGTTCGGCCTTTGCGTCGAAAGACGAAACTTATCTCAGCGAATCGAGGAAAGAACGGCTACAATGTTGAAAGACGGATGGGTCGATGAAGTCGCAACCCTCCGGGCTCGGGGATTTCGCCCCGACGATCCGGGGTTTCGGGCTATCGGATACCGTCACGTCTGGAGTTATCTGGAGGGAGTTTGGGGGTTGAGCGAAACGCTCGACCGGACGGTAACGGAGACCTTGCAATACGCCAAGCGTCAAGAGACGTGGTTGCGCAAGGAGCCGAACCTCATCCCACTGCCCCAAGGCTCGGCGAAAGAACGTCTGGAATCCGCGATTCGGCGGATTTTTGTTTTGAACGAGGAAGTTTAATTCATGGCAAAAGCAATCAACCTGCAAGACATGTTTCTTAACCAGGTGCGCAAAGAAGGCATCGGGGTCACCATCTACCTAACCAACAGCATCCAGCTTCGCGGCCAAGTCCGCGGCTTCGACGCGTTCACCGTTTTGCTGGACGCGCCGGGCAAACCCACCCAGCTGATCTACAAGCACGCCGTGGCGAGCATCGTTCCGGCCAAGCCGATCAGCACCTATCGACCGCAGCACGAGAGCGGCTACGTGGAAGACGATCTGGAAGAAGACGAAGAATGATCCCTTTCGTCAAGATGCACGGCATCGGAAATGATTTCGTGATGCTTGACACGTTGCGCGACGGAGCCCCGCAAGGGGACCTCGCCGAGCTTTCGCGCCGGATGAACGATCGCCGGTTCGGAATCGGAGGCGACGGCCTGATCCTCGTCGAGCGCGGCGACAGCGCGCCGTTTCGGATGCGCATGCTTAACCCGGACGGCTCCGAAAGCGAGATGTGCGGCAACGGCGTCCGCTGCTTTATGAAACTGCTGCACGAGCGAGAGCACACCACGGCTCCCTCGGTTCCAGTCGAAACCGGCGCCGGCGTGCTGCAGCTTGAAATGCTTGCCGACGGCCAGATCCGCGTCGACATGGGCCCCGCCCGGCTTACCCGAGGCGAAATCGGCATGGCCGGCCCCGCCGACGAGCGGTTCTTGGAGGCCGAGATCCCTGGTTTCGATCTCCCCGGGACGGCCGTATCGATGGGCAATCCCCATCTGGTGCTGTTCGTGCCGGACGTCCAAGCCGTCGATCTAGAGACGCTCGGGCCGCAACTCGAACGCCATCCGCTCTTCCCTGCCCGAGTCAACGTTCACTTCGTCCAGGTCGTGGACCGCGGCCATCTGATCCAACGCACGTGGGAACGCGGCGCGGGCATCACCCTAGCCTGTGGAACCGGGGCTTGCGCCTGCGGCGTCGCGGCCTTCCTGAGCGGGCGAGCGGATCGGGGAGTTCAAATCGACCTTCCGGGCGGCCGCCTGACGATCGAAACCCTGGAAAACGGGAACGTGATGATGACCGGCCCCGCCGAAACCGTCTACGAAGGGGAATATTTGCTCGCGTAACGGTAAAATCGCCTTCCCATCGAGCGATTGATGGGATAATAGGAATGCACCCCGTTCGGGTAGGATGGGGACAGTTTTAGCTGAGGAGTATTGAGGAGACACGCATGCCCGTGAAAGTCTTAGTCTGTGACGATGAGCGCCATATCGTCCGGTTGATTCAGGTCAACCTCGAGCGCCAAGGGTATCAAGTCGTCACGGCGTTCGACGGCAAAGAAGGACTCGAAAAGATCCGCGCCGAGAAACCGAACCTTGTCGTACTCGACGTCATGATGCCGTACATGGACGGCTTCGAGGTCCTCAAGAACCTTCGCCGCGAAAAAGAGACCGAAAACCTCCCCGTCATCATGTTGACGGCCAAAGCTCAAGACAAGGACGTGTTCGAAGGGTATCACTACGGCGCGGATATGTACCTGACCAAGCCGTTCAACCCCATGGAGCTCGTGACCTTCGTCAAGCGCATCTCGCAGGGCGAGGGAGACCGGGACGGCGGGTCGAAGCGCTACGATCTTTAGAGCGATCTCCGATCCTCTCCGCCTCATTTCAGGGCTGCCGGAAAATCGACCTCGGGCAGCCCTTTTGAATGACCGATAATCCTATCAAACCATGACTGGCATCCCGTTTGTATTGGCTCAAAGCATCCCGAGCGGCCCTGTGGACGTGCTGCTTCTCCCCGCGATCTGCGTCTTCTTCGGCGCGGTCATCTGGATCGTCGGCGCCATGGGGCATCAGAAGTGGCGCTGGTGGGCGCTGCTGCCGCTATTGATCGGGCTTTGGGTCGGCGGCCGTTTCACGCTGAACATTTTCAACCCGTTCTACCGGGAGCTGTTCCTCGGCCGCAAAGTCATCTACTCGCACTACCTGGCGAGCATCATGCCGATCGTGGGGCTCCTGACCATCGCGGTCTGGCACCTGATGAGCCGCGACCGCCGCTTCTAGCTCGCCAGCCTTCGAGCAAGATTCAAGCGAACCGATTCGAAGATCCTCCGGCCCGGGAAAGTTCAACTTCCCCGGGCCGGACGGCGTTTTAGCTGAGCAGCCGGCTAGGATTCTGCAAGTAGTCGCGCACGAGATTGATGAACTGCGCCCCGACGGCGCCGTCCACCACCCGATGGTCGAACGAAGCGCTGATATTCATCCGCGTGCGCACTTCGAGCTCGTCCTGATCGTTCACGACCACTTTCTTTTGCGCGGTGCTCACCGCGAGGATCGCGGCGTTCGGCACATTGATGATGCCGTAGAAGTTGTCCACATTCAGCATCCCCATATTGGTGATCGAAAACGTGCTGCCTTGAAGCTCGTCCAGGCCGAGCTTGTTCTCGCGCGCCTTGCGCACGAGATCTTTGGTTCGAACCGAGATTTCCCGGAGCGAGAGAGTGTGGGCGTTTTTGAGCACCGGCACGGTCAGGCCGTCGTCGACCGCCGCCGCGATACCGATGTGCACTTCACCGAACTGCTTGACCGTCTTGCCCTCGAACGTCGAGTTCACCAGAGGCATCTCTTGCAGCGCCCGCGTACACGCCTTCACGACAAAGTCGTTCACCGAGACCTTGCCGCTCTCCTCTTCCTCGAACATCTCGCGAAGGGAGAGGATCTTCTCTACGTCCACCTCGACGGTGACGTAAAAGTGAGGAACCTGCTGCTTGGATTCCGTCGTGCGTTGTGCAGTAATTTGGCGAAGTTTTGTTAAAGAAACTTGCTTGGTTTCAGCGGAAGGGGCGACCTGGGGCCCTGAGGTCGACGTTGCGGTTCGCGCCTCGCGCACGTCGCGCTCCACGATCCGGCCTCCAGGTCCGCTTCCCGCGACCCCTGCGAGGTCGATGCCTTTTTCGGAAGCGATCTTCCGCGCCAACGGGCTCGCCTTCACGCGTCCGTCACTGGACGCGGGTTCCTCCGCCCGACCGTTCTGAGCCGCTTGAACGGGCTCTTCGGGTTGCGAAGAGGGGACCTCATTGTCCGCCTCGGCCTTTTCGCCGGAATCCGCTTCGGGTTTCGCGGCGGGAGCCGAAGCCGTGCCGGAGCTCCACCCTTCGGGCAATTTCTCGCCCTGTTTGAGCACGACCCCAATGGCCTGGCCGACGGGAACGGTCTCACCGCCCTTGAGCAGAAGACCCGCGAGCGTGCCGGAGGCGGGGGCTTCCAATTCGAGCGTGGCCTTATCGGTCTGGATCGTTCCGATCACCTCCCCACTCTTGACCGCGTCCCCCTCTTTTTTGGTCCATTCGACGAGGGTCCCTTCTTCCATACCGTCGCCCATCTTGGGCATGATCACTTCTGTCATGAGCTGTCCTTCCTGAAATTCCTCTTCGTACGATACCCCTTCCAGAGAGTACAATCACGCTCGCGATGCTTGCCCGCACCCTGATTCTGAAGACCTCCGCCCTCACTCCGGTTGAAAAACTGGTTCGACGCTCGTTCCTGTTCAAACCACTGGTGCGACGCTTCATCGCCGGTGATACGCTCGAAGAAGCGCTGCCACCCGCCCTCGATCTGATCCGCCGCGGCTTCAAAGTCTCCTTGGACTATCTGGGCGAAAACACGAAAAGCGAGGAAGAGGCGCTTCAGGCCAAAGCGACTTATATCGAGATGCTCCGCCGCATCGACGCCGCGCTCACCTCAGAGCAAAAAAACGCCTCGATCGAACCGCTCAATATCTCTATCAAACTCACCCAATGCGGCCTCGACCAGGGCGAAGCGTTTGCCGAGGCGAACTACCGCGAGGTGCTGCAAGTCGCCGAAGGGTTCGGCAACTTCGTCCGCGTGGATATGGAGAGCTCTGAATACACCGAACGCACCATGGAGATGCTTCAGAAGGTGTGGAAAGAGCAAAAAAATACAGGAACAGTTCTTCAAACTTATCTTTATCGCACCCCTGAGGACATCGAGACGATCCTGCGGCTCGGCATGCGCGTACGCCTGGTGAAAGGGGCGTATCTCGAGCCGGCCAGCGTGGCGCACGAAGGCAAGAAGAAAGTGGATGAGGAGTATGTAACCGGTGCGAAGCGACTCCTCGACGAAGGGCGTTATCCCGCGCTCGCGACACACGACGAAGCGATCATCGCGGAGTTGAACGCCTACGTAGACGCCAAACGGATCGACAAGGCGGGGTTCGAATATCAGATGCTCTACGGGATCCGCCGAGACCTGCAAGAGAGGCTGCTCTCGGAAGGCTACAACGTGCGGGTGTACATCCCGTTCGGCGATTCGTGGTATCCCTACTTTACGCGCCGCCTGGCCGAAAGGCCCGCCAATACGCTGTTCATCCTAAAATCCCTGTTTAAGGGTTAGATTCGAAAGCTCCCCTTCCTCCTCAGGCAGGGGAGTAAACTGGCCGCTATGGCTATGTTAGTCTGGCTGAATGGAAAAACGGTCCCAATGGAGGGAGCCGTCACGAGCGTCGCCGATCATGCCCACCTGTACGGGGACGGCATCTTCGAAGGGATTCGCATCTACGGAAACAAGGTTTTCAAGCTCGACGAACACCTTGAGCGCCTCTATCACGGCATCCGGTACATGGGCTACGAGATGAAGCAGTCCCAAGCGGAGCTCCGCCAGACCATCCTCGACGTCTGCAAAGAGGCGGGCATCGAAAACGGCTACATCCGCCTGAACGTCACCCGCGGCACCGGCCTCGGCCTCGACCCCAAGAACATCGACCGCACCCCGAACGTGATGATTATGGTCTCCACGCTCGCGCTGTACCCGCCGGAGGCGTATCAAAAGGGTCTGGACGTTATCACCACCAGCTTTCGCGTGATGCAGGCCGACAGCCTGGATCCTCGCCTCAAGTGTATCGGCAAGTACGCCTCGAACATCCTCGCCAAGCAGGAGGCGAACCGCGCCGGCGCGGGCGAAGGACTGATGCTGAACCACCAGGGCTTTCTGGCCGAGTGCACCGGCGACAACATCTTCCTGATCCAAGGCAAGATGATCCTGACGCCCGACCCCGCGTGCGGCATCCTAAAAGGAATCACGCGCGATACCGTGATCGCGCTGGCCCGAGGCGCGGGCTATGAAGTGCAAGAGCGCAATCTCACGATCTTCGACGTCTTCGCCTCGGACGAAGCGTTCCTGACCGGCACGGCCGCCGAAGTCATCCCGATGGTGAGTCTGGACGCCAAGCCGATCGGCGACGGCAAGCCCGGCAAGGTCACGATGGAACTGATCGGGCTGTACCGCGAGCACACGGCGACCGGCATTCCGTTTTGAAGCCCGTCTGTGCGGATTGCGGCGCCCCCGCCCCCCTCTCCTTGAAAGTCGAGGGGGACACGGCCCGGCTCTGCGCGCGGTGCTTGGACCGCCGCTATCCTCACTTGCTCCTCGGCTCTCTGTGCCGATCGCTCCGCCCGGAAGCGCCTCGCGCGGAGGGTCCCTGCCCCCACTGCGGCACCACGCTCGACGAAGCCAAGAGTACAGGGCTCGTGGGTTGCCCGCTCTGCTACGAGGCGCTCAGCCCCGGGCTGTGGGACGCCCTGAGCCTGCCGAATCCCGCGACCGAAAAGGTATAAAGAACCATGAGCAAAGCCGCCCCCGGCGTTCGATATGCGGAGGTCGAACGAGAGACCCATGAAACGCGCGTGCGCGTGGTCCTCGACCTCGAAGGCGGAGGTCGCTTCGATATCGCGACCGGCATCCCCTTCTTCAACCATATGCTGGAGCAGCTCGCTTTCCACGGCAACGTCACACTGGGCGTGCAGGCCGAAGGCGATCTGGGCGTAGACGATCATCACACCGTCGAAGACGTGGGCATCGTGCTGGGTCAAGCATTCGCGCAAGCGTTGGACGCCGAGCCGATCCGCCGGTACGCGAGCAACCACACCCCCATGGACGAGGCGCTGGTGCTGGTCGCGATGGACATCAGCGGCCGAGGCCAGCTGCACTACGACGCACCGTTCCGTCGCGAAAGCCTGGGCGAACTCTCCACCGAGTGCGTCCGCGAGTTCTTCCGCGCGTTCGCGCAGCACGCCGGTGTGACCCTGCACCTGCGCAAGATCGTGGGCGAGAACGACCACCACCTTTGCGAAGCGCTCTTCAAAGGCTTCGGACGCGCCATCGGCGAAGCGACTCAGAAGGTCGCGCGCCAAGGCGCTACCTCGACCAAAGGCAAACGCGATTGATCGTCCTGCTCGACTATGGGATGGGCAACCTGCGCTCGGTCGAGAAGGCCGTTCAGCATCTGGGGTTCGCTTGCCGCGTTCAACCCGATCTTGAGGGCGCGGACGCGCTGATCCTGCCCGGCGTCGGGGCGTTCGGAGCGGCCATGCGCCGCCTGGAGCCCCTGCGAGATCCGATTCGCCGCCACGTCGAATCCGGCAAGCCGCTGCTCGGCATCTGCCTGGGCCAACAGCTTCTGTTCGACTCCAGCGAAGAGTTTGGAGACCACCCGGGTCTGGGTGTACTAAAAGGGCGCGTGCGCTACTTCCCGGCCCACCCGGACCGAAAAGTGCCGCACATGGGTTGGAACGCGCTGGAATTCGTCCCCGGCAGTCCGCTCGGAGAGGGGGTAGGCCCGGGCGAGCAAGCCTATTTCGTGCACTCGCTCTACACCGAATGCGAAGATGAGGCAGACATCGCGGCGCGAACGCGCTACGGGCTGGAGTTCGCTTCAGCGGTGCGGCGTGAAAATGTGTGGGGCTGCCAGTTCCACCCCGAAAAGAGCGGGGCGGTCGGCCTTCGGATCCTGAGCAACTACCTCCGCTTCGCCCAAGGAGAGGGCGCCCTCCTCTAATGCATGTCATCCCTGCCATCGACCTTCGCGGCGGACGCTGCGTCCGCCTGACCCAGGGGGACTACGCCCGCGAGACCGTCTACGACAAAGATCCCGCCGACCAAGCGCTGGAGTTCGAACGCGCCGGAGCCCGTCGTCTGCACGTGGTGGACCTCGACGGCGCCAAGGCCGGCGCCCCCCAGAATCTCGACGCGATCGCGCGGATCTGCAAAACCCTTTCGATTCCCGTTCAGATGGGCGGGGGGATCCGGAGCCTGGAGACTGCGCATGAGGTGCTGGCGCTTGGCGTCGACCGCGTCATCGTCGGCACGAAGCTCGTCGAAAGCCCCGAGCTCGCAAAATCATTTTTCGACGCCCTCGGTGAACGAGTCGTCGCTGGCATCGATGCCAAAGACGGACATGCCGCAGTTCACGGATGGCTCACCCAATCTTCCGCGCGGGCTTCGGAGCTCGCCGCCCAGATGGAGACGCTGGGCGCGCGGCGCGTCATCGTCACCGATATCGCGCAAGACGGCATGCTGCAAGGCCCCAACCTGGAACTGCTGCGCGAGTTCTTAGAGCGCACCGGACTTCCGGTGATCGCCAGCGGCGGCGTCTCGCGCGCCGAAGATCTCTCCGCGCTCCGCACGCTCGGGCCGCGCATCGAAGGCGTCATCGTCGGTAAAGCGTTTTACGAGGGCCGCCTCAGCCTCGCCGAAGCGTTCGCTTAAGGCGCTCTCCTCTCTCCTTTGAAAATCTTTTTGGCATCTCGTCAAAGCTGTGCTACAGTGATTATGTCGCGACCCATAGTGTCGGATGACAAAGTATCGTCCTCAATTAAAAATCATGCATCGTAAAAAGAACCCGTCCGAAACGTCTCTGACCCATTTGCTAAAGGGCAATACAAGCGTGTTCGTGCTTTCGATCCTCAAAGACGGGCCGAACCATGGCTACGCCATCGCATTTGAAATCGGCCGCCGATCGAATCAAAAGCTGGACTTCAAGCAAGGGACGCTCTATCCCCTTCTCCATGAAATGGAAAAGGACGGCCTGATCTCCAGCGAGTGGGACGAGGCCGAAGGCCGCCGTCGTCGCCGCGTTTATGCGCTTACCGACAAGGGGCGCCGCGAACTCGAAGAGAAAATCGACGCGTGGCAGCTTTTCAACCAGGCGATGTTCGAAGTCACCGGGGTCGAGCCTTCCATCGAACGCTCATGATCGCTTTTTCGCCGCTCCACGAACTCGGTCTCGATGCCCCGGAACACCCAGGGCTCGAACGGTACGTGACCGAACTCAACCTCCGACTCCTCGGCTTGGTGTCGGACGAGGAGCGCGCACGCCTGATCGAAGAAAGCCTGGGACATCTCGAGGCGACGGCTCAACTCTACGAAGACCGAGGGGCGCACCCGGACATCGCGGTGCAAGCGGCGATCGCTTCCTATGGCGACGCGAAATCGGTCGCCGAAGAGTGCATCCTGTCCTGGTATGAAAAACAGACCGTCTCCAGTCCAATCCTGCGCAAGCTGGGCCGCGGCCGCGGTATCGCGTTCGGACTGTTTGGATGCGCAGATTTGGCCTACCTGATCTTTTTACAGATCCGCGTGTTTCTGCCTTCGCCCAGCGGGTTTCATGTGCCCTACTCCCCGGCCCAAGTCCGCTCGATCTTCCCGGAGCCACTCCCCTTCCCCGACATGACGCCCCAATTCTTCGTCCTCGTCGGCTACCCGCTCCTCGTGCCGATCCTCCTCGGCTGGCTCTGCGGGCGCATCATCCCGCTCCGCGCGACGCAATCGGTGTATCTGGCCCTCATGCCGATCATCGTCAGCAGCTACCTCATCGGAGCGCTGCTTCTTCCTTCCACCGAACCGCTTCTGTTCGCGGTCGTACAAACGCTTTTTTGGCTGCCGGTAGGTGTCTTTTCGGCCTACCTCTCGTCGTGGATCGCTCGCGTGCGACGCGAGCGCAGGATCGGGAGAGCGGAATGTGCCCGCCCCCCCTCGCAAAACAGATAGGAGTCAACTAAATGTTTCGCAATTATTATCATACATGGAAGCGAAGCCCATCCCCTTCGGCTCGGGGTTTCACACTCATCGAGCTGCTCGTCGTCATCGCGATCATCGGCATTCTCGCCGCGATCCTCTTCCCGGTCTTCGCTCAAGCGAAAGAAGCCGCTAAAAAGACGGTCTGTATCTCGAACGTTAAAAATATCTCTCTCGCGTTCTTGATGTACACCGAGGATTACGAAGGACACGCGCCTCAGTCATCCACATATTATTTTGAATATCTCCCTGCTTATACAGCCACAATCCAAACAATATGGGGTTCAGGACAATATTCTTCAGGTGCTCCATATAATACTAAAATTAAGGGATTTCTTTATCCTTATCTAAAGAACGAAGAGATCCAACACTGTTCGAATTCCAAAGAGCTCGGACCGGACACAAGCTTTGGGCCGGTCACGATCTTCAACGGCTCAGGCTACATGCTTCTTAATAACATCTCTTGGCTCGACATGAGCACCGTTGCCGATCCGCCTGAAACCATCTTTATCGGAGATGGGGGGGCGTTCTCTTATATGACCCTTCAAGCGGTACGCTGTGGAACATTCGCGACGATCGGCCCTTCCCCGTGGGACAGCTGCTCTTTGCATGCTCGTCACAACCAAACTGCGACGGTGGGCTGGCTCGATGGCCATGCAAGAGCACACAAGCTACAGTATGCGGATTCCTTCGCACCCTGGACGAAATCAAACCTCACTCGCGCTGGTCTTGGGGCGGTGTTGAAGTACGCTCCTGTCGCGCCGGACGGTTTTTGGGCTTACCTCGATCAATACTATTACATACTTGGCGAAAAGCCAAAGCCCTGATTCACGAGAAGCGCTTTGGAGGACGCCCCCTCTGAAGCGCTTTTATTTTGCCATTGGAAGCGGCGAGAGTTGAGGTGCCCGGACCTCCGGCTGCGCTTCCCGAACGATCTCGCGGTAAAGCGAATCTCGCTCGATCGGTACGCGACCGGCCTCTTCGATCATACGGATCATATTCGTGGGCGTCAGCACCTGACTTTTGTTGCCGTGCTCACCGTCTTTATAGGTGATCTCATACTCGTGCACAGTGCCATCGGCGTCATCCGCGCCGTACCAGAGCGCCATCTGCGTCACAGGGACGGTGTTCATGATCCAAAAGCTCTTGATATGCTCGAAGTTGTCGAGCATAAGCCGGCTGAGCGCGATCATCCGCAGATCGAGATCCGCGGTGGGGTGCGGCACGTCTTCGAGTTCGGTCCCTTCGGGGTGGAACGAAAGGGGCGTAAAGGTCAGAAAGTGTTTGGTTTCGTCTTGTAACTCGCGAAGCTGGACGAGGTGATCCACCCGCTCCTCGGGAGTTTCGATATGCCCATAGAGCATCGTGGCGTACTGGCTCAGCCCGAGCTTCGCCGCGGCACGGGCGACGTCCTTCCACTCTTCCCCACTGAGCTTTTTACCGAACAGCTCCTCGTGCACGCGGTCGGAGAGCACTTCGATCCCGCCTCCCGGGAGGGAGTCGAGCCCCGCTTCGATAAGATCGGCCAGCACCTGCTCGATGGTGGTCTTACCCACGCGGGCGATCTCGGCGATCTCGACGGCGGTGAACGCTTTGACGTGGACACCCGGACGCGCTTCCTTGACGATGCGCACCATATCCATGTAAAAGCTGTACGGCAAGCGCGGGTTCACTCCGCCCACCATGTGAATCTCCGTGAGCGGCGCGTCGCGGTGCCATTCGATGCGGCGGCGCACCTCCTCCAAATCCATCTGGTACGGCGCAGGACCGCCCTTTTTGGCATAGAACGAGCAGAACTTACAGAACTTGTTGCAGATGTTCGTGTAGTTGATGTGCTGGTTGCGCACGTAATAGGTCTTCGCGCCGTGCCGCTGCTCGCGGGCCCAGTTCGCCAGATACCCCACACCGGTCAGGTTCGAAGTACTGGAAAGAGTCATCCCGTCCTCGAACGAAAGACGCGCCCCTTGCTGGAGCTTTTCGTAAATGGGGAGAAGCTCTCCGCCTAGAATCCGTTCCGCCGCGACACCCATAGTCTCTACCACGCATCGTACCCGAGAGACGTTTCAATTTTCCTTGAAACTTTGGCTCTCCCATCGCGGGACCGATACGCCGCTCTCAAAAAGGAGCGCGGCGTCCGAATCGATTGCAAGCGTCACCTCGCCTCCCAGAGCCTGGTTCGAGATGCTGACCCGACCGCCCAGTTCGAGAAGCGCTTCTTCGAGCTCCCAACGCACTCCGCGAAGTGTGGCCCGGGTAGGACGAAGCGGAATCACCGAGATGCGCGCGCTTTCGGCCGCCCAGATGCGGAGCGTCTCTCCTCCTCGCACGAGGTGCGCCAATCCTCGGCGAAGGACGAAACGCAGCCGCAAGGAGGAACCCAGCGCGGAGGAGAATCCCGCCAGAAGATGGTCGAGCAGATCCCCTTCGAGCCCCACGACCGTAGCCTCGCGAGCGCCGAGCGCCTCAGCGAGGGCAAGAGCCTTGTCGCAATCGGTGCGTTCGGCATCGGGATCGTGCCGCACCTCGACCCGCGCGCGGAGCCCCTCGGGACGGACGGAATCGAAGTCGCCGACGAGATAGTCGGGCCACGCGCCGATCGCGCGCAAACGGTCCCCGGCGCTATCGGCGGCGATCGTGCACTCCGCCTCGCCGGCCCAGGCGGCGAGACGGTCCAGCGGCAGGTCCTCTCCGGCCAACACGATCAGAACGCGAGACGGCGCGGAAGGTCGGGCGGACATAGTATAGGAACTGTACATCCCCGCGTAGACGGTTGTCGCCGGCAATTCTAAGAATCTTCGTTTTCAGTCGAAAATCCCCTAAAATTCGAGAAAACAGAACTTTTATTTCTTGAATTTTTCATCCAATCAGTTTCTTTGCCCATAGATTCGGTTCAAAGGTTTACCAGGCTTTGACATCCCCCGGGCGGGCTTGCTATACTGCATGTCTCTACCGCCCTCCACGCAGGGCAAAAGACGAAGCTATGAAACCGCAATTCACTCTCGAGGACACCGACGACCAAATTCGTTTGAGGAGTTCTTGGGAGCAGGTGCTCCACCGGCTGGCCCAAGAGGGTCGGGGCGCTTGGTTCGAGCGGTTCATCAAGCCTCTACAGCCCAAATCGTTCCATGAGGGCACCGTAGTCCTTTGCGCTCCCGGCCAGTTCGTGCAGGAGTGGGTGCGCGAGCGCTACCTTCGCAATCTCGAAGAGCTGCTCTCCGACGAGCTCGGCGAACCGATTCGCATCGAACTGCGGGCGGAAGCGCGCGACCGCCGCGACGGCGCAGGCACCTCCGAGGCCGTCCACCTGCCCGCGGCTCCCAAGAAACCTCGATTCCAGCCCAGCGCGCGGTTCTCGTTCGATCACTTCGTGGTCGGTCAGAGCAACCGCCTCGCTTTCGCCGGCGCGAAGGCCGTCGCCAAAGAGCCCGGAACGAAATACAACCCGCTGTTTATCTACGGCCCCTCCGGACTGGGCAAAACGCACCTGCTTCACGCCATCGCCCAAGAGCTGCTCCGCGAGCGACCGAACGCGACGCTCGCCTATGTCTCGGCCCAACAGTTCGCCGAAGACTTCGTGACCGCCCTACAAAAAGGGCAGATCGATCAGTTCCGCCGCGCCGCGCGTGGGGTCGAGATCTGGCTGGTCGACGACATCCAGTTCATCGCGGGCAAGGACAAGACGCAGGAAGAGATCTTCCACACCTTCAACTACCTCCACTCGCTAGGCAAGCAGATCGTGCTGAGTTCCGACCGGCCGCCGCGCGATCTTTTGCTGATGGACGAGCGGCTGCGCTCGCGCTTCGAGGCCGGCCTCGTCGCGGACATCCAGATGCCCGATACCGAGACGCGCTGCGCGATTCTGCTCAGCAAAGCTGCGCAAGAGCAGGTGCCGATCGAACACGAAGTGGCGATGTTCCTCGCCGAGAACGTCCCCGGCAACATCCGCATCCTCGAGGGCGCGCTGACCAAGCTCGCCGTCCAATCCAGCGTCGAGGGGATGCCGATCGGCCTGGAGATGGCCGCCGCGATGGTGGAGCGCTACTACCGCGCGGGCTCGCTCGCCAAGCCCAGCTTCGATCAAATCGTCGATGCCGTGGGCAAGCATTACAAGATCGACTCCGAGGAGATTCGCGGGACCACGCGCAAAGCGCCGATCGTGCATGCCCGCCACGTCGCGGTGTACGTCACCCGAGAGATCACGGGGGACAGTTGGAAGCATCTCGGGTCGCTGTTCGGCAACCGAGACCACACCTCGATGATGCACGGCTATCAGAAGATCTCGGAGCGAATGAACGCGGATAAAGACCTGCGCGCCGCGGTCAAGATGCTCATCCGAAACCTCTACCCGGAGAGGTAGCCCGATCAGATACAATAAGAGGCGATGAGAGTCCCTCTTTACGACGTTCGCGCACAGTACGAAGAGCTTCAAGCCCCCTTGGACGCGGTCGTCCACGAGGTGATCTCCTCCGGCGCCTACGTGCTGGGCCAGCACCACCACGCTCTCGAAGCCGAGATCGCTTCGCTGCACGGCGTCAAGCACGCCGTCGCCGTGAACTCCGGCACCGACGCCCTGCGCATCGCGCTGGACGCCGCCGACATCGGCGCGGGGGATGAGGTCATCACCACCGCCTTCACGTTCGTGGCGAGCGTCGAGGCGATCGTACAGACCGGGGCGCGGCCCGTATTCGTGGACATCGATCCCGAGACGTACTGCCTAAACCCGGAAGAGGTCGAAAAAGCGATCACGCCCCGCACCAAGGCGATCATGCCGGTGCACCTCTTCGGCCAGCTCGCGAGCGTCGCCAAGCTCCGCGAAATCGCCGACAACCACCGCTTGCTGATTTTAGAGGACGCGGCTCAGGCGATCGCCTCTAAGTACGAGGGCGTGTATACCGGCCACTTCGGCTTCGCCGCGACGCTCAGCTTCTACGTGACCAAGAATCTCGGTGCGGCGGGGGACGGCGGCATGATCCTGACGAACGAGGATCGCGTCGCCGAGCGCGCTCGTTCGATGCGCATCCACGGCATGGGCCGCGAGCGTTACTACTACGACGAACTGGGCTATACCAGCCGCCTCGACGAGATCCAGGCCGCGATCCTGCGCGTTAAGCTCACGCGTCTCCAGGCTTGGAACGAGCGCCGCGTGGCGCTGGCCGCGCTGTACCGCGAAGGCCTCGAGGGTTCGGGCATCCAGGCGCCGGTCGTCGCGCCGGGCAACAACCACACGTACCACCAGTACACCATCGCGACGCTGCGACGCGACGCGTTGATGGCCGGGCTCAAAGAGAAAGGAGTCGACTCGGCAGTGTATTATCCGGTGCCGCTCCACTTCCACAAGCCGTACGAGCGGTTCGCCGAAGGGCCCGGAAGCCTCCCGATCACCGAACGGCTCTCGGGCGAGGTATTGAGCTTGCCGATCCATCCCCATCTCTCCGACGAACAGGTGCGCTACGCGGCGTCCTGCATCCGCGAGTTGAGCGCCGCGACCGCACGGAGCTAGCCAAAAGACGGCCGAAAGTCCCAAAGAACCGTGACGGACCTGAGGAAACTGCGATAAAATCGAATCCTGGGGGCACCGATGCGCGCCCGGGTTTGTAACAATAAAGGAGGGGAGATGCAAAAAAAGGCCGTCATCATCGTTCCTGCCTATAACGAGGCGCTGCGCATCGGGCAGGTCCTTCGCGCGGCGCGAGCCAGCCGTCTCGCCTCCGGCATCCTCGTCGTCAGCGACGGGAGCACCGATCGCACGGCCCAGGTCGCTCGGGGCTACCCCGGCGTCGAAGTACTCGAGTTGGACCCGAACCAGGGCAAAGCCGCCGCGATGTGCGCAGGGGTCGCGGCCAGCGGCGCGGACATCGTGGTGTTCATCGACGCGGACCTGGTGGGGCTTCGCGGGCACCACATCGATCAGTTGATCCGCCCCGTGCTGCAAAACGAGTGCGACATGAGCCTCGGCGTCCTGCGCGGGGGCAAGTTCTGGTCCGATGCGGCCCAGCTCATCTCCCCGTCGATCAGCGGCCAGCGCGCGATGAGTCGCGAGCTGTTCGAAAGCATCCCGGATCTGCGCGAACAACGCATGGGCGTCGAGGTCGCGATCACGACGTACCTCAAAGAGATCGAGGCGCGCGTGGAAAAGGTGATGCTCCACGGCATCAGCAACTGCCATAAAGAGACGAAGATGGGGTTCAAGAAAGGACTGGTCGCCCGAACCCGGATGTACGTCGAGATCGGACGATCCCTCGCTTTGGCGCGCAAGCGCCGCAAACCGGGCCGCAGCGCCTGATCCTGCCTCAACCGACAAGAGGCCCGTTCAAACAGCTTGTAGGTTTGCTTAGAATCAAAATTTGAGCGAGTGCGCTATCCTTCTCATCTCTGTCGAAGTCTTCCCATAGCTTAAGCAGAAAATCATATCCCTACGAGATCGACCCAGTTTCCCTGCCCGCTCGCGCCGGGACGGCACCTCCTATTCGAATGGCAGAAAGAAGGGGGGCAACCGATCGGAGACCCGTTCTGTTAGACCGCAACGCCCCATCCCATCTGGCGCAACGAGAAATCTCTAAAGCCGCTGCTTCCTTTCCCCTTATCAGGCGGAGATCGAAGGAGGGCTCACCCCAGTTCAAACGCCGTAGGACGGGCCTGCCCCATTTCACATCTCTCCTCCCCTTCCCCTATCGAGCAATGTTCCCCGCTCCGTCAAAACCTCGCACTTTTCCCATCCCGTAATTCGGGCAGTGAGGGAATACCTAAACCGGAATGGGAGGGATTTCCTTGGGCCTCGTCGTTTTCGGGATCCGCGCGACCAAGCGGACCTCGGCCGAGCCATTGAATCCGCAAAGCCGAAACTTTATTGAAGTTTTGTTGCCTGGACGCCAATAACTTTACTGGGATCCATCCCTGCACTCTGGAGTGAACCGAATGTACGAAGCTTATTGGGGTTTAAACGAGCCGCCGTTCAGTCTGACGCCTGATCCGCGATTTCTATATATGAGTCGGGGGCACGAAGACGCGATCATGATGCTCCATTACGCGATCACGCGGAATAAGGGCGCCGCGGTGCTCTCGGGCGATATCGGCCTGGGCAAGACCACGGTGAGCCGCAAACTGCTCGAGCTCATCGATCCGATCCGCAACAAGGTCGTGCTGATCGTCAATCCGATTCTGACGCCCGTCCAGATTTTGCAGGAGATTCTCCACCAGCTCGGCTATCCGACGCAGAACCGCAATCGACAGGGACTGATCGAAGAGCTGCATCGGCAGCTGCTCTCCTATTACGAGCGCGGACAGCGCGTCGTGCTGATGATCGACGAAGCGCATCTGATCCGCTCCAGCAGCACTCTGGAGGAGCTCCGTCTGCTGCTGAACTGCCAAATGAACGACCAGTTTTTGATCTCGCTGATCCTGCTCGGCCAAAAAGAACTGCGGCCGAAGCTCGCGAAGGTCCCGGCGCTGGAGCAGCGCCTCGCGGTTCGTCAAACGATCCGCCCCTTGGACGAGTTCGAGACCGGCGAGATGCTGATGCACCGCCTCCGAGTCGCGGGATTCAGCGGGGATCGAAGCCCCTTTTCGCCCGACGCCCTGCACGTGCTCCACAAGTACGCGCAAGGCACGCCCCGCCTTTCGACCCAGCTCGCGGACAACGCGCTGATGGTCGGCTTCGCGCAGAAAGCCAAGCTGATCGACGGATTCCTGATGCACGGCGTCGTCGCCGAATATTCGGGCATCGAGGAGGCGGCATGAACTTCGCCGACGCGATCCGCAAAGCCTCGCAAGAGACCGGAGCGCCTCTGTACGGCGCCCCGATGAGCGATTCGAGCGAATTGAACCTCGTCGTCGTCGAAAGCCCGCCTTCGCACCGCCTTTTCAGCCCGAAGCCGGACCTTCCGACCCCAAACCGACCTGAGCCGGAGGCCCTTTCGCCGGTCGTGGTCGAACCGATGGAGAACCTACCCATGCAAGGAAGACCTCTTCCCCAACCCGAATCGGTGCCCGAGCCTCCCGGCCTTCCCGCCGGCAGCGGCTCGATCGTGCGCCTCGAACTTTTCCTCAGCCCCGAGCAGCTCAGCGGCTTGTTCCGCGCGGTCGTGGCGAACCAACACACCGTCATGACGCTGCGCGAGGCCGCCGCCTATCTCCGCATGAATCAAAAGACCCTCGCCCAGATGGCTCAGCGCGGACAGATCCCCGCACTGAGCATCGACGGCAAGTGGCGCTTCTCCCGCAACGCGGTCGACGAGTGGCTGAATCTACATTCCGGACAGAACGAGGAACAACGCTAAATGGCGCTCTTTAAAAACAAAGCCTATGTGGGGGTCGATCTCGGCCACCATCGCATCAAAGTCATGCAGCTCCAGCGGCTGACGGACGGGTGGCACATCACCCGATTCGGCGTCGCGCCGACCCCGCCGAACTCCATGCGAGACGGCGTGGTCATCGAGCAGACGACCATCGCCGCCGCCCTCAAAAAGCTGCTCAAGGATTCGGGGATCGTCGCGACCAACGCGCATATCGCGGTCGCGGGGGGCTCGGTCGTGGTCCGCAACGTGCGGATTCCGAAAATGCCCGAAGCGACCCTTCGCAAGTCGATCAAATTCGAAGCAAGCCGCTACGTGCCGAGCACCGTCGAGGACAGCTACATCGAGTTCGAAATCGTCGGCGACGCCGAAGACAACCAGATGGAGGTCATCGTGGTCGCGGCGCCCAAGGACATTGTGGAGAGCCGTATGCGAGCGTGCGAGGCCGCCGGGCTCGAAATCGAATCGGTGGATACCGAGGCGTTCGCGATGTACCGCTCGCTGATCGAATCGGACGGCAGCCGAAACTGGAACGAAGAGACTCTGGCGATCGTGGACATCGGCTCTTCCGGCAGCCACCTCAGCGTGATCAACAAGGGTCACTTCATGATGACCCGCGCAATCCCGCAAGGAGGCGACTCGCTCACCGAGGCGCTCAAAAACTATTTCAAGCTCAGCGACGAGGACGCCGAGGCCGGCAAGCTTCAGCTCAACGTCGCGGAGCTGCTTTCGGAGCAACCCGTCGAGAATCCGCCGTTGCGCGTGATCCAATCGCACCTCGACGACCTGATCCGGGAGATTCGACGCTCGCTGAACTACTACCAGTCGCAGCAAACCGAAAAGGAGCAAGGGGAAGACCGCCAGGTCAAACTCCTCGTCCTGACCGGCGGCGGCTCGAAGATGCAGGGGCTCGCTCGCTACGTCGAGCACAAGCTGGGCATCAAGTCTATGGAGCTCGGCGTGCTCAGCAACAAGCGGATGACCTTCGGCGGCAGTTTGCCCGACGACGGGCCCGATCTCGCCGTGGCTTCGGGGCTCGCGATGCGCGCCTTCGCCCACGCGGCCTAGGACCAATACCATGCCATTCATCAACCTAATCCAAGAACAGCGCCTGAACGCGGCGAAACAGGAGCGAAGGACCCGATCCCTCTTCTACCTGTTCGTGGCGACGGCGCTCGGTAGCGCGATCGGCGTCGGAGCGATGACGATGACGCTGGCCGGAATGAAATACGAAGAGAGCCAGCTCGAACAGCGCATCGCCGAGCTCCAGCCCATGGTCGGACGCATCGACGAGAACCGCGGGCTCATCCGGCAGTATCAACCTCGGCTGAAGTCGCTTCAAGACGCGCAGCTCGTCACCCAGCGATGGGACCGCGTGCTGAGCCATATCTCGCACCAGACGCCTCAGGCCGCCTGGCTGACGGGGCTTCGCAGCGCCGCCGCGCCCGAAAAGCCGATTTCGATCGAATTCAGCGGAACCGCGATGGCTCAAGAACCGGTCGCCGAGTACATCCTGCGCATGCAGAACTCGGAGGACCTGGAGAACGTGGCCCTCGACTATACGCAAGAGAAGCTGACCCGCGATCTCAAAACGATCGAGTTTCGGTTCAAAGCCGACATCAAGGGCACCGCGCCCGTCGCAGCGGTTCAGGAGGACAAGTCATGAGCGGCAAAAAGTCCAACCTCTTTCTGGGGCTGACGCTGCTGACCCTCGCGGGGGGAGGCGGGCTCGCCTACATGCAGTACGGCAAAATCGGAGCGGCCCAAACCAAGCTTCAAGAGCTGCGCGGTCAAGCCCGCGACAAGGCCGAAGTCGAACGCGAACTTGAGCAGACCGAAGAGCAGCTCGCGCAGATCCATACCGAACTGAAGCACCTCGAAAAGAGCGTGCCGCAGATGGCGTACGTCCCGACGATGCTCGCCGAGCTCGAACGGATCGGCAAAGAGAACGGCATCGTGGTCACCGGCGTCAAGCCGATGCCCGAAAAGGTGCAGCCCAAAGGGCAGGAGACGAACACCCAGCCCAAGCCGTACAAAGAGATCGCGATCGAAGTGCAGGGGCGAGGCAACTACGCTTCGGTGATGCGCTTCGTGCAAGCCTTGACCCGGTTTCCGAAGATCGTCGCCGCCGAGAACCTCTCGCTGTCGCCCGTCTCGGGCCAACAGGACAACGGCCGCAACGAGCTCACCGTCACGATCTATCTGAACGCGTTCCTCTTCCCGCAAACAGCGACCGAACGCCAACAGGCCGCGAGCGAAGAAGGGCCGATGGCCGCCGGGGTTCCGGCGACCGCGGAAGGAGCTCCGATCCATGGATGATAAAAAGAAAATTCTCATACTGGCCTTGCTCGCTATCGCGATCATCGGGATCGGAGCATTTCAGTTCAAGAAACTGAGCCCGGCTCCTCCGGCGCCCGCCTCTGTCGAATCCGGCGCGGCAACGTCGCCGGCCGCGACGATCGCGAAGCCCGCGACCGATCCCGGGGGATATCGCAACCCGCTGCACGGCTCCGTGTTGGCGCAGCGCGACCCGTTCGCCGAATCGGCGCAGGCGACGAGCCCGGCCCGTCCGGAGCCTGAGCTTCCGGTTCAGCGGCCGCCTCGTTTGCAGGGCGACATGCCCGCGATGCCGACAGGATTGGCTCCGTTCCCGGTGAATCCAGGCCCCGCGCTCCCGACGGACGCGCCGGCCATGGTTCGCCCGCAATTCGCCTACACCTTGGTCGGCACGATTTTGGGAGTCAAGCCTGCCGCCGTGTTCGAAAACCCTGAAGGGGTTCAAAAGCTGGTCCTTTTGGGGGCCGCCATCGATCATCAAAGCCGTGTCGTGGAGATCCACGAGGGCCGCGTCACGGTCCAGTTTCAAGGAAAGACGCACCGACTGTCCTTAGGAGGAAACTTAGAGTGAACACATTGTCTATGCGATGGATCGCAGCGGGCGTCGCCTTGGCGGGCGCCTGCTTCGCGTCCGCGACGGGCCGCCTGACCGGCGTCACGGCCCAAAAGATCGGCCAGGGGGTCGAGGTCACCATCGAAGGAGAAAACCTCGCCAAACCCAAAACGATCGTGGTCAACGGCGGACGATCCTATATTTTAGAGTTCGACGCGAACCTCGGCGGCAAAGCGAAGAACCTCGCCGTCAAGCACGCCGGCCTGGAGTCGGTGCGCTATGGCTGGTACAAAGCCCGCCCGCCCAAGGTGCGCGTGCACTTTCGCGTGTCCCCTTCCTCCAAGCCCGTCCTTCACCAAGAGGGCTCGGACTGGACGGTTCGCTTGAACCTGCCCAAGGAGGCCACCGCGCCGAAAGCCGAGAAGTTTCCCGACAAGGTGCCTCCGCTGAAGGCCGTGGCCCCGGCGAAATCGCCGCTCCTCGCCTCCAACCAGAATTCACAGGAGACCTTCGCGCTGCTCTCGCAGAACCAGACGCCGACGGTCAGCCTGGAGTTCGTGAACACCGAAGTCGTGCAGATTCTGAAGGCCCTCGCGCTTCAGGCGGGGGTGAACATCGTGACCGCCCCCGAAGTGAGCGGCACCCTGACGGTATCCCTGAAGCGAGTCTCGGTTCAACACGCGCTCGACTACATCACGACGCTCGCGGGCCTTCGCTACGCGAACGTGTCGAATACGTTCATCGTGACGTCGTCGAACCGTTTCACCGACACGATGCGCCAGATCGCGGGCCGCTCGGACCTCAGCCATGAGACTCGTGTGGTGTCCCTCGCCAGCGGCGAGGGCGTCCAGATCAAGGCCGCGCTTCTCAAAGCGATCCCGCAGAACACGCTGACGGGCAGCTACGAGATCGTGCTCCCCAGCGAGCAGATCAAGCTCGAGACCAAGGGCTCGACCGCGCCGCCCACCGGCGAAAAAGCCGGTGAAAAGGGCGCGGCCAACGAACTCGTTCAGACCGAGGTCGGCACCAGCACCGGTACGGGCACGAGCGCCAAGAAGGATGCGTATCTGATGCTGATCGGCCCGCGACAGCGGCTCGACGAGGTCGAGGCGCTGATCCTGGAACTCGACAAGAAGATTGTTTCGGCGGCCAAGATCGGCCTCAGCCCGGACATCGAGACCCGCGTGGTCCCGACGTACAGCCGCCAGGTGAGCAAGATCCGCGAGTCGCTGAGCGAACTCCTGAAGTCCGACCCGCGCCACGACCGATTCCACGTCAGCGACTCGATGAGTAGCGAAGACGGCGTGAGCCTGCTGATGATCACGGGTCCCAAAGACTCGCTCGACTACCTCGTCACGTTCGCGCAGTCGCTGGATCGCGGCATCGCGAGCGTTGCGGGGATTCGCGTGCCGGTCAACGCCGAAGAGGCGCAGCGCCGGTACCAACTCGTCGACCTCAAGAACGCCGAGCCCCTGCAAGCCGCGCACCATCTGCAAGCGCTGATCCCCGGCCTGCGCGCTTCACTTCTGCCTCAGCCCGTCGATCCTTACACCTACGGTCCCGAGGATCCGGTGAACCAAATCCGCGTCAAGCAGCCGCCTCGCGGAGAGAACATGCTGGGTTCGTCCGCCGAGCAGAAAGTTCAGCAGGCCAGCAGCCAGGGTGAGGGCGGACAGGCGCAGGGTGCCGCCGGAGCGATGAGCTCCAGCGCGACCGGCGCGAACCTCAGCAAGCCGCTGGGTACCGAGCCGATGAAGCTCCTGCTCTTCGGTACGGCCAGCCAGATCGCCGAAGCCAAAGAGCTCCTGGCTCAGATCGACATCGCGCCCGAGACCGTGGCGGTCGAAATGCGCGTCATGCAGCTGAGCAAAGAGGATGCGCTGCGCATCGGCATCGACTGGAGCCTGCTGACCGGCGGCACCGTCCAGTCGCTTCGCGTCAACCAGAACCCCGGTGTTTCGGCGGGCAATGCGGGCTCGGTGAGCGGCAGCCTCGGTCTCGACGGTGGCGGCACGCTGGGCATCCTCGGCGCGCTGGACAAAATCGACGATCAGAATAAGATCCTCGCCCGCCCGAACATTCTGGCGAACTCGGGACGCCCCACCCAGATCTTCGTGGGCGACGAAGTGCGCTACGTCGAGTCGATTCAATCGAGCTCGAACGGCACCACCGTCACCTCGAAATCGATCAATACGGGTGTGACGCTCACCGTGACGCCGCGCGTCGGCGCCGACGGTAACATCACCGTCGAGCTGATGCCCGAGCTCAGCGTGCTCACGGGCTTCACCACGCCGGTCGAAGGGGTTCAGCTCCCGCAGACCAGCGTGCGCCGCGCGCAAAGCATCGTGACAATGAAGGACGGCGAGACGATCGCGATCGGCGGCCTCATCCAGGAGCAGGATCGCCTGAACTATTCCGGCATCCCGATCCTCAAGGATCTGCCGATCATCGGCCAGCTCTTCGGTCGCACGAGCAAGAGCAAGGTCCGATCCGAGGTGGTGTTCTTCCTGACGGTGCGCCGCGTGAACCCGGAGACCCGCGGAAAGGCCGCTTCGCCTCGCGAGAGCGAGAAGATCAACCCGAACGAGATGCGAGAGCCCTAAAGGGAAACTCTCCAGAGATGAAACCAGGGTCGCGGGATTTTCCGCGGCCCTGGTTCTTTTTTGAAGTTTTCTTCCTCGACCGAAAAACCCTTTTAATCCAGAGTCGATCTAGGAAGACAGAAGAACGATCGGGACCCAACCACAGGTGCAGAAGGGCGAGGGCTGACCTTTCAATCCAGGCTCGACCGAAGAACGAGGAATGCCTCCCTAGCGCTTTCATCGGCCCCTACCCCGCGCGAAACCTAGGAACGGCGCTCCTCCGATTTAAGACGATTCACCCGAGAGATCATCCCTCCGCCGCCAGACACGGGCCACCTGAGAAAGTCGCGGGATTTCTGCAGCCCTGTTTCTTCTTCGACCGAGAAACCCTTTTAAATCCAGAGTCGATCTAGGAAGACAGAAGAACGATCGGGGCCCAATCACAGGTGCAGGAGGGCGAGGGCTTGGCCTTTCAATCCAGGCTCGACCGAAGAAGGAAGAACGCCTCCCCTGCGCTTTCATCGGCCCCAACCCCCGCAAAACCTAGGAGCAATGCTCCATCGTTGTCAAGACGATTCGCTCGAGAGGCCCTTCCTCCTCCGGCAGACGCAAGCCACCCCTTCTGAGAGAAGCGCGAGATTTTCACACCCTATTTTTAAGGTTTCTTCGATCGAAGCCCTTTCGATCCAGAGTCAACCAAGGAAGGAATGAAGAACTAAGCCTCCCCGGCGCGCGCTTTCCTCGACTCTGCCCTCCACAAAATCTGGGAGCAGCGCTCCGCCGAATTCAAGACGATTTACCCAAGACTATCCTTCTTCGGACGACACGAGCCACCCCTCTTCTGGGAAAGTCGCGAAACTTGATCCCCGTCATATTCCCTGGCGACAACGAATCCCGCTCCTCACGTTCTCGACCGCGCAAATCGACTGCCTCAAGGCCCAATAAAGCAAAACCCACCACCTCGGCACTCTTGGGCATCGTTCTTATCCCCCGAGAATGGATATGACCGATGCGCCAACCCAAGTCGCATTGCACCAACACTTTGGACATCGACCTCCACCCCGCGAGTGGATCGGGCGATGCGCCAGCCTAAGCCGCACGGCACCTAATACTCTTGGACATCGACCTCCACACCCCCGAGAGCAACTTTGCGGCACGCGCCTAGCGCAATCACCCGCAATGCCCAAGACTTTTCAAGAGGCAAGGCTAAAAAGGCGCTCGCTCACCTCTTAGCTGCTTCTCTCACGGGTTCTTGATCCTCCCCGCCAACGCCGCGCGAAACCTTCCTTCGCGCACTCGCGGACCACGCCATCCTCGCCCGAACGCCACCCGGGCTCCAATTCTTCGTTCACAACCAGCCCTAGCCGCCTCCGTTCGAGAGTAAGAGCGCCTCTTTTTCCGTTTCGAATCCTGCCCTCTTGCGACGGCGAGTATCCTTAGCTGCGTGATCGCGTCTTCCCTTCCCCGCCTCGGCATCCTCGTCGGCCCCAAAGGCCGGGGCACGAATTTGCGAGCGATCCAAGAGGCGTGTGCCGCGGGCGAGGTTCCGGCTGAGATCGGGCTCGTCGTAAGCCCGAAAGCCGATAACCCCGCATCGCTCTGGTCGGCCGAGCAGGGGCTGGCCGTGCGGACGATCCCCCCGACCGAGGAGCGTTACGGCGAAGCGCTCGCCGAGGCGCTTCGAGACGCGAACGTTCGATGGGTGTGTCTCGCGGGCTACCTTCGCCTTCTGCCCGCCGAGGTTCTGGAGGCGTTCTCGGACCGGGTGTTGAACATCCACCCCGCGCTGCTTCCGAAATTCGGAGGCCAGGGCATGTACGGACTGCGGGTCCACGAGGCGGTCGTCGCGGCGGGGGAATCCGAGTCCGGCTGCACGGTGCACCGGGTCACCGAACGCTACGACGAGGGCCAGGTGCTCGTGCAACGCCGCTGCCCGGTCCTGCCGGACGACACCGCCGAGACGCTCGCCGCACGCGTGCTGGAAGAAGAAAAGCGCGCGTATCCCGAAGCGCTTCGTCTTGTCTTGCGGACTGACGCCCCGGCCAAATCGCTTTAAAATCGGCGAAAGCGCATCCCTCTTCCCTCGCTCCTCCGTCTGTGTATCAAGCGAACCCTACGACCATGCCCCCCACGCTCTCTTTCCGACTCGTTCACTGGTTCGGTCGTGCACTGATGCTGGCGCTTGGCCCCGTCCGCGCCTCCGGCGCCTACCGCGTCCCGCGCGAGGGCGGCGTGCTGATCCTCGCGAACCACCTCTCGGACTGTGACCCGGTCGTTCTTCAGGTCGGCTGCCCGCGCCCGATCCGGTTCATGGCGAAAAGCGAACTGTTCGAGATACGGGTGCTCGGGCCACTGATCCGGGCGTTCCAGGCGTTCCCCGTCCGGCGCGACGCGCCGGACCGCAAAGCCTTGCAGCAGGCCGCCGAGCTGCTGAAAGCGGGCCACGCGGTGTGTATCTTCCCCGAAGGTCGGCTCAGCGAAGACGGCCAACTTCAAGAGCTCAAGGCCGGCGTGGCGCTCGTGGCCCGGATGGCGCAGGTCCCCGTGATCTGCGCGGGACTGATCGGCACGAACCGCGTGCTGCCCTACGGCAAGTTCGTCCCGCGCCCGAGCTTTCGTCGCACCGAGGTGCGCTGGGGAGAGCCGCGCCACTTCGACGCGCACGTCTCGGCCGAAGAGTTTTTGGCTTGGGCCGAGGGGCAGCTTCGCTCACTCACGGGTCAAGAGCGCTAAAGGGTGGACGGAGGCCCCCCGGGTTGGGCACAATGGGACGAAGGCAACTCGCCCAAGGAGATGAACCCATGATTCAAGCCCTCCGGCTCACACTGGCACTCGCCCCGCTTCTCACATTCGCGCACGCCGCGGAAAAAAGCTTCTCGTTCGGCAAAGGCAGCGCCACCCAGCAGCTCGTCACCTTCGAAAGCGTGGCGGACTTCGAAACGTTCGTCGGCCGCACCAACCAGATCTCCGGCACGGTGAAGTTCGACCCGACCACGCGCAAAGGCTCGGGATGGCTGGAATTCGACGTCGACAAGCTCGAAACCGGGATCGAGATGCGCGATAAGGCGATGAAAAGCCACTGGCTGCACGCCGACAAGCACCCCAAAGTCCGCTTCGAGACCACGCAGGTCGAGCATCGCAAAGGGGACGAGTACCGCGTGCGCGGCAAACTGACCCTCGAAGGGATCACGCGCGACGTCGACGCGGTCGCGATCGTGCGCTATTTGCCCCAAAGCGAAGAGACCGACAAGGCGCGCTTCAAAGGGGACGTGCTGCATATCCGCACCACGCTGAAGATCAAGCTCAGCGACTTCGGCATCAAGGGCGCGGGCTCCAAAGTCAACGACGAAATCACGCTCGGCTTCACGGCTTTCGGCCAAACGGGGCTTTAAGAAAAAAGAGGCAGGCGGTACCCTTAAAGGGATGATCGCCTGCCTCGCCAAAAATCACCGCGCCCACCTGCTTTTCGCGGAGCTCGCGAAACTCGACCCGAGGTACCGCGATCTCGGTGTCGGCACGATCTCGAAAAAGGCCCTGCTCAAAGGCGCGCTCCACTCGCTCAGCGGGGATCTGCGAGCCGTCAAGCTCGACGCCCGCCGCTCGCGAGAGGCCTACGCCAGTCTCACCGCCTCGTGCCAAGAGCTGCTGGACACCGCCGACGAGCCGATCGAATCGGTGCTGTACTGGGGCGCGACGAACTGGCCGATGGACCGTACCAAAGCCAAGCTGCCGTTTTCGATCGTCACGGACGGCCCTTTCGATCCGGACGACCCCACTTACCCCGTCGAATGGATTCCCCGCAAGTGGCCCCAGGGGTACCTGGAGTTCCAGCGCGAGCTGTTCCTGCGCGCGCAACGCATCTTTACGCTCTCCGATTGGGCTCGAAACAAGATCCTCGCGATCCACCCCGTCCCCCCGGAAAAGGTCGTACGCATCGGATGGGGCCCGCTTGCCTGCATGGGTCCGGCCCTAACGCTCCCCAAAGAGGGCGAGCATTACTTCCTGAGCGTGGGAACCGAATGGGCGCGCAAGTCGATGGATTTGATCGCTGAGGCGGGCAGCGCCCTCCACCGCGAGTTCCCTCACGTCCGCACCCTCCTCGTAGGCAAGCCCGACGGGCTCAAGATCCCGCCCATGCCCGGTGTCGAGCTCGTCCCACACGAAACCCCGCTTCCCGTGGTTCAGGCCCTGATGCGCCAAGCCAGCGCGCTGATTGTGGCCTCCCGCTTCGACGCCAGCCCCCATGTGATCTACGAAGCCCTTCAGTACGGCACCCCGGTCATCGGCACCCGTGTCTGCGGCATCCCGGAGGCGATCCACGCCCCGGACGGCGGGATCGTCATCGAAACGCCGAAGACCGATCTGATCGAAAGCGCGATGCGCCAGATCCTCACCTCGCCGCAAACGGCGCTCCGCGCCGCCGCGCGCGGGGTCTATGAGCGAAGTGGCGGCTGGGGTGGGTGCGCCCAAATCGTGCACGCCTCGCTTTCCGAGCTCGAGCTTTCCTCCTAAACCCCGCAAAATTACGGTCCATCTTCCTCACGCGTCTCGCCGATGTTTCTTTGGGGCGCGCGAGGACGTTTGCTTTCGTCCAAAAGTTCTCCCAAAAGCCCCTCTCCAGTCAGACTCGCACAAATACGTGCAACCTCGAAAGATAGGGGTGGAACTGCTTCTCTGGCGGCTTTTACGAGAACGTTATGAGACATTTTCCCATTCGCATCTTCGCGGCTTTAGGCTCGTTCCTCCTCCTCGCGGGGCAGACGCTCGCCCAGACGGACGACAGCGTATGGATCAACGCGCAGATTCAGGCCGCGATCCAAGCGGGGCGAAACTCCTACTTCCTGCCCGCCGGGGTGTACAACCTCGAAAAGCAAATAGTGATTCCGGCCGGGACCAAGAACTTCACGCTGAGCGGCGCGGGCCCCGAAGAGACGCTGCTCCGCACACCGACCGTTCGCATCAAACAAGCGATCCGCGTCGGAATCGAAGGCCAAAACCACAGCAAATGGGGTCTGCGAAACGTTCCGAACACCGCGGTATTTCCGGTCAGCGAAGGCTCGACCACGATCCGCCTCGATCCGAGCGAGCCGCCGATCGCCCCCGGAATCTACTACCTCCACGACGAAAGCCGCGTGCGCCATACCGACACCGTTTCGACGGGCTACAACCACGGCGAGCTGGTCCGGGTCACTCGTTACAACGGGGTAAGCCACTCCGTATCGGTTCAAGTCCCGCTCGGACGCGATTACGATTTCGCGCCCGTGAAGCTGGCCTACGTCGAACCGCAGGTCTGCCAGAATATCACGGTCGAAGGAATCGGCTTCGACGGCCTGACGGCCGGCGGACAGGGCAGCTACGGGCTCGTTTACGCGTGTCTCGTCGAAGGACTGATCTGCCGCAACGTCAAAGTCCGTAACTTCTTCACGGGCGGCATCTTTACACTCTGGTGTAACAACACCTTGGTAGAGAACGCCGACATCGCCGACGGCGTCAGCGGCGGCGCGGGCGAGGGCTACGCGATCTACTTCGCGCAGTCGCGTTTCGCGACGGTCCGCAACACCCGTGCGGCGAATTGCCGCCACGGGTTCCTGGTGCACACCGGAACGATGGATGTGCTGTTCGACAACTGCGTCGGCGAGCGCGCCAGCTTCGACACCCACGGCTTCGACGAGCGCCGCATCACGTTCTACCGCTGCACGGGTTTGAGCACGGGTGTGGACATCGGAAACGCGGCCTGGCTCGCCGGTGGCAAAGACATCAAATTGATCGAGAGTCGCTTCGATTACGCGATCAAACTGTACGCGAACACCCGCGGCACCGAAATCATCAAATGCTCGTTCCGACAGCTCACCGTTCGCTCGGACGCGAACCGCGTCGGTGCGATCCCGACCGGCGGCATCGTCGAGAGCGCCAAAATCGTGGATAGCGAACTGATCTCGGGCGAGTGGTGCCTCAACAGCTTCCGCACGATCAACTGCGGCACGATCACCTTCCAAAACTGCCTGCTCCGCAACACCAACGCCTCTTGGGGGCGCATCATCGAATTGACCGAAGGCGCCGGGACGCTCAACTTCATCGGCTGCCGCTTTGTGAATGATTCGACCTACGTTCCGATCCGAGTCTCCACCACGCAAGGACTGACCCTCAACATCCAGAACACGACGTTCCGAAGCCAAGGCGGGGGCCAAGGCGCGATCCAATTCCTGGGCACCTACAACGGACGCTTCTCGCTCATGAATAACCGCTTCGAGACCACCCGAAGCGCGCAAGCCACCCCGCTCGCCCGATTCCTATTCAACGACGCAAACGCCACCGGCGTAGAATACAACTCCGAGGTCGTCTTCCAAGTCCAAGCAGCCGACAACCTCGGCCAGGTCGTCGTCAGCCGACAAGACGCCGCCCCGATCGTCCCGACTTCCAGTTCGCCAGGCGGAACGACGATCCCGCTCACGAACGAACAGCGCCAGACGCTTCTGGCAAACCTTCAGCGGCTCCGCCAACTCCGCGCAAAAATCTCCGCGGGGCAGACCCGCCTCCAACCCACGGGCCCGAACTGGCTCTCCCAGATCGGCCGCGTCTGGCCGGCACGCTAGCGGGCTCAGATGGGGGGCCTGCCGCAAAACCCACTTGCGACCCGGCTCCCCGCTCCCTCTTTCCCACCCCATCTAAAAGGGAGCTCCATAACGGAAACTAGCTCCAAGGGTGTTTCATCGAGCGTTCGCCCGCAGAACCTTTCACTTTTCCGATCCTACCGAAACCCTTCTTCCGACCCGCTCCGACTCTTGGAGAGGCTCTCCATTCTTGAGAAGTCTCCCCCTCTATTAACACAGTGCTTCCCTCCCGTGCTGCTCCGACACCCTGGCAAGCTTTCCTCCTCCTCTTCCTCTACCGCCGGAACACCTCTCGACCCGTTTCCACCGAAGGGCTTGCGTTTCAGCGGAAGCTTTAAACACCTCCCTACTCCATTGCACGGCCCTCCCGACACTCCAACGAACCGGAGTCCACGGATTTTCCAACCCAAGACCCAACTCTTCCGAAACGCCCTTCTTCTGCCTCCCCCATCGGTGCAAGTCAACCGGACAGAACCGGATCTCACGGGCTTTCTCACTCCTAGGTTTATCCCTTCCAAAGCGCTACGATCTCACCCACCAAGCCTAGAGCCCCACACCCGACTCCCCCAGAAAAGGCGATCAGAGCGAGCGCGGATCGCGCAGAGAATGGTTTCGTAGCAAGTCCTCTCGGCCCGAACGCCGAATCGCTTCTCCCTCGTCCAACACCCACCGCTCGGCTTCTTCGAGGCTTGTCGGCCCAGGAGCCTCGCTCCACCCCGCCTGCACACAGGCCAACTCTTCCGCCATCCGCTCATCCTCGCGAAGCGCCCACGCCCGGCTCCATCCTTCCGCCATCCCGTCGATCGCCCGCACCAGCGCGTGCATGAGGTCCACGGCCCGATGCGACGCCCCGGACGGGAGCGTCTCCAGCGTCACCGGAGTGCCGCTCGGAAAGAGCGCGACCGATGCTTCCATCAACGCCTCGGCCTGACCGATCGAGCGGAGGGTCAGTCCGCCTAGCGCGCCGCATCGAGAAGTCCGGGCCAAAGCGAACGGATCGGCTCCGCCCCCGGCTTGGACGCCGTAGACGCCCTCGAGCCCTTCCGCACGCAACAGCTCAAGCGTGCCGAGCAGCCCCCCGAAATGCGCGCCCGACGGCTCACACTCGATCAGCAGCCGACCTTGAAACCCGATTCGCGCGGCCTCTTCCGCCAAAAGGTGGAGGAAGCGCGCGATCCGTTCGCGCTCGGCCTCGAACCCGAGGCCCGGCCAGAGCCCCGCTTCTCGAACGGTACGCACGAGATACGCCGCGCCGCCCAATCGGTGCGTCGCGATCAGCGCCGCCCGGCTTTGCGCGAGAGCGTACGCGAACACATGCGGATCGGGCGTGCTAAGCGCGCCGAGGCGATAACGCGGATGCCGGGCCAAATCGGCCCCGCCCCAGGCGAGTTTCAGCCCCGTGGCCTCTTGCATGGCGGCCGCCTCCTCCACGGCCCGAAACAGCGCGTCGCGCGTCTCCTCAAACCCCGTCCCGTCCTCGGAAAGATCCCGATCCCAAAAGGCCCATCGCGCGAGGGTCAGCTTCTCGGCGAGTTCGCGAAGAGCCTGGAGCGTCTCCGTCTGCCGCGCCTCCGAGCTCACCCCTCGTCGCCACGCCCGGGAAAACGCCGGATCGCCCCAAGCGTCCGCGCCCGAGTCGACGAGCACGCGCAGCGAAAGCGCAAATCCCAGGCACGCCTCGGCGGTCTGCTCACCGAACGGCTGACCACGCCGGTAGTGGCGAAAAGCCAGATCCGTGCGGGCGTCGAGCCCTTCGTAGGCGACTTGCGAGCGCACCTCGGGAAAATAAACTGGCATGCCCTATCATGCCACGCTTTTCCCGCTCGAAAAAACTGGTTATGCTTATAGCGCATGCCAACCCTCTCCGCGTTCAAACCGGTCGGCTGGTTTATCACGCTGATGGCCGTCGCCGTACTGGCCACTTGGACCATCCGTCCCAAGACTCCGCGCGATCCCCGTTTGCTGGGCACTTGGACTAGCGTCGAAAAGACGCTCGACCCGATCCAGCTCACGTTTTATGCGGACGGCTCCGGACAGATCCTCGGCGCGCGCCTGGAGGTCCCGATGCCCTTCGAGTGGCGCACGCACGAGCAGCGTCTTTCGCTCTCGGCCGTGGGGCAGAATTGGCCCGATCCCAACGCGACCCTGGCCTACCGCGTCTACGGCGAAAGCATTGAAGGAGAGTCGCTCACCGTGCTCTACCTCGACGCCTCCGCCTCCAATCTTGGCCTCCCCGAGGGGCTGTATTGGCGTGACAAGGCCCCCACCCCGCCCATCCCCTCCCCAGGAGCTTTCCATGACGATCCTTCCCCTGCTCGCTAGCCTCGCCGCGATGTCCCCCACGTCCTGTCCCCAAGAGGCGCTGCTCACCGTCGACCTCAACGGCGACGGAAAACCGGAGATCGTCCGGTTCGAATGCGACGACGACGGAGTCTACAAGCTCTCGGTCGGCTCGAAAGAGGTCCGCGGCGAGCTCCCCGCCTTCGGAGGCTCGTGCAAGATCCAAGCGATCGATCTGGACCGCTCGGATCGGTTCAAAGAGCTCCAGCTTCACACCGACGGTCCCAGCGACGACCCGGCCGATCATCTCTATCGCTGGGACGGCCAAACGCTGATTCTCATGGCCGAGCTGACCGGTTGGCTCCGGGTGCCGGGCAACGGCATCGTGTACACGGACGCCCATCGGGGGTTTTGGACCCAGACCGACAAGTACGTCGTCAACGCCAAAACGCACCGACTCGATACGATCCGTCCCGAGATGTACTTTATGCAGTCCGGTGTGCTGGAAGCGGAGGACGAAGAAGTCCCCGGCCCCGTGCGAGGCACGGTGAGCCGCGGCTTCCCGATCTATTGCGAGCGGAACCGCACCCGTCCTCTCGCGACCCTCGCCGAAGGCTCCCGCATCCAGGTCTTGGCGTTCGCGCCCACTACGGGCGTATTCAACAACCTCTACGAGCAGAAAGGGTGGTATCTCGTCCGCAGCCAAACCGGGTTGCTCGGCTGGGCGCACGCGGACGAACTGATCGAGCGGGTCCACGACCTTCCCTTCGCGGGCTAATCCTTGTAGAAAGATCGAAAGCCTCTAAGACAAAGGGCATTGTCTTAGAGGCAAGAAAGCAGAAGGAGCAAACCTAAGGGGCAGTCGGTTTCGCAATCTGCTGATAGTAGAAGTCGCGCTTCTCCCTAAGAGAATTCCCGCCGCAAGAGTTGTCAGCACACTGTCGCGGAAACTTCAGCAAGTCGCCCAGACCGTTCGCCTTGTACTCCTCCGCGGACGCAAATGCCACGGGCCGATAATTGACTTTGCGGGCGACCACGTGGCCGTCCATCCAACCGGCAGCCGCGAGTTCCGCGTGCCGACCGTGAAGCAAGGTAATCGCATAAGTATCGGGCAGCACGAACGTCTTCATCGGAGCCGGACTCCACCACTGCAACAGCGCCGTCTCGGCGATAAACATCGTCTCACTAGGGAGTTCGATCGCCGAATATTCGAGGCTATCGGAAGCGAAAGCGGTGTTGACACCGTAGGAAGGCATAAAAAAGCTCGGATCGATATAGCCGATCATATCTTGCGCGGAACCGCAATCTTGAACCGGCCCATTCTTCAGATAGGGATACAGATAGCCCTTCGTCGCATCGAGGGTGTAGTAGGGGGGTGCCCATGAATAGGACAGGGTTCCATACCAATAAATGTAATTATAAGTCCCGGTGGGGTTATAACCGTTGGTGTTTGGAACGTACCCGTCGAAATCTTCGATGTACATCAGATGGGCGAGCGAGATATTTTTAAGGTTCGAGATGCAGTTCGCCTTCTTCGCCGCTTCTTTCGCTTGAGCAAAGACCGGAAAAAGGATCGCCGCGAGAATGGCGATGATCGCAATTACCGTGAGAAGTTCGATCAACGTAAATCCACGATATAAGGCTAAATTGTTTTTTAAGAGACCTTGCGATTGACGAGAATCGGTGTATGATGATGAACGTATCATAGGGAGGATTCCTCCTTCATGGAACCAGGAGAGGACGGGGACCATCCGGGCCTCTCCAATCTCCTCCGGCGCAGCCAGAGCGAGAAAGACGACGAGAGGTGGGTGACCAGGCATCCCACCGGCAGCCAATAAAACGCGAGGAGCGCCGCGAAGATCAGCGCGGTTCGATCCGGGAGCAGTAAAAGGCTCATTAAAAAGCACGCCAGCGTCATCAGCACGACGACGTGGTACACGGCGCGCGCGGCCCCGACGGGGATCAGCCGCCCACAGATCCAACCCGCCACGAGCGGCGCGACCAGAGGAAACCCAAGTGTCACGAAAAACTGCCAGGTGAGTTCGGGATCGAACATCGAGGCGGGCAGAATCGCGCGCAGCTCGCCGGGCGATTTCCATGCGGCCATGGCCTGACCCGTCGGCAGATAGATCCTCGTATAGAGGAAGCACATGTAAAGCCCCCCCATCAGACCGAACACCGAGTTCGCGTTCACATGCGCCCGCCCAAGCAGGTTATAGATGGGTGTATTAACCTCATCTTCATACGCTTCGAACGCCATACGCTGCGCGAGCGCATGGGGCTTTCCGTTTCGCATCACCACCTTCGCTTCGGCTTCGGAATAAGGCAGTCCGCACACGATCTCGTCGCGCAGACGCCCCTCCAGCCACGACCGCTGCTCGCAGACCAACGCCTCGCGCTCGTCTTCCGAGACGAGTCCGCGAAGCTCTTTGGAGAGGATCGAGAGATAGGTGTCGACGGTCATCGTTTCGCCTCGTTAATCTCGCGGACCGCGCTCGCCACGGCACAACAGCCAGAGAATCTCGATCGAAGGATCGGACCCTGGCTTGCCCTCTCCCCCGGCGGGGAGGGCTGAAGAAAGTTTAGTCGGCATGATAGGCTCCCTTCAGAAACGCCAACCAAGAACGCTCTTTCGCACTCCCATTCTCCATGACGTTCTGAACGGCGGCGGTGTACTGATTCCACGCTTCCATCAAGTGCTCGACCTCGGCTCTCCCCTTGTCGGTCAGGCGATACACCCGCCACGCCCGCCCCGTCTCGGGCCTTTCCCACTCGAATTCGATCTGCCCTTGTTTATGCAACTGGTGCAGGATGGGATAGAGCGTGCCGGGAGGAAAGCTGAGCAGCGAGTTGGTGCGTCGCTCCAGCTCTCGGGCGATGTCGATGCCCTGGCGAGGCCCCTCGCGCAAGATGACGAGTGTCATCATCGAAGGGCCGGCGTTGATCAGAAATCCACTTTTCTTTCTCACTGTAATAACTCGATATTGAGCAATTATACGGCAGGTTTTCCGAAATGCCAACGTCAATTGTCGACGAAAGGTGCTCAAGCGCCTTTTTAGGTTCACACAAGCTGCTTCGCAAAGATAAAGAAGGCAATCTCGGGAGCACCGAGCGCCCTAGGGAGCGGAGAGTATCCAGACTCAGGTGCAGAGCCTAGCGCGAGGGGAACGGCGGCGAGTGGAGTTACGAGCACGATCACGACCTCCGCCCAGCGCGTAAAGGTCCCGCTGATCCAACCCCCACCCCAAGCAGAACGATCCTCGTTCTTTTGAAGCGGAATCCGCCTGAGAAGAAAATTACGGCGCGGTCGGTTTGACGATCTGTTGATAACAGCGGTCTCGCTGATTCAACACAACCGGAACGGCTGCACTCCCCTCAGAATTTCAAAAGTTTCGAAACGCAAGAAAGCGCGTACGAAGATGAAAAGAAAGGATTTGCCAACTTCGGGAGCTTCCGAAACCGATGGGAGCGGCCTCCAAGGAAGCGTATCAAAGAAACCCGAAGTGGGCCCGCTGGGACTCGAACCCAGGACCCTCGCCTTAAAAGGGCGGTGCTCTACCGCTGAGCTACGGACCCGACAGAGATCCTACCTCACGCCTCGGGGTAAAGTCTCGGTCGTGGCCGACGATTCTCTCACCTACCGCGCCGCGGGCGTCGACATCGACGAAGCCCAGCGTGCGCTCCGCTCGATCTCCGACGACCTGCATAGTACGCACAACGACCAAGTGATCGGCGGGATCGGCGGGTTCGGCTCGCTTTACCGCGCGCACTTCGGCGACATCGCGAACCCTGTGCTCGTCAGCAGCATCGACGGCGTGGGGACCAAAACTAAGATCGCCGCGATGATGGGCCAATTCGGCGACCTGGGCAAAGACATCGTCAACCACTGCGTCAACGACATCCTCTGCCAGGGCGCGAAACCGCTGTTCTTTCTCGACTATTTCGGCAGCTCCCAGCTGTCGGGTCTGATGTTCGAGGAAGTGCTCCGCGGGATGTGCGAAGCCTGCCGCGACGTCGAGATGGCCCTGATCGGGGGCGAGACCGCCGAGATGCCGGGCGTGTACCACGACGAGGAGATCGATCTCGTCGGCTCGATCGTCGGCGTGGTCGATGCCGAAAAGCGGCTTCCGCGCGGCGTACCCCAACCCGGCGACGCGGTCATCGGCATCGCCAGCGACGGACTTCACACCAACGGCTACACTCTGGCGCGACGCGCGCTCTTCGAGATCGGCGGCATGTCGGTTCGCGACCGGCTGGACGATCTTCCCTCGACCGTCGGCGAGGAGCTGCTCCGCCCGCATCGCTGCTATTACAAGGCGCTCTATCCGATTTTGCAAGACACCGACCGGATCTACGCGCTCGCGCACGTCACCGGCGGCGGGTTCTACGACAACCTGCCCCGCGTGATCCCGCCCGACGTCCAGATCCTGATCGAACGCCGCTCGTGGACCCCGCTGCCGATCTTCAAGCTGATTCAGCGTATGGGCAACATCCCCGACCAAGAGATGTTCCGCACCTTCAACATGGGAATCGGCATGATCGTGATCGTCGATTCCGATATCGCCTCGGGGGTCGTGCAACGGCTGAATCAGGCCGGCGAATCGGCGGCCATTATCGGCGCCGTCCAGCGCGGCGCGCAAGACGTGCAGATCGTTTAGCTCCCTCGTTCTCTCGAAGGGAGCGAAACGCTCGGGTCCCCCTTTCAGGGCGGACCCACGTGGACATTCCCATTCGATTTCTGTCGCATTGAGCCTCCCTGGCGCCGTCGACGTTTCGAACGAGCCTTCGGGCCTCATCGGCTCCTTCTCGCTCGTCGGGCGCCCAAGATCGAAAAGCCTCGATTCACATGGCCGGAGCGGAGGTCTATCGCTTTGCCGTCAAAGCGATGGGCGACGCCTGCTGCCGTGTTCTGGAACTCGCCCAGATAAGCCCGAATCAGATCGATGTCTCAAAAATGTCTCCCGACAAGACGGGACGGAGCCCTCTAATCGAGAGGAAACGGAAAGACGCCGCGGAAGAGACGCCACGCCCCGAACCGGTGGAGGGGCGATCGTGAGCAGCGACGGTACGCGTCGACACCCGTGCCAAGGAGAAAAGCGGCGTCCGGGACCTCGTCTCCGCAAAGAGCGAAGCCCGTTTGGATTACTTTATCGCCATTCGCCCGGCGCTTCGCGTAAGTCGAATCGCTCGTTCTCCCTTCCCACGAACCCGGAAAACGCCCTTTCGAAATCGCGTGCACCGGGGCTCGGGACGAATCCGTCTCAAGGGGGCCTGCCTTCTGTGTAGTTTCGTCGATCCGCCAACGAGGAGAAAAGCGGGCCAGTGGATGAGAGCGGCCTTGGAAAAGCACTCGAGCACACAGGCCGCCCTCCCTTCCCCGGTTGTCGCCGTAGAATGACTCCAAGGTTCCTCGCGGGGCAGAGAGTCTGTGCCGAGGATACAGACCGACTTTCTCTTCCCGGCTTCCCGAGAAACCCCGAAAGAACATCTCTCCCCCCCTTGCCGTCAAAGGCCTTAGAACTCCGCAAAACAGCGGATAAGGAGAGCAACGACAATGTTACGATGGGCGATGATCTTTCTTGTGATCGCAATCGTCGCGGCGGTCCTCGGCTTTGGGAGTATCGCCGGAGCGGCGACGGACATCGCGATTTTCCTGTTCTGGGCCTTTCTCATCATCACGGTGCTGTTCTTCATCCTCGGGATGGTGGGCGGCCGAAAGATGGGCGCGTGACCCGGCTCTCGGCACCGAGGGGCGAAATGCCCTTCCGAACCGCTTTGAGCGGCGGCGCCGAGCGAAGGCCTCGAGGAATATCCTCGGGGTCTTCGAGTGTGACCCGGAAAGGCCGCCGGGACTTTCTCCAGATCGCTTATGGTCTCTCGGGGACCAAACTCCGAGGAGCTCAGGAGCCGGGTAAGCGAGATCCCCGCTTGCCGAAATCCCGGGCTCCAGCCAACGCTTCTGGCCTCCTTCCAAGCCTTTACATTCCGCCAGGAGCTTTTCACGCGGGGTTCGGATAAAAGATTTTCGCGCGAAACTCCTCGCCCTCGACTTCGGCGCAACTCCCGAGGCCCAGCGCGATCTGCCCGGGCTCGGTCTAAACCCGTTTAAAGAGAGGTCTCAAAAGACCCGCCGCTTTCCAACTTCGACGCTACTCTCAGGAGCCCGGAATCCCGCGTCGCTTCTCGACTTCGATACAACTCCCGAGGCCCGACGCGATTCGCCCGGGCTAGGTTCTAAACTCGTTTCAAGAGAGGTCTCAAAAAGACCCGCCGCTTTCCAAACTCTCAGGAGCCCGGAATCCTGCGTCGCTTCTCGACTTCGGCGCAACACCCAAGACCTGCGCGATCCGCTGAGGCTATCTCTAAACCCGTTTCGAAGGGTCTCCAAGAGGCTCCGTGCCACTTTCCGACTCATGGCGCGACTCCAAGGCTCAGCGCCATCTACTGGACTATGCCTAAGCCGATTTCGAGAAAGGTCTCAAGAGGCCTGCGTCGCTTTCGGACTTTGGCGGACTCACCCAAAGGGGCAGAGGGCTTTTGCCTTGGAGATCTGCCCTTCCCCGCTCCTGAAGAGGCGTTGGAGTTTGGGCCCGGCCAGAAACGAAAACGCTCGCTTTCGTTTCGGCGGAACCCGGTTCCGGGCGCGAAAGAAAAGCGAGCGATGAGAAACTTGGGTGCGGGGATAGGATTTGAACCTATGACCTCCGGGTTATGAGCCCGACGAGCTACCAGACTGCTCCACCCCGCGGTGAGGTCTAAAACTATACCTCGGGGTGGGTCGAATTTCAAGGTTCGGTTAAGAAACCGCGCTATTTTTGCCGATCCAGCAGTCGAACGGCGAGTTGGAGCAGGCCGCTTCCCTTCCGTTTGGCCGCTTTGACCCCGGTTTTGACGCCGTTTTTGGCTTGGTCGGCAGCCTTTTCGGCAGGGCCCTTTTTCATCTCGCGCGCAGTTTGCCCGAGCTTCATGATCGCCATCGCGCCCGCGGCGTACGGCGCCCAGCGGCCGACGTTCTCGGAAACCGCGCCAGCCACGCGCTTCGCGTTATCGGTGACGCCCGCGATGTTGCTCGTGATGCGCGTGACCTTTTCGCCCGTGTCTTTCACCAATCCGTCGACTTTCTGCGCGATCTGGTCGACCTTCTGAACGAGCGGTCCCATCTTGCGCACGATCATGAAGATCGCGATCACCATCGAAAGCAGCAGCACGCTGTGCAGCGCGAAAAACAGTCCGGATAAGATCAGCCACCAGGTCGGTATCTCGTTCATTCGATTCCCCTTATTTCGGTCGTCGCGGTTTGTCGAGCGGGGACGCGCAGCCGGTAAGTGAGCCAACCCTCCTCGGAGCGTAAGGCGCTTCCTCCGACGTCGAAACGATGTCCCCAAAGCCCTTTGACGCGCACCGTGGCCAAAAGGTCCTTGTCCGCCGGATTTTCAACCTGAACGCTCGCTCGACGCTTACGCGTGTCGACCCGAAGCTCTTTGAGCTTGCCGCCCGTGCATTCGGCCACCACGTCGATCTCGCGGAACACGATGCGGCGCCCCACGCCGTCCCATACCGAGACTCCATAGGTCTCCAGGCCGCCCTCCGGTTCCATCTCGAACCGGCAGCCGAAAGTCGCGGCGCCGGATTTCGCTTCTGGAAGCACGTACGCGGTGACGTGCCGCAAGTAAGCGTAGAACGCAAGGCCCGAATCGCCGGTGAGCATTTGCGGGCCGAACTGGCGCGAACTGGCGTCGGGACAGTAGCTCATCGCGGCCGCGCCGTCGGGGCGAATGAGCGCCCAGAGGCTCATCAAGCCGCCCAGCGTCTGACGCATCCGTTCGTCGGAGAGCGGGCCGGCGTGCCGCTCGAGGCTTCGCAGGTACTGCATCGCATGCACCACGCCGCTCGTCGCCAGGCACTGCTCCCCTTTGTCCGCGACGATCGGCGGAAACACCGAATCGAACACCGAGGGCGAGCGCGACTCGGAGCCGTACCACCACCAACTCGCCGACATCGGGCGAGAGGCAAAGATCGCGTCGATCACGCGGTCCGAACGCTCGCGCTCTTCGGAACGAAGCGCGCTCTCCAGCAGCCCCTCGAAGCCGGTCGGTGTACCGAGGAAGCGGTCGGCCGGAGGCAGGTCCCAAAGTCGTGCGGCCTGCTGCAATCGCTCGAACCCGTCGCGGATGCGGCGGGCGAGCGGCGCGAGGTCCTCGCGCTCCAGCGCGGAGGCGATCTCCAAGAGATCGTACAGTGTCGGCACGCCGCAGACCCCGGACTGCTTGAAATCGGCGTTGCGGAACATCGCCGCCGCGGTCTCGCCCGCCAGCGTCAGATACTGGTCGGCCTGGCGCTCGGTTTCGCCGTACCCCTTGGCGATGCGGCTCATCGCGTGGTACACGTTCGCCAGCAGCGCATACATGCGGGGATCGGTCGGGTTCGAGGCGACCGCGTGGCCGTCCCCGAACGAAGAGCCCACGCTGTAGTCGGCCGGGTTCTGGAGATCGTCGAGGATGAATTCGCGGATCGTGTCGTCAAGCACGCGGATCTCGCGCCGCTCGGGGTAGATCGTGTTCTTCTCCGCCAGAAACAGCGTGTCGGCCAGCGCGCAAAACACCCCGAATCCGTCGGCGAAGAACTCGGGATCGGTGATCCGGTGATGGTTACGGATATTCGTGCAAAGGATCGCCAGATGCAGATTGCCGCTCGGGTCCTTGTGGACCTGATTCGCCGCGATCCACGCCGCGCGCTTGCGGATCAGCGATTCGATCGGCTCGGTGAACAGCAGGTGCGCGTGGCTGTAGCGGCCCTGCTGATCCTCCACGCTCAGCCGCACCGCCTTGGGCTCGCTGGCCTTGAGATAGCAGAACGCCTCCCCTTCGTCGGCGTCGGTCTCGAGCTCGACGTCCGCGTCCGCGAGGAATCGCCGCGCGTCGACGTTCGACATCTCTACCCCGATCCCGAGATCGATCGGCGCGACCGCGCTGGGCAGCAATCGCACGATGGGGCGCTGGCACGCGCGTAGCGCGTCGATCAGCCCCTCGGCTCCGTATCCCGGTGTCGGCGCCATACGCGTCTGAAACCGCTTCGAATCGCCCGGTTCGAGAATGAGGGCGGTGTGGCCATTGGCCCAGCGATTCCACCCCTCGCGTTCGATCGCGGCCCGGCTATAGACGTACACCACGGGGATGCCGCCCCACCGGAACGGCGTCTGGAGCGAACTGCGGATGTGGCTGTAGAACTCCCACTCGGTGTCCTCGCCCGGAAAGATCAAAAGCCCCGGCGGCTCAGAATTCATGCGCTCGGCGTGCAGGTAGCTGGCCGCGCCGGCGATCGACTTATGGATGTGCACCCGATCACGCCAGGCCGCCTGCATCCGATCCAGCGAGAACCCGTCGCACGCGTTGTTCAGCGCGAACGGAAACGCGAGCTCGCCGATCTCCAGGCTCATCCGCCCCCGGTTGCGGATCGTGAAATCCCACACGATCTGGGGGAGCATGCCGGGCACCTCGTAGAACTTGGAGTGCGCTTCGATCTCCGGCAAAAGCGAAAAGGTGTATTCGAACGAAGCGACCGCGGCCTCGCCGCCGAGCCCCAGCGATTGCGCGGACGTGTTGCGAGACAGCACCCAAGGGTCGTCCGGGTTCGTCCGCGCGCCGAGCAGAATCGTGCCTGGATAGTAGTCCTCGGCGAACTCGTCGCCGATATTCATCGGCGGCAGAATGAATTGGAACTCCTCGCCGTCGTCGGGCAGGTCCGGATCGCTGACCCAGAGCTGCTGGATCCGCCCCCCGTTCCCGAACTCCATCGAAATGAGCGAGCCGGTCAGCTCCGTTGGATCGAGGTCGAATTCATCCATAGCCGTCGAAGGTGAGCATACCGCCGTTTGCGACAGGCCGATCGACTGAGGGGCTTCAGGCGGTAAGATTCCTGCTATCTGCAATGGAGCCGATTCTTTCCAAAATTCAATTGAGCGACGACGAGCATCGGCGCAACCGCGCGGCGATGGAGACGATTCTCGAGGATTTCCGCCAGCGGAGCGCGCGCGTGCTTTTGGGCGGGGGCGAGGAGGCCCTCGCCAAGCATCGCAAGCGGGGCAAAATGACCGCCCGCGAGCGCATCGACGCGCTGCTTGATCCCGGCGCGCCCTTTCTGGAGTTCAGCGCTCTGGCCGCCACCGATATGTACGGCGGAGAGGCACCCGCGGCGGGAGTCGTGACCGGCGTCGGTCGCGTCGAAGGTCGCGAGTGCGTGCTGATCGCGAACGACGCGACCGTCAAGGGCGGCACCTACTTCCCGATGACCGTCAAGAAGCACCTGCGCGCTCAAGAGATCGCGCTCGAAAACCGTCTTCCCTGCCTCTATCTGGTCGACTCGGGCGGAGCGTTCCTCCCGCTGCAAAGCGACGTCTTCCCGGACAAGGAGCACTTCGGGCGCATCTTCTACAACCAGGCCCAGCTTAGCGCCCGCAAGATCCCGCAGATCGCCGCGGTCATGGGTTCGTGCACGGCCGGCGGCGCCTACGTGCCCGCGATGAGCGACGAGACGGTGATCGTCAAGGGCTCGGGCACCATCTTCCTCGGCGGCCCGCCGCTCGTCAAAGCCGCGACCGGCGAGGAGGTCACCAGCGAAGAATTGGGCGGCGCGGACGTCCATACCCGCGTCAGCGGCGTCGCGGACCATTTCGCCGAAGACGACGCCCACGCGATCCAGATCCTGCGCGGCATCGTGGCGAGCCTCGGGCCGCTGCGCCGGTATCCCGGCGACGTCGCGCCGAGCGAGGACCCGCACTACGACCCCACCGATCTGTACTCCCTGGTCCCGGCCGATTCGAAAACGCCCATGACGATGCGCGAAGTGCTCGCCCGCATTCTGGACGGCTCGAAGCTGCACGAATTCAAAGCCAATTTCGGCACCACCCTGATCTGCGGCTTCGCCCGGTTCCACGGCCACCTGGCGGGCGTGATCGCCAACGACGGCATCCTGTTCTCCGAATCCGCGCAGAAAGGCGCGCATTTCATCGAGCTGTGCTGCCAGCGCCAGATTCCGCTCGTGTTCGTGCAGAACATCACGGGCTTCATGGTGGGCAAAAAGTACGAGAACGAGGGGATCGCCAAGCACGGCGCGAAGCTCGTGACCGCCGTCAGCACGGCGAACGTGCCGAAGTTCACCGTGATCGTCGGCGGCTCGTACGGCGCGGGCAACTACGGCATGTGCGGGCGAGCGTTCAGCCCTCGCCAATTGTGGATGTGGCCCAACGCCCGGATCTCGGTGATGGGCGGCGAGCAGGCCGCGAACGTGCTGCTTACCGTCAAAATCGACCAACTCGCGGCCAAAGGCGCTTCGATGACCCCCGAGGAGCAGGAGGCCTTCAAACGCCCCACCCTCGACAAATACGCCGAGGAGTCGTCGGCCTACTTCTCGACCGCGCGATTGTGGGACGACGGCGTGATCGATCCGGTCGACACCCGACGTGTGATCGCGCTCGGCATCGAGGCCGCGCAAAACGCCCCGATCCCCGAAGCCGGCTTCAGCCTGTACCGCATGTGACGATTCCGGTCCGAAAGGCCCCTTCCGGGCCTTCGGACTTTCGGTCTCAGTCAACAACTTTGCATAAACTTTAACAAATCGTCGCAGCAACCGCGTCGATTCAAGCGTCTATACAAATCAGTGAAGGACGCTCGAACCCACCCCGATCGGCTTTCGAACTATCTGTCCCGCCCCCCGGCGTGGCGGGACACCGTGATACGTTGCGCTAGCCCAACTCTCCTTAGGCTCGCGTGCGCCCGCACGCGAGCCTTTTTCGCTTTTGAACCCGGGAGGAACCGCTAAACCCATGGAAGTCCTGGTGCTCAACAGCAACTATGAGCCGCTGAACGTGTGCAACATGCGACGCGCATACTCCCTGCTGCTCGTCGGGAAAGCGGAGATCCTGGAGATTCGCGACCGGCCCCTGCAAACCGCGACGGGCGGGCTCGAAGCGCCCTCCGTGCTCCGCATGCGCTACACGGTCAAACGCCCGATGCCGCAGCTTCGCCTCTCGCGGCACTCCGTGCTGGCGCGCGACAACTACACCTGCCAATATTGCGGGGTGCGGAATCGCGAGCTCACAATCGACCACGTGATCCCGCGCTGGGCGGGCGGGCCGCACACCTGGGACAATCTGGTCGCCTGCTGCCGGCGGTGCAACCTCAAAAAGGGGGACAAGACGCCCGTTCAAGCGCGGATGAAGCTAGCTCGCAGACCCAAGCGCCCTCATTTCATCCCCTATCTCTCGCTGCCGCTTTACCTGCGCGCACAGTCCCGTGCCGACTGGAGCCTGTATCTTCCGGTGTTCGACGAGGTGCTGGGCGAGGCCTCGGCCTAGCCGCCCTCTGCAAGTTCGGGCCCGCATCCCGCATAATAGAGGCATGCCGGTGTGGGGTGTGGTGAATCAAAAAGGGGGCGTGGGCAAAACCACGACCGCCGTCAATCTCGCCGCCGGGCTGGCCCTGCGCGGACAACGCACTCTTCTGATCGACTGCGACCCGCAAGGCAACGCCACCACCGGTCTCGGGGTCGATAAGCAAAAAGCAGGCGAGACGCTCTACGACGCGCTCAGCCGAACCGTCGAAAACCCCGACGACAAGACCGCCCTCAAGGATGCGATCCGCCCCGCACTCCCTGGGCTGGATCTGGTGCCTGCGACCCTCGACCTCGCCGGGGCCGAACCCGTGCTGCTCAACGCCGTCGGCAAGGAGATGATCCTCAAAGACGCCCTGGAGCCGGTGCGGAACGAATACGACTGGGTCGTGATGGACGGTCCGCCGAGCCTCGGACTCTTGACCGTCAACATCCTGACCGCCGCCGACAGCATCCTCGTCCCGATGCAGTGCGAATTCTATGCGCTGGAAGGGCTCAGCCAACTTCTGAAGACGGTGGAGCTCGTCCGGCGGCGCATGAACCCGGGCCTGGAGGTCGCCAAGGTGCTGCTTACGATGCACGATCCGCGCAACCGCCTGACCCAGCAGGTCACCGACGAGGTCACCGCGTATTTCGGCGACAAGGTGGCGCGCACCGTGATCCCGCGCAATGTGCGGCTCAGCGAATCTCCCAGCTTCGGCGAGCCCGCGGTCAAACTGTTTCCGGAATCCAAAGGCGCATGCGCCTACTTACAACTTGTGGACGAGGTGATGGCGACATGCGCCGCGCATTAGGAAAAGGGCTCTCGCAACTGATCGCAGACCAATCGGAGAACGCACCGAGCGAAGCGCCGATCGAGGCGATCTCTCCCAACGCGAGACAGCCTCGCACGCAGTTCGACGAAGAGGCCCTGGACGAACTCGCCGCCTCGATCCGGGAGCACGGCATCCTTCAACCCCTTGTGGTCCGCCCCCTCAGCGAGGGGCGCTACGAGCTGATCGCCGGAGAACGCCGCCTGCGCGCCGCCAAACGCGCCGGGCTAGAGCGCGTGCCGATCCTCCTGCGCTCGGCGGACAACCAAAGCTCGCTCGAAATCGCGCTGATCGAAAATATCCAGCGCGAGGATATCGGCGCCGCGGAATGCGCGATCGCCTACCGGCGACTCATGGACGAATTCGGCCTCACCCAAGAGCAGGTCGCCGAAAAGGTCGGAAAATCGCGCGCCGCGATCGCCAACACCGTTCGGCTGCTGCGCCTACCCCGCCCGATTTTCGAGGGGCTCGAGCAGGGTCGCATCACCGAAGGGCACGCCCGAGCGCTGCTCGCGTTCGAGAGCCATGCCCTCCAACTCGCGCTCTATGAAAAGATTCTGACAAAAGGGCTCACCGTCCGGGACCTCGAGCGGCTGGCCCAGGAGCGCCCGCGGCGGCGTGAGCCACGGCCCGCGACATTCGACCCACACTGGGATGCGCTTCAGGATCGGCTCTCGACCCATCTCAGCTCGCCTGTCCGGCTTTCGAAAGCGCCGAAAGGGGGCAAGATTCAAATCGAGTTCTACTCGGACGACGACCTCCAGCGCATCCTGGACGTGCTGGGAATCTCGCTCTAGAAGACAGGCAGCCCGAGGTCTCTTTGGCGGGACCTCCCGCCCTCGCTTGGATACCCGCTCTAGAACAGAAAGCCCGAAGTCTCTTTAGCGATACTCTCCCGCCTTGGCTTCGATGCTCGCTCTAGAAGACAGGCAGCCCGAGGTCTTTTTGACGGGACCTCCCGCCGTAGCTTCGATGCTCGCTCTAGAACAGGCAGCCCGAAGTCTCTTTGGCGGGGGCGCTGAGCGTATCGAACGACTTCGGCGCCTCTCCGATCTCCTCCGCGAGCGTGCGGTTCATCTCTTGCAGCAGCTCGATCGAATAGCCTGGCCACATCTTGCGAATCTTGCCGTCTTTGCCCACGAGCACCGAAAACGCGGAGTTCGTGGCCTCAAACGCCCGGATGGTCTCCTTCGAAGGATCGCACAGGATCGGATAGGTGTTTCGGAAGATCTCGATCCAGTTCGCGGCCACTGCGGCGTCGCCATCGATCATCGCCGCGAACTGAATCCGGCCGTGGAACTGCTGCTCCAGGGCTTTGAAAAGCGGCTCGCCATCGACGCTGCACGGGCAACCGTCGAGAATAAAATACAGAAAAAGAGGCTTCTCACGGGTCAGCGAAGCCAGAGTGTGCGTCTCTCCCAGGGCGTCGCGGAGTTGAAACTCAGGCGCGACATTCGCCTTTTGCGCCTCCGAAAGCTCGCGCATCGGATCGGTCACGGGATGCTTGGGATCGCCATTGGGCAACGTCGAGCTGACGATCTCGATGCCTCCGGACTCGAGCGATTTCACCGCGAAGATCGCACCGCCCGCAACAAGCGCGGCGGCTACCCCCATCGAAAGAATCAACAATTTTTTCATGGCGCCAGGCAAGAGTCTACCCAGGGGCTCCTGCCGGCAAAGGGTCCCCGGCCGCCTCGTGGAAACCAGCCTTTGAGAGCTTGCACCCGCCGGGGGGGGGGGGCATCACCCCTTAGGTTCGGTTCCGCTGCCGCTCCAAAACGGTGTAGGAATACTCGAAGACGCTTTCGGTCAGAGGGTTCCAAAGATGGTAAAGCGTGGGCAGTTCGGCCAGCGTGAAGAACTGGCGGCCGAGCGATTCCTCTTTCATGCCGATCTCCCCAAGGGTGCGGATCCCCGCCGTGTAGCAATCGGCCCAGCGCACCTCTTGCCGTTCGCTGATGCGATAGCAGCCGATATATTGGACGTCCTCCAGTTCGGCGCCGGCCTCTTCCATCGCTTCGCGATGGGCGGCTTGAAGCGAATTCTCGCCGGCTTCGACACGGCCGCTGGGGATCGACCACCCGCGCCCCTCGATGTTGCACACGAGCACCTTTTCGCCCTCCCAAGGAAAGACGAGCGCGGCGAACGCACGAAGCGGCGCGCGGAACGGCGCGGGAAAGAACTGAAGGCTCTGACGCCCCCACTTCCCTCCCGGAAAACGCTTCACGGACGCACGACGACCTTACCGATGATGTTTTTCGCGGGTACCGCGCCGAACGCGCGGCTATCTTCGGACTGCTCCCGGTTATCCCCGATCACGTAAACGTGCCCCTCGGGAACGATGTATTCCCCGTTGCTCACGTTCCAATTCTGCGGGATGTTCTGCCAATCCACCTTCTCCCCCTCCATACGGTAGACCCGCTTGATGATATAGTCCTTGGCCTCGTCCTCGCGGATCACCACGATATCGTTGTCCTTGACCTTCCCCACCAACCAGTACGCCTTTGAAACGAGTAGGCGCTTGCCCGGTTGGAAGGTCGGGACCATCGAGACCCCTTGGACCTGAACGGTGTGGAAATTGAAATAAAAGAACACCGCCACTCCGAGCGTGAGAAGCAGAAAAACTCCGAACCCGGTGACCGCCAATTTTCTCTTGGATCGCATCGCGTTTAACCTCCACCCACCGCCGAACCGCCTCGCGGCGTCGCCTCTTCCTCTTATTTCGGCTCTTCTAGAAAGATATAATAATGGAAACGGCCGATTCCGTTCCAACGAATGAACGATCTTTTCAGTAGCATAGCCCAACATTCGACCGAAGTGCTCGCGGTGCTGATCGTCCTCTTTTTGGGGCTCGGCGCGCTTTGCCTCGCGCTTTGGCGGCGGCAACGCCGCTTCGAAAAGCAGTGGGGTCAGGTCCTGCGCGGCGCGCGGGGCGAAAGCCTCGAACGCCTGCTCTACGATCAGCTTCGTGAGAGCATGCAGCTTCGCGAACAGCTCGATCGGCTTCAAGCCGACGTTCACGCACTGCAAGAGCTCGGACGTTCGACCAAGCGTCATTTAGGGATCGTCCGCTACGATGCGTTCGACGACGTGGGTGGGGCACAAAGCTTCGCGATGGCACTCTTCGACGATCAAGGCAACGGAGCCATCTTGAACAGCGTAGTGGGAAGGACGGACTGTCGCGTTTACGCAAAATCGCTGGCTAAGGGCGCGTCCGATCGCAACCTGTCCGAAGAAGAGCAAAAAGCGATCGAACGAGCCAGCAGTCTGACTCAGTCGTTAGCTTGAAGGAGTTCATGAGCGAACGAACCTTGGAAGATTCGATTCTGATCGAGCGGTCTCAAAAAGGGGATCGCCAGGCGCTCGACGCCCTCATTCGTAAGCATGAGGCTCGCGCCTATCAGTACGCCTACCGGTTGACCCGCAACCCCGAGGAGGCGTGCGATGTTGTGGCCGAGGCGTTCGTGCGCGTCTACAACGCGCTGCACAACTTCAAAGGCCAAAGCGCCTTCACCACCTGGCTGTACCGTATTCTCACGAACTGCTTCCTGGACATCCGAAAGAAGGAGAAAAGCCGCCCCACCACCAGCATGGAGGCCGCGCTCCAGACGCAAGACGGGGAGATGGAGCGCCAGATCGAGGATCCCGGCCGCTCCCCGCTTGAGGAGACCGAGCGAAGTGAGCGCGAGGGGCGCGTAGAATCCGCGGTGTCGCAACTCCCCGAATACCAGCGCGCGATGATCGTCATGTACCACGCCGAGAGCCTGTCCTACGATGAGATCGCCTCGGCCCTCGACCTCCCCATCGGCACGGTCAAGAGCCGGTTGAACCGCGCGCGGCTCTCGCTCCGAGAACTGTTATTAAAAGATGCGGAACTTTTCAAAATCTAGCTCAGTCAAGAAAAATGCAGCGCTACGTGCGCTTGCAAAGTCGGGACGAGCATGGGAGAGCTGCTTGATTCGGCGATGATAGATCGTGAATCGAAAGAGAAGCTCGATAGCTTGCCCCGGTAGCAAGGGCACGGAAGTAGATGTCAGTGGATAAAGCGAAAGAACTTTTTTCGGCGTATTACGAGGGCACCCTCGAAAAAGGGTTGGCCCAGACTCTCGAACGTCAATTGACCGATCACCCGCTCCTCAAAGAGGAATATGTCGCGTTCGAGGAGACCATGCAGCAACTGGAGTCGCTCAAGTTCGAAGAGGCGCCTTTGCCCTTCGACCTGCATGAGACGATTTCGGCGCGGCTCGACCGGCACCTGTACGAAGAGAAGCAAAAGCGGCCCGCCCCCCTGGGGCTTTGGCTGCGCAACCTCGCCTTCGGAGGCGTGGCGGCCGCCGCGCTGCTCGGCGCCGTGCTGTCGCTTCGGGCTCCCGAAGGCAAGACGAACCGCGCCAGCCTGGCGACGAATTCCAACCAGCTTGCCCTTCAAGCCACCCCCACGGGCGCCGTCATCGTCAACCTGCCGAAAAAGGACGGGGCGATGGTGATCCGCGCCGGCGTTCACGGCCAGTTGATCCGCCGAATCGAGTTGAAAAGCGTCGGGGCCGACGGCGTGCCGCTGCATAACAGCAACCCCGAGCCGTCGCTCGTGACGATCGACGTGCCCGGCAGCGAGCCGTTCCTGGTCGCCCTTCCCGGCGCCAAACGCCTCTCCGAGCGCGAGGGGCAAGGTTCGCTCACCGATTTCGCGCAGGCCCTCGCCGGTTTCTACAACGTGCCCGTCAAGCTTGAGGTCCAGGACACCAAGATCGCGTTGACCTGGAGCTTCCAATCGTCCGACCCGGCCGACGCCGCCGCAATCTCGCTGACCGGCACCACCTTCAGCGTCGATGAGCGACGCACCGGCATCCTCTGCATCCTAGACCACTAAACCGTCTTTCTCCACACCCTTCCTCTTTTCCCCACCGAACTCCGGTGGGGAATTTGTCTTTGGAAGCTCTTGAAAACGGGTGTACCCTGACAAAGATGGAAACTTCCCCGCTCTCTCCTTGCCATATTCCCGCAGACGGCCCCGTGTTGCGCGTCTTCGAGGACCGGGTACGCGTGGCGCTCTACGGCGAAGCCACGGGCGGCAGCCACGCGATGATCTACGACGAAACGCCTCCCGGTGGAGGCACGCCGCCTCACGTGCACACCCGCGAGTCGGAGACGTTCTACATCCTGGAGGGAGAGTTCGAGTTCTGGGTCGACGGCGAAACGGTGCTCGCGGGCCCCGGAGATACGGTCTATGCGCCCCAAAACGTGCCGCACTGCTTCCGCGTCTGCGGCGAAGGGCTCGGAAAGTCGCTGGTGGTCATTCAGCCGCCCGGATTCGAAAAGATGTTCGCCGAAGCGAACTCCCTTTTCGAGAACACCCAGAATCCGGATCTGGACGCGTTCGTCGAGTTACTCGGACGCTACGGCTGCCACCTGGTCTCGCCCGCGCTTTAGCGCAGGACGAGACTAGAAAGCGACCCGTAAAAGATCGCGGCGGCCAGCACGCCGCCCAGGCACAACACACAAGCGGCCTTCAGGCCGGTGTGCATCGCCGCGGTCGGGCGCGGAGTCTCCTCCGCATCGACGAACGCCGCCTTGGCGATCCCCAAGTAGTAGTAGATGCTGAGCGCGGAGTTCACCCCCAACACAATCGCAAGGCCGATGAGGCCCGCTCCGAGCGCGTCGTTGAAGATCATCAGTTTCCCGAGGAAGCCCGCCGTCGGCGGCACACCGATCAGCGAGGCCACAAACACCACCAACGCCCCTGCGGCCAGCGGCGACTTCTGCCAGAGGCCATTCAAATCCTTGAGCTGGGTGCTCTCCTTGCCGTTCTTGGCGACCATCGACACCACGGCGAACGCTCCGATCGTCATCAGCAAGTAGGAAAAGAGGTAGTAGACGATCGTAAAGAGATTGGCCGTCCCTTCCGGTTGGCGGAAATACGCCAAGACGCCTACCAAAAGGTAACCCGCGTGCGCGATCGAGGAATAGCCCAGGATGCGCTTGACGTCGGTCTGGACGAGCGCCGCGAGGTTCGCGACCGTCATCGTGAGAATCGCGACCCAAAAGAGCGCCGGAAGCCACACGTCGATCATCGGGGTCGTCGCGTCAAGCACTCGCCAGAGCGCCGCGATCGCGCCGATCTTGGAGCCCGCGGCCATGAATGCGGTGACGTTGGTAGGCGCGCCCTGATAGACGTCCGGCGTCCACTGGTGGAACGGAACGAACGCGCTCTTAAAGCAAAGCCCCACCAGCATCAGCCCCAAGCCGAACACCAAAAGCTGCGGCGTACCGGGCGCTTGGCGGCTCCAGGCGAGCGCGACATCGTCGAGGCGGAGGCTGCCGGTCGCGCCATAAAAGAATGCGATGCCGTAAAGGAAGAAGCCGCTGGCAAACGCGCCGAGGAGGAAATATTTGAGCGCGGATTCTTCCGACTTCTGCTCTTGGCGGCTCATGCCGGCCATGACGTAAAGCGAGATCGAGAGGATCTCGAGGCCTAAAAAGAGGATCAAAAGGTTTTGCGACGAGGCCATCAGCATCGCCCCCGCCGCGGACCACACCACCATCGGATAGAACTCGCCGAAGGCGATCCGCTTCTCGCGCAAATACCCCTCGCTGAACAAGATGCACAAAAACGCCGAAAGCACGACCAGCAACTGCATGAGCACCGAGAACCCGTCTCGATACATCATGCCCGCGAGCGTCTCGCGAGATTCCGCGCCGATTTGACCCACGAGCACAAGCCCGGCGTAGCCGAGCCCGATCAGCGTGGCCCACACGATCGCATTGTTGCTCTTCTTCGGCCAGATCATCTCCAAGATCAGCGCGACGACGCCAGTCAGCGACACCACGAGAATCGGGAGGATCAGGCTCCAATCGATCGAGGGGATCGAAAACGCGATCCCGGGAGCGGTCTGAGCGATAAGGGGTGTCATGAGTGCGTTCATTGAGGCCCTCCTGCGGGAGCGGCGCTAAAAAGGATCGCGGGCAGCCCGCTCGAAAGGGGACGAGGCAGCACGAAATCGGCCTCGGGGTCTTGCGTGCCCAACGCCCCGGGGCGCATCGCGCGGACCGCCTGTAAAGACGTCTCCGCGCCGGAGCGATCCCACACCATCGCGTGGGCGGGCAGATCGCTGACGAAATCGAGGTAGAGGCCGGCGTCCCCGGCGACGAACAAAACGTTGCACGCGGCGTCTTGCAGATCGCTCAGCAATTCGCGGTCGCGCTCGAGGTAATGCCCGCCGTACTGCATCGGCGTGCAGTCGGCCTCACACGCGCCGAACAGCGCGTAAAGCACCCCGTCGGCCCCGCGCCGCAGCCCTTCGCGAATCCCCGCGCGCACCGCGTCCACCAAACGATCCAGGTCGGCAGCGCCGGCCTCGGGCGAGGCTTTGAGCCGCGCGTTCAGGTCGAGCCCTTCGTGCCGGGCCAGGCCGAACGGGTTCGAAACCGGCCAAAGGCGCATTCGGGTCTCATCGGCATTCCAAGCGTCCTCGCCGATCGCGAAATCGCCCTCCCGCCAATCCAGGATGGGGGCGCGGTCCGTTCCCTCGCCCCGAAGGGCGGCCAGCACGCGTTCGCGAGACGTCAATGCGCCGCGCCCTCCGCATGGGCCGGCGCCGCAGGCAGAGGCGGCGCCACAGGCACCTTGAGCGCCGGGTGCAGCGTGCCTTCAGCGACGACGTGGCGCACACGGTACGGCTGCCCGATCATCTCGGTCGCGCGCACGCCCACGTCCACCAGATCCATTCGCTCGTTCATCTCAAGCGAGAGGTCCGTCCAGCTGGGGCGCTCGCCGACGGGGTGCGTCGCCATCATCCGCGTCGCGGCGAGGCTCTTCTCCATCGGCTTGAGGAACGTGTTCGGCGCGAGGCCGCCCCAGAACACGAACAACACGAGCAGCGAGACCATCGCGATCTCCCAGGGCTTGATATCCTTGAGCCGCTGGTTCACCGGGTTGCGGTTGGGTCCGTAGAACACTTGCTGGAACATGTAAAGCAGGTACACCGCGGCCAACACCACCCCGAAGCCCGCCACGACCGCGTACCACGGGTTCAACCCGAATTGGTAGTTCGCCGCGGCCTCGAACGCACCCAGCATCGCCAAAAACTCCCCGACGAAGCCGTTCGTGCCCGGTAGGCCGACGCTCGAGAGCATCACGATCAGAAAGAGCGTCGCAAAGATCGGCATCTGCGCCTTGAGCCCGCCCATATCCTTGAACATGCGGGTGTGGATGCGCTCGTACAGCAAACCGACCAGAAGGAAGAGCGCGCCCGTGCTGATGCCGTGGTTCAGTTGCTGCATCGCCCCGCCCATCATGCCGGTGTGGGTCAGCGAGAAGATGCCGAGCATCACGAAACCCATGTGCGCGACCGAGGAGTACGCGATCAGCTTCTTGAGATCCGGCTGGACCGCCGCCACCAGTGCGCCGTAAATGATACCGATCACCGCCAGGGTCATCAGTATCGGAACTTGCGAGGCCACCACGTCCGGGAAGAGCGGCAGCGAAAATCGCAGAAAGCCGTACGTGCCCATCTTCAGCAGCACGCCCGCCAGGATCACCGATCCCGCGGTCGGCGCTTCGACGTGCGCGTCGGGCAGCCAGGTATGGAACGGAAACGCGGGACACTTGACCAGAAAGGCGAGGGTGAACGCCCAGAACAGCCACGTTTGAAGCTGAAGAGCCCCGACCCAAAGCTCGCCGCCCGCCACCGCCGCCTGAATATCAAGCAGGCTGAACGAGGCCACTCCGGTCGCGTTCTTGTGCAGCATGAACAGCGCGATCATGCCGATCAGCATGAAGATCGAAGCCGCGAACGTATAGATGAAGAACTTCACCGACGCGTAGGCGCGGCGCGCGCCGCCCCAGATCGCGATCAGGAAGTACATGGGGATCAGCGAAGCCTCGAAGAACGTGTAGAACAAGATCATGTCCAGCGAGAGGAACACGCCCAGCATGGCCGTCTCCAAAAGCAGCATGAAGATCATGTACGCCTTCACCCGTTGGGACACGTAGAAGCTAAACCACACCCCGATCACGCTGAGGAAGGTGGTCATGAGCACCAGCCAGAGGCTGATGCCGTCGATGCCCATGCGGTAGTGGATGCCCAAAGACTCGATCCACGGCACGAACTCCACCAGTTGAAAATGGTAGGTGTCCTGGCTGAAACGGGGGAGGATCATCAGGCTCACACCAAATGTGAGCAGCGTCGCCGCGAGCGCGCCGTATCGAAGCGCTTTGAGACGCTCTTGCGGCACCAGCATCAGGGCCAAAGCCCCCAGGAGCGGCAAAAACGTCACCGCGCTCAGCAGCCCGAATCCGGTCGGCATTTGATTCATTGCCCTCGCTGCCCCCGCTCTTTCTTGTCTTCCTTGATAAACTTCACCACCAACGCTCCCACAAACAGCATAAAGAGAAAGGCGACCGTAAAGAGCACGACCACCACTCCGTTCGTCACGCTCATTAGACGCCCCCCAGGTTCGCCAAGCGATAGACGAAATACCCAAGCAGCCCGACGCCGCCTGCGAGCATCATCAACGCGTAAAACCGGATGTATCCCGTCTGAAGCCGCCGCAGCCCTTCGCCGCTCTGCCCCGCCGTCCAGGCCACGCCGTTCACGAGGCGGTCGATCAACCCAACGTCCACGCCCTTCCAAAGCCCTCGCGAGAGGTCCGCGCCGCCGTCGACGGCTGTCTCAACCATCGCGGCGTCGTAGCCGAACTGCTCGCCCGCCGAGCGGCGGAACGGATTCCACTTCGAAAGGTCCCATCCCTCTCGGCTCGGCAGGCCACGCCAATACACCGCGAGCCCGGCGAGGATGCCCAAAAGCGCCGCACCGATCGACATCGGCATCAACAGCTTGCCGATCGTCCCTTCGGGATGGATGTGCACGTGCCCGAGCACTTCGTACTTCCCGCCCGGCACGAGCCAATACTCGAACCGGTGCCCTTGCGAGAGCCACCAGCCACCGATGACCGACAACGCGCCGAGCGCCACCAGCGGAATCCACATGCTGGGAGGCACCTCTTTCGGCGTGTGCGAGCCGTCGAGCGCATGATGATGCTCGTGCTCCTCGTGGGGGGCGTGCTCGTAAAAGAACCCGTGCGGGTCCTCGTGCGCCTCATGGGCTTCATGCGCATCGTGCGCGTGGGACTCGTGGCCGTGCGCTTCGTCATGGCCGTGCTCGTGCACGTGATGCGCAGGAACCGCGCGCCATCGCTCCTCCTTTCCGAAGAAGGTCAGCCAGGTCATGCGCGTCATGTACATCGCGGTGAGCGCGGCGGTCAACAGCCCGGCCCAGCCCGCGTAAAATCCGAAATCGAATGCGCCGACCCTCGCGTGGTCGCCGCCGAGCGCCGCGCCGAGGATCCCCTCCTTCGAGAAGAAGCCCGCCAGCGGGGGCACGCCCGCGATCGCCAGATAACCTGCGAACATCGTCCAGCAAGTGATCGGCAGGTACTTCGCGAGCCGGCCATAGTTGCGCATGTCCTGATCGTGCGCCATCGCGTAGATCACCGCGCCCGAACCCAAAAAGAGCAGCGCCTTAAAGAACGCGTGCGTCGTGACGTGGAACATGCCCACCCAGTACGCGCCCGCGCCGCAGGCGATAAACATAAAGCCGAGTTGGGAGACGGTCGAGTACGCCAGCACCTTTTTGATGTCCGTCTGCCCAAAAGCGATCAACGCCGCGAACAGCGCCGTAAACGCCCCGATCGAGGCCACCACCACGCTCGCGACCGGCGAAAGCTGGAACAGCACGCTCATGCGGTTCAAAAGGAACACGCCCGCAGTGACCATCGTGGCCGCGTGAATCAGGGCCGAAACCGGCGTCGGGCCCGCCATCGCGTCCGGCAGCCAAAGGTAGAGCGGGAACTGGGCCGACTTCCCCATCGCGCCGACGAAAAGCAGCAGCGCCGCGATCGTGGTCAACACCGGCTCCGCGCCGAAGATGCGCCTCGCGTGCGGAAGGATCACGTCGTAGCTGAGGAGCCGCTCCGCCCCTCCGAGCAGCGGCCATTGGCGCACCAGCACCACCACGATCAGGAACATCCCGAGGGTCAGCCCCCAGTCGCCGATGCGGTTGACGATGAACGCCTTGTTCGCCGCCTTGGCGTTCGCCAGATCGCGGTACCAAAAACCGATGAGCAGATAGGAGCAAAGGCCCACGCCCTCCCAACCGATGAACATCATCACCAGGTTGTTGCCCAACACCAGCACCAGCATGAACGCCACGAACAGGTTCAGGTAGGTGAAGAAGCGGGTGTACTCCTTCTCTTCGGCCATATACGCCGTGGCGTAGAGGTGAATCAGCGAGCCGATGCCCGTGATGATGAGCACCATCGTCAGCGAGAGCGGATCGGCGCGCAGCTCGAACGGGATGTTCAGCCCCGCGAAACGGATCCAATCGAACAGATGAATCGGCGCGGTGTGAAAACGCTCCTCCGGAGCCAAACGGGCGAGCGCCATCGTCGCCATGAGGCCGATGACGAAACCCAGCGCGATCGGCAGCACCGCGAGCGCGCCCATGACCCACTTGCCCTTCTTCGGCCCCAACGCGCGAACCACGCGTCCGCCGAGAAGCGCCTGAATTAGGAATCCGACGAGCGGAAGCGCGATGACCAAGGGCAGCAACGAAAACGTCGAATTCAAACCTTAACCCCTCAAAAGATTCATCTTGTCGATGTCCACGTCTTGGCGCATGCGGAAAATCGCCATGATGATGCCGAGCCCGACGGCGACCTCGGCCGCCGCGACCGCCATGACGAAGATCACGATCATCTGCCCCGCCATGAAGCTCTGCTGCACCTGTTCGGTGGCCGCTCCGCCGGTCGCGTGGCTGTAGCGCGCAAACGCCAAAAAGGTCAGGTTCACCGCATTGAGCATCAGTTCGATGCACATGAACACCACGATCGGGTTGCGGCGCACGATCACGCCCACGGCCCCGGTCGTGAACAAAAACAGGCCGAGCCCCAGGTAGGCGACTAACGGTACGCTATCCACGGTTTCCCCCTCGATTCATCTTCTAAAACCGCCTCTTCGCCAACATGATCGACCCGACGAGCCCCAAAAGCAACAGCACACTCGCCAGCTCGAACGGCCAGACGTATTCGGTGAAGAGCGTCACGCCCAAGTTCTGGGGGCTGCCCCAATCGGACGGCGTCGCGACCTTCGTGATGTGCATGAGCGGCTGGAAAAGCTGCGACGCGATCAGCGCGAAAAGCCCGAACCCCAAAAGCAGGCTGAACGGCACCTTGAAATCGCGCGGCTCGATGCTCTGCTTTTGGCCGCCCAGATTGAGCAGCATGATCACGAACAGGAAAAGCACCATGATCGCTCCGGTATAGACCACGATCTGCGCGATGCCCAAAAACTCGGCGTTCAGGCTGAAATACAGCCCCGCGAGCATAAAGAAGTTCAGCACGAGCGACAAAGCCGAGCGCACCGGGTCGCGGAGGGCGACCACGCCCACGCCGGTCAGCGCCGCGAGCCCCGCGAGCGCGCCGAAGAACATCAGGTTGGGAGTCAGTTCGGGCATCTGCATGTTAGGACACCGCCTTGCCGGGATCGACCAGTTCGATCGTACGGGGCTGCGCTTCGTCGACCAAGAGCAACTCGCGCGATTCCAATGCGCGGCTGGAGCGTTGCATCGCCAGGAAGAACAGGGTGGCGAGGAACATCGCGCCGAGCAGGAAACCCCATCCGATCATCGCGCCGTAGATCTCGGTCACCACGATCCAAGACGCCACGAGGATCAAGTTCGCCGCGGCGATCGGCAGGAGCGACTTCCAGCCCAACGACATCAATTGGTCGTAGCGCAGGCGGGGGAGCGTGGCGCGAAGCCAGACATAACAGGAAAACACGAACGCGGACTTGCCGATAAACCAAACCGGCGCGCCGAGGTCGTTCACCCGTTGCATGAACCCAAGGTTCATCGCTTCCCAGTTCACCGGAAGCAGGTTGTAGCCCCCCAGGAACACCGCCGTAACGACGCCGCTGAACACCAGCATCGCCGCGTACTCGCCCATGAAGAACACCGCGAACTTCATCGACGAATATTCAGTGTGGTACCCGGCGATCAGTTCGTTCTCCGCTTCGGGGAGGTCGAACGGCGCGCGGTTCGTTTCGGCGACCATGCAGATCAAGAACACCACCATCGCGACGAACCCGAAAGGCGTGAAGAGGTTCCAGTTCTGCAGGGCGGGGATCAGACCCCACAGCGCGCCCTCTTGCGCGACCACCATATCGGTGATCTTCAGGGAGCCCGTCGCGAGGACGATCGCGCCCAGTGAGACGCCCATCGCCAGTTCGTAGCTGATCAGCTGGGCCGAGGCGCGCAAGCCGCCTAGAAGCGAATATTTGTTGTCCGAGCCGTAACCCGCCAGGACGAGGCCGTAGACGCCGAGCGAGGAGATCGCCAGCATATACAGCACGCCGATGTTCACGTCCGCGATCGGAGTCAGATACGCGTAGGCGCCTTGAGCAGGTCCCCACGGCAGCACCGCGGCCAGCGTGAACGCCGGAAACAGCGCGATGGCCGGGGCCACGAAATAGATCAGCCGGTCGATCGAGCTGGGCGTGATGTCCTCTTTGAAGAACAGCTTCACGCCGTCGGCGATCGGCTGCAGCAGCCCGTAAGGGCCGACGCGGTTCGGACCGATGCGATCTTGCATCCAGCTCAGCAAGCGCCGCTCCCACCAGATGAGCCCCGGAACGATCGACAGCAAAAAGCCGACGATGAGCACGACCCGCACCAACGCGAGCAGCCAAGGATTCAGGTTTTGGAGCGCCTCCATAAGCCGCGGAAGAGATTACCTAATCCGAGGCTGAAAAGCGGGGCCTTAGGCCACGTCCTTCTTCTCTTTCTTGGTGCGGTACATCGCGACATCCGCTCGGCGCAACAGGCGTTCCAAGGTGTCTTCGTTCCCCGCTCGCTCGGCCAACCCGATCGAAAGCCCGGCCTCGTACCCCTCGTCAGCCGCCGCGCGTTGAAACCGGTAATCCACGCGAGCCAGCACCGGGATCGCCCCTTCGCGGTCCAGGTTGTACAGCAGCAGGACGAACTCGTCCCCACCGATGCGGGCCACAAGGTCCGCACTTCGGGTCTCTTGGACCAGCACCTCCGCCAGCAGGCGAAGCACCCGATCTCCCGCCTGATGGCCGTATCGGTCGTTGATGAGCTTGAAATCATCGCAGTCCACCACCGCGACCGAAAGCGGCTGTCGGCGGCGTACGGACTCGCGAAACGCGTGGGCCGAAAACGAGGTCCACGCGTGGCGATTCATCAAACCGGTCAGCGAATCGCGGTGCGCTTGACGTTGCGAACGCAAAAGCGCGTCCTCGACTTCCGCGACGAGGAGCATGATCGTTCCGAGCGAGGCGAACCTCAAAAGCGTGGACGAGATCCAGGAGGCGAGGGTGGAGTCGCCCAAGCGGGTGTCGACCCAGCCTTCGATCACGGTCACGGCCAGCACGAGCACCAAGCCGCCCCGGCGGCCTCCAAGACGCGTCGTCAGCCAGATCGGAATGAGATAAAGCGGGCGCATCGCGGAAGCGAAATCCAGCATCGTGTGCAATACCACGAGCACCAGGCAGATCGCGGCTCCGATCGCGACCGCCGTTACGATCGGGCGACGCTGATAGGCGGCGACCCAGCGGTTCGCGTAGATCTTGACGATCGTATTTTGAAGCGAGACGTGCAGACGCTCCATCGCTCCCAGCGGTCCGCGACGCCCCTTCCTTCGAGACGGCGGACGTTTTTCGGGCGATAATCCGGGCTCGGGGGAGTAGGATGAATCAAGATGGTCGTTCGATATGATCAACCGCTCCAGCTGAGTCAGGATTTTGAGCCCAAAGGGGACCAAGGGACCGCGATCGCGGGACTTTGCGACGGACTTGAGGCGGGCTATCGGTTTCAGACGCTGCTCGGCGCGACGGGCACGGGCAAAACGTTCACCATGGCCTCCGTCATCGCCCGTATGCAGCGCCCCGCGCTTATCATCGCCCACAACAAGACTCTTGCCGCACAACTGTGCCAAGAGTTCCGCGCATTTTTCCCAGGTAATGCCGTCGAGTACTTCATCTCCTACTACGACTATTACCAACCGGAGGCTTACGTCCCCGGCTCGGACCTCTATATCGAAAAGGATTCCAGCACGAACGAAGAGATCGAACGCTTGCGTCACTCCGCCACGCAAGCGCTGCTGGAGCGCCGCGACGTCGTGGTGATCGCCAGCGTCTCGTGCATCTACGGCCTCGGCTCCCCGAACGAATACGCTGACGCGGTGGTGACCTTCCAGACCGGCGAGACGTTCGACCTAGACGAAGCGCTGAAAAAGCTCGTACAGATGCAGTTCGTGCGAAACGAGATGGTGCTCTCCCGCGGTACGTTTCGCGTGCGGGGCGACACCCTCGAGATTCAGCCCAAAGACGAGGAGGTCGTCACCCGGGTCGAGTTCTTCGGGGACACCGTGGAGCGGATTCGGCTGTTCGACCCGCTGACTCAAGAAGTGCTGGACGAACCGAGCAAGGTCTCGGTGTTTCCCGCCACCCACTACGTGACCCCCTGGGAGCGCTTGGACGACGTGATGGTCCAGATCGGAGGAGAGCTCGAAGAGCAGGTCTCCCAGTTCGAGGCCGAAGCCAAGCTCCTCGAAGCACAGCGCATCCGGCAGCGAACCACGTTCGACCTCGAGATGATGCGCGAGGTGGGTTACTGCAACGGCATCGAAAACTACTCGCGCTACTTCGACGGGCGCGCCCCCGGCACGCCCCCCTACACGCTCCTGGACTTCCTTCCCTCCGACGCGATCGTCTTCATCGACGAATCCCATCAGACCCTGCCGCAGATCCGGGCGATGTTCAACGGAGACCGGCAGCGCAAGTCCGTCTTGGTCGAATACGGCTTTCGTCTCCCCTCGGCGCTCGACAACCGCCCCTTGCGCTTCGAAGAGTTTCTGGAGCGCGTGCCGCAGGTCGTGTACGTCAGCGCGACCCCCGGCCCGTTCGAGCTGGAGACCCAAGCCCAAGTCGTACAACAGATCATCCGCCCGACCTACATCGTGGACCCGGAGGTCGAGGTTCGACCCACCAAGGGGCAGATCGACGACCTGATTCACGAGATCCAAACACGCGTCGCGATCGGCCAGCGCACCTTGGTCACGACCCTGACCAAGAAGATGGCCGAGGACCTTACCGCTTATCTTCAAGAATTAGACGTTAAAGTTTCTTATATCCATTCAAACGTCCATTCAATGGAGCGCCCCGAGATCCTGCGAAACCTGCGCCTGGGCAACGTGGACGTCGTGGTGGGCGTCAACCTGCTCCGCGAGGGCTTGGATCTGCCGGAAGTGACGCTAGTGGCCATCTTGGACGCCGACAAAGAAGGGTTCCTTCGAAGCGACACCTCATTGATCCAGACCATCGGCCGCGCCGCGCGAAACGTCGAAGGAAAGGTCATCCTCTACGCCGATCAGATCACCGGCTCGATGCAGCGAGCTCTCGACGAGACCGCCCGACGACGCCAAATTCAAGCGGAATACAACGCCACTCACGACGTCCAGCCCCAAACCGTCAGCAAGATCGTGCGTGAGACCGTGCGCTCGCAGGGCGCGGTCGCGGAAGTCGTGGCGCAATACGGCGCGAACGCGAAGGAGGGCCTCTCCGAGGGCCAAGAATTGCGGCTGGAGGACGTTCCTTTGCTGATCGCCGAGCTCGAAAAGCAGATGAAAGACCTCGCCAAAGCGATGGAGTTCGAAAAGGCCGCCGAGGTTCGGGACGAGATCCACTCGCTTCGCGGGCTGATGGGCACTTCCGATGGACGGCTGGGCCGCGGTAAGCGAAAGCTGCCTCGCACCGGACAGCGTCGCTAACCTTCCTCCCCATCGTTCGGCAGCTGGTCGATCGGTGCTCGGCCTGCTGCCCTCGGAAAGCCGACTGGAAAGCCTCCGGCGCGTCCATTCAACGAAGGGATGCTCACTCGATCCTCCCCTTGCTGGAGGCGGGCGGTTTGATCGCCACTCCGTGGGGAGGGACGTGCGCTCGCGCGAGAGTAGAGAGGCAGCGCCGTGTCTTCACCGTCACCGAATCCGGCATGGCGGAACTCATTTCACCGAAAATCACGGGGATGGTGGAGCTCAAGCGCAAAAAGAAGCCTCTGGGATGAAGTTACGCACGCGTAAACAGCGTGCTGCGGGCGAATCGAGAAACTCGCAGGGGATGGCGAGAACCCCTGCGAGTTTCCTTGAGGGCGCGAGGAGCGGTGACGAGCAGAGCCCAGCGAGGCCCAAGCGAGAATCGACGCGGGGCGGAGAATCGGCGCGAGCTTCATAATGAAAGCCGTGAGCCTTTACGACCGCCTTTTGCGCCCTCTGTTGTTTCGCCTCGATCCGGAACGGGCGCACGAGATCGCAATGGCGGCGCTCGCACGGGGGTTTGTTCCCGGGCGAGCGATCGAGACGCCCAGCCTCGTCCAGCAGCGCATGGGACTGACGTTTCCTAACCCAATCGGCCTCGCGGCCGGGCTCGACAAGAACGCGCACGCCGCCTCCGGTTGGGGCAGGCTCGGATTCGGCTTCGCCGAACTCGGCACCATCACCGCGCTGCCGCAACCGGGTAACCCGAAACCTCGGCTGTTCCGTCTCCCCGAGGATCGCGCGCTCATCAATCGGATGGGGTTCAACAACGACGGCGCCGAGGCTGTGGCCAAGCGCCTCGCGCGGGCTCGATCGTCCGTGCCGATCGGCATCAACCTCGGAAAATCGAAGCTCACGCCGCTCGAAGAGGCTGCGGACGACTATCGACGCAGCTTCGCGCAGCTCAAAGAGCGCGGCGACTACTTCGTCATCAACGTGTCTTCGCCCAATACCCCGGGGCTTCGCACCTTGCAGGAAAAAGGGCCGCTCCTGGAGATCGTAGCGGCGATCCGCGAGCTCGATCCGGGCGCGGAGAAGCCGCTCCTGGTCAAAGTAGCGCCAGACCTGGAGCTCTCCGCCCTGGACGAAGTGATCGAAGTCGCCCACACCGCCGGCCTCAGCGGTCTGATCGCGACGAACACCACGCTCTCGCGGGAGGGGCTGCACTCCGTACCCAACCGGGAGGAGGCAGGAGGACTCTCGGGCGCGCCGCTACGCGAGCGCGCAAATCGATTCTTACGGCACCTCGCCCTCAGCTGCGATCCTCACATGACCCTAATCGGGGTGGGCGGTATCTTCTGCGTCGAACACCTCGTGGAAAAGATCGCCCTCGGCGCCCACCTTTGCCAGATTTATACAAGTTTTATTTATCAAGGGCCTACTTTTCCAAGCAGTCTGGCCAGAGATCTCGTTGCTTGGATGGAGCGAGAAGGGGTGCAGACTCTCGACGAGTTGCGCAGCTCGGCGCTCAAGGCTCCGTAAAGGGCTTCGTCACTTCCGAGCTTCCGAGATTATGACGTTGCCGAGGCTCACCCAGAGGAGAACGGGATTCGGAGGGAGCGTTCTCAAAGCCTTTTCTCCCTGCGAAGCTCCCCATGAATAGCTCGCAAAGAGGGCGTGCGGAACCGGACACAAGCCGAGAACGCTCCGCACTCGAAAACAGAGGAGGCCTTCTCCCAGCGAAATTCCTATAGATAGCCCGCCGAGAGAAGGTGTGCGGAATCGGCTACGAACTGAGGACGCTCCGCACTCGAAACAGGGAGAGGCTTTTAGTGGCCTTCGGCTTCCAAGAACCGCTCGGCGTCGATCGCCGCCATACAGCCGGTGCCCGCGGCGGTCACGGCTTGGCGATAGATCGGGTCCGAAACGTCGCCCGAGGTGAAAACACCCGGGATGTTCGTCGCGGTCGAGCCTGCCTTGGTGAGAAGATAGCCCACCTCGTTCATGTCCAGAATCCCTTTGAACAGATCGCTGTTCGGCTTGTGCCCGATCGCAATAAACACGCCGTCGATAGGCATCTGCCGCTCTTCGCCCGTCACGGTGTCCTTGAGCCGCACGCCCGTGACCTTCTTGACGGGATCGGTCTGGCCCAACACCTCTTCGAGACCCGTATTCCAGAGCACCTCGATCTTGGGGTTGTCGAGCACGCGGTCCTGCATGATCTTGCTCGCGCGAAATTGATCGCGGCGATGCACCACGTACACCTTGGAAGCGTGCCGAGTCAAGTAGTGCGCCTCCTCCATCGCGGTGTCGCCGCCCCCGACCACGATGATCTCTTTGCCACGGAAGAAGAATCCGTCGCAGGTCGCGCACGCGCTCACCCCAAAGCCGCCGAAGGTGACCTCGGACTCCAGCCCAAGCCACTTCGCGCTCGCACCCGTCGCGATGATAATCGACTTGGCCTGATACAGGTCGTCGCCCACCCACACTTTGAAGGGGCGCTCGCTGAAGTCAACCTTGGTGACCTCTTTCTGCTCGATCCGCGTGCCGAACCGCTCGACCTGCTTCTTGAACAGCTCCATCATCTCGGGGCCCATGACTCCCTCGGGAAAGCCGGGGTAGTTCTCGACGTCGGTCGTGATCATCAGCTGCCCTCCAGGCTCGAGGCCCGAGAACATGAGCGGTCGAAGGTCGGCGCGGGCGGTGTAGAGCGCGGCCGTATAGCCCGCAGGGCCAGAGCCGATGATGATAACGTTTTCGATTTCCGGATGTGTCGCCATGAGCATCGAAAGCTTACCTTTGCCTCGCGTGGAGAAGTTCCCCGCCGCCGGGCTCCTCTGGACTAAGCGTCATGTGCCACACTTCAAACGAGTCATGGCCGCCCAAGCTTACGAAGAGACCGTTTCCGTGTCTCTGGAAACCGCCGAGCCGCTCGATGCGAGCGCGCCCGAGGCTTACCCTTACCCCCTTCTTCGCCCGAGCGACCAGACCGAGCGGCGCACGCTGCGACTCTGGACGCTGGACAACGGCCTGCTAAAGGTGAGCCTCGCGCCGGATTTGGGCGGACGGATCTTTCGGATCGAAGACCGGCGCACCGGCCGCGCGCTGTTCGGGGCTCAAACGCTCTCGCTCCTCCCCGGCCCGCCGCGAGGCGCGATCATGCCCCACGGACTTCGGCTGCTACTGGGCACGGAGGAGCGCCGCAACACTTTAGGTCCGGTCGAAGTGCAGGCCCGCGACACTGAGGAAGGCGCCGAGATCTGGATCGCCGAGTTCGCCGGACCGATCAGCTTTCACGCCCGTTTCGCGCTGCCCGAAGGGCGCGCGGCGCTCGAGATCGAGATGCGGGCGTTCAATCGCACCCTCGATCCCCTCCCCTATCAAGGTGGGCTCCGCCTCACGCTCCCTCCAGGGCGCGTGGTCGACGTCTCCGAGGGGTTCGGATACGAAAGTGAGACCGGAGAGATCGGCTGGACGCTCCTCGGCGAATCGGACGCGTTCGAAACGTTCGAGATGGACAGAGGCGAGCTCATCGCGCGGCGATTCGCCCAGCCCACCGCGCTCTGGCCGCGTCAAACCGATGTCTGGCGCGCCCGGCTCGTGCCTTTCTCGGGACTCGAAGGCCTGACCGCGCTGAGCGAACACGCCGCGATCGGGCTCCGCGAAGGAGGAATGCACGCTCAAGTCTCCACGCCCGTTCGAGGTAAGTGGGTCCTGCGCACCCCCAGCGCGCAGACGCTCGAAGCGCCGGCCGAACTCTCCGCCGACACGGTCCACGAGATCACCTTCGAGGGGCTTCCCGATCCCCCCGCGGCCATCGCGCTGCTGGACGCCCGGGGCGAAACGCTGCTACGCTGGCCCGCCCCCGCATTTTCTTCGCCTCCGCGCGCCCCCGAAAGCCCCTATCCCGCGCTCTCGAAAGACGCGGATGAGCGAACGCTCGCCCGCGCCGCCGCACAGGCCCCCCTTCGGGCGCAGGCCCATCTGCTGCTCGCGATGCGCCGCCTCGCGGCGTCGCGCTACGCCGAGGCCGATGAGCTGCTCGAGACCTCCCTGCTCTACCAGGCCGACGACCCTCTGGCCTGGTGGCTCAAGGCGATCGCCCGCCGTCTGATGGGCGAGGACGAAGAAGAGCGGCCCGAACTGCTCAACGCGCATTACCTGGCCCCGCTGGAGCCCGCGCTCCGCGCCGAAAGCTTCCTGAGCCAAAAAGAGCGCTACGGCAAAGAGCCGAGCCCACTTCTCGCGCCGCTCGCCGAAGATCCGGAGGCGTTCCGCGAGATCGCCGCGCTTTTGATTGAGGCGGGGCTGATCGACCAGGCCATCCAATGGCTCGACGAAGCGCTGCGCCATCGGGACGATCCGATGCTGCGCTATCTGCTCGCCTTCCTCTATCTCGCGCATACCCGCATGCGGGCCGAGTCCGCCGAGCAGATCGCCGCAGCGGAGCGGCTGACGCTCCGCCCCCCCTATCCGTGGCGGGCGGTCGAACGAGAGGCGCTGCGCGCGCTCGCGGAAGCGTTTCCGACCCATGCCGCGCTTCGCGACGCGCATTCCAAAACCGGCTACACTGAGAGCTAAGTGGTTTGGGTTCAAAGTCTCCTCGCCTTCGCGCTCTGGATCGGCTGGGGCGTTTGGCAGGCTCGCCGGGTGCCCGCATGGCGCGAGCGCCTGCTTGCGATGTCCCGCACCGCGCGAGGCGTCGGCGGGCCGATCCTGCTTTTTTGCGGCGCGGGCGTGATGCTCGGGGGGCTCTTTCTCGTCCAACAAATGAACGGTCTTCAAGGCGGGGCGCTCACCCCTCTCGCCTGGGGGATCGTCATCCTGATCGGGCTCGCCTTCGTTCAGTCGCAGATCGTCGCCGGAGCGATGATGATCTCGCTGATGGAGCGCGGAGCCGAAGAAAACGAACGACAGTCATGAAAACGATGCGCAGCCTCTTTCTCGTCCTGCTTGCGGCCCTGCTGGTCCTTCCCGCCGGTGCCCAGATCTCCAGCGAGCAATCGCGCGAATCGAACGCTGCGCTCGCCAACATGCGTCGCATCGAGCTGCTGCACTACCTGCTGCCCCTGCTGCTCACCAAGTCGCAGCTCAATGAACTGCTGCCCGCGATCGAGCGCGCGCGAGACAAAGTCAAACAGGTTCAAACCCTGGAGAACAAAGACCTCAAGATGTATCAGGACGAGATCACGGCGGCGCTTAAACGCGGGGTCGAGCACGGCGAAATGCCCGCAGCGACGCTTCGCGGCAAGATCCGCGGATTGCTGAACGCCTTCGAGATTCGCCGCCAGATCGCGACCGGAGAGAATTTCGACCTCGTCAACGAGGTGATCCAGCGCACCTGGAACGCGGGCCAAAAGAAAGCCGCGGCCGGAACCTTGGACCCCGCTCTCTTCAACCTCCAGAGCGCCGAAGGCAAAGAGATCGACGACGAGGCGAAGCTGCAGCTATTCGTACGTGAAGTGCTGCTCGACGACGCGGCGTACGGCGTACTCGTCGAGCTCGCCAAGCACGCCAAGAATTAGGCGCGGCCGGTCGGAGGGCGCGCCGAGAACTCGGCCCGGTTCGCCTCGGGTTCGAGGCGCGCCGAGAACGTCTCCAACATCGCCTGCGCTTCGCTCTCGAATCGGTACGAGCCCGCCACCTCGCCCTGCCAAATCGTCTCGATCACCCATCCCGGCACGGGCATGAACACGATGCGCTCGGGCGGGTCGACGCGCACGCTCAAAACCAAGGGCGAGCCGGTCGAATCGGGGTAGATATATTCGAAGATCATCGCCTCCGGCTCGAAGCGCGTCGTGCCGAGTTGGGGACGGCCTTTCAGGCTTCCCTCTTTACGACGTGCCTCATCCCATTCCCCTTGGCGAGGGGCAGCACCCGAAAGCAGGTCGTCCAGGATCTCAAGGCGCAACCGGCTGGCATACTCGTTCAACGACATGCCCTCTATTTTAGGCCGCTCCGTCCGGCGTCCGCTCGGAACGTGCATAATGGAGGGGAATGGGTAGAAGAAATTTTAAGCACACTGTGAAGAAGCACCGGTCGCCGGAAGATACCAAAGAACAAGGGATCGAGGTGGAAGGCCGCGTCATCGAAAACCTCGGCAACGCCCAATTCAAGATCGAATTAGACGAACCGAAGGGGATGGAAGTGCTCGGTCACGTGAGCGGAAAAATGCGCATGTACTACATCCGCATTCTGCCCGGCGACCGGGTCAAAGTCGAACTCTCGCCCTACGATCTCACCCGAGGCCGCATCGTCTATCGCTTTAAGTAAGAGCATGCGGAACTATTCCGCATGCTCCAGCGCTTCCAGATCGCTCATCTTCGGAAGTGCCTCGACTTTCAACTGCAAGATTCGCCGGCCGTCCGTCTCGGACACCGTAAACCGGTACCCCAGATCGTCCACCGTCTCGCCGAATTTGGGCTGACGCCCGAACAGGCCGAACACGTAGCCGCCGACGGTATCGAACTCCTCGCTCTCGAACTCGGAGTTCAGCGCTTCGTTCAGGTCGTCGAGATGCATCTTGCCGCTCACCACGTAGCGCCCGTCGACCTCCACGAGCTCCGGCTCCTCGACGTCGTATTCGTCGATGATGTCCCCCACGATCTCCTCCACGATGTCTTCGGTCGTGACGATTCCGGCGGTTCCGCCGAACTCGTCCTTGACCACCGCGAGCTGATTGCGGCTGGCGCGCATCTCCGCGAGCAGCTCGTGCAGGTTTTTGCTCTCAGGGACGAATAGCGCCGGACGCATGATCTTTCGGAGCGAGATCGTTTTCTTCGGCTCCTCCAGCAACGCTAGGAACAGATCTTTGGCGTGGATGATGCCGAGGATCTGATCGTCCGTGCCTTCGTAAAGGGGGATACGGGAGTGCCCCGTCTCGCGCATCAGCCGAACGATCTCCATCGGGTCGCTGTTGGTCGGCATCGCGTCGAGGTCGATCCGCGGGGTCATGATCTCGCGGGCCACGGTGTCGGTGAATTCAAACACCGAATGCAGCATCTCCTTTTCATCCAGATGCATCTCGCCGATCTCCTGGGCCGAGTCGACGAGCGTTTTGATCTCCTCCTCGGCGAGATTCGGGATCGCAAACGACGCCCTCCCGCCAAAACGCGCGGTGATCAGCCCTGCGATCGCGGTGAAGAACCCGGCGGGCAGCGAAAAGATCACGTTGAAAGTCCGGGCGAATCCGTACAGGCCAAGACAGATGCGAAGCGGATGGAGCGCGGCATAGCTCTTCGGAACCAGCTCGCCGAAGATGATATTGACGAGCATCGCAGGCAGCGCCACCAGGACCGCCGAAAGCAATAGCGTGCCGTTTGTGGACTTGAGGTCCGGCCAAAGCACGGCCTCCAAGCCCGGCGCGAGCAGGAAGCTGATCACGATCATCGCGAGCCACGCCGTCTGGCTTCCGAGCGTGCAGGAGGCGATATAACGGGTTTTGTTCTCCAAAAGGTCTTCCAGCTTGCGCTGCGCCTCACCCGTTTCGGAGGTATGCCGCATATGAACCGGCCGAAGCAGATCGAGCGCGGTCTCGACCGCGACGAACAGGCCGTTGAGCAGAATGATCGCGAAGATCGCAACGACGATCAGCCATACCGGACCGGCGAAGGACTCGCGCAGCCCCATCACTTGAAGCTGATTCATCCCCGCCAGGCTCTGATCGCTGACGAGATACAGCATGCCGAAGGAGAACAGGATCGCGAGCCACACGAAGCTCTCCAGCCGGGCCGCGACGTTTCTTTTACGAATCTGACGTTCAGGAGGTTCTTCTTTCATAGAGGGTGCGCCCTTAGCGGGGAGTGAGCCCGAAGAGCAAAAGCGCGAGAATCGTTCCGACCGTGGCCCCGAGGGACACCTCCAGAACGCTGTGAATCTTCGCCTCCCAACGGCTTTGAGCGATGATGGCCGCCAAAAGCAGGGCGATCGCCGCGAGAAGCATGTTGTTCGAAAGCAACATAAGCGTCACGGCGAGGAAAAACCCGATCGCGCTGTGTCCGCTGACAAGTCCTCCTTTCAAGACCTGCCCACGGATTCCGAGACCTTTTCCGATCACGACGATAATAAATACGAGAAAGAGACCGAGCACGATGCGAAGCGGCACCGGCATGCCCCAAGATTCCGCCGTCAAGCTGAGCTTGATCTCCTCCCAGCGGTTCTCGCCGAGAATCAGCAGCCCGCCCACGACGAGCGCCACGAGCGTGGTGATGAGCACCGCCCCCGCCGCGATATCCTTTGCGAACTTCGCGAGAGGATGATACGTGGGTTGGACGAGGTCCACCACCGCCTCGATCGCGCTGTTGAACATCTCCGCGACCAGAACCAAGGAGATCGTGAACAACAAGACCAGCATCTCGCGCAGACCGAGGTTCACGAAGATGCCCAGCATCATGACGATCATCACCGTATAGAGGTGAAACCGCATGTGCCGCTGGGTTCGGAAGGTGTAAATCAGCCCGTTCATCGCGACCTGAAACGGCCCGAACAGGTTCTTTCCGGATTTGAAGGGGCTCATTCGGCCACCTCCTCGGCATGCACCGAGTGCCAGTCCTCGAACGTCGGCAACCCGGCCGAGACCGCCACGCGGCGCATCTCTGCGACCATCGCCTCGCGCCTGTCCGGAGTTTCGTCTTCGAACCCCAAAAGGTGAAGCGCGCCGTGGATCCCCAGGTAGGCGAGCTCATGCTCCAGCGGGATCTCGCGGAACGCGGCCTGACGGCGCGCGTCGGGCACGGAAATCACGAGCTCTCCCAACGGCTCGTGCGCGAAGCTACCGCCGGACGGAAACGTCAAGACGTCGGTCGAAGAGGTGAGTCCTCGGTAACGCGCGTTGAGCTCCGCCATCTCGCTCTCGGAGACGAAGTGCACATGCACTTCGGCCTCCGCACGGTCGTGCAGGCGAAGGGCTTCGCCGACGCCGCGCCGCAGCCAATCGGTCTCCAACGCCGCGTCGTCGGACGCGTTTGAAATCGAGACGGAAGTAGAGGGGGGAGGTTCCATGAAACGCGTGCCTAGCGACCCGAAGGCAAAAAACGGAACATTCGCTCGCGGGTCGAAGAAAAGGGGGCGTTCATAAACGGTTTAGGCGGCTCGAGCCGCCTAAAATCGATTGCTCTATCGGCTCGACTGGCGACGCCGCTGCATCCGCCGACGCTTTTCGCTGGGCTTCTCGTAGTGCGAGTGCTCTTTCAACTCGCGCAATAGGCCACTTTGCTGGAGCTTCATGTTGAAGCGCTTCAGGGCCGAATCGATCGACTCATTGGACTGGACTGTAACGTGTATCAAACTGGGTTATGCCTCCGCAACATTCCTATTATGGCAGATTTTCGCTTTCTCGCCAACCGGCCCCAAGCTCTTCCCCGCCCCCGCTTCGAAAAAAGACCCTCCGCCGGCAAGCGAAGGGTTGAGATGGTTTCGCAAACAAGCGGATCTTGATTCCAAGCCCCACCGTTTTTGCATGGATCGCCTGGGTCGTCACTCCCGAGGCTCGCATGTCCTTACCGAGGCATCAATCGAGAAAGTTCCGGCCGCGCATCGAACATTCCCCGGAACCTATCGTTTAAACTAAAGCGTAGCTGTCTGTAGCGCTCGACCAAGGTTTCCACCGACTATGAGATCCATTTTTCCCGGCTGGCCGCGAACTTTCACGGCCGCACTCTCGGCTTGCCTCGCCAGCATCGGCCTCGCTCAAGACACCCTGACTCTCCAAGACGCGCTTCGCCTCGCGCGCGAGCGCAATGGAATCATCCGCGCCGCGCAGGCGGACGTGCAAGCCGCACAGGCGCGCGTCGCCGGCTCGCGTGCCGAGTTCATGCCGGAGCTCACCCCCTATTTTCGCTACGACACCGACCGGCGCGAGTTCCTGAGCACCGGCGGTACGTCCTACTCTGAACGGAGCGGCACTTCCAGCGGGCTTAGCGCGCGGTGGCGTCTCTTGGACGCCGGAGAACGACGGCTCTCCCTCCTTGCGACCAGCCGCTCGGCGGAGGCCCAAGAAGCCGCCTCGCTTCAGACCCTGCGCACGACCCTGTTCCTCGTCCATCAGGAGTACTACGAGGTGCTGCGCACGCGCGAGCTTCTCCGAGTGGCGGACGCGAACGTCGGCCGCGCCGAGACGATTCTCGAGCAGACCAAAACCCAGGTCGAAGTGGGCGCCATCCCCCGCAAGGACATCCTGCAAGCGGACGTCGACCTGCAAAACGCCCGCGTGCAGCGCCTGACCGCACGCAACCGCGTGTCGCAAGCCGAGGCGGACCTCAAAGCCACGCTCGGCTGGGAGTTCGGCAAAGCCCTGCCTCCGCTCAGCAGCGACACCGAGCCGCCGGAAAAGCCCCAGTTGCCCTCGCTCGAACAGCTGGTCGCCGAGGCCATGGAGTCGCGCACCGACCTGCGCGCGATGCGGCGCCAGCAAGAAGCGCTTCGCTTCTCCAAGATGCTGGCGGACCGCGAGGCCGGGCTCAGCTTCGGCATCGACGCGACGTTCGATCAACAGTTTCATCCCGATAGCCTCGACTCACACGCGCTGCAACTGCTCGTGACCTACCCCCTCTTCGACGGAGGGCGCCGCCGCGCGATCGCGCGGGAACGCTCCGCGGTGCTCACCGCCGCGATGGCCGAGCTCACCCAAGCCGAACGCGAAGCGCGCTCCGAGATCGAAGCCGTTTCGACCACCCTGCTCCAAAACGCCGAACGGGTCGAAGTCGCGCGCGCGGCCGTCGAAGCCGCCCGGCTAAACTACGAAGCCGCCGTAGAATCGCAGCGCGCCGGGGCCTCGGACCTGATCGAAGTCCTGACCGCCCAGATCAGCCTCGTCAACGCGGAGTCGGGCTATATCGAGGCGCTCTACGACTACACGATCTCCGAAGTCCAGCTTCGTCTCGTGACGGGCCAAACCGTCCCCGGCGAAGAGCTGGCCGCGTTCCCGGGCGAAACGCCCGCTCGATAAAACGGAGTCCGAAAGAATCAACGCTCGTCTATGAAACATTTTTTGACCTGGATCGGCATCCCCGTTGCGCTCGTCCTCGGGATCTTCGCCTTCCGCGGTGCCGTTCGCGGCAAAGCGCCCGACGTCGAGTACCGCTACGCCCCCGTCCAAACGGGCGAAGTGGTTCGCTCGATTTCGGCCACGGGACAGCTGATCGCGCTGACCAAAGTCGAGATCAAATCGAAAGCGGGCGGCAACGTCGTTCGGCTCGCCGTGGACGAAGGGGACTTTGTGAAAGCGGGTGACCTGATCGCGATCATCGACCCTGCGGACACCCAGGCGCTCTACGACCAAGCCTCCGCCGATCTCTCGTCCTCCGACGCCCGAGCGCAAGGCGCCGAAGCGAACTACGAACTTCAGATCACTGCGACGGACAACGCGATCCGGGACGCCCAGGCCCAACTCGAGGCCTCCAAGATCCGCGCCGAAAAGGCGCGCATCGCGGCCGAGCGGCAGCCCCAGCTCTCGGGCAGCGGCGTGCAAACCGCCCAAACGAACCTCGCGGCGGCGCAAGAGGCGCTTCGCAAACTTCAGACCGTCACCCTTCCGCAAACTCGCCAAGACGCTTCCGGAACCTTGGATCGCACCCGCGCCGAACTCGAAGCGGCGCGCGCGGACCTCGGGCGCCACGAAGAGCTGCTCAAGAAAGGGTTCGTCAGCCAAAGCCAGCTCGATCAGGCCCGAGCGCGGTTCGAGACCGCGGATTCCGCCTATAAAAACGCCGAGCAACGCATGCGCACGCTCGAAGACGAGCTTTCCACAACTCTGAAAGCGCAACGGCTCGAAGTCGAACGCACGGAAGCGGCCTTGGTCGCGGCGAAGGCGAACATCAGTCAAGATTCGATCGCCAGGCAAGAGCTCTCGGAAGCACGCAATGCGGTGCGCCTCGCCGAAATCGCGCTCAAGCGGGCCCAGGACCAGAAGAAAAGCATCGTCGCGTCGCGTAGCGAGATGAAGGCGGCCAAAGCCGCGACGGTCCGCAATCAGGTCGCGCTCAAAAACGCCAAGGTGCAGCTCGACAGCACGACGGTGCTCGCGCCGCGAGACGGGGTCGTCACGCAGAAGTTTTTGGAAGAGGGCACCATCATCCCACCCGGTACCAGCACGTTCTCGCAAGGGCCGAGCATCGTGGAAATCAGCGACGTCTCGCAGATGTTCGTCGACTGCAACGTCGACGAAGCCGATATCGGCCAGGTCAAAGAGGGCCAGACCGTCCGCATCGTCTGCGAGGCGTTTCCCGGCCGCCCCTTTCCCGGCGTGGTCGAGCGGATCCACCCCGCCGCGGCCACCGCGGACAGCGTGACGACGGTCAAAGTCCGCGTGAAGGTGCTCCCGGGGGTGAAACAGCGCATCCTGCCGGGCATGAACACCACCTGCGAATTTATCACGCTAGAGCGGCCGGACGTACTCAAAGTCCCCTCCCAAGCCATCCAGCGCGAGGATGGCAAGACCTATGTGCGCATCCGCACCTCCGACCCTGCGAAACCGGAGCGGCGCGAGGTCCAGGTCGGCGAGACCGGCAACGACAGCACCGAGATCTTATCGGGGCTCAAAGAGGGCGAGGAGATCGTCATCGCCGAACTCAATCTGAAAGAGCTCCGTGAAATCGACCGCAAGATGAAAGAATCCGAGCAGGGCGGCGGTTTGGCCGGAGGCGGCGGAGGCGGAGGGCGGCGACGCTAACATGACGTTGCGCGACAGTCTCGGCACCGCCTTGCGCGCGGTCAGCGCGAACAAGCTGCGCTCCGCGCTGACGATGCTCGGCGTCGTCATCGGCGTCGGCTCGGTCATCACGATGGTCGGGATCGGCGAAGGCACCAAACGCAAATCGCTCGAAAATATCGAACGGATGGGCACGAATATGCTCGTCGTCATGCCCAACTGGCGGCGTGGCAACGTCACCGGCTCGAACGAAAACGCCACGCTCAAGGCTCGAGACGTCGCCCGCCTGCGCTCCGAAATCCCTCTGGTCGAGCAGATCACCGGCACCGTTCAGCGGCGCGGCGCGGTCCGCTACGGCAATCGCAGCCATTTCACGCAAGTGGTCGGCGCGGAACCTCAGATCGCGGTCATCCGCAACGCGACTCGCATGGCAGAAGGGGGCTGGTACACCGAAGAAGATGAAATCAACGGCACGCCCAAATGCGTGCTCGGCTACACCGTCTATCAGGAGCTGTTCGGAAACGAAAACGCGCTCGGGGCCACAGTTAAGGCGTTCAACTCGATGAACTTCGAGGTTGTCGGCGTGATCTCCTACAAAGGGGGCGAGGGCAACTGGAATCCGGACGATCAGGTCTATATTCCCCTATCGATCGCGATGACGCGCCTCATGGGCCGTCAAGATTACAGCACCATCCAACTGAAGGCCGCCCGCGCGGACCTCATGATGGTCACCCAAAAGCAGATCGAAGACGTCCTGAATCGCGGCAACACCAGCGCCGGAGGCGAACCGCTGTTTCGGGTGATGAACCAAGGCGAGCGCATCGAAGAGATGGAGCAGCAAAATCGCCTACTCAGCAACCTGCTCGCCGGGATCGCCTCGGTCTCGCTATTGGTCGGCGGCATCGGCATCATGAACATCATGCTGGTCTCGGTCACCGAACGTACCCGCGAGATCGGGCTTCGGAAGGCGATCGGCGCGACGGGCGAGAGCATCCTCACCCAATTTCTGTTCGAAAGTATTGTGATGTGCCTCTTGGGCGGAGCTTTGGGGGTCGCCCTCGGCAGCGGCGCGACGTTCTACATCGCCAAGCTCTTCAAGGTTCCTCCGGTCGTAGACCTCCAGGCGATCCTCATCGCCTTCGGCTTCTCGGCCTTCGTCGGGCTGTTCTTCGGCTTCTACCCCGCGCTTCGCGCCAGCAAACTTCAACCTATCGAAGCGCTCCGATACGAATAAAGACTTCCCCGCGCTTCCTTCGGCTCTCCCTCTCTTTCATCCCCCAACCCCTTGTGGGCGGTTCCCCATAACGATCTGACTGGACAACCAAGCCGCCCCTCGTAAAAAGAGAAAACCCCTCCTTGCCGAACGGCAAAGAGGGGTTGTTTCGTGAGCGTGCGCCCGGCCGGAACCGGACGAGCAGATCGAGACGCTTAGCGCTTAACGAACTGGAAGCCGCGTCGCGCCTTCTTGCGACCGTACTTCTTGCGCTCTTTCACGCGCTGATCGCGCGTCAGAAACCCGCCTTGACGGAGCGAGCCTCGAAAGCCTTCGTCAACCTCGAGCAGCGCACGGGAGATCCCGAGCTTGATCGCGCCGGCTTGGCCGGTGATACCGCCGCCTTTGCAGAGCGCCTTGACGTCGTACTTGCCCTCAAGCGCGAGGTGCACGAGCGGGCTCTTGACGAGGATCTCCAGCACGGGTCGGCCGAGGTACTGCTTGAAATCGCGACCGTTGATGCTAATATTGCCTTCGCCGGGCACGATCCAAACGCGCGCGATCGCGCTCTTGCGCCGGCCGGTACCGTAATTATCTTGCCTTGCCATTAGTGCTTCACCTTCGTGACGTCGAGCAACTCGGGGTTCTGGGCGGCGTGCGGATGCTCCGCGCCCGGATAGACCTTGAGCTTCTTGATGATCTGATGCCCCAGCTTATGCTTGGGCGTCATGCCCCAGATGGCTTTCTCGACCAGCTTGGCCGAATCCTTCTCCAGCAGTTGGCCGCGCGACACGTTGCGCAACCCGCCGGGCCAGCCGGTGTGCCAATAGATCAGCTCGTTCTGCTTGTTGCCGGTCAGCACGACGCGGTCGGCGTTGATCACCACCACGAAGTCGCCCACGTCGGCATTATAAGAAAAAGTGGGTTTGTTCTTACCCCGAAGCACCTGCGCGACTTGCGCAGCCAGTCGCCCGAGAGGGATCCCCGTCGCATCGACGAGGTACCACTTTCGGTCCACTGTGCCTTCTTTTACCGTAGTCGTCCTATTCATTTTTCGCTCACGTAACTTGTTTTTTCGTCCGGTCTCCCGGCTCAAAAAATCGTTTCTTCAACTTGACAAAACTGTTCGACTGTCTCGGGGCGGGCGCCCATAGCGCACACGCATCAGACAAAGACCGCACGCGGGCAAAACCACCGGCCACGCCAAAAGATCGCGCTCCGCGAGATCGAGCAACCGCGCCAGATCTTCCGGCGGACGATGCCCACGCCCGACTTCGAAAAGCCCTCCGGCGATGCGACGCATCATACCGCGAAGGAACGCCGTGCCTCGAATCTGCAAACGAATCTCTCCGCCGACTCGGCTCAAACGAACCTCATGCAACGTGCGACGGGTGTTTTCGACGTGCGGTGCAAGCTCCTCGGTGAACGCACGAAAATCGTGCTCTCCGACCAAAGCGACCGCGGCCTCGCGCATCGCCTCCAAATCCAACTGGCGGCCGTAATCGAATCGAAACCGACTCAAGAACGGATCTCCGGGCTGGCGCTCTGCGATTCGATACCGATATGTTCGGTCCTCAGCGCAAAAGCGGCTATGGAAAGCTGGGCTCACGCGAACCGAGCGCTGCACTTGCAGATCGCGCGGCAAGCGCCGGTTCAGCACTCGAACCCATTTAGCGGGATCCATTGGCAGCGCGGTATCAAAATGACACACTTGCCCTTGGGCGTGCGCGCCGCTATCGGTGCGGCTGGCGCCCCAAATCTCGGTTTCCTCGCCCGAGACACTACGAACAGCTTCTGTCAAGGTGCCCTGGACCGTTCGGTGCCCAGGCTGTGCGGCCCAGCCGCAAAAATCGGTGCCGTCGTACGCGACGACGAGCCGGATTCGCTTAGTCGACAAGCTCGAGCACTGCGGTCGGCGCTCCGTCGCCTCGGCGGGTGCCCGTCTTCACCAGACGCGTGTAACCGCCGTTGCGCTCCTTAAAGCGCGGCCCAATGTTGTCGAACAGGTGCTTGACGAGGTCCTCGCCGTTGAGCAAACTGCGCTGCTGGAGGATCTGTGTCTTCTCCAACGCGGTTTTGCCCTCCAGACCTTTCGGAACCGGACTGCTGCTGGAGTGACCCACGAGCACGCGTCGAGCGCGGCGTCGGGCGTCGAGCGAGTCCTCACGGCTGAGGGTGATCAGCTTCTCGACGAGACGCTGCAGCTCCTTGGCGCGACCGAAAGTGGTGCGCACGTAGCCGTGGCGGATGAACTGGCGCTGCAGGTTGGTGAGCAGCGCGCGGCGCTGATCGCTCGGCAGACCTAACTTACGACGATCGACTAAGTGTCTCATGGAAATCCTTAACTATGCCTCGACGGGGACTTACGCGAAATCCTCGTCGTCCTCCTCATCATCGTCCATCGAGTCGAGTACACGGTACCCGCCCTTCGGAGCTTTGAGTTCCAAACCGTTTTCTTGCAGCTTGTCGCGCACTTCGACGAGCGACTTCTTGCCGAAGCCTCGAATGCTCGTGAGGTCGGTCTCGCTGACCGCCGCAAGCGCACGGAGCGTGGTCAGCCCCGCCCGGCGCAGGCAGTTGAACGTTCGCTGCGAAAAATCGAGCTCTTCGATCCGCAGATCGGGCACGTTCGCCAACTCCGGCGAAAGAGCCTCGTCCTCTTCCCCGGCAGCCTCGAAACCCGGCTCGCCGATATCGAAGAACATGCGGAAATACTTATCTAGAATTCGGGCCGCTTGCGACACCGCGTCGTTCGGCGACACCGCGCCGTTCGTGATGACGTCCAGCACGAGGCGCTCGTAGTCGGTGCGCATGCCCACACGGGTCGCTTCGACGCTGTAGTTCACCTTGCGAACCGGGGTGTATTGTGCGCCCATCGGGATCACACCGATCACGCCTTTATAGCGATCTTGCTTTTCGGGAAGCAGATAGCCCGCGCCCCAGCCGACGTAGATCTCCATATTCAACGTCGCATCCGCGCCGGACACAGTCGCGATATACATCTCGGGGTTCACGATCTCGATCCCTTCGGGGCATACCACGTCGGCGCCAGTCACGGTTCCCTTCCCTTTGACCTCGAGTCGCAGAACCTGATCTTCCTGCAGCAACTCGCCCGAAGCGCGAATCGCGAGGTCTTTGAGGTTCAGCAAAAGCTCGGTCGTGTCCTCTTTAACGCCGGGAATCGGCGAAAACTCGTGGAACACCTTGTCGATCCGCACCGCGCTAATCGCGGCGCCTTGAATCGAGGAGAGCAGCACGCGGCGAAGCGCGTTGCCGATGGTCTGCCCGTAGCCGCGCTCCAGCGGCTCCAGGACAAACTTACCGTAATCGGTCTGCAGATCGAGGGTTGTAATGTGTGGCATGGGTAATCGAATGAGAATCCCTAAGGAAACCGAAGGCGGTTAGACGCGTCGCCTCTTGGGAGGGCGGCACCCGTTGTGCGGCACCGGCGTCACATCGCTGATGCTCGTCACCTCGAGCCCGGACGCCTGCAGCGAGCGAATCGCGGTTTCGCGACCACCCCCAGGCCCCCGAACGAACACGTCCACCTTTTTCAGGCCGTGAAACTGCGCTTTGCGCGAAGCGTTCTCCGCCGCGACCTGCGCCGCGAACGGGGTGCCCTTGCGGCTGCCCTTGAAGTTGACGCCGCCCGCGCTGGACCAGCTGATCACGTTCCCCTTGGGGTCCGTGATCGTAACGATCGTATTGTTGAAGGACGAGTAGATGTGCGCGGCGCCCACCGGCACGTTCTTCGATTCCTTCTGCTTGCCTCTTTGAACGTTCTTTCTTGCCATGAATTCCTACTTACTTCTTGGCCTTCTTCTTGCCGGCGACCGTCTTGCGGATACCTTTTCGAGAGCGCGCGTTGCTGCGGGTGTTTTGACCGCGCGTCGGCAGACCGCGACGATGGCGAAGCCCACGATAAGAGCCGATCTCGATCAGGCGACGGATGTTGCCCTGCACTTCACGGCGCAGGTCGCCTTCGACCTGATAATCTCGGTCGATGATTTCGCGAAGCTGACCGACCTGAATCTCGTCGAGGTCGCGCACCTTCAGACGCGGGTCGAGCCCGGCCTTCTCAAGGACTTCGGCGGCGTTGTGCTTGCCAATGCCATAAATGTGCGGCAAAGCGTACAACAACGCCTTGTCGCGCGGTAGGTCAACTCCTGCAATTCGTGCCATGCTTCGCTAATCTTTCTCCTGGGCGCCTTAACCTTGGCGCTGCTTGTGTTTGGCGTTAATGCAAATCACCCGCACTACGCCCTTGCGCTTGATGATCTTGCACTTATCGCACATCTTCTTCACGCTGGCTCTGACTTTCATCTCGTTTTCAATTCCTTCTTTAGTGCGGTCCTTCGGGTGACGGACGTCCAAACACGCTAAAGCCCGAGGGGGCCTCGACGCAATGGCGAATTATACCCAAGGCGGACGCGAAATCAACGCCTTTTTCCGGAGGCGAACGGTCCGCTCCGGCCGCAGCCCCAAAACTATACCCGAGAGCCTTTCCGGCGCGCGCGGTCATAAAGATCGAAGGCCTCTAGGGAACCCCTTTTCGCGTTCTCTACGTAAGCCTTTGTGGGCGGATCGTGCCGCCTCAGACCGACAGTCAAAAGGGATATTTATGATGAAACAGTTTAAATTTAAAATGGTCGCGGCTCTCGCGCTCGCGGGGTTGATTGGAGTTGGAATCGCACAGCAAAACGGAGAGGTTACGCTCAAAGTCGGGGACAAGGCTCCTGCGATGACCGTCTCCAAGTGGGTGAAAGGCACCCCGGCGACCCAGTTCGAGCCCGGCAAGGTGTACGTCGTCGAATTCTGGGCCACATGGTGCGGCCCCTGCATCGCGGTGTTCCCTCATCTGAGCGAACTCGCGAAAAAGTATGGCGATAAAGTTCACATCAGCGGCATCAACATCGCCGACAAACCGACCCAGGCAGACTATGTTGAGCGCATCGAGAAGTTTGTGAAAGACCAGGGAGACAGAATGAGCTACAACGTCGCGACCGACACCTCGGACAGCGCGATGCAAAAGACCTGGTTCCGCGCAGCGGGTCAAAACGGCATTCCGTGCGCCATGATCGTCGACAAAGAGGGCAAGATCGCCTGGATCGGCCATCCGAGTCGAATGGACGAGCCGCTCGCGGCAGCCGTCGCCAAATAAGCTTCCCCAAAAGCCCCCGGGATTCCCGGGGGCTTTTTTATTGGTGAGGCTTTCCCAAAGCGCGCCCCGGAGAAAGTATCTTCCGATTCTCGAACTTCGGGCCGCACCGAGGCAGTCCAATAAAATGCCCTCTCGGTCGAATCAACCGTAAAACGTTCGAAGCAATGACCGTATCGGGTAATACCTTGAATGTCAAGATAATCCTGACGGTGAATTGAGGATAAACATGTGGAAATGGAAACGAAATGCGATGCTCGCGTTGGGTCTTGCGGCCCTCGCGCCCTGGGTTCAAGCGCAAAGCGGGGGCTCCGTCACGCTGAAAGCAGGGGATAAAGCTCCCAAGCTCGAAGTCGCCCGTTGGATGAAGGGGCAAAAGACCGAGAGCTTTCAGCCCGGCAAAGTATATGTCGTCGAATTCTGGGCCACGTGGTGCGGCCCGTGCATCGCGGCGTTCCCGCACCTGACCGAGCTGGCGAAGAAATACCAAGGCAAGGTGAATTTCACCGGCGTGAACGTGTGGGAAACGAATAATCCGCAAGACGCCAGCTACCTCGACAAAGTCGAGAAGTTCGTGAAAGATCAAGGGGATCGCATGGGCTATAACGTCGCGGCGGACACCCCCCAAGGCGCGATGGCCAAGACGTGGCTCGAAGCCGCCGGGCAAAATGGCATCCCGTGCGCGTTCATCGTGAACCAAGAAGGCAAGATCGCCTGGATCGGTCATCCGATGGATCATATGGATCAGGTTCTGGATCAGGTGCTGGCGGGAACGTTCGACATCGAAAAGCACGCGGCGATTCAGGCCGCCGCCCAAACCAAGCAAGCCGAGCTTGAGAAGATTCTCGCGCCGCTCGTCGCAGCGATCGAGGCCAGCGACTACCCCAAAGCGTGGGAGCTTTACGAAACCGCGGTTAAAGACGCCCCCGAACTCGAAGAGGCGCTTTGGGCGGTCAAGATCCAAATCCTGTTGCACACGAACCCCGCCGAAGCCGCCCGCGTGACCCGCCTCATGTTCGAGGTCCACCTGCGCGACGATGCGAATGGGCTCAACACCATCGCTTACATGATCGTCGGAGACGACGAAATTAAGTCGGCAGACTACGATCTGGCCCTTCAGATGGCGCAACGCGCCGTCTCGTTGACCCAAGAAAAGAACGCTTATATCTTGGACACGCTGGCTTTCGCATACTTCCGTAAGAACGACAAAGCCAAGGCGGTGTCGGTCCAGGAGAAGGCGATCGCTCTCGCCGAGGCGGATGGGGAGTTCCCCGCCGAAGTGCTCGAAGAGATGAAGCAAAACCTCAAACGGTTCAAGTCGTAAATTCGGCTTGTCCGCGCCAAGAAAGGAGTGCCCAAGCGGCGCTCCTTTCTTTTTAAGCTTCCTTCCAAGAATAGAACGGGATAGAATAAGGCGACCCGGCGCCTCAAACGAGCGGCCCAGATTTTTTAAGCCGATGCGATCTTGGATCTCCTCCCTTCTCTGCCTCACGCTCGTTTACGCGGTAGGATTCGTCGGTCACTTGGGCGCGCTCCAAGGCCTTCGCACGTGGTATCCCGTCTTGGAACTTCCCGCCTGGGCACCTTCTCCGGGTGTTTTCGGACTCCTCTGGACGGTGCTTTCGCTTCCGACCGCGCTCGCGCTCGCACATCTTTGGGACGCCCCGAAAGCCGCTGCGCGTACTTGGGCGCTCGGGCTTTTCGGGCTTTATCTCACCCTCCACGCGCTTTGGCCCTGGCTCCTGCTCGCTTGGCAAAAGCCGCGTCCCGCGCTTTTCGAAAGCTTTGCGATGTTCGGAGTGATCCTGGCACTCCTCGTGTGCGGGTTTGCCGCCAAACGTTCCGCAGGATGGCTGCTTCTTCCCGCGCTCGCTTGGAGCGTTTTCGCGGCGCTGCTCAGCGCGCAAATCGTTCGGGCTTTAAGTTTATAAGATCGTTCTGTAGCGTCAACGACTCGTCTCCTTGCCTCGCTGACTGCGCATCAAGCGCAAGGAACCCACGAATTGGAAACGCCCCTTGGGTGAGGTGGCAATGAAGGCCGAGTTGCGCTTCAGCCGATTCCATCGTCTAAGTCGTCGTGGAGGGCGAATATGGAAACGAACTCTCACACGAAATAGCCCCAACGATCTTGACCTTCATCTCTCGTTTTACAAACAGACAGCAATGACTAGTATGAAGAACCCCGCCATTCACTGAAAAATGCAGAAAGCCTTCTTAGCCAACTGGACATCAAACGGCTTAACCTGACACCCTTTCGACAGAAACGGCCTTTAGATCTATCGGCCCAAGACCTCCATTAAAGCCAACCGACATGTGTCAGTGAGCCACACGCCGTAAATGAAAAGTCTTGGTGCAAAGGTCCACGCTCCAGAAATGCCGCTCCCGCACTTCATCAGCTTTTGAAAGCGCGCCGCAAGCGCAACGAACAGAAACTATTTCCATGAAATGCGAAATAGATGCTATCATTTATTTCGATGACGAGCGAAACTCTGCAACGCGCTTTGAAGGCCTTATCCGATCCGACGCGTTTGCGCATCGTAGAATTCCTTTCGGGTGTTTGTTGCCATACTGCCGCCATAGACGAGCATGGCGGAGTTTACAAGGCCCCGACGGCAAGCGAGGTTTGTTGCCACATCACCGGAGCAGAAAAGATCACTTCGACGGTTTCACACCACTTGCACGAGCTCGAAGCGGCCGGTTTAATCCGCATCGAGCGGCAGGGAACAAAGATGCTCTGCACTTTGAAGCCCGAAAGCTTTGAAACACTCGCACAGGAGTTTCAGCGCATCGCCAAAGGAGAAACCCCCAATGAATGTTGCTAAAGCCCACCTTTCGCTGAACGTGACCGACATCGAAAAATCGGCTGCCTGGTACAAAGTCTTTTTCGGAGTACGGGCACACAAACGGCGTCCAGGCTACGCGAACTTCGATCTTGAGTCGCCGGCATTGAAACTCGCGCTGACAGAGCACCCCGCTGGCAAGGGAGGCCCGCTCAACCATCTCGGAATCCTGGTTGCATCGACGCATGAAGTAAGTGCAGTCAAACAGAGGCTTGAGCAATCCGGCTTGATCACATTCTCCGAAGAGAACGTAACTTGTTGCTACGCCCTACAGGACAAGATTTGGGTTCGCGATCCAGACGGCAATGCATGGGAAGTTTACACCTTGCTCGATGATTTGAACGACGACGACCCTGATCACCACCATGAAACCGGTAAAACGGTTACTGCCCATTGCACACCTGCCGCGGGCGGTCAGAGCTTTGCTTGCTGCACCGACACCGCCGAACGCTGTTCATGAAAACGGTTCTATTCGTTTGCATCCATAACACAGGCCGCTCGCAGATGGCGGAGGCGATCACCAACCACCAGGCGCTAGCGAAAGGCATCGACGTTCGCGCGAACTCGGCCGGCACAGAAGAAGGGCGAAGCCTCAACCTAACCGCAGTCGAAGCCATGAGCGAGATCGGAATCTCGATGAAGGGGCAGCGCCCGAAACTGCTCACGCAAACGATGGTCGATGAAGCCGATCGGATCATTTCGATGGGTTGCGGAGTCGACGCCGCCTCATGCCCAGCTCGGTTTTTGCTAACCGACGATTGGGGCCTTGAGGATCCGGCCGGCGAGCCGATCGAAAAAGTGCGCGAGATCCGCGATGAAATATTGCGTCACGTCGTAGCGTTGCTTACGGAGTTCACACTGTGAAACGACGGTATGCAGCCGAGCTGCTCGGCACCTTTGGAATCGTGTTTGCGCCTGTCGCTCTTTCGGCCACGTCGCAGATGGCCAACGGAGCCCCGGGGTTGCTTGCGGCCGCCCTCGTTTCAGGGCTCGCCGTGCTTGCCATGATCTGCGCCCTCGGGCCGATTTCAGCGCATTTCAATCCGGCCGTGACGATCGGTTTCGCATCGGCCGGCCACTTTTCTTGGCGTTATGTTTTGCCTTACATCGTCGCCCAACTCGCGGGAGCGATCCTCGCGACGGGAGCGGTCACACTGATCTTCGGAGCTGGCTTCGGGACTCACATTCCAGCGTCGGCCGACACGCTCCGCAATGTCGGATCCGAGCTAATACTTTCATTTTTCCTGATGCTGGTCATCATCGCCATGGTGACCGATCGGCGCGTGAACTCTACCGCACCGGCGATCGCGATCGGCTTAACCGTAATGGTCTGCGTCCTCATCGGTGGCCCTGTAACGGGCGGATCGATGAACCCTGCCAGATCACTCGCCCCCGCGCTATTTTCGGGCGGGGAAGCTCTCAAAAGTGTGTGGCTATATTTGGCCATTCCTCCGATCGGAGCAATCCTCGCCACCAGGCTTTACAAGCTTATCTGCATCGAACCAGACCAAGCGAAAGATGCACCTAGCGAGCTTTCTGCCGCACTCAAAATACGCCAACTGTAGAAAGAACGTGCAGAGATTCAAACGATGGTGAAACGATCCAGCTCGCAGACCAGATCGTAGCCGTCGTACAGGAAGTAGATCCGCCCGGCAGAAGTCTCCTTCCAGGCCCGAAGCCCGTCCGCGCGGTAGCCCGCCGTCATCACCGTCCCCACGCTCGTCAGGCGGTTCCCCGGTCAACAAACTGAAACGATTTCCGTGAACTGAGATTAAGGCCTTGCCTGAACATATTCAGGACTACCAAGGTTACATTGGACTAATCTCTGAATAATTCCTTTCTGGGATAACACAAACAGCCACCTTCATTGCAAGCTCGCTGTTACACTATCTGCCAATTATGGCATCATTTATGGATTCTTTAGTTGAAAAATCTAAAATATCCATAAGGTCATTCAATGCCATTTTGGCGCTTTCAATGACTTTTTGATTTTGCTTCTTTTTTTCATATCTATCAAACGTTAGATATTGGAGCATCTCCGTCAATGGATGAGAGTTATCTAAACGGTACAATGCGGATATAACGCCAATCCGAGCTATTGGAGATTCCTCAAGATCTAACCTTTTCAATAAAGCCTGATTCAACAGATGCTTCTCCACACCTTCTTGATCAGACAATGCAATGCTGGCCCATCTTCTTACTAATGGATGCCTATCCTTTTCCATTACTGCAATTAACTTTCGCTGAGCTTCCGTCGAGGGAAATTGGCTTAAGCTACTTACTGCAGCACACCTTACAGTCAAATCATGATCCTTAATTAACGTGAATAAACGCGGTAAATCATGTAATTGATCTCCCACTTCTCCCAAAGCTTCTGCTGCAGAATGCCGCACGATAGAGTCAGGATCAGTTGTCGCCGCACGAGCCAATGCTTGAGCAACAAACAGCGGAGCATTGACACACGCCTTCTCTACACTGCTGGATCGCTCTGTTGGATCGTTACTTCCAAGATCAACAAGCCATTTTTCATTAGCGTTTAAATTTCTCTTTTTCTTTTCTATCACCGCTGCCTTTTCCTTTGATTTCTCTGTTTCTTTTCTTTCAAGATTCTGTTGATCTTTTGCACCAGAGCTCTGTCACCTTTTGTTCAGCAATTCTTTTAAGATCTAATAGTTCTTCAATAGTATAATTATAAAGATCATCATCGCCTCTACCTTTATTGTTCCCACCTTTGCTCATACAAGGGCCTGGCGGAAGTTCATCGATATCTTTTCCCCCAAATAACTTCCACCAAAAGCGCCCCCAGCCACCGTCAGTAACATGATCAAGCCCAGCACCTATTAAATAGCCAGCACCAACACCTATTAAAACGCCACCTGCTACGGTGCTGGCGCCTACTCCTGCTCCGGCTGCTACAGTGGAACCACCTACACCCCCCAGGTGAGGCAGGTAATTTAACTCCAGATCCACCACGAAAGCCCTCTCTAAACAATCCATCTGGGTCAATCCATCCAGTGGGTGAGTTTCCGACATCCGTCCTCCTTCGTAGCCGATGGGGCCTCAGAAAACAAATCGCCTGGAGTCCGCTTACATCAATACTTCGCTTTCAATTCATGGAATTATCGATAGAATATAGTTCTTGCTTAAATAAAAGATTTTCACCCCCTACCTTTACAGCACAAACATCATCTGCATTATAGATCATGCGCTCAATCACCGAAACTGAGTCATCCAACACACCAAGATCAATGTAACTATCAGTGGCTCCAAACAAAACAGCATCAAAGGGAGATTCCTTCGCGGAAAATATTTTTACTACCATATCCAATCGCGAAGCTATAATTAAGGCATCCAATATACCTTTTGCGACAGAAAAATTTTCCACTACAGAAATAAGCTGATCCTCAACTGAACGCCTTGAGGAAAATCTTTCAATAAAATCAAGATAATTACTCTCATAGGTTATTCGTTGTATTTCACTAATCAAGCCGTATAAAATCCCATCATCTCCGCCTTGGGAGTCGAATAGTTTGAATTGATATTCACTGCCCACTAATCCAACTACTTTCCCAACTAAAAACGAAGATTTATCTTCAGAATTTAAGTGTAATCCCAGAAGATGATTGTCCTCCAGTGCTTGACGAAGCCATTGTTCAAATTTCCCATAGAGTGTCATGTGCTTCACTTTTGTATTTTATAAGTCTAAAGGTTATTCAAGTTCCTCATGAATTGCCGCTTCCCTTGGCAGAAACTTTTCGCGCTCTGGGTCTGGCAAGAAATGTGGATCAACGATGATGATAGGAACTGAAATAATCCTCACAGGTAACGATATTAGAGCACCACCTATGCTTTTCATGCACTTCCACCAATTGTTAGACTTGGGTTTTGGGCCCAATCGTTTATAATCAGGCGAATCCTTAGGCGGTTGTGTAGGGGGATTCTTTAGTGGCTTCTTATTATGCTCGTTATTTGCTTTTCGCTCCTGATCGGATTTTTGTCGAGAATCGCCTCGCTCATGCTTGTCTTTTGTACTTGGCCTTTTGTTTGACCCGTGTGCCTGAAGTCCCTCTGGATCAATCCAATTTACCGGCCCATTTCCGACATATCCGTATAAGTTGATGCCTCCTTCGTAGCCAATGGGGTCTCTGGTGACGAATCGTCCCGTTCCTGCATCGTAGTAGCGGTGGCCGAGGAGTTGGAGCCCCGTCTCCCAATCCTTATAGTATCCCCATTGAGACCCGAAACCCGCATAAGGATCCGTCGTCGACGAGGAAGAGGCGAACGTCCCGAACGCGTCCGCCATGTGAGAGGTCAAAACGGACTCGTTCTCGTCCAGCCGCTGCGTAGTCGTGCCCCGCTCGTCGAAGGTGTAGAACACCGAATCCGAGTTCTCGTGGCGAGACACCAGGCCGTTCGCGCCCCAGGTGTTGGCCGACACCACGTTCCCAAGGCTATCCAGCTCGCAGACCAGATCGTAGCCGTCGTACAGGAAGTAGATCCGGCCCGAGGAGGTCTCCTTCCAGGCCCGAAGCCCGTCCGCGCGGTAGCCCACCGTCATCACCGTCCCCACCGCTCGTCAGGCGGTTCTCCGGGTCGTAGGTCATCGCCGTACCCGCATACGTCGTCGGATTCCCGTTCCCGTCGTAGACGAAGCTTCCCGTGGTGAGTTGGTTGTTCGCGTTGTACGAGCGAGACAGAACTCGTCTGAACGCTCCCCGATTTATCCAGCGTTCTCACTCAATCGTCTTCAAAAGGCGTGAGTAAGCTATCCGCTTCAGATTTTCTCAGGAATCTGCTAAAAATTTCTAACCCGTCAACAAATTTTTCTGTTTCGATATTATAATTCCCTGAAATCCCTGCCACCTTCCAAGTTGTCATTGCCCCTGATGAAATTTTGTATGAAACTTCATTTTTTTTTGCGATCTGCAAAGCTTTTTCTTCCGCTTGATTTACAGATTCTGCATAAATACAGTAAATTATTTCCTCACACAATCCCGTTTCATCATCGGATCTTATTGAGTTGAATAAAATTGAAATTGCATACCACATATACTCCCCCTTACTTGGATCGATCCGCGCCTAACAACCAATCCATGAACCTATCCCATATCGAGACACCTGCCACGGCTTTTGCTCCCTTTTCAAATTGTTTATCAGTAAGTAACTTCCATGCCTTCTTAGCATCCCTTTGCAAGGGTCCTGATTTTTATCCTAGTTGCTTAATTTCTGCTAAATTCTTATCTAGCATTTCAGAAGGAAACTCTTTATGAATTCCTCCCTTGCATTTCTTTGCAATCCAATCTTTTGCTTTCGAACCAAACTTGGCTACTAGATCTTGCACAAGCTTCTTTGTTTGAGGGCTTACCGCTTGCCCCAGATTCATCAAGCGTCTCAAGTATTGTTTTCAACTCATTAAGATCGCCTCTAGCTGCAGCTTGCCTCGCTGCATTAGATGGGGAATCTTGCGTGAGTCCATATGGATCAATCCATCCTATAGGCCCATTGGCTGTATATCCGTATAGGTTGATACCTCCTTCGTAGCCGATGGGATCTCTCGTGACGAATCGTCCCGGCATCGTAGTAGCGGTGTCCTCTACTAATCTTTATTTATAGTAAAACCTCCTGCATCAAAAGATCCGTTCTCTCCATTTATTCGAATTTTGTACTTACCTTCGACAAGATTTTCTGTATCCAATACAATGGGTAAGTAATTAAACACCTTGCGCGTTAGAAATGGATTCAAACGAATGATCAAAAAATCTATATTGATTATTGTTAATTCATTTTCATATGTATGATGTATCGAAATAAATGAGCATTGATCTATACTTTTAATTGCACTGCCATTTATCAAGTAAAGATCTTTTCCATCCAATTGCAATCTTTGCAGTTGAACATCTGTTGGAGCCTTAACTAATCGTGGAGTCATGAAGTAAAGCATAAATCCAACGACTATACTAACTAAAATCAAAAAAATCATAGTCAATTTTCTTTTCAAAGCCTATCTCCTGCCTGAAGAACCGCTCCCTGACCAGCCTGATCCAGAACTTAACGATGACTTTTGGTTGGAGCCTGAATTTGACGAATTTTTATAGGAAGGACTGCCTTGGTTAGAGGGAGGTGTTATTCCTGTAGGGTTCCTTTGTTTTCTCTATTAATATAAGACTCCATTCCCAAGGCGTACTTATCCAGGAATTTGGATACAAAGCATCTTTAGTACTTAATCACCATACATATTCTGCATAGTCAGTGCGATTGAGATCAAACCCTCATACGTACCTTAATCATCCTGACATTGCTCAAACAACAACTGGCCAAACTTCACAGCTTCAGAAGCTGTTATTGGGAATCGAACGTCGTACTGCACACCAAAGTGGGAGTTATTCTCAAATCCTTGCGCAGTACAAGCGAAATATAGAACTATTAAATCTCGTGTCGGATGTTGATACAAAACGCATGTGCAAAATTCTGTTTCCACAAAAATTGAGGCGGGCTCTCCATCAATATTGTTAGAATCTCGGACTGAAAAAGGCAAATTAGCACCCTTAAGCAAACTCGCGTTGATAAAAGCTCGTGCAAGCAAACGAACTTCGTAATGCCCGAATAAACCTCCTACTTTATAGACAGATTTATACAGCACCTCCTTGCCTATTTTAAGTATAACCATATACAGTTTCTCTCCATCTTGCATTATTGGAGATATTTCAACTGAATACTGATCTTCGTTTTCCAAAGCCTTGGCTTGTGATAATATTGGCATTAAAATCCTAAACCTTCTGCGATTTCATCAATGATATCTATAATGTCATCCCATTCCCAATCAGGGTTTTTACGATTACCTTTAGGTATTTTATCTTTATGAATTCTGTCTCGAACCTTGGGGTAATGCTCCTTTGGAAGCCCTCTTCTTCTCATAAGATTCTCAATCCGTTTTCTCTCCTCTTTGTTTAGGGTTGGCCCGCAATTTTTAGGGGCTGATGGAAATGTCAATGTTTGAGGTCTTCTAGGCTGCGTTAGGTAATCATAAAGAAGAACAGACCCCATATAGATGCCTATTCCTGCAGCAACTGCATCGCCCACTGGTAAAGGACCGTCCGCTACAACTGCAATGCCCCCAAGAACGATTAAGCCGCTAAAATCTCGCTTGCGTTTTAACCCATCTGGGTCAATCCATCCAGTGGGTGAGTTTCCGACATATCCGTATAGGTTGATGCCTCCTTCGTAGCCTATGGGATCTCTTGTGACAAATCGTCCGGTTCCTGGGTCGTAGTAGCGGTGTCCAAGAAGCTGGAGTCCCGTCTCCCAATCCTTATAGTATCCCCATTGAGACCCGAAACCCGCATAAGGATCCGTCGACGACGAGGAGGAGGCGAACGTCCCGAACGCGTCCGCCATGTGAGAGGTTAGAACCGACTCGTTATCGTCTAACCTCTGCGCGGTGGTTCCTCTTTCGTCGAAAGTGTAGAACGTGGAGTCGCTCCCCACGCGCCGGGAAACAAGGCCGTTCGCTCCAAAGGTATTCGAAGCAACAACGTTCCCAGAGGAGTTCAGCTCGCAGACCAGATCGTAGCCGTCGTACAGGAAGTAGATCCGGCCGGCAGAAGTCTCCTTCCAGGCCCGAAGTCCGTCCGCGCGGTAGCCTGCCGTCATCACCGTTCCCGCGCCCGTCAAGGTTTTCCTGGTCGTAGGTCATCGCTGTGCCCGTATACGTCGTCGGATTCCCCGCCGTGTCGTACATCCCGAAGCAAGCCGAACTCTCCTGGATCAGCTCGCCTTTGGAATTTTACTGATACTCCGTCAAGCCGCTGTAACCGTCGCACGGATTAATCCAGATTATTTCTGGGAAAGTCTATTGATTAATAACCCACTTAATACATTATCGTTATCTAGACATAATTCAATTCCGGGTCTTACAATAAGTTTCCATGTTGCTGCGTGATGCATCATAAATCCCATG
>JBBCJD010000004.1:0-191686 GCA_037189405.1 bacterium
CATGGGATTTATGATGCATCACGCAGCAACATGGAAACTTATTGTAAGACCCGGAATTGAATTATGTCTAGATAACGATAATGTATTAAGTGGGTTATTAATCAATAGACTTTCCCAGAAATAATCTGGATTAATCCGTGCAACGGTTACAGCGGCTTGACGGAGTACCAGTAAAATTCCAAAGGCGGGCTGACCCAGAAGAGTTCGGCTTGCTTCGGGATGTATGTGAACAGCTTCTTACGACACGGCGGGGAATCCGACGACGTATGCGGGCACAGCGATGACCTACGCCCCGGAGAACCTTGACGGGCGTGGGGACGGTGATGACGGCGGGCTAACGCGCGGGCGGGCTTCGGGCTTGGAAGGAGACCTCCTCGGGCCGGATCTACTTCCTGTACGACGGTTACAATCTGGTCTGCGAGCTCGATAGCCTGGGGAACGTAGGGGCAGCTCAGAGGTTCGGCGCGAACGGCCTGATGTCTCGCCACGAGAACTCGGATTCGGTGTTCTACGCTTTCGACCGAGCGGGGCACGACCGTGCAGCGACTGGACGAGAGGGAGCGTACTCTAATCACCGCTGTCCCACATACCAAACATGTCAATCGGAAGTCCGCATCAGAGGCCGTCATTACCACGGTCATTCCCACACAACTTTAAAAACCAAAATAGCCCCTCGCTTACGGGGCTATTTTGAACCTAAAATCTTGGTGGACCGTGTAGGGCTCGAACCTACGACCCGCTGATTAAGAGTCAGCTGCTCTGCCAACTGAGCTAACGATCCAAGGCCCCAAAAGTATACCCAAGCGCGGCCAATAAGCAAGCTGACGGACGAAAAGTCCACAGTCCCCGACCCTGGGGACGCAAAATCCCCTTCGACTCACGCCTGCTTTTCCACCGCATTCAGCTTCAAGGTTGCTGCTCCGACTCTCAAGTCGAATCCGCAAACAGGCCCCTTTGTTATAACCAAGCTATCCGATCTAAACGCATAGGATGGCAATGACTTTATGATTTCAATCTTACTTCCGACCCGGAAACGCTGGCCCTCTCTGAAGGCAAGCAGCCACCGTCTTCTGGAAACCGCGACCGGGCCGATCGAACTGCTTTTGGCAATCGACGAGGACGACACGGACAGCCGGACCGCAGCGCTTGAGGATCCTGTTCCGGAATCACAAGTGTATCTTTTCCCCCGTCACGGTTATATTCAGCTGCATCTTTATATCAATACCTTGGCTAAAGAGGCACAAGGAGACTGGTTGCTCCTTTGGAACGACGATGCGCGGATGGAGACAAAGGGGTGGGACGAGATCGTGCGAGGCTTTGGCGAGGAATTGCGGATCCTCAACCCGAATACCAACCACGATAACCATGCGAAAGGCTCCTGCATCTTCCCCATCGTGCCCAGAAAGCTCGTCGAGGAGCTTGGCCACTTCTCGCTGAGTAACCATTGCGACACCTACATGGAGCACCTGGCGAATCGGTTGGGGATTCGCCGAGACATTCCGGTCCAGGTGCTGCACGACCGGGCGGATCTGACGGGAGGTCACCACGACGAGGTGTACCGCGAGCGTGTCTTCACCACAGACGCGTTTTTCGGGGCGGAGATTCAAGCCAAGCTCGATGCGGATGCGGAAAGACTCAGGCCACTTCTCGCCCAGGAGGTGACGGCGTGAAAGTCGGCTTTGTGGGACTCGGCAAACTAGGACTTCCCTGCGCGCTCGCCATCGAACGCGCGGGAGGACACGCAATCTATGGGTACGAGACGAGCACAACCGTGTGCGAGCAGATCACCGAACGACGCATTCCGTACAAAGAAGTGGGAGCTCAAGCCTTGCTTGAGACTTCGCGCCTTCAATTGGTGGACCTGCCGGAACTTGTCCAGGTGTGCGACCTCATCTTCGTGGCGGTCCAAACTCCGCACGATCCTCGCTACGAAGGAGTCACTCGGCTCCCCGAAGAGCGAGTGGACTTCGACTACCGGTACCTCGTCGAAGCGATGCGTGAACTTGCTGAGGCGGCTAAAAAAGCTCAAAAGCGCACCCTCGTCTCGGTGATCTCGACGGTGCTGCCCGGCACGATCCAACGAGAAGTTCAGCCCGTCCTGAACGAGTTCGTTCGGCTGTGCTACAACCCTTTCTTCATCGCGATGGGCACCACAATTCACGATTTCCTTCACCCGGAATTCGTGCTTCTAGGGGGAAACGACCTGGCGGCCCGAGACGAAGTGGCGGCATTCTACGGCACGCTGCACGACGCGCCGGTGCATGCGGTCAGCATCGAATCCGCCGAGCTCATCAAAGTAGCTTACAACACCTTCATTGGGATGAAGATCGTGTTCGCGAACACCCTCATGGAGATCTGCCACGGCACAGGAGCCGACGTCGACGCGGTGACGAACGCAATCGCCAAAGCGACCGTGCGGCTGCTCAGCCCGAAATATCTTCGAGCCGGCATGGGCGACGGCGGCGGCTGCCATCCCCGGGACAACATCGCGATGTCGCATCTAGCCCAACGTTTGGGACTGAGTTACGACTTTTTCGAATCGCTGATGCTCGCCCGTGAGAAACAAACCGAATGGCTCGCGGACCTCGCGTTAGAGCTTGCCCGCGAGCAAAACCTTCCGATCGTGGTGATGGGGAAAGCGTTCAAGCCAGAAACGAATCTCATCACCGGCAGCCCGTCGATCCTCTTGCATGCGTTGCTGCAAGAAAAGGGGGCACATCCCACGATCTTCGATCCTCATCTCGACCCTCCGGAGGTGGCTCCCCGGTACCCGGCGGTGTACGTCGTCGGCACGGAACACGAGGTGTTCCAAGAGTGGTCTTTCCCCGAAGGCTCACTTGTTCTGGACCCCTGGCGCAGCGTGCCCGACCGAGACGGGGTTGACGTACGCCGGCTCGGCCAAGCGAGCTCGCTCGGTCTATGAAAAGCTCGGCGCCGGGTCGGATCTGGAATCTTCCACCCGGTGCCACTCCTCCATCCCTTGTCGCGAAATCGGGTCGGGAGTCTTGAGCGCAACCATGCATGTCGAACGAATCCGATACAGGGCCTTGGCCAACCGCCTTTGATCGGCATTCAGGAACCTTAAAACGAGATTGCCATGCGACCAAGCACTGCGACCGATGAACCCCCGAAATCGCCTCGAGCAGCTCCGAGATAGAATTGACTCGCTGATCTCTGACAAAACCGTGACTCTTGTCCGATTTCCAGATAGAGAAGCCCCCCGCCCCCTGTCTCATACCCGTATTTCGGGGTCGAGAAACTATCTCTCACCCATTACCGTATAGCATAATGCCTTATCTTAAAAGATCTTAAGGAGATTCTTGGTGATGTTCAAACGGTTCAGATTTCTCGCGGGAGCGCTGCTTCTCGCCTCGGTCGCTTTCGTGCAAGCGCAAACGAAACTTGCCGTCGGAGACCCCGCCCCCGCTCTCAAAGTCGGAACCTGGTTCCAAGGCAAACCCATCCAAGGGTTCGAGAAAGGCCATGTGTACGTGGTGGAATTTTGGGCGACGTGGTGCGGTCCCTGCCACAAGGCGATCCCACACCTGAACAAACTCGCCAAGAAGCATGAGGGCAAGGCCACGATCCTCGGCGTCAACGTCTGGGACGACGCGAAGAACGATACGCAGGTCAGAGAGTTCCTCGACAAACTCGAGGAGAAAATGACGTACTCGGCAGTACGCGATACCAACCACGAGATGCTCTCGAAATGGTTGCAGGCTGCCGATCAGAAGGGGATCCCTTGTGCGTTCGTCGTCGATAAAGAGGGCAAGATCGCTTGGATCGGCCATCCGATGGGCGATCTGGAGAAAGTCCTAGCCGGCGTCGTCGACGGCACTTACAAGACCCCGGAGAGCGCGCCTAAAGCGCCTCCCACCGCCGAAGAGCTTCTCCAAGCCAAAGCGCAGTCTGTACGGAACCAAGGCCAGTCGCTCAGCGAGCAATCGCTGCACGAAAAAGCGCTCGCCGTCTATGACGAAGCGCTCGCGGAAGAACCCAAGCTTCGCCCGTATCTCTTCACTTCGCGCCTGACGACGCTCTTCTATGTGAACGAAAAGCAGGCCATTTCGGAGCTCCGAGCTCGCATCGACCAAGAACGACCCCAAGATGGACGGTTCGTGAAAGGGACCTTCCCGAAGATCGAGGTCACGGTTGAGCCGAAGTATCTCAACGTGCTTTTTGCGGTGGCCTACCTCGACCATCTCTCGCCCGAAGCGTATGCCTATATCGCAAGCGAGCTCAAGCCCATCGTGACGCAATATCCGGTTCACCAATTCTGGGTGATGCAAATGTACGCGTCGGCGGCCTATAAAGCCGGAGAAGGGACGACAGTGGTCGCCGTACTCGAGCAAGCGATCCAGCAGATGGAAGAACTCGAGAAGCTGGAAGGGGAGAGCATGGCGCTCTTGATTCATATCGCTCGGCAAGAACTGCAGCGATACCGCTAAAGACGTTGATCCAACGACCGGGCCGCGAGAACCCTCGGCTTTCGCGGCTCCCCCATTTCTCTTCCTAAATCGCCCCGCCATGGGAGGACATTCCTTCCAGCAAATCGCTCATCCTCCCGCTCCAACAAATTTTCGGAGAGTCTCAGAAGCGGCTTTCCCAAGCGATTGAGATCCCTGCAGGGGTTGTTCTGCCACTACCCTCTCCCATTTCCATGAAACGTTTCGCGCCCCAATTACCGTACAACCCAATATCTTATTAGGAGATATAACGCGCATGACATCTATCAAAACGATCTCGCTCTTTGCAGGAGCGCTGCTCTGTGGCAACGCTTTGTCCGCTCCCCCGAAAACGAATCTTTTGTCGATCGGCGACCCCGCGCCTGAACTCAAGGTTTCAAAATGGTTTAAAGGAGGACCGGTCGATTCGTTTCAGGAGGGCCATGTCTACGTGGTAGAGTTCTGGGCCACTTGGTGCCCCCCGTGCAAAACCGCCATTCCGCACTTGAGCAAGCTCGCTCAGAAGTACAAAGACAGCGTCACCGTTATAGGAGTGAATATCTCCGATAAAGCGAGCGATCAAGCGATCGAGGAGTTCCTCGATTCGATGAAGCCCGAGGAGACGCAGTACCATATCGCACGCGACAACACCGACTTCATGATCAAGCAGTGGCTCTCCGCCGCTGGGCAAAAGACAATCCCGAACGCGTTCGTGGTCGACCAAAAGGGCAAGGTCGTTTGGATAGGAAATCCGATGCGCGGACTTGATACGGCGCTCGAACAAGTCGTGGCAAGCTCAAGCGACTCTACCACTTCGGCGCAAGCCAAAATGCCTGACCAAGCCTATCTCCTCAAAATCCGAAGCATCCTTCAAAGAAGGTTCGATTACACTGAGCTCGGTAAGCAAGCAGAAGCCCTCGCCTATCTCACGGGAGCCCTCGATGCAGACCCGACGCTCCACCACGATCTGTTCATTCATCGCTATCGCCTCCTCGCCAGCCTCGATGAAGCGCAGTTGATCCGAGAGCTCCAGTTCATCGCAGATCAAAACAGGCCCAAAGACGGCATTTTCGCCAAAGGCACCTTTCCCAACATTCAAAGAACGGGAACATACACCTACCTGCACGAGTTGGCAAGCACGAGTTATATTCAGGATGCCTCTCCACAGTTTTACCAATTGCTGGAAAAAGAACTCAAAGCCGCTGCCGAGCAGCTTCAAGGCACCGACAACTGGGTCGTGCAAGGCTATGCGAGAAGCGCTTATATGGCTGGAGACACCAAAGGAGCCATTGAAGCGCTGAAGCGTTTGCTGACCCAGATCGACCCGAAATCTGCAAACGCCGAGCACACCATCGACACCATTCAACAAGATCTCTGGAATTATCAGCGCGGATGCCTCGCGGAAGGCAGACGCCTTTAACTCCTAGAAAAACTGTTCTCCAGGATGACTTTAGGAACGCGCGCCGGAACGCTTATACTAAAAAAGCGATGCACCAAGGCTGGATTTTCGGCGCGCTTTTCCTCGCAGGGTTGACGGCCGGATGCGCCTCTGCCAAACCTTTCACGCCTTTAACTCCCGAGGCCGCCCAAGCGCTGATCCCGCCGGAATTTGTCGATCATCAAGAGCCTATTCCAGACGATTCGAACGCCTTCCTGCTCTTTTCTCAACTTGAGGAAAAGCGAGCCGCGCTCTCTCAGGCTAAATCGCCGACCTCTTTGGAAAGAGAAGAAGCTTGGTGGGCTCTTGTGCGCCAAATCGCGGAACGTGACCACTTCAGGCCGCCCCACATTGGCCCCTTGGACGGCACAAATTTGCCTCGAATCCAGTTATCCAGCCTGCAGAAGGATCTCATTCAACGAGCCGATCGCCATGCTCGCCTTGGAGAGTTCGATTCATTTCTCGAAGAGATCGAAGTCATGCGTCAATGCAGCGTGCTTGCCGATCAAAACCCAACGAAAGGCATTCGAAGCGGCCTTTACCAAGGTCGATAACCCTCTCGGAAAGATGTTCCTCGCCCAACAGATCGATCACTTTATCATCGTGCTCATCCGTCAACTTCGAAGCCACTACTTCGAAGACCTTCTTGGCCAAACAGTAGCTTTGCAATGCCTCGAACGTCGTCACGGAAGACTTCCCGAGACCCTTGAAGCACTCGTTTCAGAGGGTCTCCTGCCGAAACTTCCGATCGATCCGCTAACCGAAAAGCCCTACCGATACGATCCGGCGCAACGCACTCTGGCAGCCGGGCGCGATCTCCGGCTCCATCCCACCGCGATCCCCTACGATCACCGCCCCGGAACCGAACTCACCGTTACACTTCCCTAACGGCTCTCCTTCAACCCTGTAAGGAAGCCCTTTCATGCCAAAAAAAGCGGCCGCCGGATCAAGCCGGGCGGCCGCTTTCAAAGGAGCTTTAATCCTCGAAGATTATTGAACCGGAACCAAGCCCTGAGGGGAGAGCGTGTAGGTCACGACGTTGCCGCTTTCGCTGTCCGTCACGGTGCCCACGATATCGCCTTCCTCGTTCAACTCCCAAACGCCCGTTCCCGAGTACTGATCCTCCTCGGAATAGTACGTCGCGGTCGTCACGGTCCCGTTGGCGTTGACACGACCTTCGATCGTGCCCGTCGCCGGCGGCACTTCGACCTCGTCGACAATCGTCCCGCTGAACTCACCGTCTTCATCGATCGTAAGCGTCACCGTTCCGCCGTGCGTAATGGCGCGACCCAAGAACACCGGAGCGCCGACCGACCAAGTACCCACCCAATCACCGACGAAGGGGCTGGGAATGCTCGAACCGCTGCCGCCGCAGCCCATTAACGCACCGAGGCAGGCGAGAACGCCCATCGCAAGAAACTTTCGCATGTTGATTCCTCCAATCCAAAGCGGAAAGCCACTGAATCGCGACCCTCCTCCTTTGCTTAGGATACTCCCCGAAACACTTGAAAGGGCCGAAATTTTACGAGGTGACCCGGGCCGATTGAAGCAGCCCGTACAGATCCTTAACGTCGCGGTCCTGCGGCATCAGATCGAGCACTTCGCCCAGTTCCCGCTTCTCCGCTTCCCCATGCACGAGGCACAACGCGCTGAAATCCTCGAGCGAAAAGCCCACCGAGTCGAACACCGTCACCTCGTCCGGAGCGGAACGTCCTGGCGCCTCACCGCGCACGAGCTGCCACAACTCAAGGGCCTCGAAGCTTTCCGGCATCTGCTGAATCTCGCCCTCGATGCGGCTTTGCGGCAGATATTCCGCCACGACACGGGCCTTTTCGAGAATCTGGGGCGCCAACTCGGTCTTGCCGGGACAGTCGCCACCAATGGCGTTGAGGTGCATTCCGGGCTCGATCATCTCGGGCGTTAGAATCGTGGCGTAGGCCTTGTCTGCGGTCGAGGTCGTCACAATGTCGGCGCCGCGTACCGCTTCCGCGGTGCTCTCGCAACGAACCAGCCGTACCCCGGGAATCTCACCCAGGTTCCGCAACAGCTTCTGGGTGGCCGCAGGGTCGATATCGAACAGACGAAACTCCTCGATGCCCAGCAAGTGGTGAAACGCCAGAATCTGAAATTCGGATTGCGCGCCGTTCCCGATCATCGCCATCGACTGCGCGTCCGGCCGCGCCATGTAACGCGCCGCCAGGGCCGAAGTCGCGGCCGTCCGGATGCCGGTCAGAAGAGTCATCTCGCTGAGAAGTAACGGCCAACCTGTCTCCATCTCGGCGAGCGCGCCGAAGGCCATTACCGTCGGCAACCCGGCTTTCGGATTCTGAGGGTGGCCGTTCACGAACTTGAACGTAAAAAGGCGATCGTCCGAGATCGGCATCAGCTCCACGACCCCGAGCGGCGAATGATTCGCCGTACGCGGGCACTTTTGAAACGCTTCCCAGCGCGCGTAGTCGTCTCGCAGCCGATCCGTCAGCGTGCGCAGCATCGGGACCAGTCCGACCTCAGCGACCAGCCTCGCCATCCCTTCCAAATCTAAATAAATCGTTCGACGCATGAAATCAATCTCGACCCTTTTTTTGACGTTGAAAGCGTCCGGGCCAAAGCCCGAAGCCCTTGATAGAAGGGCCAATTCTTTCGATTGGTTCGAGCCGCTCCGTCCCAAGGAGCGACTCCCCCGATTCACCGTGAGAGGCTTAGCCCTCGTGCTCGCCCATCTTGGCCACGAGCGACTCGGCGAGGAACGGGTTCAACCCGCTCTCAAGGATCTTGACGATACGGTCCATCGAGTTCTCCTCCTCGACCTGCTCGTTCAAGAACCAAGCCAGAAACTGGATGCTCACCGCGTCGTTATCCTCATGAGCGACCTGGTTCATCGACTTGAACTGCTGGGTCACACCCCGCTCCTGATTCAGCGATTTACGGGCCGCATCGAGCGGAGACTGGATCTCGTCCGGCACGCACTCCGGCAGGGCGGGCAGCGTGAATTTCGCGCCGACCTCCACCAAGAATCGGGCGATCTTTAACGCGTGGCCCCGCTCTTCGTCCGACTGACGATAATAAAAATCCGCCCACCCGTCGAGGCTTTGCTCTCCAAAATACGCGGCGATCGCGAGGTACTGGTGGCTGGCGTAGAGCTCATGGCCCACCTGCTCATGGAGAAGTTTGGCGACGCGTTGGCTGATCATCATAACTCCTCTAGTTTAACCGATTCGAAGCTGAGAACGCCCTAAACGAACGAGGCGCCTCCCAACGAATGAGAGACGCCTCGGAATTTCGCGAAATGCGAAGTGGCTTAGCCTATAGACAGCGGCGAGAGCGAGAAGGTGATCGTGTACTCTTCGTCGTTCGAGACGAGCGTGCCCTCGATGTCGCCATCCTCGTTCAGCTCCCACGTACCCGTACCGGACCAGCTCATCGACATGAACTCGAGGTCGGCGATCACGTGACCGTTGTTCTGGATCACGCCCTCCACGGTGCCGCTCTGCGGCGGGGTCGCGTTGTTGATAACCGTAGCGTTGAACTCTCCGTCCTCTTCGATGCTGACGGTGGCGGTGCCTTCGTAGGCCGTGCCCACCAACTGCCAGGTGCCGGTCCAGATTCCCTCAAACGGGCTGGGGCCGGACGAGCCGCTGCCGCCGCAACCGGTCATCATCGCCACGCAGGCGAGAACGCAAAATAACAGTACTTTTTTCATCCCTTCTCCTCCAAAAGAAGTCTCGGCCAGCGGCCTGAAACTTTCACTAGGTGTGTAAAGCTTAGCTCAAAGCACCCTCGAATGCCCAGTCTTTTCTCGAGGTTTTCGGCTTGTCTCTTCGCTCACGAGTCTACAACCCAGTAAAAATACAATCTAAATCCTTTCAACCTTCTCAATTCGAGGCTGAGGAGACGCTTGGCAAGCTTGCGAGTTTTAGGTTTAAGCCCTCAAACCTTCATACAATAAGGAGCCCCGCTCTGAGGGCGAGAGACGGGGCTTGGGGGAGGGGAGGAAAGTCAGTTAGTTTTATTTACGCCTTGGGTTCAAGTTTTGTGCCATTGACATATACATTTTCTCGTTTCATTTTTGCCAAGATGTCGAGAGGCACGTAAACCGTTCGATCACGTCGAGTTACCGCTTGCGGTAATGTTCCTTGTCGTCTATTAAGACGATAGGTTCGCGAGTCGAGTTCGATCTCTAGATCCTGATCGTCGTCCGAGATCGTAAACCAACGGCCGTTGCGATCCGAATCGAGGTCGAGCCCCATCTGGGCGGCCGTTCGCTCCAGGGGCACCATGATCGTATTGCCCACGCGGTACGGCTCTTGTCCCCGATCGAAGCGAAGCTCTCGGCGCCCATATTCGATCACAAAACGATCGTCTCTGCGAACATCGTCTCGACGGTCGTAACGATCCGAACGGCGCCACTCGTCGTCCGCGCGCTCATATCGATCGTAGCGCTCGTCGTAACGATCGTATCGGTTGTTATAGCGGTTGTACCGATCGTCCCAACTGACTCGGACGTCGCGCTCAAGCAGTGCGCCCATCTCGGCGCCCTTCTTCACGAACACGTCGCCACTTCCCTTGCTTTGCGTCTCGGCGAGGATCACTCCGGCCAACGCGCCAACAAAGGTGCCTTCGAAAGGTTTGTCGAACAAAGCGCCCAGAAGCAGGCCTCCGAGAGCGCCGCCCAGAACCACATGCTCCTTCTTGGTTTTGTTGCGATTCGCCTCGATCCGACCGTCTCGATTTCTCGATAAGAAGTTGCCGTTCAGATCGACCGGGATCGCCTGAATGTTTTGCCGACGTCCGTCGGGGGTCTCGATGGCGGTGAACTCGAGCCGCACGGTGGCTTTGCCGTCGCGAACCTCGCGGTCGCGGCGGTCGCGGCGATCGTCGGACTCATAGCGGATCTCGGCGATCCGACCAAGCACGCGGGTGCCTTCGGGAAGATCGGGATCGCGAACGACCGTCGTGGTAAAGGTGTCGCCGCGCCGGCTGTCGCGCACATTGATCTCTCGGTCGAACTTGACGGCGATCACGCTGTCGCGTCGAAGCGAGACTTCGGCCGCGAGAAGGGCCTGCGGCAGGGCGATCATCGCCGCCGCACCGAGTGTCGCAAGGGTTGAAAATGGGGTTCGCCTCATGCTGTGTTGCCTCCTGTGAGTTGCTGGTACAAGTCCGACGAAGGAAAATCGAAACCGTTTCGGAGATTCGACGTCCAATCGACAAATTGCAGAAAAATTCAACTTTTTTGCTCGGAAAGATAACCTTGTGGAAACTCAGCTCAGGTATGACGATAGAACCCTTAACAAAGTGACCTGAGTTTTTTTAAGAAATTTTCCCGGGGCATCTCAAGATTTTTCGCAGGTGTGGAAAGAGCGATGTAGGCGGGTAACAATCCAATGGTGAGGGTAGAAATGCCAATGTCAAGCACATCTCGGTCGGAATCAGCGCAACGCGCGGTTCGACTGACCAAGCGAGAAATCGAAGTTTTAAGTCTGATTGCACAGGGCCACAGCAGCAAGGAAGCCGCGGACGCACTGTATGTCTCGAAGCGTACGGTCGATTTTCACCTGGCGAACATTTATGACAAGCTCCAGGTTAACAATCGGGTCCAAGCCTTCCGTGCGGCGACCCGAATGGGTCTGATCCCCTTCGAGCCGACCTTCGGCCATGCGCGCGGCGAATCCTAAATTCGACCGTCTTTCGTGCGGCAGCGCATTTCCACAAAAGGCCTCGCGGGGGAAAATCCCCGCGAGGCCTTTCGTTTTTGAATCCTGCTCCTTCTAGGACTTCCAATCGAATTCGGCCATTCGCCCAGACGGCTGCCCTTGCAGCTCCCCCTCGCGCATCGCCAGACGCCCTCCGACCCAGGTCGCCACGGGCCACGCCGGAAACGTCAACCCTTCGAACGGGCTCCAACCGCATCGACTGCCAATCATCGAACGCTCCAACGTCAAATTCCTCTGTGGATCGATCGCGCAGAGGTCCGCATCGCCACCCACCCGCAACGAACCTTTGTCTCGCAGCCCGAACAGCCGGGCGGGCCCTTCCATCGCGAGGCGCACAACCGCTTCGACGGAAAGGCGGCCTTCCAGCGCATAGCGAAGCATCATCGGAAGCAGCGTTTGAACGCCGGGCATTCCGCTCGGAGACGCCGGATAGGGCTTTGCTTTCTCCTCTAAGGTGTGAGGCGCGTGATCGCTGCCGACCACGTCGAACAACCCCTCGTCCAAAGCTTTCCACAGTGCGGCCCGGTGCTCGGCCGAACGAATCGGGGGGTTTTGCTGCACCCGGGTGCCCAACCTCTCATAGTCCTCGGCACTGAAAAACAGATGCTGCGGGGTGATCTCGCAGCTCGTGCCAAGCCCTCGCCGTTTCGCCTCGGCCAGAAGAGGCAACTCATCCGCGCTCGAAATGTGCAGCACATGGACCGGGCGACCCGTCTCCTCCGAAAGCCGGAGAAGCCGTTCGACGGCGAGCCGGGCGCTCTCCGCATCGCGCAGATGGGGGTGCGCCTTCGGGTCGTGGCCCTCGGCCCGCTCGCGCGCGGTGCGGTTTCGAGCTTCGTCTTCGGCGTGCACCGCCACGCGCCGCCGACCCTTTCGGAGCGCCTCGCGCTGCCCCGCTTCCCCTTCGAGCAGCAACGAGCCGGTCGAGCTACCCATGAACATCTTGATTCCCGGCGTCCCAGGGCGATTCTCGAGCTCCGCGAGCTGCGCAAGGTTCTCTTCGGCGGCGCCCACGAAGAATCCGTAGTTCGCCCAGCTACGCCCTTCGGCGCGGCGCAGCTTGTCCTCCAGGGCCTCCAGGGTCGTGGTGGGAGGCTGAGTATTGGGCATCTCGAAATAGGTCGTGACGCCCCCGAGGATCGCCGCGCGGGACCCCGTTTCGAGATCCTCCTTGTGCTCCATCCCCGGTTCGCGGAAATGCACCTGACTGTCGATCGCCCCGGGAAAGATCCAAAGCCCTTCGGCCTCGAAGACCTCCCGCGCCTCGGCGGCGCTCAGAGCGCCGACCTCGACGATCTTGCCGCCCCGCACTGCAAGATCCCCGCGAACGCCCCCGTCCGAGCTCCAAAGCGTACCGCCACGAATCAGCAGATCATAAGGCATGCGAAAAGTATGACCGACCTCCTTCTATTGAAGCGAGCAACGCCTCGGCTCGATAGACCCGATCGTCACATATCAGGGGATAGCCTTGCCGCCCCCTGGAAGCTCCAGCGGCTCGTCTCGGGCCGAAACGTCAAAGCACGGGGACAGCCTTACCGCTCCCAGACACTCCAGCAGCTCGTCAGGATTTCGCCGACTTTTCCAACGCAAGGCGGAGCACCTCGCTCGCCCGCTCCACGAAGTGCACCTTAAAGCTGCGCCGGATCTCCTCTGGAATCTCCTCCAGAAAGTCTTTCTTGTTTTGATCGGGCAAGATCAGCTCCGTGACCCCCGCGCGATGCGCGGCCAGCACCTTCTCCTTGATGCCTCCGACCGGAAGCACTTGCCCGCTGAGCGTTACCTCTCCCGTCATCGCCAAGCGCGCCTTGACCGGCCGCCCCGACACGAGCGAGGCCAACGCCGTCACCATCGCGATCCCCGCGCTAGGGCCGTCTTTGGGCACCGCGCCCGCTGGAACGTGCACGTGGATTTCGTTCTTTTCGAACACCTCGGACGAAACTTTCAACTCCGCCGCATAGGAGCGCACGAAACTGAGCGCGGCCGTGATGCTCTCGCGCATCACCTCGCCGAGCTTGCCCGTGACGATCAGATTCTTGGAGCCGGGCATGAGCGCGCTTTCGATAAACAGCACCTCGCCCCCGACGGGCGTATAGGCCAGACCCACCGAAACCCCCGGACGCATCTCGCGCTCGGCCACCTCGTCGTGCAGGTAGCGCGGCGCGCCGAGCGCCTTCTCCAGGTACGCCGGGTTCACCTTGATCGGTGTGCGCCGCCCCTCGGCGAACGCGCGCGTGGCTTTGCGGACCACGCTCGCGATCTCGCGCTCCAGATTGCGAACTCCCGCTTCGCGCGTGTAGTGCCGCACGAGCCGCTTCAACGCTTCGTCTTCGAACGAAAGCTTCGCGGGGGTCAGGCCATGCTCTTCGATCTGCTTGGGCACGAGGTGCCGCTTCGCGATCTGAAGCTTCTCCTCCTCGGTGTACCCTCCAAGCTCGATGACCTCCATGCGATCGCGCAAGGGGGGCGGGATCGTGTCGAGCTGATTTGCGGTCGTGATGAAGAACACACGGCTCAAATCGAACGGCACATCGAGGTAGTGGTCCCGGAACGTCGCGTTCTGCTCGGGGTCCAGCACCTCAAGCAGCGCCGAAGAGGGATCGCCCCGAAAATCCGTCCCGATCTTGTCGATCTCGTCGAGCATCAGCACCGGGTTGTTCGACTCGGTTCTTCGGATCGTCTGCACGACCTGGCCAGGTAGGGCTCCGATATAGGTTCGCCGGTGGCCGCGGATTTCGGCTTCGTCCCGCATCCCCCCCAGCGACATCCGGCCGAATTTTCGGCCCAAGGCGTGCGCGATCGAGCGGCCGAGCGAGGTTTTGCCTACCCCCGGAGGTCCGACGAAACACAGGATCGGCTGGCGGACCCGACCGTCTTTCTTAAATTTTCGAACCGCCAAAAACTCGATGATGCGCTCTTTGATCTTCTCCAGGCCGTAATGGTCCTCGTCGAGCGTCCGCTTGACCTCTTCCAGGTCGAGATTGTCGTCGGTGCCCCGATTCCACGGGAGCGCGATCATCCAATCGATATAAGTACGCGCGGTCGTGTATTCGGGGGAGCCGGGGTTCATCCGGCGGAGCCGGTCGTATTCCCGGTTCGCCTCTTTGAGGGCCTCTTCGGTCATCCCCGCGGCATCGATCTTCTGCCGGAGTTCGTCGAGCTCCTCGCCCCGGTCGTCGGTCTCGCCCAATTCTCGCTGAATCGCCTTGAGCTGCTCGCGCAGGTAATACTCCCGTTGAGACTTGCTGAGTTCGCTGTTTACCTCGCTCTGCACCTTGGAGGTGAGTTCGAGCACCCGAACCTCTTTGCTCAAGACCTCGAGCAGCAACCGCAGCCGATCTCGCACGTTGGTCGTCTCGAGCACCTGCTGCTTTTCTTGGACGTTGAGCGCCATGTGCGCGGCCACCAGATCCGCCATGACGTTCGTCTCTTGGACAGCCTGGGTCAGGGTGCGCAGTTCGTCGGGAAGTTGGGGCGAAAGCCGAATCGCCTGCTCGAACAGCCCCGCCACCGAACGGCGGAGCGCCTCGATCTCCTCTTCCTTTTCTTCGGCCACCGCCTCGTCCTCCAGCACTTCGATCCGCGCGCGCAGGTACGGCTTGTCTTCGAGGCGCTCGACGATACGGAATCGCGCGACGCCCTGCACGATCAGCCGGACCGAGTCGGGCATCTTGACCATCGTGCGGATAATCACCGCGCAGCCATATTCGTAAACGTCGTCGAACTCGGGCGCCTCGGTTTGCGGATCGCGCTGCGCGACCACGCCGATCACCCGGTTATTCCCGACGATGCTCTCGTCGATCAGTTGGATGCTCGATTCGCGCGCGACGCTGAGCGGTGCGATCAACATCGGGTAGATCACACTATCACGCAAGGGCAAGATGTTCAGGATCGACGGGATGTCCGGACGCGGTTCTTCGCCCGAGATATCCTCGATCCGGGGCTCTCCGGACTCTCCTTCGGACCACTCTTTCTCTTCGACGGGAAACTTTAATTCGTCAGATGGCATTCTATTTTCTTCGAATGGTGACCTCGTGCGTCACCGTGACGTGGCCGGCCTTCGGGATCGCGACCGTCAAAAAACCGTTCTTGTACTGCGCTTTCATGCGCTGGATATCCACCGGAAGGTCGGGCAGACGCACCTCACGCTGAAACTCGCCGTAGTAGATCTCCAGCTGATAGTAGCCCGAGGGGTTGTCTTCGTCGAGCCGCACGCCGCGAATCAGCAGACTGTGCGAACTCGGCAGATACACCAAATTGATGTCCTCACCACGCACCCCGGCGATCTCGGCGCGCAAAATGAGGTGATCCGGCCCTTCCATCAGATCGACCCGAGGCTCCCAGCCTTTTCCTCCGGCGAGGGTGGGCCCGGAGCGGCGCATCTCTTCGCTCAGCCGCTGAAGATCGTTTCCGATCTTCCAGAACCATTCGTCCAGATCGCGAGCCATGCCCAGATTGTACTCCGATCCAGACTCGCGAACCCGGCTCTTCGGGCTCGAAACGAATGCAAAAAAGGGCTAAGCCGCGCGAACCTGGCCCACAAACTCGACGTCGGCCTTGGCGGCGACTTCGTTGTAGGCGACGACGCTCAAAGAGGGGAGATACTTTTCCAGCATGCGGCGCATCGGGAGTCGAAGCTGGGTTCCACAAAGCAGCACCGCCTGAAACCCGCGATTCATCGCCTGATTCACTTCCTCCTCCAGACGCTCGACCAGGCGGCGTTGCGCCGCGGGATCCATCACCAGAGCCGTTCCGTAACTGGTCACGTTGACCTGCTCCACGAGCGAACGCTCGAGTTCGGGTTCGAGCGTGATACAGTGCAGCTTGTTTTCGGCGTCCAGATACTGCCGGGTGATCGTTCGCGCCATCGCCGATCGAACGAGTTCACCAAGTTGGTCCGGGTCTTTGACGCGCGTTCCGAAATCGGCCATCGTTTCGAGAATCGTGACCATATCGCGAATCGGCACCCGCTCTCGAAGCAGATGCTGCAACACCTTCTGAAGATCGCCGACCTGCAGCACATCCGGCACAAGCTCTTCGACGACCGTCTTGTTGATCGATTTCGCGTTGTCGAGCAGGGTCTGCACGTCTTGGCGACTGAGCAATTCGGACGCGTACTGTTTGATGATTTCCGCCAGGTGCGTCGAAATCACCGCGCTAGGCTCGATGACCGTATAGCCCGCGCGAACCGCGATCTCGCGGGTACCGGCCTCGATCCAGAGGGCTTCCAAGCCGAAGACCGGGTCCGTGGTCGGCGTGCCTGGCACCGAATGAATCGCCGCGCCGCTGTTCACGGCCAGCAGTCCCCCGGGCATCACTTCAGCGCGGACGACCTCTTCGCCGCGCACTTTGAACAGATACTCGTTGGTCTCCAGATGCACTGAGTCGCGAATTCGGACCGTCGGCATCACAAAACCGAGTTCCAGTGCGATCTGGCGGCGCGTCGAAGTCACGCGCTCCGTCAGATCGCCGCCGGTCTTGGGGTCGGCCAAACGCGTCAGGCCATAGCCGATCTCGATCTCGATCGGATCGACCGCCAGCAACGGCAAGACCGCTTCGGGGCCGGTTGGAGCGGGCGCTTTGGCTTCTCCACCCCCGGTGACCTTGGCCAAACTCTTTTGCGCTTCGACGCGCGCCTGCTGCTTGCTGAGCACTCGGTAGGCAAAGCCCGCGAGTCCCGCCGCGCCCAAGAAAATGAATGTCGGGAATCCCGGCACCAAGGCGAATCCGGCCAGAGCGACCGCCGCCATTCCGATCCCCTTCGGCTGGTTCGCAATCTGACGAGTGACCTCGGAACCCATGCTCCTATCCTGCCCCGCACGGGTGACCATCAAACCGCTCGCGGTGCTGATAAGCAAGGCCGGAAGCTGTGAAACCAATCCTTCGCCTACGGACAGCAGCGAATAGGTCTTCAGAATCGTCATCGCGTCGCCGCCGCCGCGCATAAAGCCCACGGCGAACCCGCCCACGATGTTGATCACGATGATCAAGATCGAAGCGATCGCATCGCCCTTCACGAACTTCGAAGCGCCGTCCATCGCGCCGTAGAAATCGGCTTCCTGTTTGACCTGCTTGCGTCGCTCGCGAGCCCCCTCTTCGTCGATCAGCCCGGCCGCAAGATCCGCATCGATCGCCATCTGCTTACCAGGCAAAGCGTCGAGGGTGAACCTCGCCACGACTTCCGACACGCGCCCCGCACCGTTCGTAATGACGATAAACTGGACGACCACGAGGATCAAGAAGGCCACGAACCCCACGACAAAATCGCCGCCCATGACGAAATTGCCGAATGTCGCGATCACCTGACCGGCGTCGCCTGTCCCCAAAATCAACTTCGTCGCTGCGATACTGAGCGCCAGCCGGTAAAGCGTGGTGATGAGCAAAAGACTGGGAAACACGCTGAACTGCAACGGGTCACTGACGTTCACCGCCGTCAGAAGGATCACGACCGAAGAAGCGATCGCGACCACAAGACAAGCGTCGAGCATCCAGTGCGGCAGCGGCAGGATCAGCATCGCAACGATCGCGAGCAATCCCAACCCTACCAGGAGATCCGTATGTTTAAAGAGTTTCTGCAATCCCGAGCTCTTCCCGATCTATTTTCGTTCGGGCGAGAGATGCCCGTATTGGAACGTATCGGTGATTTTGCGGGGGAACTGGAGGGCTTTGCGTGGGGATCTACAATCGAGTCGCTAGAAGCAGATGGGCTTCCCTATACTTTGTCAAATGGGCTTCTGACGCTTCTCAACCGACACGAGCCGATCGAGAAGCAAAAACCGAAATAAAAAATTGATCGCTATGGGCTCACGGGGCCGTAATGCTCTTGATACGCCTGCTCCCGCTGACGTAGCGTACTTTCCATTTCTCTTTTCAGATCTCCTTCCGCATGCCGGATTCCCCACAACAAAAGAGGTTTACCTTCAGCAGGGAATCTATTCAAAGCCATTCTCTGGCAAAGAACATAGATAACAAATGCGTTTGTCGGGTCATCCTGAAGAGCCCAACGAAAATAGTGTTCTCCAATCTTTTCCCGTCCTGTCCGGGTAAAAGAAGCCCCAATCACATACTTTGCCAAAATGGCTATTTCCCGAGAAGAGTCGCAATAATGTTCAAAATACTGCACGTTCCCAGGACTAATCATCTCACAAAGAGTCTCACGCATCCCAGGCTGAACTTCGTTATTTATGGCAGCTAGAAGAATGGCAAACTCCGTATGCGGCGTATTCATACTCAGAATGGGAATGACCGTCAGATACGCTTCCCGATACTGACCTGCTGCCATTAAAACATGAGCGCGAGCATTTCGTTCATGTATCCCTGTGGGAAACTTCCGAACTAAAAGATCGCTGACGACTAGCGCCTTACCTAATTCACGAGGAAGCTCCATTTGCTTCACTTCAAGCGCGCTATACTCTTTACCCTGGTACCAAACGGTCAGCGGGTCCAATTTCAAACCAAATAACGACGGATCGATCGTCGCGATCTTCTTATTCCCGATCTCTGGCTGGCCTGAGAGTAACGGAAAATTGATCTTGCCCCGAGGTGGCGCACTCTCCTTCATTTGAAGAAATCGTGCTTGAGCTTTCTTGCCAGTGTCAGATTCTAAGACTTTTAAGGTCCAATCGGGCTGCTGAGCTAAAACCAAGCTATGTCCTAACCCTAGCAAACATACACAAACACTTCGCTTCATTATCTTATTCATTTTTAATCTCCATGTCCAATTTTATCGTTCCATACGGGAAATTGAGGGAATGCTGTAAAGGATCCAATATTGCTACTGGCACCCGCGTTCATCCAAGGGTTTCCTTTGGTTGCCGAGCCATTGATTGACCAAGACCTTACATAAATTGGAATCGGTTTATACGAACCTATGAGATCTCCGGCATGATCTGGATTGCTCGGAGGCCAATAGTAAACGTATGCATTGAAGTCCGAGTGATGATTCAGAATCTCAAAGCCAAGGTCAGCGAGGAGAGGAGGGTTGTCCCCGATATTGCCATAGCGTGGCGCATCGAAAAATGGGCGCGTTTCTCCATCCGTTGGATACTCTAATCCCATGAGAGGAAAATAGCCATAACCAGGCGCGCCATCGATTACCCATTGATTTTGTGGTGTCCACTCTTTAATTACTCCATGCTCCTTATAATAGGAGGTCGTTTTGATGAGTTGAGCAAATCCAAAAGATCCGTATCCATATCTTGGAGGTTGACTGACCTTTACCCCCATAACAAATCCAGAAGTAAACTGCTGACCGTTAATGAGCACCTCAGGGTGTGTCCCCCCGTGCAAACCATAGGCTGTGGGCAAGCTCATCTCTGTTTGCCAGCGATTATCCATCAATCGAACGGTTCCGATTGCCGAACCTACCTCTTCAACTTTGGGTTCTTCGACTGTAAGATTCCTTTCGATCACAATCGGTGCGGAAAGATCGCCTCCCGACAAAGTGCAACGGATCTTAATGGCGTTTTCTTTGCCTTTTCCAAAATAGACTTCCATCGAGTTACCCGAATAGTCCTCTGAGTTCCAAGGAACCATCGCTTCAGCCTTGGATTCCGACACCTTATAATCTTTAAAGGGCCGCACATCGTTGGCTCCATCGATAGACCATTGATAGGAGATCCCCGTACGCGGTAACCCATCTAAACTCACCGAAGCTCTCAGGCGCTGGCCGATCAACAGATAGTCCATATTATTTTCTTGAATTGGACCGTTGAATCGAATTGAGGGCCGGATCGGACTGGCGACAGCTTGATAGTTGACCGTCAGAGAAGCTCTCAGTAATCGATCACTTTTTACAGACGCTGTCGGCTCGCAGCGCACTTGAAACTGTTGCCCTGGGTTTGTCACAAACTGTTCGTGAGTCCCCCTTGAGATGGCGTGAGTGCCGTAAAATTCGAAAGGGTGCCCCCGCCCCGAAGTACAACGCGGCTCGGCCCCTTGAGCGAGTGTAAAAATGGTTTCTTCTACTTTCGCGCAAGGAGGCGGTAGATCGTTTGAATTGCCTCCGTTATTCCAAGTAAACGTCGCCACGATCGGCTCGGAAGCGGATAACTTAAACGCCGTACTTCGTTCGTAATCCTTAATGGAGAATCCGTACTTCTCTTGATCCAGCATCGCGTAAGGGACAGAACCTTTATCCCCATCGATCTCAAGCATTACGCTTCCCCCGGAATACGAAACCGCATAATGGCCCGCCTGCGCCCCCGAAACCGAGACGAAGACGGCCCCCAATAACACCGTGCGAAAACAGAAACGCCCGCTTGCTACGACAACATCCATCGAATAAGCCCCCCGCGGATCATCCCAAATACCGCTAGGACTTTAATAGCAATAAAGCGTTATTTTTGCGTTAATCCGCTGGAGAGTTTCGAATTAAAGGCGCATCGTGAGTCCAGCTTCAGCCATGGCGCGCTTCAAATCGGCGATTCGATACAGACCGTCGTGGACGATGCTCGCAAGCAGCGCCGCATCGGCTTTGCCTTCGCAAATCGCGGCGACCAGATGCTCCGGCTTGCCCGCTCCCCCACTTGCGATCACGGGAATCGAAACCGCCTCGGCGACGGCCCGCGTCAGTTCGCAGTCGTAGCCCGCCTGCGTACCATCGCCATCCATACTCGTCAAGAGGATCTCCCCGGCCCCAAGCCGAGCAGCCTCCCGAGCCCACGCCACCGCGTCGAGCCCCGCAGCTTGTCGGCCTCCGTGGGTAAAAACTTCCCATCCAGTCGCATCCGTCCGGCGGCGGGCGTCGATCGCAACTACCACGCATTGAGCGCCAAACTGTTCGGAAGCTTCAGAGATCAGCGCCGGATTTTGGATGGCGGCCGTATTCAAAGACACCTTGTCCGCCCCCGCCAGAAGCGCCTCGCGAATCTGAGCCACCGTGCGAAGCCCTCCTCCGACCGTGAACGGGATGAAGACTTGCTCCGCTACGCGCGCCGCCAATTCGACGACGGGCAAGCGCCCCTCGTGTGTCGCCGTGATGTCCAAGAAGACCAGTTCGTCCGCCCCTTCTTCCCCATAGAATCGAGCAAGCTCGACTGGGTCACCGGCATCGCGAAGCCCTTCGAAGTGGACGCCTTTGACGACACGGCCGTCTTTGATGTCGAGACACGGAATCAGTCGATAGGATCTCATCGTTGTTGCACCCGCTGCATTCGAACGAGCGTCGGACCTTTCGGCATCGGCACGAGCGTCAGCAGAAAAACGTCTTCGTAGAAAGGGATTTCAAGGCTTGTCGGCGTCGATCGGCCCGCCCAGACTCGACGCCCGGCCTCTTCGAGGACCTGGCGGGCCAACACCTGCTGATCGATCCCCACCGAAACCGTTCGAAGCTCTTGAAGGCCGAGCTTGACCAACCCCTTCGTCGCGGCATATCCCCCTTCGGCCTCGGGCACCCAAATCACCTGCACATGGACTTCAGCGCGGGTGGCGTCGCCATCTCGGCCCAACATCGCGTCAAGTTCGGCGGGATTGAGCAGCCGTTCGCCGTAGACGTCGTAGATCACCCGCGACTTCCCCAGCCCGGCGATCGCCATCGCGGCATGGGGCAGGAACTGAAGGTGAGCATCGCTAGCGAGCTTAGCCTCCGAGACGTACTGAATCTTGGCGAACGCCACCGATTCCGCCAGCGCTTCGAGCTGCTCCGCCGTCGGCTCGATGTACTCTTCGAACAGATCGGGCCGAAACACGTGCGGATTCTTCTTGCGAAGCACCAGGGACATCTGAAGCCGCGTATCGCTGAATAAGATGCCCTCTTTCGCGCCGATCGCGGGCCCGTCCTCACGCCGATAGGGGTTGTGGTGGCTCATGCGGTGCATGAGCACGTGCTGAGGCGGAAGCGACTCGGTCGGGAGATAAACCCAATACTCCAACGCGGCCAGATAACGCGGCTTTCCACGCCGCAGCCAGGCGATCCCCGCTCCGATCCCGAACGCCGCCACGCCCGCCAGAAGACTCCATCCACTCATGCCGTTAGGGGCCTTCTCCGCTGAGCCAGCGGGAAGCGAGACGAAGCTCCTCGTCGGTGAGAAGCGCGTAGCACACCTCGCAAAGCCCGGATTCGTTGACGCGCGGATTCCGGCAAAGGAGACAAGCGTCGATGCGGCGGGCCGTCATCACAAATCGCCTTTGGCTCAAGGCATAACGCAACTGATCGCGCGGGATGCCTTCGGGATTCAGCCGCATAAGCGTTAGTTTACTTGAGCCGGAGGCCCCAAGCGCTCGGTCAGCCACTCGCCCAAACGCTGCATCGCGTCTCGCACGGCGGGGTCGCTCATCTTTATCTCGTGCCCCATCCCTTTGATGTACACGCTCTCGACCGGAACGCCCACCGATTTGAGTTTCTCTTCGAGTCGGCGGCTCTGCTTGACCGGAACCAGCGGGTCGGCCTCGCCGTGCAAAATAAACACCGGCGCGTCGTCGGGAGTGACGTGAAGAATCGGGCTGGCTTCTCGGATCAACTGAGTCGCCTCCGTTCGGCGCTTGCCGAACAGGAGCGGAGCGAGTGCGTCGAACCGACTTCCATAATCGTTTTCGAGGTCGGCCGGCCCAAACACGTCGCCCACGGCCTGCACCTTACTGGAGTGTCCCCAATGCTCTTTGGGATTTAACATCCGCGTGTCGGTGAAGCCGAGGAGCAGCGACAGATGCCCGCCCGCGCTAAAGCCCACCGCGCCGAGACGATCCGGATCGATTCGATATCGCCCCGCGTTGGCACGCAGGAACCGTACCGCGGTCTGCGCGTCGTCGATCATCGCGGGCCAAAAGGATCGAGGCGCCAGACGATAGCTGACCGTCGCCGCGACGAACCCTTTCGCCGCGAGCGCTTTGGCGACCGCGTCCACGTCGGTCCGCGCGCCCATCATCCAGGCGCCCCCATGAAAGACCAGCACCGCCGGGGTGGGGGTGGCGAGGGGCTCGCTGGGTCGGTACACATCCATCCTCATCTCGATTCCGGAGACCGGAGCCGAATAGACGACGTTGGCGTCGACCAAGGCCGAATTCGAAGCGGCGGCGTTGAAAAGCAGCGCGACAAGGAGGCTCATACACGTACTTTACGCCGCGGGGAGGCAAAGCGCAAGACACGAATCTTCGGGTTTTTACGGCTCATCCCCCGCTCGCCGACGCGCTACAATAGACTTCACGTGAACGTCTGGCTGCAACCCGAGCCTCCCAATTGGTGGCCTCTCGTCGATGACGCGCTCGCCGAAGACCTCGGCCACGGAGACGCGACCGCCGCCTGTTTCGACCCTTACGAGATGGTGCGCTGGCGCATCGACGTCCAACAGGACGGCGTGCTGAGCGGAATCGGGATCGCGGAAATACTGCTCGCACCCCAAGGCATCGAGCCCGAGGACGCTTTGATTCAAGCGTTCAAGGTCGATGGCGAAACCATCGAACAAGGGGAAACCGTGATCGCGGGCACGATGACCGCGCGACGGGTGTTGGCGGTCGAACGCACGGCACTCAACTTTCTGATGCACCTCAGCGGTATCGCGACGCTGACGGCCCAATATGTGGCCCGGGTGCACGGCACCCGAGCGAAAATCGTGGACACCCGCAAAACGACCCCTGGGCTCCGCGTGCTTCAAAAATACGCCGTTCGCTGCGGCGGCGGGTTCAACCACCGCATGGGGCTCTACGACGGAGCCATGATCAAAGACAACCACATCGCTGCGGCGGGCAGCATTACCGAAGCCGTGCGATGCGTTCAGGCGACGAGCTCGCACATGACGCGCATCGAAGTCGAATGCGAGACGCTCGAACAGGTCGAGGAAGCGATCGAGGCGAACGCCGATATCGTGATGCTGGACAACATGGACCCGTTCATGATGCGCGAAGCCGTCGAGCGCCATCGCGGCGAATGCCTGTTCGAGGCCAGCGGCGGGATCAGCCTCGATACCGTGCGAGGGGTCGCGAACACCGGGGTCGATCTGATCTCGGTCGGAGCGCTGACCCATTCAGCCCCCGCGCTGCCGTTCCACCTGGTCGTCGAACCGTGAAATCCCCTATCGAAACCGGCAATTGGCTCATCCTCGAAGAGGCCGAGTCCACGCAGGATCTTGCGGCGCTCGCGCTCGCCAAAAGCGCCCCGCATGCCGCGATTCTCGCCCACCGCCAAACGGCGGGCCGGGGCCGTTTGGGACGCGCTTGGCTCAGCGAGCCCGGCGCGTCGCTCACGCTTTCACTTCTCTTCCGGGCTTACGCGGATCACCCTGCGCCGCATCTGGTCGGCATGGCGGTCGCCCTCGCCGCAGCAGAGCTGTTCGACCTCGAACTGCAATGGCCGAACGATCTGGTCTCCGGCCAGCGCAAAGTCGGCGGGATGCTGACCGAGCTGTTCCCCGACGCGGAGGGGCGTAAAGTGCCGGTCGTCGGGCTCGGCCTAAATTTGAATCAAACCGTGTTTCCCGAAGCTATCGCGGGGCGCGCGGCAAGCCTTCGGCAGCTTCGCGGCGAAACGCACGAGCCGGAATCCGCGGCTCGACGGCTGATGGCCCGGCTCGAATCCACGCCCGAGCCGGATTCGTGGGCTTACCTCGAGCCTCGTTGGACGGCGCGCGATCGCACCGCCGGGAAACGGTTCTTGCTGCCGAGCGGATTGACCGTCACGGCGACCGGGATCGGCCCCGAAGGGCAGTTGCGATACGAAGGAGGCGAGGCCCTGGCCGCCGAAAGCCTGCTCGGCCAACCCGCCTCGCCCGAGCGCGCCTAAACGGACGCCTTTTCGGATTCGATCAAGACCGCGGCACGAACGGGCCACATCCGTTTGACGAACGCGAGCAGCTCGCCCGGATGAAACGGCTTTGTCAGGCACAGATCCGCGCCATGCGCCATGCTGGCATACACGTCGGCCTCCCGAGCCGCCGCAGTCAAAACGATCACCGGAAGCTCGCTCGTGGCGGGATCGCAGCGAATGGCGCTGAGAATCGCCAGACCGTCCACATGAGGCATCATGACGTCCAGCACCATTAAGTCGGGCCGCTCGGCCCGTACCGTATCGAGGATCTGCCTGCCGTCGTAGCAGGTCACGATCTGGTAGCCGCGCCGTTCCAGGTTCACCTGGATCAACCGAACGATCGCCGGCTCGTCGTCGCACACCAAGACTTTCATCGCCGCACCACCTCCGGGCTTTCGTCCATAAAAGCCCCCCTCTATGATAAGGGATTTCTTGCAATTTACCAACAAAAACTCGGATTTCGCACTGAACGAGACGTTAAGAATCGCCTCTCCGCGTTAAGGATCGCGGGGCGCAGCTCAGCCTTTTCGACAGATGCACAAGAGCACTCCCCATCGTCGCGCTCTCTCGACTCCCCCTGGGAAGCGCATCTCCGTTCGATTCCGGTATAATCCGGCGCGAATACACACGAGTCTCGTGGCGCCCCGTCAGGGTCCTCGCCCGCCTCATCGGCGGAAAGGTCGAGAAGGGCGCGATTCCGCGGGCTCGGAGGAAACAACCCTGGAGGAAAACTAATATGGCACAGCTCAGCATGAAAGAGCTGCTGGAATCCGGCGTCCACTTCGGACACCAAACCCGGCGCTGGAATCCGAAAATGAAGCGCTTCATCTATGGCGCGCGCAACGGCATCTACATTATCGATCTTCACCAGACGATCAAGCTGTTCGAAGACGCTCTGGAATACGTCAAGGGCATCGCCGAAAAAGGCGGCAGCGTGCTGTTCGTCGGCACGAAGAAGCAGGCTCAGTCTGCGATCAAAGAGGCGGCCCAGCGCAGCGGCCAATACTTCATCAGCGAGCGATGGCTCGGCGGCACACTCACCAACTGGAAGACCATTCAAGGCCGCATCCACCGCCTGAAAGAGCTGGACCGCATGGAGGACGAGGGCTATCTCGCCCGCCTGCCCAAAAAAGAGGCATTGAAGCGACGCGAAGAGCGCGATAAGCTCAATCGATTTCTAGAGGGCATTCGCGACATGCAGGAGCCCCCGGCCTGTCTGTTTGTGGTGGACCTCAACAAGGAGATGATCGCCGTTCGAGAGGCTCGCAAGCTGGGCATCCCGATCGTCGCGGTCGTCGACACGAACTGCGACCCCGATTGGGCCGACGTCGTGATCCCCGGGAACGACGACGCGATCCGCGCGATCCGCCTGGTGACCGGCAAGATCGCCGACGCGATCCTAGAGGCCCGTCCGATCGACACCTCGCTCACCGAGGGCACGCTCTCCGAGTCCGGTGAGATCGACGACTCCGACGTTCAATTCGGTGCCGTCGAAGAGGAGTTGCTCCGCGCGTTCGGGTCCGTCGAAGACGAGCCCGCCCAGACGCCTGCGGTTGAAGCCGCGCCTGAGGCCCCGGCCGTCGAGGCCGCTCCCGCGAGCGAAGCGCCCGAGGCTCAGGAGGTCAAATAATGGCGACCTTCACCGCCCAAGATGTCAAGCGCTTGCGCGATGAGACCGACGCGCCGATGATGGAGTGCAAGAAGGCGCTCGAAGAGGCCGACGGCGATTTCGATAAGGCCAAAGCGATCCTTCGCGAAAAAGGAAAGGCGGCGGCCGCCAAGCGCGCCGGCCGTCAAACCGGCGAAGGCGTCGTGGCGTTCGCGCTTAGCGAAGATAAGAAAACCCTCGGAGGCGTGATCCTCGAGTGCGAAACCGACTTCGTCGCGCGCAACGAGGATTTCGTCGCGATGGCCGACGAACTGGCGAAGGCGTATCTGACGCAGGACCCGGGCAGCGATCCGCTCGCCGTGAAGGTCGGTGACAAGACCGCCGCCGAGACCATCGAGACCGCCGTGGGCAAGATCCGCGAGAACATCAAGATCACCCGCGCGATCCACGCCACGACATCGGACTCGTTCGCGACCTACGTGCACCACGACCGCACCAAGGGCGTGGCTGTCGAAGTCAAAGGCGAGGCCAACGCCTCGGAAGTGGGCTATAAGCTCGCGATCCAAAGCGTCGCGTTCCCGCCGGAATTCATCACCCGCGATGAAGTTCCGCAGGACAAGGTTCAGGCCGAGCTCGAAGTCGAGACCCAGCGCGCGATCAACGAGGGCAAAACGCCCGACATCGCGAAGAACATCGCCCAGGGGCGCATCAACAAGGAGTACTACAAGCGCGTGGTGCTTCTGGAGCAGCCGTTCTACCTGGATCCCAGCAAGAGCGTCAAAGACTACATGCAGGAGGCCGGAGGCAGCAGCTTCTCGGTCGGACGCGTGATTCGTCTCTCGGTCGGCGAGGGCGAGTAGCTTGTAAACGGGGAGTGGATATATCCACTCCCCGTTTCGATTTGACTTGGACGATCGGAGGGCCTTCGGTCCTCGGCAAAAAGGCCGCCGCACCTTTTGCCGAATGTTCGCCGGACGCTCCGGCCGAACGTCTCCGCTCCGCGGCCCGAACGGGACACGAGAAAGAAGGCAGGCGATGATACAGCGTAGTTCGATCCAACGGATGCTCATCAAGCTCTCGGGCGAGGCGCTCGCCGGTAACGGCGGGTTCGGGCTCGATCCCGAGGTGCTCCGCTATATCGCCAAAGAGATCCACGCCGTCCACGATACGGGCACGCAGGTCGCGATCGTCATTGGGGGAGGCAATTTCATCCGGGGCGAAGCGTTCAGCGCCGAAGGCGGAATCGAGCGCACCGTCGCGGACCAGATGGGCATGTTGAGCACGCTGATGAACGCCCTCGCCGTTCAATCGGCGCTCGAGACAGAAGGCGTGCCGACCCGGGTGCAAAGCGCGATCAGCGTCCAGCAGGTCGCCGAAAGCTTCATCCGCCGCCGAGCGATTCGGCACCTAGAGAAAGGGCGCGCGGTGGTGTTTGCCGCCGGAACGGGCAACCCCTACTTTACGACCGACACCGCGTCGGTGCTACGCGCGCTCGAAATCGAAGCCGACTGCCTTGTCAAAGCAACCAAGGTGGACGGCATCTACGATCAAGATCCCCGCCGATTTCCCGACGCCCGGAAATACGACACGCTCGAATACAGCGAAGCGATCGATCGCCGGCTGGCGGTGATGGACCAGACCGCTTTCACCATGTGCCGAGAGCACCGGCTCCCGGTCGTCGTCCTCGATTTTCACGCCCCGGGAGCGCTGCTTCAAGCTGCGCGTGGGCAAGCCGTCGGGACCCTTGTAGGAGGAGAATAAGACCTTATGGACGCACAAAGCATTCACCAAGACGCCGATCACCGCATGAAGGCGGCGATCGACGCGATGTTGCACGATTTCGCCACCTACCGCACCGGGCGCGCCGCGCCGACGGTGCTCGACCGCATTCAGGTGCCCTACTACGGCGTCGACACGCCGCTCACGCAGATCGCGAACGTGTCGGTGCCCGAGCCGCGCCAACTCATGATCACCCCCTACGAGAAGAATCTTTTGGGGGATATCGAGCGCGCGATCCTCAAGAGCGATCTGGGCATCAACCCCAACAACGACGGCCAGAACATCCGCCTGAACTTCCCGCAGATGACCGAGGATCGCCGTAAGGAGATGGTCAAGCAGGTGAACGCGCGGACCGAGCAGGCGTGCGTCGCCATCCGCAACGTGCGTCGCGACGCAATCGACCACCTCAAAGGGCTCGAGAAAAATAAGGAGATGAGCGAGGACCAGCTCAAATCCGAAGAAACGCGTATTCAAAAGCTCACCGACAAATACGTCGACCAAGCCCACGATCTCCAAAAGAAGAAAGACGAAGAGCTGATGTCCGTCTGATTCTCCGCCGATGTCCTATTCGCAAGCCGCCCAAGCCGCCGGACTCGACCTGGATCGCCTGCCTCGGCACGTCGCGATCATTATGGACGGGAACGGCCGTTGGGCCCGCTCGCGGGGGCTGCCACGCCTGCTGGGGCATCGAGAGGGCTACCGCACGCTCCGCGACATCCTGCTGGCCGCCAGCGAGCTCGGAATCGACTATCTGACCGTCTACGCTTTCTCGGCCGAGAATTGGCGCCGCCCGGAGACCGAGGTCTTCGGGCTCATGCGCCTCATCGAGCAGGCCGCGCGGGAAGAGCTGCGCGTGATGCATCGCAACGGCGTCCGCGTCCAGGTCGCGGGAAGAATGGAGGGGCTACCGAACGGTCTCCAAGAGGCGCTCCGAACCGGCATCGAAACCACAGCCCAAAATCCGGGGATCACCTTCACCCTCGCGATCAACTATGGCGGACGAGCGGAGATCGTCGACGCGGTCCGCCGAATCGCCCGAGAAGGGCTCCCCGCCGAGGCGATCGACGAAGAGGCCATCGGCACGCGTCTCTACCATCCCGATCAACCGGAGCCGGACCTTATGATCCGAACTGCCGGAGAGATGCGCTGGAGCAACTTTCTCCTCTGGCAAGCCGCTTACTGCGAGCTTCACGTCACGCCCAAAACCTGGCCAGAATTCGCGCCCGAGGATCTGATCGACGCGCTCTTGACCTATCAGGGCCGCACGCGCAAGTTCGGCGCCGTCGTCGAGTAAGCCTCGCCGAGCCCCCTTCTTCCAGCTCGTTACATGCCCACAGCGGTGTAGTAGCGCAGCCCCCATCGCCAAAGGGCCTGCCCTACGAGGAACACCCCGACGATCCAGACAAGCTGCATGCCTAAAAGAGGCAGCATCCGTGCCGGGTCGATCCGCCCGATCAGCATCTCGGTCGGTGCGCCCACCGTGTAATAGAACGGCATCAGGTGCGCGAGATCCCGTGCCCAGGCAGGCAGCACCGCGACGGGAAAGAGGTTGCCCGAGAGGAACATCATCGGCATATAGTAAAGCTCGAAGAGCGCCATCGTGTCCTCCAGCAGCAGCGCGAAGCTCGCGATCATCATCGAGAGCATAAAGCTAAGCAAGTGCCCCAGAAAGAGCGAGAGCCAGAACGGCCAGCTCCAAAATAGATGGACGTCCCCTAAATAGCCCCTATAAAGAAAAAGCAGGGCGATCAAAAACGGAAAGAACAGCATCGGGCGAATCACTCGCCACGCCAAGCTGCGCAGAAACATCCATTGGTAGATCGGCACCGGACGCACCAGCACCGTCGAAAACTGCCCCTCTTTGATCTCCATCGCAAGCTCCCAAGCGATGTGGCTGGTGATGAAGCTGTTGAGCAAAAGCATGGCGAGGTAGTAGAGCACGAAATCGCTCGCCCCGAACCCTTGGATCAGGCCGCTCCGACTCGCGCTCGCCCACACGAGGGGCATGGTGACCGCCACCACCAAATCCGTCACGATCCAGATGACGCCGCTGGCCCGATAGGCGATCCCGTCCTGAAAATAGATCGAGAACAGCGCCCACCACTTCCTCAACGCAAAACTCATCGTCTCAGAGTTTAGCCGCTTCGTTTGCGGCCACAATAGGTTATGCGCCGTCTTTGGCTCGTTGCCTTGCCGCTCGCCCTTCTCGCGGGCTGCCGATCCGGCTCCGCTCCCGCCGACTCCGGCCGTCCTGTCGTGATGAGCCAAGCCCAATACGAGCAGGCGATGAGCGAGACCCGAATCCTCTCCTACGACGCGCTCTCCCGATTCGAATCCGGAATGCCGCTCGACGAAACCGACCGGGACGGGCTCGGAAAAAGCGCGCTGCTCTTCGAGGCGATGGCGGCCTACAAACCCGCCAACTTCGCGCCCCGGTATGGAGCGGGCAAAACCTACTACGCTTTAGGCCGGTACGAAGAGGCCGCCCAGTCGCTCCGTCAGGCGCTCGCCAACGCCCGGCTCGGCACCTCGCACGATCTGGACATGGGGATCGCCGAAGCCCACCGCACGCTGAGCGAAACCTACACCGCGCAAGACAAGCTCGAAGAAGGGCTGCAAGAGGCGGACGCTTCCCTGGCGATCGTCGAAACGCCGAGCGCGCTCGCGGCGCGCGCCGCCGCTCTGATCCAACTTCAACGAGTCGACGAGGCGGATGCGGCCTTGCGCAAGGCCCTCCAAATGGATCGCGAACACCCCCGAAGTCTGACCCTGCGCAAACTGATCGAGCTAGCCCGCTAATCCCCGTTTCCGTTCGCGGCATGCCGCAACTCCGCGACACAGCTCTCGCTCGCCGGCAGAGGCTTCTCGGCGAAGTACCGCCAAAACGGCAGCAGCGTCGCCAGAGCCTCTTCGGCGAATTTGAGATTGGGCGGCGGGGTGTCCAACTCGGCCATCCGAGCGAGCCCCCAAAGCACCTCCGGACGCGCGGCGAACCGGTCCCCGTAATCGTGCGCCACGCCCTGCTCGATCAACCCCCCGGCGCTGGGCGAGAGCAACGGTCGCGTATCGCGGATCGGTTCCCCACTCGCGACGCACCGGTCGAACTGCGGCAAGACGCCCGAGATCTGGAGCAACTGAAGCTGAGCCCACACCGCCGCCACGACCGGACGAGGGTGAACCTCCAAAAAGTGCAGGGATTCGACTAAAAGGCGGTACGTTTCCTCGGAGGGCTCTTCGAACGGCACCACCGCCTGGTACAGCTCGACGAGCGCCAGCGCCAACGCCAGGCGCTCAAAATCCGCCCGGAGTCCTCGGAACGAACTCATCGGCTGCGCCTGGGTAATGAAGAGGTTGCGCTTCCCAAGCGCGAGGCTCAGCGTCGCCACGGAGAGGGGGTCTGAAGAGCCCGCGAGGCGCGAGCCTCCTTTGCGCGCGCCTTTGGCGATCGCGTCAATTTTCCCGAGTTCGGCGGTGAGGAGCGTCAGCCGCCGATCGCTTTCGCCCACGTCGCGCCGTCGAAGAACGACGGCGCGAACGGTTCGCTCCTGCGACACGGCGCTACCCGGACAGCGCGCGGAACACGCCGTCGCGCAGCCACTCGATCCAGACGTAGTTCATGCGGTCGATGAGCAGCGTAAAGCGCATCATGACCGTCGAACCGAAGATCGCCCCGAATCCGACCATCAAAAGCCAGCGGCCCAACTTCGAAAAGTTGTTCAAGAAGCGGCTCTTGACCTCGACGCTGAAGATAAAGTAGCTGAGCACGCTCAGCAAGGTAATCAGCGTGATGACGTTCGTCAGCGCCTGAGACGGATAGAGATGCGAGTTGATCGCGGCGATCTGAGCCGGGTCGGTCAGCCCCACCGTCGAAGGCACCGTGAACGACTCGGTCGTAGTCGGCCAAACCGGACGCATCGAGCGAGCGATTTGTGGCCCGTAGCGAACCCAGAAAGCCTGGAACTCCTGGGTCGCCCCATACCCAAGCAAGAAGCCGATTAGGATGCGGCTCATCCAGTTGTGCCGACGCGAAAACACGAAGTATCCGAGCAAGCTGAGCGGTACGAGAATGGCGTACAGCCAGTACCCGTTGATCGCATCGACACCCGCTTCAGGGGCCGTTCCGACCATTTTCATCCACCAGCTGTCGTAGAGGAAGTCGGTCCAGATCGAAACGATCATGTAACCGCCCGCGAGGCCGAGGAAGGCGTGCTCGAAGAACCGGAAAACCTTGTTCTCCTTGTACAGCACGCTATAGAGGCCGAGGGTCGCCAGCGCGGCGCACGTCAACTTCAACAGAATGAATTGCTCGTTCGTCATCGCGGTCTCCTCGTCTTGCGGCCCGAAAACACCATCGCGAGGTTACCGATCACGACAGTTCCGACGAGCAGAATCAAAGTCAGCGTCAGCGTCAGGTAATACCGAGTGCCCCGCCCACTGAAACCCGGCAGGATCGGCTCGAACTCTTCGCGCACCCCCGCCTTACTGACATAGGTATACGGCTCCGACATCATCTGCTCCAAGTCGTACACCCCTTTCAGGCCGTTGGCGAGGCCCACCAGCTGCCCCGCATCGTAGTAGACAAGGAGTTCGGGCCCCATGACCCCGGTGACCATCCCGCCGATCGGAACGGCGCCGGAAAGCCTCGCCACGATACTGTTGATCGAGTTCGTTCCCGTCACGACCATGTACAGCTTGATGTCCCCGAGCGCCTTGATGTTTTGAAACACCGGCGACTGAAGCACGCTGCGCTGCTGCCCTTGCGGGTCCGTCTCCTTCCGCTCCTGAATGATCTGGCGAAGGTCCGAGCGCATCCCGATCGCCGCGGCATCCATGTTCGGGAAGAAACCGAGATCGACCCAATCGTCCCATTGGCGGTACGGCTGCTTGTCCTCGGCGACCAGATCGCCGTTGATACGGCCGATCACATCGCGCGCGACCGCCGGGGCCAAGGGAGAGTAGGCCGAGACGAGGGCGAACTTCACCTTTTTGGCGATCAGAGCCCGGATCAACGCCTCGAAATGGCTGCCGTTCTCCCCTCGTGTGGCGTTTGTCCAGTCCGTCTGAATGATGACGGTATCGCCTTCTTGCAGTCTCGCAAGAGACAGGTAGAGACTCTCGGAGGAATCGTCGGGAACGTTCGGCAGCGCCTTGTTGAAGAAGAGTGGCACGGTCGCGGTGAGGATCAGGATGAGATACAGCACCCTGCGGTCCACCTTTTGAATTCGATCCCAGAAGTTCATGAGTTGCCCACCGCGCCCTTATCCAGGCTCAGCCAGATTCGAAGGCTAACCGCCAGCAATCCGGCGCCCAATCCGAAGTCCAAGGCGCGTAGACCAGACGTTTGGATGTTGGTCTTCAGCCATCCCGCCATCGTCGTCAGCGTAAAGTTATTCGCGAATTGCGAATCGAACCGGCTCAGGATCGCGTTATCCCAAGCGGTTACCACCAACCCGATCAAGCTAAGGATGACGATCAGCGCCGAGCCAAGCAGAATCGTCGATTCGAACGAACGGACGCGGAACGCACGATACGCGGCCGACATGATATAGAACGCAACCAGCGAGAACATCGCCGCGTCCATCTGCTGCATCATGCCGTCGAACAAGAGGTTGAACCACCGATTGACCGAGGTCCATCGGTCCGGGCTGAACATCAGGTCCGGGTCTTGGAGCGTCGTCCGCCAGTTCATAAACCCGACTGCCAGCATGAGCACCATGCTGCCGACCAGCACCGCGCTAAAGAACCAATCCTTTTGCTGTTTCACCAGCTTGCTCAGATGGATCCGAAGGAGCGAGTACACACCGAGGCCGATCAAGAACCCGCCCAGGACATTGACGATGTTCGCGATTTCGCCTTGGCTGCCTTTAAGCCAGAACCCGACCTTTTCGACTCCGTTCAAGGGGCGCGAATCGGGGCTGTACTGAATGGGCTGCGGCCAAAGCCAGTACAAGACGAAGTAGATGCCGCCGATAAACGTGACGGCGATGATCAGAGGCTTTCGCAAGTTCGTCGGCAGATACGTCAACCCGGCGATGAGCGCCAGACCGACGAGAAACGCCATGCCGATCAACATCCAAAGCGTAACCGATTGGGCCGGCGCCGTAAAGATCGACGACTGCGCCGCTTGAGCGAGAAACAAGCTCATTCTTCACCTCCCGCTTCTGCGGGCGTCTCAGCCGGCTTCACCTTCGGCTCGCGAACGATCTTCAGACTGTTCGCCACCGAACGATCTTGCGTGAACAGACGCGGCCCGAGGGTTCGCTCGATCTTGATCGCCTCGGTGGGCGGGTACGCGCGAAGCGCTTCTTCCAGCGCCGCGCCTTGAAGGTCGGGCTGTTTTCGCATCAGTTCGCGGCGCAGCCGTTCGTCTCGCCCCGCCCCGGGACGAATCTGCCAGGTGCCGATCAAGCTGCCGCCGAGCACCATCGCGCTCACCGCGATCTTCATCCAGTCCTGACCGACGATGCTGCCTAGCAGCACCGGCTCGCGCGTGATATAGGCGCTCGCCACATAAAACTCTTCGCCGATCAACACGTAGTCGCAGGCTGCGATGAAGAACGGCGTCTGCGTAGCCTGAGTCGAACCGGCCACCTGAATCGCGCCGATCGCGTTCGCGGTCTCCGCGAAAATCAACGATTCGGCGAAGAAGTCGCCGAGGAAGAACGCGGCCGCGACCTTTTCACGGAGCATCAGACCCGAAACGCCCGCCGCAAATGCAAACTGCTGGTCACTCAAGAACCGTACCGAGTCCGGATCGTATCGCTCGGGGACCCCTTGGGTTTGATAGGTGTCCCGGATGATCTCTTGGGCGACGGTCAACACGGGGCCGCTGCTGCAGTAAAGGCGGATCGGAGTTCCGAACTGCGCGGCGGTCTTGGTGACGCTCGCGAAGATGCTCAGGGCCTGGAACACGATCGGACCGATGGGACCGATACCGGGGACCATCACGATGGGTCGTCCCATCTCGGTCGCACGGCCGATGGCCTCGTCGATCGCATTCAAACCTGCGATGCGGCGAATATAGATATCGGATTTACGATGCGCGCGCACGATGTTGAACGCGATCAGGAACACCATGCCCAGCGTGAACGCCACGCCGAACCACCCGGTATCCATATACTGCTCGCCTCGCCAAGCGCTATATTCCGGCGGGACGGAAACTTGAGCTAACATGCCATATCATTCCTTTGGGGCTCCCCCTCCGCGAGGCGGTCGATCAGGGTCTCCACCGCGTCTCGGTCGGCTAGAAGCCGGCTGTAGTCGTTGACGAAATCGAATCCCAAGAGCGGGATGATAAAAGGAGAGAACCCCAGCATCATCTGTGAGGTGAGGTGCGCCAAGGGCTTGTGGGACTCCAAAAACAGCGTGGCCGCGGCATGCAGCTTGCGCTTTCGAATCTCATCGGCGGCGCGGGCGATCAACGCCGACTTCTCTTCGTCAGTCAGCGGTTGCTTCCACAAATCGAACATCGTCCCCCACCCTCCTTCTGATATAGTCCAAAATCCCCTCTCGGTCGGCTTCTCGAAACCGAAGCGCGACCCCCCGGAATACGCCCCATTTTGTCGGGTGCGCCAGAGGCGATAATTTTAGCGCATCCGGCCCCACGACCACTCGCTTCACTTCGCCCCATTCGAGGCTAGAGAGGCTCCAACCCGCTCGACTTTGAGCCCCCCCGGCCGTCAGACGATACCGGATGGGCGACCAAAACTCCGCGGTGGCGCTCATCACGATCCCAAAGCCCACAAGACCGAGCAACGGACTGCGCGCTCCACCGTAGAGCCCGACCCCGAGTGCGACGGCCAGCACCACCCAACGCTTCCAGGGCGCTCTATCCGAAAGACGCACCTCCCAGCAGATCGGTGCATCTTTTTCGACATTTTCTTCGGCCTCCGAGACCACCGATCCCTTCCCTATCGCCAGTCTTGGAACAGCTCGCTCACCGACTCGTTGAGATGGATTCGCCGGATCGCGTCCGCGAGTAAGGGCGCGCAAGGCAAAACCGTGAGCTTGGGCACCTCTTTCTCTCGGCCCAGCGGCAGCGTATCGAGGCAGACCACCTGCGAGATCACGCTGTCTTGCAACCGCTGCGCGGCCATCCCGCTAAACACGCCGTGGGTCGCGGTGGCGATCACTTCCTTTGCGCCGCGCGAGAGCAAAGCCTCCGCCCCGGAGATGATCGAGCCGCCCGTATCGATCATGTCGTCGATCATGATGCAGCGCTTGCCTTCGAATTCGCCGATGATCTCCAGCACTTCGACTTTGTTCGGCTCGGGACGGCGTTTGGCGATCACGATGAACGGCGAGTCGAGCATCTCGGCCAGGGCTTTGGCGCGCCCGACCCCCGCCACGTCGGGCGAGACGATCACGACGTCCTCCGAATCGCGATAGCCTTGGTCGATCAGGTAGCGACCGATGATCGGCCCGCCGTAGAGATGATCGACCGGCATGTTGAAAAATCCTTGAATCTGCTGGGCATGCAGATCGATCGTGACCACTCGGTTCGCGCCCGCTGTGGTGATCAGATCCGCCACCAGGCGCGCGGTGATGGGCTCGCGCGGTTTGATCTTCTTATCCTGGCGCGCGTAGCCGTAATAAGGGATCACGACGGTGATCCTCGTCGCGGAGGCTCGCTTGAACGCGTCCAGCATGATGAGCAGCTCCATCAGCGAGTCGTTCGTCGGCGCGCAGGTGGGTTGCAAGATGAAGACGTCGTTGCCCCGAGCGCTCTCGTCGACCATGATCCGGATCTCGCCGTCGCTGAACTTGGTCGAGGTCATCTGGCCGAGCCGGACGCCCAAATGTTCAGCGACCCGGCCCGCTAGGTCCAGGTGCGCGTTGCCGGCGAAGAGCTTCATCCCCTGAAGGCTCCTTTGCTCTATCGGTTTGCTTCTTTCTTTTTCCGCCACTGCGTTGCCCATGCTTCTTTTACCTCTTGTCGGCCCCTTCCGATCGCCAAAGCGTCCGAAGGAACGTCCTGCGTGATCACGCTTCCCGCTCCCACAATGGCCCCTTCGCCGATGGTGACCGGCGCGACCAGCGTGCTGTTCGACCCGACGAAGGCGCCGTCGCCGATCGTCGTGCGATGTTTCGAGAAACCGTCGTAATTACAGGCGATCGTGCCTGCGCCGATATTCGCGCCCGCGCCAACGATCGCATCCCCGAGGTACGTGAGGTGCGACACGGCGGTCTTTTCGCCCAGAGTGGATTTCTTAATCTCGACGAAATTGCCGATCTTGACCCCTGCGGCGATCTCGCTCTCCGGCCGGATATTCGCGTAGGGACCGATCTTGACCCCCTCGCCCAGGCGCGCGCCGTTGACATAGCTCATGTACACGTAGCAGCCGTCGCCGATCTCGGTGTCGCGGATACGCGTACAGGGCCCCAATCGGCAGTTGCTGCCCACAACGACCTCGCCGACGAGGTGGGTCGAGGGCTCCAAGACCGTATCGGCCCCGATGCGAACGTCCGGGCCGACGTAGGTGGTGGCCGGGTCCAAAATCGTCACCCCGTTCAAAGCATGGGATTTGAGGATGCGCAGGCGGAGGGTCTGCTCCGCTTCGGCCAACTGCCAGCGGTCGTTGACGCCCATCACGCTCTCGGGGTCCTCGATCGCAAACGCCTCGACCCGCTCTCCCCGACCCGCCAGCAGCGCGACGAGGTCGGTTAGATAGTATTCGCCCTGGGCATTCTCCGCGCTCAGCGACGGGAGCGCCTCGATCAGTTTGCGCGCGTCGAAGCAATACAGGCTGACCGCGACCTCGCGGACCTCACGCTGAGCCAAGCTCGCGTCCTTCTCTTCGACGATCGCCGTGGGACGCCCGATGGCGTCGCGGATCACGCGGCCGTACCCGGTCGGATTTTCGAGCGTGGTGGTCGCCACGGTACAAGCGGCTTCGGACCGAGTATGGTGTTCGGCCAAGCCACGCAACGTCTCCGCTTCGAGCAACGGCGCGTCTCCCGGAGCGATCAGAACCGGGCCGTCGAACGCCTCCAAGGCGTCGGCGCCCATCCGAGCCGCGTGACCGGTGCCCTTTTGCTCATGTTGCCAAGCGTAAACATAGCTCTCGCCCAGCGCCTCGCGGATCGCGTCTCCACCATGTCCGATCACGAGGATCGGACGTACGACGCCCGCTTCTTTCATCGCCCGGCCGACCAACTCGACCATCGGAAGGCCGCCCACCGCGTGAAGGCCTTTGGGCAGCTCCGATTTCATACGGGTGCCTTTTCCGGCGGCGAGAACGATTCCGGCGAGTGTCTGCATGGGCGCGCGCTCGCCTCCATCCTTTTGTTAAAAAGAGGCGAGGGAATTCATTGTGCCCTTTTGAGCCGCCTGCGCGCAAGGGCGAGGCGGCCCCGGGACGGCTGCTTAGAAGTAGCCGCCGCTCGTTTCGTACGCCGCGTCGAGATACTCCGCGGTAAAGACCAGCAGGTCATCGCGGGTCGCACCGCTATGATTCGGAATGATGCGATAGAACACGCCGTCGATATTGCGTCCGCCTTTGAGCTGTTCCAGGAACATCCCAAGCTTCACGCGCCAGGTCGCCGCGTGGAACCCGTCGGGACCGCGATAGAAGAACACGGTCAGCTGGTCTTTTTGAGGGCCGTCCATCCGCGCGACGGTCACGGGCACCGTACCGCGATTTTTGGTCTGCACCTGCGCCGTTTCCAGGTCCACGAGCTCCCAGCCTTGAGAACCGAAGCAGATACGCGGGTCGTGGAAGCTGTCCTTGCTCTGGCTGGCGATCAGCACCACGTCGTAGAGATCGTTCCCCTGCATATACACCCGGCTGACGATGCCGAACGGGGCGAGCGCTCTGTAGGTGCTCTCGTTCATCCGGTACGACTGCATCGGGTTGTCCGCACTCGGGAGCATCGTGTACCCGTCGAACCGAAGCGGAGCCTTTTCCTCCATCCACTGCTCGGTCTTCGCGTCGTAGTCCTTCCGCGTCGAGAGGGCGAGTACGCCTCCGAAAAGCAGGAACAGCGCCGCAAGCGCCACCGCGCGTTTCACGATCGGGTTTTTAAGCATCAGTCGTTCCATCCGAGCCACCTCGCGAATTTGAAGAGCAAGAAGAAGCACACGAGCAGCGTGATATAGCCGCTCCAGTCGTGGAAGGTATGCCCCGCCTCGCTGCCGTACATGTCGCCGACCATCCCGATCAGGGCGATCCGCAACCCGTTGATGAAGAGGCACAGCGGCAAGATCAAAGCGATCATGAGCAGATTCGCCCACCAGCGCAGCCCCGCGATGAGCACGAAGAACGCGGTAAACGCCGTCACCGCGAGCACGAGCTTGAGTCCACTACAAGGAATCCCGACGTCCAGAACGAAGCCCCCAAGCATGATCGTCGTGGAGTTGTCCTGGTACGGTTCGAACCCCATCGTGCTCAACAAACTGAACGCGACCTTCGTCGAAAGGATCTGAAGCGGGTTCGTATAAACGTCGATCGCACCGGTCCAAAGGGGCAGGGCGAACGCGAGGTACATCACCGGCAAGCTCAGCGCAAGCATCCAACGCCATCCGGCCACGAACCAAATGCTGAGCAGCAGCGCCGCGATCAAGCTGAGGGCCAGAATCTGCGTCAGGTTCGTAAGGTACGCCGCGCGGACCACGCCGAACAAAAGCAGCAGCGGCACCAGCGCCACCCACCCGGTCTTGACGGGCGTCTGACGGAGCTTCGGCCACCACTTATAGACGATATAGCCCGAAATCAACGGAATTAAAAAGCCGTGGGAATAGTAGCCGTCCTCGCTCATCCAAAGGTCGGGCAGCTTGACGAAAAGCGACCAGAACACCGCCGTCAGCCCGATCGCAAGCAAAACGCCGGGCACAAAGGCAGGCGAAGCCACCGCGGCGCGAAGCATCTCCCGCCAATCAGGCGGAGGCGCGGCCTTCGCCGCCGCGCCGTCGGAAATCTCAATCTCGTTCAATGTGTCTTCCTAATGGGCAAGAATCGTACCGTTTAACCGGATTTCGGCGCGTTTCGTTCGAGAAATACCCGCACTTTTTGCCGGATCGCGTCCCGGATCTCGCGAATCTTCTCCATGGGCTGCTCGTTTGCGTCGTCCAGACCCCAATCCTCGTCGATCGAAAACGGCACCGGGCAGCTGGAGCCGTCGACGCCGCATCCCATCCCCACCACGTGCGAGGCGGCCTCCAGCATCTCAGGCGCGATCTGCTTCGGCTTCAACCCTGCGACCGACACGCCGATCTCGCCGAGCGCGTCCATCGCGAGTGGGTTCAGGACCCCGCCCGAATACATTCCTGCGGAGATCGCGCGCCACGGCGAGCCGGACGCTTGCGCCTCGTGGTTGAAAATCGCCTCGGCCATCTGCGAGCGGCCCGAGTTGTGAATACAGACGAAAAGCACTTGCGGGGATGTCATCGGTCTCCTTCTTCCCTTCCTTTTACGCTCGATTCGGCGATCGGTTCGCTCCGCTCCCATTCACACCAGGCGCGCAGCACCTCGGCGACGCTCCAGGCCTGCCAAGGGCAGCCTCCAGGCTCGTGCGGCGGGTCCCCGTCGTAACACTCCGAAATCCCCCCGAGACCGTATTCTCCCAGCGATTCCATCGCCTTTTCGAGGATCTCGCGAGCTCGAATGCGGTCCCCTTTCAAACGCAGAAGTGCGCCGACGTACGAGCCCAGAAGCCATGGCCAAACCGTGCCTTGATGATAGGCAGCGTCAAGTTCTGGCAGCGGCCCTTGGAATCGACCTCGATAGTGCGACTCGCGTGGGCTGAGCGTGCGAAGCCCGCGCGGCGTCAAAAGCTCTCGGGTCACCCGGTCGAACGCGCGCACCGCCCGCTCCCCTTTGGCGGGACCGAACGGCAGTGCCATCGCGATAAGCTGGTTCGGCCGAAGCGAGGCGTCGGTGGGATGCACCGTGTCCAGATAGTGCCCCCGCACCTCGTGCCAGAATTTTTGAAAGCCCGTTTCGGCGCGCGCCGCCAGTTCGGCCGCCCGCTCAGAGGGGCGGCCGAGACGCTCGCTCAGCCGCTCCAACACTCGCAAGAAGTTGATCCAGAGCCCGTTGACCTCGACCGGTTTGCCGTAACGCGGAGTCACGACCCAATCCCCGACTTTGGCGTCCATCCAGGTGAGTTGAACCCCGGTCTCGCCCTGGGTCAGCAGCGCGTCCTCCGGGTCCATCTGGATCCCATATTTCGTCCCACGCACGTGATGATCGAACACCTCAGTTAGCGCGTCGTGCATCTCAGCGGCGAACTCCGGCTCCCACTCCGCTTCAAGTGTCTCGTAGACGGCGTTCGCAAACCAAAGGGTCGCGTCGACTGTGTTGTAATGCGGCGCGTCGTCCCCTTCGGCGAAGCGGTTCGGAATCAACCCCTCGTCCATCTTCGCGGTATAGCCGCGCAAAATCTCACGCGCCTCGGCGATTCGCCCCGTCCAAAGGCACAGCCCCGGAATCGAGATCATCGCATCGCGCCCCCATTCCGAGAACCAAGGGTAACCCGCGAGCAACCCCAGCCGTCCGTTCTTGCGCACCAGGAACGCTCCGGCCCCCTCTCGAAGCGTCTCGATCGGCGAAGAAGCCTCCATCGCCGAGGCCTGCCTAAAGGGCATGGGCGCTTCGTCGGGTTCGGTCGAAGCCACAAGGCGCGCAATATCCCCGGGAAACAGTTCGTAGCGGATCTCGCATGGGCAGAACAGATCGTCGCGAGAGTTGAGGCCCCGTTCAATCTCCCGCTGATGCTCGAACCGGTAGTACCAGCCCTGCACGGGTACGCGCTGCGCGCCGGGGTGCGAAAGATGAAGCCGAACGCCTCCGTGTTCGATTTCGGTCCGCCCTTTGGGAAAGCTCAGTTCGTGTGGGTAGCTCTCGCGCTCGGAAAAGTTTTCGTGGAACGGCTTGTGCGACACGAGCGGGCGCAACGTCACGAGAATCGGCATTTCGCCGAGGTTTTCGTATTCGAGCGTGCACGCGTCTCGCCCCGGATGCATCCGCAGGCGCTTTTCGACGCGCATCGCCCCCTCCTCGAACCGCCACCGCGCGTCCTCGCCGCAGGAGAAGGATTGGAGGTGACTGTATCCGCGCGGGTGGATCGTGCCGGGGTACTGATTCGCCGACAGATCGAGGATCTCGGCCTCCAACTGCACGGAGGCGTCGACCGCCGCCAACAGCACCTGACGCCCCCGCGGAGTATTCGCGACCAGCAGGCCGTGGTAGCGGCGCGTATTGATGCCGCTCACCGTCCCCATGGCGTAACCGCCCGTCCCGGTGGGCAGCAGCCACTCACGGCGAGTCGAGATCGCCAGATTCTGGCATCCGCTTTTGCCCAGGCTCATCCCCATCTGGCCCTAAGTGTTGCACAAAAGGGCGCGGGCGCGGAGCCTACAAGATCTTGCGCTTGTCCCCAATTCTTACCGTAAAGCGTGCCGAATCGAGGTACTCCAAAAGCGGAATCATGTACTTGCGCGAAGTGCTAAGCACTTCACGCGCCTCGGCGGCGGCGAACGGAGCCTCGCCGAAGCTTTTCTTGAGCGCCTGTTTGACCGTTTCAATCTGCCGGGCGGTGTAGATCAGCCCCGGCGGAACCGTCAGAATCTCCCCTACCTGCGAACCGATCTTCAGCATCTCTTGGACACCGTGGATCGGAACGCCGAGCTCTTGAGCCAGTTCCTCGGGCGAGGGGGTGTTGACGCCCTTGGCTTCCAGCGCCTGGACGATCCGCGCCAAAAACGCCTGCTGCTTGTCATTCAAGCGCACCTTGAAGTCGGGCAAGCGCACGTTCGGCCCGGAGGCAACCACGCGCTCTTCGGCCGCGAGGCGCGCGACGATGCGATCGAGCGGCTTGCCGCTCCAGGTAAGCCCGGCTTCGGCGAGAGCGCGCTCTCGGGCCTGGTACCCCTGCATCGGATGCTTTTCGTGCAATGTTTCCAGAGCCGCCAGCCACTGCCCCACGCCCCGTTCGAACGCCTCGGGCTCGAACCAAAGCCCCGCGAATCCGACGATCCGCCCTTCGCCTTGCAGCCTCTCGAACACGTCTCCGAGCGCTTGGGGCGTGCGCCCCAACTGACGGCAGATCTCCTCGGTGGAAACGCCCTGCTCTTTTCCGGCCAGCACCTGCAAGATGCCCGCGTCTTCGCCCCCCGCTTCCAGGGCCTGGACCTCCTCGCCCTTGCGGCGAGGTTTGGCGAGCGGGACGCTGATTCGCCCTCCGCAAAGCACGTCGGGAGGACTGTAGCGTCGCAGCACGAAAGGCTGCCCCAGCGCCGCGGCCACAGGACGCTCCAAACGAAGCTGCACGAGGTCCGGGTCGTGATTGTTCAAAAACAGCTTGCCGAACGCCTCGTCCGAGCCGATCGAGACCCGTACGCGCATCGCGTGTTTCGCCGCGCCCACCCATTTGACGCGCCCGTCGAAGCAAACGGTCTCGAAGAGCGCGCCCGGCGCGCCGATGGCTTGACCTCGGCGCAAGTCTTCCAACTTGATTCCCGCGAGATTGATCGCCGTGCGACGCCCTTTCTCGGTCTCTTCGAGGCTCGCGCCGTGGTGGTGAATCGAACGCACGCGGACCTCGGTGTGGCCGGGTTCCAGATAGCCTCGATCGCCCACCCGAACTCGTCCCTGAGCCAAGGTGCCGGTCACCACGCAGCCATGACCTTTGACGCTGAACGCTCGATCGATCGGCAAGTACCACAACCCCTCGATCGGCTTGGATTCCTTCGAAAGCGCGGCCGCAAGCTCGGTTTTGAGCGTCTCCAACCCCTCGCCGGTGATCGCCGAAACGGGCACCAGCGTCGCCGTCCCGAAACGCGTCGCGGCGATGGTCTCGCGGACCTCCTCCATCGCAAACTCCAGGATCTCCTCGTCCACAAGATCCTTGCGCGTCATCGCCACCACGAGTTGGTCGACCGGCAGCAGCTCCAAAATCTGTAAATGCTCACGCGTTTGGGGCATCACCGACTCGTCGGACGCGACGCAAAGCAGCGCGACGTCGATTCCGAGCGCGCCCACCAGCATGTTCGTCAGAAACTTCTCGTGCCCGGGCACGTCCACGATAGAGACGCGGCCATGTTCGGGCAGATCGATATAGGCGAACCCGATATCGATCGTCAGCCCTCGATCCTTCTCCTCGGGAAATCGGTCGGCGTCGATGCCGGTAAGCGCCTTGATCAAGGTCGTTTTGCCGTGGTCGACGTGTCCTGCGGTACCGATCAGTTTTGCCATCGCGTTCCTCCCCTCTTTACGTCCCCGATCGCGGGGATCGTTTGCCATTCGCCCTCCGACCCGACCGGCCGGTTCGCTTCGGCTCAGCGAGAGGCCGAAGCGGGGTCGATCGGCTCGTAGCGGCGCATTTCGATCTGGCCGTCGCGGCAGATCCAAAGCGGAAACGGCTCCTTCGTGGTCGCGGCCCCGATCTCACCGTCTTTGCCCAGTGCGATCACCACGCACGGAATATCGAGACAATTCGGTTGGCGGCGCAGAAGTTGACGGATCGTGTCCTCGCACGCCTCCTGCGGGCTCAGCCCGCGGCGCATCGCCTCGACGGTGCGAAACGACGCCACGCCGCGCCACAGCTCTTCGCCATAGCCCGTCGCGCCCGCCGCCCCCACTTCGTCGTCGGCGTAGATCCCCGCTCCGATGATCGGCGAGTCGCCGATGCGCCCCGGAAGCTTGTAGGCGAGGCCGCTGGTCGAACTGGCCGCGACCACATGGCCGGGCGATTCGTGCCCCAGCATCGTGATCGTATCGCCGTGTACATCGTCCAGCGAATGGACGTAGAGATCCTTCATCTGGGTTTCGTTATTCAGCCACGCCTTGTAATGCCCGACGTTCTCCGACGTCATCAAACTCTGGGACCGAAAGCCCTCCTCCAATGCGAAACGCCGGGCCTGATCCCCCGCGAGCATCATATGCCGCGTCCGCTCCATCACTCGCCTGGCGACCGAGATCGCGGGCACGACGCCCCGCATCGCGCAGACCGCGCCGGCCGAAAGATCCGCGCCGTCCATCATCGAAGCGTCGAGCTCGACCTCTCCATCGCTGTTCGGAAGCGCCCCGAGACCGATCGCAAGTAGCGTGGGGTCCATCTCCGCGCAGGCAAGGCCCTTTTCGAGGGTTGTCCTCAGGTCCGCGCCACCGGCGCGTGCCTCCCACGCAGATCGGATCGCAACTTCGCCGGGCTTTTCCCAAGTCGCCAGAATGGTGGTCATGTGTGGTTATAAAGCTACCCCGCGAGATTCACTCCGGCACCACGCTACCCTCCGATTTGTCTCGAAATCGTTCCGTGAGACGTTTCACGAGCCGAGCCTCAGTGACGATTCCCGGGCGGGCCGCGTTAGAATAGATACCGTGGACCAAACCCAGCGCTTCGACCCGCACCGGACCGTCTTGACCGGCCTGCCCAACCCAGGCGATCCCTTGGCGGGGGGAGGCGCACCCCTGCCCGACCCCAACCGAACCAGTTCGATGGCCGGACTGAAGGCGCTCAGCGCAGAGATCGTCCCCTCGCGCGGCGCGACGCTCGCCAACGGACCCGCGCGCGAGCAGTTTTTGATCGAACTCACCGCCAGCGGTTCCGGCGGCGCGCGCACCCCTCTTAACCTCTGCCTCGTGATCGACCGCTCCGGCTCGATGGAAGGTCCTCCGCTCGACTACGTTAAACAGGCGTGTGCCTACGTGGTCGATCTTTTGGGTCCGGACGACATCCTCAGCATCGTCACCTTCGAAGAGGTCGTCGACATCCTCATGCCTCCGCAACGCGTCACCAACAAGCAGCCGATCAAAGACGGCATCGCTCGTCTAATGCCGGGCAACACCACGAACCTCTACGACGGTCTGCTAGTCGCAGCGCAACAACTCCAAAGCCAAGAATCTCGCCGAGCCACACGCATGGTGGTATTGAGCGATGGCGACCCTACGGCCGGCATCAAAGATTTTCCCTCTCTCGTGCAGCACGCGGCGAATATCAAGGCCCAAGGGATCACCAGCACCTTCCTCGGCTTCGGTCCCGACTATAACGAAGAGCTTTTAGCTTCAATGGCCAAGAAATCGGGCGGAAACTACTACTATATCCCCCAACCGAACCTCATCCCGGAGATCTTCCGCACCGAGCTCGAAAAGCTCATGACGGTCGTCGCGATGAATCTAAAGTTAGAGCTGAAACTTGCACGTTGGGTCTCGATGCGAGCCCCGGAGATCGTCGGCTCGGGTGAAATCGCGATCGGGCTTTCGGATATGGAGCGCGGCTCCGTGCTGCAAAAGGTGGTGGACCTGGAGTTTCCAAACCATCCACTCGGTCACTACCGGGTGGCCGGCGGACGCCTCAGCTACGACGATACGATTACGGGCCAACGCGAGTCGATCGAATTGGACCTGGCAATGGAGTTCACCGCGGATGCCGCCCGCTATGGAGCACCCGTCGATTCGCGAGTACGCCAAGCCGCCGAAATCTCCGAGGCCTCTCGCGCCGTCGAAAAGACGATGATGGGGCTCAAGACGGGCCAGGTCACCGCGATGGGTGCGATCCAGGAGCTTCAAAAGACCCAGGCTTTGCTACGCTCCGAGGGGCGGCTAGCCGAAGCGCACGAGGTCACCCAAGCCCTTCAGGCCCTGCAAAGCGGCGACACCGGCGGAGCCGAAAAGACGCTCATGGGCACCTTCGTGCATCTCGATTCGGGCAAGAAACAGGGCTAAACCTGCATGAAGAGTCCTCTTGCCTGCCGCTGCCTCGCTTGCGGGTACGCGCCCGAAAGGCCAGTACTTTGTGACCTCGAATTCTCACTCGAGCCCGGGACCGTCACGGCGCTCTTAGGCCCAAACGGGTCCGGGAAATCGACCCTCCTCAAAACGCTCTCCGGCACGCTCGCACCTCTAGACGGGGAGGCCTGGCTCGGCGATCGGTCATTAAGCCGCCTTCCCCCGCAAGAGCTCGCGCGCCAAGTAGCTTTCGTTCCCCAACGCGAGGAAACTCCCTACGCCTTCACCGTGCGAGAGGTCGTTACCATGGGTCGTTTGGCTCGTTCTGAAGCACTCTTCGATACGGTGGAAGACCGCCGCATGGCCGATCAGGCATTGCGCCAGATGGACTGCGAGGCGTTCGCGGATCGTTCCACGATAGAGATCAGCGGCGGAGAGCATCAGCGCATGCTTCTGGCGCGGGCCTTGGCGCAAGACACGCCGATTCTCTTGCTCGACGAGCCCACCGCGCACCTCGATCTCACGCACCAGATCCAGTTAGTGAAGCGACTTCGCAAACTGGCCGCAGAAGGAAAAGCCATTCTGCTCGCGCTGCACGATCTGAACCTTGTGGCCGCTCTCGCCGACCGCGTGTTGCTCCTCGATCAAGGCCGGCTGATCCTAGACGCCCTGCCCGAAGACGCGCTGGCCGGTCCCGCTATCGACCAAGTCTTCGGGGTGCACTTCGAGCGCGTTCGTTCGTCCGCGGGGCGGCTCTGGCTTCATCCGGCCCTTGGATCTTCCGACTAGAGCCGAATCAAAAGGAAGCGCGGACCTTCGAAGATCACTTCGCCCAGATCGCGTAGATCGGCAAAGCCGGCGTCGGGATACGCCGCGAGATTGGGGGCGACGAGGTAATCCGCCTGAATCTCCGTAAGAAACCGAACACGCTCCTGCGGATCGGCGGTGGCGAAAAACACCTGATTCAGCAACGCTCCGACCTTCCGGTTATAGTCCGGTGTCTCGCTCCAATGTCCCGCATAGGTGTATACCCCCGTCAGCCCGGACAGGATCGGAGACAAATCGGGCAAAAGCGGGGGACCGAACGCATCCGGCACCGGCTCTTGAGAACGCGAATCGATATACTGGGACGGCATCCCGGGAATCGCGACCACCAATCGTCGTGAGTTCGAATCACGATCCAAGATCGCCAGTAACTCCTGCGTCTCCGGCCCCAGGAATACCGGATGCCGCGTAGTGTTCGAGACGTTCTGCTGAACTCCTTGGATCTCGCGAAACAGCCATCGAATCGATGTCGCAGAAAGCAGCACCAAAGCAAGGACAGTCACGAGGTTCCGCGTCGAACGATCCCGCTCCCGCATCAACGCTGCAAGCCCGAGAGCAGCCAAAATCGCCCAAGGGATGCTTAGTCCCATAGCAAGCTTGCGTTGAAAGGCAGCGGGAAAATAAGGTGCCACAATCCCCACCAGCGCCCAACACCAAAGAAGGTTGCGCGTCGGGTTCGAAGTGCCTAGCAAAGCTGCCGCGGCACATGCTGCGACAAAGGCTATCCCCCAAGATGGCGCCTGTAGAAAAGCCTGATCTCCGCGGTGTAAACCTGAACCGATTGCGAGGGCTATTAAAAGCCCCCCTCCTAGCATCATTCCCCCATAGTGAACTCGGCTCCGCCTTTTCTCCTCGTCGGGCCTCTCACTTCTAAAACGCGGCCAAGCCCCCGCAAATGCGAGGAGGATCATCGGGAAGAACCCGAATAGGACAGTCCGGAAATTCGTTGCCAGAGTTTCGTCGGCTGCACGCTGCGCGAATACAGGGTCGTGCCGGACCACATAGAGAAACCAGAGGGCGGGCAAAATCGCCCCGGACGCGATGATGCCGGCCCGCCCAAGCCATGCCGGCGTCACCTGTCCTTGCCGCCAAGAAGCGGCCAAAAATCCAAGCATCACGAGCGCGATGAGCAGCACATCGTAGCTATGCATATTCATCAGCAGAAACATCGCGATCCATCCGAGCGGGACGCGGGCTGCGCTCTCACGCGCGCTTAAAAAGGCGAGAAACGCGGTGAGAATGAAGCACAGGCTCACCATGAAAAGCGCGCTCGTCAGCATCGAAGGAAAAACGAACGCCTCGGGCTGCCACACGTCGATCGGCAGTTTCCCTCCGGTGAGCGGCGCCATCCACCGCGAACCCGGCCGCACCAGATCGACCCCAAAGTGATGCCATACCAAAAACCCCAGACCACCTCCCACCACCGTCAGGCTGAGCGCAAGTTTTAGCGTATAGACGTCAAGCCGCAGCCGCCGCAAAAACAGATACAACAACCAGACAAAAAGGCCGGTGAACGCCGCTCGGGCGAGCGTCATCGTCAGCGGAATACCCAACAGCTTCGCAACCCACCCGAGGGGAAGGAACAGTAGGTTGACCGTAAGGCCGGGCTGGGGCGCGTCGGTAAAGCGGTTGTCGAAAAAGAACCGCCCATCCATCGACTGACGCATCCATGCCGCATAGACCATGTGGTCGTCGGTGTTGTACTGCATGCCCAGATAGCGTGAGCCCGGCAACGGGCTCAGCCATGCGTAAAGCGCGGGAATGAGAGAAAAGAATACAGCGGCGATCAGGCAGATCCGAACGTACTTGATCTCCTGGCGCCGAAGCTGTTCTGAGGTCAAGCCAGGCAACTCAAGCCCTTCCTTAAAAGGTCGATTCCAGACGGGAAGGTCATGGCGCCCTTATTTTACAAGCTGCCTCGATCTTTCGCAATGCCACCGCTAGAAAATTTGCCACGCCCGCAGTACAATGGGACTCACTAGATCTTCTAGCAAGCATTCAGGACCGAACTTTCATGCACGCTTTCATCTGTTGGTTCTCCAAGAATCGTCTTTTCGCAGGTGCGCTCTGCCTCGTGAGCCTCGGAGTGATCTTAACGAGCATCCGGCATATCCCTTCGCCGCCTACTCATCCTAAAGCATCGCTCGAAGCAAGCATGATCGACGTCGACATTTACATGCTTGTAACGGCAATCGAGTCAAAATCCACGTTTGCCAATACATTTGACTGGTGGACGGAAAGCTGGACGCTCATGACCGAGTACTGGCGACCGTTGACGATGCAGACGTTATGGTTGCAATGGCATACGTTCGGCTACGAAAAGATTCATCTTTTCTTTGTCGTATCGGTCATTCTGAACTTAATTTATCTTGGATTATTTGGGATGGCCACCTACTATCTCACTCGCAATCGGTGGATTGCCCTGGCCAGCGTTTTCCTTTTTGGCTGCACTCGATTTTATCTTCCGCCGCTAAGTTTTCTCCTGCCGGACCACGAACTCTTCTCCCCCTCCAGCGCTCTTCTCACAAGCTGGAAAGATCAACCGGATCTATGGACGGATTGCCTCATCATGGGCGCGTTACTAGCCAGCCTCACAAAGAGATGGTGGGCCGCATTGCTTTGCACGGGTCTTGCCATTTGCTTTAAAGAAAGCGGCTGGCTTACATTCCCAATGATCTTGATCGTTTTAGGTTTTCAAGGACAGCTCAAATCAATCCCCAAATGGGTCTACGGAGCAGGATTGGGGATGAGCCTCGTTCTCTTGGCTTTACGATGGTCTGCCGGCCCCAAAGTTTTCGTCGGATACCGCCTAGGACGCAACCTGTACTGGTATCTCAAGTACAACACTGCCGTAGGCGGAATGCTCTCCGGCGTGGTTCTCGGTAGCACTGGCTCGTTCGTAATGGCTCTCGTGCTGTTTGCTCTCTTCTTTTTGTGGAAGCCCAAAAGCCCCATCATCATCCTTTTAGGCCTCATCAGCGCTTTTGCGACCAATATCGCGGTCATCATGCTTCAGAAACAGGTGGGATGGGACGTGGCGGGCGTCCTGAGCTTTTCCTGGGAGACGTCCATCGTTCCTTGTCTCATCGCTCTTTTCTGGATTGCCGGTATTTTCTTACTTTGGAAAACTCCCTGGGCACGCCATTCAGCGCTCGCCAGTCTCTTGCTAGGATGCGTCGCAGCCACTCAATATGCCGCAGCGGCTCACGTTCGAACCCATGTGCTCTACCTGGCGGATTCCTTTCAAACCATCTTCTTGGTTCTCATCTTAGCCTCCTACCTCTGCGCAATACGAGAATGGCTTCCTCGCCTTCGGCATGCCTCTGCGCATGCCCTCAAAGGAGCTTAAAATCACAAAATTTCATAATTGGGTTGGCATCGAGAGACTTTTCGGCTTATAATCCAAGCACTTAAAATTTAATATGTTTATATGATGAAGGAACGGAAAGAGACCCAGCTGTCCAAGCCACACGCCATCACAATGATCCTTGCGATCCTGCGAGAAGGAGCGCGACACGGCTACGGCATTATCCAGGAGGTCGAGCGGCAAAGCAATCATTTGATGAGCTTTAACGACGGGATCTTATACACTGTGCTACGCGATCTTGAAGGTGAAGGCTTGATCGTGAGCGAATGGGCGCAGTCTCCCGGCGAGCGGCAGAGGCGAGTCTATACCTTGACCGAGCGCGGCTTGAAGGAGCTTGAAAAGCAGATTCGCGAGTGGCGCGAATTCACCTCGACTTACGATCGCCTCATCAGCGGCGGCACCTCTTGTGTTCAGGCACTCCTGCAAGCCTCTTTCGAATCGCGGTCGACGTAATCTGCCCGTCCGAGCTCATGGATGCATCGAAGTTGATCCGGTTCCCCGAAGCCCCACGATCCACTCCCGAGGTCACACCCGCCGAAATGCTCGAAGACTACGTGGACCATCTGGTGGCCCCCCTAGTCGGGCTGGTCCCGATCCACGAGCGACGCCGTTTACGCGAAGAGACCCTGGACGGGCTAGAAGCTCGGACCCATAGCAACGTTCAAAAGGGTATGGACGAAACCGAAGCGGCGATCCGGGCGATCCGTCAATACGGCAATACCGCCGAGATCGGCACGCGGTTTTTGGAAGCGTGGCTGCGCCACCAACCCGCAGGCCTCTTGGGGCGAAAACTCGGCCTCCCGAATGCTTACGCACTCATCTTCTTTGGACAAGCCGCTCTTTGCGCGTTCCTGATGATGGAATACCGCCTGTTCTTTCCCGCTCCGGTCAGTTCGCTTAGCTATGTCTACGGCGATATGCGTAAGATCCTCCCCGAGCCGATCCCCCTTCCCGACGCCAGCCCCCTCACGCTTATCTTTCTCGTCTTCGTCATCGTCGCCCCGATCGTCGCCGGATGGCTGACGGGCCGCCTCGCCATCCTTCATGCGGTTCGCGCTTCCTACCAAATCTTGATCGTGCTGATTCTCGTCAGCTTTGCGCTCGGAGTCGCGATGCTTCCCATCACGGAAGGACTCTTCCTTGCACTGACTCAGATGCTCTGGTGGCTGCCCGCCGGCTGCCTGAGCGCGCATGTGGCAGCTGCCCTGACATGGCGAAAGCGTTGCGCATACCATTCATTCCCTCGGAGGCAAAATCATGACTCCACGAAATGACGGCGATTTATCCGCGCCTGATCCTCTCATACCGCCTCGAGCCTTTTCCAAGGCATTCACTTTAGTAGAGTTGCTCGTGGTCTTTACGATCGTCGCAATCCTTGCCGCGATCCTCCTACCTGTTTTTGTTCAAGCCAAAGAGAGCGCGAAGAGAGCGGTTTGCATCTCCAATCTCAAGCAATGCTCGATGGCAGCCTTACTCTATTGTGAAGACTATGACTCCCGATTTCCACAGTTTGACTTATACACGCAAAATGGGGTCACCTATTATGTTTACTGGTACGGCGCGCAAGGGTACACCCCGTCCTCGATGCTAGAGCTCGATCTTAAAAAAGGCTTGATTCAACCGTACATGAAGAATACGGAAATCGTCGACTGTCCCTCCGCATACGAATTGCCCGCAATGTATTTTTTCCCTGCTTCGACTCTGCCCTTTGCTTATGCGACCACGACTTCTGTGACGCTCCATTACAATCTTTCCCGCGCGGAGATGCCAGCCGAGACTATTCTTTTTGGAGATGCAGCCTCTTTCAGCTTCAATCCAAGCCGTACGGGGTGGATCGTGCAACGAAGTGGAATCCAGCACATCAGCGCAAGCTACTACCAATTGAATATGCTGCACGGGCGGCATTTCGGGAGTGCGAGCATCGGTTGGGTCGATGGGCACGCATCTACACGGAAGCTTGCTTATGTACCGTTCAATCATGGCAATGTCGTTCAAGCGACCTCCGCTTACCTCGCTTATCACACTCTTGGATACCTCTATAAGTACCCGCCTTTGACGGCCACCTACCCAAATACATGGCTCAATTGCGACGGGGCCAGCAATCCCAACACATTCACGGCAAGTTGCCTCGATTTTTATTACTATTTATTCGTCAAGCCGACTCGTTAGAATCGCCAAACAGGGCCAATGGGGTGGCCCTAGCCCATCCCTTTTGGCGCTTCCTTTCGTTCACACCTTACCAAAGGACAGCAAAAGCCGACCAACGCTCTCGCCGGGGTTACAAACACAAAGGTGCAGAAGCTTTTCTTTGCTTTCCTCAAAATCGCCTCGAGGGCTCGCGCAAAGCTCTTCTCAGGCACCTCCTCTCGGCCTACGTCTCACACTCCCACACCTTCTCCGGGTCAGGGTGCAAAAATCTTTAAAAAGACCTTGGCATAGCGTTCCATTCTGTCTTATAATTCAAGTACTTAAAATTTAAGACATTAAAATGAAGGACTCTTCCCTCCCGCTTCGCTTCAGACTGATTCCCGATTCAGGATCAGGATGCGGCATGGCCTCAAGAAACGGCGCGATCTCAAGATGGCCCGTGCAGAAGGCCCGATGGAGTGGTTTGCAAGTTGGGAAACGCCCTTCGCTCTTGTCGAATTTTGTCCCCGGAGTTACCCCCCAAAGGTGGCCCCGTGGGTCAGCTCAGATGTTCCGGTCGCTTCCTTTGGGAAGCCGCCAGAACGGCATGTTGCCGCCGCCCTTGCCCGGCGGCGGCGGTGTGCATCTCACTTATTCCCTCGGAGGAGTTCATGATCGCACGCAATCATTATGACAAATCCACAACGGATTTAACTCGTTCACAGTCTCGAACCGCCGTAAAGGCGTTCACTTTGATCGAACTGCTGGTCGTCATCGCCATCATCGCGATCCTTGCGGCCATTCTGTTCCCCGTCTTCGCCCAGGCCAAAGAGTCCGCGAAGAAAATCTCCTGTATTTCGAACCTCAAGCAATGCGCAATGGCATCGTTGCTTTACGCAGGTGATTACGACGATGGATTTCCTTACTACTCTTATACTTTTGAAGGAGGGGTCTATCATTACGCTTATTGGTATGGAAGACAGTATTACGATACACCTATCGCTCGGTATAGAGTTGATCTGACCAAGGGACTCATTCAACCTTACATGAAAAATGCGCAGATTCTTGACTGCATGTCTGCGCAAAACTTGCCACCTACTTATTTCTTTGCGGATGACTCACCTCCTCTCGCTTATGGATTGATCGGGTATCTCGCGGCTTCGAGTCGTAAACTGTCCGACGCGGAATTGCCGGCCGAAACGGTCCTCATCGGGGATGCGGTCACCTTTGGCTATCGAACAGGCAGTCTGGACAGCCGAGGGTTCATTCGGGCGAATGTAGTTCGGCCGAACTATGCTCAGATTTACACCCTGCATGGACGGCACAACCAAAGTGCCTCTATCGGGTGGGTCGACGGGCATGCTTCGGCGAAGAAGCTGAGTTATATACCCTTCAATATTCCGGGTGGGGCAACCGCCGAAGAGCTCAAACAAAACAACGCGGGCTTTCTGTACAAGGCCGCCCCTGTTACGACGACCTATCCAAGCGGCTTCATGATGTGTGACGGTAATACCACGGGCACCTACACCAACAGCTGCATGGACTTTTACTACTACTGGTTTACAAAGCCCACCGGATAAAATCTTGGGCTCATCGAACCTTGCTCTAGTCGTCTCGTCGTCGCCTTTTTCGGCGGCGGCGAGCTTTTCTCTTCATCTCAAAATGTTCGGCTTCGTTCATTTTGCCTTCTCAAAAAAGATCCTTTACTAACGGACACCATGAAACGATTCACTCAAATTAACGTGTTTCTCACTCTCGCGATCTGCATGCTTACGACCTCGGCGCTGTCTCAACGTCCTTGCGAAGAAGTCGCAACGACCCGAGATGCGAAGATCAAGCAACTTAAGGAGAGCATGCTTGCAAACCAGGCGCGATGGACTCAGCTGTACAAAGAGTACAAAGAGTTTGGATTCAACGACGAGAAGAAGATCCTTCGCCGTTTCCTCGACACCGCCAAAGACCTTCCTCTGTACCCGGTCGATCTCGACGAGTGGGTCGCGGCTCAAGTGGACAACGATTATCAAGGGGCCGGCAAACCCACCGAGATGGCAGCGACCATACACTTCTACGGCCAATATGTCGAGCTCCGCAAAGCCTTGATTGAGGACCCCAAAGTGCCCAACGCGCAAAAGAACGAGCTTCAGGCGAACGAATTCTCCAACCTGATCTCGAAAGCAAAAGAGAACTATGCGCTTGGCTTTCCCTTCGACCGAAAAGAGATTCTCGATCAGATCGTCAAGCTCGATCGAGAGACGGACTATGGGGTCGATCAGCTCATCCTGCAAGTGTTTGAACTCAAAGAACAGGTCCAATTTACGACCGCCGAGTTGGTCGAGTTCACCGACGCACTCTCAGGGTCGACGAAAGAGAAAACGCGCCAACTCGCCAAGGAACGCCGAAAGCAACTCAAGCCCGCGTAACGCGGGCGGCTCTTCGCTCGCCGCGATGCGGAACACTTTGTTCGACCGAGGCGAGTTCGACGGAAACGATTAGGCCGCCTCCGCCCGGAAGTGAGGCACTCCCTTCAAAGCTCATGGTCTCCTTTCTATCCACCCTCTTTCTCTTCTCCGCTCTTATGACGGGACATCCCGAGCCCGACGCCTGCCAAGCCATTCGGCAAATGTCCCAAGAGCAACTCATTCAGTCTCAAATCGATACGATTGCCAGAAACCAGACCCAGTGGAAAGAGGTCTATGACGATTTTCGTCGATTCGGGCTCGATTCCGAGGAGAAAAAAATCGTCGATCGGTTCTTTCTCGCAATCGGAAGACCGCTCGTGTTTCCCGAAGACCTCAAATCCTGGGCTACAGCGCTCGTGGAGAACCATAACGGAGGGTCGGGTCAACCGCGCGACCGAGAGGCGACGCAGCGGTTTCGCGAACAGTATGCCGAAATGCGCGCCGCGCTACTCGCCCACCCCGCCTTTCAGCCTCATAGGCGCCGCCTCCTCGACCAAGAAATCCAAAACGATCTCTTTAGCGCGAGGGAAGCCTACGCTCAAGGCGAAGTATTCGACCGGAAAGCACTGCTACAACGCATTGTCGAATTGGATCGCGACTTCGACGCTTCCGTGCAGTACCTCCTCAAAAACGTCTTCACGTTCATGCACTTTGCGCAGTTCACCCCTCAAGAGCTGATGGACTTCACCACCCAGCTCTCGTCCTCGCGCAATGAAACCACCCAACGCATCGCGAAGGAAAGGCGGGTGCTGCTCGGCTATACCCGCATGCCCATGGATCTGCCGCTCACGAGCGTCGAAGGACATCGGTTCAATATCCGGGACTACCGCGGGAAGATCGTTCTCGTCAATGTTTGGCCGGTCGGATGACTGAGCTGCGTCGCGGCGTTGCCGCGAATTCACGAACTCTACAAAAAATACAAAGATCAAGGGTTCGAAGTGGTCGCAATTTGTGGCTCCGGCCCCCAAGAAAGCGCCCGAATCGCAAAAGTGTTCGAAGATTTTCGCTTCGAGTGGATGAACGTCGTCGATCCTTCCATCGAAAAATTCGGGTGGCGGGGCGGAGACGATCGCTACCTTCTTGGTCGCGACGGACGAATCATTACGATGATGGACGCCCTGCACATCGACGGCCGGCACACCGTCTCTTCAATGGAGAAAGAGATCCAAAAGGCACTCGCGGCACGGTAGCTCGAGCGGGCTATCGCACGTTGAAATACTTTGCCTCGGGGTGGTGCACCACGATGGCCGAAGTCGACTGCTCGGGCATGAGCATGAACTCCTCGCTCAGTTCGATTCCGATCTCCTCGGGCCGGAGGAGATCGAACAGTTTGGCCTGATCCTCTAGGTTCGGGCAAGCCGGATAGCCAAACGAATACCGGGCTCCGTGGTATTTCGCGCTAAAGAGAAGCTTCATCGCCTCCGGCTCCTGGTCGGCGATTCCCATCTCGATCCGCATCTGGCGGTGCCAGTACTCTGCGAGCGCTTCGGCCGACTCCACCCCCATTCCGTGCACGTACAGATAATCCTGGTAGTCCCCCTTTTCGAACAGGGAACGCTCGTAGCGTGTGACCTCGTCGCCGATCGTCACGATCTGAAAGCCGACGGTATCGACCCTTTCGGAGCCGACCGGGAGGAAGAAATCGGCCAGACAAAGCCGCCGTCCGTCTCTCTGGCGCGGAAAAGTGAACCGCAACCGCTCTGTGCGCTCGTCCTCTTCATAGATGAGAAGATCGTTCCCTTCCGATCGGCAAGGGAAATAGCCCCATTTCACGCGCGGCTGCATCCGGGTCGCCAGTTCACGCTGCATCCGTTCGAAGATGGGCCGCGCATGCTCCTCCAGCCAATCGGTGAACGCGAGATTATCCATCCCCTCTTGACGACGAAACTGCCACTGGCCTCGGAACAACGCGATCGGGTTGATGTAGCGATACATCTCGAACAGATCGAACTTCGTGTGCCGCCTCGCTCCATAAAACGGGCGCGCGGGCGGATCCGAGACTGGTTGGATTTCGCTCCGCTCTCCGGTGAAAACGTACAACGTCGGGTCCGCGTCGGGAAGCCGGTGACTTCGCACGCGCGGTGTCGTCTCCGTGTCCGGCTCCTCGCTCTCTTTCGCATCCTCACTTGGGGCGGAGGGAGGCTCCTTGGGGGCCGTCAAAAGCACCTGGGGTTCCCCGCCGGTGATCTCTCCCATGAGACGCAGGCCTTCGAAGGCGTCTTGGGCATAAAACACGCGTCCTTCGTAAAGCGAGCGTAAATCCTGCTCGACATAAGCCCGCGTCAAGGCCGCCCCACCGAGAATCACAGGAAAATGGGTGGCACCGCGCCGGTTCATCTCGAGCAGGTTATCCCGCATGACCAGGGTGCTCTTGACCAACAGCCCGCTGAGCCCAATAACCTGGCAGCGGTGTTCCTGGGCCCCGTCGAGGATACTGTTCAGCGGCTGCTTGATGCCGATGTTGACCACCCGGTAGCCGTTATTGCTGAGGATAATGTCGACGAGGTTTTTCCCGATGTCGTGCACGTCCCCTGCGACGGTCGCAAGCAGAATCGAGCCCTTTTCTTGCCCCTCGATCTTCTCCATCAAGGGTTCGAGGTGCCGGACCGAGGACTTCATCACTTCCGCGCTCTGAAGCACGAAGGGCAGCTGCATCTTGCCCGCGCCGAACAGTTCGCCCACGACCTTCATGCCGTCCAGCAAAATATCGTTGATAATCTCCAAAGGCGCGTAGATCTTCAGTGCCTCATCGAGATGCCCGTCCAACCCCTTTTTGATGCCATCGACGATGTGCTTTTTTAAGGTGTCTTCGACGCTCAGCCCCTCGAACTCGTTTCCGGAAGAGGACTGAATTTTGACGTTCTCGAAGCGGCCCATGAGTTCGATCAGCGGGTCATAGACGCACTGCCGATCCTGGTTGGGCTCCTCTGGGGACATGGCTTGTATGTTACCTCGATCCCTTCTTACCGTCCCCTTCGAGAAATTTCGGATTTTGTCCTAAAGAGATCGCACAAAATTACAATCATTGTAGAGGAGGCTTATTTTGACAAGTCCTCCACGCGGCGGTCTCCGACTAGCATCTTTTCTCCCCAACGCTGGTTCGGAGACCCCGCTTAACGCCAGGCGCGTCCCACGCTTTTCCCAAACGTCGATCATCGCTCTTTGCGAGGTTCATTTCGAAGAGGGTCTTCGATTCAAACCTCACTAAATCGTTTCATGACATCCGTCATCCTAAAATTATAACAAAAAGTCTTAAAATCAGGTCTTTAATACTTCAAAAAATTGATTTTGATAAAGTATCGTAAGGAGGAATTCGGTCACCCCGAAGCGCAACAGCGCTAAGGAAACTAAGAACCGAAACAGTTAGCGCAACTCTCTAAGTCGTGAGGCCGATTTGACAGGCAAATCGGCCTCTTTTTTATGACCTATGGCCCGATTTACGATTGGTGGATCGGAAACCGTCCGCAAAGCTCGACCACCGCGTTTTCGACGGCGGCAAGCTCCCCTTCGTCCTCGGGCGCGCGCAAAGCACGCGCGATCAATCCCGCGATCTCGCGCATCTCGTCCTCGCACATGCCCCGTGTGGTCACGGCCGGTGTCCCGAGCCGGATTCCCGAGGTCACGAACGGCTTTTCCGGGTCGAACGGGATCGCGTTGCGATTGGTCGTGATATGCACGCGATCGAGGACGATCTGGGCCACTTTGCCGGTAATCGAAAACGGCCGCAAATCCACAAGCATCAGGTGAGAATCGGTCCCTCCGCTTACGATGCGAAACCCTTCGGCGGTCATCGCTTCGGCCAGCGTACGGGCGTTCTTTCGAATCTGGGCCTGATACTCCTTGAACTCGGGCCGAAGCGCCTCGCCAAAGCACACGGCCTTACCAGCGATCACGTGCATCAACGGACCGCCCTGAATTCCGGGAAACACGGTCTTGTTGACCGCCTTGATCCCTTCCTCGTCGTTGCAAAGCACCATGCCGCCGCGAGGGCCGCGAATCGATTTGTGGGTCGTCGAAGTGACGAAATCCGCATGCGGAACGGGCGAATCATACTCCCCGGCGGCGATGAGTCCGGCGTAATGGGCCATATCGGTCATATGCAGCGCGCCCACTTCGTTCGCGATTTCCCGAAACCGACGAAAGTCGATCTGGCGCGCGTAAGCCGACGCGCCGCTCACGATCAGCTTGGGGCGGTGCTCCAAGGCCAGCCGCCGCACCTCGTCGTAGTCGATCCGCTCGTCGGACTCGCTCACACCGTAGGGCACCACGTTATAAAGCTGTCCCGTGAAGTTCACCGGACTGCCGTGGGTCAAATGCCCGCCATGCGCGAGGTTCATCGCGAGGATCGTGTCCCCCGGTTTGAGCACGCTAAAGTAGACCGCCATATTGGCCTGCGCCCCGGAGTGCACCTGCACGTTCGCAAAGGGCGCGCCATAGAGCTCCCGCACCCGGTCGATCGCGAGCTGCTCGATCTCGTCGACAACTTCGCAGCCCCCGTAATACCGCTTTCCCGGATACCCCTCGGCATACTTGTCGGTCAGCACGCTGCCCATCGCCTCGCGGACGGCCCGACTGGCGATATTCTCGCTGGCGATCAGTTCGAGATTATGCTCTTGGCGTTGCTCTTCTTGCTGAATCAACGCATAGATTTCGGGATCGGACTCTGCGAGGGGCGCGCGGTGCGCGCGTACGGAGGGGATCATCGTCGCCATACGCTTATTATGCCCCGCCCAAACCAAGAGCCCGATGCTGTGGAATCGTCTGAACGCTAACCGGAACCAAAGAGCACTCTCACCCCCCGGAAAGGATGCCGAGGAATCGTCGTCCAGCCAGGAAACCCGCCCATCACCTTCCGCTCTTTAGGCCAATACTGATAGGCTCGCCCATACACTTGGTCGGTCGGAATAGAGGTCAAAACGCCCTGTAGTGGGATTGATAAGAGTCGTTCCGACCTTTCAAACCCCTTTCCGTGTGAAGCAGGCGAATCGATTCGCAAGTCTTGTTCATGAATCTGGAAGTGTTCCGTGACGAAAGCGCTGTAGCCCGCCCCACCCTGACACCGGACACCACCCAAGCCTCCGCCCCGCTTCGTTGGATCTCCGCCTCGCATCCGACAACCCCGCAGCCTGACACCGGAGCAGCGCCCAAGCCTCCGACCTCGCTTCGCTGGATCTCCGCCTCGCACCCGACAGCCCCGAAGCCTAACACCGGATAGCGCCAAGCCCCCGCCCAGCTTCGCTGGATCTCTGCTTCGCACCCGACAGCCCCGAAGCCTGACACCGGGCGGCACCCGAGCCTCCGCCCCGCTTCCAACGCTTGATCTGAATGGAGCGCCCCCTAAGTCCTCTTGGATTCTAATAGCACCCAAGGCAGGAGCGGGGTACGGCTTCCTGCGGCGAAAGCCTCACTCCACCCGTCTGATCGCTTAGAATGCAGGCCTCGACACCTTGGTGGAAAGGGATATCGCGTTATCAATGGCTGGTGCTCGCCGTGGCTTGGCTCGGCTGGGTCTTCGACGTCATGGATACGGCCCTCTTCAACTTCGCCAAACAGGCGATGCTCGTCCAGATGCTGGGCCCCGAGCGCTACGCCGAGATCGGGGCGCGCCTCGAAGGGCAGATCATGGGGGTCTTCCTTGCGGGCTGGGCGTTGGGCGGCCTGGTGTTCGGCATTCTCGCGGACCGCTGGGGGCGAACGCGAACCCTGATGCTCACCATCTTGCTGTACTGCCTGTTCACCGGCCTGACGGCGCTGTGCCGCACCCCCGGAGAGGTCGCGGCGATCCGCTTCCTGACGGGGCTCGGCATCGGAGGCGAGTGGGCGGCGGGCGCGGCTCTCGTGGCGGAAGTGTTCCCAAACTTCCGGCGGGCGTTCGCGGCGGCGGTCCTCCAAAGCGCCGCGGCTCTCGGCCCGATCTTGGCTGTTACGATTCGCTGGGGCTTGGTGCAATGGCATGCGGGCCCCGACTACTGGCGCTGGATGTTTGTGGCCGGTATCTTCCCGGCGTTCCTCACCATCCTCATCCGGGCACGTGTGCGCGAGCCCGAGCGCTGGGAACGAGCCGCTCCAAAAGACGGAGTGTGGAGCGGGCTGGCGGAGTTCGGCCGCGACCGGCAGCTTCGTCGGCGTCTTGCAGTTGCCGTCGCGCTCGCGCTCGTGGGGATCGCCGGCGCGATGAACGTCAGCTTCTGGCATCCGAACCTCGTCGCCGCGGTCAGCGAAGGTCTCCCCGAAAAAACAGTCAGCCAGCGAATGGCCTTCGCCACTTACACGCTCCATCTCGGCACGCTGCTCGGGGTCTTCGCCTTCCCTTGGCTGTGCGAACGCTGGGGACGGCGCAAAGCGTTCGCGCTGTTCTTCGTCGGCAGTCCCGTCGCGATCGGGCTCGTGACACTCGGAAACGTCTCCTATCAGGCGCTGCTCTTACTCAGCCCACTGCTCTCCTTCTTCGCGATTGGGCTCAGCGCAGGCTTCGCGCTCTATTTCCCCGAGCTTTTCCCAACCCGTCTGCGAGCCACCGGCTCGGGGTTTTCCTATAACGTCAGCCGGGTCCTCACGATCCCGTTCCCCTACTTCACCGGACTCATCATCGGCATGGCGGGCGGCTCGGTCGCGACCGGCGTCGCCGCGGCGGCGCTGATCTACCTCGTGGGCCTTCTGGCGCTCCCCTTCGCCCCCGAAACCCGAGGCCAAGGCCTCCCCGACTAACCCCGGTTGACCTTTAAAAACCGAAAAGGCCCCAGGGCCGCCTCCGAATCGGGAAGCAGAACCCCTGGGGCACAGACGATGAAGCTTCTATCGCCCCATCGCAGCGTTGCGGCGATAGTAGTCGCCGAGCAGATGCTCGGAGAAGTATTCGAACAGCACCTGCTCGTAATAATCTTTCTGAGGGCCGACAAAACTATGGTTGGCCCCCGGAAAGAGCAAGAAGTCGAAGCGCTTCTTGTTCTTGATGAGCTCATTCACCAGGCGCATCGTCCCGGCAGGATGAACGTTGCTGTCCATATCGCCGTGGATCAACAGCAAATTCCCTTTGAGGTTTTTGGCGAGTTCGGCGTTCGTCGGGACCTTGATCTCGAACTTCGTCTCGTCCGTCTCTTTCCCGTCCTTATCCTTGACCTTCACCTCTTTCAGACCGTGATGCTGCTCAGCCCAGTTCGCATTGTAGATGTTGTTATCGTGGTTCCCCGCAGAAGAAACACCCACCTTGAAGAACTCGTTGTAAGGGGGCAACAAAAGAGCGGCCGCCGTCATGAAGCCACCCCCAGAATGGCCGAAGATCCCCACCCGGTCGATGTCGATCCACGGGTAACGAGCCGCAAGCTGCTCCACACCCGCCTTCTTATCCGCCAGGCCGTAATCGCGAAGATTGTAGTAGCCGAAGCTATGGTAAGCGTTCGAGCGGTAAGGATGGCCGCCCCGGTTTCCGATCTCGATGACGATGAACCCGAGCTGCGCCAGGCGCTGGTTCCTGTTGTTCGTCGTGAACCCCTTGGTCACGGCCTCCAGTTGAGGACCGGGATAGACATAGAGGATGATGGGATACTTCTTCTTCGGATCGAAGTCGTACGGCTTGTACATCGTCCCGTAGATATCCGTAATCCCGTTTCCGGCTTTGACCTTGAACATCTCCGGGAACTTCCAGCCCGTGCTCAGGAGCCGGCTCATGTCGGTCCGCTCCAGATCCATGATCACCCGCCCCTGGTCGTCCAAGAGTTGCGCGGAAGGCGCGACATCGGGCCGAGAAAGACTCGCCACCGCGTATTTCTTCGACGGCGAGAGCGAGGTCTTCATATTGCCGTCGCCCGGATCGAGCAGCTGGATTCGCTTCCCATCCAGTGAGACCTCATAGTGGTGGATGAAATACGGGTCTTGCCCCTCTTCGCGGCCGACACCTTGAATCCAGATCTTGCCGGCCTTCTCATCCACATCGACCAACGCCATGGCACGCCAAGGCCCTGAGGTCAACTCATGCTTGAGGGTGCCGTCATTAGCATAGAGGTAATAGTGGCCCCAGCCGCTGCGCTCGGAGAACCAGATGAAGTCCCCTCCGGGCTTGATATACCGCATGAGATAGCCCTTGAAATCGCCGACGGTCGCGGGCGATTCGATAAAGCCTACTTCGGTCGATTCGGAGATGAGCACCTTGACCTCGTTCGTATCGAGGTCGATCTCGCAGAGCTCCATGTTGCGCTGCAAGCGATCCCGGCGAAGGAAACGCATCTTGTTGGAGATCTCTTCGGTCGGGAACGTGAGCGCCATGACCATCTGATCTTTCCACTTGTCGAGCCGCAACCGCTTCATCGAGCGATCCTTCAAACGAAACACCCACGTCTCCGTCACCTGCAGATCCTCACCCGGCATCGGGTAAGCGTAGGCGGCTAACTTCGGACGAGGCTCGGCCAACGCATCCACGAGGTACAGATCGCGCACCATACTCGCGTCGGAGCGATTGATGTAGAAGGTCTGCCCATCCTGCGACCAAATTCCTTGGGCCGGGCTCCTGGTTTCGGGGGCCGGAGGCGCCGTCGGACGCGTATCCTTTTTCACCACCTCCACGATGGTAAAGAACTGCCCCTGTTGTAAGACCTGAACCTCCCCTTGTTGGTCGACGACCTTTTGCTCTTGCTCCTTTTGCTTTTCTTCGGCCTTCTTTACACCCCATGTCTCCACGTTGTATTTATCCTGGGGCTGATGTTTGCTTCCGAAGCTGAATTTTGCGGTGCCTTCGGTCGTGAGTTGACGAGGCTGGTCTTCCTTGCCGACCTCTACCAAGAACAGGTTATGGTCCTGGGCGTAGATATAGAACTTGCCGTCCGGGGAGTAACTCCCATAGGACACCCTTCCTTTGCGTTTCTCCGCCTCGGCCTTCCTAGCTTCCTCTTCTTCTTTCTTCTTGGCGGCTTCCTGCTTTTTCTTCTCCTCCGTAATCTCGGTCAAAACCTGAGTCTTGCGGTCGTAGCGGAAAAAGCGCCCATCCATGATAAACGAGAACAGATGAAGATTCTTGGGGTCGAATTCGACGAGTCCGGCGAGCGGGGGGAGGCCCTCCGACGCCGTAGACGGAGCATACGTGGACCAAACCCAAGCCGCACCGTTGAAATTAAGACAGTTATGCTCGAACGGCTTACGTAAAGCGATGCTGAGTTGCGCCGCCATCTTAACATGATCGAAAAGCGGCTCTTTCGTCCGTTTCTTCGGATCCACGAGCCAATACTTGACTCCGTCGGAATCCTTCCAGCCGTACCAAAACAGATCCGTTTTATCGATCCAATGAGGCTGTAGGGCACTACTATAGACGTACTGATTCACAAAGTCCGTCGAGAAATACTCCATCAACGGCCAGTTCGCCCGGTTTTTCTCATGCTCTTGAGCGGGGGCAAGTCCGGTCAAAGAGCCCATCGTGAGACCCAGCGCTACGCAGGTCCCGGTTCGCCTTAAAAGGCGAGAGACGTCACCGATATTCAATTGTTTTTCCTCCGAGGTATTTGGAAATTCGGCTTATATACGAACCGGACCCACGGAAGATTCCCTAAAGGCGCCTCAAAATATCGGAAGTTCTAAGCTGTAGTGCTCCGGCCAGGCCTTCCTTTCTCAGATAGACCCATACGAAGCCATAGTTGACGATCTTGCCGGTGAGCGGGGCTAGATCGCGGCCTAACGCCTCCATCTCCTGGCCATTGCGCTTGTACTCCTCGTTCGCCCTGATCTCCACCATCGCTTCCACCCATCGTTCGTACTGCTCGGCCGTCATTTGGGAGGAGATCGCAAACCCGAGTTTCTTCGCGGCCGCCTCGAGAAACTGCCGCTGCCGCGCCATCAGTTCCTGGTAACGCGCCAAAAGGCGCTCACGGAGCGCTTGCTGCTCGGAGGTCAAACGAGGCACGATCTCCATGTTCAACAGATCGCCCAACAGGAGGTCGAGTTTGCCGTCGAGATTCCAATCCACCACCGCGACGCGCGGGCGGCGGCCCGGAAGCGGATAGTCTAATTCCATCGAATCGGCGTCTTTAAACACGCGCCGCCCCGTCGGGGAAGGGGCGAGCAGCGTCACTGGACTTTCCAAGTTCACCGCGCCCGACACAGATGGCCGTCCCCGATAGAATCGAACCTCGCTCTGCTCCGTGCTCAGGATCAGATCGTTGGTTCCATCGCCGTCCCAATCCACCACGTTGACACTGCCGTCGTGAAGCGTAATCAGTTCGCCGTGCACCTTGAGGGGCTCCTTCAGATCGAAGGTAAGATCGCCGTTCCCTTTGGCGAACATGACCCGGGAGCTCACGATCAGGAGATCCAGCTTCCCATCGCGATCCCAATCCGTCACGGTGGCCGCCGACATCCCACCGTCCTTCACCGCATTTCCTTGAGAGTCCTTAAGCACCCTCCCGGCTTCGAACGCTCCGTCTTTCTTGCGTTTGAAAAAAGTGATCTGTCCGGAATAACCGCCCGAAACAAGATCGAGAAGTCCGTCGCCGTCTAAATCCGCGACCTGCGGAGTGAATCCGACGCATCAACCTGAATCGACGCACGCCGGCTGGCCGCCGATTTCGAACCAGGTGAAACCCCTAAAATCGGGGATCCGATCAGTCCCGTAGTTCTTATAAATGCGCAGCTTTCCGCCACCGAACTGCCCTACAATCAGATCGCGCGTACCGTCTCCGTCCCAATCGAGTACGTTCGGAGCCGCATGCCCATAGTCCACGGTGATATATTGCCCGCTCGCACGCACTCGGAACGGCGCCTCGAATACCGGCCCCGCCTGTGCCAACATTCCCTCGATCGCAAGACACGATATCATGCGACCAGATTAATGGAAGCTTCACCTCATTAACGTAAAAATAACGCACTGCTTACTTTAGAAACCTTTACAAAACCGCTCCCGACGGTGTGCTGTAGCTTCGGGGAAAACATGAACGCCTGCCTTAGGATGGCGAAAATCAACGGAGCCAACTGTTAATGGCTACCTGTGAATCGATTTTTGAACTCCGTCTCTCAGTACAAAAAGAAGTTCTCCCTTCCTGATGTCGGCGGTTTTGAGGCATAAGAAACGCTTAAAGCCACTCAATATCGCGCTGACTAGATGTTCACGCGCCTAGCATTGGCCCTTCTTCTACAGATCATTTTGAAAAAGTCTCCTTATCGAGAAGATAAAGAACACCCTCTTCTTGGATTCGAGTTTATGATCTCGATCGCGATTGCTTCGAATCGAAGAGATGACGTTCCGAAAGCAATAAAAAAGGCCTCAACCCTAAGCGGGGAGGCCTTTTAATTTTTCTCTATTCGGGCGACGTGCTTATCTTCCGGGACCCTGCGGTCCAAGTACTTCTGCCGCTGAGGAGCTTAACTGCCGTGTTCGGGATGGGAACGGGTGTGACCTCCTCGCCATGATCACCCGAATAGAAAAATCGTGGTGAAGTGTGCATAGCGATCGATATCGATCATTTTGAATCACGCGCGCATAGCCAGAAATATCTATCGAACACTCAATAAAGCTTAGAGTGTAAAGCCCTCGGCCACTTAGTATCGCTTACCTTCGCACATTACTGTCTTCCAGCTGCGACCTATCAATCCGGTAGTCTTCCGGGGGCCTTACTAAATATGGGAAACCTAATCTTGAGGTGGGCTTGGCGCTTAGATGCTTTCAGCGCTTATCCCTTCCCGACGTGGCTACCCAGCGTATGCTCCTGGCGGAACAACTGGTACACCAGAGGTCAGTTCACTCCGGTCCTCTCGTACTAAGAGCGACTCCTCTCAAGTTTCCTACGTGCGCAGTGGATAGGGACCGAACTGGCTCACGCCGTTCTGAACCCAGCTCGCGTGCCGCTTTAATCCGTGAACTCCGGAACCCTTGGGACCTTGTACAGCCCCAGGATGCGACGAGCCGACATCGAGGTGCCAAACCATGCCGTCGCTGTGAGCGCTCGGGCAAGATCAGCCTGTTATCCCCGGGGTAGCTTATATCCGATGAACCCTGGCGTGCCCACGCACCACCAGAGGGTCACTTAGCTCGACTTTCGTCCCTGCTCGACTTGTTTGTCTCGCAGTCAAGCGCACTCTATACCTATACGCTCAACGGCTGATTTCCAACCAGCCTGAGTGCACCTTTAGACGCCTCCGTTACCTTTTAGGAGGCGACCGCCCCAGTCAAACTACCCGCCTGCGAATGTCTCGTTACCCGGTTAGGGCAACGGTTAGTAAATCAGATGTAGAAGGGTGGTGTTCCATTGGTGCCGAAGCTCCCACCTACGCTCTACATCTACACCCAATTCACAATCACAAGGTGTAGTAAAGCTCCACGGGGTCTTTCCGTCCTACTGCGCATAGCCCGCATCTTCACGGGCACTACAATTTCACCGAGCTTCTCGTTGAGACAGTTCCCAAGTCGTTACGCCTTTCATGCGGGTCGGTATTTAGCCGACAAGGAATTTCGCTACCTTAGGACCGTTAGAGTTACGGCCGCCATTCACCCGGGCTTCGATTCAGTGCTTCGGATTGCTCCTAACACCTCCTGTTAACCTACGGGCATTGGGCAGGCGTCAGCCCCTATACCTCGACTTTCGTCTTAGCAGAGACCTGTGTTTTTGGTAAACAGTCGCCTGGGATGCTTCGCTGCGGCCTGCATAAAGCAGGCGCCCCTTTTCCCGAAGTTACGGGGCCCATTTGCCTAGTTCCTTAACGAGAGTTCTCTCGAACGCCTTAGTCTTCTCGACTCACCTACCTGTGTCGGTTTGCAGTACGGTCAGTAGTGCCATAAGCTGAGGAGCTTTTCTAGGCCCCCCTCAGTTCCACTTCGTTCACCCCGAAGGGCTCCCTTCGCCGGATTCGGCCTTTCCGCTAATCTTTCAACTAGCCCAGCCTCTTCCTAGCCCGCAACAACCAACGGTGCGGGATGGAACATCAAGAAGCGTCCCTCCATTGCTGACACACTGGGGCAGGAATTTCAACCTGCTGTCCATCGGTTACGCCTTCTGGCCTCACCTTAGGGACCGCCTTACCTCCGTCTGACGAACATAGCCGGAGAAACCTTAGGTTTTCGGCGTACAGGATTCTCACCTGTATAATCGCTACTCATGCCTGCATTCTCACTTGTGCACGCTCCACCTGTGCTTCCGCTCAAGCTTCACTGCTGTACACAACGCTCTCCTACCGATCATCTTACGATGATCCCGAAGCTTCGGGAGTGGACTTTAGCCCCCTTACATTTTCCGCGCGAAATCACATTCGGCCAGTAAGCTGTTACGCACTTTTTAAAGGATGGCTGCTTCCAAGCCAACCTCCTGGCTGTTTACGCGACTCCACATCGTTTCACACTTAGTCCACGTTTAGGGCCCTTAGCTGTCGATCTGGGTTGTTTCCCTTTTGACGACGGATCTTATCACTCGCCGTCTCACTGCTTTGCTTATACTTGGGTATTCGGAGTTTGGTTGGGTTCAGTAAGCCGGTAAGCCCCCTAGCCCATTCAGTGCTCTACCCCCCAAGCACAACGCAAAACGCTGCACCTAAATGCATTTCGGAGAGAACCAGCTATCTCTGCGTTCGATTGGCATTTCACCGGACTAACCACAGCTCATCCCGAGACTTTTCAACGTCAATGAGTTCGGCCCTCCATGAAGTGTTACCTTCACTTCAGCCTGGCCATGGCTAGATCACGCAGTTTCGGGTCTACTAATACTGACTGGACGCCCTATTCGGACTCGGTTTCCCTCCGGCTGCGGCGCTGAACGCCTTAACCTTGCCAATACTAGTAACTCGCAGGCTCATTCTGCAAAAGGTACGCCATCACACGTGAACGGATTACTCCGCCCATAGTGCTCTGACTGTTTGTGGGTTGTACGATTTCAGGTTCTATTTCACTCCCCTACCCGGGGTTCTTTTCACCTTTCCCTCACGGTACTGGATACACTATCGGTGACAAGTCGTATTTAGCCTTACCGAGTGGTCTCGGCAGATTCACACGGCAGTTCCACGTGCTCCGTGCTACTCGGGTACCACTTGAATTCGTAAGAGAATTTTCACATACGGGGCTATCACCCTCTATGGCCGGACTTTCCAATCCTGTTCGGTTAACTCTCTAGGAAAACTTTTCTAACTCATCCAAACAAAAGGTCAAGCCCTTTATTTGAAAGAGTTAGTAGTGGCCCCACGACCCCTACTGGCAAGCCAATAGGTTTAGGCTCTTCCGCTTTCGCTCGCCGCTACTTACGGAATCTCTTCGATTTCTTTTCCACTGGTTACTAAGATGTTTCAGTTCACCAGGTTCCCTCCTCATAGCCTATGTATTCAGCTATGGGTCACAAGACATTACTCTTGTGGGGTTTCCCCATTCGGACATCTCTGGATCAACACTTTCGTGCAGCTCCCCAGAGCATTTCGCTGCTTGCGCGTCCTTCATCGGCAACTTGTCCCTAGGCATTCGTCGTACACCCTCTTAAGCTTTACACTCGTAGCTTTATTGAGTGCTCGATACATATTTCTGTAGATTTGCTATGCTTGACAACGCCCTCTTTGACGATCAAGACCCTGTTAAGAAAATCTCGTCAAGGCGCTGTCTGCGCGTGATCGCTATGCAACTTTCAAAGTTCTTTTTCAGCTCGCTGTTTCATCCAGCGGCAAGGAGAAATGATACCAGCGCGCCCTTCCCCTGTCAAGCCTTTATTAAAAAATTCGCCCCTTTTTCTTAATTGGCCCTTTTTATCTCAACGCCGGGGCCTCTTCAGGGATTCCGAAAGGTTCGGAAACGGGGACGCAAAACGAATCGAAGTCAGGTTCAATCGAGGCTGTTTAGCTTACGCTCGATCTTCTGCATGTATAGAAACAGGCCGAACCACACGAGAAGCGGCGGCATCGCCGCCCAGATCCAATTCTGCATCGCGCACCTCCTTATTCCAAATTCGCTCCTCGACGCGCATCCGCATCCGGTAGACCCGGGCGGCGAGCAGGCTCATCGTGAGCATCATCCCCAAAAAGATCGTCGCGTATGTGCGATCGAAGCCCCCGTGCCGCACCACGTCGGGGTGCAGGCTGAACATGATACGAGGCAGCACAAAGATCAAAAAGAGGGTCGGGAGCGTCGCGAAGACTGAATAGGCCGCCGCCACGCGGACCCGACGCTCCCCCGGAGGCAGCGCCTCGCGCAAGATCAAATACGCGGCGAGGATCATCATCACGAAGAGGAAGGAGGTCTGACGCGGGTCATTACTCCACCACGCCCCCCACTGCACCTTTGAAAACAGAATCCCCGTCATGAGCGTCAGCGCGCCGTAGAGCACGGCCATCTCGCCGCAGGCGAGCGCCCGGGCGTCCCACCGCCGCGCGTCCTCTCGGGCGCGCAGGGCGCGAAACGAAAAATACGGTTGGATCATCACGAAGACCGAAGTGAGTAGGGCGCACGGTAGGTGAAAAAAGATCATCCGAGCGAGGTCCGGATTTTGGAACTTATCGAGGGGCGGCGCCCAAAAGCTCGCCACCGTTCCCACTGCGATCCCGACGAATATGATCCAACGCATCTATTCCTTCCAAATCTCCGCAAAAAGCGGCGGCCCGATCGCAAGGCTCGCGGCCGCATATCCGATCAGCCCGAACCCAGCCGGCCATCCGCCGAACGTGCCCTCACCGAACGCGACTCGAAACCCGGCGATCGCGACCACGATGAGCGGTAGCAACAACGGGAGCGAGATCACCACCGCCAACACCGAGCGACTCGCCGCTTGCGCGACCAAGGCTCCGCTTAAGGTTACCGCTCCCGCAAGAGAAACACAAAAGCCGAAGAGGCAGAGCGCGAACAGCGACGGCAACATGACTTCGAGTCCCGTAAAAAGGAGGAACAGCGCGCTGATCGCCACTCCGAATAACAACATCTGTGCGACGTTGAACAGCGTTTTGCCCCAATACACTGCGTGGGGGCGCGCCATCAGTCGTAACAGATCGCCCGTGCCCTGATCCTCTTCGACGACGAACGTGCGCGAGAGGGCGAGCGACGCCGCGAAGATCAGCATCGCTCCGAGCAAGCCCCCCGCCAGACTCCCCGGAAGAGGCTCGCGGTACCCCGCGAAACTGATCGCGACTACCGTCGACACGCTAAAGAGCAGCGCGGATAAAAGGCCGCTTCGGGAGCGCAGCTCCGTGCGGAGCTCCTTCCGGAAGACCGAGCGGATCTCGGCCCGCCACCCCGCTCCTTCGGCAGAATCAGGCGTCCAGGGCGAGTTCAAGGTTCGCGAGCCTCCTCTCTTCGGGATCGTTGGTCGCAAGAATGAGCACCCCGCGCTCGCGTTGCGCCACCGCCAGCCGGGCCACAAGAGCGCGCCCTCCGGCGTCGAGCCCCGCACCCGGCTCATCGAGAAACAGGATTGGCGGCGCTGCCTGGATCGCCAGCGCAAGCTTGAGTCGAGCTCGCATACCGGTCGAAAACTGCCCGGTGAAGCGATCCGCCGCGCTTTGGAGGCCTACTTCTGCCAGCAGCGCCTCGATGTTCGGGGCGATGCCCCGCAGATCCCCCCCGAGTTGCAGGTGTTCGGCGGCGGTGAGGTGCGGATAAAGCTGTGATTCCACACTGCCATAACCAAGCGTTCGGCGCGCGTCCCCGTCCGGCAGGGTCACTTCCCCTTCGCTCGGGCGCAGCAGCCCCGCGAGCGTTCGAAGCAGCGTGGATTTGCCGGAGCCGTTCGCCCCTACCAAGGCCAGCGCGTCCCCCTTCCGGAGTTCGAATTCGACGCCCCGAAAAATCCAGCGCGCCCCAAATCGTCTGCCCAGCCTTCTCGCCGCGATCACCGCCTTTCAGTATGACCGGTCAACTCCCTCCCGACCAAAAGACGGCATGCTCTTTTCCTTGATGTGAGAGGGGGTCGCATTAGGTACGCTCCGCATCGTATGCTGCCCCCGATCCCCGTCCCGACGGCCCCCGCGCTCGAACAAAAACTCGACGAGCGTCTCGCCGTCAGCGGCCGCTATATCACCTACCTCTCCGGGCGGCGCGCGCTGATCACCTTCGGCACCGCGACCTACGGTCCGACGACCGTCTCGGCGCAACAGATCCTTTTGGACTTGGAATCGGGTGAAGGCGAGGCGACCGGGGCCGTCGTGCTCTCGGATCCCGAAGGCACCGTCACCGCCGAAAAGCTGAGTTTTTCGTGGATCGATCATACGGGGCGCGCCGAACGCGTGCGCTTTGAACTCGGATTACATATCGCGGTCGCGGCAAGTTCAATCGACGTGCAGCCTCACCGCTGGAAGCTCAAAGACGTTTCCGCGACGAACTTCGCCGGAGATCCGCCGCTCTATGTGCTCGAAAGCCCGAGCGTCACGATCGTGCCGGGCCGCTCGGCCTTGGTGAAAAAACCGCGCTTCAAGCTGTTCGGCAACACCGTACTCTCCTCTCCCTGGGACGCGCGGTTCACGCTCGACCCGCGCGAGCAAGGGATCCCTCTTCCCACGATCTCGGTCCGCGAGGACGGCGATTTCGGGTTCCGCTGGAAAGGCAGCCGCATGATCGGTGCGCAGGACGCCTTGAGTTTTCGTGCGAAGGTCTACGAAAACCGCGCACCTTATTACGGCATTCAGCTTTCGCGCTCCACGGTCGGACGCGCCATGACGCCCATCGTCCCGCAATCCGAATTCGACACCCCGTTCTCCTACGGCTACTTCGACTTTGTGGGGGTCGACTCCCCCGAAGCGGAAGCCACCTCGCTCGGGGCGCTCCGCAACACGTATTCGATCGGCACCGAATGGAACCGCCGCGCCAGCGCGCGCCGCGGCGATCAGCTGTTCGACAAACCGGTCGAGCTCGTCTGGGAGGTAGGGGACACCCGTTTCGGGGTTCCGATGCGAGGCAGTCTCCGCGCCCAGCGGGTCGTGGGCGAAACCCACGACGTCAACCGCCTCCTGACCAGCGGGGCGTTGCTCGCCCCCTCTTACGAACCCCTGCCTGGAGTTCGCACACACCTGCGGGGCGATTGGTTCGGGACCGCTCGGGACGGCGGACGGTACGGCTGGGCGAACTTGCAGGCGGGCGCGACCTATCAACCCTGGAAAGAGCTGCGTCTCGGCGGGGCTTACTTACTGACCGAAGAGTTCGGCACGCCCGATTTTCTAGAGGATCGCCCTTTCACGAACCGCGCCTGGCACGTGCGAGGAGACCTGACGCTGCCTTCGACCTCGCTTAGCGTTCTGTTCAAGTACGATGCGGACCGGCGCCGCTGGTTCGACACGGAATACCGCATCGCGCAGGTGATCGGCTCTATCGTCGCTTCGGTGACCGTTCGAGGTTTTCCCGATTCGTTGCAGTTGGGATTGGAGTTGCGGCTGGACGAGTTGCTGCGCCGCTTAGAGGGTCGGGGGCTCACCCCTGCCGAAAGAACTCGGTCCTAAAGTCCTTTGACGATCTTTTGAAGAATAAAAGGCCGCCGACCGAATTTTCGGGGGAGACGAACCTTCCCGAAAACTCAGCCGCCGGCCGGAAAGCCTATTCCGTAACGATCTTGACGAACGCCTTTTCTTGCGATTTCGCCGCGACCGCGCTTACCACGCAACGGATAGCCGAGACCACCCGGCCGCTTTTGCCAATGACTTTCCCCACATCGTCGGGAGCCACACGGACGAAAAAGGTTCGGACGCCGTCCTCTTCTTCCTCCTCGATCTCCACCTGGTCGGGCGATTCGACGACTTCTTTGATAAGCTTTTCAACGAACGGTCGGTAACTCATTCAGGGACCTACTTCGCTTCCTGAGGATCTTCGGCACTTTCGACCGAAGCCTCCGCTGGGGAAGCCTCTAAAGCGGACTCTTCGGAGGCCGCATTTGTTTCCACGACGGGCGTTTCCGAGATTTCTACGGGCTCGGAAGGCGCCTCGGCGGCCGGCACGGGCTCGGCAGCCTTCGTCTGAGGATCGATGCTCGAGGCGACCGACATCGCGGCAGTGCGCTTGTCGAGGAATCCGTACTCGCGCTTGGCGGCAGGTCGCTGCTCAAAATATTTCTCCAGCACGCCGACCCTGTTCAAGAGGTAGGCGGTGGTCTCGGTCGGCTTGGCACCCTGCATCAACCAGTGCAGCGCCCTTTCGGCGTTGATCTCGATGTGCGTGGGCTTGACGACGGGATTGTAGGTTCCCAGGTTCTCGATAAACCGACCGTTGCGAGCGGCGGTGCTGGGCGTCACGACGACCCGGTAGAACGGCCGTCCCTTGGTCCCGATACGTCTCAGTCTAATTTTTACCAAATGTTTTCGTCTCCTGTCCTATCTTCTTCTTCCGAATTTTTGCATGCGCTTTTGCATCTTCGTCATCTGCTTCATGCCTTTGCGCATCTCGAAAAACTGTTTGATCAGATTGTTCACGTCCTCGACCGACGTGCCGGACCCTGCGGCCAGACGCCTTCGGCGGGAACCATTTATTATATCCGGGTTCTCACGCTCTTTTCGCGTCATGCTGAGAATGATCGCCTCGATTCGCCCCAAATGCCCTTCGTTGAGCTGGCTGAGCGCCTCCTCGGGGATCTGCGCGCCGATGCCGGGGAGCATCTTGATGACGTTTTGCAGCGGACCCAGCTTGCGCATGGTTTTGAATTGCGCCAGCATGTCGTTAAAATCGAACTTCCCCGCCTTGAGCTTGCTCTCAAGCCCCGCCACGTCCTCTTTATCGAACGCCATCTCGGCCTTTTCGATAATGCCGAGAATATCGCCCATGCCCAGAATGCGTTGGGCCATCCGATCCGGATAAAACGTTTCGAGCGCGTCAGTTTGCTCGCCCACGCCCACGAACCGCACCGGCACTCCGGTCGCGGCCCGAACGCTGAGCACCGCGCCGCCCCGCGTGTCGCCGTCGAGCTTGGTAAAGATCGCGCCGGTCAGCGGGACCTTCGCATGGAACGCCTCGGCGACGTTCACGGCCTCTTGCCCCGTAGTGGCATCGAGCACGAGCAGCGCCTCGGTCGGACGCATCGCGCGGTGGATCCGCTCCAGCTCGTCCATGAGGGCCTCATCGATGCTCAGGCGTCCCGCAGTGTCCACGATCAGGACGTCGCGCATCAGGTGTTTGCAGCGGGCGAGCGCGTCTTGAGCGATCTGCACCGGCGAAGCGCCGTCACGCCTCGCAAAGACCGGAATGTCGAGCTGTCCGCCCAAAATCTCCAGCTGATCGATCGCCGCGGGGCGCTGCGTATCGCAGGCCGCGAGCATCGGCTTCTTTCCTTGCGCCGTCAACCATTTCGCGAGCTTGGCCGCGGTCGTGGTTTTTCCCGACCCCTGCAAACCGCACAGCAGCACCACGGCCGGGGGCTGCGGACCGTATTGGAACTTCTCCTCTCCCTCGCCGAGCATCGCGGTGAGCTCGTCGCGGACGATCTTCACCAGCGTCTGATCGGCGGTGAGGCTGCCGAAAATATCCTCGCCGACGGCTTTGGCTTTGACATCCGCGACGAACTTCTTCGCGACGCCGAAATTGACGTCGGCCTCAAGCAGCGCCACGCGCACTTCGCGCAGCATCTCGCTCACATCGGCCTCGGTGAGCCGCCCCTTGCTTCGGAGCCCGGCCAGAATGCCGCTCATCCGTTTCGTCAAACTGTCTAGCATCGTTTCGCCCCCATTCTACTTGAAGCCGCGGAGATTTCCCTCGGCGCATGCGCGATAGGCACGATTCTTGTGACGTACCTAAAGGCAGGGGCACGAGACGATGCCGTTCGGCACACGTTTTCATGAACCTTCGGCCGGAAACGACCGACATGATAGTTGAAAGACTTTAGTTAAGGACTACCGCATGAAACTGGATAAGCATTCGATCTCCGGAGCGACTCTGGCCGTCATGGCCGGAATCGGCGTCACCGCCCTGAGCTTTGCCCTCGCCAAACGGCTTCGGGAACGAGCCAAAGATCTCAGCGCGTCGGACCTGTTCGCCCGCGCGGCCGAAGCGGCGGAGACCTTGGAAGAGCGGCTGCTGAGTCTTCAACCCTCGCTCGCGGGCCGATGATTCGGCCGGACGTTTCGGGCCGCCAGACGAAAAGGCCCGAAACACCTCGCGCGCGCATGCTTCTACAATAGAGGGCAGCCGAGCCGACCATGCCTTCGCACTACTTCGATCACGCCGCCACCACTCCCGTCGACCCGCGCGTGCTGCGGGAGATGCTTCCCTACTTTTCGGAAAGTTACGGCAATCCGCATTCGATCCATGAACCGGGTCAGCGCGCCCGCGCCGCCGTCGAGCGAGCGCGGCGCCAAGTCGCCGCGTTGATCGGGGCCGAAGACCCGCACCAGATCGTTTTCACCTCCGGAGCGACCGAATCGAACCAGTGGGCGCTTCGACTCTTCCCCGGCGGCACGGTGAGCCCCTTCGAGCACAGCTCCGTCCGCGAACCGGCGCTCCGCTTGGGATACCGGATCGCACCCGCGAGCGGCCCTGAGATCCAATGGCCCGAAGCCCCCGGCCCCCTTGTGAGCCTGATGAAAGTCGGCAACGAACTCGGCACGATCTTCGCGCCGGAGGCGCTTTGCGGACAAGGCTTCGCCGTCCATTGCGACGCGACCCAAGCCGTGGGAAAAGTTCCATTCGAGGTCGCCGCGATCGATTTTGTCTCGCTTTCGGCCCATAAGTTCTACGGACCGAAGGGCGTGGGCGCTTTGTACCTGCGTGAAGGGCTCGCCGAGCCGTTCGTGATCGGCGGAGGTCAAGAAGAGGGGCGGCGAGGCGGCACGCTGAACGTCCCCGGCATCGCCGGGATGGGTCTCGCGGCCGAGTTCGCGGCCGAAGAGCGCGACGAGGCCGCGCGCCAAGCCGAGGCATGCCGCGCGGCGCTCTTGGAGGCGCTGCGTCCCCTCTCGGATTGGCGCGTGCACGGCTCGGCGCCCGCTTCGCCGTTCATCCTGAGCCTCGGGTTCCTGGGGATCGAAGGCCAGCCGCTCGTCGTGGAGCTCGACCATCTCGGTTTCGCCGTCAGCAGCGGCGCGGCGTGCTCCTCCACCATGACCGAGCCGAGCCCCGTTTTAGAGGCGATGGGAATCGAGGAGGCCTGGCGGCCTGGGACGCTTCGAATCAGCTTCGGCAAAGCCAACACGCCCGCCTCCGCAGACGCGCTCGGAAAAGCCGTTTACACGTGTGTAGAAAAGATCAGAAACTTGGAATAAATAGTTTGGTCGCGAACGTATTACAGTTGGGCGCGCGTCTTTTAGTGGGCGAGCACCCGCATCGAAAGCGGCCACACTCAACCTGAAAAAGTGGAGGGTTTCCCAGGAAAACTGGAACGGATTCCCCATTGACAAGGTCGAGGCATTGTGTTAGCTTAAAACGAGCGGTCTCACGAAGAAGTGGATCCGCACGAAATCAAGAGCATCGGAACCGCAACGATTAAAACAGGCGACAAAAAACCGCGAGTTGGAACGATTGCAGGGAAGATACAGTTTGACTAAGGGAGGTCTATAGAAAACATGTCATCGCAAAACGGGGTAGCGACACCGCGCAGAGGACGGGCCATTACGGTCCGCACGCCGGGGCGTCACTCGTATATGGACGCCAACGCAAACCCGCTCCTCGAAGAGCACGAGCCCGCGGACGACGAGCTGCAGGAGCTTGACGAAGAGGAAGAAGAAGCTCCTCAGCAAGACGACTCCGAAGAGCTTGAAATGTGGATGCGGCAGACGCGCCGCGCCCAGCTTCTGACCCCCGAGCAAGAAGTCGACCTGGCCCGCAAAGTGCAGGCCGGGGATATGAACGCCAAAAAGATTCTGATCGAATCCAACCTGCGTCTGGTCGTCAGCATCGCCAAGAAGTACAACGCCCGAGGCATTCCGCTCGCCGACTTGATCCAAGAGGGCAACCTCGGCCTCATCCGCGCGGTCGAAAAGTTCGACTGGCGCAAGGGCTTCCGCTTCAGCACCTACGCGACGTGGTGGATCCGCCGCGCGATCGCGCGCGCCATCATCAACCAGGGCCGCACCATTCGCATTCCGGTTTACGTCGCCGAACTGATCAACAAAGTCGTCAAGACCGCTTCGCGGCTTCAGCAAGAGTTGCAGCGCGAACCGACCGAAGAAGAGATTTCCCGTGAAGTCGGGCTTTCGGTGGACCGCGTGCGCGAGATGATGCGCGTGGCCGTCGAGCCGATCTCGCTCGAAACCCCGGTCGGCGAAAAGGACAACAGTTCGATCGGAGACTTCGTGCAGTCGCACAACATGCCCTCCCCGGGCGATGTGACCTGGAGCCTTATCCGCCGCGAAGAGATAGACGGCATCCTCGGCCGACTGACCTCGCGCGAGCGAGATGTCGTTCGGTTGCGCTTCGGTTTGGACGACGGTCGCGCCCGCACCCTCGAAGAGGTCGGGACGGAACTGAACGTGACGCGAGAGCGCGTCCGCCAGATCGAGCTTCGCGCGATGAAGAAGCTGCGGCACATCGGCCAAGAACTGAGCGCCCAGGGCTTCACCATCACGCCCAGCCCCGCGAACTAACTCGCCCCGATCAGCAAAAAGCTCCTTCGAGACTTCGAAGGAGCTTTTTCTTTTAAGCGCTTGCGCCCCTTGGCCTCACAGACTTCCTCTGAAGCAGAAGACTCTCGGCTTTCTCCAGCCGGCCTGCGCGCATCTCATCCACCGCAGTGGCGAATTAACGAGGCGAGGTCTTTATCGCAAACGCGTGAGCAGCACTCGCAACGGCAGGCTCAGAGCTCGCCGTCCAACCCGAGCGACTCTTCGAATCCCGCCATCACGTTCATCGCGTGCACGATCTGCGCGGCGCCGCACTTCCCCGCCGCGTCGGCCATCACCTGAACGCGCAGCAGGCTCTCGGTTTCGCCCGGCGTGATCCCCAGTCGAAACAGCGCATGGGGGCGACCCAGCACTTCTCGCACGTCCCATTCGCCGCTTTCGGACCGGCGGACATAAAACGAACGCCCGAAACACTCCTCGAACAGCCCGTCGATCTCGGCGGGGTCGGCCGGGTTTCGAATCGGGGCCAGCACCGCGCCGGCGACCGCGCCTTTGAGGTCCGCGGGCTGCGTATGGAACGTCACCCCTTCCGTCCATCCTTCGGTACGAAGAAACGCGTCGAGGTCCTCCTCTTCACCAGGCACGTTCAGCACCATCGCCGGACGCTCTAGAAGCAGCCCGCCGCGAATCAACGGGCCAAGCCCGATCAATGCCATCGTCGCCGCCGGAGACGGCACCGACATCGTGTCGGCACATACGAGCGGGTTGTTGTCCATCAGTTCCACGAGGCCCCTCAGCTCGACGGATCGGTCCCCGACCCGGACGGCGCGACGCCATGTCTCTCCCTGTAAGAACTCCAGCGAGCCCTCGCCCGCTTCGACCCGCGCCACACGCGGGTGGCGCTTGAGCAGACGGGCGACATTCAAATCCTCGGTGCGCGCAACCTCGATCATCGCCTTCTATTGTGACGCGAAATTGAGGTAGCTTACGCGTGGCGATGGCACGGTTCCTCGGACTCGACTGCGGCGGCTCGACGTGCCGCGCGCTAGTGTTGGACGAAAACGGCGAAGCGATTTTCCGGGGCCAATCGGGAGCCGCGAACCTGTCCACCACTCCTCCGGCAGCGTTGCGAGATCACCTGAAAAAAGCGCTGGAGGGCTGCCCTCCGGTCGACGCGGCCTGCGCCGCGTTCGCGGGTCTGTTAGGCTCGCCCGAGCGAGAGCGGGCTCTGGAGATTTTGACTTCACTCGGGCTACCGGAAAGCATCCGGCTCGAACCCGACTTCGCCGCGACGCTCGCCGCATGCCCCGAGGGCACGGATCTTTGCGTGCTCGCCGGCACCGGCTCACTCGTGTGCTCGCGAATCCGAGGCGGGACGCTGGAGAAAACCGGCGGGCTGGGCGCCCTGCTCGGAGACGATGGATCCGCTTTCGCGATCGGCCGAGCCGCCCTGCGCGACTTCCTCGACGCGCCGCACAGTAGCTCGGAAGCCGCGCGGGGAGCGATTGAGGCGCTTTGCGAAACTTTAGACCCCGCCGAAATCGTTGGGAAGGTCTACCGAGCCCCATCCCCTGCGGCTTTTGTCGCAAAACTCGCCGCTTCGGTCGGTCTACGAGCGAGGAATGGCGAGCCGGATGCGTTCCATCTAGTAGAGACACAGATGACGGCGCTCGCAGAGCTCGCCGCGCAACACGCGCGACGCCTGGGACTCGAAGCGAAAGGGCTTCGAATCGCGCTCGCAGGCGGACTTTGGCAAGGCTCCGCCGCGTTTCGAGAGGCGTTCCTTCGCGCGCTGGAGGCGCGAGGCAAAATCGAAGGCGCGAGTGTGGAACACTTAAAGCGGCCCCCGGTCGAGGGGGCGGTCAAACTGGCAATGGAGACAGCTTATGGCAACTGAATCGCGAAACTCACGCTCCTATAGTCTGGACAAGATGTCCGCGGCGGAGATCGTACGCCTCATGAACGAGGAGGAGCTCACCGTGATCCGCGCGCTTCGGGACGCCGAAAAAGATCTCGCGCTCGTCGCCGAGCGCGTCGCCTCCGCATTCCTTTCGGGGGGACGCGTTATCTATCTCGGCGCGGGCACCTCCGGACGCATCGCGATGATGGACGCCGCCGAGATGCCTCCGACCTTCGGCGTCGATCCGGGCCGGTTCATCGCTCTGATCTCCGGCGGGCCGGGCGCCTCCGACATCGCTGTGGAAGACGCCGAAGACGACCCTCACGCCGCGATCGCCGCGTTGAACGAACTCCAGGTCGAACGCCGCGACGTCGTCATCGGCATGGCCGCTTCCGGCGTCACCCCATACGTGGTGGGGGGCGTTCGCCACGCGCGCCAAAAAGGCGTTTGGACCTGCGGCATCGCGAACAATAAAGGCGCGCCACTGCTCGAAGTCGCCGACCACCCGATCCTCCTCGACACCGGTCCCGAAGTGCTGACCGGCTCGACCCGCCTCAAGGCGGGCACCGCCCAAAAGCTCGCGTTGAACCGCATCAGCACCGCGGCGATGGTGCTCAGCGGCAAAGTCGTCGAGAACCTGATGGTGGACGTCAAGGCCAAAAACCAAAAGCTGAAGGAGCGCTGCGTTCGCATCCTTTGCGAACTGACGGGCGCCAGCCCCGACGAATCGCGACGCGCTTTAGAAGCATGTGGCTGGAACATCCGCGCGGCGCTGACCGAGTTTTCGGTGGCCGAGTCGCGCGCCGAAACGCCGGAGCTCAGCTCTCCAAAGGCCTGAGCCACGCCACCAGACGCCTTGAAGAAGAGGGTCCCGCGATTTGAAGCAGGACCGAGGGCTGAAGCGTCCACTGAACGCCAAACCGAGCGCCCGGATCGCGAAGTCCGAAAGCTTCGGCTCGAATGCCGCCCCTTCGAAATGTTGGGCGGCTTTCGCTCGCGATGGGTTGTGAATCTCACGAGCGGAGAGCTTCAAAGCCTCGATCTCGCCGTTCTGAAGTCCGCAAAGAAACCGAAACACAGACTTCAGGTTGCCAAGCAAGCCCACTGACCGGGCATTCATCGCCCCACTCGCGGAACCGAGGCGAAAGCCGAGCTCTCGACCGCAAGTCACAAGAAAGAGCCGCTCTGGCCGCCGTGCTCATCGAACCTCCTAACCCCCAACTCGCCCGAGTAAAAGCCGAGGGCTTCCAAGCGGAGGCAGTGAGCGCTTTTCTTCTAAGCATGCGTTAAACCTACGAGGAGGATCTTTGTTGAACAAGAGACCGAATGCCGGAGCCGGGTCCTTGAAACGCCGGGCATCCGAGTTCGGAAGCCCTGACACCAACGAGACAGGTGCGTATGCGATTCCGTGGAAACATCGACGGCGGCTTGAACCAATCTGAAGAGAGAGGCCTCCTTACCAACCCAGCGGAATGGCGGCTTGCGGCTCCGCGCCTACCGAACGCTCTGCGGCAAACTCGAAACCGCCCTCCTCACGAACCTTGAAGAATGCCCCAGAAAACCCTTGCCTCAAACGCGCTAAGCGCGGGCTATACTCCAGGATTGGCGGCCAAGGAGCCGTCCCCGGCGATGAGCGCAAAACAGCGGCCTTGGTACACCTACGAGCGGATTCACCGCTTTCTTCTCGGCAACCCGATCCCCAGTTCGAAAGCCCTTCACGAACGGCTTTCGCCCAAACTGGGCCTCCCCGTTTTCGCGGCGGATAACCTCTCCTCGATCTCGTACGCGACCGAGGCGATCCTCGCGATCCTGATCTTGGGAGGGCTGGGCGCCATGCGGATGCAAATCTGGGTGAGCGGCGCGATCGTGCTGTTGATCGGGATCATCGCCTACACCTACCAGCAGACGATTCGGGCGTACCCCAAGGGGGGCGGCTCCTACATCGTCACCAGCGAGAACATCGGCCCCCGGGTCGGCCTGCTCGCCGGATCGGCGCTGATGGTGGACTACGTTCTCACCGTCGCGGTGAGCATCGCTGCGAGCGCAACCGCGCTAACCTCGGCGTTCCCCTCGCTGCACCCCCACCTCGTACCCATCAGTATCGTGGGCATCGCCCTGGTTGCCTGGGCGAACCTACGCGGCGTGCGAGAGAGCGGCGCGCTGTTCGCCATCCCCACTTACGGGTTCCTCGTGGGCATCTTCACGATGCTCGCGTTCGGGTTCTGGCGAGGCATCGAACAGGGCGTTCCCGAGCATCAAATGGTCAATGGGCAAGACGCCTACCACGCCGCGGGTTCGGTCACGCTCTTTCTGCTCCTTCGGGCGTTTTCGGCCGGATGCACGGCCCTCACGGGGATCGAGGCGGTCGCCGACGGCGTTCCCGCCTTCAAGCCGCCCGAGGCCAAAAACGCGATCCTCGTGCTGCGCTGGATGGTCGTGCTGCTCGCGGCGATGCTGCTAGGCGTGGGGCTTCTGGTGCAGTTTCTGCCGAACGTATCTCTGCTCCCGGTCGAGAACCCCGAGCATCGCACGCTGATCTCCCAGATCGCGGCGTTCTCCTTTGGCGGCACACACAACTTCGGCTTCTACCTGATCGCGTTCATGACCGCCGCGATCCTGATGCTCGCCACCAATACCGCGTTCGCCGACTTCCCCCGGCTCAGCAGCTTCATGGCGCGAGACGGGTTCCTGCCCCGCGCCTTGGCGCGCCAGGGTGACCGCCTCGTATTTCACAACGGGATTCTCCTGCTGGCGATCGCCGCCGCCGTGCTCGTATGGCATTTCAAGGGCGAACTCGATCTCCTGCTCCCTCTCTACGCGGTCAGCGTATTCTTGGCGTTCACGCTTTCGCAGCTTGGGATGATCGCACACTGGAGGCGCCTCAAAGCCCCTCAGGGCTGGCAGCGGCGCTTGGCCGTCAACGTGGTCGGCGCCATCATCTGCGGCGCCGTGATGCTGGTCATCTTGTTCACCAAATTCTATGAAGGCGCTTGGATCATCGCCGTCCTACTTGTGATCCTCTACACCGCGTTCTCGGCGATCAAGGCCCGCTACGCGTTTATCACGCGCCAGCTCGCACCGAGTTCCGGGCTTGCGCCCGCCCCGACGAGCCATCGCTCGCTGCTGATGGTTTCGCGCGTGCACAAGGGGGTCATCAAGGCGCTCGAATACGCGCGCCTGCTCGATCCGAACTGCCTGGCCGTCCACGTCACACTGAACGAAAAGGCGCTCCCCGACGTGCAGCGCGACTGGAAGAAGTACGGCAAAGAGGTGCCCCTCGTGGTCCTCTCCTCGCCCTATCGCTCGCTGATCGAGCCGGTGCTGGACTACGTGGACGGCCTTTTAGAGGCCGACCCGCATCTGGCGATCACGGTGATCGTGCCCGAGGCCATCTCCAGCAAGCCGCATCACAAGCTGCTGCACGACAACGTCGCCAGCCAGCTGAAGCGGCATTTGCTCAGCCGGCCGAACGTCGTGGTCAGTACCGTACGCTATCTGCTGGACTAGCCGCAGGCGTCCAAGGCTTCCGCAAGATCGTGCAGCACATCGCGCTCGTCTTCGATGCCGAGACTCAGGCGCACGCCACCTTCGGCGATTCCCGCCGCGGCGCGGCTTTCGGGCGGAATCGCGCTGTGCGTCATCGACGCCGGATGCTCGATCAGCGTTCGCACCTGCCCGAGGCTCACCGCGAGGGTGATGTTCAGGGCGCGCTCGGCGATCAGGTCCATCGCTTTGGCGGCGCGGCGATGCGCCTCCTCGGGGCTGCCCGCCATCTCGAAGTACACCAAACTGCCCGGCGCGAAACGCCCGTCGATGTCGCGCATCTGCTTTTCGGCCAACGCACGCTGCGGGAAATCCGGCAGACCCGGATAGAGCACTCGGGCAACCTTGGGATGCCCCGCCAGAAACTCCGCCACCGCCTGCGCGCTCTTTTGCTGCCGTTCCAAGCGCAGCGCGAGCGTGGGCAGCCCGTACGTCAGGATGTGCCACGCGGTCTTGGGCGAGATGCTGCCCCCGAAGTCCTTGCGGAACAGTAGCACGTCGGTCTCTTTGGCGCGCGGACCGATCACGACGCCCCCCATTTCGGTTCCGAACCCGTTGAGGTTCTTGGTCAGGCTGTGCACCACGAAGTCCACGCCGTGCTCGATAGGCCGCTGACAAAACGGCGTCGCGAACGTGTTGTCGACGATCGTCACGATCCTCTCGCTCTCGGAGCGCGAAGCGTTCGCCGCTCGCACCACCCCCACCACCGCTTCCAGATCGATCAGATCCAGGGTGGGATTGCACGGAGTTTCGAAATACACCACGCGGGTCTCCGGCCGGATCGCCGCCGCCAACGTCTCGGGATTCATCAGGTCCACGAAATCGTGGCCCACGCCGAAGCGCGGCAACCAGCGGGTCATCAGACTATAGGTGCAGCCGTACAGAGTAGGGTGCGCGATCAGATGCTCCCCCGCTTGCAGATGCACGCCGAGCACCGCGCTGATCGCGGCCATGCCGGTGGCGAAGGTCACCGCCGTCTCCCCCTTCTCGGAAAACGCCAGCGTCTCCTCTAAAAGGCCCTGGCAAGGATCGTCCAAGCGCTGATAGATATAGATCGGCGACGCTTCGGCGCGATCGACCTCGGGGCTGGCGTACTGCTCAAATCCCTGAGCGCCGCGGGAGGTAGAACGAAGGCGATAGGCGACCGAAGTGGTGACCGGAGGGGTGATGTGGTCTTGGAAGTCCCACTTCTCGCTTCGAAATTTTCCGTGAATAAGGACAGATCGATCTTTATATTTATTCTCTTCGTTCATTTTAAGAATTATCCTTTTATTCTTTTGATGTTTTCTTATTTTACATAATCTTTTCCATCCAGAAGCGCCTTCGGGGCTTCAAAACGAAAAAGGCCCCGCACGCTCGATCGTGCGGGGCCTTTCGAAGGCGTATCGCGCCTTGTTTATTTCTTCTTGCGATTCGCCAGCTGATCGCCATAGCGTCGCATAAACTTCTCGACGCGGCCGGCGGTATCGACGAGCTTCTTCTGGCCCGTATAGAACGGGTGGCTGAACGCGCTGATATCGACGTTTACCACGTAGTGCTCAACGCCGTCCACGACGCGAGTATCGTTGGTCTTGAGCGTCGAGAGGCCGGTCCATTCGTGATCGCCGTCCACGAAGAGCACCGGGTTGTTGGTCGGATGGATCCCTTGTTTCATGTCTAAAACCTATTCAGACGCGTATTATGACCTATTTTCGAGGCTTTCGGCAAGAGCCCAGCCCCAGGCTCGGAACTCTAACTAAACCGAAGGCGTCAACCGACTATTACTACTGATGACCCGGCTTACCGAGCGCACGGCGCTCTCGCCGGAATCCTCGGTTTCCGATTCACGGCGTATGACGGATCTCGAACGGCTGCAACTCCTCTTCAAACGCGTCGGCGCGCTGCCCCCGCTGTCCAACGCGGTGCACCAATTGATCCGCACTATCGATACCGGGGACGCCTCGGCGGCGGACCTGGAGAGGATCATCGCGAGCGATCCCGCCCTCACGGCCAATTTCCTGCGCTCGGCCGCGGCCTCCGCCGATCGCCCCAGTCACGCCAGTTCGCTTCGACGCTCGCTGATGCACATGGGGCAGCGCGCCGCGCGGTCGATCGCCGTGTCGCTCTTGCTCAAAGACCTCGTGAAGGAATCCGGGGGCATGCGCCCCGCCGAGGCCGCTCGCTATGCCCGCCACTCCCTGACGGTCGGCGTGCTGTCCCGCTACCTCTATGCCCGTCGCCAGCAGCGCGAGCCGTTCGAAAGCCAATGGTCCGCCGACGAGGTCTTCGCCGCCGGCCTGCTGCACGATATCTCCCTGGGGCTTCTGGCGAGCGTCGCGCCGGAAAGCTATCACCGCGTGGCGCAAATGGCCCGCCGGATGCAGAGCAGCTATAGCGAGGCGTTCAAAAAGATCTACGGCGTATTCCCCACCGAACTGGGCGCGACCGCCCTCGAAGCATGGAACCTGCCCGAGCTTTTCGCCTCGACGCAGCGTTATATGCATGAACCGTGGAATTACGACCGGGAGTACACGCCGCTCTGCTGCCTCGCCTACGCGAACTATCTGGCCGAAATCTCAGGCCGCGACGTCCCGAGCTGGCCGGTGACACCGCCACTTCTGCCCGAGGTCGAAATGGAGATCGTGCTCCCCGAAGCCGAACGCGCGCGGGTCATGGAGCTCGTCGAGCGGCACGTCGACGAATCGATGGCGCCGGTCTACGGCGAACATGCCGCGGTCGGCTAACCCGATTCCGCCTCGTTCCCCCTTCGAGCGCGCGGCCAAAGGTATTCTCGATGCCAGGATGACCTTCCAAGAGTTGCTTTCGCGTCTCGACGCCTACTGGGCCGCCCAGGGCTGCGCCCTGCTCCAACCGTACGACCTCGAAGTCGGAGCGGGCACCATGCATCCAGCGACCACCCTGCGCTCGCTCGGTCCCGAGCCGTGGAACGTGGCGTACGTGCAGCCTTCGAGACGCCCGGCGGACGGCCGCTATACCCGCAACCCGATGCGAAGCCAGCGCTACTATCAGTACCAGGTCGTCATGAAGCCCAGCCCCCAAAATATCGTCGACCTTTACATGGGCTCGCTGGATGCGATCGGCATCGACACCTCGAAAAACGATATTCGCCTGGTCGAAGACGACTGGGAGTCTCCGTCGGTCGGCGCGAGCGGCGTCGGTTGGGAAGTCTGGCTGAACGGAGCGGAAATCACCCAGTTCACGTTCTTTCAACAGATGGGGGGCATCGAGTGCGACCCGGTCTGCGCCGAGATCACCTACGGCCCCGAACGGCTGTGCCTGCTTTTGGACGGCGGCAACTCATTCTGGAGCGACCTCGCTTGGAACGAGACCCTGCGATATCGCGACGTCGAATGGCAGCTTGAAATGCAGCACAACGTCTATAATTTCGAGCTCGCTTCGACCGACATGCTGTTCAAGCTATTCGAGATGTACGAAGCCGAATCGAGGCGCGTCATCGAGACCCCGGTGCATTGGGACACCGCGCAAGGCATCTTGACCACCCAGCCGCAAGAGGAAGCCGAGCTTCCCGCCGGAATCGGGCCTCTGGCGCTCGTCTACCCCGCCTACGACCTCGCGCTCAAATGCTCGCACGCCTTCAATCTGCTGGACGCGCGCGGCGCGGTGGGCGTCACGCAACGCGCCGACTACATCAACCGCATCCGGGCTCGCGTCCGCGCCTGCTGCCTCAAATACATGGAGCAGTACAAAGCGCCCGCCGCCAAAACCTCGTGAAGCTGCTGCGACCCTACGGGTTAATCTTGGACGGGCACCTCGAACTCGGCTGGGAGGTGCTCCTTCAAGACGGCCGCATCGCCGAGGTTCGTCCTCACACGGGGCTGCCCGAAAGCTACGTGCTCTCACCCGCGTTCGTGAACGCGCATTCGCATTTGGAATATCGGGGGCTCCAGGACCGCGTCCCGGGCGAGACCTACGGGGAATGGATTCGCGAACTGACCCGCCTCAAAGCCGCTCAAGATCTGGGCGAGGTGCGGGACGACTGCCTGCTCGCCGCGGAAGAGAACGCGCGCACCGGGGTCGCGCGCATCGCCGAACACTCCGACCGCCCGTTCGCCGGTCGGGCCCTCCGCGCGGCAGGGCTAACCGGCGTGATCTTCCAAGAGGTGATTACGTTTTTCGAGTCTGCCGACCCAGGCCCCAAACTGGCGGAAATCGAGCGCCGGGCCACTCTCAATCGAGCGGACGCTCCCTCTGGGGTCCCCGTTCGCCTGAGCCCCCACGCGAGTTACACCGTCGATCCGGCCACCCTGGCGGCGCTCGGCCGGGCGGGCGATCCGATCAGCCTCCACCTCGCCGAGACCGAGGCCGAGAATGCGCTTTTTCGCGAAGGGCAAGGGCCCCTCGCCGACTTCTACCGCGGGCACGGCATCCCGTATCATCCCAGCGGCCGGAGCGCGACGCAGACGATGGCGGACCTGGGAGTCTTGCACGCCAAGACGCAGCTCATCCACGCCTGCGCCGTCGACGAGCGCGATCTCGAAACGATCGCGCAGACCGGATGCGGCGTGGCGCACTGTCCCCGTTCGAACTTACGTCTGGGATGCCCCGACGCCCCGATTCGGCGGATGCTGGACCTCGGCATTCCGGTCGGGCTTGGGATGGACTCCCCCGCCAGCGGCGGACCCATCGACTTTTTTGCCGAGATGCGCGCCGCGCTTGAGGCAGCCGAACGTCGCCGGGAACCGCTGAGCCCGGAACACGTTTGGCATATGGGCACCACGCTGGGGGCGCGCAGCTTTCATCCCCACGCGCCGGATTGGCGCATCGAGCCCGGCTCGGCCGTCCCGCTGATCGCGATCGAAGTGCCGGACGCGCTCACGACCGAAGCTCTCCTGGACCGCGCGGAGCCCGGCAGAGTTCGCAGGATCGCATCCTAATCCCTCGCAAAAGCGTCTAAATCATGTTATGGGAACCGCAATGTTTAACGCATTGTTAAGTTTCGCGGGTACCTTTCTAACCCAAGCAGGATTTCTCACCCCTGCCGTTTGAGTGTGAGAGATAAAACAGGAGGACAATCGAAAATGAATAAATGGATGGGTATCGCCCTCGCGGCGATCTTTGCGATCGGAGTGATCGGCTGCACGCCTAAGACCCCGGAAGCGCAAACGCAAGAAGAGCAAGCCGCCGACGCGCGCCATGAAGCGGGTCAGCACATCGAAGAGGCCACCGAGCACGCCGGCGAAGCGATCAAGGAGACCGCCGAGTCCGCGGGCCAGAAGATCGAGGACGCGGGTCACGACGCCGAGAAGAAGACCGGCGAAGCCCTCGAGAAAGCCGGTGAGAAGCTTCAAGAGACCGGCGAGAAGCTCCAGGGCGGCCACTAAGCCCCCTCGACACGAAACGAAAAGCGGCTTCCCTTCGGGGAGGCCGCTTTTTCTTTTGGCGTTTTCGCGAAAACCGTGATATCCTATTTACATAGGAAACCTAGGTGCATAGGATGCAGAAAGAAACCGAACCGATCGACAGTAATCTTTTGAAGGGCAACATGGGCACGCTGGTGCTCGCAGTACTCAAAGACGGCCCGGCGCACGGCTACGCGATCGTGCACGAAGTCCGCAAGCGAACCGAGGACGCCCTTCACTTCCGTCAGGGCACGCTCTATCCCATGCTCCACGACCTGGAGGGCAAAGGGTTCGTCGCGAGCGAGTGGGAGATCATCCCCGGCGAGGCGGGCGGCGGCGAGAAAACACGCCGCGTCTACTCGCTGACCGAAAGCGGCCGCGCGGAGCTATCGAGGCGCCTTCGCGCATGGCAGCGGTTCGCCGCCGCGGTTGAAAAAGTCACCGGTTCGGCGCAAGAGCTCACCTTCCGACGCATGATTCTTCGGTTCTTCTAACGCAATCGATCCCATTTTTGAGAGACCTTTCGATGCCCAAAGTCGCCGCGTCCATCCCATCGCACCACCCCGAGGCGCTCCCGCTCGCGCCCCAGGATGTGATCGAGGATTACCTCGAGCGATTGATCGCGCCCCTAGTCGGCACCGTCCCCTTCACAGAGCGGTTGCGTCTCAAAAGCGAGACGGCCTATCATCTCCAATTGCAGCAAGAGGATTTCGAGCGGCTCGGCATCCCTGCACTCGAAGCGGCCCGTAAAGCGATCGAAGAGTACGGCCCGGCTTCCAAGATCGCCGAAGCGTTCCTGATGCATTGGTTCGAGCGCCAAGCCAAGCACCCGATCGCGCAGCGGTTCGGGCTGGCGAACACCCTGGCCTTCAGCTGTTTCTTTGTGGCCCAACTCACGATGGTGCTCATCCTCACGCTACGCACCTTCTTACCGACGACCGCGCTCGTGCGCTCTTCGCTGACCCCCGCGCAAATGCGAAGCGTCTGGCCCGAACCATTGCCGTTTCCAGACTTTACTTGGAGCTTCTTTCTGGTGGTGCTGCTCCCCCTTTTGATGCCGTTCGCCGCAGGATGGATCGTCGGACGCTATGTGCCGGTCCGGCCGATGGGCGCGGTGTACCAAGGGCTCTTACCGATCACGATCTATTCGCTGGTGATCGGTGCGCTGCTCCAACCGATGACCGAGGGACTGGTCTACGCGCTGTTCCAAATCGCTTTTTGGCTCCCGGTGGGCTGTCTGACGGCCCACGTCTCATCCAACCTGGCTCGCATGAAACGGATGCGAGCCTACGATCGGCCGAACGGACGTTCGGTGCATTCATAAACCTCATCGCAAGGAGAGATTATGCAACGACATATATTAGCACAATCTAACGTAAATACCCGAAAACTGAGCGCATTTACGTTGATCGAATTGCTCGTCGTGATCGCGATCATCGCGGTCTTGGCCTCGATTCTGTTTCCCGTCTTCGCTCAAGCCAAAGAGGCCGCGAAGAAAGCCGCCTGCATCTCGAATCTAAAGCAATGCTCGATCGCATTCATCATGTATGCCGAGGACTATGACGGGACCCTCCCACAACGCATCGACTATCCTGATTTAACGATCGGTCTTTGGTATGCCCACATCATTCCAACTCCCTCGTTCGTTTACGAAGTCGATTTCAGCAAAGGCCAAATTCAACCATACATGAAAAACTTTGCTATTTTAGACTGTAATGCGGCAAACAGCTTGCCCGCCGTCTATTGGTACAATCCCGCCACTCCGCCCCTCGCCTACGGTGTGCCTATGACCATGGAGTACAACCTCAACCTTTCGGAGGTCGAAGGCGCTGCGGAAACGATCCTCCTTGCGGATGCGGCGACGTACACTTACTTAGGCCCGGGCGTTTACAGCCTGCAGCGCTCGGCAAGCCTCTCGGTAGGTTATACAATGCCCGAATCGCTCCATGGTCGTCATCCTGGAGACGCTGCGGTGATCGGCTGGGCCGACGGACACGTGAAAGCTCAGAAATTGAGCTTTATCTCCTTCGAAGCCTATCCTTGGGCAGCCTCGGCGGAGACGATCCGTCAACAAAAGTTGGGATATGCCTTTAAGTACCCACCTGTGACAACCGCACAAAACTACAACTATCTGATGTGCACCCCGATACACTACATCAATACAGATAGCTGCAACGACTTCTATTACTACCTGCCGCAAAAGCCGGCGGCCCCCTAGTAAAGGGACCGTCCACAAGGTTCCTCGGAGGAAAACCGGGGGCATGCGCCCCCGTCGACGCTCCGCCTCATCGGCGGAGCGCTTTCTTTTACAAGCTCAGTGCGCCTCGGCGTGAACGCGCGACTTCTCGTACTCTTTTTTCATCGACTCGATCTCAGGATGCGGCAGCTCTTCGTAGTGCGAGAACCGCTGCTTGAACCGTCCGCGGCCTTTCGTAAGCGAACGAAGATCGAGCGCGTACCGTCCCATCGTCGCCATCGGCACGCTGGCCCGAACGATCGTTCGCCCGGACGCTCCGGGGTCCATGCCCTGCATCCGCCCTCGGCGGCCGTTAAGGTCCCCCACGACGTCGCCGACGGACTCCTCCGGCACATCGACCTCCAGCGTCAAGATCGGCTCCAGAATCGTGACGCCCGCCTGCTCCGCGGCGGCGCGAAGCGCGAGCGCCCCGGCGATCTTGAACGCCATCTCGTTTGAGTCCACGTCGTGGTAGCTGCCGTCGTACACCGAGGCCTTGAGATCCACCACGGGATATCCCGCAAGCAACCCATTCTCCATGGCTTCGCGGACCCCTTTTTCGACCGCAGGGATGTAATTTTTGGGGATCGAGCCCCCGACGACGCGATTTTCGAAGACAAACCCGCTTCCCCGTTCGAGCGGTTCGATCTCGATCCAACAGTCGCCATACTGCCCCTTTCCTCCGGTTTGACGCTTATGACGCCCTTGGGCCTTGGCCGAAGTTCGCAAGGTCTCGCGGTAGGGCACCCGCGCCTCTTCGGTTTCGACCTGTACCCCGAACTTGGAGCGCAGCTTTTCGATCACGCTCCCCAGATGAAGGTCGCCCATCCCTTCGAGCACCTCCTGGTGAAGGGCCGAATCGCGCGTATAGCGGAGCGTCGGGTCCTCCTCCAGCAGCCGCTCCAGTGCGCCGCCCAGCTTGTCCTCGTCGCTTTTGCTGGCCGGACGGATCGCCAAACGAAACACGGGTTCGGGAAACTCGATGGGGGGCAGCAGGATGCGGTCCTTCGCTCCCGTCAACGTATCGCCGGTGTGCGTGTGTTGGAGCTTCGCGACGGCGCAGAGGTCTCCAGGGCCGACGTACCCCGTCGGCTCCTGATGCTTCCCGTGCGGGAACACCAGATGATGCAACTTCTCGTCGCTTTCTCGATTGAGATTCCGCACCTGTAGATCGGTCGTGAGCGAGCCGGAGAACACCCGCAGATAGCTGATCTTGCCCACATACGGATCCGCCGTGGTCTTGAACACGTACGCGGCCAAAGGCCCGTTCGGATCGGGGGGGAGCGTAAGCCCCTCGAACGTTTTGGGCATTTCGGCGGGCGAGGGGAGCTCGGCGATGATGCGGTCGAGCAGCGTCGCCACACCAATGCCGCTGAGCGCGGAGCCCAACAGCACCGGCACGACGCGCCCGGTTTCGACCCCAACCAACAGCCCGTGCTCGATCTCCTCGGGGGTCAACGGTTCGCCCTCCAGATACTTCATCGCGAGCGCGTCGTCCCCTTCGGCCGCGGCGTCCATCATCTTTTCGCGACGCTTCTCGGCCTCCTCCTTATAGCCTTGCGGGATCTCCTCGATCTCTTCGCCGCGGTCGCGCCCTTTATAGACCTTCATGTTCAAAAGGTCGAGCACACCGCTGAAGGCGGCCTGATGGCCGATCGGGATCTGCACGCCGACCACCTTGCGGCCGTACCGCTCGTGCAGCGTATTCATGAGCCCTTGAAAGTCGGCGTTGTCGCGTTCCAGCTTGTTGACGAAGATGCATTTCGCCAACCCGTAGCACTCGGCGATCTCCCAGGCCTCCTCGAAACCCACATCGAGCTCAGCTTTGGCCTCGGTCACGAGAATCATCGACTCGACCACACGCGCGACGGCATGCAGATCGCCCACGAAATCCGAATAACCCGGCACATCGACCAGATTGATCTTGTGGCCGTGCCATTCGAGGGGGAGGACACTCGCGCCCAAACTGATCTTGCGGCGAATCTCGAGAGAATCGTAGTCGCTCTGAGTGTTGCCCGCTTCGACGCTGCCGAGTCGCTCGATGGCGCCCGCTGTGTAAAGAAGATGCTCCACGAGCATCGTTTTGCCTGCCCCGCCGTGGCCGACGATGGCGACGTTCCGAATCGTATCGGGATTGTATAACTTCACCGTTCCCTCCTTAAGGAAATCCGGGTGCTTTCTCTCTTTCGATTATAACGAGGGACGCCAAAAGCGTCCAGGGGAGTTCCCAAGACGAACCCCTGCCCCCTAGGACTTTCGCAAGAAGGGTGCAATCGGCGTCAAAATAGAGAGGAGGAACATTTTGACTTTTTGGACCGACCTTCGCAGCATGCTGACAGTGCTTTGCGGGATCTCGCTGCTTTTGAGCTTCGCGATGCCCGACACGCCCCTTTGGCCCTACGCGGCGCTCGCGTTCGGAGCGTACAACTCGATCCGCGCCACGTGGGAATCGCTACGCGAACGCTCGGTCGACGTCAACTTGCTGATGATCCTCGCCGCGATCGGAGCGGTCGCGATCGGGGAGGCGCTCGACGCCGCCGCGCTGCTGTTCCTCTTCAGCCTCGCGGGGACGCTCGAGGCCTATACCATGGCGCGCACTCGCTCCGCGATCGAGGGGCTCGTCAAGCTCCGCCCGGATACGGCGGTTCGCGTCGGTCCGGCTGGCGACGAGAGAGTTCCGGTCGAAGCGCTCCGGCTCGAAGATCTGATCCGCGTGCCTCCGTTCGAGCCGATCCCTGTCGACGGAGAGGTTCTCGAAGGCGAGAGCGCCGTGGACCAAAGCGCCATGACCGGGGAATCGATTCCTGTCCCCAAAGCTCCCGGCGACGCGGTACTCGGCGGCACGCGCAACGGCGACGGCATGCTGCTGATGCGCGTCGGCTCGACCGTGGGGGACACCACGCTCGACAAAATCGTGGCGCTGGTAACGGACGCGCAGGAGAACAAGGCCAGCGGCGAGCGGATCAGCGCCTGGTTCGGCCAACGCTACACGTTTTTCGTGATCGCGGTGTTTGTCGTCTCGCTGGTCGTGCGGCTCCTCCTGCCGGGGAGCGCGGAAGACGCGCTCTACCGATCCCTGGTGCTACTCGTCGCGCTCAGCCCCTGCGCGCTGGTGATTTCGGTGCCCGCGACCACGCTCAGCGCGCTGGCTTGGGCTGCGCGAAGCGGCGTCCTCGTCCGAGGAGGCGAGTTCATCGAACGCTCCGGGCAGATCGAAATCGTGGCGTTCGACAAGACGGGCACCCTCACCAGCGGACACCCCGAGCTGCGGGAGATCTGCCTGTGCGCCCCGGTCCCGGCACTCGCCGGCGGAGAAGCTGCCGAACACATGGGGCATTGTTGGCAAGGCGAGGAGGCGATGTCCGAAGAAGCCCGGGAGCTTTTACAGATCGCCGCGACGCTGGAGCAGCACGCCGCCCACCCGGTCGCGCTCGCGACGCTACAAGCCGCATCGCGCCAGAAACTTTCCTTCCTCGAGGCGCAGAGCGTCCGCTCCGTGCCGGGGCTCGGCATGGAAGCTCAGATCGGCGGACGCCGGGCGATCATCGGTCAGCGCAAATATATCGAGGCCGAAGGCATCTCCCTGCCTGAAGCGTTTATCGAACGTTTCGAATCGCTCCAGGCTCGGGGAATGACCGTCGCGATCCTTGCGACGGACGGACGCCTCGCGGCCCTCGGGTTTCAAGACGCGGCGCGGGCGGGCGCACCGGCTCTGCTCGAAGAGCTTCACCGCTTGGGCGTGCGCGAGGTCGCGATGCTGACCGGCGACACTCCCCAGACCGCCCAAGCCGTCGCGTCCGAGATCGGCATCGATCAGGTCTACGCCGGCCTGCTCCCAAACCAAAAGTCCGAGATCCTGCGCGAGTTGCGCCAGCGCGGCAAAGTGATGATGGTCGGCGACGGCGTAAACGACGCGCCAAGCCTCGCCGAGGCCGACCTGGGCGTCGCGATGGGAGGCTTGGGGAGCGACGTGGCGCTCAACGCCGCCGACGTGGTGCTGATGCACGACCGGCTAGAGCGCCTGCCCGAACTCATGCGGCTCGGGCGCAAAACGAACCGGGTGATCCTACAAAACTTATACTTTGCGGCGGGGGTGATCCTCCTCCTCACCCTAGCGTCTTTCGTCGTCAATCTGCCCCTGCCGGTCGCCGTCCTGGGGCACGAAGGCTCGACGCTCGTGGTCATCGCCAACGGCCTGCGCCTCCTTCGCGGCCCGGGCCGGGGCTAATCCCCGGCCCACGGAACATCCCCACCCGGGGGATCGGTCCCTAAAATGTTTCCCATTCGTTTCATGTCAGGAGAGCACCATGAGCAAACTCGAAACATTGAACGACCTTCTCATCGAGGAGATCCAGGACCTCTACAGCGCCGAGAGCCAGATCATCGCGGCCCTTCCGAAAATGGCCCAAGCCGCCACCGATCGCAAGCTCCGCCAAGCGTTCGAAGACCATCTGGAGCAAACCAAAGAGCACAAGCGGCGCCTGGAGGAGGTCTGCCGCCTGATGAACCAGCGCCCGAACGGACGCACCTGCAAAGCGATGAAAGGGCTGCTCGAAGAAGCCGAAGAGCTTCTCAAAGAGGACACGCGCCCCGAAGTCCTCGACGCTGGCATCATCGCCTGCGCCCAGCGCGTCGAGCATTACGAGATCGCCGGCTATGGCTGCGTCCGCACTTTCGCGCAACGCCTCGGCCTGCATGACGTCGAGCAACTGCTTCAAACCACTCTGAACGAAGAGGCAGCCGCCGACGAAAAGCTGACCCAGATCGCCGAGCGCGACGTGAACCGCGAAGCCATTCGCGCCTAGCGTCTTCCCCTGCCCAGGGAACCTGCGCAAGCGCGCGGCTCCCAAAGCCATGTATACTGCGTTTGCCTGAGCCGATATGCTCCGCTCAGGCATTCTTTATGTCTCACCCTCCCCGCCTCGATAGTTTCGCCGCCCTCGACCTTGCCTCGGACCTTCAAAAAAGGATCCGAAAACTCGGTTTCACCACCCCCACGCCCATTCAAAGCGAGGCGATCCCGGTCGCGTTGCGGGGTCACGATTTGATCGGAATCGCTCAAACCGGGACCGGAAAAACGCTGGCATTCGGGCTGCCGATGGCCGCACGGCTTTCGGAGGGTCAAGTCGGCCTTGTGCTCGCTCCGACGCGCGAACTCGCGCTTCAGATCGAAGAGGGCCTCTTTAGCCTCGGCCTCAAATGCGCGGTCCTGATCGGCGGGGTAGCTATGAGCCGCCAGATTCAGCGTCTCCGCGAGCGCCCGCCCGTAATCGTCGCCACGCCGGGCCGTCTGCTCGACCATCTCGCCCAACGCACCGTGGACCTGCGCCGCGTCGCGATCGCGGTGCTCGACGAGGCCGACCGGATGCTCGACATGGGCTTCGCGCCCGCCGTGCACAAGATTTTGGATCACACCCCCAAAGGGCGTCAGACGATGCTTTTTTCGGCCACGATGCCTAGCGCGGTCGCCGAATTAGCGCAACAATATCTGCAAGAACCGAAACGAATCGAAATCGAGCGTGCGGGGAAAGCCTCGGAAAACGTCCGCCACGAACTGATCGTGCTCCCACATGAAAAGAAGCTCGACATGCTCGATCTCCTTCTTCAAGAGCACACGGGCACCGTGCTGATCTTCGCGCGGACCCGCCACGGGGCGCGAAAGCTCGCTCGCTCGGTGCGAGGCCTGGGCCACACCGCCGCCGAACTGCACTCCGACCGGACCTTCAACCAACGCAAAGAGGCGCTCGAAGGGTTCAAACGGGGTCAGTACCGGATTCTCGTCGCGACCGACATCGCGGCCCGGGGCATCGACGTCAAAGCGATTCACCTCGTCTTGAACTACGATCTGCCCGAGAATCCCGAGGACTACGTGCACCGCATCGGCCGAACCGGCCGAGCGAGCGCGACGGGGCTCGCGATCACCTTCGCCACCCCCGCGCAACAGCGCGGCGTTCGCGATATCGAAAAGCTGTTGCGGACCAAACTGCCGCTTTCTCAGCATTCCGAACTCGGCTTGACGCCCGAGCCGCCCGCGAGGCCGGTTCAGCCGCCAAAACCGAAGCTGAAATCTCCCTTCCCCGCCAAGTCGCACGCAGGCCCCAAACGTGGGCCACGCCCCGGCGCCGGGCGACCTCCTTCCGGCAGGCCGAAAAGCGCGGCCAAAAGAAAAGGACGCGCTTAAAGTCAGCTTGATGCCGCAGCTTTCTCGCTTTAGGTAAGACGCGGCGGCTTTGGCCCTCATGCCAATCCCGAATCCGCGGAGAAGTCACAGAGTCCGGGCTAAGAGACCCGGACGTTCAAAATCAGACCCGCTACGGCTTCCCCAAAGCGCTCAACGTTTGAGCTGCACGCTCCACCCTGTCGGCGCGATATCAAAAGACTTCGGGCCCTCCAAATGGGCGACGTCTCGAAACGTCTGAGCCTCGACATGCCGAATCGCCCAATGCTCTTGGATGCCTAAAAGATAGACGAAACCACCCCAGCCCAGCGCCAAAACCGTATAAAGAGGCACCGTCTTCGCGACGTTGAAGATCAACGCCGGAACGAACATCATCCCTAAAATGAAGAAGTACCGCTGTCCTTGACCTGCCATGTTCAAGGCGCGCCAGTCGATCCCAAGCAGGGCGGCGATCAGCACAAGCGTTCCCAAAACCATCAGCGCCCGCGCGTAGCGATCTGCGAATCGAAACCCTCGAAGATAGACGACGAGAATCAAAACGCAGAAGAGAGCTGTAGAAAGATCCAGGAAAACGGACCAGCCTCCCACGCCGGAAACGCCAAAGACCGCCCCGGAAACCAAAGAGCCTTTGATCATCGACGCGAGCAGAGCCAGCTTCGCGTGCGTCGGCTCAAAATGCCGTTCCCCTCCCGCCTGGAATAAGACATAGGCCTGAATCGCTGTTCCGAGCAGCCACAAGACAAGATCGATGCGAAGCCCTTTGGCTTTGTACAGTCTATAAAGCGCGATCGGAAGCAAGAAGAGGCTCATCGGCGTGCTCAGAGCGACCGCGCAAAGCGCGCCCCCCTCCAAGAGCCTCCCCGCGCGAGATCGGTTCGGCTCGGATAGCAAAACGAAAACGACCCACACGATCGCAAACCACTGGATGTTCGCCGTATTCGCGACGAGCCCCTGCATATTGGGATATCCAAGGATCAGAAAAGCCAGTAAGCACCGCCACGGGAAAAAGAGACGGACCCTTCGAGAAAACACAAACGCGGCGACGCCGGCCTGCGCGGCGCTCGCCGCAAGAATCGCCCACAGCTCGGCTCGAAGAGGATCGAAGGTGCTCAAAAAAGCGACCATCCGGGGGATCAAATGTAAGTATCCGCTATAAGGGATCCACAAACTTGCGAACCCTTCGTTCCAAGCTTCGGCAAAGAAAACCGTCCCGTCCTCCGCATAGAACTGCGGATGCGCGAGTAGCCCCACGATCCGCGTCGCCAAGATGAGCCATAGAAGAGGAAAAACCTTGATCGGCGACAGGATCGTTCTATCCGCAACCAGCGGCCACTTCACCTCGAGGTTCAACCAACGCCATAGCGTCGTAAGCCACGCCTTGAGTGGAATCTGGGTTTGAAAAAGGCTCTTCGCGCTCAAGATCTCGATCCTTACCGAAATCACTTTATCAGAACCGAAGAGCTATTTCAATTAAAAGTGCTTAAAACCCTTCTCCAAACCGATGGAGCCAGGGGTTTCGGCGCCATGCCCATGGCAGCCGTGCGTCCGAACTACACCCTCAATACGCCGCGAAATCCACGCGAGGCGTAATACGATTCTGCCCCGTTATGATAGAGAAATACGGTGTCATAGCGACGGTCGCAAAACAGCGCGCCTCCGCGCGTCCGGATATCCGGCGGCGTTTTGACCCAGCTCGAGGTTTTGGTATCGAAGCTTCCCAAGCGCTGTAGTTGCCGATACCCTTCTTCGGTGAGCAGTTCGAGCCCCATCGAAGCGGCCATCTCCATCGCACTCGATCGCGGTTTATGCTCTTTCCGACTTGCCCATGCAGCCTGATCGTAACAAAGGCTCCTGCGCCCCAAAGGGCTTTCGGCCGCGCAGTCGTAAAAGAGAAACTCACCCTTCGCTTCGTCGAAGCCCACCACATCAGGCTCTCCACCCGTCCGCTCCATCTCATGCAGCGCCCCGCATTTGTCCGCTCGCGCCTGCAATCGCGCCCAAACCGAGGCCCATTCCAAGCCAGGATGCCGCTCGACGTGCTTTTCGAAACGGACCTTCCACTTTTGAAGGAGCTCGTCCTTATCTGCTTGCGAAACCGCCTCCCATATCTCGGAAAGGTGACTCATCTTTAACTATTCAACCCGATGTTATCTCTACTGCGCGCCCGATCGTTTCGATTCCTTACTCCAAATACCTTAGATCATCAGCGATATGCTGCCCTCCAAGTAGAGTCCCTAGACATCTTTTCCGAACAAAACGATCGAGCCGCTCAGCGTGGGCTCTTAGAAGATCAAAACTTCCACGCTCGATCGAATCGCTTCTGAGCTGAAACGAACATGGGTTTTCGTCTGACGCCCTCATCTTTTATGGAAAGCTTGGTCTCAAGAGGTGAGTTGAGCTACATTAAATGACTTCAAGCTTTCTTGCCGCGCCACTCCGTGAACACCTCCCTTGCTCTCAAAGCGGCTCAATGATCTTACGAGAATGGATCGTTCCAAAGCGCACACGAGGAAAGGAGTCTCAATGAAACATTGTTTTGCCACAAACTGCGAAGACGACTGCAACGTATCCTGCGAAAGCTACATCTGCAAAAAAGGAGCCACGGAGGGAGCTCCGGTCCCTGGAACTGACGGAAAAGTCTGCTACGGCAATCTGGTTCTTCCTCAATCCTTAAATCAAGTTTATGACGAGTTAATCTATGGCCAGGCTTACATCGATCCAGAATCCTCGGCATCTTGGGTCGGTTTGGGTAGCCAAGCCACCTGTTTTATTCCAGGAATTCCCTCTACCCAGACAATGCACTTAATCCATGCGCAGGGAATCTCTACATCGTCCTCTCGGGACACCCCCTTAGGAATCATTCAAAATTGGTCGTTTGGTGTTTCCTCACCCATTACTGGAATAGGGCTTATTTTTGAATTCGGATTTGCCAAGGTTGTATCCTCTCAATTCATCAAAATAGGAGCACCCAAACAAAGATACATTCCCCTTAACTCATTTGTTGCGACGCATAGCTTCTCACTAGGATCTTTTAACGACCTATGGGGCATCTCACCGTCAGACATCAAAACGAATGTCGTCTACCCCTCGGTAAAAATCATCGTGGTTGGATTTACAGGGCACCTTATTCGAATAGGAGGCCCTCTGACGTACTACCCTAACGAGCATCAATTCTTTTACTATCGGGACGGTGCATGCCTTCCGCCTTCCCGCCCCTGATAAAAACATAAGGCATCCCCGAAGATATCCGGGGATGCCTTATGCCAGCTTTCACAAAACCGGCGCCCACTTTGATCCAAACAACGGGGCGCCGGTTATCGGGGGGCAAGGAGCGCTCATCAGGAATGAGGCGGGCGGGATCGAAGTGTTTGGCATCAAGCTTTAATCCGTTCGTCCTTTTTCCAGGAGAAGCGTGATCTCTCAAGTTTAGGGGATAGCCAAACTTAACGATTTGTGCAAAACGGCCCATCACGCTTTCCGTGCTAAAGGGGGACGTCGGAACCACGAAAGAACTCGCGGAACCACCTCGCCGGGAATCACCCAGAGGGTCTAGACAAACAGAAAGCACCAACGCGCTACAGTGGACAAACTGGAGAGCCGGATTGGCCGAAGATGGGGTCTTGATAAGACCGGAAAAGCGAAGGCCAGTGAAGCGTAAGGACCAACGTAGGGACCAATTCCAGACCGCTTTATCCGGTTAAGGACCAGGTTCAATTGAACTGGTCGGGGCGACACGATTCGAACGTGCGACCTCTTCCACCTCATGTATGAGATCTGTTAGACGTAGATGTCCATAATTCATACATATTTGAGTTCTAATATCACCTCAATTGGTCTTCTTCCAATCGTGATTGTACACTCTTATACGCCCTCTTTAGTGTGCACATGGGCAAGCGAAGAGCCAACGGAGAATGCGCATTATTTCAGCGCACCACAGGCCGCCATAAAGGAAAGTGGGTGGCTCGACCCATTGTCCCTGACGGAACCCCTGTCTGTAAGGACATGATGTTCAAGACCCAAGGCGAAGCACTTGCTAAGTTAAAGGAAATCGGGCTTCAACTTTCTAAGGGCATCGACCTTGCCCCTAGAAAGGCTCTCCTCGGCGATTATCTGACAGCCTGGCTAGATAGGGTCAAGGCCAAATGGACTCCCAACACCTATGAACGCTATAAGTGCGCTTGCCTTATCCATCTGAAAGCAGATCCCATCTGGAAAATGAAGCTCACTGACATCCGGGCAAGGCACATTAACGACATACTTGCCAGGAGTGCGAAAGCAGGGACCAAACCAGCCACACTGCAAAACATTCGTGCAGTCCTTTCTACAGCGATGCAACAAGCGCTATCGGACGATCTGATCGGAGATAACCCCGCCCGCAAGAGCGACCCTATCCGCCAGCCCGACAAGGGCATTAAGTTCCTCAACGCTGAGGAAGCCAAGAGATTCCTAGAGACGGCCAAAGGGACGATAATTGAAGACATTGCTTTCGTTGCCATCTACACCGGGATGCGACACTCCGAGATTCTGGGACTGACCTGGGATCGGATCGACTTCAAGAAAGGCAATGTACTGTGAAGTATGTTCCAGGCTTGGGGACGGTATTGAAGCCGCACAGACAACATTAGAAAATGAGATGCAAATTGGAGAACTAGGCATTCTTCTTGTATGGAGTGATGGAGAAGCTTGCGATGATCCTATCACAGCTGCAGCTCAATTCAAATCAGATCATCCAGATTGGCTTTTATATGCTTTAGATATTCGAAATGGAACTCCTAATCCTCAGATGGTTACGATCGGGAACTCCATTGGAGATGGATATTTTCAAATAGAAGAACCTGGTGATTTTGAAACAGTTCTTGATCTGATGCTCAATTTTCAGATCTAAAAATTAAAGAAGTCTACAAATATGAACTATTTACCATATAATAGGTCTGGAAATCAGGGAGATAACGCAGGAGGCATAAACGGAGGCATGTGCGCCCCTGGTAGTCAAGCCCCTCTTCCAAGCATCGACGGATTGTCCCCCATTCTGGCCTACAGGGCCTGAATCAGCACCTGGCATAGGTAGTTGCCCCCAACCTTACTTTGGAGACTGTCAGCAGAATTTATATATACCACATTGGAACATTGAGCATATTGGGGAAGGATATCTGGAAACCGAGATAGGCACATACCCTTGGCCAGAAATCAAAAATGGCGATTATCCTTTTGCATTGACTTCTACATATCTAAAAGTCGAAGGAACTGTTACGATACGACTTACTTGGATAGCTGGAGGTAGTGCTCCCGCGTGCATTAATACTTCATTTAGGGCCGGCATGTATCTCCACGATGTAGGATTATACGGCGATATCCTTTCCTCACATGGCTCGAATGGCATGGGAGATCAATGGCATTCGTCTGCATTTTACGGTGCTGTGAGCGGAAATCACACTCTAAGTTTAAACGTTATCGATAATGTTGCAAGCTATACTGTCCCTTTCTATCTTGAAGCTACAGCCGCTCAAGAAGTACTCATGCTTGATTTGTTTTGTCAATTAATATAATAAAGAGCAGTAATTATGTTTAAAATAATAGATCAATCACAGATTAATTCTTTCGATAAAATTCATAGATTTGCGACTCATCGAGGGCTTACAAAAGGTCCTGGAAATACTTTTGGCAGCATCTATCTCACTATTCACGAAAACATTATAGAAGCTGTTCATTATTTAATAAATGGCCAAAATGAATCTATAGAGTTAGGAGAATTTTTAAAAGAGTATCTTCTGGGTCGTTCTTTTGACGAAATTTCTCAGCTTAGTAACGATGAATTAGTTGCGAGAGCGCAATTAGCGGGTTAGCAAGTTAACTTCAATTTAAATTAATAGGAGCAAAAATGCCACAAGTAGTCCAAATGCAAGGATCAGCAGGAAGCGTAAAAGGACCTTTTCCGCAAGGAAGCGGTAATGTTGCGGGTCAAAAGATGGGCCCCGAGATCGAACTTATCGCTAAAGAGTTCAATTTATCGCTTAGCTTTTTCTATAGTATAAAGAGCAACGTCAATGAAGAGTATGGACGAGCCTGGTCTTCGTCCCCACGTATGTTCATCACGTCTCAGACGTCTGGCTCGGTAGTCACAATCGTCCGAGGGGACCAAAGCGAACAATTCTTCCAAAAGAAAAGCTTAGGACCACCCTATACCTATACAAGTGCCAAGAATACGGCTAATATTACAAGCTTAGTCTCTGACGGAACCAAGTTCACGGAACATCTAAATGATGGGATGAAGTTAGTTTATCAGAAACAGTTATCTACAGGAAATAAATACGAATTATCGCAAGTAGTATCTCCGACAGGCCTCATTCATACTTACACTTACGAAACGACAGGTGCTGAAGCGGGACTCCTAAAAACAATCCGCGTTCCGGATGGAAATCTAGTTAGCTATAGCTATCTGCCAGGAACGCCTACCTCCCTTTTGAGCGGAATTCAGGACTGGGGAGGGCGGTTTTGGACTTTTCAGTATGATTCGGACCGTAATCTAACGACTTTCACTGTCCCGGTAGGTTGCACGACCGCATATCGTTATACAACAGTAGGGACCGCCACACTGATTCATACCATCGAAGACCCTCGAGGATTTATCACTACGTATGCCTATGATTCGAATAAAAGGGTTACCACGATGATGTCGGGGTCCGGAGTTTGGAATTGGGCCTATAGCGCCGCCAAGGTTGTTAAATCTGAACCTTCTGGAGCCTTAACAACTTATAATTATGATTCTGAAGGAAATATTGTTTCTATCCACTACGCAACGGGAAATCTTGCAACCTATAGCTATAACGAAAATCGTTTAAAAATTAAAGAAGTAGATTTAGCGGGCCAAGTATATAGCCAAACTTATAATGAAGGCCTGTGGCTTATTACAGCCGTCGATGATCCTTTAAACCAAAGAACGACTTATGTTTACGACAGCTACGGAAATAATACGGAAGTCATCGATGCGCTAGGAAATCGAAGGACGATGACCTACAGCGGGGCAACTCGGTTGCTCCTTTCTCAGAAAGATCCTTTGGGGTTCCTTACGAGTTATGTCTACAACGGGGATGGGACATTACGTTCTCAGCAGGATGCTCGGAATTTGGTGACGACTTACAATTACGATACCAACGGCAATGTTGTAAGCATGGAGTATTCAGATGGCGCCATCACGACGAACAGTTACGATATCTTAAATCGCCGGATTGCGGAGATGGATCCAGTGGGCCGGGTGACGACGTATGCCTATGATGCGGCGAATAATCTTGTTTCGGTGATGAACGCTGCGAATGAGATTTCGACCTATGTTTATGACTCCTGTCTTCTTACGGCAATCGTCAACCCTTTAGGGGAGAGAACGACCTATACTTACGACCGGTTTAGTAATAGGATCTCGGAGAAAAACCCTCTAGGGTTCATTACGACATATCTCTATGACTTCATGGGTCGCAGTATCGGGGTTCAAGATGCCTTAGATCGCGTTACGATGAACACTCTCAACGCTGCAGGTCAGATCACCGAAGCCATCGATCCTCTCGGATTCCGAACCACATATCTCTACGATAATGTGGGACGACAAACCGAGGTCATCGATGCCCGTGGCTATACATCAGCCACTATTTATAATGCTAGAGATGCTATCGCAAGTGAAGATGCTCTAGGCCAAAGAACGACCTATACTTACGATGTCATAGGACGCCAAATCTCGACCCAAACTCCACTCGGTTACATTTCCGAAACTCTCTACGACGCCAAAGGACAAGCTAGAGTCCAAGTAGACCCTCTCGGATATCGCACGACGATGAGCTACAACGCGGTCGGAGCGACCGTAACGATTGCAGACGCTCTCGGGCGGATCTCCACGAGTATTTACCCCACCAACTCGAACCGACTGGCGGCCTCCGAAGATGCTCTGGGCTATCGAACCACCTACCACTACGACCTGGCAGGTCAGCAGATTGCGGTAGAAGACGCAAGGGGCTACCGAGTCACTTCGGGCTACGATGCCGCAGGTCGGATCGTCACCCAACAAGACGAACTTGCGTATCTCAGCACGTTCAAATACGACAAAGCTGGACGCCAAATCGCCATCACAGACCCGCTAAACCGCATTTCGACGATGGTCTATGACGTCGCCGGACGGAATATTGCCCATATCCAACCCTCAGGACGCAGAGCCACCAGCCACTACGACGCCGCAGGACAAATGGTCGCTACCGAGAACATGCTCGGATATCGCTCCTCCTTACTCTACGATGCCAAAGGACAACTCGAAACAAGTGAAGACGCCTTAGGATTCCGAACAACCTACGTTTACGATGGAACGGGGAACCAGATTGAAGTTCGAGATGCCAACGGAAACCGTACCTCAACCGTGTACGACGCCTTAGGCAGAACACAAGCTACTATCGACGGACTCAACTACCGAACAACTTATGCCTACGACGCCGAATCCAGACAAACCACGATCCAAAACGCTAAAGGCCACTTCATTACGATAGTGTACGATGCTCGCGCTCAAATGAGAGCCATCGCCAACGAACTGAACTTTAGAACCACCTACTCCTACGACGCAGTCGGAAATATCGCCACCAAACAATGGGCCGACGGACATGTTATCACTTATTCCTACGACCCCGGAAACCAAGAAACGCAAAGAGCCTACTTCGATGGCACCTTCGTCACCTACGCCTACGACGCCATCGGCAACAAATCACAAATGCAAGACCCAGGAGGTATCACGGGCTACACATACAACCCAAGAAACGAACTTGCAGGTCAAGAACTCCCAGGTGGCTATCGTCTTACCTACATTTATGACGCAGCAGGACAAAAAGTAGGGATCCAAGACGTTTCTAGCGAATGCTGGACCTATAGCTACGACATAGATGGGCGAGTCCAATCTATGACCAACGCAGATAATCAGAGGCTAATATCTCAATACGATGCAGTTGGTCAACGAACTACATTCCAATTAGGACTCGGCAGTATCCGACGTTTCGGCTATGATGTCAAAGGCCAACTAATTACGATCATTCAAAGCGTAGGTGCATCCCTCAAAGGAGATTACGTCGATTCCTATGACGGAGTTGGAAACCGAATAGGACGTATTGACAGTGTTTACAATCTTGTCACGACTTGGATTTATGATGCTGCAGATAGGTTACTTAACCAACAAGAAACGGGTGGAGGTTGGGCAACCTTTATCTACGATCCTGTTGGGAACATCACCTGGAAACGCCATGGAGGGGATGCTCCAATGACGATGTCTTACGATGCGGCCAATCGATTAGTCTCGATGCATCAGGGGGATAACTTTAGAATCTCACAATATACATACGACCCTAAAGGTAATATGCTAAAACAACACCGAAACGACAACTTCCTCATTGTCACTTATACTTACGACGAAGAAAACAGGCTGGTCCGAGTTCTCACCAGCACCGGAGGCGGAAGCAGATCCACTTACACTTATGATGGCGATGGATTGCGGCGTTCACTTCAAGAACCGGTCGGTCTTCTTACGACAACGATCTGGGATGGTACCGACTACTTAGGAGAACTATAAGCTCATGAAAAACAAATACACTTTCTTCGATGGAGAAATTGTCTCCCACAACCGGAATGGTATTCTCAGAGACTATGTTCGAGACCCCCAAGGTTCCTTTCGGGGAACCCTCACCCCTTTTCATCTTCTCGGTGTCCACCGCCATTATTGGCCCTTTGGAGAAGTCAGATCCTCTAGTGGAGATGCAAATAATTACACACCGTTTCAATTCCTAGGACCCGTCGCTGGATACTACGCAGATACAAATACCAATACCGCAACCAGACTCTACATCAGAGCTAGGCACCTCCAAGTCAGCATCGCAAGATGGCTTACTCAAGACCCACTTTGGCCTCAAGAACCCGCGTACAGATACGTCAACGGAAATCCGACCACATACATAGATCCAAGCGGAATGAGTAAAATAGTCGGAATTGGAGATGTGGCTACAATCACTGGCAAATGCTGTCGTGAAACAATATCTATGAATTACATGGCCGCACCCCATGGCGGAGTAATTCCAATACGAACAACTAGAATGTGTCTTAATACTCATTGCGCACAAATAGGAAATGCACTGAGTAAATGCAAAGTCTCAGTTATTAGGTTCTGTGAAATATTTGAACCAAATGTCGGTGGGCAAGATTGTTGTTCTATAGCTGCTAAGTATAATGTCTCTGGCCGATGCTTTTGTGCGCTTATAGCGGCAGAGCATTCTAATAGGAGCTTCCGAAATACGATGCAAGATACTCCTGCTAGTATAACAGGTAAAACATTAGGAGATACAGTGGGTTGCGCGCAACTTAGTGTGGGAACAGCACAAAATGTTTTGAAGAAACTAAAAAAATGCGACCCTGGATTACATAAATCTTTAAATGCTCCCGTTGGAGAAGGATCCCTGAGACGAAAACTAGCTAGTGATTGTACATTTTCGATGGAAGTACTTGCTGCTTTTGTAAAAGTAAACACTGATCCAAAATGCACCAAGCAACCCAAATCGTGTGCTACTTGGGCAAAAACTAACTCGAGTGCTGGTTATGCGACTGGCAATGAAAATCATAAAAAGGTAAAATGTATGGTTGATGCATTCTCAAAACTAACTCCATGTTCTTAATAATGAAATTGAAAAAATTTGTAATTATTATAAGTACGTTAATTGCTACGATTTGCTGCAACCGGCCTAAGCCGGTGCAGCAACATCCTCCTGAAGCTGAAAGAGCGGTTGAGGATTCTTTCTGGGTATGGATGCAAAAACCTACTACTGATAAGGAAAAATGGGGATCCACAAATCTAGTCCCTTTAGAAAACAGCAAGCAATTTGCAGAAGCAACCTCTGTTGCCCGATATGGATCTTACGATCCCGATGGCTACGTAGCTCCAAATAGAGAGCATCAGAAACGCAATTCTGTGAAATTTGTGACTCCTGAAGAATTGAGATCAATTGCTCAAAAGTCATTAACGGAATACACGCCTGTTTTTATTTCTTTGTATAGAATTCATTATATAAAGCTGAGGGATATTAATAACGACGGAAATCTTGATATTGAATGTCAAGATATTCTTTATAAAGAGCCTGAATATATTAAGGATTTTATTGGATATGGATTTGAGAATGGTTTACCAAAAGTATATTATAAATTTTCATTGTCAGGTTCTAATCACATGCCTTAATTCTTTTATTATTAACTTATGATTATCTCCGAGAGGAATTAGCGGGATCGTATCATATCTCGGGTGCAAACCATTCAGACCAGTACACAAGCAGATTCAACATCAATCAAAAATTGTCAAAAGGCAATGATCAGAGAAAATTGCTTCCCTTGGGGGAAACATTTATGAAACTTTTACTAATAAACATCCTAACAGAATGCTTTCCAGAAAAGCCCATAGAGATTAATAATATTTTCAATTTGAATTATAAAAACTCTAATCGCTATGCAACAGAAATCGGATTCCTTACTTCTGTAGAAGGGAAAAAATGGATACAATTGTCCGTCGAAGAAGCTCGATTATTCGAAGATATAATTTGGCATTTTAATGACTATGGTTGCCACAATGTACTACCTGGACTCATGAGTGCCTTAATCTATCCAATAGAAGCTGATATTTTGAGTACGATACTTCCTCAATATCTGCTAAAAATTATAGATATTGAATCTAAATTTGAAATTAATTTTACAAATAAAGAGCGAAAGTCTATATCTCACTTTTTTTCTCAGATTATTCCTCTATACCAAGAGAATTTTCCGGAAGATATTGAAGAGTTGCATCAAGTAGTTAAAGCATATCGTGTTCCAGAATTATAAGAAAATACAATTGATACCAGTGCGAAGAGCATGAAGATGGAGAAGGTCATCAACGATCTTCGAGATAATCCCAACAGTAGTATGTGGGACCCTTACAAGAAGGGCTATACTGCCTGCCCTTAATATAGAGAACCCGAGGAGGGCAACTGCCCTCCTCTTTTTTTATTGGCTAGAATTGCATCATGCGAATCGCCAACGCTTATTTCATCTTCGTTACTTATTGGGGCAGCTTTTGCCCAAAAGCCGGTTACGGTAACGTTCCTTCATACCAACGAGCTTCACACTCATGCCGAACCGAGCCGAGTCGGTTCACGAACCCTGGGAGGCTATGCTCGCCTCGCAACTTTGATCAAGAAGGAACGAGGGGCCGCGACGAACTCTTTGCTTCTGGATGGGGGAGACGTTTTCCAGGGGACGCTGTATTTTAATGTCTACGAAGGTTTAGCTGAGGTGGCGTTTATGAACGCGATCGGCTACGACGCCATGGCGGTAGGCAATCACGAATTCGACCGAGGCGTTGCCCCACTTGCTCAATTTGCCGAGATGGCGACCTTTCCGCTTTTGAGCGCCAACATCGCGGTCGATCAAGAGCCGCAGCTTGCACAACGCATTCGACCTTCGGCAGTTTTCGAAATCGGAGGAGAAAAGATCGGGGCGGTCGGTCTGACGACTCGCAGCACGCCTTCGATCTCTTCGCCCGGCCCAACATTTACCTGAGTTGACAGCCGCTCAAAAGGAAGTAGACTGCTTAACGGCTCTTGGGATCAATAAAATTGTGATTCTAAGTCATGAGGGATACGAAGAGGATATCGCCCTCGCCCGCTCAATTAAAAATGTCGATCTGATTATTGGAGGGCACAGTCATAGCTTATTGGGGGACCCACAGCACCTGGGCGAACTGCCCATCAGGGGGACTTATCCCACCAAAATTGGAAATACGCTCATCGTTCAAGCTTGGGAATGGGGCAAAGCGCTCGGCAAGATCACCCTTCACTTTGATACGAATGGGCATGTAATCCGCTATGAGACTCCAGGACCTATCCTTGTCGAAAGCTCGATCCCCGAAGATCCTCTCGTCCGCTCTATGCTCGCCACCTTCGAACGCCCTTTACACCAGTTAAAAACTCAGAAGGTTGGCGAAGCGGCAGAATCTATCGCTCGGGGTCCAGAAATGGGCTATGTTTTAGCCGACGGCATGCTCAATGCAACGCGCAAGATGGGCGCGGTGGCGGCTTTTATTAACGCAGGAGGCGTACGATCTAGCTTTGAAGTAGGACCTATCACCTATGGCCAAGCCATCGAGGTCCAACCGTTCAACAATACCTTGGTTGTGCGGGGCTTTTGGACTCTTTGGAGATCGGGGCGGGTGGGGGTTTGCTCTATCCCTCCGCGAATACTTCTTACCGAATCGACAATCGAAAGGTTTCCAACGTAGTCATCAACGGCAAACCGTTGAACAAAGCCCAGATTTACAAAATTATCCTCTTGAGCTTTACCGCTAACGGAGGCGATGGACACCGCATCTTCAAGAATGCCACGGGCGAAAGGATGGACACCGGCTTATTGGACATCGACGCCTTTGTGGAGTTCATCCGAACGAACTCTCCGATTCGGAGAATTCAACAAGCCCGAATCCTTCAACCTTAAAGCCTTAAGGAAAAGCGCGTGATGTTAATTTGTAGAGACGGTTCTCCATTTTTCTTATTGAGCAGTCAAAATCAAAGGTGATGGCTGCGCTTTGCCCGCTGACGCTCTGAGTGAGGCTTCCTATGAGATGCCCTTGCTGATTTATAGTTAGAGTGCCCGTGCCCGGAAGGTCCCGTGGGATGGCACTCGACAGAGTCTTCATTCCACCGCTCGTGCTGATAGCAGGTGATAACGTATGCCTCCCCAAACTTGCTTTCCGAGTTGATGAACTTACCCATGTGCTGGGGTTAGGAGAGACTAAGATTAGAGAACTCATAGATAAAGGCAAACTGGGCTGCATCCGGGAAAGAAGTGCTATATTAGTGACCTACGAACAAGTGAGCAGCTATTTAAGAAGAAAGCAGTTCTAAACATTTATAAATTCCAATCACTAGCTAGTCTTCCCTTGGAGAAGCTTTGCAATTTGGGCAGTTAAGTTTGTTAACTCTCTCACCACTGCAGTCAATTGACTTGTAAGATCATTTGACGAAGCTTCTTCTGCTTTCCTTTTAGTCTTTGGTTTCTTATTAGGAATATTTTTAAACGCTAATAGTGGATCGCGGAAAATCTCTCGAGCAATGTCTAAAGAAAGCATCACACCCGCTTCCTTAAGCTTCTCATCATCTGAGGTTAAGCCTCGCAACTCTTCGCGAAATGCTGGATAAGAAGCACTCATGCTAGCTTTGTGAGCGTATTCTTCTTCCAACATTCGTTCTCGATTGTAGTGATAAGTAAAAAACCATAACAAGAACACTATAGGAGAACCAATTGCTATCTTGGCTACAGCTTGCTCCAGAATTCCCCAATTAAAATGAGCAGAAAGTGCCCAAATCAAAATGCCCGCTATTACGCCTCCTGCGACTACATATATAAGAGAGTGCACACGGCTTGCAACCTTTTCAGCTATTTTGGCTTGGCGCTCACCATATACTCCATATAAGCTTCCGGCAGTAGCCCGTAGCAAAGCTTCATCAGCTTTAGTCCTAATTGTTTCTAATTGTCCAAGATACTCATCCTTTTGATAGTCGTACGCTTCAACTGCCTTCGCTGTTTCCCTCTGAACTGTTCTCATTGATTCAAGATGAGAATTGACAGCAGTTGAAAGCGAATCAAGACTTTTCTGAATAACACCTACAGCTTTTTCTGAGGCAACGGCTTGAGTCTCAAGCTTTATTATTGATCCAACTATTAATTGCACTGACTCTTTATTAGCATCAATGTTTTCTTTTTTCTTGAGACTTTGTTTTTCTAAAGTTGACAAACGCCTTGCAAGCTTTGCGGCGTCATTGCTAATGATTGAGGTTGATTCAAATTGATCATTAGCGCGCCTTAAAGACTTTCCTAGGTTAGAGTTAGCGTTTTCCGCAGAATTAACAAATCCTTTGACTTTTTGTGCGGCACCTTCAAAATCCTTAATAGCCAGATCAAGCCAATTTTCCTTAAGTGCTATTTTGAAAATTTTAAGTTCGCAGGCAATATTTAAGAAGCTAAGCAGCTTCCCTTTTCCTTTTTTGATGTTCTTTAGGTAAATTTTAACATCACGAATTTTTCTCTTAATGCATCAGAAATATTAGGAATATCCTTATCTGAAAGCAAGGCTAAATAATCACAAGTTTCTCTAACGTCATCAATTAATTTCTCGAGGCGTCGTTTGTACGTGTCTAGGCATTCTGCCTTGATTTCTCCAGCATTAATGGCTCCTTGTACCAGCTGGCCATGATTGGTCCGTATGAGAGAACGGTGGAAGCTTTGGAGTTCTGATAGGATCTCTGTCCTCATGCCTGATTTAGGACGAAATAAACACCACAAACGCTTCAATATCCCAATAGCAACAATTCTAAAATTGTCTAATTAGAATTTCGAGACCTTTCCTTAACTCATCCATTGCAGGGGTGAGTTCACGCGTGTAATATCGCAAATTCACTCCGCTTGCAGCATGGCCCATGTGAGCCAGACGTGTGCTATCAGACACATTCGGCATAAGCTTCTCGATCCAGTTGTTATGGGTCAAACGGCAATCGTGGAGAATCATTTTGTTGGGGAATTTGGCGATGCGCTTGGCTTTCTCCCAAACGAGCCGCACACGGTGGACTTGTAAGGGTGTCCCTGCTTGGGAAGGGAAAAGAAGATCGGAAGATCCGCCTCGTTGTTCTAAGTACATCTGAATCCACGTCCCTAGCGTTGGAGCTAGCACAGCGGAACGAACTTTGTTCTTCTTAGGCAAACCCAACTCCTGGCGGCCTTTGTCGAACACTATCAAGGCTCGGTCAATCGTAATCAAGCCTTGCTCGAAATCAAACTGCTCTTTAGAAAGTGCAAGCAGTTCCCCGCGCCGCATACCCGTATAAAGCGCAATCGCAGACAGGCAAACAATCCACGGCTCTAGAATGCCCTTCTTTGAAGCTGCATACATCCTCAGCAGGCCACGTTTAGTATGATCTGGAGTAAGAGCCACCCCAGCACGCAGGGCAAGAGTCTCCAGCTTGATGACCGCGAAGGGGTTCGAGCCATCGTGAATCTCGTAGGCGATGGCCTTGTTAGTCATATTCACAAGATCGTTCTTCACCGCACGAAGCGCGTTTGGCCTGATCTTCTCTTTGCCTGCTTCAAGCTCCTTATAAAAGCTCTTCACCATCATGGGGCGAATCATGGAGATCTGAGCATCGCCAAGCACCGGGCGGATGTATTTCTCGAATCGAAACGTGCGGTAGCTGATCGTGCTGGCTTTAATCGAATCGGGCCAATCGTTGGCTTTTAGCCAGTCGAACCATTGGCCGAGGGTGTAGCCCTCAGCACCCATGACTTTGCCCAATTCCACATCGCGAATAAATTGCTTGAGCTCAACTTTTGCCTGGCGATGGGTGAGGAATATTCTATCGAATTCCTGTTTGCGATTCCACTGATCGCGGAAAGTCAGGCGAGCGCGCCACTTGCCCTTATGCTTTCCCGTTAGAATTTGCTTAATGGACCCGTCGCCCTTGTCGGCGCGCGTCCGCATCACCTTAACTGTGCTCTCTCCCATGCTTGGAAGTGTATCCGACGAATTTTGCGGATAACGGGGACCATAACGGTGACCAAGCCCTCTAAAATGAGAAAAGACCACTGCAAAGTGGCCCTTTCAAGTTCAAATTGTTGGTCGGGGCGACATGATTCGAACATGCGACCTCTTCCACCCCATGGAAGCGCGCTACCAAACTGCGCCACGCCCCGACGCGAGATTCATGATACCTGGCGACACCCCAAAAGTTAAGCTCACCTGGCAAGAAAAAGGCCCGCGCGAAGCGGACCCTCTTCCCGAATCGAACTTTACACGAGCCGTTGAAGCGCCTCGACACGCTTCTCGATGGGTGGGTGCGTCGAGAACAGCCCCATAAGCCCTCCATGCAGCGGGCTCGCGATATACATCGAGGCCGTCGCAGGCGTCGCCGTATGCGAAGGGATGCGGTCCGTTCCCTTCTCTAGGGAGCGAAGCGCGCCCATCATCGGAACCGGCGTCCCCATCAACTCGGAGGCCATGCGATCGGCGGCGAATTCGCGGGTACGGGAGATCGCCAAGTGGATCATGGTCGCCGTAATCGGAGCAAGCAGCGCGGTGAAGAGCCCGACCAACGGGCTTCGATCGCGGTCGCCGAAGAAATACGCCGCGTACGCCAACATGTTGACGAACGAGGCCATTGCGGCGGTCACGGTCATCGTCAGCGTGTCGCGATTTCGAATGTGCGCGAGCTCATGCGCCAGAACGGCGATCACTTGCTCTTGCGGCATCATCTCGATCAACCCACGGTTGATGCAGACCACCGCCACTTCGGGCTTGCGGCCGGCCGCAAACGCGTTCGGCTGAGGGTCTGGAGAGATGTACATTCCCGGCTCGGGAATGCCCGCCTTGGCGGAAAGCTGTCGGACGGCGTCCTCAAGCCACGGCAGCGCCCCCGGCTGCAGCGGTTCGGCATGCGCATAGCGCAGGGCCATCTTATGGCCGTTAAAGAAGGCAAAAGCCTGAAGGAGCAGCGCGATCGTCAAGCCCAGCATCGCGCCCTTCATCCCAAAAAGCATGCCGCCCAGTCCCACGGACAGCGCTCCGATCGCAATCAAAAGGATCCCTGTTTTGAGTGTGTTCATCGTTTTCTATAAGCGTTCAGTCCATCCAACGCGCAAAACGGCGCGAAGGTTCCCTTCAGACGCTCTCTTTGGGAGTTCGAACGAGGCTGCGCTCAAACAGCGTAATGCCCCGGTTGGCAATCACCGATCCGACGAGCGCCATCACCATGAGGAGAAAGATACGAACCAGGATTCCGGCGGCGTTGCCCCCGGCCCGCGCGACGTCGAAGGCCTGCCCTTCGGCTAGGCCCAAGGCTTGGTCGGACGGGACGGAGAACATCTGATAGGCCCGCCAAAAGGTGAGTCCGAGCAAAGCGATGCCGCCGAGGAAAACGCTCAAACCGAGCAAGCTCCCCGGAACGTTCCGTTGAGGGCGGGACGAGGGCGTCATGGGACGTTAGACGATCATACCTCTCCAAATGCTTCAACTCGACGCAAGCGCAACGCGGTAACCCCGGCCACGGCCACGAGCGACGCGGCCGCCAGATACGGCAACCCCGGACCGAGCGGAAAGAGTACGTTGCCCAACAAAGGCCCGAGCACACGCGCGCCGGCGTTGAGCGACTGCGTCAGGCCGAACACGCCTCCTTGCATCTCCGCGGGCGCCTCTTGCGAGATCAGGCTGCTCAGACAGGGCTGCAAAACCCCGGTGGCAAACGCGAAAGCCGCCCACAGCCCGAGCGCGGGCAGCCAAAGGGGCGTCACGGGGATCAAAAGGAACGCGGGGACCAGCGTCCAAAGCGCCCAACGCACCAGTCGCACCTCCCCGAACTTCGGCGACAGACGGCGAATCAGCCCCCCCTGCACCATCGCGCTCACAAATCCGATGAACATCAAAATCAACGCGCCGGCGGCTCGGCCGTCCTCGAGCATCGCGGGCAGCATCTGCGCGAGGCGATGCCCGGAAGGGTCGCTCCAGAGCCGCACCAAAGCCTCGTCGGTCTCCGCAAGGCGAAAAATCCCACGCGGGCTGGTCAAAAGCTGAAAGAAGGTTGCATGCAGGTTTGCGAAACCAAAGTTAAATACAAATAGCATGAAAAGCATCACCGCGAGGTTCGGCGAGCTCAAAGCGACCTGCAAATCCCGCTTCCACCCCAGGCTCGGCGCTCGTGCGGCGCGCGGCGGCTCGGGGAGCAAAAAGATCACGTAAAGGAAGTTCAGAAAGCCGAGCCCGGCGGCGGTGTAGCCCAACACCAAAGGAGACCCGCCGCCCAGCATGACCAGAAACGAACCGAGGACCGGACCGAAAATGAAACCAAGGCCGAAGGCCGCGCCGATCAGCCCCATGCTGCGCGCACGGTCCTGAGGCGTCGAGATATCCGCGACGTAGGCGTACGCGACGCCGAGATTCGCGCCGGCGACCCCGGCGAGGATGCGCGCCACGAAGATCACCCATAGCGAGGTAGCGTGTGCGTAAAACAGGAAAGAGACCGCCGAAAGCAGCGTGGTCAAAAAAAGGATCTTGCGCCGTCCGACGCGGTCGCTGAGCCGCCCGAGCAGCGGCGTGGCGATCAACTGGGCCAGGCTGAAAGAGGCGATCGCAAGGCCGATCATCGGGCCTTCCCCGCCATAGAGCTCCTTCGCGCGCAATTGTATGTCGGGGATGACGAGGCCAAACCCTAACATATCGATCAGAACGGTGATAAAAATCCCAAGGAGCGGGGAGAGGGCTTTGGGGGGTCGCCCGGACCGTAAATCTGCCATCGACCTCCCCATTTAACCCCGTCCGCAAGGGCTTCCGCCTCTTCGGCGGTGCTACCAGCGCATGGTGGGATGCTCGAAGAGCGCGCGTTGCGCTCCGAAAAACACCAGCAAGACCGGCACGAGGGTCATGAGAGCGAACGCCATCATCAACGCGGGCTCGCCTCCCCGATCGCTCTGATATAGTTGCAACGCATACGCTAGCGGCATCTTTTCGGGCGTGCCGAGGTAAATCAGCGGGCCCAAGAAGTTGTTCCAAGTCGACAGGAACGTGCCGATCGCAACGACGCCGAGCCCGGGGCGAATCTGGGGCAGCATCACGCACCAAAAAGTCTGGAGAGGAGTGCAGCCATCCAGCGCGCTCGCATCCTCCAGCTCCCGCGGAACCGAAAGGAAGAATTGCCGCAACATGAACACATAGAACGCGCTGGCAAAAAACGAAGGCACCCACAGCGGACGAAGCGTATCGACCCATCCGAGCGATTTGAACAGCAAAAAGCTGGGCAGCAGCGTTACGGCGGAGGGCAGCATCATACTCGCCAGCAACGCCCAAAAGAGCACGTTGCGCCCTGGGAAACGCAACCGCGCGAAGCCATAGGCGACCACCGCCGAGGAAAGCGTTACGCCGATGAGGTTCAAGATCACGAGCAGTGCCGTGTTCCCGAGGTAGGTCAGGCCCCACAAGGTCTCGGGAGGCAAATAGCGCAGCGCCTCGGGAAAATGCTCCCAGCGCGCGGCTCCCGGCAGCAGGTCCCCCCGAGCCAACTCGGCATCGCTCTTGAGCGCGGTCAACACCATCCAAAGCAGCGGCGTGCTAAAGAGCGCGGCCCCGCAGAAAAGCGCCAGCCAGCGAAATAAGGGTTTCAGACTCGCTTCTCCTCAGGAGCGCCCGCCCTCATATATCGGTCAAAAGCGCAAGCACAAGCCCCCATCGCGCGGGGCTGCCGCTCCGCCCCTTCCAAAACGAGACGTGAACCGTCCGGATTGCACTCGTACGCACCCGCCGCGATTACCTCGGGATCGTCGAAGGCACGGAGGAGCCTTGGGATCGCCTCAGCGGAAACGCAGGCAGGCTTCGATCGCATCCAAGAGGCTTCCCCCCTCCACGCGGGTTCGCTGTCGCGCTCTTCACGGGTGGGTCCCCTCATCCATCCGCCCGGAAAGAGGAGGTTCAAGAGCAGGCTCCTTCCACGCTAAAGGCCGAACGGGTGAGGAGGGGAGCCCACCCATCCCCCAAAGTCGGGAACGGAGCGCCCCCTTGCCCATCAACAAAAACACCCCCCTCATCGAGGCAAACCCTCCCGAAGGGGCTCCGAGCCTGAACCGTCAGGAGGAGTGGAGCAAGCCGGTGCCGTCCGATTGCGCTCGCCTGCCCTGCAAGGCACCCTCCCGCACGCACAAACAAGTCAAAGAGCGCTCCCCCTTCCCCGCACGGCCAGCGAAGCCCCCAGCGCGCTTGGGCCAAGGTTGTGCGAGAAGCGCGACCCCGAAAAGCAGCCACGCGAGCACGCTCGCCAAGCCCATTTAGAATCAGGCAAACTCCGCCCCCAAAAGCTAGAAATAGGGAGGTTAAGAACGCTCCCCCTCCGCATCCAGCCAGCGAGACGCCCAGCGCGCGGAGCCAAGGCTGCGAGGAGCAGCCACGTGAGCACACCCCGCCAGACTCGCTTGAAATCAAGCAAACTTCACCCCAAAAAGTTGGCAATAAGGACGTCAAGAATGCCCTCCTTCCGCATCCAACCAACGAGACACCCAACGCGCTTGGGCCAAGGTTGTGCGAAAAGCGCGACCCTGAAAAGCAGGCAGGCCAGGCCCGCCTGAAATCAAGCAAAACTTCGCCCCCAAAAGCTGGAAATAGGGAGGTCAAGAACGCTCTCCCTCCGCATACAGCCAGCGAGGCGCCCAGCGCGCTTGAGCCAAGGTTGCGAGAAGCGCGACCCCGAAAAGCAGCCACGCGAGCGCGCTAGCCAAGCCCATTTGGAACGAGGCGAACCCGGTGCGATAAAGCAAAAAGACAGGCGTTAGGAGCGCGTCGGCGGGGCCGGCGGTGGCCTCTCCGGGGCGCATCACATAGACGCGGTCGAACTCCTGCATCGCCCCGAGCACTCCCATCACCAACCCGAAAAAGAGCAGCGGTGTGAGATGCGGCAGGGTCAACGACGCGAACTGTCGCCCCGAGCCCGCGCCCTCCAAGCGCGCGGCCTCATACATTTCGCCCGGGACGCTCCGCAGCCCCGCCAGCCACAGAATCATGCCCGAACCCGCGCCCCACACGCCCATGAGGATCAACGCGGGTTTGGCCCACGCCTCCGAATGCAGCCAGCCCGGCGGCGGCCACCCGAACGCCCGACCCAGCGTCGCCTCGAATCCCCGATTGACCAGCCCCTGGCTCGGATCGCTGGCGAGCAGCCAGGCCCACAAAATCGCCGCGGCGACGGTGGGCACCACCGCCGGCAGGTAGAAGATCGTGCGAAATACCCCCATCCCCCGCCCGGCTCCGCTTAGCAGAAGGGCGATCGCCAGACCCGTGGCCAAATGCAGCGGCACCCCAAACGCCGCAAGGTAGAACGCGTTGGAAAACGCAAGGCGCGTCTGCGCCCCCTGCGGCCCCAAAAGCGCCGCGTAGTTTCCCCATCCCACCCACCGCGCGGGGCTCAGACCGTCCGCATCGGTGAAACTCAGATAAAGCGAGGCCAGCATCGGCCCTAGCGTAAAGGCCGCGAACCCGATCAGCCACGGCGAGATCATCGCCAAGCCCCAGAGCGCCTCGCGGTAACCCGGTCCTGGGCGGCGCTTCAATCGCCGGAGCGCCGCAGCCCATCCCCATACCGCGATTCCCGCTCCGATCGCGCAGAGCCCGAGAAACGCGCCGGGACGCGCCAGCGGCGCATTCGAACGAGCCTCCAAAGCGTCCAACCGCGCTTGCAGCGTCGCCTGCTCGCTCTCCAACGCGGCCTGCGGCGAAAGGCTTCCCCGCCCCGCCAGATCGATCGCCCGGCTCTGCGCGTCCCACATACTCTGCGCCAGCGGCCCGCCGTCTCGAGGTAGCGCGCGCTCCAGCAAAGACGCCTGAAGCATGAGCGCCTCGGCCAGCCGAGGCTCCTCGGGCGAGAGCGCGGCGAGGACGCGGCGGTTCGCCTCGCGGCTGGCCTCCAAAAACGGCACGTACGGGCGCCCCCGAGCGCGTTCGGCCTCGGCCTGCGCGGACTGGCGCAACAAACGCCCCTCGGAACTGCATAAATAGCGGATCAAGGCCCAGGCGCCCTCGGGATGCTTCGCGCCCTTGGGAATCGCGTAGGCGAATCCTCCCGACCACGTTAAAGGCGGCTGATCCGCCCGCGGCATCGGCGGCGCGGCCACGCCGAACTCCAACTCCGGGGCGCTCCGCGCGATCTGCCCCAAAATCCAGTTGCCGTCGATTTTCATCGCGAGCCGGCCGGCCAAAAACGGATCGCCGCCCAACCCCGAGTTCAGGAACGCCATCCCGGATTCGTATCCCCCCAGCGGCGCATACTCGGCCAGCATCGTCTCGAGCGCGCGCACGTTCTCAGGCGCGGCAAGCGTGCAGCGCCGTCCATCTTCGGAGAGAAAGCGGCCCCCCAGCGCCTGCGCGTAAAGGTACAGCCAGGTGTTGCCCCCGTTTGGGATATAGCCGGCTTGAACCAGCGCGCCGCTCGCGCCGCGCACGGTCAAACGACGGGCGAACGTGTCCCGCTCCTCCCAATCGCGCGGAGAACGGTCGGGGTCGAGTCCCGCCGCGCGAAACAGCCGCTTGTTCCAATACAGCACCCTCAGATCCGCCGCGGCGGGAACGGCGTAGGTCGAGCCCGCGTGCCGCACTTCGGCGAGCGGAGCGGGATAAAGATCTTCCAGAAGGCCGGGCGCGTCCCGCGCGATCCGGTCGTCGAGCGCCTCGAACGCACCACGGGCGGCCCATCCCGCGACGGCGAAGCGGTCTTGGTATACGACGTCCGGTGGCGCTCCGCCTACGATGCCCGTCAAGAGCTTTTGGGAGTTCATCCGCCCCGCGCCGACGCTCACCAGGCGCACGTCCCACTCGGGATGCGCGGCCTCGAACGCCTCGATCGCGGCCGAAAGACCGAGCGCGTCTCCGCCGGGACCGAGTCCCCACACCGTCAGCGGGGTGCGCGCGCCCTGCGCCGAGGCGATCAAGACGAGCCCCAAAGCCCCCGCGACGACCCAGCGCGTCATGGCTTTCATGTTACACCCCCCGGCGTAAAACAAACCGGCTAGCCCTCGACGCGCAGCTTCGCACGCAACCACCCGTCCGCACAGGAGACCTCCCGAATGGCAACCCGCCATGGCTTTCCTGTGACACCCCCCGGCGTAAAACAAACCGGCTAGCCCTCGACGCGCAGCTTCGCACGCAACCACCCCGTCCGCGCAGGAGATCTCCCGAATGACAGCCCGCCATAGCTTTCATGTGGCACCCTCGGCGTAAAACGAACCGGCTAGCTCCCGGACGCGCAGCTTCGCGTAACCACCCCTTCGCGCAGGAGATCTCCCGAATGACAGCCCGCCATAGCCTTCCTGTGCCGCCTCCGGCCTAAAAAAACGAACCGGCTAGCCCCCGACGCGCAGCTTCGCGCGCAACCACCCTTCCGCGCAGCGGATCTCCTGAATCTCGAAATCCACGGGCAACCGGATCTCCCCGCCGAGCGGGTTCAACTCGCGCAGCTTCGCCTCGATAAACGGGCGGGCGAGCCCGGGAGCAGCATCTTCCAGTTGAAGATACACGCGCCGCCCCTCCTCGATTCTCAAAGAGAACTCCGCGCGCGTCGGAAAGATGGCTTTAGCGGTGGCGCTGAGAATCACACGGTCCCCTTCGAGCGCGATCTGGACGTTTGCGAGGTCCCCTTTGGCTTGTTCGGCGACGAACGCCGCAAGGCTCTCGGCGGTGACGTTGGCCTCCACGAACCCCGGCTCGGCGGCCTCCACGTTCAACGGCGGCCATTCCGCCTGGATCATGCCCCCTTTGACGATCAGTTCGTCCACCCGAAGCCCCATCGGCAAGGTCACCCCTTGCAAGAACGCCGCGCCGCTTACCAACCCGATCCGGTTCATACGCCTATGCTACCAAAGCGGAGGTAACCTTTGGCCGAGCGAAGCGGGCCGCACCGCGCCCCGAGACGCACCACGCCAGCACGATGTACCAGGAGCAAGCCGAGCTGTTCTACGAAGAGGCCAAGCGCAGCCTGCAAGGTGGGCAATACGCGCACGCCCTGGAACTCCTCGAGCAGGGCTTGCGCCTGGACCCCGAAAGCGTGTCGCTCCACAGCCTCCGCGGGGTGGCGCTCTCCCAATCCGACCTGCCCGAATCCGCGGCGGAATCGTTCCGCGAGGCGATCCGGCTCGCGCCGGACGATCCCAAACCGCGCTATAACCTCGCGCTGCACCTGATGTTCCAGGGTCGACGGGATGATGCCGAGGCCGAACTGCGCGAAACGCTGCGGCGACAGCCCGCGCACCCCCCTTCCCACGAACTGCTGTCCCAAATCGAGCGGCAGCGCACCGCTCCCAAAGCGCAAGCGGTTCCCGAGTCGCTTCCCCCCATGCCGAAGGCTCCACCCATCGTCCGGCGCCCCACCGGTCCGACCGCGCCCCCGGTCCAACCGGGCGCGCCCCCCGTCGTCACCGCGGCGTCGACCTCCGAGACGCTCCATGCCCTCTACGCGCTCCAGGGTTCCACTTTCAACGCGGTGCACAGCCTCCCGATGATCGAGCGCATGGGCGAGCGGTGGGCCTGGATAGGCTGGGCTCTCACTTGGCTGTCCACCCTTTTCTTCGCGTTCGTTGTCGCCTTGAACTCCTCCAAGCTGCTCTCGACCGACTTCAATTTTGGGGAGGCGCTGCAGAGCGCCACCTTGGGCGCGGGGATTCAGGTGCTGCTCGGGCTTTTGAGCACTTTTTACGTGCTGCTCGACTGCCTCGATCGGCGACGCGGTCACTCTTGGGTGATCGGTCTTTTGCTCTCGACCTCGTGCAGTCTCGGCTGGCTTTCGTTACTTTTGTATATGATGTTTGGAAGGAAGAGATGAAATATGATTGGATTTTGCGTTTTAGCATGTGTCGCACTCACGCCGGTTGAGATTCCGTTTTCGATCGGCGACAGCGCCATCTTGATCGACACGAAAGTAAACGGCCGTCCCGCGACGCTGATGTTCGACACCGGTTTTTCCGGGTCGGTGGTGATCAGCGGCGTGCTCGATATTGGCAAACCCACCGGCACGATGACGCTCCGGGACTTCGTGGGGCAGTTCGAGGCGCGCACCGTTCCGATTCAGAGTCTGCATTTCGGGTCCTCGCCGAACCTCGCGCCCAAAGACGGCCAGGCGGTTCAGGTCGAGGGCGGAGACATGACGCTCTCCTACAACATGCACACGGACGGCATCCTGGGGCTCGAGCCGTTCACCGGGCACGTCCTGGAGATCTCGTTCGAGACCAAGCGGCTCCGCCTCCACCCCAAGAGCTTCGACGTCACCCAGCGCCGCCCCGACGGCCAGAAAACCTTTCTGAACCGCATGCTGCCGATCGGCCACGACTCGATCGAGATGCGCGCGGTGCTCGACACCGGCGGGCGGATGACGCTCGCCCTCGACACGGGCAACGCGGGCTATGCCACCACCCACCGCGACGTGCTGGAGCGAATCGGCGTCTGGCCCAGGGACCGTGCCCCCGCGCATGTGGGCCGAAGCGGCATCGCCTCCGGCGTGGTCGAAAGCTGGGACCTCGAGCTTCCGTCGATGAAGATCTTCGGAGTGCCGGTCGAAAAGAGCGTGTGGAATGTGATCGATCTGCCTTCCAGCAGCGCGGAAGGGGACGGTACGGTAGGCTTTCAGTTTCTGAAAAACTTCAACATCGTGCTGGACCCCGAACGGCGGGTGGTCTGGATGGAGAACTTCACCGGCCGGGTCAGCGAACCCGCCAAAGGTTCGACCGGCCTCTGGGCGTACCCCGACTCGAAAACCAAGCGCATGGAAGTGACCTTCGTGACCGACTCCAGCCCGGCGGCCCGAGCGGGGATTCGAGTGGGCGACCACCTTCTGGAGATCGACGGGACCGCCGCGGCGGGGCTCTCGTTTCGCGAGATGGACGCGCTCCTGGACGGCGAGGAGGACTCCGAGGTGCGCCTCGTTCTCAGTCGGCGCGGACAGCTCATCCGGCACACCCTGAAGCGCCAAATCCTGGTCAATAAGCTCTAAATGCACTCGGGGCAGCCCTCGGCCGCCCCCGAATTCCGCCCATTCGCCTGAACGAGGTCAAGGAATTTTACGTTTTGGCGCTTGGCAGTCTCGACGCCGACCTCAGACGAACTTCCGCCCCTGAGGTGCCTATGCCCGCGCTCGCTGACTTTCGCGCGATGCGCCAGAGCCTTCGCCAAGAAACTCTTTCGTACGCCTGTAGCCTGAATCGCGCTCGCCATACCTCGTCCCCCGAAAAGCTTCCTGAATGAACATAGTATTGTGAAGCTATAGTTTTGGATGTCGCACTCGCCGAGCCCTGTTCCCCGCAAAGCTCCCATGCGGCTTAGGCATACACCCGCTCCTGCGTCGGCCCTCTCCTTTTCAGAACATTCGCGCCTCAGAAAATCGCAGATAATATTCGAAATCGTAACGTCCGGCATCGCCGCGACGAACAGTCAATTAAGCTTCGTTCGGAGTCCGCGCCGCAAGCTCCCCGGCTCAGGGCGAGCTCAACTCAAAAGCCACAACGCCCTTCTCCCACCGCCCCAAGCACTACCAAGCACCGCCCTCTCAATACCCACATCCAGACGCCGCTATCCCGCAGCCATGCAACCATAACGAGATTCATGGAGAGCTAGAAAGCGCGCCGACCCCTGAGAACACCGCCTGATCTGATCGCCGCGCACCCAAGATGAGGTCCACATCGTTTCGACATTGGAACGTCGCGCATCTTAAAATAAACCCTGCTCGGAACTCGCCACAAACTTCCCGCCTCAGGGGCGAGCTCCACTGAAAAAGCCCCGGCGCTCTTCTCCCCACCGACCGCCCCACGGCCAAACGCTGCCCTCTTTTCAAAGCCTCCAATAAAGGCGTAAAAACGCGGCTATCCGCACCACAAGGTTCATGGGGAAGCTTAGAAAGCGCTCCAACACCCAAGAACACCACCAGATCCGATCACGCACTCCAAGACGAGGTCTGCATCGTTTCGAATTCGGAGCGTCGTGCACCTTAAACAAGCCCCTGCTCAGAAGATCGCGCCGTAAGCTCCCCATCTGGGTCGATCCCCTCAAAATCCACATCTCCCTCTTCTTCATTCCTCCCATCAAAGCACGAGGAACGCCGCTATCCCGCAACCGTAACGAGGTTCATGGAGAACTAGAAAGCGCGCCGACTCCTGAGAACACCGCCTGATCCGATCGCCGCGCACCCAAAGTGAGGTCCACATCGTTTCGACATTGGAACATCGCGCATCTTAAATAAACTCTGCTCTGAGCCTACACCGCAAGCTCCCCACCTCAAGGCGGCCTCAACTCAAAAACCCCGGCGCCTTCTCCCATCGCCCCCCAGACCAACCTCTAGAAGTCGAGACATCGCCATTCCGCGCCCGTAACAAAGCGCTGCGCACAAGAACACGGCCTGACCCACGGCCAAACGCCGCCCTCTTCAAGCCCTGGGAATCAAGGCGCGAGGAACGCCACCATCGTGGCATCCAGCATCGGCTCGGTGAGCTTGCCGGTAAACGTGTTCTGCTGGCTGGGGTGGTACGAGGCCACAAGCCGTACCCCGGAGCGCGTTTCATGCGTCGCGCCGTGGGCGAACGGCGGCCGCTTTTCGCCGAGCAATCCGAACACGTGGTTCCACGCGAGGTTTCCGAGGCATAAGATCGCGCGCCACTCGCGCGAGTCGAGGAGCCGGATCAGATATTCCGAGCAATGCCGGATCTCCTCCAGGGTCGGCTTGTTCGCGGGCGGCGCACAATGCGCCGCGGCGGCGATCAGCACCCCGCGCAGTTCCAGGCCGTCCTCCGCGTGCGTCGCCTCCGGCTGATTCGCGGCTCCGGCTCGATGCAGCGCGCGATAGAGCCAATCCCCGCTTCGGTCGCCGGTGAACATCCTTCCGGTGCGGTTCGCGCCGTGCGCCGCCGGCGCGAGTCCCACGATCAGCCTCCGCGCCTCGGGATCGCCGAATACCGGCACGGGCCGCGCCCAATACGTCCAATCCGCGAATTGACGGCGCTTTTCGCGGCCGATCTCCTCGCGCCAGGCCACCAGGCGCGGACATCGCGCGCACGCCACGATCTCCCGGTTCAACGCCTCCAAAAACGCCCGATCACCCGCCACGGCTTTCAGTTTAGCGCCGAGCGAAGTCAGAGCGGCGTAGGAAACGGTGCGCTATCCTGATAAGAGCAAGCGTCGCGTGCGATCTCCCCGCGGCAAAAATCAAAAACGTCATGCCGATCTACGAATACGAGCACGAAGACCCACCCGGCCCGATGTGCGAGGCCCGGTTCGAGGCGCTGCAATCGCCTCAAGATCCGCCGCTCGAATACTGCCCGACGTGCGGGCTCCCGGCGCATCGCGTGGTGAGCCGAGCTGCGTTCAAGCTGAATCGGGCTCCTACCGCCGACCAAGCGGCGAAAAAGGGGTTTTCCACGTTCCGCAAAGCGGGCGGCGGCGTGTGGGAAAAAATCGCGGGCGAAGGCCCGGATCTCCTCTCCAAAGACTCCGAGCCGCCCGCGTCCTAGCCGAAGCTTAGTGCAGGTACCCCTGCGTGTTCCTTTGCGTGCTCTGCACCTGAGTGCCGCCGTACTTCTCGAGGGTCTCCAGGGCCGTGCGCTCGGTCACCGGCCCCGAGGGCACTTCGACCGCCAACAGCACGCCGCCGTCGCGATGCACGCGCTCATAGTCGGCCACCAGGCGCTCTTCGATCCCTTGATCCTTCAGGTATCCGGTCACGGCGCCCGCCGCGGCCCCGGCTCCGGTTGCTCCCGCGGTCGCGGCGAGCGCGGTCGCGAGCGCCCCACCGCCGAGCACGAGTCCGACGCCCGGAATGAACAGCGAGGCCAGGGCGCCGAGCGCGCCGACGCCCAAGCCGATCCCGGCACCCGCCATCGCCCCCGCCGCGGCGTCCGCGCCGGTGGTCGTGGTGATGCCATGCTTGGCGACCTCTTCGGGATGCTGCTCCCAGTGCACCGACTCGGTCTCCAGCGCGCCGGCGGCTGCGGCGTCCCGCCGCGCGAAGTCCTCTCGGGCGTACTCCTCATTGATCGGATCGCCCTCGAAGGCCTCCCCGATCTCTTGCAAGCCCCCGTCGACTCGCTCGCCGCCCAAACCGGCGCCCATCCCGGGCTGCGTTCCCGGCCCGAAGCCGGTCCCGTGCCCGCGAAGCGCGTCCGTCTCGGGCTGATTGACCGAAAGCCGTCCGGCGCTCGGCTCATTCAGCTCCGGCCGCATCGGGTCCGCCTGACGGGCGTGCCACGAGGCAATCTGGTGCGAATGGTTGGTCAGGATCGTCAGATCCTCTTGCTTAAGACCGTGGTCCAACAAGGCCCCGGCAGCCTTTTCGGCATGAACGGCATCCTGAAACGCCGCATAAATCGTGTGGCTCATCTATCTTCTCCCTGCTACAAAGCGCGTGTCGAACAAAGCCAATGACACTCTTTCAGGCGGCTTAAAACGCAGGAATGTTCCGTAAAATTGCGGCCATGAGCACAAGAAATCTTCTTGCACGGCCTCCGAAATCGTCGTAGGATAGAGGCACATCAGGCTTACTGCGTCTCGCGGTAGGCCTTTTCTGGTTTTTGGCCGCTCTCCCGGGCGGCGCGGTTTCTCTTGCCAAGGCTCCTCAGGTCGCCTCAAGCCCTTTCCTCCGCCGGTTTTGGCCGCCGGCCTGGAAAGGTCTCGCAGGCGCTCCAAAAGTTGCGAAGGCCGGAGTCGACCGCTCGGGAAGTGGCCCATGGGTGCTTCCGCACGCATCACGATCCTCCGGTATTCACATCCGTCTCCGACGGGAACGCGTGATCTCCAGAGTTCCTTTTCCCCGGGCTTCATTCCCGGGGGACAGATGCTGTGGAGGTGCTTCCGCACCACGATCCCTCCGGTATTCACATCCGTCTCCGATGGGAACGCGTGATCTCCAGGGGTTCATCTTCTCCCCCTGGGCTTCGTTCCCGGGGACAGATGCGATGGAGGTGCTTCCGTACCACGATCCCTCCGGTTTTCGCGTCCGCTTTCGATGGGGGCGCGGGATCTCCAGAGTTCCTTTTCCCCGGGCTTCATTCCCGGGGGACAGATGCTGTGGAGGTGCTTCCGCACCACGATCCCTCCGGTTTTCGCGTCCACTTTCGATGGGGGCGCGGGATCTCCAGAGTTCCTTTTCCCCGGGCTTCATTCCCGAGGACGGATACTGTGGAATCACCCCGTTTCGGAAAGCGACTTCGCCGGGTTTTTGGCCGCCCGAAAGGAGTCGCTCTTCGAAGACACTCGGAGGGTTTGGATCCGAGCCTCGGCTTCCCAATTCGATTCTGCCTCGCCACTTCTCTCTTCTGGGAACCTCACCCAAAGCCGAGAGAGAAATGACGAAGCCCGTTCATCCCACCGAGGCTCTCGCACCCCCGTCCGCACTTCGTTCTCCGGCTTGAGTCGGGGGCGATCCCCGCCTCGTTCGAAGAGTCCAAACGGCCCCGCACGCGCTTTTCTCGGTCCCTCCTGGATCGAAGGGCACCTTGCGGTGTGCCCCGACTTTTCGCCTCCTCTTGATGCCAGGCTCCGCCTGAGCTTCGTTAGAGCGTCCCTTCGGGATCGCCGAACCCATCCCGCGCGGCCCTTCCCCGCGCCAGGCACTTGCGATTTCCCCTCTCGGAAAAACCGTCCCGACTCCCCTCGCGGCTTCGGCCTCGAGCGGGAGCCTCGGGGCAGCCCAAAGACCGGAACGCTCCGCAAGACCGCTCCCCCTTTTTTTCACTCATCACCCCGCCGGCCGCGCCTCCCCTTCGGGGGAGGCCGGCCCCCATCTGCGCCCGATCCATCCGGACCGAGCGCTTCCAGGGAGGTCAGACCTCGATTGACCGATCGCACCTTTCCCGACGACGATCCTTCGCGGGAGGCCGAGGACCCGATCCTTTGGCGCCCGCATCCTCTCAACGCTCCCCAGCGGCACGCCTACGACTCGGCCGCCGACGAACTCTATTACGGCGGCCGGGCGGGCGGCGGAAAATCCGACCTGCTTCTGGGGCTCGCCTGCACGCGGCACCGCCGCAGCCTGATTCTTCGGCGCGAGGCGACTCAACTCGTCGAGCTGGTCGAGCGTAGCCGCGAAATCCTCGACGGCTGCGCTCGCTACAACGCCACCGCGCGCCTTTGGCGCGAGATCCCGGGCGACCGAATGCTCGAATTCGGCGGCTGCGAGTGGGAGGCCGACAAGCGCAAATATAAAGGCCGCGCGCACGATCTCAAAGGCTTCGACGAAGTCAGCGACTTCACCGAATCGCAATACCTTTTTCTCGGCGCGTGGAACCGCACGACGATTCCCGCGCAACGCTGCCGCGTCGTGGCGACCGGCAACCCGCCCACCACCTCCGACGGCGAGTGGGTGCTCCGGCGATGGTCCCCTTGGCTCGATCCGCAAGACCCGTATCCCGCGGTGCCGGGAGAGCTTCGCTGGTACGTCCGCATCGACGGCAAAGAGGTCGCCCGCGAAACCGGCGAGGCGTTCCTGCATCTGGGTGAGGCGCTCTATCCTCGCTCGCGCACGTTTATTCCGGCGTCGCTGCACGATAATCCGTATCTCGCGAACACGGGGTACGCCGCCACGTTGCAGGCGCTCCCCGAACCGCTCCGTTCTCAACTGCTTTATGGCGATTTCACCGCCACCCGCGAAGACGACCCTTGGCAGGTCATCCCGACCGAATGGATCCGCGCCGCGCAAGCGCGCTGGACCGACGGTCCCCCGGGTCCCGCCGAAGTGCTCGGCGTCGATGTGGCGCGCGGCGGCTCGGACCGAACCGTCGTTGCCGCCCGCCACGGGCGCTGGTTCGCTCCGCTCCTCAAAGTGGAGGGCAAACGCACGCCCGACGGCCCCAGCGCCGCCGGGCTCGTTGCGTCCCGGCTCGAGGAGCGCACGCGGGTGCATCTCGACGTGATCGGCGTGGGGGCCTCGGTCTACGACGTTCTGAAATCTCAGCACATCGCCTGCTGGCCCGTCAACTTCGCCGCGGCGTCCAAAACCAAGGACCGCAGCGGCCAATTGCATTTCGCCAACCTACGCGCCGAAGGGTATTGGCGCTTCCGCGAGGCGCTGGATCCGATCCTCGGCGAAGGGATCGCGCTTCCGCGCGACCCGGAGCTGCTGGCCGATCTTTGCGCGCCCCGCTGGGCCATGACCCTCTCGGGCTTGCGCATCGAACCGAAAGAGGAGATCGTTCACCGGCTCGGCCGCTCGCCCGACTGCGCCGACGCCGTGGTCCTCGCGGCCATGCACCCACGCAAACCGGAGGTGCATGTGTTCGACTACTGAGCCTACTCTGCTTCTCGTTCGGTTTTTCGCATTCGAGTTTTCGACGCCGCGCTTAAACGGTTTCGCTTGAGGCGGAAGGGGACGTGGTTGGAGAACCCTCCGGCCACGCCCCTGCGTCTTTTGAAACAACAACGGCCGGGAAGCGCCTCGTTTCGATGATTTTAAGGTTTTCTCAAGGAGTCCATGACCCACCGATTTCAAGCTTTCGCGGCCGCTTTTTTGATGACCTTCGGCCTGGGAGGTTTTGTGGGCGTGATCGAGACCCGATCGCACCTTCGCCGGACGCATCCGCCTCTTCCCTTACAAGAGACCTTTTGGCGGTACTTCCCGCATCTCCTGCTCGTTTTTGTCTTTGCGGTCGGCGTCTTTTTATCTTCGATTATTTCAAGAAGAGAGGGCGGGACTGTGCACTTTAAACCTTGGTTTTGCAATCCAAATTCTCGCTCGACACTCGTCGATCCGGGGCGAATCCCAATTCCCGCCCATGCGATGGATTCGGCTCGAAATGAGTTGGGAAGTCATCTTTTCAAGAGGAAAATACCGCCCTATTTTCATGACTTTGATCGCAGGGGTATTTCTTTCTCTTATTTTGATTGAGTCCGCCATGATGGACTTGGACGACAAGATCTCTTCCAACTATTCCTCAAGGCTTTGGCGACGCTTTCCGATCGTCCAATCGCAAGTTTCCTTGGGATTCTTATCTATCTAATCTCCGGGGGTAGCCTCCTCCTTAGATCCAGGAAGGTCGCGTCGGTTGTGGCTTGCTGCCTCATCTTCGGCCGCTGAATATCTGGCTCTGATCGGCCAGCGCTCCGTTTCTCTCCCAGAGTTTGGGAGGGGTTCGATAGAGCCTTCGCGCTCTCGTTGCATCTGGCAGCTTCGATCTTCACCTCGGTGAGCTTGCTCTCTTTTCTGAGCGCGAAACGGCGCATCCCGCGAAACCAATAGCGTCCAGCGTGGATCGCATCCCCTGCCCTAGCGGAGGACAGTTCGAACGGTTCTCGCATTCTTTTAAGCGAGAAGCCATGCCGATGTTTTCGTTTCGATTTCAAGGCTTAATCGACCTTCTTCTTTCGGGGTACTAATCGGAGATCTCGAATCGCCCTAAAGATCTTCTTACAAGCAATATGCTTGGGAGAAAAAAGATATTTTTCAGACGTGCACTATGGAACCTACTTTTATCTTAAAAGCGTGCCGAGAGCTTCTGGCCCGGCAGGCCGACTACCGCCTTTACGAAGATTACGAAGCGGGGCGACATTCGCTGCAAGTCTCGCTTCGCAAAGTGCGGGAGGCGTTTCGACACTTCTTCAACGATTTTCGCGATAACCTGTGCCCGCTCTGTATCGAGGCGATCGGCGAACGGCTGCAAGTGCGAACGATTCTCGACGAGAGCGGACGGCATCAGGAGCCGCTGCGCGCTCTGCTCGCCGAAAACCGGTTCGACGCGCTCCAGGGCCGGGTGCATCGCGAGGCGCTGCGCGCCGGCGACGCCTATCTGATCGTGTGGCGCGATCCCGAGCGGGACCGGCCCGGGTTGTATCCGCAAAGTGCGCGGACGATGACCGTCGTCCGCGATGAGAACCGGCCGGAGCGGCTCTTGGGGGCGCTCAAGCTGTGGACCGGCCCGGAGGGGATCTGGCGCCTGACGATTTACACGGAGGACCGGATCGAGCGCCTTTGGGCGCCCGCCTCCTCAGCGCTTCCGGAAAGCCTCGACGCCTTTCGCCCGTACGAGGCCGACGGCGCGCCCGCGCTCGTGCCGAACCCCTATGGCGTCGTACCGGTCGTGGCGTTTCATAACCCCGGGGGCAGCGGGCCGTTCGGGGTCTCGGAGCTGCGGGACGTCGCACCGCTTCAGGACGCGCTCAACAAGACGCTGCTCGACATGCTGGTCGGGAACGAATCTCAAGCCATGCCGCAACGCTACGCACTGGGTCTGGAGATCGAGCGCGACGACAAAGGTCGGCCCGTCAATCCGTTCGAAAAGCCGGGCGGGGTGTGGGTGCTCGGCAGCGAGAACGCCCGGCTCGGACAGTTCGACCCCGCCGACCTCGGCCAGATGCTGGCCGTGGTCAACGACTGGCGCGCGGCGATCGCGCGGGTCTCCGGAGTACCGCTGCATTACTTCCAACTCGGCACCGGAGGATGGCCCTCGGGCGAGGCGATGAAGAGCGCCGAAGCGCGCCTGACCGCCAAAGTCCGCGCCCGAAGCGTGGTATTCGGGAACGCGTGGGAGGATGTCGCCGCCCTCGCCCTGACGATGACGGGACGCTCGCCCGGACCGCTGAACGCGATCTGGGAGGATCCTGCCCCGCGAAGCGAGCGTGAGCGGCTGGAGTGCGATCTCCTGCGGCTGCGACTCGGCTATTCGAAACGACAGATTCTGCGCGAACGGGGCCTGAGCCTCGAGGAGATCGCGCGGATGGAGACCGAAACTTCGGAGGACCCCTTATGAACGAACCGATTCTTTCCCCGCCCCCCGCGCCCGAAGCGATGGGGCTGCGCGAGTTGCGCCGTGAACTACGGCTGACGCGGCTTCGGGCCGCGCGCGCCGAAGCCTCCCTGGCCGAGGCTCAGCGCCTTCTGGAGGACGCCCGGGCCGAGACCGCCCAAGAAGCCGAGCGGTTCGGGGCCGCGATCCGGGAAGCCGAGACACGCATCCGGCGCGCCGAGATTCGCGCGCTGGCCGTCGAAGCCGGGGCCGTCGACCCCGATGACGTCGCGAAGCTGCTTCCGCCACTGGAAGGGGCCGATGCCGAAACGCTCCGAGAGGCTGTGCGGGCGCTCCTGCGCGCCAAACCGCACCTCCTAAGGCGGCCGGTCCGCATCGACGCGGGATGGTCCGGTGCGGCGGCGGAGCCGTTCGATATGAACCAGGTCCTGCGGCGCTTCGGCGGCCGCTGAGGTTCTTTTGAGGCTGGGCGTTTTGAAGGCTCCGTGATTTTTCAAGGGGGCACCGCTTGACGCTCTTTTGAGGTTCCGAGCCGTTTGATGTGCACCAGGTCTGCGACACTCGGCGGACGCTAACGTTTTTTGAGGCTGAGCGGTTTTGAAGGCTCTGTGATTTTTAAAATGGGTGTATCGCTTGACGCTCTTGGGTTTTCCGCATGCTCGAGATGAACCAAGTCCTACGGCGTTTCGAAGGCCTCTAGGGTTCTATTGAGTCTGAGGGATTTTTGAAGACTCCGTGATTTTTAAAGTGGACGCATCGCTTGACGCTCTTGGGTTTTCCGCATGCTCGAGATGAACCAAGCCCTACGGCGTTTCGAAGGCCACTAGGGTTCTATTGAGTCTGAGGAGTTTTTGAAGGCTCCCGCGATTTTTGAGGGGGCACCGCTTGACGCTCTTTTGAGGTTCCGAGCCGTTTGATGTGCACCAGGTCCTGCGGCGCTTCGGCGGCCGCTGAGGTTCTTTTGAGGCTTGGCGTTTTTGAAGGCTCCGTGATTTTGAGGGAGGTCTCACTGAGAAGCTTTTTGTTTTTTCGAGTGCTCGAGATCGCATGTCTTGTGCGACGGCGGGAACTTGAGGAGTTTTGTTTGGCTTGGCGCGGATTGTCGCCCTTCGACGCCTCCGTTCACGCGGGCCAAGGCCTTGGCACTTCGAGCCTTTCGATCCACACGAGAAGACTCCCTGGGCACGCCCGCTATCGTCCTGAGCAGGGTCGTTGCGTTCATTGAGATTCGGGGGAGCCAAGCCGAAGGTCTCCCGTTTTAAATCGCTCTATTGCGTGCGATTCCGCCCAGGGCCGACATCTCGAGAGATCCTCAATGTGGCTCGGAATCGAGCGTCGATCTGGGACCTGAAAGGTCTCCTGCCATGCCGTCGCGTTCCCTCGCGTAACCCCCCATTCGTTTGCGAGACCATCGAACAAATTCGAGCGCGAATTTATGGGACGCCGGCGGCCCCGAGCGCTCCTTGACGTTTTCCTCTTCTCGACCGGCCCGTTCGGGCCGGTCCCCGACCGGATCCTCAAGCGAGGTGATTTCATGCCTTTTACCGACTCTATCGACCGGAGCGGCGCAGCCGCTTTGATCCCCGAACCGATCGCAGGCGCGATCTTGCAAAACCTGGCCCGCGAATCCGCGGTGCTTTCTCGATTCACCCGCGTGCAGGTGCCCAGCCACCAGACACGCCTGCCGATGCTCTCGCAACTGCCTTGGGCTTACTGGGTCAACGGCGACACCGGGCTCAAGCAGGTCTCGAAGGCCGCGTGGGAGGATAAGACACTCACGGTCGAGGAGATCGCCGTGATCCTGCCCATCCCGCGCGCCGTCTTGGACGACGCGGCGTTCGATGTGTGGGCGCAGCTTCGCCCCCAGATCGAGGCGGCCTTCGGGCGCGCGATCGATCAGGCCGTATTCTTCGGCGTCGACGCGCCCTCCAGCTTCCCCACGAACCTGGTCGCGGCCGCGGTCGCCGCCGGCAACACCTACACTCGGGGCACCAGCGATCCCGAGGAAGGCGGGCTCGCCGAGGATATCAACCAAACGCTCGGAAAAGTCGAGCGTTGGGGGTTCGTGCCGAGTGGGATCGTCACGAGCGATGCGTTTCGGGTGCGGCTTCGCGGCGCGCGGGACGCGAACGGGCAGCCGCTGGCCGATGCGAGCCAGGGCACGCTCTACGGACTCCCGGTGCATTACACGATGGGAGGTCTGTGGCCCGCGGGCTCCGGGGCCGCGCAGCTGTTGGCCGGCGACTGGTCGCAGTTCGTCGTGGGCATCCGCTCGGACCTCGATTACATGCTGCTCGATCAAGCCGTGCTGACCGACGGCGACGGCCGGATCGTGTTTAACCTCGCCCAACAGGACATGGTGGCCCTGCGCGTCTTCATGCGGCTCGGCTGGCAGGTCGCGAACCCGCTGACCTTCGAGGCGGCGGTCTCGGGCATCAACGAGGTGCAGACCGTCACGATCGGGGGCTCGCCGACCGGAGGGAGCTTCCAACTAGCGTTCAACGGATTCACCACGCGCAAGATTCCGCACGACGCGAGCGCCGACGCGCTCAAGGCCGCCCTGGAAGCGCTCGGGGCGATCGGGCAAAGTAATGTGACCGTCGGGAAGGTCGGCAGCGTGTACACCGTGACCTTTGTGAAAGCGCTGGGGAGCCGCAACGTGCCCGCGATGACCGCGGACGGATCGGACTTGACCGGCGGCAGCGACCCCAGCGTGGCTATCGCGACGACCCAGGCCGGATCGCCCGGCGCCGGGCAGTACCCCGTCGGCGTGTTGCAAGCCCCATAAAGGAGATCCGCGATGACTTATGAAGACGCCCTCTCCCGACTCGGCTGCCTACTCGCCGCGGATCAGGAGCCGACCTTGGACGCCGAAGAGCTCGGCGCGCTGCTGCAACCGGGCAGGTCCCCGTCGGCGCGTTGCAAGCCCCGCAAAGGAGATCCGCGATGACCTATGAAGACGCCCTTTCCCGACTCGGCTGCCTACTCGCCGCGGATCAGGAGCCGACTTTGGACGCCGAAGAGCTCGGTGCGCTGCTGCAAGAAAGCCGCGCACCGGACGGGTCCGGACGCCTCGTCGGCGATCCGGGCTACGAACCGGCCTACGATCTCCTGCTTGCGGCCCGAAAGGGTTGGGAGCGCAAGGCCGCGAAAGTCGCCGGAAGCTACGATTTTCGCTCGAGCGATCAGGCGTTCGAGCGCTCGCAGCTGCTTGAGATGTGCCTGACGATGCGCGGGGTGTACGCCCGTAAAATCCATCGCCGGCTGGGCCCGAACCCCGAGGAGACCGAACGATGAGCGCCATGCGCCCCGAGATTCCGCCACCCGCCCTTCTTGCCGCGCGGGCCAGGAGGCTTCCATGATCCCGCCCGGCCAGCTCGCCGCGATGCGCGCCGCGGTGCTTCTGAGCCTGGACCAGACCTGCGCCGTGCTGCGCGAGACCCTCGTCCCCAACGGCGCGGGGGGTGTGGCGCGAGAACTGATCGCGATCGATACCCTGCCCTGCCGCCTCCGGCCGCGGGGTGGGCTCGGCGTGGAACGGTTCCTCGGCGAACAGATCCAAGCGCGGAGCGATTGGGAGGCCGTGCTGCCTTTCGACGCCGAAGTCGACGTGACCGACCGCCTCGAAGTCGAAGGCAGCACCTACGAGATCGTGGCCCTCGACCGAGGAAGAAGCGACGCTACCGAAGTGCTTGCCCGGTGCTTCCGGCTGGATTGATGGCTTCGGGCGGGGTTTTGAGCCTTTGTGTTCGAAAGCATGGGGGCAGCTCTGTTTTGGGAGAAAGCGGCGCCACTTGAAGTGCTGGCCCGGTGCTTTCGGCGGGATTGATGGCTTCGGGCGAAGTTTAAGCCCTGTGTTTTGAATGCCTGGGGGTCGATTCCGTTTTGGAGAAGCGACACGCTACCGGAGTGCCGGTCTCCGGTGCTTTCGGCGGGATCGCTGACTTCGGGCAGGGAGCGGTTCCGTTTTGGGAGAAGTGTTGGCCGATGCAAGGGGCAAGCTTTGCGTTTTGAATGCCGGACTCAGTTCTGTTCCGAGCAAGGTTCTCCTGCTCAACGTGCGCTCAAGCGGAATCACCAGTGAAGCCGTTGTGCCGCGACGGGCTGAGATCCTTTTTGAGCCGACCTGTAAGGGATTTCCAGCTGGATTTACGGTTTGAGTTCCGCCGCTGAGAGATCTCTGAATCCGAGGCCCAGCTCTGCCTCGGGATCGTGCCTCGTCGAGATTGAAGTTCAAAAACTGATCGATCAGCTCATACGAGGGCGGGATCGTAGAGGAGGGTCCCACAATCTTTGGCGCTCAGGATTTTCAATCTCAGCGCCTCCGGAGGATTGCTCGTTTCAGGGGCCTCAACTCTCATCGGACTCAGGCTTCGAAGCCGCTCAAAGCGCTTTTGAGATGGGTTTAAGGGTGGGCTTGGGGCCTCGACTGGAGACAGTGGCTGCTCCCCGTTCGGAGTGACCGAGGTTTTGCGCAAGCCCAATTCGCTGGAACCTCTGCCCGGTGCGAAGAGCACGATGCGTTTGCGAGACCGTGCTCGGCACGGCGAGCCGTTATGAGCTTTGCGTGCGGGCCGAGCCCGGTGTTCCAACCGAGATCAATCACTAGGCCCCTGCTTGATGCGAAGGACTAGATGCGTTTTGTGCGCAAGCTAAACGGGTTCCAGCCGATGCCAAGTCACTGGGCGCCCGTTTGGTACGAAGATCTTGAGCTTTGCGCCGGGCTAAGCGGGATTTCCCATCGAGACTAATTCGCCGAAGACCTGCCCAGTGCGAAGGGCTGATGAGCTTTTAAGCACAAGCTGAGCGGGTCTTCTAACCAACACCAAATTGCTGGGACCCTGCTCAGCATGGCGAGCCATTTTGAGTCGCCGGAGCCCTGCTTAGTACGAGGTGCTTGATGCGTTTTTGAGCGCGAGGCAGAGCGGGTTTTCCAAACCGAGACCAAGCCGCCGGGGCACTATCCCGGCACGAGGAGCCTTATGAGCTTTGAGACCGCGGCTGCCGAACGGTGGCTGTATGAGACTCTTTCCGACGATTCAATATTGGAAACGTGGATCGGCGGGCGTGTATTCGCCGGGGATCTTCCTCAGCGCACCGCGTACCCCGGCGTTCTGTTTCGGCTGGAACGCGGCCTGCCCGACACCCGTGCGGTGGGGGGCGGACGCGTGATGAGCCGGTTGCGCTACTCGGTCCGGGCGATCGCGCGGGGGACGGATTTTTCCGTTCTCGAACCGATCGCTCGGCGGGTGGACACGCTGCTGGATGGCCAGGGGGAGGCGCCCGTTTTGGACTGTGCGCGCGAGCGCCCGCTGGAGCGGATCGAAACCACCGCCGAAGGCCTGTCCTTCGCGCATCTCGGCGGGTTGTATCTATTGCACGTGCTGTTTCAGGAATAGCCCGCCTCTGTTTTCGTGCGAGATTTTGTGGAGCGCCGCAGCCCTCCGGTTGAAAGCAGCCTCCACTCATTCGTGCATCTCGGCGGGTTGTATCTATTGCATGTGCTGTTTCAGGAATAGCCCGCCTCTGTTTTCGTGCAAGATTTTGGAGCGCCACAGCCCTCCAGTTGAAAGCAGCGTCCACGCATTCGCGCATCTCGGCGGACTGTATCTGCTGTACGTGCTGTTTCAGGAGTAGCCCGCTTCTTCTTCGTACGAGATTTTGGAGCCCCGCAACCCTCCGGTTGAAAGCAGCCTCCACGCGCCAGACCTTTTCTTTTCAAGGTGTGGCTTGCCGAGAAGGGGCGCCTTCCTTCTCCTTTGCAGGCAGATTTTTCGAGCGCTTTGAGATTTGGCCCCAGGCCTACTTGGTCGCGCCGGATCGCCCCCTTGCGGGTTGTTTATTCGAGTTGAGGGTCTTTTTTCCGCCCCTTCCCGAAAGGAGCACGCTGGGCCTAAACAGACCTTGCCTGCGTCTCGCGAATCGGGCTCCCTTGTCAGTTTTCTGAGAGCCGCAACCCCGCTTGAGAACGACGTGAAACTTACTCAGTGGCTTTGCTGAAACCTCTAGCGATGGTCTTGCCTAAAACCGCAAGGGATCGCCCGCAACCCCGCCACAACTCACTCAATGGCTTCATCCCTGCGAGAACCACCCGATGACGTCGTCGCCTCTCTTCTCGAAAAAAGCCCACTCGTCGCAATGGGCTGCTCGTGCGGATTGCGAGAAAGGCGCGACCCGACTTCCTCTCTGCCGGAGCGCTTTTCGCGTCCCCTTGATATCCCGCCCGAAAGAGCGCTCGTCGCGATTTCGGCGAGCGGATCCTGCCCTCTCAGTGCCCGCGCAAAAGCGCCTGATCTGGGGCGGTGGATTTTGGCGGGTGTGGAGAGCCCCAGACATCGCGCGACCCTCCGCGTAACCCAAAACACCTTGGGACGCGCTCCCCTTCCTTGCTTTTTCGTCCCGCCTTGACCGACCTTCCCCAAAAGGAGATTTCAGACCCCGTGAGCGAACGACTTAGCGTAAATCAACGCATTCAGATCGGCAAAGAAGACTCGCCCGGCACGGCCGTGCCCGCCGTGCGGCGACTTCGAAGCTTCGAGTTCGCCCCGCGCGTGCGGAGCGAGTTCCAAACCCATCGACCCGAGGGCGGCAAACGCGTCGCGGCGTCGATGCTCGTCAGAGAATGGACCGAGGTCGCGATCTCGGGCCTTGCGACCTATAGCGAGATCGGCTACGCCCTGGCCTCGATGGTCGGGCTGCCCGAGACCGAATCGCTCGGCGGAGGAGTGTATCGTCACCGGTTCCGCTCGCGCGATCTGGAGCCCGATCTTCTCGCCAGCTACACCTGCGAATATGGCTCGCCGGTGCGGGCTTTCCGATTCGCCGGGATGCGTCTGGGCACCTTCGGCCTACGCACGACCCCCGAGGAGGTGCAAACGCACGGGCGGGCCTACGCGCTGCCCCTTGAGGACGGGATCGCCCTCACCGCAGGGCCCAACGAGGCTCAGACCGTCTCGCTGCTCGGCGCGCCCTCCGGAGGAAGCTTCCTCCTGGGCTTCGAGAGCGCCTGGACCGAGCCGATCCCCTTCAATGCGGCGAGCCTCGTGGTCGAAGCCGCGCTGCTCGAGCTCCCCCCGCTCGGCGAGGAGAGCGTCGAGGTCACCGGCGAAGCCGGGGGGCCTTACACCGTGACGTTCGTCGGGGAGCTGGGCGGAGCGAATCAACCCCTGCTGCACGCCGACGGCGACGGCCTGACCGGGGGCGACGATCCGTCGGTAGAGGTCGTGGAGGCCGTGCGCGGCGGGCTCGCCGAAGCCCCGTTGAGCCCGATCCTGCCGGGCGATCTGAGTCTGACGCTCTCGGACGCGCCGGATGGGCTCGGCCAACCCGAACATCGCCTGCAGCGCGTGCTGGGCACCGACTGGAGCTTTGAAGATCGGCACCGCCCGTTTTGGGTGCAGAACGCTTCGCACCCGAGCTTCGCCGGGTCGGCCGAAGGCGCGGCCGAAGAGACCGTGCAGCTCTATCTCGCCGCCGACGCAACCGGGATGGATCTGCTCGCCCTCGCCCGGGCGGGCGGGACCCGGTTTTTGCGGATCGACGCGAGCAGCCGGGCGCTTCGCGTCGCCGGCACCGAGATACCGTACCGCTTGACGTTCGACGCGGCCGTCCAAGTGGACGACGTGCGCGAATTTCGCGACGACCAAGGGCTCTACGCCGCAGGCTACCGCCTGCGGATCGTGCAGGACGCGGGCTGGGGCAAGAGCTTCGAGTTCGTGCTCGTGAACGAAACGCCCGGCTATTGAGGAACCTTATGAAACTCTCCGAAATCCTTTCCGAATCGCGCCCCTTCGCGTGCGCCTGCGGCCCTCTGCGGATCGAAGGACGATTCCGGCCCGCGGCCTATACCCCGCGGCTGGAGCAGACGATCCTGGGCCTCGATCGCGCGGCGGCTCCCGCCGCCGCGCTGGCCGAAACGCTCTCCTCGCTGCTGGAGCGCTGGGATCTGGAGGACGCCAGCGGAGCGCCCATTCCCCTCGACGCCGAACGCTTGGCCGACGTGCCCGTGCAAGTGCTCGCCGCCACGCTTCGGGCCGTCGCCGAGGCCATGGCCCCAAACGCGACGGGCGGCGCGAGCTCCGCCGCTATCTAGCGACCGGCGGGCGCTTCGGCGCGCCCCCCGATTGGTATCCGCTGCTCCGCGCGGCCCGCTATCTGGGCGTCGCGCCGTGGGAGCTGCTCGACCGCCCCGTCGTTTGGATGCGGATGGCCCTCGACGCCGAATGGGCCGAGCTCTCCGCGCTCGACGACCGGCCTTCCTAAACTCTTATGCGACTCGACGAATTCGATGCTCTCGACCGGGATCTCGACGCGCTGAGCGCCTCGCTTCGCGAGGCCGAGGCCGCGCTGCGCCGTTTCGGCGCGGCGACGCTCGCTCCCCCATCTCTTCCACCCTCTTCCACCGCGCCTATTTCGCTCTCCGGCGAAGCCACCGAAAGCGCTCGAAGCTTTGTGAGCCCGGTTCGCACCGCGTTGCGCGGCGTGTTTCGGGATCTCGCCCAAGAGGGGTTCGGCGGGCTCTTCGACGGGGTTCGGGAACGGTTTCAGCACCTGTTGCAACAGCTCGCCGCGGACTATCTGGCCTCGCAGCTCGCCCGGCTCCTGCTAGGCGGTGGGGCGTTGCGCTTTCTGGGCCTACCCGCGCGAGCGATGGGCGGTCCGGTCGCGGCCGACGCGCCGTACCTCGTGGGCGAGCGCGGACCGGAGCTGTTCGTTCCCGCGCAGGCCGGCCAGATCGTGCCGAATCACGCACTCACGGATCGGCCGGTCGCTCCGACGGTGAACATCACCATGCACATCAACACACCTGATGCGGGGAGCTTCCGGCAAAGCGAGCGGCAAATGACGGCCGAGATTGGGAGGCGCGTTGGCACGGAGATGCAGAGGCGGCGATAGTGACGAATCGTTCCTGGCCATCGCCCGGCAGCTTCGGGAAGCGCGGGATCAGCTGGGCGGGCAGGCCCAAGAAGTCCCGACAAAGTTATAGGGAGTTATAGCCATTCTGGCGTATAACTGTGTATCTCTGCCCCACTCCCCTTGCTTGCTTGGAGGGTAAGAAACAAATAATTTTCGCCAAACGTATCGAAGGAGAGATACAATAAACGCAAGTAGCGATGGACACTGAATTCAAGGTCTTGGGTAAAGGAATCTACACCATTCCGCAAGCTGCGAGACTGCTGCGGCGCCCACCCCCGCGCGTCAGGCGATGGGCAAACGGCTACACCTTCCTCAAAGCAAATGGTAAAGGAGAGTCTGAGCCGATCTTGCGTACTGACCGAACAGAACCCAGGCTGCTCACTTTCCAAGAACTGATCGAACTCTTCTTTGTCCGCGAATATGACTCCGTTGGTGTGTCGATCCAGCATATTCGCCAAACGTCGATTGAACTCGCGAAAGAGATTGGGCCTCACCCCTTTGCCTCACAAAAGCTCTTCACGGATGGCAAGATCCTTGCTTTCGCCAAAGAACATGGCTTTGTAAGCCCAGCACAGGGCCAGCTCATTGCCGAGTTCGCTAAGGACTTCTTCAAGGAAGTCAAGTTCGAGCATGATTTTGTCTCCTTATGGATGCCCAAGGAGGGCGATCACAAGGTTGTGGTAGACCCAGAAAGACGCCTTGGACAGCCGATTCTTGAAGAATCTGGGATTCCAACGCTTCTCATCTATGAGACATTTAAGCGAGAAGCCCTCTACGAGCCTGTAGCCGATTGGTTCGACATCGATCTATCGCAAGTAAAGATAGCTATCGAATTCGAGCGAAAATTTGCTGACGCAGCGTGAACTACCTATTCGACGAAAACGTGTCACATCGTCTAGTCGAGCTGATGGCAAAGTGTGCTGCCCCCGGCATTCTGCAGCATGTCGTTCATAAAAGCCTACGAGGGGCTACCGACCTCCAGATCGTGCAGTTTTGCGTCAGCGGAAAGTATATCCTCGTAACGGGAGACCGAAATGATAAGACGCGTGGATGCACCCTCGAAGAACTTAAGAATCTCGGAATAAGAATCATCCTTCTAGGTAAGGATTGGGATCATATGAAGCTATGGGATAAGACCCGATGGCTCATCCACAGATGGGATACAATCTACGAAAATACCCACAACATGCCAGAAGGATCGTGCGCTACTATAATGAAATCTGGCAAAATTAAGTTCGTCTAACTACGTTTTTTACATCAATTCCGTTTAATCAATTTTTGATAATCGTAGCGATTTACTTTACATTCGTGCTTCCATGACTAAAGCCCCTCTCCCCCGGAGGGGCTTTTCCATTACAGGCCGCTCTCATTAGAGGCGGCTTTTTCATTTACGACCATGCCTATTCCCATCGATCCCGTCCAGTTCTTCGACATCGGCCGGCAGCCGAGCGCCTCGGCACCGGTCGGTGGCCCCGTCTTTTCGACCTCCGTCCAGACCATGCCCGCCGGCCACGATCAGCGGGTGCGGCTCGCATCCTCGCCGCTGCGGCGCTGGAGTGTCGGCACGCCGACCCGAAACGACCTCTCCCCGGAGATGCAGGCGTTCTTCCGCGCTCGGGGCGGGCGGGCGCGGGGCTTTTTGTTTCGCGACCCCTTCGATTATCGCGCGGTCCGACAAACTCCACGGCCGAGCGGAGATCCGGATACTTGGCAGCTCGTGCGCCACTACCTCAGCGGGGGCGTGCACGTGCAGCGGGACCTGCGGCGGATCGACGCCGGAAGCTTCGCGCTCCGCCAGGGCGGAGCCCTCGTGGACCCGGGAGACTACACCCTGGACGCCTCCACCGGGCTCCTGACTTGGAACGGGTTCGCGCCCATCGACATCTTGTGGGTCCTGGACCTCGGGCAGCCGGAGATACGGTGCGGACTCACCGGCAACGACCTTGTGAAGATCGGGGTGCGGGCGTGCAGCAGACGTCTGGCGGAGATCTCGCCCGCGTGCCGGGTCGGGGCGGTCGCAAGGAACGCCGGAGCCGGGTCGACGATCGCGCTCTCGGACGACATCCCCGATCGCAACATGGCTCTGCTTTCGCTCTCGGCGGATGGGAATCAAGATTTCGCGGGCGCGCTCGAGCTCGCCGAAACCGAACTCGTCGCGAATCTCGGAGAGGGACATCAAGCCGCGGTCATCTTCGTCAGCGACGGCGATCTCGAAAACACCGTTGACGCGCCCAACGCCGACGCGAACGCTCTCGCGAAAGTGGCCGCTCAGCTTGGCGATCATCCGGACTGGAAGTATTTTTCAATCCAACTCGGGCCTTCATCAAGCCCATTCATGGCGGGCATGGGACCGGACGGAGCCTTTGCGGTACCCGATCGGTTCCGCTTCCGCGCAGCCTTCGAAGCGATCCTGGGCGAGCTCTTCAGCGCGAGTTTCGAGTTCTTCGTGCCGGTGCGACTCGATACTGACCGCATGAATTTCCATCGGGATGGGCTCGTGTTCGACTGGCCGAGCCTGGAGCTTGTCGAGGTGCGGGAAGGCGCGCGCGAGATCATCAACCACTGGGGATAACAAATGCCGACTTGGACTTTTGGATTCAATGCCGCGGAGAGGATCGATAACCAGCCCCCGACCGCGGGCACCTGGTCGAGCGCCGCAAACGCGCTTCTGCAGGATGGGCAGAATGCCAATTGCAGCTGGCCCGTCGAGCCTTACTCCACGACGGACTCGCTGCGCCTCACCGGAATAGTGGGCGGCTACCCGGGGGATTGGAACCCGTACGCCACGATTCAAGCCGTGCGGATCTACGCGATTTGCCATTATCCGTTCGACCCCATCGTGGACCCGAGCGTGCCGAAACTTCGCGGCGTGCTGTACTTGAGTGGCGCGCAGGTCCCAACGCTGCTGCCCCCGCCCGTGGTCCCCTATACCGAGCAGGCGGTCAAGATCGGGGAGTATGGCGCCGGGCGAAACGCCCCCGAATTCGACCTCGTAACCTTCGCCGTGGAGATCTTCCTCTCCGACTCGACCTTGGGCGACGGAGGCGCGGGCACGGCCACACGCGTGGATTATGTCTTCGTGGAGGTCGACTACGAAGTCGTTCCAGAGCCCGAGCCGCCGAACCCGGGATCGATCGACCCGGTGCCGTTTCACTTTTTACCGGGCGAGGCCGTGAAGCTGCCCCGCATCACCGCGGGCAGCACGGGCGGCCCCACCTACGACACCCAGATCACGCGGGTCAGCAGCGGGTACGAGCACTCGCATGCGTACCAGGGCGACGAGCGCGGTGGGCGATGGGAGGTGCACATGGACGTTCTGGACGAAGACCTCAAAGACGAGGTGCTCGCGTTCTTCATCTGCCGTGGCGGCGCGCACCGGGCGTTTCTGTTTTCGGACCCGTTCGACTACGAGGCCAAGGGTCAAGAACCGGAGTTCGTGAGCGGGACCACGTACCAGCTCGTCAAGCTCTATCCCGACGCCGAGAACCCGCGCGCCCGGCGCATTCGGCATCCACGCTGCGGAAGCGTGGCGCTCTACGACGGCGGTGAACCGATCGACGAAGATGATTTCGACGTGGACCTGATGACGGGCGAGGTGACGCTCGCCAACGCGCCCAGCGGAACTTTAACGGCCGATTTTCAGTTTTATGTGGCAGTGCGGTTCGAGTCCGACGCGCTCCAAATGGAAGCGGACGGCCCGGTCTATGCCTCCGGCTCTCTCACGTTGGTGGAGGTACGCGATTGACCCGCGATCGAAGGCCCAAGATGAACTTGAGATTCCTTACGATAGGATTGGGTTGTCTTGCCCTATTCGGGTGGTTCGGAAGTTCGCTCGCGGACGCTCCGAAAAGCGCGACGGGGACTCCGCCCGATCCGGGCGCCTCGATCCGTCAGGCGCTAGCGGCCTGCCCGTTTCTTCCTCCCGCCGAGACCAATTCCGGCGAGCGAGCCCCCTCCGAAACCGTCGTTTTCGAAGATCTCCTCGTAATGGGATACGATTGGGTGGAGCGGCCCGTCTCGGGCTGCACGGTGTCCTGGAAAGGAAAGCTCCGCCCGGGGCAAGGCTCCTTGGAACTTCACGTAACGCGCCTCGCCTCGATCGATCAGGTCGAGACGTACGTGTGCGATTTCAGAGAAGCGAACGGCGCGAAACGCGTGGAAAGAAATCTCAGCGGCCGCGCCTTGGACATCCGTATTTGGCAACTCCAGCTCCTCTCGGGCGAGGAATTGAAACCGACCCGCCAGTGCAACCTCAAAGCCAGCAAAGGCCCGTACGTCATCCAGGCGCACTATACGTTCGATCGCCCCTCCGAGGAACACTTCGTCTTTCTGGAAGACCTCCTTCGAGACCTTCTTCTCCGCTTGAACTAAAATCCGCCTTCTCCCCCGCTCGCACGCCCTTTGGCACCTCAGCCAAAGGGCGTGTCCGCTTTTTTGAATCAGGAGCCCTGTCATGCCCCGAACCCTTCCCCCCGGCTTCGCCGAAGAGATCGCTTCCCCCGCGCCGACGCTCGCGCTTTGCGTGAAGGTCCGACGCCGAGACACCGTCGCGCTTTGCTTTACGAGTTGGTCCGAGACGCACTTCGTCGGCGGCGAGCCCTACGATCCCGTCGACGGCATCCACCCGACCGCGCTCGAAGAGACGGCCGGCCTGGAAGCCTCGAACCTCGACTGGAGCGGCATCCTCTCGGACAGCCGCATCCGCGAGGTGGATTTGCGCGCCGGTCGATACGACGGAGCCAAAGTCACGATCATGATCGCGGCGCCGCTTCGCAGCGATACGGACTATATCGTGTTGAAGAAGGGGTTCTTCGGCAAGATCGCGATTCGGGACGGCCAATATCAGTGCGAGTTCAATTCGCTTATCGATCGGCTTCAACAGACGATCGGCGAGGTCACGAGCGCCAGCGATCGCGTGAAGCGCCTGGAGGATGCCATCGAGGACATGAGCCCGCACCGCTTCACGGCGGCGGTCACCTTCGTTTCGACCGACCAAAAGACCTTGGCCTTCACGGGACTCTCAGAAGCCACCGGAGAATTTAACTACGGCATTCTCAAGGCTTTGGACGGCGACAATCTCGACGTCGAACAGGAGATCAAAAGCTCGGTGCTGGATAGCGGCACCACCAGGATCGTCCTGCACGAGCCCTTCCCTTACTCTGTCGCGCCAGGCGATTCGATGCGCCTCGAGCGGGGCTACGACCGCACCTGGGCGCGGGCCAAAGCGCTCGGCATCGAAGACCGATACCACGGGGAGCCCTGGCTGCCCGGAAATGATTATGTGGTGCACCTCGTCGCCCGACCGCAAAGATAACATGACCCCTGACGAGATCCTGGAACGCGCCCGATCGGCGATCGGAGCGCCGGTTCGGCATGCCGGCTACGACCCCGTTACCGGGCTCGACTGCGCCGGGCTCATCGCTTGGGTCTACGGCCTCACCCGGCCGGAGCGGCGCTATGGGCGCGGTGACCTTTTGCCCCTCATCGATTCGCTCATGGCCGAATCGTTCGACCTGATCCCCGCCTCGGCGCTCGCTCCCGCAGACGCGATGCTGTTTCGAGCTCCGGCCATGCCCAACCACCTGGCGATCTACGCCGGCAAAAACGAAATGATCCACGCAAACGAGAAATACGGACGGGTGATGCGCTCGGGCATCCCCGCCTCTTGGCTTGATAGGAGGCTGCACCGCGTATGGCGAAGCAAATCATCGGCGGAATAATCGGCTTCGGGCTCGGCTCGCTCGGGATTCCCGGCTTCGGCCCCGCGCTCGGATGGTCCGTCGGCACGCTCATCGGCTCGTCTCTCGACGCGCCCTCGATGGACGTACCCAAACTCAAAGACCTGCGTCTTTCGGGCTCGAGCTACGGCGTGGGGATCCCGCTCGTTTGGGGGACCGCGCGCGTCGGGCTGAACCTCGTCTGGGTCGGCGAACTCACCGAACGCAAGGACGGAGCGTTCAAAAACGGACTCTTCCAGAAGGGCGCGAAAGACGGCTTCTCGATCGATCTCGCCGGAATCGTGTGTCAGGGCCTGCGAGGTGCGTCGGTCAAGCGCGTCAAAGCCGACGACAAGGTGATCTGGAAACCGGGAGGAGGCGATCACAACAAGATCGACCCTGCGATCACCCCGGGGACCGAAGACCAGGCGATCCCGGCGATGCTCGGCGATTGGGGCGCGATCGGCGGACGCGGCATGACCCGCCATCCCGGGCTCGTGCTGATCGCGATCGAAGACCTCGATATCACCGAGACGCGGCGCATCCCGAACCTCACCGTCGTCGTCGAAGGGGCTCCTGCGACCGTCGGGGACATCTGCGCCGACATCTTCGGGATGGTCGGCCTAGACGAGGAGGACTACGACGTCTCCGCCGCGACGGACGCGGTGACGGGCTTTGTCGTGACCCAGCCCGCCAAAGCTTCGGAAGTGCTCGCGGATCTCTTGGAGAAGTACGAGTACGACCTCAGCGAAATCGACGGGGTCCTGACCCTCGTCAAGCGCGGCGGGAGCGTCGTCGCGACGATCGACGCGGAAGATCTCGGAGCGTCCGCCGGCATCCCCGGAGGGGACGGCCGCGCGCTTTTGACCTCCTCTCGCGCGAAAGAGACCGATCTGCCGCGCCGGGTGGCGCTCACCTATACGAGCGCGAACCCGTTCCTCAATTACGACCAAGTGACTCAGACCGCCGTGCGACTCGGCGCAGCGAGCGACAACGACGTCGCGCTTTCGACACGCCTGGTGCTGCACGACACCGAAGCCCGCCAGATTGCGGAGCGCTTCAAGAACCGCGCGTGGATCGAACGCTGGACGTTCGGCTTCTCACTCCCCATCGAATACCTCTTTCTCGCTCCGGCGGATTGCGTGCTGCTGCCGGTCGGCGGCTCGCTGCGCCGGGTGCGGATTACCCGCATCACCACCGGACTCATCGGTGAGATGCGCTTCGAGGCCGTGCTCGACGATGCCGCCGTGCAAGCTCAGGGAACCCCCGGCTCGCCGCCCGCAGCGCCCACGAATCCCGACCTCCTCCCCACGCTGGCCACCCTTTTCGACGCCTGGAGCGGCGTCGAAATCGTCCCGACCGACGGACTCGCGCCCGGGTTTTACGCGGTCGGTGCGCCGCAGGCGGGAAGCGCTCCCTGGCCCGGAGCCGAAGTGTTCTACTCCCTCGACGGCGGTGTGTCCTACGTTTTCGCAGGGCGGCTCGCCTCGGGCGGAGTCTTCGGCGAAACGGAGGACGCACTGGGAGACGGGGCTGATCTCGACGATTGGGACGAGACGAACGAGGTCGCGGTGCAGCTCGTGGACGGCGTCGGGGCCGCGCTCGAGGAAGCCTCGGATGAACAGGTTCTGGCCCGCTACACGAACATCGCGCTTCTCGGCGAGGAGGTGCTGGGTTTCACCGGCGCCCTCGACAATACCGGCCGAAGCTACACGCTCTCACGCCTGCAGCGCGGGCTTCGAGGCGAGCCGACCGGCCATGCCTCGGGAGATCGGTTCGTGCTGCTGAGCGAAGGCGGCTGGGACCGATTCTCGGTCCCAGCAAGCCTTATCGGCCAAACGATCAAAGTCAAGGTCGTGACCGCGGGTAAGCCGCTCGCGGGCGTAACCGCGATCGACGTCGAGATCCCGGTACCGTCCTCGCCTTATGCGAGCCCGGAGGAGGTGCAGGACGTCATCGACACCCTTGAGGGGCACCGACTCTCGGACCCCATCGACCACGTCGACGGGTCCGCGCCTCTTTCTTTGCTTGCCCAAGATGGGGCGGCGGACGGGCAAGTCCTGGCTTGGTCGGAATCTTTGGGCGAGTGGATCGCGGCCCATGCCCCTGGGCGCGGCGGAACGATCTTTGCCCAGACCGCTGAGAAGCAGATCGCCAACACCACGAGCGCCCTCACGCTTTTCGGCACCGGGCAAGGCAGCCGGGAGATCCCGGCCGACACGCTCGAAGTCGGCATGGTGATCCGGGTCGTGCTCAAGGGCGTCTATGCGACGGCGGCCAACGCCGACGCCGCCGATCTCGAGATCAAGCTCGGTTCGACGGTCGTGGCAAGTGCGGGGGCGATGGATTTGGAGTCGGTCGCGGGGGGCTGGGGGCCCACGCAACCGAGTTGGGAACTGCAAGCGGAGCTCACCGTCACCGCGCAGGGCGCGAGCGGGGCCGTGCGGACGGACGGTTTCCTGCGGTTCTTGGATGACTTCAACACCACAATCCAGTCGATTCCCGTGCGATCCGACCCCGTCACCGTCGATACCACCACCGACCTCATCGTCGACGCCGTGTGGGATTGGGCCACTGCCTCCACGAACTACGATATCCGCTCCAAGACCGGATACGTCGAGCTGCTCGGGGTTACCGGCGTCACCGCAGGCGTGGGCGGAGGAGGAGGCGATCCGGGGCCGACCGGCCCCGAAGGTCCGGCAGGCGCGCCCGGCTCCCAGATCTACCACGATACTGGCGCGCCGTCGGGAGGTCTCGGGATCGACGGGGACTACTACCTCGATACCGAGACCAACGAGCTCTACGCGCGCGAGTCTGGATTGTGGTCTGTGATCGCGGAATTAGGGGGAGGAGGCGGGGGCGCGGGAGCAAAAACCGCGCTCATCGAAGAACTCGGTCTCACTCCCGGCGCGCCGAACTCCACCGTGTACGTCACCCACCTCCCCTACAGTCCGCTCGATGGCACCACGAGCGTGACCTGGACCTTCCTGCGGGCAGGGCTTTTCGTCGAGAGCGCGCCCAGCGGGGGTGCGGCCGGATTCGAGGTCTATCTCAACGGCGTCTCGATCCTCTCCGCGCCGCTTTCAATCGCGGATGGCCAGCATCAAGCGACACCCGCGACCCATTTCGCGGTCCCAGAGGGCCACTCCGGCGACGTCCTCGCTTGGCGCTTCAACGCAATCCACGGAGCGGACGGCTTCAATCCAACCCTTTATCTGCAAGGAGACTACTAAACGATGGCGATTCAACAATTCAGCCCAGGCAGCATCCAGACGCTGCTGAGCACCCAACTCAATAACCTCGCGAACAACACCCTGAGCTCGGTGGGAGCGCAGTTCGACAACGGCGATCCCAGCCATCTCTTCCCTTCCGGGTTCCTCGAACTTCTCGTGACCTTCGGTACGAACCCTTCGGCCGGTGGCCACTGCATCGCCTACTTACTTCCCTTGCTCGATGGGACGAACCAGGCCACGCTCAATGAGATCAATTTGTCCCCGATGATCCTCGGCGTCTTCCCGCTGGCGCAAAACACCAGCGCGCAACGCATCGTCGTCCCGTGTAGCCTCGTGATCCCGCCGTGCCCCTTCGTACTCGCGCTTTCGAACCGGGCCGGGCAGTCCTTCCCCGCGAGCGGCTCGACCGTGCGCTGGCTGCCGAACACGATGCAGGTGGGCTGATGCTGCAACTCGCCAACACCCAGCAAGGTCGGTGGCCGGGATACCCCTTCCGAACGCCTCCGCCCGGAGCCGAGCTCAACCCGGACCATCCTTTCGCCTTCTATCTCAATCATGGGGCCTTCGTTTTCAACACGCCTCAAATCCGTTTTTGGGACCGTCGGGCGGCGCAGACCGCCACTCTCGCGAATGCGCCCGCCTTCGGCTACGAATCGCTCGATCCCAGCATCGAACTCAACACCGGCTCAAACAGTCACCTCACGTTTGGGCGGGACATCGCGAGTACGAGCGATTTCTTCTTCATCGCGAAACTTCGCATGACGGCAGCGGGCAGGGTCCTGACGCGCGGGCAGGACGGGGCGGGCTCCGGATGGAGCCTCGTCGTCACCAATGCGATCCTGGCGACGGTCCTCGGCGGATTCCAGACCGATCTGACCTTTGCAAACGCGCTCGGGACCACGGATTGGTGCGTGCTCGCGGTCGCGGTCCGCCACGGCCAGCACCTCAAAGCCTGGCTGGACGGCGTGCCGAACGGCACCTTCAACACCGCACGCTCCGGATTTCGAAACTCGACGGTCGGCCTCTCGATGGGGATCACCAACGCCTCCGGAGGCGGGACGACGAGCCTTGCAAACCTCAAACTCGCCTGGATGGGGATGGGCACCGCCGTGCCCAGCGACGAGACCGTATTCGCGATGTCAAAAAGCTTCTTGTCCGCTTTCCGGCTCCCCATGGCCGAGACGTTCCCCGAGTACGGCCGCGCGGGGAGCGTCATGGGACGGCGGCGCGTCTCGATCTCCTACTTTTAGATCGCGAAGCGCCGGGATGATCGAGCGCCTCTCCGGGTCGTTTAGAATCGCTTTGATTTCTCCTTGGACATTCTGAGCCCATGGATGCTTATCGAGCTCCTCGGACGAACCCGTGGCCTGATACGTCTCGATCGCGGACTTGAATTTTTGAGTCGTCTTGAGCCACGACCGCGATTCACGCGCCGCGAGCTGAACGGACGAGCCGTGCGCGTTGAGCGTCCACCCCGCATACAGAACAGCGAGGAGACATCCCCCTACCGCATACCGTGTTTTAAACGAACGAATAACGAAAAAAACGAGCAGCCCGGCACATGCCATGAAGTACGCAAAGTTGACCTCGAGATAGCGGGTGGCCATATAACCTCCTCCGTTCCCTCGATTGAACGCGAGAAGCACCAATTGCAAAAAGGACCAAATGCCCAACCCCGTTAACGCGGCAACCGAAGGATCGCCCTTTTTCTTCGAAATCCATAGAAGTCCCGCCAGACAAAGGCCGATGTTGGCAAGGATGTACCAAGAGTTGGCGTACGCGGGCCAGGCGATCATATAACGAAGGGCAATATAAAAGTCGAAAATATTTTCCACCCCTGTGATCTCGCCCGTGCGCGAAATGTGCATGATGGGCAGATGGCAGAGAATCAGCGCTCCACAAAGCGCCAACCGCCATCCGAGCGTTCGACGCTCGATGGTTCCAGCGGTGGCCATCGCGACCGTGAGCGGAATCGCAACGACGGGAACCAAAACCGACGAAAGCATATTCAAGGCGTTCGCCCCATTGAGCAACGCGATGGCGATCACTTTCTTGGCGGTAAGCGAAGGTGCGCACAGCAGATACAGCAACACCGACGAAAAAAGGATGTGGAAGTAGTACTGATTGTTGAAGCTCATGAGAAGGTTGTCCACACTGAGCGGCACCGCGTAGCAGTACAACATCAGCGCGCACCCCAAACCCGTTCCGATCGGCCCGAGCGCTTTGCGCATCAGGATGACCAGCCAGAGCATCATGCTTCCCAAGATCACGAGATTGACGTACGCCTGGCGCTGCACATCCCAGGTGCCTGTCGCGGCATACTGACCAAGCGACAGTAGGCGTGTCCAGAGGAGCCGGTGGTCCACATGAGGCGCATAGAGATCGGACGGCTGTAACGACCCGCTTCGAAACCGCTCGATCGGATAGCTTTCTCCATGCCATTGATCGGAAAGGGGCAAGGGAGACGCATACGCATGGATCACCAAAACGCATCCGAGCAAACAGATCAGCAGCGTCGCGGCGAGGAGGCCGTACTCCCAAAACGCCCACCGATTCGACCTAGGACTAAATCCCCCACCCTCACCCCTTTCGACTGCCACTTTTGTCCTCTTAATAGAGTATGCGGCAAGTCCGATAAAGATGCAAATCCAGCGGATCAAAGGACGAATCGGGGAGATTCCCGACGAAGATCAGCGCCCCAGAAGACGCCGCTTGACGCGGGCGAGCAATTCCACCCGGCGGTGCCAGCCGGAAGCGAGCATTCCCCGCAGCCGCGCGGCTTCGGCGCGGTCCCGCTCAGCCCGTTCGAAGAGGCACCCTTCGAACGAGCGACGGAGGTCGATCAACAGATCGCGCGCGTGCCAGCGATAGTCCGCCTCGGGCGTTTCCGCGCGAAGCACGTTGACCAAGATCTGAAATCGGGACTCAAAAGCCGCGTCACGTTCGAATTCGGCCGTGAGACCCAGGCGCGCGCAAAGCGCTTCGTACATTTTTTCGACCGAACCCCAGGAAGCCGGAGCGACGGAGTCCAGCCGAAGCGCGAGCAGACTCCGCAGCAGGTGCCAGCTTTTCGGCATCGGGGCCTCGATAATCCACTCTTCGTCGAATCGCCGGATGCCCTCCGAGGTCTGGATGGCGTTGGTCGGAATCGCATCCAAGGCCCGGCCGTCCAAAGCGCCCTCTTCCTCTGCGTCGACGCGCTCGATCTCCCGCAAAAAAGCCACCAGTTCCGCTTCGAAGCGTTCTCGGTCCCCGAAGGCCGCGATTCGCCGCAAGCGCTGACTGACTCGGGGGCCTTCCGTCGCCAGTTCGGGCTCGGGGCTTTGCCAACGCACCCGCATCGCCTCGTCTTCGTGCGTCCAGCGCTCCTGGGTTCCTCCGGGATGTTTGGTGACCTTGACGCCCCCTCGCTCCGGCCGGAACTCGGTGCGCACGGGGCGCTTACGGAACCGCGTGTAATGCCAGGCACAGCCCTGCCCGCCCGCCAAAAGCCTCACGAGCGTCTCGGAAGAGGCGTCTTCGGTCGCAAGCGTCAGAAAGCTGTTCGCGAACTCCGCGAGCAGCTCGGGGCGCGATCCGAGGCTCTCGACGAAAAGATCGTAGGGGAACGCGCGGGCGATTCGGCCCGAATAGTCCTCGGGAGTGAGCCCGGCCGCGATCTGCGCGGCCAGGCCGGGCGATTCTCGCACGAACGCCTCGTCGAGCACCGCGGCCGGGACCTTGTAATCCGGGAACGGGTACTGCGCGCGCGCCTCCGCGAACCCCGCCCGGGCCAAGACCGCTCGCAAGCCTTGCAGATCGAATGTCCGAGGCGTGGGCGCAAGGTCATAGTCGCAAACGCCCGCGAACGGAAGCCCCACATGATCCTCCGCGCAGCCTTGAAAATATTTCGCCCCCAGCCGGTTCTCGATCGCAACCAGCAGCACCCCGCCGGGTCGGAGGAATCGCTTTGCGTGGCGCGCCATCGTTTCGTGCGGCGACAGCCCGTCTTCGCTCGTGAAATACAGTTCGGCGTATTCGAGCACCCCAAACAGGCAGACGACGTCGTAGCGCGGATCAGGGGCGCAATCCTGAAAATTCGCGACCTCGCCCGACCAATTCGAAAGGTCCCGCAGGCGTTCGGCCAGGACCTCGTAGCGCGCCACGGTGCCCTCCACCACATGCAAACGAGCGCATCGCTCGGCGATCGAACGGGAGACCGCGCCCATTCCGGCTCCGACCTCGAGGACCTCCAGACCTTCCCAAGCCAAATGGCGGACGAGGTTCGCGCGTTCCGGCGAAAGATGGTATCGGATCGGCCAGCGATGATATTGGCCGAAGGCGGGATGCGCCTGAGAGCCGATCTCGGGCGCCGCGCGGATCAGCGCCAGAATCTCCCGTTCGACTTCGATGCCGTCGGAATATTCGATCATGCGTCCCTATTATAGGCGCGCTACCGAGCGCCCGCGATCAATGCGGCGCCCCACACGACGAGCACCGCCAGTAAGGCGAGACCAAACAGCAGTTCGCCCCGCCCTTTGCGCGCGGGAGGTTCGTTTCGATAGCCCCGGGTTCTGCTCATCGCTCGAAGATCGCCCAAAGGCGGACCCAGCCGCCCTTCTTCATTATATTCGAGCGCTTACTCTTCGAACTGCATGCTGCGCGCCAACTCGGCGTCGACCACGTTCCAGTTATCGCAATCGAGGCGACGGCAATGGATCATCCGCTGGAACTCGCCCCGATCGTTCTCGACGTGCGCGATCTTGGCGAAACGGCAGTCCATGCACAACTCGGGCTCCAACAGTCGGACGATCTTCAAATGACGCTCTGCCATCCTGGCGGTTCTCCTTAACCCGTCGCGAAAGGCCCGCAACGGTACTGGAATCATCGGAGAGCCGAATTCGGGGGGAACCGGCTAAATTTACCGGTTTGGGCTTAGAGGCTCCACGGCGTGGAGCGACGGAGCGCGGCGTTCAGGCGTTCCAGGTACGCCTCATGCGAGATCTCGTACGCCCCGAGCGAGGTCAGATGCGGGTTGATCACCTGCGCGTCGAACAGGGTGAAACCGAGGGCGCGGCACCGCTCCAGCAACGCCCAGAGCGCGACCTTCGACGCGTCGGTGCGGCGGTAGAACATCGACTCGGCGCAAAAGCAGGAACCCAGAGCCACCCCATAGACCCCTCCCACCAAGACGCCGTTCCACCACGCCTCGGCCGAATGGCCCCACCCCTCTTCATGAATCTTGGTGTACACCCGGACGAAATCGGGGCTGATCCAGTTGTCCGCCGGACGGACGCACCCCTCGATCACCTCGCGAAACGCGGTATCGAACCGAATCTCGTAGACGCCCTGGCGCAAACGCTTGCGCAGCGAACTGGAAACATACATTCCCTCGATCGGAAACACCGCTCGGCGCTCGGGCAAAAACCACTCGACCGAACCGTCCTCCATCGTCATCGGGAAAGCGCCCTGTTGATAGGCGTACCGAATCAGGTGCGGCGTTAGGTCGGTTCCTCGCATGTGCCCTCTTAGTGTCGTTCAGATCGGGCGTTCGTGAGGAGCGGTTCTTGCGCGAATCGCTATAAAATTTCGCGCGCACCTCATGTCCTCCCCGCCCTCTCAAACGCAACTCTCTTGAGACTACTATATAGGAAAGTGTTGATTTTATCAACAAAATTCTTTCGAAGGGCGTGAAAAAAACGTGAATCTCACTCCAGATGACGAAACCGAAGTCCTGAGGGCAGGGACCAAGTCTGCTCCAAACCGTCCGTCAGACGGATCACCGCGATGAGCCTGGCAAGCACCGAATCCTTCGTGTCGTGTGCCAATTCCACCAAATTACAGGGCGCTTCGCCGCCGCCCGTCAGAACGATCGTCCCAAACTGCGGACTCGTGTCCAAATGCCAGACCGTCAGATCACCCTGGCATAGCTGCGGGTGCCACTGATCGCCCACGATCTTTCCGACGAAACGCCGGGCGTGCGCGAACTTGGCGTCCATCTCGATGACCGCGGCGCTCTCGAACGGATCGTGCCAGCCTTGTTCGTCCGGGATATTGCCGAAATAGGCCATCTGGACTTTCGGACCGGCTCGCAGATAACCACGTCCCTCATCTTCCTGGACGATCAGCCTGGAAGGGGACGAAAAGCCCTCGCCTAGCGGGACTGGAGTATCGCGGCCGTCGAAAAACCATTCCAGCGGAATGCGAACACCGTGGGTCTCTTGAATGGACTGCGCCAAACGCGCGACCTTATCTTGTGAAGGATTGGCATTATCCCGTTGCGAGTAGCTGTAGGGCGTCGTTCGACTCACGCCCAAAATCTCTGCAAGTTCGGAAATACCGATACCCGCGGCATGCGCCACGCGCAAAACTTTCTTACCGACTGTCACTTGCTTCGACATTGCACCCAATCTATCCGATCTTTTCCGGTTTGTTAAGTCGGTCGTGTGTCGACAAAATTCATAGAGTCTTTGTGACGATCCTTACCCGGGATTGTTTCCAGGTTCTCGGGCGGCCCGGCGAGTGCGGATTGAAACAGGACGGACGGTACACTGAGGGCGATGGAATACCGCATCGAAAAGGACAGTTTGGGCGAGGTGCGCGTCCCGCGAGACGCCTATTGGGGCAGTCAGGCCGAGCGCAGCCGCAACCTCTTTCGAATCTCCGGTCTCACCGAGCACCCCACGATGATCGACGCGTACGTGCTGCTCAAGAAGGCCTGCGCCGAGGCCAATGCCGAACTCGGCCTGCTCGATCCCGAGATTGGCCGCGCCCTCGTGCAGGCCGCCGACGAGATTCTGGGCGGCGCGATGCGCGACCAGTTCCCGATCGACGTGTTCCACATGGGGGCCGGCACCAGCTTCCACATGAATGTGAACGAGGTGCTCGCCAACCGCGCCGAGGAGATCTTGGGCGGCCAGAAGGGCGCTTACAAGCGGGTCAACCCGAACGACCACCCGAACTACGGCCAGAGCACGAACGACACCTTCCCCACCGCGATGCGCATCATGGCGCGGCTCATGCTTCAGGATTTCTACGTCGCGCTCGAAAAGCTGACCGTGGCTTTCGAGAAGAAGGGGCGAGAGTTCGACCACGTGCTCAAATCCGGGCGCACCCATCTTCAAGACGCCGTCCCGATCCGGCTCGGCCAAGAGTTCGCCGCCTACGCCGCGAGCCTGCGCCGCGCGAAGAAGTGGATCGACTACGCCGCGACGGAGATCGAGGTGCTGGGCATCGGAGGAAGCGCCGCGGGAACCGGGCTCAACACCCACCCCGACTATCGATTTCACGTGGTGCAAAAGCTCGGCGCTTGGACGGGCATCCCGTTCACCGCGACCGACGACCTTTGCGAGGCGATGCAGAGCCAGTTCCCGCTGGCCGCGCTCGGCGCGTCGCTGCGGCTCTTGTGCCTGGAGCTCACCCGCATCACGAACGACCTTCGCCTTTTGTGCTCCGGCCCGCTGACCGGTCTCGCCGAAATCGTGCTGCCCGCCGTCCAGCCGGGTTCCTCGATCATGCCCGGCAAGGTCAACCCCAGCATGGCGGAGAACTTCAACCTCGTGCTCTTCCAAGCGCTCGGGCAGTGCCAAACCCTGGACTACAGCGTTCAGGCGGGGCAGTTGGAACTCAACGTGATGATGCCGGGAATGGTGTTCGCCGCACAGTTCGCGCTGCAGATTCTGACCGGAGCCATGGACACCTTCGCGGATAACTGCATCGAAGGGATCGTGGCTAACGAAGAGCGCTGCCGCCATTACGCCGAGGTCTCTCCCTCGCTCGCGACGGCGCTGAACCCACACATCGGGTATCAGAAAGCCGCCGAAGTCGTCAAGAAGGCCCTGCGCGAGCAGCGCGCCATCCCCGATATCGTCCGCGAAGAAGGGCTTTTGGACGAAGAGACCCTGAAGAAAGCGCTCGACCCCGCGCTTTTGACCTCCCCTGGCATTCCCGGAAAATAGAGGTATAATCGACCCCTAAAACGCTATGGCAAACCTGAAATCGAGCAAGAAAGACATGCGGCGCATCGCGAAGCGCCGAGCGCAGAACACCTCTATCAAGTCTGCGTTAAAGACCTACGTCAAGAAGGCCCGCTCGGCGGCCGGCGGCGAGCAAGCCCCCGAAGCCCTGCGCCAAGCCATCAAGGCGCTCGATAAGGCCGTGCAGAACGGCGCGATTCATAAGAATCAAGCGGCTCGCCGCAAATCGCGCCTCGCCAAGGCGCTGCATCAAGCGACCGCCAAGTAAGCTCAGGCTCGCCCTGGCGCGAAACGGGGCCCCGGAACGAAATTCGTTCCGGGGCCTTTCGGCGTTCCGAATATCCTCCTCTAAGCCGGAAACCCTTCCCCCTCCTCGGATCGTCCTCAAAAGAGGACCCCAATCGCCATGATCGAAGCGCAAAACCTGATCGCCGGGCATTTTTTCGGCGGAGCCTGTAATCAAAGCGTCGGGAAACAGCCCGTCGTCGCGCCGTACACCGGCCATACGCTCGGATTCGCCAGCGAGGGTGGCCGCGAGGACCTTCAAAGCGCTATCGACGCCGCGCACGAAGCGTTTCCGGCGTGGAGCCGCAGCCCCCGGCACGAACGTCAAGGCTTGCTCCGGCGCGTGGCCTCCGCCGTCCGCATGCGAGAAGAGGAGCTCGTCCGCTTGCTCAGCCAGGAGGTCGGCAAACCGCTCGCTTGGTCGCAAGGTGAAGTCGCGCGTTTGGCGATCACCTTCGACCTCGCCGCAGACCTGCTCAGCGGTTACGGCCTGGAAGCGTTGCCCGTCGATTTCGACCCGCGCGGGGCGGATTACCGCTGCACGGTCGAGCGTTTCCCGCTCGGGGTGATTCTGTGCATCGTGCCCTACAACTGGCCGTTCAATCTGGCGGCGCACAAACTCGCCCCGGCGCTCGCAACGGGCAATACCGTCGTGCTCAAGCCCTCGCAGCAAGCCCCGCTCTCGACGCTGACCCTCGCCAAGATCGTGCACGAAGCGGGCTGCCCGCCCGGCGTCTTAAATGCGGTCAACGTTCCCGGCCGGATCGCCGGAGAGCTCGCCGCGGATCCGAAAGTTAAAATGGTGAGCTTTACCGGATCGCCCGCGGTGGGTTGGGCGCTGAAAAAGAGCCTCTCCGACAAGCGCGTCAGCCTGGAGCTGGGCGGCAACGCCAGCGCGATCGTGTGCGCGGACGCCGATCTGGACGAAGCCGCGGAGCGTATCGCGCTTGGAGCCTACGGCTACGCCGGGCAGGTCTGCATCGCTGTGCAGCATGTCCTGGTCGAAGCCGCGGTCTATCCCGCCTTTTGCGAGCGTCTGATCCGCGCCACCGAACGCTGCCCGGCCGGCGACCCGCTCGCCACGGGCACCGTGTGCGGCCCCCTGATCGACGAAGACGCCGCGCGCAAAATCGAATCGTGGATCGACGAAGCGATCCAGGCCGGGGCTCGCCGCCTCGCCGGTGGCGAGCGGCGCGGCGCCCTAGTGCCCCCGACCTTATTGGAAGAGGTGCCCGGGCATACCCGCCTGGCCTGCCAAGAGGTGTTCGGGCCGGTGCTGACCGTGGCGCCCTTCGAGCGGTTCTCGGAGGCACTCGAACGTGTGAACCGATCCGAATACGGCATCCACTGCGGGGTGTTCACCCGCGACCTGCGTCTGGCGGAGGAGGCGTTCCGCACCCTCGAGGTGGGTGGAGTGATCGTGGGGGACTACCCCACGCTGCGCTTCGACAATATGCCGTACGGCGGCGTGAAAAAGAGCGGCTTCGGGCGAGAGGGTGTGCGCTACGCGATGGACGAAATGACCGAGCCAAAAACGCTCTTGGTGAAGGTGCGTTAACGTCCCGGCCTTCGCCTGGCCGAGACCAAGTAGACTGACCGCAAGATGCGGATTCTCTTGACGAACGACGACGGGATTCGCGCGCCCGGCCTGCGGGCGCTCGCGGAAGTGGCACGCGAATTCGGCACGGTCAAAGTCGTGGCCCCCGACCATGAGCGCTCGGCCTGCGGCCACTCGATGACCCTGCGCGATCCGCTTCGCGCGTGGCCGGTGGAGTTGATGGGTTTGGAAGCGTACGAGGTCGACGGGGTGCCCGTGGATTGTGTGAACGTCGGCCTGACGCTCGCCTGGCCGGACGGCTGCGATCTCGTTCTGAGCGGCATCAACAACGGGCCAAACCTCGGGTTCGATATCACCTATTCCGGCACCGTCGCCGGCGCGATGGAGGGCGCGATCAACGAGATCCCCTCGATCGCCCTAAGCATGGCGCTCTTCGTGTCGGACGCTCCCATGCACTACGAAACCGGCGCTCGGTGGCTGCGGGAGAACTGGGAAATGCTGACCTCCGCCCCGCAGAAAACCCACACATTTTTGAATGTCAACATCCCCGCGATCGCCTACCCGGAGCTACGCGGCCACCGGCTGGTGAAGATGGGCCAGCGCGTCTATAAAGACCGCGTCGAGGAACGCTCGGACCCCTGGGGACGCCCCTACTATTGGCACGGCGGGGTGGTCGTGATGTCCGCGGATCAGCCCGGCACGGACGTGCAAGCCGTCAGCGAGGGGTTCGTCTCGATCACGCCGATCCGCGTCGATTGGACCGACGAAGCGCATCAGACGGCGCTCGAATCGCATTTTGGCCATCCGGTCCCCCACTCAAGTCCTTAAATCTTTCAAAATGTAGCATTGGCTAAACTTTGTGGTGTATGATAAATTTCATGCACCGCGCCTCTTCGCTTTGCGGCACGCTCGTCCTTGCGACGAGCGCGTTCGCCGGGCCGATCGAAACCGACCGCCCCGATTTCACCGAAAGCCCCTCGACTCTTCCCGTCGGGCGGTGGCAGGTCGAATCGGGCTTTACTCTGCTGCGCGATCGCTCCCTGCGAAGCTGGAGCCTCCCGGAGCTTTTGCTGCGCACGGGGATCGGCGAGCGGTTGGAACTGCGTTTCGGAGCACCCGATTATCTGCTCTCACCGAGCGCCCCCGAAGGGTTCTCGGACGTCTCGCTGGGGTTGAAGCATGCGCTGCCTGGCCGGGGCGAAACCGATCTCGCGCTGCTGTTGCACACCAGTTTGCCGACCGGCAAACTCGGCGAGTCGCGCGCGGTGCCGGAGCTCTTCCTGATCAGTTCAAGCCCGTTGCGGGATGGTTATGAACTCTCGGGACAAATCGGCGCGCGCTTCGGCGAGCGTCTCGGAGGCATGGCGACGCTTTCACTGGGGATTCCACTCCGCGATGAGCGCTGGGGAGCGTTCGCCGAGCTCGCTGCCGAATTCGAAGAGGACGCCCCGCCGAGCCCCCTTTTCCATACCGGGCTCACCTTCTCGCCCCAGCTCGACGTTCAGTTCGACTTACACCTGGGCTTCGGCCTCAATCGCCATGCACCCGAATTCTTCGTGGGGGGCGGCTATGCCCACCGTTTCTAAACCGATGAGAGTCCTTTCTTTCATTTGCATCATTTTTAGCCTAATAAGCTGCACAAATCAAACACATCGCTCCTCGAAAGATACGGGCACCGGATCGATTCGAATCGTCACGACGACGGGGATGGTGGCCGATCTCGCCCGAGCCGTAGGAGGCGATCGTGTGCAAGTCGAGGCGCTCATGGGGCCGGGGGTCGACCCGCACCTTTACAAAGCCTCTCCCGGAGACGTCCAAAAGCTGAGCGGGGCGGATCTCGTGCTGTACAACGGATTGCATTTGGAGGGCAAGCTCTCCGATCTGCTCGTCAAACTCGCCGCCAAGCGCCCCGTCGTCGCGGTCACCGAAGCCATGCCCGAGGCGCGGCTTCTCCACAGCGAAGACGGAGCCGCCTTCGCCGACCCGCACGTTTGGTTCGATATCGAGCTTTGGAGTTTGGCGCTCTCCCCCGTCGCGGACGCGCTCGCCAAGCTCGACCCGGCTGGAGCGGACTTCTACCGAGAAAACGCGGAAAAATACAAGAATGAGCTCTTAAAGCTGCATGAAGAAACCAAGGAGATTCTGTCTTCTATCCCCGAGACACAGCGCGTGCTGATAACCGCGCACGATGCTTTCCGCTACTTCGGACGCGCGTACGGCATCGAAGTCATGGGGATCCAGGGCATCAGCACCGAGTCCGAGGCGGGGCTGCGCGAGATCAACCGCTTGGTCGATCTGCTCGTCGCTCGCGGCGTCAAGGCCGTGTTTGTCGAGAGCAGCGTCTCCGACCGAAACGTCAAAGCGCTGATCGAAGGAGCGCGAAGGCGGGGCGCGCAGGTCAGTCTCGGCGGCTCTCTCTTCAGCGACGCGATGGGCGAACTCGGCACCGAAACAGGAACGTATCCGGGCATGATTCGGCATAACGTCGGACAGATCTTCCAGGCACTCCGATGAACCCTTCCGAACCTTCCTTGTTCGAGATCCGAAACCTGACGGTCGCCTACGACCGGCGGCCCGTGCTGGAGGACGTGGATCTGACGATCCCCGCGGGCAAGCTCGTCGCAATCGTCGGACCGAACGGCGCCGGCAAGAGCACCCTGATCAAAGCCGCGCTCGGGCTGATCCCCCGCCTGAGCGGCGCTTTCTTCGCCTTCGGCAAACCGTTCGGCCGCGCGGACGCCCGCATCGGCTACGTCCCCCAGCGCGAGAGCGTCGATTGGGACTTTCCCGTGTCGGTGATGGACGTGGCCCTGATGGGGACTTACGGGAGGGTGGGCTGGATGCGTCGCCCCGGCAAAACCGAACGCCTCGCGGCCGAACATGCGCTCGAGGCGGTGGGAATGCGCGAATTCGCACGGCGCCAGATCAGCCAGCTCTCGGGTGGGCAGCAGCAACGAACCTTCCTCGCGCGCGCGCTTGCGCAAGACGCCTCGCTGTACTTCATGGACGAGCCGCTGGCGGGCGTGGATCACGCGACAGAACGCGCCATCATCGACCTTTTACGCGGTCTGCGAAGTCGGGGACGGACCGCCGTGGTCGTACATCACGACCTTCAGACAGTGCCCGAATATTTCGACGAAGTGGTCCTGTTGAACAAGCGCATCATCGCCTCCGGTCCGATCGAACAGGCCTTCACCGCCACCGCGCTGCATGAGGCTTACGGGGGCAAACTGCTGACCCTCGGACCGCTCGCCCCCGAGGCGCCCTCCGAAGCCGTCCGAGAGGTTCGGAGCGAGCGTTGAGCTACAACACGCTCCTGGTGCTGAGCGGCGCCGGTCTTTTGGGCGCGTTGTGCGGGGTGGTCGGCTCGTTCGCGGTGTTGCGCCGCCGCGCGCTGCTTGGCGACGCCCTCGCGCACGCCACCCTGCCCGGAATCGCGCTCGCGTTCTGGATCACGGGGCTCAAAAGCCTGCCCGCGCTGTTGAGCGGGGCGCTCGCGACGGGCGTCTTGGGAATCGCCGCCCTCAGCTGGATTCGCCGGCACACGCGCACGCGCGAGGACGCCGCCTTGGGGCTCGTGCTCTCGGTATTTTTCGGGGTGGGCATCGCGCTTTCACGCCACATCCAAAACGCGGTCCCGGACGGTAGTCAGGCGGGCCTCGACACCTACCTGCTCGGCAAGACCGCCGGCATCGTGCTGCAAGACGTCCTGGCCGTCGCGGCGGTGAGTCTGTTCGCGCTGCTCGGCGTGTTGCTGCTCTTCAAGGAGCTTCGGCTGGTGACCTTCGACGCGGGATTCGCGCGCAGCCTGGGCTGGAACACCGGCCTCCTCGATCTGATCGCGATGGGCTTTGTGGCGATCGCCGTCGTCATCGGGCTTCCCATGGTGGGCATCGTGATGGTCGCCGCGCTGACGATCTTGCCCGCCGTGGCGGCCCGATTTTGGACCGACCGGTTGGGGGCTCTTCTCGCTCTGGCCGCGGGGTTCGGCGCGAGCAGCGCCGCTTGCGGCGCGCTCGTGAGCGCCGCGATCGCGAAGATGCCGACCGGCCCCGTCACCATTCTCATCGCGGGCGGACTGTTCGTTTTCTCCGCGCTTTTTGCACCGACGCGCGGGGCGCTTTCGGCCTCGCTCCGTCGCCGCAGGGAACGCTTGGGACTGGGGACACGGCTCGTGTTGAAGGAGCTTTCGGAGCGAGGGCCTCTCGCTCAACCCGAAACCGCGCTCCAAGCCAGCGGGGTCCCTCGCGCCAAACGCGCCGTCGCGCGGTCGGTGGCTCTGGGCTGGGCGGCTTGGCGGGAAGGCGACCTCGCGCTCACGCCCGCTGGCGAAGCCGCCTTGCGGGAGGCTCGTTCGTGAGTCCGGAACTTGCGATTCCTTTTTGGACCGTAACCGTCGCGGCGCTATGCGCCACGCTGTGCGCGCTCCTGGGGGTGTGGCTCGTGCTGCAACGAGTAAGCCTAACCGGCGACGCGATCAGCCACTCGGTGCTGCCCGGCCTCGCCCTGACGTTCATCTGGTTCGGAACGCGCGAACCGGCTCCGATGCTGATCGGCGCGGGGCTCGCGGGGCTCGGCACCGTCGCGCTGACGCGGCTGATCTCCCAAAGCGTCCGCGTCGGCGAAGACGCCAGCCTCGGGGTGGTCTTTACCACGCTGTTCGCGCTCGGGGTGATTCTGATCACACGCTACGCGGCGCAGGTCGACCTCGATGCGGGGTGCGTGCTCTACGGACTGGTCGAGTTCGTCGCGCTCGACACCGTTCGCTTCGGCGGATTCGAAATCCCTGCCGTGCTTCGGACAATCCTGCCGGTCTTCGCGCTCAGCGCGACATTTTTATGGCTCTTTCGGCGCGAACTGGCACTCATGGCGTTCGACCCCGGCCTGGCGCGTACGCTCGGGAAACGGCCCGGCCTGCTGTCCTACGCGCTGATGGCGTGCGTGGCCGCCGCGACCGTCGCCAGCTTCGAAGCAGTCGGATCCATCCTGGTCGTCGCGATGCTCATCGGCCCCGCGGCGACCGCCCAACTGCTCACGCGCCGTTTAGGACCTCTTTTCGCGCTCTCGGCCGGGCTCGCGATCGCCGCCTCGGCCGCAGGATACGCACTCGCCGCAGCGTGGAATACCAGCGTCGCCGGCATGATCGCGACCGTGCTCGGCTGCTTTTACGCCGTAGCCGCGATCTCGCAAGCGGTCCGCACGGGCCTCAGCCATGGGTAAAAGAGACCCGGGGGACATGCCTTTGGGCAGTGTTCTCCGCGGGTAAAGGTGCAGCCCAAACGGACGGGAAAGGTACCCAGGGATTGAGAAGATCCGGCCTCTTGCGGAGGCCCAACTTGCACGCAAAACGACGGTTAGCCTCGACCGCCGCGCCCGTCACGGAGATAGGCGCGTGGGCTGCATCAGCGCCCCTCACTAGAAGAGGTCGGGGAGTTCGCGCGGACCCTTCCCGAGCACGCTTTGCAGCAATCCTTTCAGCCCGCTGCATGCCGGCGCGTGCACCGAAACGCTAGCCAAGCTGTTTGCGATCGCCCGCACGTCCTGCGCGGCTCGCCCGCGTGCGGCGCTGACCACGAACGGCGAGCGCGCCAAGGAGGCTAGCGTGACCGACGAATCGGCCCGGACCGAGCCCAGCAGATGGCTGCGACGGTTCGTGGCGTTCGAAAACACCGTCGAGAACTTCGCGAACACTTTGCGCGCGTCCGATTCGTTTCGCGCCTGGTTGACGATGCACGAGATCGTGGAATCGGGGCGTAGGCTGTGGAGTGTCTTCGCGGTGACGTAGGCGTCGTGAATGCTGGCTGGGTCCTGGGTCATCACGAGCAGCGTCTCGTCGACCGCTTCGAGGAGGCTGGTCACGCCGCGGTGGATGCCCGCGGCGGTATCCACGAGCACGAAGTCGAACACCCCGCGCAGCGAATCGAATCCCGCCCCGGCCTTCACCAGCCGGTCGTAGGACATCAGATCGAGGCTCGCGCTACCGGCCAGCAGATGCACCCCCTCCGGTCCCACGCAAAGCGCGTCGAGGATATTGCAGCTTCCGAGCAACACATCCGTCAGGGTGCGGCCAGGCTTCATGCCGAGCAACACGTGCAGGTTCGCAAGGCCATAGTCTGCATCGATCATCGCGACCTGAAACCCAAGGCCCGCGAGCGCGACGCCGAGGTTCGCGGTCAGCGAGGTTTTACCGACCCCTCCTTTCCCGCTCGTGATCGCGATGACGTTCGTAGGGCGTTTGGCGAAACCGAGCCCCACACGGGTCGAACCGAGGCTGCGCTTACCTTTTCCGCGCGAGACCGCGTCCAACAGACCGTCAAGTTCGGGGATAGCGTGCTCGCCATAGGCTTCGCGCATCGCGCCGCGCAACACTTCGGTGGGAACGGGCCAGACCTCGACCTCTTCGCCGAGCGTCCATTTCAGGCGGGCAAGCCCCTCTTCGTCCAAGCGGTCGTCGGCCAGCACCGTCCAGGTACGCCCTTCGCGCTTGACCGGTAAAACTCCCACTTCGATCGCGAGACCTCTCGGAAAGGGCCCCGAGGAGGCGTCGGCCTCCGACTCGGGTCCGAGCTCCGAAAGACCGTCCAGCGTCCCTGCGTTCTTCTCCATGCAACCTCCGCCGCATCGTCCGAGCCGGCACTCCTTGCCAGCCCCGCAAAAACTGCGGGCATCCCCGCCTTTTTGCTTGCATCCCCTTGGGTAATGCTATCACAAGCCTTTTGCTTTTGTCTACTTGGATTTTTTAAGGATGTGGGCGAAATCCTAAACGGTGTAAGGTTTATCGAACTTCATTTCGTCCAGCAATCGGCGCAGGAGGTCCCGATCGTAGGAGTCCATCCGCGCGGCCCGATCCCGCTCCAGGGTGGCCTCGTCCATCAACTCCATCTTACCGAGCAGCACCTCCAAAAGTCCGTGATATACGTTTTTGGAAGGGTCCAGATCGCTTGCCAAACGCAGCGCCTTCAGGGCCTCTTGGTGTCGGCCGACGTTCCAAAAAGCCACCGTCGCACGCAGATATAAAAAGTCGTCGCCGGGCGACATCTCGATCGCGGCGCGCAACGACTCCAGCGCCTCTTCGTCGCGCCCCATTTGAATCAGCAGATCGCCGACCCAGTAGTGATAAAACGGCTCCTCGGGCGAAGCCGCCACCGCACCTTGGGCCGCTAAAAGCGCCCGGCGCGGCTCGCCCATGTCGCGAAACAGCTCGGCGAGCTTGATATGGTAGAACGCGTTGCCCGGCTCCAACTCGATCGCCGCTTGCAGACGCTCGATCGAATCCTTATAGCGCCCGTACCGCTTATAGAGGTCCGCCATCCCCACCCAAGGTTCGGGCTGGTCGCGGCGGATCTTGATCGCCTTCTCGTATTGGCGCAGCGCCTGCGGGGCCTCGTCCATGCATTCGTACGCGCCGCCGAGGTCCAGATGACCGAGGGGGTCTTTGGGATCGCGCTGCGCGATAGCGGTCTTGAAATGTTCGACGGCTTTGGCGTAGTTCCCGTCTCCCAGACACTGTTTGCCCAATTCGGCGCTCTCCTCGGCCGTGTCTCCTTTGGCCTTCCGCGCCTTCGGCGCGGCGGAGGATTCCTCGGGCGTCGCGAGTTGAAATAACTCGGCGATTTGTTGAAAGCTGGGTTCCATCTTCATTTCGTTTCGGCGTCTTGTGGCTTCCTACGCAAACTCACCCCGTTTCGATGCGAGTTTCCAGGCCTTGGGAGGAAGTCGAAGCGATCGCTCTCCCTTCTTGCGCGACTTATAAGATAGCATGATCTTATGCCTCGCTCGCTGGTGCTCTCCAACAGTCGCCTCATGCTCGCCTACGATGCGCGCTACCGCGTGCGGGAACTGTTCTGGCCCACCGTGGGGGTAAGCAACCACCTCTGCGGGCAGATTCTGCGGACGGGGCTCTGGACGCAAGGACGCTTCTCTTGGCTGGAAGACGATGCCTGGCGGCGCGAATTGCGATTCCGGCCCGGGACCCTCGTCGCCGAAACGCGACACATTCACGAGGAGTTCGGCATCGAACTCGAGACCGTGGAGTTCGTCCCACCGGACGCCGATCGGCTGATCCGCCGTCTTCGCGTGCGCGGGCCCGCCGGACGCGAGGTGCGCCTGTTCTTCGCCCAGCATCTCTCGATCGCCGAAAGCGACATCGGGAACACGGCGCTTTACCATCCGCCCACCGATTCGGTGGTCCACTTCAAAGGCCCTTACGCCTTCTCCTTCCTCGCTCGCACAGGCGGTGCGGGGCTCTTTCAATACGCCTGCGGCATGCGCTTCGGCACGATGGAAGGTACTTGGCGGGACGCCGAAGACGGCGCACTCAGCTTAAACCCCATCGCGCAAGGCTCGGTCGATTCCTGTCTGTCGATCTCGATGATGCCTGACGCCTCGGGCGAGGCCACGGCGACGTTCGAGCTGCGTTGCGCGCCGGATCTCGACACGCTTTTCGCGCTCCCCGAATGGGAAGGCACGTTTCCGGCTCCTCAACCCCTCGACACTTTTACGGCGCTTCCTCCCCGCGTTCGGGACGTCGCAGACCAATGCGTCCCGTTCATGCTGTCGCAGATCGACTCGGGGGGAGCGATCCTCGCGGCGAACGACAGCGACGTGATGGTCGAAAACCGGGCCAACTACAGCTACTGCTGGCCCCGAGACGGCGCGCTCTCCGCCGAGGTGCTTTTCGAGGCCGGACAAACCGAAACGGCCCGGCGGTTCTTCGAATTTTGCCGCCCTCTGCTTCGCCCGGAGCGCCCCTTTTTCCTTCAGAAATACCGCAGCGACGGCAATCTCGGCGCCACCTGGCACCCGTGGCTGCGCGGCACCCCGCTCCAACAAGACGAAACCGCGCTCACCTTGCGAGGCGTACTGCGCTGCTTCGGAAGCGACCCCGCGTGGGAGACCTTCGCCCAAGCGATGGCGGACTTTCTCGTATCGTATCGCGACCCCGCGAGCGGTCTGCCCTTGCCGAGCTACGATCTGTGGGAAGAGCGCTACGGCGTGCACCTTTTCACGGTCGCCGCGACCGTCGCCGCGCTCGACGAAGCGAGCCGAATCTGGCCAGAGCGGCCCTACGCGGACGCCGCGAGCGCGATGCGTGATGCACTGCAAACTCGCTTGTTTTGCGACAAGCGCCAGGCTTTTTTCCGCCGCCTCGACGAACACGGGGAACCCGATCGAACGCTCGATGCGGCCTCGCTTCAAGTCGGGCTGCTCGGGGCGCTCCCGATGACCGATCCTCAGGTGCGAGCCAACCTCCAAAGCGTCGAGCGAGGGCTTTGGGTGCGCTCGCCCATCGGCGGACTCGCCCGATGCGAAGGCGACTATTACGCGCGGGTCAGCGAGGCCTACCCCGGCAGCCCGTGGATCATCACGACCCTTTGGTTGGCGCAATCGAAGATCGCTCTGGCGAGCTCCGAAGAGGCGCTCGAGAAGGGGCTGGAGCTTCTCGAATGGGCCGCGCGCCACGCCGAGCCGAGCGGCGCGCTGCCTGAGCAAATTCATCCCGAAACCGGGCAATCACTGACCGTCGGACCGCTGACCTGGTCGCACGCGGAGTTCCTCAGGACCGCGCGCGCGTACCTAGCGCAACGAGCGATCTTGGCCGGACACCTCGCCGAAGCATAAGGCGCCCTGCTCCGAGCGATCCACTCGCCCGTCGCTTTGCGAAGCGCCTCGCGCAGGACGCGCTGCAACCCGCCGTAACCAGCAATCTTGGCCGGGCGCCTCGCCGAAGCGTAAGGTGCCCGGCCCCGAGCGATCCTACTCGCCCGTCGCTTTGCGAAGCGCCTCGCGCGCAGTGCGCTGCAACTCGCCGTAACGAGCGAAGTCGCCCTTCCGCAGCGCCGCATCCGCTTCGTCCAGCAACTTCAACGCCTCGCGCAGTTCGGTCAGATTCGCCGTCGAAGGAGCAGGACGAGGCGGCGCGGGCGAATCAGGCCCTGCCTCCGCCGGTTCGCCCTCGGGAGCCGGCAAAGCGAGATCCGGCGCGCGGCCGATCAGCCGTTCGAGCGCTTCGGCATAGGTATCGCCCACGACCACCTCGTCACCGAACGCGACGATCACCTTCTTCAATTCGGGCATCGCCAAAATCCCGGCCGACTTACTGCGGAGGAACATCGGCTCTACGTACAGCACGCTGTTGCCGATGGGGATCACGAGCAAGTTGCCCATCACAATCTCGCTCTGCTCGTTCGTGAACTGGCGGTTGATGTCGGCGATCTCCCGGTCTTGGTTGAAGATCGTATCCATCTGCTCGGGGCCGTGCACCAGAGTGCCTTTCGGATACTGATACAGCACCAGCTTTCCATAGGAGCCAGGATCGCACTGCGCCGCGAGCCAGCCGTTCATATTCTGCTTTCCGTAAGGGGTGAACGGAAGGATCAGCACGAAACCGTCGCGCGGCTCGTTCGGCAACCGCATCTGAACGTAGTACGGCACCATGCGCCGCTTGCTGCGTTCGACCCGCTCGAACGCGATCTGCCAAGCGTCTTCGTTCGTCAAGAACACCGTAGGATTCGTGACGTGATATTGTTCAAGTTGGAGGGCTTGAACTACAAACAAATCCTCGGGATAACGAAAGTGGGCGCGCAAGCTCTCAGGGACCGCGTCGGCACCCTCGATCAGGCCCGGATAGATCTTCGCGACAGCTTTGAGGATCGGCTCGTCCGGCTCGATCGCGTACGCCTTCATCTCGCCCGAATACGCATCCACGGTGACCTTCACCGGATTGCGCATATAGTTTAACTTACTGCCATTAAAACTGGACATTTCCGAGTAAGGCACCTGATCGGTATGGGTATACGCGTCGAGAATCCAAACCAGGCGCCCCTCGTGAACCACGATGTAGGGGTCGCTGTCGAAGGCGAAGAAAGGAAACACGCGTTGAGCGCGGGCCCGAACGCCTCGGTGCATCAAAAGCCGGGTCTTGCCCGTCACGTTCCGCGAAATCAGCATGTTGCCGTCGCCCAGAGATGCCGCCATCACGATCCGTACGATCCAGTTGTGCAAGGGGATGCCTCGCGTGCCGGTCCAGCGATACACCTCCGAGTCGCTATCCGAATTCTCCGAGGGAAAATCGAACTCGTCCATGCGAGTGTCGACCAACACGTAGTTCGAACGCGGATTTTCCCAAGGCCCCTCGTCGCTGAAATAGATGCGGGGCTGCTTCAAGTGCTCGGCCATCGGGCCCGTCGGAGGGATGTCTTTGGCGAAGAAAGTGGGCTGCCCACTTCGCGTCGCCTGATTTACCGGAGACATCGTAATGCCGTAACCGTGGGTATAGCGCAGCCGCATGTTCACCCAGTTCTGCGCACTCGTTTGGAGCCCCGCCACGTTGATGTCGCGCGGCGAGAGCATCACCATCGTTTGCTTGCCGTCGATCGTATAGCGATCGAGATCGACGTCGCGGAACTTGTAATACTGCTTCAGGGACTGCATGACCTCGATCGAGTTCAACAGAACCTCCGGGTCCCAGAGCCGCATGTTCTCCAAGGTCGAGCTTGCCGCTTGGATTTCGCCCGTCGAAGGCACCCGGGTATGGGCGGTGTTCTTCTCCTCGACGCGATCCAGCGCGTAGGCCAACCGAGTCATCGCGATCGCACGCTCGGCGAACGGCTTTTCGTACGAGAGGCGATCCGGAGTCACCCGAAGCACCTGAATCAGGGCCGGGATCGCCATCACGCCGACGAGCCACACCAGGCCCACACCTACACCGCCCACCGTGAGAAACCGATAGGCTTTTCCGGTCCTGGCCAACGCAACAGCAAGCGCTCCGAGCAGAATCAACCCCCCGGCCAGCAGCGTTACCGCGCCCAACCGCCAAGTATCGGCGTAGCCCGCGCCCGTAAACTGCGACCCTTCAAGGAGCCCGAAATCGTATCGGCTGAGCCCCATCCGAACGCCGTAGAACAGCAGCGTCGCGCCAGCCAGAAGACTCAGGTGCTCCTGCACCTTGGGGCGGCTGAGCTCGATCCGCGCCAACGAGGCCAGCGCCTGCATGCCGATGTACACGCCGAGCGTGAGCGCCAACGTTAGCCCGAACAAGAAAACCAGCGCCGCCGCCAACGCCTGATACCAGGGGAGGGAGAAGACGAAAAATCCGATGTCGAGATGAAAGATGGGATCTTTCTGGCCGAACGTCTCGGCATGCCGAGCAAAAAGGAACGCGCGCCACTGCTGGGTGAACGCCGAGGCGAAAAGCAGGGCCACTACCGGCGCGCCGTAGCGAATCGCGTCGGCTCCTCGGTCGCGCACGAAGTTCACAAGGTCCGCCAGCTTTTGCTCCATCAACCCTTGCGGGGCGCGCAGATACACCATCGTGGCGCGAAGCGCGCGCGTCAAACTCCAATGCAACAACCCCCACGCCGGAAAGAACGCGAGCGCCAGCAGCAACCCACGAACCTTATATTCGGTTAGGAAGATCTCGGCGCGCTGAGCATCGTGCACGAACCAAAGATATTGCGTCCAAGGCTGAAGAATCACCGGCCCTAACCACGAGATAGCGAGGATCGAAAACCAAACGATTAGAATCCAACGTCTGCCAAGACCTCCCCTTCGCGGGGCTCCCCCTTCCGGCTCCCATACGTTCATAGGGGCAGTGTAGCTGAAAATGTCTTCCTTGCCTAGGATGAAGGATTCGAATTTTCACGGCTAGCCGGGGCCGACTCGAGTTCGTCCAACAGCGTGGCGGCCTCGGCGCGAAGCGCTTCGAGGGTGACCGAGTCGATTCCTTCGCGCACCCTCTCCGGAGCCCACTCGCGCCCTGTTTTAAGGGGCCAGTAACCCGCCCAAAACGTGCGTCCTTCCAAGCTCGATAACGCCCCCCCTCCAAAACGCAGTCCGCCCCAGGGCACCACGCCGGAGAGCCCGGCCCGGGCAAACCCCTTCGCCCGCGCGAGGTCCGCTTCTTCCCAAGCCGCCACCGCCTCGCGAAGCGCCGAACGCACCTCTTCGCTCGAACGGCCCGTGGCGACGAGCAGCCGGACGCGCATCCCCCGCTCCGACGGCGTCAGCAGCGCCTCTTGGCGATAGCTCCATCCTCGCGCCTCACGAAGCGCACGGTGCATCGCCGAGCCCTTCCCCACCCCGAGCGCCGTCACAAGGGTCAACGTTCGCCCCAGGTCCACCTCGGTCAATCGCTTTTCCGGCCCCTTCAGGTCCACTAGTCCGACCTCCAGGCCCGGGGCCGGCACCGGCTTGAGCCTATCGAGCCGGGGTAAACGGGGCGGACTCCAGTGAGACCACTCTTGACGCCAGATCGCCTGCGCTTCGGCCGCATCGAAAGGCCCTCCGACCGCGAGCACGGCCTTCGCCGGATCGAACGCGCGCGGATAGAGCGCCCGCAAATACCGAGGCGTCAGATCGGGCGAGACGGCCAGCGAGCCTTGGAGCGCTTCATTCCACACTTCTCGGCTCGGAGGAGCGGCCTCGATCGCGTGAAGCAGCGACGCCTCCTCCAAGCGGGCCTCCGTCATCAGTTCCCGCATCAACCGCAGCGCCGTACGCAGCTCCCCCTTGCCCACTCCGAGCCGCAGCCGAAGATGATCGGGCTCCAGCGTCGCGCGCGGGCGCTCTCCGGAGGAGGTGAGATAAAGCAATTCGGGTCGTGAGATCGTCCGCGAGCCTTCCGCCACGACCTCCGCAAGGCATCGTAGCGCGCGTCGATCCTCCTGGCTGAGCCCCTCCAGCGGCACGAACAGCTGGGCGCTGATCCATCCCGCGTCGGGTTCGGACAAGAACACCGCCTTCGGCGCGGCTCGTTCCTGAGTCCCGCATGCAGAATCCACAGGGGTCCATCGCGCCACCTGAAGCGGGCTCGTCTCTGCCGAAGCTCCCCACAGCGCCGCCAGTGCGATCAGCGCGGTCATCGCCCTTTTCCTCGCACGTGAAACGCTCGCGGCGCGCGAAACGACGCGACCGCGGCGCGGAAATCGCTCAAACGCATCGCGTCCAAATTCTGGAGCATCGCTTCGGGGCGAAAGGCCGGGTCTTGAGAAAGGAGCAGCCCCCTCAAGAACGCCACGCCCTCACTCGTTTGCAACTGACGGGCCGTCCAGGCACGAGCGAGCGCCCGCCCACGTTCGAACAGCCGGTCGACCTCGACGGCGGACAGGCCGTCGAGGCGCTTTTCCAGCACCGGATCCGCCGATCCATGTCCCAGCGTCACCAACCCAGGTTGCGCGCTCGGGGTATAGATCACAAACCCGTCGGAAAGCTCGCTGGCGAGCGCCAAGGCCGCCGCCAAAGTCGAAGCGGCTTTCGGGTCGGAAAACCCCGGAACGGGCGCGCTCCTCGCCTCACCCCGCACCTCTTCGATCTCTCTCAGTCCGCCGGGCTTCGTGGGCCAACCGCGGTTCGCGCCGACTCCTCGCTCCCCCTTCGGGCGGGATTCCAGGAACGCCCGAGCTTCGGCGGTCGCCTTGTCGAGATCGACCGGCCCCACGATCGCGATCGTGAGATGCTCTTGCCGAAACAGTCGCTGCTGAGCCTCCCGGACTTGCTCGCGCGTGAGCTTTTCGATCACGGACAAACTGCCGAGCGGATCGAGTCCCGCGCTTCCGTAAACCAGGCTCCACGCCGCGGAAGCCAACCGCTCCTCATGATCCACCTGCCGCAACTCGTGCCCTAAAATCTCCGTTTCCCGCGCAAGCGTCTCGATCTCGATTTCCAGGGGAGCCGTCACCTCGGCCAACGCGGCCCAGGCCAGATCGAGCCTCCCGGCAGGCACGATCAGCCCGATGCGCAGCGTATCGCGCAGCGTGCTGCCCGAAAGCAGCGCGCCTTCGGTCTCCAGCCGCCGATCGAGATCGCCCGCCCCCCCTTTCAGCGTCAAATGCTCGATGAGGTGTCGCAACCCGTGCGTCTTCGGCGTCTCGGCGAGCGAGGGGTCGGTCGCGAAAAGCTGGACCGAGATCGTGGAGCCGGGGCGCGGTTCGACCAGCACGATCGCACCGCTATCCAGCACCGTCCGCAGCCGGAGCGGCTCGGCCTGGCACACCCACTCCTCCAACGCGGGCTGAGGAGGAAGCGCGGGGGACGCCCCCATCCAGACCATCCAGAGGAACGAGAAAACCACGCTACTCCTTCCGGTACGCGGGGCGGTTCGGCTGCCCCGGGACCCCGGACGGAGCTTGCTGGGGAGGCGTGCCCCCAGAAGGCGGGTTCGCCGCCTGGGAAGACGGAGTGCCGGGCGTCGCGAGGCCGGTCTGCTGCACCCCGCGCAGCAATCGGTCGAACTCGAACGGATCTTTCGCCCTCGCCCGCGCGTCCTCGGGCAGCACCACTCCTTTGTTCACGAGCCCCGCGAGCGACTGATCGAGCGTATTCATCTTGGCGCGCGCGCCGGTCTGAATAATCGAGCTGATCTGATACGTTTTGTTCTCGCGGATCAAGTTTCGAACGGCTGAGTTCGCAACCAGCACCTCGAACGCCGCCGCGCGCCCCTTGCCGTCGGCGGTGCGCACGAGCGTCTGAGCCAGCACCCCGACGAGGTTCACCGAAAGCTGCATCCGAATTTGCTGCTGCTGATGGATCGGGAACACGTCCACGATACGATCCACGGTCTGGACCGCGTCGACCGTATGCAGCGTCGCGAAGACGAGGTGACCCGTTTCGGCGGCCGTGATCGCCAGGTGAATCGTTTCGAGATCTCGCATCTCTCCGATCAAAATCACGTCGGGATCTTGGCGCAAGACGTACTTCAAGGCGTTCGCGAAACTGAGCGTATCGACATCGAGCTCGCGCTGGTTGATGATCGCCTCGTGATCGTCGTGGATGAACTCGACCGGGTCCTCGACGGTCATGATGTGCAGCGCCTGGGTGCGATTGATCTGGTCGATCATCGCGGCCAGCGTCGTCGATTTGCCTGAGCCGGCGGGGCCCGTCACCAGCACCAGGCCGCGCGGCCTCTCGATAAAGTCGTAGCACGCGGACGGAAGGCTGAGCCCCTCCATCGGCTGAATCTCGTAGGGGATCACCCGGAACGCGGCCTGCACATGCCCGCGCTGCTGGTAGATGTTGCCCCGGAAACGCGAGACCCCTAGGATCTCCAGCGCGAAATCGAGTTCGAGATCCCGCTCGAATTTGCGCACCTGCTCGGGGCTCAGCGCGGCATAGAGAATCTGGCGGAGCTCGTGGTCGGTATAGCTCGGGACGTCCTCGACCCACACCAGGTCCCCGTGCACCCGAACGTAGGTCTTGCCGGTATCGGCCTTGAAATGAAGGTCGGATCCCCCCATTTCGACGCAGCGCCGGAGAAAGCTATCGAGGTGCTGCACCGTCCGCCTCCTTGATCAGTCCGACATGCGCGGCGCGACGCGCGAAGTCGGCGGGGTTCGACGTCTTGGCCAACGCCTGCTCATAGTCGACCTTCCCAAGCCGCGCGAGATCCAGCAGATGTCCGTCCAGCGTCTGCATTCCGAACTCGCGCCCCGTCTGCATGTCGAGATACAGCTGGTGCGTTCGCCCCTCGCGGATCAGCGAACGAATCGCCGGGGTCGCGGTAAGCACTTCGAACGCCGCGATCCGCCCTCCATCTTTGGAAGGCAAAAGCGTCTGCGAAATCACGGCCTGCAACACCACGCTGAGCTGGGTGCGGATCTGCGCCTGCTGATCGTGCGAAAATACGTCTACGATCCGGTCGATGGTCTGGGGCGCGTCCACCGTGTGCAAAGTCGAAAACACGAGGTGCCCCGTTTCGGCGGCGGTAATCGCGAGCTGGATCGTCTCGAGATCTCGCATCTCTCCCACCAGAATCACGTCCGGGTTTTGACGCATCACATGCTTGAGCGCGTCGGCGAACGAGTGGGTGTCCGTACTCAGCTCGCGCTGGTTGATGATCGAGGACTCGTCTCGGTGCACGTATTCGATCGGGTCCTCGACCGTCATCACGTGCCGACGCGCGTTCGCGTTGATGTGGTGAATCATGGCGGCGAGCGAGGTCGATTTGCCCGAACCGGTGGGCCCGGTCACGAGAATCAGCCCCCGAGGGAGCATCGCCAGCTTCTTGGTCACCGGCGGCAGCCCCAGTTCGTCGAGGGTGCGGATCTTGTAGGGAATCACGCGAAACACCGCCCCAAGCTGGCCGCGCTGCCAAAACATGTTCACCCGAAACCGCGAGAGGTCCGGAACGTTATACGAAAGATCGAGTTCTTTGAACGTTTCGAGCTTGCCCCGACGCTCGTCGTTGAGGATCTCGTAGAGCAGCGCTTTGAGTTGCGTCCCGCTCAGAGGCGCGGTTTCCGCGCGACGGAGCGAGCCGTTGATCCGCATGACCGGGGGCTGGCCGGCTTTCAGGTGCAGATCGCTCGCCTGACGCTCGACGAGTTCGCGCAACAGCGCATCGATGGGGGGGGCGGCGCTCATCGACCCACTCCCTTTCTCCAGGGTCCCGCGAACAGGGGGAAAGACGCCCCGCTCGGTCTTCGGCTCGTCGTCTTACCCCCCATCGCGTTCCTTATCGCCGCATCATCTGCTTGAGTTCCGAGGCGACACCCGCATAGTTCAGCGCGATCTCCTCGGTGACGATGCCCGCCTTCACATACTTCAGCAAGCTCTGGTTCATCGTCTGCATGCCCCAGAAGGCGCCCTCGTTCATCAGGTGGTACAGATCGCTGAAGTGCCCATCTTCGATCGCCTTGCTGACCGTCGGCGTACAGATCAGGATTTCGTTCGCCACGACGCGACCGTTGCCGTCCGCACGGGGGACCAGCTTCTGCGCGATGATCGCGCGGAGCGAGTTCGCCAAACGCAGACACAGATGGTTCTTTTCGTGCGGCGGAAACATGTTGATCACGCGGTCCATGGTCTCGTACGCGCTCGCGGTATGCACCGTCGAGAACACGAGGTGCCCCGTTTCACCGGCCTGAAGCGCGACGCCCATCGTCATCGCGTCACGCATCTCACCGATCAGAATGATGTCCGGCGCTTCACGTACGACCGCGCGGAGCGCAGGTTGGAAATCCTCGGTATCGATCCCCACTTCGCGCTGGCTGACATAACTGTTCTTGTCGGGGTGAACGAATTCGAGCGGGTCCTCGATGGTCACGATGTGCGATTGGCGGTTGCGGTTCAGGATGTCGATCATGGCCGCCAGGGTCGTGGATTTTCCGGACCCCGTCGGACCGGTCACGAGGATCAGGCCCTGACGGTGTTGCGTCAGATCGCCCAGAACCGGCGGTAAACCGAGATCCTCCAGTCCTAAAATCTGCAGCGGCACGATTCGGCAGACCGCGGCCCACGAACCGCGCTGTTTGTAAAGGTTCGCACGCACGCGGCACTTGCCCTCGACCTCGAACGCGAGGTCCATCTCGTGGTGCTCTTCGAAGAGGCGAAGCTGCCGCTCGGTCATCAGCTCGCTGAGCATGCGACGCACGGTATCGGCGTCGAGCTCCGGAAGCGAGTCGTGAAGGTCCTTCACCAAGCTGTGCTGCTTCATTCGGGGCTTGGAGCGCGCCTTGATGAACACGTCCGAAGCGCGAGCTTCGAACCCGATCTCAATCAACTGGCGAATGGTCAGCGTCGATACGTCCTGCGTGGCTATCATGATAAAACTTGAGCTCCCTCTAACGGGGCGAACGCCCGGTCTGCCGATTGAGAAGTATCCAGTATACCAATCCCCCTACCGCGAGCGAACCGGTCGCATACGCGACCCACACCCACGCAGCCGGACCTTGAGGCTTCTCTTTTTCGATCGAGACGGACTCCACCTCTTTTTGGTATCGGTCTGGGATCTCGATCTCGTCAGGATTCTGAGACAAAAGCTGGATCCGATATTCGATCCCGTCCGGTTGACGGTGGAACTGGCCCTCAAGTTCGACCCCGGCCCCAGAAAATTTCTGAAGCGTGATCGGATTGGGGCGCTCCCCCTGAAAGATCACGTTCAACGTATGCAGCGTGTACGGCTCCGGCGCCCCCGCAAAGCTCTGTGCCAGCGGCTCGAGTTGGTAGAGCCTCTCGGCTCCGTTCGAAATGAGCCCGGTCACCCCGAACGACGCCCGGAGGAACACCATCTTGGGATCGTCCTTGCGCAACTCGTGACGATACACCTGGAGGCCGTGCAGTTCGGAGCCCAAACGCTCCGCGAAATCCTCGATCTGCTGGCGAAGGAGGGCGGGAGGATAGTCCGCCCGGACCATGCTGACCTCCACGATATCCGTCCCGATCGCATGTTTTTCGACCAGGATCACCACGTCGGGCTTGGCGCGCAGGAACAGGCTCAGGTCCTGTTCGGCAGGAGCTTCGGGCTCTGCCTGCGAGCCAAGGGCTTGCGAGACGGCCAAGGTCGAAACGAGGGCGGCACACGCCAGCGGGAGAAGAATCCTTCGAACGCAGGGCACCAAACGCTTCATCATTCGATTCGCTTGCGGAGAGAAAGCATCACCCCTCTTTAAGCATAAGCCGAAAGAGGGGCCGGAAAGGAGGCGTTTACGCCTTGACTTGTTGAACGAGCGCCTTGAAGGCGTTCATGTCCTGGATCGCGAGCTCGCTGAGCATCTTGCGATCGACCTGGATCCCCTTCTCGGTCAACCCGTGGATCAGCTGCGAGTACTTGATGTCGCACTCGGTACAGGCCGCGGTGATGCGGACGATCCACAGTCGTCGAAAATCGCGTTTTCGGGCGCGTCGGTCGCGAAACGCGTACTGGCCCGACTTCATCACCTGCTCGTTGGCGCGGCGGAAGACGTTCTTTTTACGACCCCAATAGCCTGAGGCCTTCTCGATAATCTTTTTGTGGCGCTTGTGGCGCATCAGGCCACGCTTGACTCTTGCCATGTTTTGTTCTCCTTTGTTTTGGACCGCGTCCCAACCCTATCGGGCGGTAACGGTAGAGAGAGGGCGCGCGCTTAACGCACGAGAAGGCGCTTGATGCGCTTCAGTTCGCCCTTGAACACTGTCGGCTCCTCTTCGAGGCGGCGCTTTTGCGACCCGCTCTTATGCAGGAACTGGTGATTGTTATGCGATCGGCGTCGCGTGATCTTTCCGGTGCCGGTGATCTTAAACCGCTTCGCCGCCGTTTTATTCGTCTTGAGTTTCGGCATCTTGTTGTTTCTCTTCCGTCTCGGCTTTCGCCATTTCTTTCTCGTCTTCCACGCTTTCGGCCTTCGCCGCTTCTGCGGGCTCTGCCTTCGGCTTGTCGCTCTTCACCACGGCCTTGGCGGGCTTCGCCTTACTCGTCGGCGCCTTGGGCAGCAAGGTCATCACCATCTGCCTTCCGTCGAGGCGCGGCGGACGCTCCACCGTAGCAAGTTCCGAGACGATCTCGGCGAAATGCGCGAGCTTTTTGGCTCCCAGCTCGGGGTGCGTCACTTCGCGAGCCTTGAACACGCAGGTCACTTTGACCTTGTGCCCTTCCTCCAGGAAGCGATGGGCGTTTCGGGTCAAAAACTGAATGTCGTGCTCCGCGATGCGCGGACTGATCTTTATACCCTTTACTTCCTGCTGCTTGCGCTTGTGATCCTTTTGAAGCTTCTCTTGTTCGTACTTGTGCTTGCCGTAGTCGATGATCTTGCACACGGGAGGCTGAGCGCTCGGCGAGACCATCACGAGGTCGAGCCCTTGTTCCCGCGCCATGTTCAGCGCCTGACGACTTTGGAGAATCCCCAACTGCGAGCCGTCCGAGTCGATCACTCGGATATCGCGAAAACGCAACACACGCTCGTTGACGGGGGGGCCCGGATCGGGCCGGGGATCTCTTCTAAATCTTCTTATGTTTCACCTCGAACTGCCTGAAATCGCGCCTTTTGACAAAGCTCGATCTGCCCATTATATCTCGGCTGAAAACGCGGGGTCAACGAGCCTAAAGGATGAAAGGCTCCCCAAATCGTCCGGCGGACCCGGCACGAACTCAACCTCGGGCGGCCAGCAGCGCGACTCGGCGCATGGACGTCGCCATCGCCATCAGCCGCTCGTTGAACGGTACGGCTTCCGCCTCGCCTTGCAGCGCGGCGTCGAACAGCATCTCTTGACGCTGACGTAGCCTGCGGCTCAACTCGGCAAATTCCAAGACGTTGGCGCGAAACTCCAAAGGCATCGCAAACTCGCGCGATAGCGGCTCCTGCGTCGGAACACTCATCAAACTCACGACCTCCATTCGATCCTTGCTGGGCCTACGAGGTTAGCTGCCGGGTTCGGGCCAAGAATTACCCGCGGTTCGTCGCCATTGCGAACCGTTCACCCCAAGGACACGGGTCCCCCGCTGCTCGAACCGTCCGAGCATTCGGCCAAGGCGTGCCCGCCGGAAAGGCGAGACGCCCCTACTATACCCCACCGCCTTGAGGCCGGGCGGCCAAACCCAAGTACAATAAAGGCGCGATGGCAACCCTGCCCCTTCCAACCGTCACGATCGAATCGATCTCCCAGAAGGTCTATGCGAACGAGCGCATCACCTCCGAAGAGGCGCTTTTTCTTCTCCGGCATCCGAACATGCTCGAACTGTCGGCGCTCGCGGACCATCGCCGCAAAGCACGCGCAAACCCCGAGGTCGTGAGCTATATCATCGGGCGCATTCTGAACTATACGAACGTCTGCTGGGTGCGCTGTAAGTTCTGCGCGTTCTACCGCGTGCCGGGGCACGACGAGGGGTATCTGCTGAGCGACGAAGAGATCCTTCGAAAAGTCGAGGACACCGTTGAGAAGGGGGGTGTCGAGATCCTCTTCCAGGGCGGCTTGAATCCCAAGCTCAAGATCGACTACTACGAGTCGATCTTCCGCAAAGTGATGGAGCGATTTCCGAACGTCATCCTCCATGGCCTCAGCCCGGCAGAGATCATCTACATCGCCCACATCTCCAAGCTCACCTTAGAGGATTGTCTGCGGCGCCTCAAGGACGCCGGGCTGCATTCGATCCCCGGCGCGGGCGGAGAGATCTTGGTGGACCGCGTGCGCAAGATCATCGCGCCTTACAAGGACACCACCGACGAATGGCTGGAGTGCATGCGTCTAGCCGCCTCGATGGGCCTGAAGAGCACCGCCTCGATGATGTTCGGGCACGTCGAAACTCTTGAAGACCGGATCGAGCATCTCACGCGGATCCGCGACCTTCAAGATGAGTGCGCCCCGTTCCGCGCGTTCATCGCCTGGAACTTTCAGCCCGAGGACACCAACCTCCCGATCGCGCGCAAGGCGAGCGGGTTGGACTACTTGCGCACCATCGCCGTCGCCCGCATCTTCCTCGACAACATCGACAACCTGCAGGTCTCGATCTTGACCCAAGGGCCGAAGATCGCCCAAGTGGCGCTCGGCTACGGCGCGAACGATTTCGGTTCAATCATGATCGAGGAGAACGTTGTCTCGGCCGCAGGCAACAAGTTCATCCTTTCCGCCGAGGAGTTCGAGCGGCTGATCTCGGACGCGGGCTACACTCCCAAACGACGCAACACCCGCTACGAACTGATCGCTTAACCCCTTCGGCGCCTCCTCGGCGTCACAATAAACATCGATGAGCCACGCCGAGGAGGTCCTGGAGTTTCCCCGCATCCGCGAGATGCTGCTCGCGGGATGCGAGACGCCCTATGGCATGGCGCTCGCCGAGCGTCTCGTTCCGGCGTTCGACCGCCCCACCATCTCGCAAAGGATCGAAAGCACCGCCGAAGCGCTTCTCTTCCTGCGAACGGGCCGCCCCCCCTCGCTTCGCGCGGCCAAAGACTACGCCAACGCCCTCACCCGAACTGAAAAAGGCGGCGATGCCTCGGGTGAAGATCTCGCTGGAATCGGGCTCGCGCTGACCGCTCTTCGTACGATGCGCTCGGCGCTGTTACACCTCGACGACGACGATTCCCCCCACCTCACCACGCTGGCGAGACGCCTGCCAGAACTCCGACCTCTGGAGGCGCGGCTCACCGACGCGCTGGAATCGGATGGAGCCGTCCGCGACGCAGCGAGCCCGACGCTGCAGACGATTCGCTCGCGCAAGCGAGCGGCGGCGGCGCGGGTTCTGGAAAAAATCCAAAGCTACGTGACCGGCCCCAGCCGCAGCTTGCTTTCCGACCCGATCTACACGTTGCGCGACGGACGGTACGTCATCCCGCTCAAAGCCGAAAACCGTGGGAAGATCAAAGGGATCGTGCACGACACCAGCGCCACCGGACACACGATCTATCTGGAACCCGAACCCGTGCTTCAACTCGCCAACGCGCTTCGCGAAGTCGAATCGATCGAGCGCGAGGAGGAGCGTCGGATCCTCAAAACGCTCTCCGCCGAAGTCGGAGGATCCGCGGCGTCGATCGCCGAAGGGCTTCTCGCCGCGGGCGAGATCGACCTCCTGCTGGCTAAAGCGCGGCTTGGCCTGACACTCGATGCCAGCGTCGCCTCCCTTCTCCCCGACGGCCCCGCGCGTCTGGAGATACGCTCGGGTCGTCACCCCCTTCTGACGCGCGACACCGCGGTCCCTCTCGACCTCGCGCTCGGAGAGGGAGACAGCATCCTCATCACCGGGCCGAATACCGGCGGCAAGACCGTCGCGATGAAGACAGTCGGCCTCGCGGTGCTGATGACGCAGGCCGGCCTCCCCTTTCCCGCTTCGGAAATTCGCCTCGCGCCTTTCGCGCAGATCTGGGCCGACATCGGCGACGAACAAAGCCTGCAGCAATCGCTGTCGACCTTTAGCGGCCATCTCAAGAACATCGCCGAGGCGCTCCAGGCCGTCCGTCCAGGTGCACTGCTGCTTTTCGACGAGATCGGAGCCGGCACCGACCCGGCCGAAGGCGCCGCGCTCGCCATCGCGCTGCTCGAAGCCTTCCACGCCCGAGGCGCCTGCCTGCTCGCAAGCACCCACTATGGCGAGCTCAAGACCTTCGCGGCCAGCGCTCCCGGATTTCAAAACGCCTCGATGGAGTTCGACGTCAAATCGCTCCGTCCGACCTATCGCTTGCGCGTCGGCACCCCGGGAGCGAGCCATGCGCTACGGATCGCTGAACGTTACGGGATTCCCAAAGAGATCGTGGAACGGGCGAAAGAGGGGCTCTCGTCAGGGCATCTGGATCTTGCCGGAGCGCTTGAAAATCTCGAACAAGCCCAACGCCAAGCGCGCCGCGCTCAGGGGGAAGCCGACCGGCGCCTCGCGGAGTTGCGCCACAAGGAATCGGACGCAGCGCGCAAACTCGCGGAAGCCGAGGAGATTCGCCGCACGGCCCGGGAACGGCTCGCCTCCGAGGTCGAGGCAGCCCTCCGATCACTTCGCCTCGAAGCCACCGAACTGTTCGAAACGCTCAGATCCACCGACCGCAACGAAACGAAAAAACGAGAAGAAACTCGCGAGAAGCTTTCTTCTGTTCAAGAAAAAGGCTCTTTTCTTAAACAAAGCCTCCAAAACGCAGTCCCGGAGCGCTCCGCCAACACCCCTCTGGCCAAAGGCGCTTCGGTCCGCATTCGAAGCCTCGGCCAGACCGGCACGTTGCTGGAAGAACCGACGGGAAAGACCGTTCTCGTTCAGGTCGGACCGATGCGACTCACAGCGAAAGTTGGGGACCTCGACCCCGTCGCGTCTGCGCCTTCTCTCCCAAAGCCGAGACGAAACCTGGGACTGGAAAAAGCGCAATCGATTCGCCCCGAGCTTCACCTTCGACGGATGCGCGCCGAAGAGGCGATTGAAGAATTGGAGCGTTTCTTAGACGACGCCCTCCTCGCCGGACTCTCTTCCCTTCGCATCGTACACGGCAAGGGCGAAGGCGTCTTGCGAAAGGTCACCCGCGAGTTCCTACAGAAACATCCTTCCGTGGCGTCGTTCCGAGAAGGAGAAACCGGCGAAGGTGGCTCCGGTGTGACGATCGCGACCCTTCGCTGACACGCAATTTTTCGCCTCCTAAGTCGCTAGCTGTTAAGTTAAAAGCAAGGGACTACAGCCCAAAGTCGATTATTTTTCCGATTCGACTCATGGGATTTTTGGCCCTTCTCATCTAAAAATAACCTATCTTTTAGATGAACTTTCGCGGGACCTCTTCAATCGAAGACTTTCTCCCCAATATAGCATCGGCTCCTCGATGCATCCTGTTCGTTCCGCGAATTCAAACCCAATCGAGGTTTACACGAACATGCTCTTTCAAAGAAAATTTTGTATTTTTTCCCCCGATGAATGTGGAGGAGGGGGCGGCCCCAAACTCCCCTTTCCTCCTCTTCCACCGGAACCACCCCGAATTCCTCTTCCTCTCCCCGACCTCCCCGATCCAAATTTTGGCGGTGGCGGAGGCGGAGGTGGGGGAGACTCTTACTTTTCGGAAGCCGACGGCGACGATTCCGCGACAAATTCAGACGCGCTCCGAGACGACGGAGGAGGCGCCGGACTCCCAGGCGAAGCGGCTCCGCTCCCTGATCGCCCCGACCATGAACCCCTCCTTCCCCCCGTCAGGCCCCTGCCCGGCCCGATGTCCACAATCGTTCCCGATAACGTTATGGGCTTTCAGACCACGCCCTATTACAATCACATTACGACCGAATCCTACACGACCGGAACGGGCCCCAACCGACTCATGGTGGTCTTCCTCTCGACCCCCTGGCCCTCCGATCTGGACTATCCCTTTGCAAGCAGCATCACGTATAACGGCGTGCCTCTGACCCCGATCGTCGGAGACAATGGAACGACTTCCATTCAAGCTTGGATTCTCAAAAACCCTTCGGAGGGAACCCACGATCTTGTGGTCAACGGCTCGGCAAGCGTTCAGCAAAATATCCTCATCGTGGGCGTGAGAACCTATTTCGGAGTGGATCAGACTCATCCGATCGCCTTCAACGAGGCGCAACTCTACGAATACACCGATTACGATTATAGTTTTACAGTTGAGGACGAAGGCGCGTATGCAATCGTCGGAATCGCCGAAGGGTATCCGGATGGTCCTTTTGGAAACGTCCCGGATTATTGGCACGTTGAAGAGCCCTTTACCCTTCTTTACGATAACAACTATGACATCCAACCGTATCGCATGAACTGCGGTGCGATTGCGGAAGCGGGCCCTCTTGAACCAGAAACGACATACCACCTCGTGTGGTACGGCGAAAACGATCCGAGCCTCCCTCCTCCACCGATTCCCTATTGGTATCAGATTCCCTTTGAATGGGGGCATCCCAGAATCTGCATTTTGGTCCTAAAACCCGCAGGAGATAACTAACGATGATGGATAACTTTCAAGAACCGATGATAGCCGGCGCATCGAATTCCCATCGATACGAACTCGACACGGAGGAAAAGCTCCATCCCTACCATCCGATCCCAGAAGAACGGACGGGAGAGCTGCTTATCGACCCAGAAATCCTTTTAAAGACCCGTGCTTTTAATCTCGAAGTCTCTTTCTACTACAGCACCGTCAGCCAAACAAACGACGTTTGGGGAGTTGCTCGCTCCGCAAATGTGAGCGGCCACGTCGTCTCTCCTATCAACGGAACGAGGGTGACGATTATGCGCGGCTCGTTTTATGCGTACGGCTTCAACCGGGTCGGAGCGACAGGGGGAGTGGCCACCTACCTGAGCGCCTCGGAGCCTTACAGTGGCTCGACACTTCAATATAGCGATTCGGGATTTTTAGAACGGTTTGCCGATGGCACCTATTTGGCGTATGACGACCAGCTCGGCTCGGGCTCCGTGCGCAAACACGCTCTCATTCGCATGGAGGATGCACGAGGGAATCGCCATACCTATGCCTATGGCGACGCCGCCGAAACCGGGCTGTTAAAAACCATCGAGGTCCCATCCGGCCGGAAGCTTTCTTTCCTCTATGCGGCAAGCTCTCCCACGTCCTTGATCCAGACGATCGAAGATTGGGGCGGTCGCCGCTGGACCTTGCAATACGACGCCGCTCGATACCTGACGACCCTGACGACCCCCTTGGGCTGCAACACCTGTTACCACTATGCGTCGGTCTCCAATATGACGCTTGTCCGAGCGATCGAAAACCCGCGAGGATATCGCACGACCTACCAATACGATACAAGCCGACGCGTGGTCTCCATGATCATGGGATCCGCTGCTTGGAGTTGGGATCAAAGCACCGCCAATCGAACTGTTCTGACCACGCCCCTAGGAAGCAAGACGACGTATCTCTACGATTCAACCGGCAACTTGGCTACCGAGATCAAGCCGGAAGGCCAGGTCTTCAGCTATGTCTATTCCAATCGAAAGCGCGTTCAAACGCTTCGTGCTTATGGCACCTACACCAGTTATGCCTTCGACGAGATGGGGCGAGTCCGCACTTTCGAAGATGTCTATGGGCATCGAACGACTTATGCATTCGACAGCCGTGGCAATCTCCTCTCTTTGATGAACGCCGAAGGCATCGTGACAACCTATGCCTACGACACGACGAAAATGCTTAGGACGGTGCAAACGAATGCTCTAGGATTGACCACGAGTTACAGCTATACGGAAGAAGGCCTTCTCCAAAGCGTCCAAGACCCACGCGGCTTAGTGACGACTTACTGTTACGACGTCGAAGGCAATGTGGCCAGCGCCTGCGGCTCCGACGGCGGAATCACCACGCATACTTACGATCTCTTCAACCGCGCGATCGCCATCGAAGATCCGCTGGGGCGAAGAACGACGTTCACATACGACACAGGCGATCATCGCATCTCGACGATGGATCCCACTGGAGCTGTCTTCACCTCGATCTATGACACCTGCCTTCTTCAGGCCACCGTCGATCCCCTGGGTCATCGGACGACTTACACTTATAATCGATTCGATAAGCTGGTTAGTGTTCAAAATCCACTCGGCTTTCTGACCACGACCGTTTACGATCTGATGGGACGAGAAATAGCCCAAATCAATGCGCTCGGACACATCACGACAAACGTGTTGGACCTTGCCGGACAACAGGTGGCGACCCTCGATCCCCTGGGATATCGAACGACTTCGATCTACGACGAAGACGGCCGGCTCGTCGCCACGCAGAATGCTCTTGGCTTCCTTACCACCACGATCTATGAAGGCTATTACGTCAAAGCCACGCAAGACGCTTTAGATCGACGCACCACCTTCTCTTACGATCCGATGGGCAGACTTGTAGAAACCTGCTCCCCCAGCGGCGCGGTCAGAACGAGCGTCTACGATCTCACTGGGCGGCTTATCGCGAACGTCTCTCCCGCCGGCGATCGTACCACCCAAATCTACGACACTTACGGAAATCTGGTTGCGGTCGAGGATGCCCTTGGACACCGATCGACGAGTATCTTCGCGGCGGACTCGAATCGGATTGTGGCTCAAGAAAACGCCCTGGGGTATCGGACGAGCTATACGTTCAACCTCGCGGGGCAAACCGTCTCCCTCGAAAACGCTTTGGGGCACCGAACCACGATGATCTACAATAGCGCCGGACGGCCGGCAGCGAATGAAGACGCGCTCGGACATCGCAGGACTTTCGTATATGACCTTGCCGGAAGACAAATCGCGAGCTTCGACCCTCTCGGTCAGGCGGTCACGACCCTCTACAACGGCAACAACCAACGGATCGCCCAGCAAAGCGCAAGGGGCTTTTTTACCAGTTGGGTGTATGACGCGACCGGGCAAGAGATCGCTTCCGAAAACCCGCTGGGGCATCGCACCAGCCATCTTTTCGATGCCCGGGGCATGCTTCAGGCCACAATCGATTCGCTCGGCTATCGCACGACCTATCTGTATAACGCTTTGGGCAGTGAACTTGGGATTCAAGACGCGAACGATTATCGCACCAGCAATATCTACGACACCCTGAACCGTGTCGAGGCAAAGATCGACGCTCTAGGCTATCGCACCACCTATTTGTACGACGTGGAATCGCGCCAAGCGGCTATCGAAAACGCGCTGGGACATCGGATCACGATGAGCTACAACCTCAATGGCGAGAGGCAAGCCATCGCGAACGAACTCGGCTTTCGAACCACCTCCCAGTACGACCCTGTAGGCAATAAGGTCCTCACCCAATGGGCGAGCGGTCGCATGACCACTTATCTGTACGATGCCTTGGGCCAGCAGACCGCGATCCATTACCACCAAGGAAACCGTGTGACCTTCGTCTATGATGCCTTGAGTAACCGCGTGAAGATGCAAGACTCCGGCGGAGACACGCACTACACCTACTCCCCGCGAAACGAACTTTGGGTCGAAGAGTTAGTCGACGGTCTTCGAATGACTCATACCTACGACGCGGCGGGATACAGGACCCTCCTCCAAGACATTGAAGGCGGGTATTGGACCTACACCTACGATGCGGAAGGACGCACCGTCAGCATGACCAATCCCGGAGGCTGGAAAGCCACGTTCTACTACGATGCCCTCGGACGCCGTGGGACGATGCTCAACACCTTAAACAACATGCGGGTGTATCAGTACGATGCCACGGACCGGGTCACGACCCTATCGCTTCGCAACGGCTATACGCACGGCACGATTATGTACTACCAGGAGAGCTTCGACCCCGTGGGCAACCGCCGGGAACGCCTGACGCAAGATGGGATCCTCACAACCTGGATCTACGACGCGAACAGCCGCGTGCTGGAACAGCGAGAAACGAGCGCGGCCGGATGGGCGACGTTCGCCTACGATGAAGTAGGCAACCTTTTGGTTCAGCGTTTGGGGAACGACGTTCCCGAGACGATGACCTACGACGCAGCGGGGCGATTGAAGCAGCAGCGAGACGGCTCGCTGACGATTAACTTCACCTACGACCCACGAGGCAATATGGTGAAGTTCCATCGAAGTGATAACTTCATCATCGAAACCTACACCTACGACGAAGAGAATCGTCTCATCCTCAGTCTTGCGAGAAATGGATCTAGAATGACCCATACCTACGCAGGAAACGGACTCAGAAGAACCCTCCTCGATACAGATGGCACCCTCACAACCATGATCTGGGACGGGACAGACTATCTCATGGAGTTGCGATAATGGCATACGCAAGATACAATGTAATCGAAGGCGAAGTCATGAGTTTTGAACAAAATGGCGTTCGAAGAGACCTCTTTCCAGATCCAC
>JBBCJD010000005.1:0-3724 GCA_037189405.1 bacterium
ACCACGAAGGCCGAATTCGAGTTTGGAGTCGAAGGACAAGCTCCCCTATTCGGAGGCATCGGTACGCCATCCGGCTCTATCGGAGTCAACGGTGGCTTCGATATCCGGGCTTTTGCCATCGTTGAGACAGCGAAGAGCGAAGTTCGCTTCAACGCTACCACGGAAACAGTCACGCTCTCCGCAAAGGTTGCAACTCTTCCTCTGGTGAGCGCCATCTTTCCAGATCCCTGGGATCCGGGGGGAGATATCGATTGGAAAATCGATGTCACCCAAAACTATCCTGGAACCTTTGCGCCAGTTCGAGATCCTGTCCAAGAGTTCGAGGGAACTATTTCCTTGAGCGGACTGCCCCTCGATTCTTCCGGAGCTCTGGTTCGTGACCCCGTCACTGGCGCTTTTGCCGAGTTTGAGGCCATCTGGGACGGCAGATACCATCTTCCTGGCATCTTTAATGACAGTTCGAGAATTGGCGAAGAGGTCGTCGGTATAGACTTTGCCTACTTCAATGCCAGTGCCCCGAATCCCGAGTTAGATATTCTTCGTGCCCGTGAAGAATATCTGAATGTAGAATCTTATGTCTGTCCCTCGGATGTTCCCGGCTCTGTTTGTCAGGGGGCTTCGGTTTCGCCCGGAGTCGACTTCAATTATCAGAGTCATCTTTCAGACGTTCCCGCCAGCTCGATGGGCTATGGCTGGCAAGAAGTCTCCAACAACCGCCTCGAGGAGGACACGGCGAGAAATCAAGTCGTGCTCCACGCTCAGGGAGGTGGGAAGATGCGCTGGAATATGGATGGCACAAACTTTATTCCGAGCTCTAGGAACCTCTACACAACTTGTGAGAAAGATGTATCGACGGCCGTCGATACATCCCCGAACTCAAGAACAGCCCGATTCATCCTGACATCTAGGGACCAGTCGAAGATGGAGTTCAACGATTCGGGAAGACTGATTCGCCAGCGGGACCGGAACCAAAACTCGGTCGACTATATCTACAACTCGACGACCGGGTTTCTCGACAGCATTGAGGTTGACGGAGGCCGAAATACCTACTTCGTGCGACGCCCGGACGGTCAGCCCACGGAGATCCGAGAGGGAGATCCTGTGACCGGCAGGCTCACGAGGTTGGAGTACTATACTGAGGCTGACGCGGCTATTGGACCCTTGGGGAGACTGCGCAAAATCATCAACCCTATGGGCGAAGTGACAGAGTTTCGCTACAACGATGAGCACAAACTCTATCAAGTCATCGATCCGCGAGGAGAGATCGCGGCTTGGTATTTCTATGACGAAACGGGTCGAAAAACTTATGAACTCGTTGGTCATCTCGCCAGGCACTTCGAGTACACATTTGATGGTGTTAGGATGAGGGAGGAGGACTTTGCCGATTTCGCGGCTGCCAATCAAAACCCGAATCTCGATGCCCCCGTGAGTTTCGGTCTCTTTACCAATACTATTTATGATAAGCGCCAACGTTTGACATTATCTATTGTTGGTCGGTGGCATTATGCGGAGAGATGGGAAGAGGTCTTCGACGAGGATTTACAGGAATATGTCGAGGTCGTTTACTACGAGATTGAAGAAGAGTGGGAAGCTGAAACGTCTTTTGAGTACACTGATCTTGATAACCCGTTCTTGAAGACTAAAGAAATCGATCCCGACTTCATCAGCAGGACTTGGAAATACAATGAATCGGGGAATGTCATCGAAGAGACCGACAAAGAAGGCAATCTCTACATATACGAATATGCCGATGAGTTGGATTCTCCCCTCAATCCCAAGCATCGGAATCTCTTGAGACGGATCCAAAGACCGGATGTGAAGGTTGGCGGCGTAGTGACGACCTATGAGCCCACAGAGTTTGTCTACGACCCGGTAGGTAATCTCAGCGAAGTGATCACAGTGAAAGATGTCGACAGCTTCAAGACAGAGTTCACTTACACTCCTGACGGGCTGGTGGAAACGATCAAAGACCGGCGCGGGCACACGACGGTGTTCGAATACAGCGGTACCCCTCATGTGAAGAATCAGCCGAGAAATCTGACGAAGATCAAGATACCGAAAGGAGAAACTCTCTCAGACGGATTTCGCACGCTAAATTTTACCCACGATGAGTACGACAACCTGGAATCCGTCACGGACGATCTCGGGAATAGCGTAGACTATCTCAGCGATCTTCTTGACCGTACAACGATGGTTCGTGACGGTCGCGGCGCCATCACGAACTTTGTCTACGAGGATGCTCTTCTTGAGCGCATCTTGCTTCCTCCAAACTCAGCTTCTGGTAATGCCCAAAGAACGACGACCCTCGTTCACGACGATCAAGGTCGAGTCGAAGAGATTCGGAGGCAGTTCGGTGTAAGCCAGCTTAGCCGGGTCTTTTATGACTACAATGGCCGCTCAAAGATTCAAGGTCTGACTCGGTACAAGAACGGCAATCCCAGCTCTTCTACAAATTTTTACTATGATCACCGTGGACGATTGATCGGGCAGCTTGATTCGCTTCTTAACTACAGTAGGGTCGAACATCCGGCTTTCTGTAAAAATACGGAAACGATCTCGGCTAGAGGGGTAAGAAAGCTTTTCCGCAACAATGATCGCTGCCTCTTAGAGGAGGTTTTCAATGTCCCCGGATTCGGCCAGCTAGAGTCGGAGCGATACTTTAAGTATGATGAGCTGGGAAGGCTGATCCAGTCAACGGATTATCGTAATGGGATTTATGGCAAAGCCATTCTGGGATTTGATATCTATGGAGGGGCTGTGAGGAACTACCTCTATGACAAATTCGACCGGCTGGTGGAGATGGTTTATGAGGACGAAAGCTCTGCCTCTTGGGCCTACGACCCAGAAGGCAACGTCACCCGCTTTACCGATCCCGAAGGGAAGGTCACCAAGTACGAGTACTTTCGTGACAACCTGCTTCACAAAGCCATCATCGAGAGAGGCGGCGTGGACGTGGGAGAATTTGTCTACTCCTACGACCCGGCGGGACGCTTGGACAAGATCGAATATCCGGCCTCCACGGCTGTGGAAGCCCTATTTCGAGACGAAGCCGACCTCACCGATACCGGCATCGGAACGGGTTTTGATGCCAATGGGAATCTGAGATTCTTGCGCTATCAGAAGACCGACGGTACTCTGATTCGGCGTTACGAGTGGACCTACGATGACTCCAACAACCGAACGTCCATGCTGGAAGTGACCCCCACGCAAGCTGTGATGTGGGAGTATGGCTACGACTGGTGGGACCGGCTGGTGAGCGTGAAACGGGCCCAGGGCGCCAATGTGGCAAGTCTACCCGCGAGTTCTCTGCAACGAGAATACGTCTTCGACGAAATGGACAACCGCACGTTCTTGGATGACCACGTCAACGGGGTGACTTATCACTACCTGTATGCTTCCAGAAGCTATCCCGGAGGGGTCCGAACTTCCGACCAGCTCGAAGAGGTCTTGATCTATTCGAGCGCGGCAGGTCACCGTGTCGTGGAAGACTTTGTCTCCTTCGAAGTTTTCGAGCACGATCTCGATGGCAACATGACGAAGCGGACTTCGGCAGCCAATGGCGAAGAGGTGACTTATGAATGGACGGATTTCGATAGGTTGAAACGAGTGGAATCTAGTCAGAACGGGCGGATGCAGGACTCACGTTACGACGTGGACGGCTTGCGTAGCCGCAAGTTGGATAGAAACGGAAACTCCTCGAAGGAGTACGGAGTGGGCATTTCAA
>JBBCJD010000006.1:0-90137 GCA_037189405.1 bacterium
CGAGTCCGTTTTGACCTCTCACATGGCGGACGCGTTTGGGACGTTCGCCTCCTCCTCGTCGACGACGGATCCTTATGCGGGTTTTGGGTCTCAATGGGGATACTATAAGGATTGGGAGACGGGACTCCAACTCCTCGGACACCGCTACTACGATGCGGGAACGGGACGTTTCGTCACGAGAGATCCCATAGGCTACGAAGGAGGTATCAACCTATACGGGTATACGCAGAATAATCCTGTTACGTGGGCAGATCCAGATGGGTTAACGCCCCAAGTAACAAGTCCTCAAACGCCGTCTGGGCAGAGAGTAATATTTGAACTAGCTAAAGAGGAAATGGAGGCTGGAGCCACCAGCCTGGCTCGAACTTCTTGGTGGAAGAATGCTACAACATGGCATAAACATCATGTATTTCCCAAAGCATTTAAACAGCAATTTAAAGAATTGGGTATTAAAGTAGATCATCATACGTTAAAAGTGCCAGAATGGTTCCACAAGTGTATTCACCGTGGAGCAAAAGGTGGGGCTTGGAATGCACGATGGAAAGACTTTTTTGACTACTACAAGAAAATGGGCCGAGATCCTACACAGAATGAAGCTTGGCGGTTTTTGCGCCAACTTTATAAAGAGTTTGATATTGCCGACATGAAAATGAAAGATCTTGTAAAGTATCGATAATGAGAAATTTTTGATGGCAAATGATATTTTCACATTAAATGTAGAACGGTGGCTTTTTCAGGATGCTGATAGCGATCTTATGATGCTACCTCCCTTGAATTGCACAGGGGAGTGCCCTGGGCTCCCCGCAGTCCCTATGCCAGAATTCGGCTTTACTGCAGTGGGAAAAGAGTTGATGACTAAATTTAATGATCTATGGGAGAGTTATCTTGAGAATGCAAAACCCTACACTCTTCAAATAATGGAATTGATAGACGATGGAAAGGATGATGAAGCTGACAAGATAAGAGTGCCTGGAATTCTTACCAATGAAGATTACAATCGTTATGTTTCAATCATCCGAGAAACGCTATCACTTCCATCTAACTTTCCTGTAATACCTACGGCACGCCTCTCACCAATAGACGTTAAACTAGAAGGCAACGAATTCCCCATTATATCGGAGTACAGTGGTGCGCTTTTCCTAAGGGAAGACCTAGCAAAAGTGATCCAATCAAAAAATTGGAAAGGAACTCATTTATACCAAGTACCCATTGCAAACTATTCACATGTAATGCCTCAATATTACGAAATATTCTCTTCTTTTATAGGAGATGTTGATACTTCGTTGAAATTATTAGCTAATATTACGCGTTGTCCTGATTGTGGTTTGAATACACAAAGAAATTTACCCGAAGGGATAAGCAAAGATGCCATAGTTCCTAAAGGGCCGCTATTCCATTTGGAGGACTATGAGGGCATTTATGTGACAGAAGAATTCCAAGAACTTGTCATGACGTGCGATCCTTCTGTTGTATTTTGTCGATTAGGTGCATGATGAGCTGAAACAATCTGGGTTATTGGAATTGGGAAGGCCATGGGTGATGCTGTTGATCCTTATGTTAAAGAGAAACAGAAACAACGACAGGAACAGTTTGATAAATGGCTGAGCGAAGATTAGGCGTTTTGATGAAAGACGAGATATTTGAAAACCAATTAAGAGATGAAATTATAGGACTCCCGTTAACAGATATGTGGAGGGCAGGTTTACAGGTTTTTGAATTTGGAGAGCAAGTAGAAGGTTTAAGTCGTAAAGGAGAAGTGTATTATGCATCTCAGAAACGTATCCACGTGATCTGTCCATGGCGCATTATTAAGGAAAATACACTAATTTTGGGGTCAGGAGATTATCTAGAACAGGAGTCTAAAATATCTGAGACTCACGATTATTCTACTTTTTTTGAAGAGCTGGAGGCTGGCCGGTTAATTGTGCGCGATATTAATTATCATGAGTTTAACGATCTTGAGATTATTTTCGATAATAATTACAAGCTTCAATTGTTTTTAGTCGGTGCGCGATTGTCAGATTATTGGAGATTCATTAATTCCACGGCAGAACATGATATTGTAGCGTATCCTGACAAGTTGGATAACTTGTGATGAGAACGAGTCGGTTTTGACCTCTCACATGGCGGACGCGTTTGGGACGTTCGCCTCTTCCTCGTCGACGACGGATCCTTACGCGGGATTCGGTGCTCAATGGGGCTACTACACCGACGTGGAAACCGGATTCCAGCTCCTCGGACACCGCTACTACGATGCTGGAACTGGACGATTCGTCACAAGAGACCCTATTGGGTACGACGGTGGTATAAACCTATATGGGTATGTCGGAAACAGCCCGACAGGGTGGATTGACCCCGAAGGACTCAAACCAAAAGGACATCATATTGTGCCTCAAGAGATTTGGAAGAATGGGAGAGCAAGTAAAGAAGCTGCCGAAGTCTTTGATAGTTTTACTACAGGCAAATTACCTTCAAACGCGGGGCACACGGGCTTTCCAACCCCGCATAGATTATATAACGAGGCGGTAAAAGCAGAATGGGATCAATTCTTGAAGTTACATAAAATTACAGCACAAACTTGCACGAAAGAGCATGCAAGATTGTTTGCTACAAGGATTGCATCATCGAGCAATCCGCAAATTAGCTCTTATTTAGATAAGCTTTTTAAATCTCTTGGGAAAACTCGCTCTAGCGGTGGTTTCGGTACATTATTAACATTGATCTTTGGATTAGATGCTTTGTATCAGGCACTCCCGTCTGCTGTGGGTTATAACCACAGAATAAAAAGTCACCTTAGAGCCATTGATGATGACAATGAGTTATCGTATAGATTTGAAGGCACTAAAAAATAGCTAATGAGCGAATAGGGCATTTTAGAATGAGCGGGCAATATTCACCAGAGGAATTTTTTACTAAAATAGGTTATCGTACCGCCCTGCTAGATGAAGATGTTGAATTTGAGCTCGAAGCGGGTGGAATTCCTTTTGGTTTACCACCCTGCCCAAATTGTGGACGGCTTCTCTTAAGAACTCTCTCGATATCTCCTGCAGTGATTAGAGATATCATGATTAAAACATGGGGTAATCGAGATAAGTGGAATAATGAGGTTGATCTATTAGTATGTCGGAACTGCCGTGCAGCTGAAGAATTAATATATCAAGGGAATATTTCTTCTGGGGTTAAGTTCATTAAGTGGTCTAAGGGGAAGGAAGGTTATCCACTTTGGGATGACTACCCGGAATATTTTGACCAAGTTCTTATTAAATTTCGACAAGAGAATAGGAAAGAGAGGTTGCTTCATTTGGTGTATCATGACCTCCCATACGGTAAATTCATGGAAACTGTTGAAAGCACAGATGTTCCTTTAGGATTAGTGGACTCTCCTAGGTATCAAGTTGGAGGTGTCCCATACTTACATGAGTTGCCAGAGCCTCAATATTGCCAATGTGGCAACCGAATGATTTGTTTAGCTACTGTGCCGAATTGGAATGGATCTTCAACAGGATATTTTGATTATGACTATGCAATGATCTTATATGAAGTGTGTTTCGATTGCTTCATTATTCGAGTAACTCACCAAGTCGATTGAATCTTGGAATGGTCTTTTGGTTAAAGCAGAACCAAGCTATAAGATATGGAGACTTCAAGAGCATGATTAGTTTATCTGTTGAAGATATTATTGTTGCGGATGGATATTTAAAAGTAACTTCACGAAATCGAGATCTCACTGCATTGATAAAATCTTGGAGTCTTGCAATCTATGACTTACTCGATACATATAGTTTTGGGTATGATGATTACATCAATGACCTAACCATTAGAAAGATTATCCAAGAGGTTGTAGATAGAGCAAGTCTATCTGTAGAAGGCTTACTTAATATTAAGCAATACCTTGCGCCGTTAGATGAGTCATTTTTCCGTTTAACAAGAGAATGTAGTCTTGATAAGGATGAAGATCTCATCCCTCGTTGGCTTCAGCGCGTGCCGATTATTCTAAACGACGATCTTAAAGCAACATTGCACTTAACACATGCTAGCTGCTTCAATGATGTTTCGTCTGACCACTAAGGAATTGTAGAGTTCTTGATCATACGCCTGTTGGTGTTGGGAAGGAAATAGGAGAAGGGCTTATTAAGGTTGTTGACCCAATAGCTACAAAGGCAAAAGAGGGTAGGCAGAAATCCTTTGATCGTTGGTCTAGTGAGGATTAGAATTATTGATGAACGATGAAAAATTTAGAAAACGCCTAAAGGATGAAATTATAGGGCTTCCTTTAACAGATATGTGGAGGATAGGCTTTCAAGTTTTTGAGTTTGGAGAACAAGAAGGGCGCTTAAATCGCAAGGGCGAGATCATTACAACGGCTCAGAAAGCCATTCATGCAAGTTGCTCGTGGCGTATCAGCAAAAATAAAAGGTTAATCCTGGGGTCAGATGACTATGCTGATCCAGATTCAGAAATCTTTGAATCGCAAGAGCATATTGATTTTTTTACTCAAGTTGAAGCCGCTTCATTAATTGTAGAAGAAATTATCTTTGATGAATTTAATGACTTGAAGATCATTTTAAGTAACGGATATAAATTACAATTACTCTTGATAGCTGCAGGATTAGGCGAGTCTTGGAGGTATATCAATAAAAACCTCGCGCATCATGTAGTTGCCCGCCCAGATGGGCTAGCTGACTTATAAACAAGACCCCCGACGAAATATTTGGGAGTGGCATTTTTCGATCCTGAGAACCGGATGACGAAGGTGGGCACTGCGATGTCAGCGGGTTATAGGGCTGACGGTCTTCGGGCATGGGAGGATAACGGAACGACCCGGACTTACTATCTCTATGATGGTTACGACATTGTCTGCGAGCTGAACTCTTCAGGCAACGTCATGGCGACGAACACATTCGAAGCTAACGGCCTCGTCTCTCGCGGGGGTTCGGGGTTCTATACGGTCGAACAAGCCAAAGCCGCCTTAGAAAAGCTTGAAGTTTTTGCTACGTCGAGCGGCCAGCCGATTTTTAGACGCAATCTCCATCGCGACTGGAAGCTATGGAAGGGAGAAAATGGCCTCCCGAAGCAGCTTCGCCCCCCGACCTACGAGGCAGTTATGTCCACCTACATTATCGAATCCGAGGCAACCGTGAAAGAGGTCCAACGTTTAGCACGCCATACTAGTTCTTTAACCACGATGAAAGCTATGCAAGGGTCAGAGATGACCGCATTTGAAGCTATTAAAAATTTCGAGGGGTTAGTGACTCGTGATCCTCTGCGATCTACTAACTTGAAACGAATGGTGGGCGGTACAGGACTTGAACCTGTGACCCCTACAGTGTCATTGTAGTGCTCTACCACTGAGCTAACCGCCCGCAGGAAGGGTTTCAGTATGGCCGGAGGGGCGCGGGCAAGTCAAGCGGCGCGTGGCTGTCCGGGGCGAAGTCTCCCGAAGCCGGGTTTACTAGGGCCGTGCAAGGGAATTGGGTGCTGGGCTTGTACGGCTTTCTGGCCGTGCAGGGGTTGTTGAACTGGATCGGGATGCCTCGGCCCAGGCCGTTGCGCCGCGCGGTTTCCGAGCAGGACCCGGCGGAGGCGATCGCGATCTTGATTCCGGCCCGGAACGAGGCGGATCATCTCAAGCGCCTGATTCCCGCATTGCTCGAAAGCGCAGAAGGCGGGGCCAAGGTGTATGTTTTCGACGACGGCTCGACCGACGGGACCGCGGAAGTCGCCGCGCAAGCGGGGGCGATCGTGCTGCACGGGGGAGCCGACGCGCCCGAGGGATGGACGGGAAAGACCCATGCCTGCCACCGTTTGGCGATGGCCGCCGCCGAGGACGCCGGAGTGGCTTGGTGGCTGTTTCTCGACGCGGACGTACGACCCGGAAAGGATTTTGTGCCCGCCCTGAGAGGTTGGATCGCCGCCAGAGGCTCCCGAGCACCGTTGATGACGGCGTTTCCGCAGATGCTGCCAGGGGGCGGGATCGAGCCTCTTTTTCTCGCGTGGGTCGGTTGGATTCTTCTGGCGTTCAATCCGTTTTGGATCGTGCGTCTGACGGGCAAGGGGCATACGCGGTTTACGAACGGACAGCTTCAGCTTTGGCGCGCGGAGGTCTACACCAAGCTTTGGCCGCACGAGCAGGTGCGGGCTCAGGTGCTGGAAGACGTGCATATCGGGCGGCTGATGGCTCGCGAGAAGCTACCCGTCGATGTGGTGAATCTTTCGGCTCATTTCGCCGTGAAGATGTATCACACCTGGCGCGAAGCGCTGGACGGGATGTCGAAGAACGCGCACGAGATCGCGGGGAATACGCTGGGAACTTGGGGGATCGCGCTCGGGTTGTTGCTTTGCGGGTGGCTGTGGGTTTTGGCGGGCTGGCCCGCGCTCGCGCTCTTCGTGGTGAGCGGGCTATTGATCGGCGGGATGCTCCGCGCGCCGCTTTGGCCGGCGCTGGCGATGCCGCTGATTCCGACTTTCGGAGCGCTCGCGCTGATCCGGTCGTGGTGGTGGCACCGAACGGGGCGGGTGGTTTGGAAGGGCCGCGTGTATGGGAAACGTTTAAAAGGAGAAGAATAAGCGATGCGATGGATCGATGACATTCCGGTTTGCGGGGACCCGATCGACGAGCAGGCGTTGGAGCAGATCCGGCGCACGCGAGCGGTCTGCGACGGCGCGGCGCTGATGGCGGATCACCACAAAGGCTACGGCGTCCCGATCGGGGGCGTGATGGTCTCCGAGCGTCTGATCTCGCCGACGGCGGTGGGTTACGACATCGCATGCGGTAACAAGGCCGTTCGCACGGACGCCCCGGCCGAAGAGGTGAAAGCTCGCATCGGGGAGATCATGGACCGGATCGCCGGGGAGATTCCGTTCGGAATCGGACGAACCAGCGTGGAACCAATCGACCATCCCTTATTCGAGAGCCCCCTTTGGGAAGAGTTGGAGGTTCTGCGCTTGGAGAAAAAGGGCAAGCCTCTGCGTGACTTGGCACGGGAGCAGTTGGGCACGGTGGGTTCCGGCAACCATTATGTGGACCTGTTCGAAGGGGATGACGAGGCGATCTGGATCGGGGTGCATTTCGGCTCGCGTGGATTGGGTCATACCATCGCGAGCTGGTTTTTACGGCAGGCCGGAGCGAGCGATGCGATGGACGCCCAACCGACGCTTTTGGAGCAGGACTCGGATCTGGGCGAGCAGTACATCCGCGCGATGGGGCTGGCGGGCGAATACGCCTATGCCGGACGAGACGAGGTGTGCGATCGAGTTCGCCGGATCTTGGGAGCGCACGAGACGGACAGTGTGCACAATCACCACAACTTCGCGTGGCGCGAGACGATCGACGGCCGAGACTTTTGGGTCTGCCGTAAAGGCGCGACCCCGGCCTATCCGGGCCAGCGCGGGTTCGTAGGAGGCTCGATGGGGGAGGCTTCGGTGATTCTCGAAGGGGTCGACGCGCCCGAAAGCCGCGCGCTGTACTACTCCACGGTCCATGGCGCCGGCCGGGTGATGAGCCGTTCGGCGGCGACGGGTCGCAGCCCCTGGGGCAAGAAGAAGCGGGAAGGGCTGATCTCGCGCGAGGCGATGGACGAGTGGGTGCGGGGAGCGGGCGTCGAACTGCGCGGGGCGGACGTCGACGAGGCGCCCCAAGCGTACAAGCGTTTGCACGAGGTGCTCGAGCATCAAGGAGACACGATTCGCGTGCTGCATTGGCTGCGCCCGATCGGAGTGGCGATGGCGGGGCACGACATCGTCGACCCGTACAAGGACTGACGCCGCGCGCCGGATTCGGCAATACTGGAAGAGCGCATGGAAACCACGCAGACCCTTTTGATCGCCGAGGCGGGCGTCAACCATAACGGCTCGCTCGACACGGCGCTCGCTCTCGTCGACGCGGCGGCCGAGGCGGGGGCCGACGTCGTCAAGTTCCAGACCTTTCGGTCGGAGCTGTTGAGCACCGACGCGGCGCCCAAGGCAGCGTATCAGGTCCGCACGACGGGGGAAGGCGAATCGCAGCTCGCGATGCTCAAAAAATTGGAGCTCGCCGAAGCGCATCATGAGCCTCTGATGCGCCGTTGCGCCGACCGGGGCATCCGGTTTCTGTCCACGCCCGGAGACCCGGTGAGCTTTCGATTTTTGCACGAGACGCTCGGGCTGGACCTCGTGAAGCTGGGCTCGGGGGAGCTGACGAACGCGCCGATGCTTTTGGACGTCGCGCGGAGCGGGAAGCCGATCCTGCTTTCGACGGGAATGGGCACCCTCGGCGAGATCGAGGAGGCGCTCGGCGTGCTCGCGTTCGGAATCTCGGCCTCGAACGAGCGCCCTTCGCGGGAGGCATTCCGCGAGGCGTACCGGGATCCGGCGCGACGGGGAACGCTCCGGGGCCGTGTGACGCTCCTTCACTGCACCAGCGAATATCCGGCCGCCGTGGAGGAGGTGAACTTGCGCGTGATTCAGACGCTTCGGTCGGCGTTCGAACTTCCGGTGGGGTACTCCGACCACACCGAAGGGATCGCGGTGTCGATCGCGGCGGTCGCGATGGGCGCCACGGTGATCGAGAAACATTTCACTCTGGATCGCGCGATGCCCGGCCCGGACCATGCAGCTTCGTTGGAGCCTTCGGAGTTCGCGGCCTTGGCAGCGGGGGTGCGCCAGGTGGAGCGGGCACTCGGCGGCGGTCAAAAAGTGCCCTCCGCCATCGAGCGTCAAAACAGCCGGATCGGGCGTCGAAGCCTGGTGGCGAGCCGCGATCTCTCGCGGGGCGAACTCCTGAGCGAGGAGAATCTGGCCGTCAAACGCCCTGGGAGCGGGATCACCGCCATGGCGTATTTCGACGTGCTGGGCCGCCCCGCACCGCAGGACCTGAAGGCCGGCGAACTGCTCCGGGAGGAGCGCTAAACGTGCCGCTGTTCGGGTTGTTCGGGGCTTCGGGCTGCGGCCGGGACGTGATGCCGTACGTCAAGCGTCAGCTTCACGGCTCGGGCGTCGAATTGTGTTTCGTCGAGCGCGAGGCGTCCCAGGAGCCGGTGCACGGTCTGCCGGTCCTCTCGGAGGCGCAGTTCTTGGCGTATCCGGGGGAAAAGCGGTTTAACGTCGCGATCAACGACCCGAAGATCCGAGAGGCCGTCGCGGCCCGCATCGAGCCCCACGCCCGCCCGCTCGCGATTTGCGCCGAGACGGCCCGTGTGCTCGACGAGAACGAACTCCAGGCAGGTTCGATCCTGTCGGCCTACGCCGTCGTGACCTCGAACGTGCGCCTCGGCCGGTACGTGCACCTGAATACCCATGTATCGATCGCGCACGATTGCGTGATCGGCGATTTCGTGACGTTCGCTCCGGGCGCGCGCTGTAACGGCAACGTGCGGATCGGCTCGCACGCTTGGATCGGTTCGGGCGCGCTCCTGCGGCACGGTACGGCGGAGAAACCGCTGACGATCGGCGAAGGGGCCGTCGTGGGGATGGGCGCCGTCGTGATCCAAGACGTCGCGCCGTTCACCACGGTCGTCGGAAACCCGGCCCGCGTGCTTGAGCGTTAGGGAAGGACCGCCGCGACTTTATTGGGGCTGTTGAAGTCGAGCATCTCCGCGACGACGTGCCCCGACGCATCGATTTGGATCACGCGATGGTTATCCGTATCTGCAATGAGGAACGCTCCGCTAGGGAGCCCCACTGCCCCGTTCGGCGCGTAAAGCGTCTGCGGTCCGGCGTAGCCTCTCGAAGATTTGGAAGGGGAGAGCGGGTTGCCGGTATCGATGCTGAGGGTGGTCGCATGCCTGCGTACCGCCATGGGCTCCGCCGACAGATCCAGCGCGTAAGGGGAAGCGAGGACGAGCTCGGGGGGACCGCCCAGCGGCGATTCGATCCAGATGCGCTCGCCATGCTCCTCGGTGATGAGCAGCCGGGAATCTGGAAGGATGCGTACGTCGTTCGGATAGAACGCGGGGATTTGGGCCAAGACGAGAGGACCAAGCCCCTGGTAGACCGTGACCGAGTGGCCGAAGGTGTCCGCGACGCAAAGCGAGTGGCCGTCGTAGTCGGCCCAGCGGGGATAGGAATGCACGCTGGGCGTCGAGAAAGCGATGCCGAGTTCCGGTTTCCACAGATGGACGCTGGTTTTGGCGGCCGTGCCGGAGGAGAACAGGTATCCGAAGGGGGTGGGGCTGACGAAGTGCACGATTGCGCCGAGCTTGACGCTTTTGACCAGCGTTCCGTCGGTCAACGAGAGCCAGATGATCCGGTCGCCGTCGGGAAAAACCACGAGATCGCCGTCGACGGCCCCTGATCGAGACGATTGGTCGGTTTGATAGCGCCAAACCGTGTTCCCGGAGCGGTCGATGCGCTCGATGACCCGTCCGATGCTGCTCATCACGATCAGGTCGCATTCGAAGTCGCCTCCGACGTGCTGGGCGGGTTTGGGGGTCCCGGCTTGGATGTTCAAGGTGGCCGAGCGGTGCGGGACGAAATAGGAGCGCGCGGGGTTCTGTTCGGGAATGACTTGCACGCGAAGCGTCGCCGAGCGGCTCGTTTCGGACCCCGACGCGAGATGATAGACGATCTCGTCTGAGCCAGTGAAGCCCGCTTCTGGAACGTATGTGACGCCTTGAGCGCCGGTGCGCGCGAGCCCTCGGGTCGGAGGCCGTTCGATCACGATCTCGACGCCGGCTGGGAGGGGGGTCTCATACAGGACGAATCCCGCGTTGCAGCCGCGCGTGACCGTCTTTGCGGCGTTTCTCGCTCCGGGAAGCTCGGTCGAGGTCGAGGAAGAGGAAGAGTCGGAGCCACCGCACCCAGAGAGCGTCGCCAGGAGAAAAAGGAGCGTCCCCAGCCATCGTCGAAAGATCGTGCGACTCGGCATGCGATCAAGCATACGGAAAAGAGCTCGAAAAGTCTAGCGAGCCCGCGCGGGCTGGAGGGAGATCGACTGTGCGCCTGCCCCATGCGGCTCCAAGCGCACTTGAATAATGATTGATCCTAAAGCCAGAACTTCGATTGCGCAAGGGAAACGATTCGGAATTCGAATCAGAGTCGGTCTGACGGGATGGGGAGAGAGATTTGAACTAGTTGGGGCGGATTGTGGGAATGGGCTTTTCCTGGGCTTGGAGCTCAATAAGGATTGAAAATAAGAGAATCCTGAACGGTTTCATGGAGACGCAAGTCAACAGATGGCATCATCAGTGGCGTCAACTAGGAAAGATTTTGTACCTAGTTGGGGCGGATTATGGGAATTGAACCCACGACCTCCTCGGCCACAGCGAGGCGCTCTAACCACTGAGCTAAATCCGCCACGGAAGAAGTTCATTGTCCCCAATCGGGGGCTTGGAAGTCAACCTCCCTCGCTTCGGGAGAGCGACTTCCAAGAAGCGGCTTAAACGCCCGACGGAACCGGGCTGTTCCAGATCAGATCGGGGCGGAGGATGATCGTCTCTTCGCGGTCCGGCCCGACGCTGAGGATCGCCGCCGGAACGCCGGTGAACGCTTCGATGAATTCGAGATAACGCCGGGTGGCGGCGGGAAGATCGGAAAGCGACCGCGCGTGGCGAAGATCGCCCTGCCAGCCTTCGAGCTCCTCGTAGATCGGCGTGACGGCTTCGAAATCGAAGCTCGAGGTCGGCACGTAGTCGATACGTTTGCCCCGAAGCTCATACGCGGTGCAAACTTGGATCTTCTCGAAACCGCTGAGGATGTCGAGGCGGGTCACGACGAGCCCACTCAGCGAGTTGAGGCGGCAAGACTGTTTGAGCAGCACGAGATCGAGCCATCCCACGCGCCGCCCACGCCCCGTGGTGGTGCCGAACTCTTTGCCGTGCTGCCGGATCCATTCACCGGTTTCGTCGTGAAGCTCGGTAGGGAAGGGCCCCGCGCCGACGCGGGTCGTGTACGCTTTGCAGACCCCTAGCACGGAGTCGATCGCGCGGGGGCCGATGCCCGTACCGAGGCACGCGCCTCCCGCGGTCGGGTACGAACTTGTGACGTACGGATAGGTGCCCGAATCGAGGTCCAAGAAAGTGCCTTGCGCCCCTTCGAACAGTACGCGCTTGCCGGCCTCGACCTGAGCTTGGACTTCGATCTGCGTCTCGCCGACAAAGGGGCGAAGCCGCTCGGCGTAGGCCGAGTATTCGTCGAAGAGCGGTTGGAACTCCAGGGGAGCCTGGCCGAACATCGCCAGCAGGCGGTTCTTCATATCGAGCACGCCGCGGAGACGCTCTTCGAAGACGCCCGGGTCGACCATTTCGCCGATGCGGATGCCGAAGCGTCCGACCTTGTCCTGGTAGGTCGGACCGATCCCGCGGGACGTGGTCCCGATCTTGTGCTGGCCCCGCGCCTCTTCCTCGAGCTGGTCCAGCATGCGGTGATAGGGGAAGACGACGTGCGCGGCGGCCGAGATGCGCAGCGTGCCGAGTTCGGGCTGCATCGCGCGGGTGCGGTCGTACTCTTCGAGCAGCGCTTTCGGGCAGATCACCATGCCGGCGCCGACGACGGCGACGCAATGCGGGTGCAGAATGCCGGCGGGGATCAGGTGAAACTTAAACTCTCGGCCCTGGGCGATGACGGTATGCCCGGCGTTGTTGCCTCCGCTATAGCGGACGACCATATCGGCCTCCGCCCCCAACACGTCGACGAGCTTGCCTTTGGCTTCGTCTCCCCATTGCGCCCCTACGATGACCAGCGTTGCCATGTTCGCTCCTTAAGTCCCGCAAAAAGCGAACGACCGGCGGCCTTCATCGGTCGCCGGTCTCAAACCGTTGCCCTTTGCGAACAGATTTTACCCGAAGGCTATGTTCAGATATCCCATTCCTCGCCTCGCTCGGACCACACCCATCGGCCGTAGCTTTCCATCTGGCTTTCGGACACAGCTTTTTCAAACGGCCCGGAGGGATCTTGGATCAGTTTGTGGTAGGAATCGGGGCCATCGTAGGTGATGACCGCGAGACAGCCGTCCTCGGTCCGGAGGCATTGCGTTTGGACGACGCCAGGCCAACTGTCGATCGCCGCGCGCATCTTCTTACTGGCGGCCTTGAACGCTTCTTCCTGCTCGGGGAAGATCTCCCATTTCGAAATCACGACGTACATGTCGAAACCTCCCGTACGGTTTTTCTGACGCCGAAAATCGCCCGAAAGCCCTCGATTTGGGCCAAGAAAACTTTCCGAAGATTCCCGCTTCGGTTTCGAAGAGGTTTGGCTTCCGCTTTAAAAGCGAGAGCCCGAAAAATTTGGCATCTTTGGAAACTGCTGATATAATGACTCAATAAGTATCGAGTCATTAACTAGGTTCATTTGATGCGAAAAAAAGAAGGTTTCCTGATCAACGCCGGCCCCTCCATGATGATTTTGGTGCTTTTGCGTGAGCGTGAGAGGCACGGTGTGGAACTAGCCCGCGAGTTGGAGCGGCGTTCGAGCGCGCATCTGGTGTTTCAGCCCGGCACGCTCTATCCGCTTTTGCACCAACTCGAAAAGCAGGGGCATGTACAGAGCCAGTGGGAGCATCCGGAGGGGGAGCGAGCGCGGCGAGTGTACAGCCTCACCGAAAAAGGTCGGACCGAGGCGGAGCATCAGGTGAGCGCCTGGAGCCGCTACGCCGAAGCCGTCCATAACGTGATTCACGACCCGGCCCCCCAAGAGCACGCGTGGATCGCCGACCTTTTTGGAGGGCGCGCATGAAACGGACGACGGCCCAAACCGCGGCTGAATACTTGTCCGCCCTCTCGCGGGAACTTCGGGGCGCGGTTTCCGAGCCGAAACGCGAGCTTTTGGTGAGCGAACAGGCGCTTTGGCTGGAGCACCGGATCAACGACGAGGTGATCCTCGGCGCGCCGTGCGAAGAGGCTGAGCGGCGCATCGTGACGCGTAACGGCGATCCGAAGATCCTGGCGAAAAAACTCGCGTTCGAAAGCTACGAAGATGAAGTTAATTCACCCGTATATAACGCGCTCGGCCGCGCGAACGTCACCGCGAACTCGGTGTTCGGGCTGATGTGTGGGCTCTATATGTGTTTCATCCAGATCGGCAACGCTCTGCCCAGCGGGCAACCGCTCAAACTCGGGCTCAGCCCCGCGCAAGTGCGACAGGTCTTTCCGTCGCCGCTACCCTATCCCGATTTGACGTGGCAGTTCCTGGCGCATCTGGCTTTCGCTTTGATCGCTCCGATCGTCGGGGGCTGGATCTGTGGCCGGCTCATCCCGGTGTGCGCGCCTCGTGCGGTGTATCACATCGTGATGATCATGGCGCTCGGATGCTTTTTGATGGGTCTGATGCTCCTCCCCCAAACCACGGCGCTGGTGTTCGCCGTCTTGCTCACGATTTATTGGCTGCCGGTGGGTTGTCTGACGGCCCACCTTTCATCGTCGATGCTTCGGTGGAAACGCCGAAGAGCACTGGAGAGGAACGGATGGATCCCGTCCTCTCCTCACATCAAGGAGACGTACTCCCAATGATTCATCTATCTTACAACAAAACCGGACCTTCTCGAGGAGTCCCTTCGAGAAGAGTCCGCCTGCCTCTCGCGTCGAAAAGCGCGTTTACGCTCATCGAACTGTTGACGGTGATCGCGATCATCGCGGTTCTTGCGGCGATCTTGTTCCCGGTCTTCGCCCAAGCGAAGGAATCCGCGAAGAAGGCGAACTGCATCTCGAACCTCAAACAGATGTCGCTCGCGTTCGTGCTCTATGCCGGGGACTACGACGATACACTGCCCCAAACGAACTATGACATTCCGGGGACGACGCTGCGACGCTATTGGTATTACGAAGTCGATAAGCCGACTCGAGAATACGATTTTAGCAAAGGGATTCTGTCGCCTTATACAAAAGCCCATCAATTGAGCGATTGCCGTTCGGCAGATGGATTGGGTCAAACAACCTCGCAATACGTTCCGTCGCCGATTTCTTATGGAATGAATCAGCGGCTTGCGCAGCTCAATATGTCCGATATCGAGGCGCCCGCGGAAACGATGGGCTTAGGCGATAGTGCTTACTATACACCCTCACATGGATATGCTTACCGCTATTTCATTATCGTTTCGATGTACTATAACGCGCCCGCGATGCACGGACGACATACGGGGAATCAGTCGGTGGTCGGCTGGGCCGATGGACACGCCAAAGCGTACAGGGTGCAGTTCCGTAACTATGGGCGAAGCCCGTCGGCCCCGGCTTCGGAGTACGAAGGGTGGCTCTACTATCGCCTCGGCGATATTTTGAAAGGTCCGCGTAAGCAGCTCACTTCTCCCGGAGGGTTTGGCACAAACACGCCGGAGCAGTGTGAGGACTTTTATTATCACTTGATCCGTAAGTCTTGGGATAGCGCGGGGATCTGCTACTAAGGATCGATGGGGCCGGCCAGGCCGGCCCCCGAACAAAGCCATGCAGTTCATGCTATTTTTTGTGGGGTTGCCCGGGTGGGCCGCTCCCTTACCCCCCAAGCCCCTTTTGTTCGATATCCCGCGATGCGTTTGCTCGCCACCCCTTTCCCAAGAGGAGGCCCAGGCCGTCCGAGAGCTTCTCGATCGCGAGGCCGAGGTTCGGGCGGGTTGGGAGGCGGCTTTTAAGGCCGCGCGAGCACAGCCCGATCGTCCGGAGCTTTGGAAAGCCGAAGTCATGCGCTTGCTCGGCCGCCTACCGAGCTTCCCACTCGATCCCGAAGCGTGGGCGCGATCGGCCCTCCAAACGCCCAAAGCCAATCCTGCGCCGATCGATCGGGCGGCGAAGGGGCGGTGGCAGGAGGAATTCGATACGATCCGTGAGCTTCTGAGTTCGTCGAAGGCGCTCTCGGCGAACGAGCGGGAGGAGCTGCAAAGCCGCGAACTGTTGCTCGCGATTTGGGAGGGGCCCCATGCGCGGGCACGGGGAGAGCGGGGAGGCCACGCCGCGCTCTTTGCGAAAATCGCGGAGCGCGCGCCGCTGATGGAAGGGCGGATCCAAGTGCTCGTCGATCACGTGTTCCGGTACCAGCATCGAAGCGGGGTCTCCGAAGAGGACCTGTGGTTTTTTGTCGAGGCGCTCAAACAATCGTCCAGCGCGAAAGCGCGACATTTCGGGCGTGGGCGGGAGAGGATGCTCTCGCTTGCCCGGGCTCCGATGGAGTATCGTGCCCGAACCCTGGAAGGACAAACGCTAGACCTCGAACAATACCGCGGGAAGTACGTTCTGCTCCAGATCTGGCCGTACGGTTGAGGAAGTTGCGTCGCGGCGTTGCCGCGAATTGATCGGGTGTGGAAGAAGTACCGAGATCGTGGATTTGAGGTGATTTCGATCTGCCAGCAAGAGAGTCCGAGCCCTGCCGAGGCGCGGCAAAAGGTCCTCGACATCAACGCGCAATATGAATTGACTTGGCCGACCGTTCTCGACGAAGGGCTGCATGAGTTGCTGGGGCTTGCCGGTGGGCACCATCCCATTTTGCTCGGGCCCGACGGCCGGATGATCGCGATGACCGACGAGATCGAAAGCCGGGAACTCGACGAGGCGATCGGGGCGATCCTCGACCGAGCAGGGAGGTAGCGCGCCTTCGATTTCGGTCCGCCGCTTCCGTTCCGTGGCGTCACCCCGCGCACCAAAGCGATGATGCTCGCCTACCGCCGAGATCAACTTGTGAGGCCATCGAGGAGAGCATGTCTCGCGTCACCGCGCGCCAAAACGATCATGCTCTCCTCCCCCTGCAGTCCTCCGGGGCGATCGCTTCTGAGAGTAGGCGACATCGCGCCGTCCGGCGAGAAGGAGTGTTCGGGATCGATCTCCCGAAATAGCTGCCCGGCATATCCAAAGATGCGGAGGCTGCGCGCCCACGATCGAGACGGTGTGTAGCATTATCGTTGGCCGCCTGCGCATTGGGGACCCTCGGCTGTGCTCTGCGCTGGGGTCTACGCGATGCGGCAAGTGGGCGGAAAACGCATGTCCCAGAATAGAAAACCCCCGTCCTTTCGGATTTCGAAAGGCGGGGGCCTCTTTTCGTTTCATCAGCGCGCTTTTGGCGGCGCTTGAGGGGGAGGCGGCGGCGAAGGCGGAGCCGGAGGCTCAGGCGGCTCGATCGACGGAGCGCGGCTGGGAGTCGCGGCGGGGGGTTCGCCGATCTGTTGAAGCTTTTGCACCACGTCGATCCCAAAGATCTGCTTGATCTGCTCCAAGGTTCCGAGGGTTCGGGCGGGCCAGTTGCTTTGCGGCCCGACGTCGATCATCGTCACCTTTTCGACTGCGGTCTCCGGGATCACTTCGGTGATCGCGCCGATCACCTTGTCCAGCTTTTGCGAAAGCAGGATCTCCCGCGCGCTGGGACCGGCTTCGCGCCAGGTTTCGGCCAGGCTGAGCAGCGCATCGGATTTCGCGCGGGCGTCTTCGATGATATCGACCGTTTCGGCTTTGGCGAGCGCCTCGGCGGCGGAGGCTTCGGCCTCGGCGGGTTTGACCACGTCCGCTTCGAGCAGCCGTTTCACCTGTTCGTGGCGCGCTTCTTGGACGCGCACGTCGGCATCCGCCTGTGCGACGAGGGCCGCGACTTGCGCCTGTTCCTCGGCGACCAGCGCGGCGCGGCGCGTGCGAATTTCGGTGAGCTGCATGTCGGCGTCCGCCCGCGCGATGTCGGTCTGGGCGTCGATCTGAGCCTTCGACTCCCGCTCTAAGTTTTCGGCGGCGCGGTACCGCGCGTCGGCGCGTGCGATCGCCTCGGCGATCCGCGCTTTGCTCAAGATCTGAGCGTTGCGCTGGCGGCCGATCGAGTCCAGATACTTCACGTCGTCTTGGACGTTTTGGATCTTCATCGTATCGACGATCAGCCCGAGATTCGTCATGTCCTGCTCGACGTCGGCGACCAGCCGTTCGGCGAAGAGCAGTTTGTCCTCGTTCACCTGCTCGGGGGTCATCGTCGCGAGGATGCCGCGAAGCGAACCTTCGAGCGTCGCGCGAGCGATCTGAACGATCTGTTGGCGCGGCGTGCCCAGGAACCGCTCGATCGCATTCGCGAGCAGCGGCTCGTGCCCGGCGATCTTGACGTTCGCGACGCCCTGTACGATGAGCGGGATACCGCCCTTCGAATACGCGTTGTGAACGCTGATGTCGATCACCATGTTGGTCAGATCCATCCGGTCCACCCGCTCGATGATCGGGACTTGAAAGCCGCGCCCGCCTTTGATGTAGCGGTACCCGAGCAGGCGATCGCCCATTCGACGCCGGCCTCCGTAGAAGATCAGCACTTGGTTGGGCGCGCAGACGTGGATCAGGTTCCGCAGGCCGATAAAGCCGAGGAACAGCAGCAAAAAGAGCGCACCGGCGCTAAAAGAGATCAGCTCGATCACGCGTTTGCCTCCGTGTTGGGGGTCGGGGTCGGCCGGGTCGAGATCGCTTGCTCGATGGCGATGCCGGTGGTCTGTTCGAGAGCTCGGAACACGGTGTGCAGCATCTCAGGGTAGGCAGCGACATAGTTCGACAGCACTTTACCGTCGCCCGAATCGATCATTTGAAGTTGGTCGATCGAGATCTTGTTCGCGCCCTTGGAGGCCGAGGCCAGGATCTTTTCGATGTCTTCGATCAGGTAGATGCTGAGCGCGTGTTCGCCGGCCTGAGACCAAGCCGAATGCATCATGTGGAGCGCCTGGCTCATCGCGACGCCGCGCTCGCGCAAGATGGCGGCCTCGCCGCGGGCGAGGTTCTCTTGCGCCGTGCGGTTCGCTTCGGCGGGCAGGATCTGGTCGACCCGAAGCCGGAGCTCGGCGACGATCGTACGGATGCGCTGAAGCTCTTGTTCGGCGATCGCGCGGGCCTCGCGCGCCGCCGCGAGCGTGCGCTCCTCTTCGGCCTTGACGCTCGCTTCGAGATCCGCTTGGATCTTGCGGAGCTCGTTCTTCATCTGCGAGATCGACGCGTTGACGTTCGCCTCTTTGACGCTCGCCCGGGCTTCGTTGCCGGCTTCCTCCATCTCGGCGGCGCGTTGGGCGTCGCTTTCGACGATCTCCGCGGCTTTGATGACGTTGGCGATCGCCTCGCGGCCGATGGCGTCGAGGTACTGCAAATCGTCGCTGACGTGCTGGATCTTCAAGGTATCGAGGTGGATGCCGAGTTTGCGGAGGTCGAGCTCCGACTCTTCAGCCAGCTCCTGCACAAACTTAAGGCGGTCTTCGTTCACCTCTTCGGGCGTCAGCCGCGCGAGCACGCCGCGCAGATGGCCTTCGAGCGTCTCTTTGGCGACGCGGCGAATCTCGTTGAGGTCTCGCCCGAGGAAACGCTCGATCGCGTTGCCGATCACCGCCGGTTCTCCGGAGATCTTCACGTTCGCGATGGCGTCCACTGCGAGCGGGATGCCGCCTTGCGAGTACGCGTTGCGCACCGCGATTGGCACCTCGATGATGTTGAGGCTCATCCGCTCGACGCTCATAAAGATCGGAATGTAGAGCGCGCGGCCGCCGAAGAGCACGCGGTAGCCGCGTCCTCGCCCGTCGGCGAGCCGTTCTCCGCGCCCCGAAAAGATATAGACCTCATTGGGTGGGCAGATCTTCATGAAGATCCGCGTCAAAACGATAAAGCAGCCGATGAAAAAGAGCGTGATGAACGCTCCGGCCACGGCTTGCGAAAGATTCAATATCATTTAATCTGTTGATTCCTCACGATGCGAGACGACGTAGGCCCGCCCCCCTTCGATATCCACGATCCGAACGTCGCTCCCCCGGGGAATCTCGTTCGGCTCTTTTCCATAGGCGAGCAGCTCGATGGTCTCGCCGCCCACGTGCGTTTCGATCCGTCCCGGTTCGCCGGGTCGCAACGCCACTGTCACGCGACCCAGCGTCCCCACCAGGTCTCGAATTTCGATATTCGAATGCATGTCGCTCCGCATCGCGAACTGGTAGAGCCAGCTTACGGCGTAGCCTCCGATCAGTCCGGTCACGATCGAGGTGATCAGAATGGGTCGCGATGCTTGGCCGGTCCCAAGCGTCAGAACCAGCCCGATCAGCCCGAAACAGGCCAAAGCGTAGATCCAAAATCGGAGATTGAGAAAGACCAGGAGGAAATCGGCGCCTTGCGGTGCGCCCCCTCCTTGAACATGACTGAAGTCGTGCCCGTGCCCGGTCTCAAAGCCCGTATGCGCCGCATCGTGGCCGTGATCCCCTCCGAACTGGGATAAAAGCACCAGTCCACCCCCGACGAGAAGACAGAAAAGGTAGATCGGCAGCATGCTGTTTGGCCTCTATTATAAAGCGCTCTCGCCCGGTTCATTCGAATTTAGACCAATTTTACAAAAAATTGGCATTTTGATCGAGCCTCTTGGCATTCGTCTCCTTTTGAGTTATCTTGTATGTACATCAATCCGATGTATACAGTGATGCGACATAAAAAAATTCCAACCGAGTTGTTGAAAGGGAATACCCGAACGCTGATTTTGGGGCTGCTTCGGGAGGGGCCGGCGCACGGCTATGCGATCACGCACGAGATCGAGCGCCGTACCGAGAGCGCCATCGCGTTCCGTCAGGGCACGCTCTATCCTTTGTTGCATGAGATGGAGCGCGAGGGGCTCGTGGTCGGAGAGTGGGGAGCATTCGGCACCGAGCGCCCCAAGAAGATCTATCGCATCACCGACAAAGGGCTCGAGCAGCTGACGCACAGCCTGGAGGCTTGGAAGCGATTGAACTGGGCCATGGACCGGGTGATGGGGGACTTCGGTGAACAAAAGACCTAACGCCCTCTCTGCCGAGGCGTTCCTTTTGGAGGAGCTGCTCGACGTGCAGGAACCCAATCCGGTCCTTGAGGATTTTCTCCAGCGATTGGGGGCTCCTTTGGTTCGGTTCGTTCCGTACGAGGAGCGGCTCGATTTTTTGGCGCAGACGCGCGTTCATCTCGAGCAGTCGGTTCGAACTTACGAAGAGGCCGGACTGGCCCGGGAGGCAGCCACGCGCCAGGCGCTTCAGCGCTACGGCCAAGCCGAGGAGATCGCGGAAGAGTATCTTTTGACGTGGTATGAAAACGAGTCCCCGACGCCGTTGACCAAGCGGGTCGGACGGGCCAATCTCGTCGCGTACGGGTGCTTTCAAACTGCGTTGGTGCTCTATTTCGTGATCTTGCAGACCCGCCTGTTTTTGCCTCAGGCGACGGGCTATCGCATTCCGTGGAATCTTTCGCCCGCCGAAATTCGAAGGCTTTGGCCTGAGCCGCTGCCGTTCCCCGATCTTTCGCTCGGCTTTTTGGTGGGGGTGGGCTATCCCCTCGTGGCTCCGTGGATCGCGGGCTGGATCGCCGGGAGGATGATCCCCGCCCGCGCGGCCCGCGCGGTGTATCACGCGATGATGCCGCTTTTACTCTTGACCTTTATCGTGGGGGCGCTGTTGCTTCCGAATACGGAGGGGTTGCTGTTCGCGCTCTTCCAGGTGGTTTATTGTCTGCCGGTGGGGATGGGTATCGCCCACCTTTCGTCGCTTGCCGCGCGCCGCAAGGCGCCGGCCCGTGTGAGTGGAGGGACGGCTGGAACCCATCCCCCCATGCGAAACCTTTAGGAGATCAATCCAAAAATGAATCGCTCTTATGATCATACTCTCTGCGCCCGGTCCTCTCTCGAGGGTCGTGCGCGACGAGCGGCTTTTACGCTCATCGAACTGTTGGTGGTGATCGGAATCATCGCGATCCTCGCCGCCATCCTCTTCCCCGTGTTCGCTCAGGCCAAGGAAGCGGCCAAAAAAGCGAGCTGTATCTCGAATTTAAAGCAGGTGAGCCTTGCTTTTGTGATGTATGCGTCGGACCATGACGACCTCTTGCCCACGTATACCTGGCTTTCCGCTCCTGCTCCGGCAGCAGGGAAAGCGGTTTTTTGGTACGGCTCCTTCCTTTTTGTGCCGAGCGAACCACGCGTGGTCCATATGCAAGAAGGTTCAATTCAACCCTATATGAAGAGTATTCCTATTTTGGATTGCTCTGCAGCGCTAGGGATCCCCTCTGCTTACTTTTGGGACGTGAACAATCCACCTCTTGCCTATGGCATCCTCGACTGGGTTGAGGGATCTACCCAGGGAATCCCTCTTTCCGAAATTGAGTCGACAAGCGAGACGATTTTGGTGGCGGATGCGGCCAGCTCCTACTCTGGCTCTTCTGGCCTGTATTTGATGAGAACAGAGGTCATCTTCGGTGATTACATCAATGGTGTTCGTTCCCTGCATGCTCGGCATAACGATGCTGCAACTGTGGGATGGTTCGATGGCCATGCCAAAGCGAGTAAGTTGACTTATCCGACGTTTGATTCCTACGAACCAGGCGATGATTTCAATCTTGCGCCCGCTCAAAGACTTCAATGGAAGCTTGGCGTGTTGGCAAAATATCCTCTTCAGTCCACGTCGTGGAGCGATTCATACGAACCTCATCCGAACGGGGGATGGAAATACCAATATGACTTCTATTACTACCGAAAAACCAAGCCCAGGGCGCTATAGGAAAACTTGATTTATCGGTGCTAGGGGATGTTCCCCTAGCCTTTCCCTTTAAAGGAGGAAGGAATGTACGGATTTTGGACGGTGTTGGCAGGCTTTTCCGCGACTCCTGTCTTTGAAATGCCCTTTTGGGTCGTGGCGAAAGAGGCTCCGATTCTAGCGGAAGAGGGGTATGCGGCGCCGCTTTATGAGGATATCGACGGCGATGGGAAGCGCGAGCTGCTCGTGGGGCAGTTTGGAGACGGCAAATTACGGGTCTATCCCAATTACGGGACCGACACGTGCCCCCAGTTCAAGGATTTCACTTTTCTTAAGGCCGGCGAAGAAGACGCTGCCGTTCACGCGGGGTGATGCATCGGCTTTACTCCACAGTTTGTGGATATGGACGGAGACGGGAAGAAGGATCTGATCTCCGGTTCGAACCGGGGGTGGCTGTACTTCTTTAAAAACCTCGGCGATGGGCGTTTCGCGCCGAATCAGTGCCTCAAGATGGAGGACGGAAAGAATATCTATCTGCCCCGGGGAAGCAACAATACATGCGCCGCGGCCGATCTGAACGGCGATGGAATCGTCGATCTCATCGTGTCGACGAACGAAGGCTTGAGCTTTTTAACCGGGCGAGGGCCGCTCGTGTTTGCCGATCCCCAGCCCATTCTTTGCGAAGGAGAAGCTATTCCGGTCAACCATCCGGGCGTTCATCTGGCAGATTGGGATCTCGACGGGGAGTGGGAGCTGCTGCTCGGAAACGGGAAAGGGGGCGTGGCGCTCTACGAGTTCGAAGGGGGCGTTCCGAACCGCGTCAAGCCACCAACGGTTCTCATTCCGGATCGCGAAGGGGAGGGCGTTCCAACGGATCGGTGTTGCTCGGCGGCGAAGCCGACCGTGACCGATTGGAATGGAGACGGCAAACCGGACCTGCTCGTGGGCGATACATTCAGTATCGAACTCCCTTCGACATTGAAAACGGATCTCACGCCCGAGGAAAAACGGGAATCCGAAGCGCTCATCGCTCGGAAACAGGAACTTTATGGAACCTGGAGCGAGATCATGAAACGATTTCGCAAAGAGGCCTTACAAGCCACGGGGATCGAAGAAAACGATGCGAGTGGTTATAACATCTGGATCCTCGGCGACGAGGTCGATCGAAGACGAAAGGTCTCCCCGGAATATCAGGAAATATGGCAAATGATTCGCGAAGCGGAGGAGACGTTAGTGAGGAAGGGCTATCAAGCCGGTCCGAGCCGGATCAAGCAGGGTCGCGTCTGGGTCTATCTGCGAAGAGAAATGCCTCCGGGGCCGCTTAAAGCCGAGTGAGTCGGTGGAGGGCGTCGTCGAGAACGGCGTCCTCTACCGCGCAGCAAAACCGCACCCACCGCGCTTGGGAAGCGTCTCGCACGAAATCATCCGAAGGGACGGCACCGACCCCGGTGTGGGCGATCATGCGGGAAACGAACTCCCGACTGGAAAGCTCCGGCGCCTCGTAGGAGGCCAGCAGGTAGTAGGCCCCCTGAGGGCGGAAGGGGCGTAGGCCCACCTTGGCGAGTCCGGCGGCGAGCCGATCCCGTTTGCCTTCGTATTTGGCCCGAAGCGCTTCGTAAAAATCGTCTTGGAATCCCGCGATGCCTTCGGCGACGCCCTGCTGCAACGGGGCCGGGGGGCAGACGTAGATGGCGTCCATCGTCTGCGCGAGCGGGCGGATCAGCGGCTCCGGCGCACTAAGGTAGCCGACGCGCCAACCGGTGATCGAGAAGGTCTTCGAATACCCGCCCATCGTGACGACCCGGTCGCGCAATTCGGGAACGGCGGCCGGAGAGAGGTGCGCGCGGCCGTCGAAGGTCATATATTCGTAGATTTCGTCGGTCACAACGAGCGTTTCGGTCCCTTGGAGCAGCGCCGCGATTCGGACGAACTCCTCACGGGTGAAGACCTTGCCGGTCGGGTTGCCGGGCGTATTCAACAGCAGAAACTTCGTGCGTGGCGTGAGCGCAGCGCGAAGCGCCGCGTCGTCGAGCTCCCACTCGGGGCCGAGGAGCGGAACGAAGCGAACGTTCGCCTGATAGCGCCGCAGCGCTTGGAGGTGATAGGGGTAGTACGGTTCGAAGAGTAGAACTTCGTCGCCCGGGTCGAGCAGCGTCGCGCACACGGTTTCGAACGCGCCGGTGGTGCCGCTGGTCGCCAGGACGTTTCGCTCGGGATCGAGGCCTGGAATGCGGTTGAAATGCGTGAGCTTGGCGGCGATCGCTTCGCGAAGCGAGGCGAGGCCGCGCGGATCGGTATAGCGGTTGACGCCGTTTCGGAGCGCTTGCGCCGCGGCTTCGACGACTTCCGAGGGCGTGGGGAGTTGGCAGGTGCCCTGGCCGAGGTTGACGCCGTCGACCTTTTGGACTTCCAAGGTGATTTGGCGCAACGCCGGGGAGACGAAGGCTCCCGCTTGGCGGGAGAGCGGGGAAGAGTTTTCCGAGGAGATCATGGCGCTGGGTAGCTCATTGTGTCATATTCCTAGCCGTGAGAGAGCAACTGGTTCAGCTGATCCATTACGCGCACGGTCGGGGGTGGTCTCCCGGAACGGGCGGCAACTATAGCTGCTTGTTGAGCGCGGACCCCTTGCGCGTGCTGATGACGCCGAGCGGGGTGGATAAGGGCGCGATCGAACCGGCAGATCTCATCGAAATCGACGAGCAGGCGCACGCGATCCACGGCGACGGGCGGCCCTCGGCCGAGGCGTTGCTGCACCTGCCGATCTACCGGCACTATCCGGCGACGGTGGTGCTGCACACGCATTCGGTGTGGAATACGCTGCTCTCGATGCTGGTGCCCGCGCGGGAAGAGGTGCTGGAACTGAGCGGTTACGAAATGCTCAAGGCGCTCGCGGGAGTCGCGACGCACGAACATGTCGAGCGGATTCCGGTCCTGAACAACTCGCAGGAGATGACCGCTTTGGCCGCCGAGCTTTCGGAGCGTTGCGCCGGGGAGCCGAAAGCGCACGCGTTTTTGCTTCGCGGGCACGGACTCTATACCTGGGGACAGACATTCGAGGAAGCGAAGCGCCATTTGGAGACGCTGGAGTTCTTATTCGAGATCGAGGCGAGGCGCCGCGGCTCGGGGGTTCGAGCGGAAACGTTATAATATGAAGAGAAACGTCGGCTCGTCGGCGGCGTAGAAAGAGGCTCGCCCCTTCTCTTCAAAAGGGCGAGAGCACAGTCATGGCAACCGTAAGAATTCCCGATCAGGATCGCACGATCACCGACTATGCCGAAGCGAAGGCGTTTCTCGCCTCCATTCAGATCGGCTATGAGGTTTGGAAGCCCGAGCACGACGTCGAGGGCGCGGCTACCAACGAGGAGATCCTGAACGCCTACGCGATCGAGATCGAGCAGCTCAAGGCCTCGGGCGGGTATGTGACCGCGGACGTGATCGACGTCGGGGAGGCGACCCCAGGGCTCGACGCGATGCTCAACAAGTTCAATAAAGAGCACTGGCACGACGAAGACGAGGTGCGCTTCATCATCGAAGGGCGCGGCGTGTTCTATATCAACCCCGCTCAGGGGCCGGTGACGGAGATCGTGGTGGGTTCGGGGGATCTGCTTCGGGTCCCTGCGGGCACGCTGCACTGGTTCGACTTGCTGAAGGAGCGCCGTATCCGCGCGATTCGGCTGTTCCAAGACACTTCGGGGTGGACACCGCACTACACCGAAAGCGGGAAAGAGAAGGGGTACATGCCGGTGTGCTTTGGCCTCGACTTCATCCCGGCCGAGCTGCAAAAGCTCTAAGGTTCGACTGAGTTTGCGACGCACGGTTTTATTGGACATCGAAGGGACCACGACCCCGATCGATTTCGTGACGCGAACCCTTTTTCCGTATGCTCGGCAGCGGATGGCGGCGTTTTTGGCCGATGAGAACGGGACCCCCCAACTCGAAAGCGATTTCGACGCGCTCCGCGCCGAGCACGCCCGCGACGAGTCGGAGGGGGAAACCCCGCCTCCTTGGGAGGAGCCTCCCCTGGCGTACCTCCTGTGGCTGATGGATCGGGATCGCAAGTCCACCGGGCTTAAGTCGATCCAAGGGCGCATTTGGGAACGGGGGTATGCCGCCGGCGAACTGCAAGGAGAGATCTATCCGGATGTGCTGCCGGCTTTTCACCGCTGGAAGGAGGCGGGGCTTCGTCTGGCGATCTACTCCTCGGGGAGCGAACTCGCGCAACGTTTGATCTTCGGCCACCTTCCGGAGGGCGATCTCACCCCGCTTTTCGACGGCTTTTTCGATACGCGCGTCGGTCCCAAAACATCGCCGGAAAGCTATCGGTCGATCGCCTCGCGCTTGAAGATCGAGCCGTCCGAGATGCTGTTTTTGAGCGACGCGCCGAAAGAGATCGAGGCCGCCGAGCAGGCGGGCGTCGAGGCAAAGGGCATCGTTCGGGGCGAGTTCGCGCCGGAAGGATGGACGAGCTTCCATCGCGACTTCTCGGATCTTTAAGAGCGCTTCTTTTGTTTAAGGCTCGGTATAAAAGTCGAAAAACTGCTTGCATTCCATACCCCCCTAACGTATAATGCTCCTATACCGCCCAGGGGTATCCAGTCCTTGAGGCCTTGAGGGAGTTCTTATTTTGAAGCGAAATGCCTTTACCTTGATCGAACTGCTCGTCGTGATCGCGATCATCGCGATTCTCGCCGCGATCCTTTTCCCGGTGTTCGCCCAGGCGAAGAACGCCGCGAAAAAGACGGCGGATCTGAGCAACGTGAAACAGATCGGCCTGGCGATCTTGATGTATTCGGCGGATTACGACGATCTTTCGATGTACGTGGATCACGACGCGGACTATCAATGGTTCGAGCCGCTCTATGGATACGTCAAGAACGAAGGGATCTTTAAGACCCCGGCGTATCAGCGTCATCAGATTACCGATGACCACGGCGATCCTGTGACGCCGCGCACCGACTATTCGTTGAACGGTCTGTTTTCGCACGGCGCGGATATGACCTTCGGCAGCAGCCCCGCGAACCAGATTCTGGTGGCGTTGCGCAATATCGAAGCCGCTGAGCCCGACTATCATCCCTGGCCCGAAACCGCCGAGGGGGACCACGATACGCCGGATTGGGACGACCTCGAGTTGTACATGGGCGAGCATCATCCCGGCGATCCCGCGGAGGATTGGTTCATGGAGCGCCTGGAGCGTCTGGCTTGGAACGGCGGAGTGAACTACGCTTTCCAAGACGGTCACGCCAAGTATTTCAAGTGGGAGCAGACGTTGCGAGGGGCGCTGCCTGGCTATCACAACGTGGACCGAATCGTTCCGGGGCACTAAGAGCCCGGAATCGAAGGCGGAGAACGGCCGGGGGGAGGGGAGACCTGGTCCCGGCCGCAAAGGGGAGACTTTGCCGCCGACCTCCAAACGCGAAAACGGGGCGTCCGATCGGACGCCCCGCTCTTTTTGAAACGCCCTACTGGAACTTGCGGTAGTTCGCTTGGAACATCTCGAACAGCTCCCGCGCCTTCGCGTCGTACGCGGTTTGATCGGCCCAGGTGGAACGAGGGGTGAGGACCTCGCTAGGAACTTCGGGGCACGCGGTCGGAATCGAAAGCCCAAAGACCGGGTCGGTTTCAAAGGGTGCCGTGTCCAACGCGCCGGAGAATGCCGCGTGGATCATCGCGCGCGTGTACTTGAGCTTCATGCGCGAGCCGACGCCGTAAGGGCCGCCGGTCCAACCGGTGTTGATCAGCCACACTTTGGCTTGGTGCGTCTCGATCTTTTGACCGAGAAGGTCCGCGTACACTTTGGGGCGAAGCGGGAGGAACGGCGCGCCGAAGCACGTCGAGAACGTGGCTTGCGGCTCGGTGACTCCGGCCTCGGTCCCGGCGACCTTCGCGGTGTAGCCGTTCAGGAAATAGAACATGGCTTGCTCGGAGGTCAGCCGCGCGATGGGGGGGAGCACGCCAAACGCGTCGGCGGTGAGGAACACGATGTTTTGAGGATGGCCGCCCACGCTCGGGATAACCGCCCCGTCGATGTAGTCGATCGGATACGCGCAGCGGGTGTTTTCGGTACGAGAGGCGTCGGTGTAGTCCGGAACGCCGCCCTCCTTCAGAGGAACGTTCTCCAGAACCGAACCATAGCGGATCGCGTTCCAGATCTCGGGTTCGCCCTCTTGGCTGAGGTTGATGCACTTGGCGTAGCAGCCGCCCTCGAAGTTGAACACGCCCTTTTCGTCCCAGCCGTGCTCGTCGTCGCCGATAAGGCGACGTTCCGGATCGGCTGAGAGCGTGGTCTTGCCGGTGCCCGAAAGTCCGAAGAACAGTGCGGTGTCGCCTTCTTGGCCGATATTGGCCGAGCAGTGCATGCTCAAGACGCCCTTGAGCGGCAGAAGATAGTTCAGAATCGTAAAGACCGATTTCTTCATCTCGCCCGCGTACTCGGTCCCGAGGATGAGAACCTCTTTCGCGGCGAAGTTCAGAGCGATTGCTGCGTCGCTTCCGTTGCCCTCGGTCGCGGGATCGAGCGTGCGCTTTCCGAAATCGCAGATCGTCCAATCGGGCTCGTAGCCGCGCAGCTCTTCTTCGCTCGGGCGGATCAGCAGCTGCTTGATGAACAGCGCGTGGTATGGACGCTCGACGATAAATCGCGCCGCGATGCGGTGCTCTGGATCGGCGCCGCCGTAGGTGTCGATCACGTAGAGCCGCTTGCCTTCGGCGTAGCGACCGGCGATCTCCCGGAGTTTGGCGAACTGTGCGGGGTCCATCGCCTTGTTGTTGTCCCACCAAATCTCGCTTTCCGAGCCGGGCTCTCGAACCACGTATTTGTCTTTGGGCGTGCGACCCGTATACTTCCCGGTGTGGGCCACGACCGCCTCGTTCGAGGCTTGCTCGCACCCGTCGCTTTCGAGACAGTGTCGCACGAGTTCGTCGATACTGGGATTACGAAATACTTCTTTCGCTTGCGATAAATGAATTAAATCTGTCGTTGTCGGCGATGACATCATCGGCCTTCCTTGCTCTTGGATTTGACGCCCGGGAAGCCCTTTCGAAGGCGACGCTGCCTTGAAGATCGAGCCCTTCGGAACGCCTGAAGAATCCATTCTACCCATAGAATCGTTGGCTGAAGGAAGCAGCTCACCCCGCCTTCAAGGCTTCTTTCTTGAAATTGGCCTACGATTCAAAAGGAAAAGAGGTTGTTTTTCGAAGATGATTCGGTGGAAGGTGCGAGCGACTCGGCGGCCTGAGCGAGGTCAAGGGGGCCTTCCACGCGTCCTTCGCGAACGACATAGAACCCTGGAGGGCGGTTTTGCAAGTCGAGTCGTACGTCCCCGAACGCCGGTGCGACGAGGCAGAAAGGCGCTTGACGGCAGAGCGCGGCGGCTTTTTCGACCGCGTTCGGCCCGACGGCGTAGGCGGCGACACCCGCCGCCACTTCCGCGCTGGCGTCGAAATATCCCGAGGCGAGGGGCCCGAGTTTGACGGCCGTTTGGCTAAACAGGCCGATGGTCGCGAGCGCGGTTTGGGTGAGGGCGAGACCGCGGCGGTGGATCTCGGGTCGCACGGGTGTTCCGGATTGAAGCAGCAGCGCGCCATAACGCGAGGCCAGGCGAATGATTTGGGCGCTGCAACTGGGGCCGGAAAGGTCTGCGATCTCTGGGGCGTTCGCGAGTTGAGGGCCGGCTCGAAATGTCGAAGGGAGCGCGAGATTGAACGCGCCGGGCTCATCGCCTTGGAACAGCGTCAGCGCCTTTTCGAGCGCCTCCAGTCCGCGCTCGAACGACACGACCCGCCCCGTGGCCAGATAGTCTTGCAGTAGGGCGTCGGCGTAGGCGAGATAATCGCCCAAGTACGGGTCGGGGCCGTACTCCGTGACGCGAAAGTGCATGAGCGATTCCCCGGAGCGAAACCTTTCGAGCGCGTCCACCAGCCGAATCGCGCTGCGGAGCCGAGCTTCGTCGCCCCACCATCGCGCCACTTCGATCTGTCTCGCCGCGACATAGCCGCAGACGTCGAGGCTGGGTTCGGACTCGTAGGTCGGCTGCTTTGTCGATTCGCGGAGCGCTCGAAGCGTTCGTTCCAGGAGCGGGCCATGCACGGGGTCGAAGAAATCGGTCTGAAGCGCATAGGGGCTCATCGAGGGGTTGTGGGTAGAGCGGAGCCCTAGTCGCTGAATCGCCGTTTGCCGCTCCTCTGTAGAGAGCGCAGCGAGTTCGGTTTGCGAGACGCTTCCGCTCGGACTGCGGCCTCGCCGGTCCGCGTCGCCGAGGCGCGCGGTGCGCACCAATCCTTCGCTTGAAAAGGGTCCGGCCAGGGCGTCGAAGGTCTTTTCGGCGAACGGGCGGTGGAGCGTGGCGGAGGGTTCGAGCAGCGCGGCTAGAGCGAGTACGCGCATCATCGAGGCGTTGCCGATCGCCGTTTTATCGAAGCTGGACGCCTGCCAACGTCGAGGGGCGTCTTCGGTGAAGAATCCTCCGTCGAGCCAATCGCCGAACGGGGATTGGTAGGTCTGATCGAAGCCGGGTGGGAGCGGTTTTCCGAAACGCAGAAGAAACTCCCAACTGTGCGGCCGCAGGCGAGGCACGGGCGCGCGGAATCCGCCGTTTTGCGGATCAATCCACTCGGGGATCTGATTCAGGTGTTCGAGGAAATTCGGATAACGCTGGTTCGTTTCGGCCGCCAAAAGCGCGCGGTCCTCTTGAGGGCGGAGCCCTGCCACGGGGCGATCGAACCCCCGGCGGTGCAGGGCTTCGAAGCCCGCCCGCGCGCTCATCAGCCGATCCAGAAACCGATCGACGTCAGCCCCGCGAAGCTCAGTTTCGGAGGAGGCGAGGTCGTATAGACGGCCCGTCGCGTCGAGGAAATAGATCTGGAATTCCGCGCTCAAGGGAGGGTTCGTGCGTGAGAGCGGCAGGAACGCGCCGCGCCAAGCCGGGGTCTCAGCGAGATCCACCCGGACGCAGACGAAATTGCGCGCCAGAAACCGGGTGATTTCGGGGGCGGTGAAGATCGATTGGTCCATGCGTCGCCCCAGAGGGCTCCAACTTGCGCCCACCAGCAGCAAAATCGGCTTTTCGGTCCGGCGCGCTTCGACGAACGGCTCTTCGCCCATTGCATGCCAGTCGATCGGCTGAAACCGGGCTTGGCGCAGGAATCCGGCGGTCTCGTTGCTAAGGCGGTTGACGGGGCTCGAGGGCAGGTAGGGCCGGATCGCTTCGGTCAGAAATCCAAGAAGCACCAACGCAGTCAAAACGCCGGTGATCACGCGAAACGACGGACGGCTCATGAGCCTCATTATAAAACCCGGCGGGGGCTGGTAAGATACATCCCATGTCGATCTCTCTCGATGAGGTACGGCACGTCGCCCGGCTCGCCCGCCTGGAGCTCGACGATGCCGAGATGCTCTCGCTCCAAGGGGAGCTGAACGCGCTGCTCGGCCACTTCTCGGATATTCAAGCCGCTGAGCTGTCGGGTTCCGTCATGAACCTCGAGCGCCGCGAGATCGAAAATCGCTGGGCCGAGGACGAACCGCATCTCTCGCTGCCGCGCGCCGAAGTCCTGCGGAACGCGCCCGTCTCCAAGGCCGGGTTGTTCCTCGTGCCGGGCATCATCGAGGATTAAAGGGCTTTGCTGACTGAGCGTACCGCCGCCGAATTAGCCCATCTGCTCGCTTCGCGTGAGGTCTCCGCGACCGAGGTCGCGACCGCGTTTTTGGATCGTGCCGAAGCCGAGGACAGCCGTTATGGCAGTTTCCTTTCGATCGACCGAGAGGGCGCCCTGGCGCAAGCGAAGGCCGCGCAGGATCGCTTGGATCGAGGTGAGGGCGCGCCTCTGACCGGCGTGCCGATCGCGCTCAAAGACAACCTTTCGACCCGAGATCTCGAGACCACGTGCGCGTCGAAGATTCTTAAAGGCTATGTGCCTCCCTACGACGCGACGGTCGTTCGCCGTCTGCGCGATCAAGGGTTGCCGATTCTCGGGAAGACGAATCTCGATGAGTTTGCGATGGGCACTTCGACCGAAAACTCGGCGTTCCAGCTCACCCGCAATCCGTGGGACGTGTCGCGTTCGCCCGGCGGGAGCTCCGGCGGTTCGGCGGCCGCCGTTTCGGCGGGACTCAGCCCGTTGTCACTCGGCTCCGACACCGGTGGCTCGATTCGCCAGCCGGCCTCTTTATGCGGCCTCGTGGGGTTCAAACCGACCTATGGACGCTGCTCGCGCTACGGTCTCGTCGCGTTCGCGTCGAGCCTCGATCAGATCGGGCCGTTCGCGCGCACCGTCGAGGACGTCGCGCTGATCTCCGAAGCGATTACCGGATATGACCCAAGCGACTCGACGTCGCGCAACGCCCTTCCGATCCGTGCGGCCTCTCTCAAGGAGGGCTCGCTCAAAGGGTTGCGGATCGCGCTGCCCGAAGAGCTATTTGGCGAAGCGATTCGGCCCGAAGTGCGGGCGCGGGTCGAGGAGGCCATGCGCGCGTTTGAGCGCGAGGGAGCCACGCTGAGCACGGTTTCCTGCCCACAAATTCGCTACGGAGTCACCACGTATTATCTGATCGCTCCGGCGGAGGCCAGCAGTAACCTCGCCCGTTTCGACGGGGTGCGTTTCGGGCCTCGTGCTTCGGGCGGAGGGCATATCGGGCTCATGGAGAAGACTCGAGGACAGCTGTTCGGGCACGAGGTGAAGGCGCGCATCATGATCGGCACGTATGCGTTGTCGGCCGGCTATTACGACGCGTATTATCAGCGTGCGTGCGAGGTCCGCGACCGGATGAAGCAGGATTTCGACGGGCTGTACCGAGACTTCGACTTGGTGCTCTCCCCCACGAGCCCCTGTACCGCGTTCAAGTTGGGCGAGCTCAAAGACGATCCGCTCGCGCTCAAAATGCTCGACTATTGCACCATCCCGGCGAACCTCATCGGCGCTCCGGCGATTTCCATTCCTTGCGGAGAGGCCGAGGGGCTTCCCGTGGGTCTGCAACTGATGGCCGCGCCGATGGAGGATGAGCGTCTGCTCCAGGCCGCCTATGCCGCCGAGCGTCTTTTAGGGGTTGCGCCGCGTCCTGCGGGGCTTTAAACTCGATATCGGAGTACGCGATCGTTGCGCGTGGCGGTGCTGCGCGTCGCTCCCGGCCGCCAGTGCCTGGCGGGGGCAAAGGAACGCCGCTCCGATTCGGACGTCAAAGAACGGTAAGGGGAATTTGATCCATGAAGTTGATGAGCATGATGAAGGGGGCGCTCTTCGGGGCGGCCGTGATGTACCTTTTCGATCCTGACCAGGGGCCACAACGACGCGCGATGTTGGGGAACCGCTTGCAAGGCGTCAAGGATTCCAAGCGGCGGGCGCTTCGGCTCATGACCCAGGACTTTTCGAACCGGGCTCGAGGCGCGATTTACGAGTCTAAGGCGATCTTGCGCGACGATCATCCGGACGACGACACTTTGGTGGGAAGAGTCCGCTCCTCGCTCGGGCGTTTGGTCGCACATGTGGGTGCGATCGACGTCGAGGCGAAAGACGGCGCGGTGACGCTCGGCGGAGATGCGCTCGCCAGTGAGATTGCTTCGATCGTGCGTTGCGTGCGGATGACACGGGGCGTGACGCGGGTCGAAAACCGGTTGACCGTCCACGAGGGGCCGGCGGGGGTTTCCTCGCTTCAAGGGGGGCGCGAGGCGCTCGGCCGAAAAGGGATGACGCCTGCGCAGGATATGGTGATCGGCGTGGCGGGCGGCCTGCTGACGCTTTACGGCCTCGGGCGGCGTGGGTTGATCGGCAAATTCGCGGGGCTGGCGGGTGCGAGCCTGCTCACGCGCAGCTTTCAAGACGCCGAAGGGATGCCCTGGGGCGGGCTTTTAGGCGGGACCGATTCGGAAGCGCCTGAAAAGGAGGCCTCGAAGGCGCCGCGAAGCAATGGAACCGCGTCGACCGCGCGCCGGACGAGCGCCACGCGGAAGAAGTCTGAGCCCTCCGCGAAGTAGCGGAGAGGCGGTTCCTCCAAAGGTAAAATAAGGTTTGAAGGAAGCGCGTATGAAGAGGGGAAGAGTGCTCCGTTCCTCTTTGGAAAGCCTTTCCCTACAAGCCTCGAAGGCGCTTTAAACCGAATATGTATCAAGCTCCCCTCGCGCCGGAATACGCCGAACTCAGCCCCGAAACTCTCGACGCCCGCATCGAAGCCGCCAAGCGTGCCTTGGGCGATCGGCTCGTGATTCTCGGGCACCATTACCAGCGCGACGAGATCGTCCGCCACGCGCATTATTTGGGCGACAGCTACAAGCTCGCCAAGGACGCGATGCGGCACCCGGAGGCGGAGTTCATCGTGTTCTGTGGGGTGCACTTTATGGCCGAAAGCGCCGACATTTTGGCCGCCGAACATCAAAAGGTGATTCTGCCGAACCTCGCCGCGGGCTGTTCGATGGCGGATATGGCGAACCTTTTTCAGGTGCGCAAGTGCTGGCGCGAACTCGAAGAGCAGCTCGGCCCGCTGGCCGGCCTCGTCACTCCGGTGACCTATATCAACTCCGCCGCGAACCTTAAGGCGTTCGTCGGCGAGCATGGGGGAACGGTCTGCACGTCCACGAACGCGCCGACAGCCGTTCGGTGGGCCCTAGAGCAAGGCCCCAAAGTGCTGTTCTTTCCCGATCAGCATCTGGGGCGGAATACCGGTGTGAAGTTGGGGTTCGACCCCGACACGCAGATGGTGGTGTGGGACCCGTTCAAGCCACTCGGAGGAAATTCGCCCGAGGCGCTCCGCGAAGCGCGGTTTATCTTGTGGAAAGGGCATTGCAGCGTGCACAAGCGGTTTACCGTGGAACAGATCGAGCGAGCGCGTGTCGAGCACCCTGGCGTGCAGGTCGTCGTTCATCCCGAATGTCTGTTGGAAGTGGTGCGGGCGAGCGATTTCAACGGTTCGACCGAATTCATCATCCGGACCGTCACCGAAGGGGCGCCGGGATCGAGCTGGGCGGTGGGGACCGAGATCAACTTGGTCAACCGGCTCGCCACTCAGATGCCGGAGAAGACCGTCTTCTGTCTCGATCCGCAGATCTGCCCTTGCTCGACGATGTACCGCATCCATCCGAGCTTCCTTTGCTGGACGCTCGAAAGCCTCGTACGGGGCGAGGTCGTCAACGAGATCGTCGTGCCGGAGAACGTGCGGCACTGGGCCGGCGTGGCGCTGGATCGGATGCTGACGGTCGCGAGCTAAGGCGCGACAGTCTGCTCGCTCGCAGGAGTGCCGCCTTGCGCGTAACGCACGCTACGCTCCAGCCAATCTTGGAATCCTGCCTCGTCGTCGAGGAGCGACTGGGGCATCTTGACGTATTCGCGCATCGGCTCGCCATCGGGCTCGGGGATCAGGATCTCGGCGCCGGGCATCCCGAGCGCGGTTTCGAGGTCCTCGGGGCTGAGCTTTAGGCCGACGTCCTCGTCCATCAGGAAGGCGAACATCTTATTCCCGGCATAGATGCCCATCCCTCCGAACATTCGGCGCGCGCGGACATCGTGTGCCTCCGCGGCACGCATCATCTGCTCGTATCGAAGCGGGCGATAGACCATAACGCTCCCTAAACTCTTCTTGGGCGGCGGACGCGACATGCGTCGCCAAAAGGGAGGAAAAGCCCCCTTTCGATCAAGGAGAGATTACAAGTATACCAAAAAAACTTGCACCCGGGAAGACGGGCCCTTCCTTCAAGGGTGGGCTGGAGGGTAGCTTGAGGCCATGGCAGCGTTAGAATATCGAAAGCTGGAGCCCTCTGAGATCGAGGCGGGGCTCGCCGCGCTCTCCGGGTGGAGCGTGCAGGGCGGAAAGATCGCGAAAACGTTCGCGTTCGAGACGTACAAGGACGGCCTCGCGTTCGTTGCGGCCGTCGGTTTTCTGGCCGATGCGATGGACCATCACCCCGATCTCACGGTTGGGTATCGATCGGTGGCGGTGGCGATCAATACGCATGCGGTCGAGGGGTTGTCCCCGTTCGATTTTGAGTTGGCGCGTCGTATCGAAACCCTTTTGGGCGCATCGGAGCTATGATTCTCCTATGAGTGAATCGATCCGCATTCTTGGGATTTCCGGCAGCCTGCGCAAGGCGTCGACCAACACCGGCCTGCTCCGAGCGGCCGCCGACCTGCTTCCGGAAGGAATGACGCTCGAGACGTTCGACCTTGCGCCGATCGGCCCCTATAACGAGGATGTGCGCGCGGAGGGCTTTCCCGGCCCGGCGCAAAAGCTGCGCGAAGCGATCGCCTCCGCGGACGGGGTGCTGTTCGCCAGCCCCGAATACAACTATTCGGTCACCGGGGTGTTGAAGAACGCGATCGATTGGGCTAGCCGCCCGCCGGAGCAGCCGTTCGACGGGAAGCCCGTTGCGATCATGGGAGCGACGATGGGCCTGGCGGGGACGGCTCGGGCGCAATACCACCTACGCCAGATGGGCGTCGCGTTGAACTGGCACGCGATGAACCGCCCCGAGATCATGGTCGCTCACTCCGGAGGCAAGTTCGACGCCGAGGGCAACCTTACCGACGAGGAGACCCGCAAGCATCTCGCGAAGTTTCTCGAAGCATTCCGGACGTGGGTTCTCCGTTTTAAGGCGTAGTCCACACGAACTCGTTTCCTGCGGGGAAGATCATCCAGGGGCGCGCAATGCGCCCCCCCGCGAGCAGATCCGCCAGCGGCATAGGTGAGCCGTCGCAGTAGCGGATCTCGGCGCCGAGCTCTTGGCAGATCAAAAGGGCGGCGGCGACGTCGTAGAGCATCTCGCGATGGCCGATGAGGCCCCGAAACCGTTGTCGGGCCACGAAGGTCGCATCGACCACGAAAGCCCACGCGCAACGCATGTTTCCGGGCCAGACGGTGTCTGGGTAGCGCCGCAAAAGCGAGTCGCTATAGCTCACAAGCTGTTTGTCGTGAACTTTCCCCGCTGGGATCGGCTCCAGAGGTCGTCCGTTGCAAGTGGGACGCTCGCCCCGCCGTGCCAAGTACATTTCCCCGAGGTCCGGCAAGAAGATCGCCCCGAGCCGCACTCCCTCCGGGCCGAGATATGCGGCGCTGATGCCCCAGATCGGGGACCCGTAGGCGTAGTTTCCCGTTCCGTCAATCGGATCGAGAGCCCAAAGGCCTTCTTCACGCATCGTTTCATAACCGAGCTCCTCACCCCAGATGGCGGCGCCTGGAGTCAGTGCGGGGAGGCGCTCTCGAAAAAAGCGCTCGACCGCGGGGTCGGCGGGCGTCACGAGGGTGCCGTCCTCTTTCGAGACGCTCTGGAACCCCGCGTCGCGCATGGCCTGAGCCATCTGTCCGGCCTCGCGCATGAGGAGTTCGAGCGCCGAGAGGACGCTTTGGGCATTTTCCACGCGAAGAAGTATACAGGCCCTTGCTTCACGAAGGCGGGATCGGTATAATCAGGTCCGACCTTGCGGGAGTAGCTCAGTGGTAGAGCATCTCGTTGCCAACGAGAGGGTCGCGAGTTCGAATCTCGTCTCCCGCTCCAAAATTTTGGAACTTAAAAAGCCGCTTTCGAGCGGTTTTTTTGCTTTGGGGGATCCTGGCGGACAAGGATCCGAGTGGTCTCGCCTTGGAATGGGACTATGATCCGGTCCCCTTCCAAGACTGCAGGGAGCGTCTGGAGCCCACCGAGAACAGGTCCATTTCCTCTCAGATACACCCGGACGAACCTATGCGGAGAGCAAGTGGGAGCGCGGAATTCCACTTTGGGGGATGTCGGTAAGTTTAGGATCGGTATCTCTGTGAGGAAAATGACGCCATCTGCCGCGGTCGTCGATCGCAATGGAAGGGCATTTGTTCTCGTGGGAAGTTCGGCCAGCCGGGCCGTTTTTACTTCTTTTGAGCTGTGGCGAGATGGCTTACCTCTCATGAGACTATCGGGTTTTAGCCTCTATTCTCATTGGTTATTGCGGGAATGAGGGAGCCGGCTGGGAAGATTCAGATGCCCTTTTACATGTGAGACGTGGGTCTTGATTTATAAGACATTTGGACCGTCATAACTGCCGCCCTTTCTTGATAAAAGGACGGCGTTGAAATGGGCAGAGATGATTACAGGGCTGGCTTTGTCGTTGAATAATAGTAGTACCAGTCTCTCGGGTCGCCTTCATATCCTGGAGACGGAGTAGGTTGGGTTTGCTGAAAACGGGGATATTTTAAAATTTGACCTAATTGATATCGCGTGGCGTTCTCATAGGTAGTTTCAGCCACATAGTTAAAAGGGGCGATGTTCACTTTGATTGCCTTAGCATGCCCATCTAACCAGCCTATTGAAGCAAAATTATTGTGACGGCCATGAGCGAGCGATCCGCCTCCATAGTAATTCGTAGCCATCGTTTGCATCGATCTCAAAACCTGTCCATTAGCGACATTAATTGAGGATGTACCGGTATCCATGAAAGCCAAGGTTTCCGCCGGAGCCTCGATAAGGGATGAATCGAGACGTAAAATATTGACGTTGACGCTATAGGCAAAGCCCATCTTCGTAGGTACAAGCGACATAAGGTTGCGCCCTAAAAGATCGGATGCGCTCGGGCAGTCGGCAATGGGGCCATTTTTAAGATAAGGATACAAAAAGCCTCTTGATTGATCGAATATGGGAGGCGAGACCCACAGATCCATTTCACTATGCCAATCGGCGACTTTGCTTGCCCATGGGAAGCCCGCGCTCGGTCCGGAAGCATAACTGGATGGCAGAGAAACTTCATCATAGTCGGTTATATAGAGAACCGTTGCAAGCGCGACATTCTTTAGATTCGAAATGCAGGTTGTTCGTTTAGCAGCTTCCTTTGCTTGCGCAAATACTGGGAACAGAATAGCCGCTAGAATCGCGATGATTGCGATGACGACTAAAAGTTCGATCAAGGTAAATGCTCGAAAATGAGACAACGATCGATTTTTATCAAACATGACTTGCTCCTATCGAGTGATGTTTCCATCACCACCTGGCTCTAGAGCTAAAGTCATCCTAACACGAATTATGAAAACGTTCTCAAGGATCTTTTGTTTTTGATTCAAAATATAAGGGTGTGTGTACCAAAATTGAATTTTGCGATGTATATCTTATCATAGGATGCCAAGAAAATCGATTAGAGAAACCCTAGAAGGTCGAGATCCCATTCATCTGGCCGCGAATATTAGAAGGCAGCGTCTCAGGTTGCGATGGTCTCAAAGTCAACTGGCCCAAGAGGCTCAAGTAGGACGGCAAACCATCGTTCGGGTCGAAAAAGGGCTCGGGTGCACGGCAGTCGTGGAGAGAAAGCTTGCGAAAGCTCTGATGCTCAATCCTCAGTGGATCTGGAACCCTCACGTGGAAGGGCCCGAATACCGGATTCATGCTTTGAGCGACGCTCAGTGGTTGTTCTGTGACGAACAGGAATGCGAACAATATATCGAGCACCGAAGGCTTTGGGATAAAGATAAAGAGTATCGTCCCGACCCGGAGGAGATTCAAGTGGAATCGGAGCGATTACGGTTGGGGCGTAATGGGCTTGCTCGAGGGTTTTTCCGGACGCTCACCTCTCGCTTGAGAGGAGAACGCGTCGTTTCGGGAAGTATTGTCGAACTCTATGCCTCCACTCCGTTTGGTCAAAGCCGGGTAGGAGTGCTCGCTCATATCCATTGCTTGCGAGGAGAAATCGAGGTGCGAAATGGTGCGGAGAAGATTCTTTTGATGTGTGGCGATGTTCTGCATTGCGTTATAAAACCAGGCGATCTTTTTTCACCGATTCACCCTATCGGCCAGCATCATCAGCCTCCTCTTTGTGAGGTTATGAAAGTGGCTTACTAACGGGTGGGTTTAGATCGTGTGGGGAGGTCTTGGCCGAGTCCGTTTTTCAAAGGTAGAGGTGTCGTTCGGTATGCTGGACGCATGGATGTCAAGCCTCCGATCCCGTGGTTCGAAGTAGGCGATCTCGCACCGGAATTCGAGGCGTTCGACTCGACCGGAAAACCTTGGACGCTCGTGGCCCTATACCGGGGGGCCGAGCGGCTGGTGCTCCATCTGATGTGCTGTCGATGCACCGGCGGGCGTGACCTGCCCGATTTCGGACCGTTCGGCCAAGCACTCGCGGGAACCGGCGCCTCGGCCGCGTTTGCGGTCGTCGACCGCGCCGCGCCTTTGGAGGAGCTTGAGGAGATCCACAAGCGACACGGCTTCGATTTTCCGGTGATCGCTCGGGAAACGCGCGAAGAGTCGGTTTCGCGGCTTTTCAATCGCGACGGCGCGCTGGGTTACGACCGCACCTACGTGCTCGGATCGGATCGCCGAATTCTTTGGGCGGGGACCGGCCCTTTCGGGGCGCAGGTCCAGCCGATCTTGGATTTTTTGCGGCAGGCTTAGCCCTTTCCAGGGGTTCCTTCCGAGCAGCTGCGCTGGTATTGCGACGGCGGAGGGCCGGTTTTTATACGCGGCCAAAGAAAATCTTCACAACCTCGACCGGGGGCGGTGCGTCCTTATCCTTACAGAGCTTAGGTGGCAGGAGAGGAAAAGGATGGTCAATGCGTTGCCGATCGCGGCGTTTGTTTTAGCGGGAGTCGCTTTTTGGGGGTTCGACGCAAGGGGGGCGTCACGAGAGGGGCGACAGCCGGTCGCACGCGGCGCGAGCTTGATGCTGGCGATCTTGGCTGGCCTCGGATTTTTGGGGATTTCGCTGTGGAGGGGAGCTCCGATCGGGATCGAGACTCCGCTTGCGTTGACGCTCGGCCTCATTTGTGCTTTCGCGGCGTATCTCGCCGAGGGGCGTTCGGCGGGGGCAGGCTGGGGCCGTGCCTTGACGCCCCTGGCGCTCGCGGTCGCGGTGAGTGCCGCGGTGCCGCTCTTGTTTCCCGATTCCTTGGGTTCGGCGCAGTTGGCCGCGGTGTTCGGAGCGGCCGCAGGCGCGTGGGGGCTCGCCGCGGGCAGTAAGGGGCGATCGGTGGAGGATGCTTTCCGGGCCGCCGTTTTTCTCGCGGTCTTGGTGGCCGCCGACCGTCTCGGCCGGCAGCATGTGGCGTTCGAGCCCGCGGCGAGCACGGGGGTGGCGTTCGGATTGGTGGCAGTCGTCGCAGGCATGGTGGGCGCGCTCGTCTCGGGCCGTTCCACGAGCCGAGGCGGGGTCGGAACGCTCGTCGCGCTGGCGGTGCTCGCAGCCGGGAGCTTTTTGGTCGGACAACGCTATTTGGACCTGCGCGACACCTGGGTCCTGTTTTTGATTTCGGGCGCGGGCGCGCTGCTGGTGCACTGGCTGCTTCCCGAAGAGGAGCCCGCCGACGCGTTGCGGGTTCTGCTGGCGACGCTGATCTGGATCGGCCTTGCGACGGCTGCATTCGCGTTGCGTCGAGGGTACGGCATGTCGATTTCGATGGTCTCCGCTTCGTCGGTGCTGCTGCTGCTTGGCAACCGCCGGGCTCTGCTGAGCGCCGGTCCGCTCTTGGCGCTCGTGTATTACCGGGTCTTTCGCGAGGATCATGTGGCCGCCTCGCGCGCTTTGGATATCGGGCAGCATTACGCGATGGTGGGGATGGCCGTCGGACTGTTGCTGCCGCTATTGCCTTTGGAGTGGCTGCGCGGGCAGCGCGAGGAGCGATGCGCCCGGCGTGCGGCGGTCGGGGCGACGCTTTGGACGCTCGCGCTCGGAATCGCGCCGATCGGGGTCGCCGCACTCATGGGGCCCAAGGCTGCCATCGGCCTTCTGATCGGGCTAGGGTTCGCCGCGCTGGTGGAGGGACTTCGGCAGGAAAGGAGCCTTGCCGCGCTCACGTGGGTGGGCGGGCTCGGAGCGGTCTCCGCGCTGACCTACGGGTGGGCTAAACCGCTTCTCGACCTCACGCGGGATGAGAAGATCGTGGCGCTTTATTGGGTCGGCGGGATCGCGCTGGCGCTGGGTCTGGGCATTTTGTTGATGTCGCAGCCTCGAACGCGCGGGGAGGCCGTGCGATGAGTTTGCGTCGCTTCTCTCAAGCGCTCAGCGTCTTGGTCGCCGCGGGGCTCGGTTTGTTCCTTATCGGCTTCGGCATTACCGAAGAGGTGCCGATCGGTTCCTTGGAAGGCCGGGTCGTGATGACCGAGAATGAAAAGCCGCTGCCCAAGGCGTATGTCACGATCAGTACGGATATCGAAGACTCGCCGACGGGCGTCCACGAACTGCGTTCGGTGGGGCGTTACGCCGGGACGCCCGACGAGGAGCCCGGATATCTGCATCGTACGGTGCGAACCGACGAGAACGGCGCGTTCCGGTTTTTGAATTTGCCGCAGGGGCGGTACCGCGTGTACGTTTCGGGAACGGCGCATAGCGCGGATCGTATGGTCCAGGTGATCGAAGGCCCGGCGACGAAGCTCGACGTCGCCGCCGATCCGCACGAGCCGTATCTGAACCTCTACACGAGCCAGCGGGTGTATACGCCGAACGAAACGCCGAAGATCGAGGCGCACGGCTTTAGCTTCGACGCGAAGATGCGCGTGCGCACGTATCGGCTGGATCTGGACACGATCGCCGCGAAAGGAGGCTTGCAGGATTTGTTGGGCTCTTTTTCGCGCTACAGCTTTAAGCCGGTCAATCCGTCGACGCTTGCCGAGCGGACCGAGGATCGCGAGCTCGAAATTACCCAACGCGATGTCGAAGGGGTGTTCATCGAGCGTTTGGAGCTGCCTGCTCAGCGGGAGGGGTTCTACTACGTCGAGGTCGAATCGGGCAACGTGCGCCGGGGAACGTTCTTGAACGTCTCGCGGATCGCGATGGTCACGAAATCCGCCCCGGGCCAAGCGGTGTGCTATGTGACGGACCTCGAATCGGGTCGCCCGCTCGCCGAGGCGTCGATTCAAAAGCTCCAAGGAACGCGTTTGGAGACGGTGGGACGAACCGCGATCGACGGCACGTTGGAGATGGGGGGCACCGTCGAGGGCTCGAACATGCTTGTGGCCTCGCACGGCGGCTCGATCGCGTTGACGCAGTTTTATCAGTACGGTGAACCCCGAGGCGCGTCGACGCGCCTGTTCGTCTACACGGATCGGCCGGTCTACCGCCCGGGCGACGAGATCTCCTTCAAAGGGATCGCGCGGCGACTGACGGGGAACACCTATACGCTCGCCGGGACCGGGACGGCCGAGGTCGAAGTGGTCGACGCCAGCGGAACGACCGTCCAGACGCTGGAGCTTCCGATCGGCGAGCAGGGGAGTTTCTCGGGTTCGTTCCGCACCAACCGAGAAGCGGCCCCGGGCCTGTACAGCCTCGTCTGCAAAGCGTTCGGCCAGGTGGAGGAGCATTACGTAAGCGTCGCGGCCTATCGCAAGCCCGAATACAGTGTGACGATCACCCCGGAGCGCCCCTTCTATGAGATGGGCGCGAAGGCGCGGTTCGTCCTCAAGGCCGAATACTATTTCGGCGGCCCGGTGGTGGGTGCCACGGTCCGAGCCTCGGTGTTTCGCAACGCGATCTACGCGTATCTGGACGAGGAGGGCGAGGACGCGGAGTACGACGACTCGTACGGCGGGGAATACCTCGAGGAACTCGAAGCGGTTACCAACGAGCGAGGCGAGGCGGTGTTGGAGTTCGCGACCCGTCGCAAAGGGGATGCGGTCTCGCTAGAGACCGATTACCGGTATCAGATCAACGCCTCGGTGGCGGACGCCGGCGGAAAGTATTACGACGGACAGGGGAGCGTCAAGGTGACCCGGGGCGAGTTCGCTCTGACAGTCGACCCCGGCGTCTATGTGGTCCAGCCGGAATCGACGCTGACCGCGGTGATCACGGCCCAAGGGCACGACGGCTCGCCCGTCGCGGGCAAACGGGTGCGCTTGGAAGTCGCGACCGAATCTTGGCTGAACGGCATCCGCGATCTGAAGGTGTTGCAAAGCTTCGACCTGACCACCAACGCGCAGGGCGAAGCGAACACTCCGATGAGTGTGCCGGGTCGCGAATCGTTGATCTTGCGCGTGAGCGCCAGCGACGCGCGGGGCAACACGATCGTCAGCGAGTCGAGCGTGTATGTGTACGGCGCGGCGGCGTCGGGCCCCGCCCAGTCGAAGCTGTCGTTGCGCCTCGATCGAAAAAGCTATCGGGCAGGCGAGACGTGCACCGCGGTCATCGAGACCTCGACGCCCGGTGCGTACGCGCTGTTGACGATCGAGGCCGATCGGGTGCTGTACAAGGACGTGGTGCCGTTGAACGAGGCCCTGACCTACGTGCGGATTCCGGTGAACGTCGAGTACGCGCCGAACGTGACGGTGAGCCTCGCTATGATCCGGGCGAAAGAGTTCTCCGAGGTTTCGCGACGGATGGCGCTCGATTTGGGCGCGCGGCGGATCCAGGTGTCGGTCGAAGCCGAGCGGGAGCAGTACCTGCCGGGCGAGACCGCGACTTATACGATTCGAACGAAGACCGAAGATGGCCGGCCTGTGCCGGCAGAGGTGTCGCTCGGCGTCGTGGATGAATCGATCTACGCGATTCAGCCCGATCGGACGGACATCGTCGAGGGGTTCTACCCCCGTCGCTACAACCAGGTGCAGACGCGCCATTCGTTCCCCGAGCTTTACCTTGACGGCGGGGAAAAAGGGGACGGGCAGATCCGGGTCCGCCGGGACTTCAAAGACACCGCGGCGTGGATGCCCTCGCTCCGAACGGACGCGGGGGGCGAGCTCCGGGTCGAGGTGCCTTTGCCGGACAATCTGACCTCGTGGCGCGCGACGGTCGTCGGGGTGACGGACGACACCCGCGTCGGCATGGCGCGCGCGTCGGTCAAAGTGAACCAGCCCCTGACGGTGCGTTTGCAATTGCCCCGATTCCTGGTGCAGGGCGATAAGGTGACGATCCGCGCACTCGTGTCGAACAACCAAGAGACGGAGGCTCAGGCGCAAGTGAGCTTGGAGGTCGAGGGGGTGGGTCTTGCCCAAGGCGCGGCGACCCGGCGGGTGTCGTTGAAGCCGGGCGGGATGCAGTCGCTGGAATGGACGCTCGACACGCCGCAGGCCGGCCGGGCGAAGTTCGTGGCGAAGACCTGGGTCGACGGGGGGCCGAGTGACGGCGTCGAACAGACGATCGCGGTCGCTCCACACGGACGGAGCGTCGTGGAGACGCGCACCGGCGAGGTGGAGACGGCCGGGAGCTTCAAGTTCACCGTCCAGCCCGGCGCGGCGCCGGGATTCGGCGGGTTGTGCGTTTCGCTGAGCCCGTCGCTCGCGGGAGGCCTGATTCAGTCGCTCGAAGGGCTGATCGATTTCCCCTACGGCTGCACCGAGCAGACGATGAGCCGGTTCTTGCCCGCGACGCTCGTTTCCCAGGCGCTCGGCGAAAACAGCTTCGCGCTCGCGAACCCGGAGTTGCGCGCGAAGCTTCCCGAGATCGTGCAGGAGGGGCTCGCGCGGTTGCTGAAGATGCAGCATGGCGACGGGGGTTGGGGCTGGTGGGAGATGGACGATTCCGATCCGTTCCTGACGGCGTACGTGCTCGAAGGGCTTTGGCACGCCCGCGAGGCCGGTCTGTTCCCCAATTCGTTCATGGTGTCTTCGGGACTCGAGTGGGGTAAGGCCCGGCTGGCCTCCGAGGAGTTTCGAGCCAAGGATTCGGTGGCGGACCGGCTGTATCTCGCGTACGCGCTGACTCGCCACGAGGCGGCTCGGCCCGATGCGATTCGCGTGCTGGAGGCGACCTCGTTCCAAAAGGCCAGCTCGTACGAGTTGGCGTTGGGCGTCCTGCTCGCCGACGCCTTGGGTGATCCGTATCAGACCAAGACCGCGGCATTGCGCAAGGCGCTGGTCGCCCGGGTCGAGGTCGGGGAAAACGTGGCGTCTTGGCCCCGCGACGAGAAAGGATGGGGTGTGGAGAGCGATGCGCGGGCGCTCAGCGCGTTGGTGGCCACCCAGCCGGACGATCCGCTCATTCCTAAAGTGATCCGCTACCTGCTTCAGCAGCGCAAAGGGCGGATGTGGCTGAGTACGCGCGACACCAGCTACGCTCTGATCGCGATGACCACCTATCTCCGGTTCCATCCCGAAGGGGTCGAGGCGTCCGAGGTGTCGCTGACGCTTAACGGGCAGCCGTTGAAGACGCTCTCGGTCGCGCCCGGGCAGTTCGAGAGTCCCGAGTTCACCCTCGATATCCCGTTGGAGGCGCTGAAGGAAGGGGAGAACGTGCTGGAGATTGTTCGCCGAGGCGCCGGGCGGCTGTACGTCGCTTCGGAGATGCGTCAAGTCGTGGTCGAGCCCTCGATCGCCGCGATGAGCACGATCCAGGGTCTCACGCTCGATCGGAAGTATTACCGGTTGGAGCCGAGGCGGCTGGAGGACGGTACGATGCGGCTGATGCCGAGTCCGAAGCCGGTAGATCGGATCCGAGCGGGCGATATTCTTCGCTGCGTTTTGACGATCAACTCCACGATCCCCCGCGAATACGTCATGGTCGAGGACCCGCTCCCCAGCCATTGCGAGGCGATGACGCTCGGCGATGTGGACTATTGGGAGTGGTGGTATTCCAGCTTGCAGGTACGCGACGATCGTGTCGCGTTCTTCGCGCGCTTCCTTCCGAAGGGCGTCAGTACGCTGAGCTACGAGCTTCGCGCCGAGGCGCTGGGAAGCGCGAGGGCGCTGCCCGCCACCGTCTCGAACATGTACGATCCGGGCGAGTTTTTCTCGACCGGCGAAACCTCCCTGGAGGTGCGCCCATGAGCGCGCGGTGGGGACGGCGGCTCGGTTCGGTGATGCTCGCCGGGCTGCTTTGCGCGGGAGCGTACGCGCTCTTCAACCGGCCCGGGGAAACCACGCTTGCGAGCTATTCCACCCCCCTCGAGGGGCGAACGGCGGCTCAGCGCCACAACGCGGATCTCGCGATGCGCAAGCTGGACGGCGCGGTGATCGGTCCCGGCGAGGAGTTCTCATTCAACACCCGCGTCGGGACGTTCTCGCGCGATCAGGGGTACCGCCGTGCGCCCGTCAGTTACAACGGCCAGTTGATCGACAGTTGGGGCGGAGGCGTGTGCCAAGCGTCCACGACGCTCTATAACGCCGCGCTTTACGGCGGGATGGAGATCTTGGAGCGGCACCGGCACCGTTTCCAACCCTCCTATGTGCCTCCAGGGCGGGACGCCGCCGTGGCGTTTCACAACATCGATCTGCGGTTTCGGAACCCGCACCCGTTTCCGGTCCGCCTGGCGTGCCGTGTGGAGCCGCAGGGCTTGCGCGTGAGCTTGATCGCGCCCCGAGCGCTCGAACACAGGCCCGAGGTGGTGGAATCCGTGCGGCAGGTCACCGATCCCAACGTGTTCCGCGTCGGAGGCGAAGGGCGGTTTTCTCGGGTGCGCAACTCCGGCAAGCAAGGTTATGAGGTCCAGGTCTATCGAATCTGGAACGGCCGTCGCGAACTGATCTCTGAGGACAGCTATCCGGTGATGCACCGAATCGTCGAAACGGGGCCTTAGGCGCCCCCAGGCCGCACGAGGATCAGCGCGCCGACATGGCTGAGCAGAAGGGAGACGAAAAGCGCGTTGAGCAGTGCGTGCCCGATCCGCATCCCCGGCCCTTCGGGCCAATCCTTGGACCGGTAATAGAATGCGTCGAGGCCGAGCCGGAGAGCCCAAAAGCCCGCGATCAGCATCGATATCCCCCGGGCCGCCAGGTCTCCTTGCAGCATCTGCGGGCGGACCGCGAGGGTCAAGATGCCGAATCCCGTGACCGTCATGAAGATCGTGATCCCGTAGGCCCACATCAGTTTGCGGTTGAACGGGGACAGTTGGGCGAGCTCCTCCCGCCATCGCAGCCGCTTGGGGATTTGGAGGCTCGCGATCGGCAGGAGGAAATGGCCTATCCCGGCCCAAAGGAGCAGCGCGCCGGCCCACTCTTTGGCCGAATAGGTCATCGCGAAAGCACGAAGGGTTTCGGGAACGGGTTGAAGAAACGCTTGGTGAAAAGCCGGCGGGAAGAGCAGAGGCAGCGGAACCAGGAACCAGAGCATCGTGCGAAGCCCGGACGGCTTGCGAAACCGTCTTTCGAGAAACACACCGCCCGCCTGCAAAAGAAAATACAGCGTGGGGCCTCCGGTCCAGCGGCCGGTCGGAAAGCCGATCGCGAGTTCGTGGAGTAATCCGGAGACGACGAACGCCCCATAGATCGCCCCGCGCGCGCCGAAGAGGCGAGAAAGCGGTCGAACGAGCAGTTCGCGGTTCATCTCGACGAACCCCACGTTCCAACGTCGCCCCCACAGCTCTCCCAAGCGGCGGCTGGCGAGGGGGCGATCGAACAGGCGCCGTACGGGGTAGCCCATCAGATGCAACGTCGAAGTCAGAAGATCGGAGTAGCCGAGATGCACGGTCAACAGCCCCAGGAGACAGGCGGCCCATCCCAGCGCGACCGGGGGCAGCCACGGTTGAATCGCCGCGAGCAAAGCGAAACCCGTGAGGCCGCAGAGCATCCGCACGAGACCTCCGGCGAACGGATAGGTAAGCGCGCGCGGGTCGGTGCGCCGCTCGAAAGGCAAGGGGTCGAGCCCCGGCCAGGCACTGAGATAAAGCAGCAGCCCCAATTTCGAAAATCCCCAAAGTCGCGCCGCGGGTTGGTGAAGCAGAGCAATCCCTTTGAGGATGACGAGCGGAATGAGTGTCACGCCGCCGAGCTTTTCAAGCGGAGACCAAGCCTCGCCCCAGATCCAGGGAATCGCGAAACCCCCGATCAGCAATCCCGCGATCCCGACTTTTCGAAGAAAAGAGGAGGAGAGAAAAAGAGGGAGCGTGGCAACCGCTCCCCAAACGAGGATGAGCGCAGAGAGAAAGCTCATGCCCCGATTATATCATTATTTTCAGATTTTATTGAAAACTTAGAAATGGTCTCTTGCCGTCTCGTCTTTAATATCGAAGAACGGCTCCATTTGCGAGTCTGAGACTCAGTCTACGAGAAAGAAAGGGCGCCCCATTCTGCTTAGGGGCGCTCTTCTTTTTGTTGTGGCTTAGGATTCGCTCGGCAAATTAGTTGCGAAGCAGCACTTTGTAGGTGTAGTGCAGCACCCGGGTGTCGCCGGAAGGCACCGTTTGGTTCCAGACCAGCTCCTGGCGCGGGTTGACCGAGCGCAGACCTTTGGCGATCGTCGTGATTTTGGGAGACCCCTCCGAACTGATCATCTCGCCGCTCAGCGTCTTGGTGATCAGCATCTCGACGGCCTCTTTCTTGAGGTTTTTAACCCGGAGTGTGCCTTTGAGGGTGATCTCGTCATAGGTGATGTGGCTGTTGTTGACTTGGACCATCTTCTGGGTGCGCTGGATCTCCTCTTCCATCGATTCGGCCAGCACTTCGGGCGATTTGGTGATGCGGATTTTGCCCGACCGTCCCGGTCCGGTGTAATCCAGCATGTCTTGGCCCAAGATCTGGCCTCCGGAGGTGGTGATCGCAGGGCCGGTGGTCAGCGGCATCTTCGCCTGATTGACGAACGAGAGGCTGTGCCACACGTCGTCGAAGGTCCCCGGTGCGTTCGAGGGGCGATAGGTGTCGTTGAGGACTTGGTCCGGAATCGTCCATTCGTACAGGTGCTTGTAGGGCGAGGAAGTCACCGCGAGATAGAAGTAGCCGCGCTCCCCTTTTTTGAGGCTGGTTTTGGGCAGCGCGTAGAAGAACAGATCCTCTTTGCCGAAATCTTGTCCGCGGTTGACGTCGAACGCCTCCTGCATGTCGGCGTATTGGCGTCCTCCGCCGTAACTTTCGCCGGAGCGGAAACTTTGATTCGTCATATTTACGCCGGGGGGAGCGCTGGGCGAGGCGGAGGCCACGATCTCGCCGACCACGCTGAACGGATCGGCCGAACCGAGCATCGGGATGTTCGGAAAGCCCGCGACGAGCCGAACATCCGCGTTCGAGAGGTCGCCGATCTCGTTGATGACCACGGCTTTGGCCGAGACCTCGGCGTTCTTTTCGTCCGAGATATCCACGTTGTACGCGGGCGACCAAGTGAGGCCGTATTCGAGACTCGTCAGGTACATTTTGCCGCCCGCCGGAGCCTCGGCCTGGACGCGGTACACGGGAGTCTGCTCTTTGACCGCGCGCTTCCAGATTACGGAGCCGTCGCCGCTGAAGTACTGGATGAGCCCTTTGGGATACATGCGGATGCCGCTCGCGTCTTCGATTACCACGAGGGAGGGTTGGGACGCCAGCAGCTTGCCGCTGACGGATTGGTTTTGAATCTGAAAGTTCAGCGTTTTCCCGATATTGAGATCGAGGGCGGCGTTCAGATCGGCGGCGGGGGTCTCGGTCTCGGTTTCAAGCTTGGTCGAGACGATCTCCTTGAATTTGACCCCTTTCGAACCGGCGATCCAGAGCGTACCCAGCACGGCCCGGGGGATCGGTTCGACATAGGTCTCTCCAGAGGGGTTGAGGGGAACTTCGCGGATAATGACGGCGTAGCCGTTCTTGAAAAGTGACGCGGAGACGATCTTGCCGGGCGTCGGAGCCGCGCCGAGGATCGCCGCCGAGGCGAGTAAAGTCGTTAGCATAGGTCCTCCGTCCTCAAAGCGGCGCGGTGGCGGCCGTGGGACGAAGGCTGGACGTTTGAAGGGGTGGGAAGAGTACGGCAATTTTCGATTCGAACGTGGACGTTTGAGCGTGCGGACCGTCGCGGCGAGGCCTTTACGCTGATCGAGTTGCTGGTCGTGGTGACGGTGATCGGGATTTTGGCCGCGCTCCTTTTTCCGGTCTTAATCCAGGCGAAAGCCTCCGCGCGTCGTGCGGCGTGCCTGAGCCATCTCCGGCAGATCGGCATGGGTTTCCAGCTTTATCTCGCGGACTACGACGAGCGCCTGCCGGACCGCCGGGACCTGAAGACCACGCTGGGCTATCGCCCCTGGACGTCGTGGCCGCCCAGCGATCCGCGAGGAGGATGGGCGCTTCCGCTGCTCGCGCCGTACGGCTGCTCTGCGGAGATCTTCCAATGCCCAGCCGGGGCGCGTCGCAAACCCGAAGCCGCGCCGGAGGCGTGGCAGGAGACTCCTTGGGGGGCGGCGGACGTCTGGTTCTGGCGGTTTGACCGAATCGACGATCCCGTCCCTCTCGACAACTTTTGGGGCAAGACGCCTTCCGAGTGCGTCGCCGACCTGCGCGAGGCCGCGAATCCCCAGGCCGGTGTTCCGGAAGGGGAGGCGGACGTGGAGCTTGCGGTCGATCCTTACTTCCCGAGGCCGATCGGGACCGTGCGCGAGCCGCTGCGCGGTTGGACGCCCCACGCGGGAGGGCGGAACCGGCTGTTTTTAGACACGCACGCGCGCTGGGTGCGAGATCCGCGCACCTCGTAGTCCGAGAGGCGATTCTCCCCTCCCGCCATACCCGAGGCTGTAAAATAGCGGGCCATGAACCCGTTCGGCGAGATCATGCTCCGATTCGAAAGCGATCCGTGGGTGGCGACCGCGGTCTCGCTCGGCGGGTTGATCCTCCTCGTGGGGTTGTCGGGGGTGGTCACAAAGCTTCTGCTCGTCCGCCTGATCGGACGCGCGATGCGTGGCATTTCGGGGCCGTGGGGACAAGCGCTGACGGCCCACCGAGTGGTCTCTCGGCTGGCGCATGTGATCCCCGCGCTCGTGGTGTTCTACGGAATCGAATGGGTCCCCGGTTTGAGCCCGGCGGCTGGGAACGTGGTCCGCGGCGTCGCCAGCGCCTATGTGGTGCTGACGCTCGCGCTTTCGCTGGCGAATCTACTGGACGCGTTGGGAGAGATCTACGAGGAGAGCGATCGGGAACGCGCTCACGCGAGGCCTATTAAGGGCTATCTGCAAGTGCTCAAGATCGTGCTCGGGCTGGCGACGACGATTTTGATCGTAGCCGTGCTCTTCGATCGAGATCCGCTGCTGCTCTTTTCGGGGCTCGGCGCGATGACCGCGGTGCTGTTGCTGGTGTTCAAAGACACGCTGCTCTCGCTGGTGGCGAGCGTGCAGCTCTCCAGCAACGACATGCTGCGCGTCGGCGACTGGATCGAGATGCCCCAGCTCAACGCGGACGGCGACGTCGTCGACATTTCGCTCCATACCGTCAAGGTGCAAAACTGGGACCGCACCATCACGACGATTCCGACGTGGAGGCTCATCAGCGAGAGCTATAAGAACTGGCGCGGGATGTTCGAATCGGGAGGGCGGCGCATCAAGCGCGTGCTCTACGTGGATCAGGCTTCGGTGCGCTTCTTGACGGACGAGGAAGCCGATCGGCTCAGCCGGATCGCGCTCCTGCGCGAGTATATGGAAGCCAAGCGCACTGCGATCGAGACCTATAACCGGCATCAATCGGCGGAGGGCAAGGACCCGATCAACCATCGGCGAATGACGAATATCGGAACGTTTCGCATCTATGGGGAGGCCTATCTGCGCGCGCACCCTTCGATCCAGCAAGGGATGACGCGGATGGTGCGCCAGCTTCAGCCTGGGCCACACGGGTTGCCCCTTGAGGTCTACTGCTTCACGGCGACGACGAACTGGATCGAATACGAGACGATCCAGGCCGACCTTTTCGATCACTTTTACGCGATCCTGCCCGAGTTTGGCCTGCGAGTCTTCCAAGAGCCGTCCGGCGAGGATACGCGCTTGGCTTTCCGGGCCTAGCCGGTTTATGCCAGCCGTTCCGACCGAATATATCAACCTTCTTCAACTTCCGCGCGGACACCTTCAACGGACGGTCTATCTCTTACGGGGAAGGCGGCTTTTGCAGATAGACCCACAATCCCATGTGCACTTTGAAAGCTTGCTTTGCGGTGAGAGACTGGATCAATTGGAAAAATTGGATCGAATCATTGGACGCCTCTTCTCCCAATGTTGCCTCGGAGAGTTGGAGTACGAACTCGTTCGAGGCGTGATGGCGCTCGAGGGAGGTTGCGTTCCAGAACGAGTAAGCGGGGTCTTTATCGTGGACGCCTCGCTCGGCGATGCGAAGATTCGCCGTATGTCGCTCAAGCACCGGTCGAAACGTCTCGATGAGGCTCTGAGTCTCGGCTGTCGAGGTGGCGTCGTAGACGACGTTTCGCGAGTCGCCGACGATCAGATCGAGCCGCCCGTCGCCGTCCCAGTCCCAAACGGTCACGCGGGTTCTCCACCCGGTGCTCGGATAGGCCGCGCCGAACTCATCCCATCGAGAAAGGATCGCGATCTTCTGGTACAGCGTCGAAGGCGGCGCGAAATAGGTGACGGGGGCTTGGAGCGCTTCGTCGCCGGTCTGTTTGCCTGTGCCTCGATAGAAGTTCACCCCGCCTCGGTCGGTGCCGAGCAGCAGATCCAAGATCCCGTCGCCGTCCCAATCTATGACGGCGGCCGTAGCATCCACCGCGCCGAGATCGCGTCCGGCCGCGCGAACGGGGATCGCGGCATCGAACGTCCCGTCGGCCCGACCCGGGTACAGTTTGGCGTCCTCTTGGGTGAGGGCGAGTAGGTCCAAATGGCCGTCGCCGTTCCAATCGCATACGGCCGCGTATGTGAGCCCGAAGTAAGACAAGGCTTCGCCGGTAGCGAGCTTGACAGGCTGCGCGGCTTCGAACTCCCGGTTCGATTTGCCTTTGAAGATCACCAGCCCTCCGTCGTACCCACAATGCAGGAGGTCGAGCCGGCCGTCTCCGTCGAAATCCGCAAACTGCGAATTAAACGTGCTGCATCACCCGCCGGGCAAGCGAGGCTCGGCGCCACCGATTTTGAAGTCTTCGAGCCATTCGAATCGCGGCGCTCCCGGCGCACCGACGTTTCGGTAGATCTTGAGCCGCGCGCCGCAAGAGATGTCCCGAATGCCTAAAAGCACATCGTCCAGCCCGTCGCCATCCCAGTCGAAAAAGGTGGGCGAGGGGTGATAGCCTCCGATGCATTCCCCGCCCGCTTGGATGGGAAAGGGGATTTGGAACGCATCGATTCCCGGCGCTTTGGAAAGCGCCAAGCACGAATAGAGCGCAAGTGTCGTGAAGATCATGGCTGGTTTGGGGAGGCGGGCGGCTTTTGCAAATAGATCCAAACTCCCCAGTGCTGCAGTTCAGACTTTTCCTGCATCAGCTGGAGACGTATCGCGAAGTAGTCGCGTGAAACCGTGCTGAACTCTGGGGTTTGGCGGGCAAGCTCGATCTCTTGGCCGTAGCGCTTCCAAAAGTTGTCCATCGCTTTCGGCGAGGCGAGCCAGAAATCGAAGTGAGGATCGCTCTTCTTGAATTCGTTCTCAAGCTGTCGCTCAATTCGCTCTGTGGTGGTCTGATACTGGCCGATCAGTCCTCGGTATTCCTCCATGAGTGTCAAAAGCTTTTCCGAGGGGCTGGAGGAATGAATGAGGCTGCGCATGTCGCCGAGGACGAAGTCGAGTTGTCCGTCTCCGTTCCAGTCGTACAGCGCGAATCTCGGTTTCCATCCGGTAAGAGCCGTGCTGGAGGGGCCGATCTTGTCCAGATCGTCGGTGACGATCGGGCTTTGATACATGCCCGAGGGGGGATCGAGGTATTTCACGGGCGCTTGCAATGCCTGGTCGCCCGTCTTTTGGCCGGTCCCTTTGTAGAAGTGAATCCCACCTCGGTTGTGTCCGAACAGCAGATCCGCGATGCCGTCGCCGTCCCAGTCGGCTGCGACGATCGACAGATAGCTGGCGTTGATCTCTCTCCCTTCGGCTCGGATCGGGCTCGGGGCGCCGAACGTGCCGTTCGCAAGGCCGGGGTACATCTGTGTGCCCTTCGTTCCGGTGGCGATGAGATCCATCCGTCCGTCGCCGTCCCAGTCGTACAGAGCTGTCGCGGCCATCCCCGGGATTGTAAGAGGCTCGCCGGTATGGAGGCGAACCGGCTCGCTTGCCGAGAACTTTCGATTCCCCTTGCCTTTGAACAGGATCAAGCTCGCATCACAGCCGTAATGCAGCAAGTCGATCTGCCCGTCTCCGTCGAAATCCGCGAACTGCGAATTAAACGTGCTGCATCACCCCCCGGGTAGATGAGGCGTCGCCTCATCTACCGTGAAATTTTCGAGCCACTCAAAAGCGGGCGCGCCGGGCTTGCCGACGTTCCGATAGATTTTGAGAATGCCTCCGCAGCGGGCATTATGCACGCCGAGCAGCAGGTCGGGCAGACCGTCCTCATCCCAGTCGAAAAAGGTGGGCGAGGCGTGCATCTCCAGGACCCATTTCTCTTCGACGCGAAGCGGAAACGGCGTTTCGAACGTCCGTGGTGGAGCGTCCTCGGCGGAGCCGAGCGTCGTAAGGAGCAACGTGAGAAGCGAGCTGAACGTCATGGTTGGGTTTCAGTGGGGCGGGGCTTTTGGAGATACACCCACACATAGCTGTTGCCTTTGAGGTGTTGTGTGACGCGAAAGAGTCGGTGGTTCAGCTCAAAGAGCTTGGTGGCTCGCGTCTCGTACAGCGGGTCCTTGGCGAGCAGTTCGCTGAGCTGCCGCGAGAAGCCGCTTTGCTGTGATTGCGTCAGAGACCACGGAGAGGCCGAGAGCGCGGCTTCCGCGCGCTCGACGCTCGACGCGAACTCTTCTTGGAGATTGAGGAACGAATCGATTAGTTCCGTGGCCTCAGGCGTCGGATGCTCCGGCCGGTACACCGCTTGGCGCATATCCCCGATCACCAGGTCGAGAAGCCCGTCGCCGTTCCAATCCCAGACGCTTACGTGGGTGCGCGTTCCGGTAAACCGGCCGTACGCTTCCGCGATTTCGGGTGGCTCGGCTCCTTCGGGGAGAGCCGGAATCGGCTGGACGCGGCTGGTGCGGGGCGGGAAGTGCGGTACGGGAGTGTGGAACGCATGGTCTCCGGTCTTTTGGCCGGTGCCTTTATAGAAATACGCGCCGCCCCGCTCGTGGCCCACCCAAAGGTCCTCGACGCCGTCCCCGTCCCAGTCTGCGAGTGCGGCCGTGGCATAGCTGAAGCCGATATCGTTTCCGTTCGAGCGGATCGGGACGGGCTCGCCGAATGTGCCGTCGCCTAGGCCCGGATACAGCATCGTTTCAGTGGATTTGAACGCGATCAGGTCCATGTGGCCGTCGCCGTTCCAATCTCGCGGCAGCAGATATTTCAGCTTGAAGGTGAACACCATGTCTTCACCCGAGCTGAGCTTCGGGGTGGCCGAAGGCTCGAACCCCCCGCCAGGTTTGCCCCGGAAGAGGTGAACGGAGCCGTCGTATCCGCTATGAATCAAGTCGATTTGTCCATCTCCATCGATATCCGCAAACTGCGAATGGAACGTGCTGCATCACCCGCCCGGGATGCGAGGTAAAGCCCCGGCGATCTTAAAGTCCTCTAAGCGTTCGAATTTGGGCGCGCCGGGTTTGCCAACGTTGCGATAGATCTTGAGCACACCCCCGCAGGTGTCGCGCTGATTGCCGATGAACAGATCGTCGAGGCCGTCTCCGTCCCAATCGTAGAAAGTGGGCGACGAATAGTAACCTCCGGCCCACCCCTCCTCGACGGGGATCAGAAAGGGGGTCTCGAAAGCGTAGGGCGTGGACTCCGAAGAGGCGGGCGCCGTTATCGCAAGAGCGAGAACAAATGGGGACAGCATCATGATTTCGGGGAGTCCTCCGTGGGCGGCTTTTGAAGGTAGATCCACACCAGGCCATGGCGTTTCAGCAGGCGCTGCTGCCGGAGTTCGGAGTTCTTCTGGAAGAGATTTTTCGAAAGCTGTTGGAAATGGGAGACGCTCGAGAGGTCGCGCGCCGTCTGGTTCCGAATCTGCATGCGCTCGGCGGGGGACAGTGTCCCATAGTTTGCCGGCAGGGTCGCCCGAGGCCCTTCCATGAAAGCTTGGAACGCGTTTTGAGCGCCGAGGAATGCGTCGATCTTTTCGGAGAGCTCAGGGGTGGGATCCTCGGGCTGTACTAGCGCTGCGCGCATGTCGCCGATCACAAGGTCCAGCAGCCCGTCGCCGTTCCAGTCCCACAGGGTGATATGCGTGCTCTCACCAGTGATGGAGGGCGACACGCTTGGCAGATCGCTCAAACGGGGGACGTACGCCACGGGCGGAATTAGGCTGAAAGGCGGCGTGAGGTGCGGCACGGGAGCATGGAATGCGCGCTCGCCCGACGTTTCGCCGGTGCCTTTGAAGAAGAACGCTCCTCCATCTTCGCTGCCTGTCCAAAGGTCGGGGATGCCGTCGCCATCCCAATCCGCGATGTCTGCCGTGGCGTATCGAAAGAGGATCTCCTTCCCGTCGACTTGAATCGGGGTCGGCTCCTCGAACGTGCCGTCCTCGGTCCCCGGGTAGAGACGGGTGTTTCGCTCTGTGAAGGTGATCAGATCCAGGCGGCCGTCGCCGTTCCAATCTCGGACGAGCACGAACTTCAACTTGTCCACGAACAGTTGCTTGCCCGTTTTGAGCCGGAGCGGAGACGCCGCATCGAATCGGCGGTCGGCAGCGCCCCGAAACAAAAGGATGGAACCGTTGTAACCGCTATGAAGAAGATCCACGTGTCCGTCTCCATCCAGATCCGCGAACTGCGAATGAAACGTGCTGCATCATCCTCCCGGAACCCGGGGCACCACGCCGCCGACGTTGAAATCCTCTAGCCATTCGAACCGAGGTTCGCCCAGCCGTCCCACATTGCGATAGATCTTGAGCCGCGCACCGCACGAAGCGTCCGTCGTGCCGACCAAAAGGTCGGGCCGTCCGTCCCCGTCCCAGTCGTAAATCGAGGGCGAAGGGTAGACGCCTTCCACCCAGCCTTGCCCTGCTATGACGGGGAAAGGCGCCTCAAACCGACTCGGAACTGGAGGGGCCGGAGCGAGGGCAGGAAGCTGCGCGAAAACGCCGAACATCAGGGTTTCACCTCGTCGGTGGAGGGCTTGCCCAGGTAGACCCATAGGTAGCCGTGCGGAACGATCGCCCGGCCTTGCATGAGGTGATGGATCAGCTCGGAGTGCCGGATGTAGGAATCCATGAACTGGAGCTCCGACAGCTTCTGGGTGAGCTCTTGAGAAAAAAGCGAATCGAGGATGGACTGGTACGCCGCCCGATTGGGATGGGTCTCCGGGCCGAGATCTTTGTAGGCAGCGTCCGCCACCGTATTCAGAAAGTTCTCATTCTTTCGGTTCACTTCCAGCATCTCATCGAACAACGTTTTAGTCTTCTCCGGCGCGTCGGGCGGGAGGAGCATCGTCAGCCGTGTGTCCGCGACCAGAAGGTCGAGTTGCCCGTCGTTGTTCCAGTCGCAGACTTGGATGCGGGTGCGGCGGGCGGCTCCGGGCGTCGCGTAGGTCATGCGACGTGGATCCTCATAGCGGTCGAGCGTCTGATGCGAACTTCGCATCGGAGGGAGGAACGTGACGGGAGCCCGAAGGGCCTCGTCGCCCGTGCGCTTGCCGGTGCCGGGATAAAAGAACACGCCTCCGAGCGTGCTGCCGATCAGGAAATCGAGGTGTCCGTCCTTGTCCCAATCCACGATTTCGAGTGTCGTGAGATTCGAGCCGACGTCTTTGCCCTTTGAGCGGATCGGAACACCGGGCTCGAAACGCCCTTGGCCGTCGCCCTCGAAAAATAGCACCTCCTGGGCAGAGAGCGAGAGGAGGTCGGGGTGCCCGTCGGCGTTCCAATCGAAAGCGGTGACGCTGGAGAGGTTGCGGATATGCAATTCCTCGCCTGTGGTGAGATGGATGGACTCCGCAGGCTCGAACGTACGATCGGGCTTGCCTTTAAAGAAGAAAACTTTGCCGTTGGAGCCTGCGTGAATCATATCGAGGTGGCCATCTCCGTCGTAATCCGCAACCTGCGAATGGAACGTGCTGCATCAACCGCCCGGGATGCGCGGTGCCTCTCCGTTGATGTGAAATTCCTCGGGACCCGAAAACGCGGGCGCTCCCGGCTCGCCGATATTGCGGTAGATCCTCAGGTATCCGCCGCACCGAGTGTCGTGGCTGCCCACGAGCAGGTCGAATCGTCCGTCTCCATCCCAGTCGAAGAGGGTGGGAGAGGGGTATTGCGCGTAGAAGGTCGCACCGTCGACTTGAACTTGAAAAGGCGTCTCGAAGCGTGAGGGGGCGGCCGGCGAATGGAGGCCGAGCGTCAAGATGAGGCCAAAAGCGTGGGTTCCAATCATAGCCAAAAGAGATGTCGTCTAGGAACGACGAGGAGCGCTCCGTAGACGACAATGGATTAGTTCCTAATCTATTGTATCGTAAGTTTTCCGCGATTCGTTCCCCGATTTCGCGAAGAAGCAATCCTTGGAATATCTCAAGCTCAAAAATGCGAATAGAAACCGGGCACAAGACCAAACGCTTTATGCGTATAAACTATTCGGGCCGCCCGAGGGCTTTCGAATCATCATGTCCATCAAACTTTTCACCTGGATCCTCCCGATCGTCGCGCTCGGAGGTCTCGTCGGCTGGCGCTACAACGAAAAGAAGCAGGCCGAGCGAGAACTCGAGCAAAAATCCGCCGCGGGGCGGAGTGCCGCGCCTCCGGTCGAGATCGCGGAAGCGACGAGCCGGGCGATGATTGCCACGCTCGATGCCGTGGGCACCCTCGAATCGCCTTATCGCGTTCAGATCTCTTCGAAGACCACCGGGGTGATCGAGTACCTCGAGGCGCGCGAAGGCGACGTGGTGAAAAAAGGGCAGATGCTGGTACGCATCAACCCCAGCGATTTACAAGACCAGGTGCTGCAACAGTCCGCGAACGTGGCCTCGGCGAAGTCGCGCCTTGCCGAGGCTCGGATCGGCACCGAGCCGACCGCGACAGGCGTGCAGGCGCAGCTCCGACAGCAGGAGGCCGAGGTGGAGAGCGCCGAGGCGGATCGGAACCAGGTCGTGCAGAATCACGAGTCGCAGGTCGCCGCGGCTCAAGCCCAGGTGACGGACGCTCAGGCGCGAGTGCGCCAGGTGCAGTCGAGCCTCAAAAACGCCGAAGCGCAGTACACGCGGGTGAAGACGCTCGTGGACAAGGGATTTTTGGCGCGCCAAGAGCTTGAGACCGCGGAGATGAAGGTCGAGGTCGAGCAAAGCGCGCTCGAAGCCGCTCGGGCGCAGCAGAAGATCGCCGAGGAGCAGGTGGCGATCGTGCGGCGCAAAGGGCAGGCCGACATCACGGCCGCTGAAGCCGGACTCAAACGCGCTCGGGCGTCGCTAAGCGCCGCGAAGGCCAATCTCGCTCAAACCAGCGCCTACCGCGAAAATATCGAGGCGCTGCAAGCGTCGGTTCGCTCGAGCGAGGCGCAGATGCGGCAAGCGCAGACCCGCCTCGCCGAAACGAGCTTGCGTTCGTCGATCGACGGTATCGTGACTTCGCGCGAGGCGGACCCGGGCGCGCTTGCGACGCCGGGCGCGCCGATTCTGGTCGTGCAGCATCTGGATTGGCTGTTTCTGCGCGCGTCGCTGCCGGTGGAGGAGTCGAAGAACGTCCGAATCGGCCAAACGGCCGAGATTCGGTTCGACGCGCTTCCGAATCGCGTGTTCGAAGGCAAAGTGACCCACATCAACCCGGCCGCAGATCTTCGAAGCCGCCAGTTCGAGATTCAGATTCGTTTGGATAACGCCTCGGGCGAGATGCGCCCGGGAATGTACGGCCAGGTGGCCGTGCTGCTTCGCCGCATCGAGGCGGAAGTCGTGGTCCCGCGCGAGGCGGTCAAGACCGGCCCCGACGGCAAGGCGAGCGTGATGGTGATCAACGAGCGAGGCGAGGCCGAGCGCCGCGAGGTGACGGTCGGAGCTTCGGACGCCGAAGGGGTGCAGGTGCTCTCGGGAGTTCGGTTCGGCGAGCGGGTGGTAGTCCTGAGTTTCCGTCCGATCCAAGACGGTCAAAAGGTGCGGATCGGGTCTGAGCCCGAAGGCAAAAAATGAACATCGCCAAGGTTTCGGTCACACGGCCCGTCGCGGTCACGATGCGGATCGCAGCGCTGGTGCTGCTCGGCTGGGTCTGTCTCCAGCGGCTGCCGGTCGATCTTTTGCCTCGCGTCGATATTCCGACGGTCGCGATCACGGTCGAGTGGCCCAACACCTCGCCGAACGAGATGGAGACTCAGATCGCGCGTCCGCTCGAACAGGCTGTCGCGACCGTGCAGGGGATGGATCTCGTCAGTTCCACCTCTTCTCTGGGTCGTACGTTTTTGCGAGTTCAGTTCAAGTACGGCACCGACATCGATCAGGCCGCGATCGATGTCATGCAGGCGGTGCAGCGCGCCAAGCGCCGTTTCCCGAACGACCCGACGCTCCTTGAGCCTTCGGTCTTTAAGTTCGACCCTTCCGCCGCTCCGATCCTGGTGTACGGCGTCAAGAGCGACACCGAGAACGTGGTGCAGCTTCGCCGCCGGCTGATCGACGAGATCAGCCCGTTCGTCGAGTCCGCCGGGGGCGTCGCGACCGTCGAGTTCACGGGCGGTCAAGATCGCGCGATCATGGTCGAAGTGGATCCCGAGAAGCTCAAAGCGCTCGGGCTGTCGATCTCGGACGTATCGCGGCGACTCCAGCAAGAGAACCTCGCGCTCCCCGCGGGTATCGCTCGCGAAGGGAACACCGAGTACAGCATTCGAAGCATCGGCTATTTCCGTTCGCTCGAAGAGCTGCGCGATGTGCCGCTCCGCAGCGAGGACGGGCGGCTGGTACGGCTGAGCCAGGTCGCGAGCGTGCGCGACGCGAGTCAAGAGGTCCGCTCGATCATCCGGCTGAACGGAGAGCCCGCGATCAACATGGGCGTGACCAAGCAGGCGGATGCGAACACCACCGAAACCGCCGACGGGGTGAAAGCCCGGATCGCCGAACTCGAAACGCGCTATCCCGGCATTCAATTCAACTTGGTCTACGACCAGTCGCACTTCATCAGCCGCTCGATTCACGATCTTCAGGAGACCGCGGTGATCGGGGGTGTGTTGGCGATCCTGATCATCACGTTCTTCCTGCGCAATTTCCGTAGCACGTTCGTCGTGGCGCTCTCGATTCCGATTTCGGTGATTTCGACTTTCGCGCTGTTGTATTTTTGCGGTTTCACGTTGAATACGATCTCGCTGAGCGGCCTGGCGCTCGCGGTGGGCCTCATCGTCGACGACGCGATCGTAGTGCTCGAAAACATCTATCGGCACATCGAACGCGACAAGAAGCGGGCGGCGGAGGCGTCGGTCTCCGGCACGCAAGAGATCTTGTCCGCGGTGTTCGCCTCGACCTTTACGGTCATGATCGTCTTCTTGCCGCTTCTCCTCATCAAAGGGCAGGCGGGGCAGACCTTCACGCAGTTCGCTTTGGTCGTGGTGTTCTCGCTCGCGGTCTCGCTGCTCGACGCGGTGACGGTCGTGCCGATGCTGGCCTCCCGCATGGTCAAGGAGCAGCAGGTGATGGAGGAGGCCCACCCCGAATTGCGCGCGGCGCGCGGGCACAAACCCACGCCGCTTTCCCGCCTTTTCGATGGGTTTGGGCACTTGTTCAACGCGATGGACGCTTCGTATCGGCGGGGCTTGGAGTGGGCGATCCGTCGGCGGGTGTTCGTGCTCGCGATCGGGGTGGGCTCGGTCGCCGCGGCCTACGGGCTTTGGCCGATGATCGGGAAGGAGCAGCTTCCTAAAACCGATAGCGGCGACGTGTCGGTGCGCGTGCGCCTGCCGGTGGGAACGGCGCTCGCCCAGACCGACCATGCGATGCGTCAGATCACGGAGATCCTGCTTGCGGACCCCGCGGTCGAGACGGTGATCACGGGCTCCGGCGCGAACGTCGGCATCTTCGGCGCGCGTCAGGCGCCTTCGCATGAAGGGGCGGCCACCGTGCGCCTCAAAGAGAAGGAGGAGCGCGGGGAGAAGACCCAAGAAGTGGTGGAGCGGCTCCAGGGCAAGCTCGCCCAAGTGCCCGGTGTGCGGGCCATGGTCTCGTCGTTCGATCTCGTCTCGAACATCATTTCGGGCCAGCAGACGGGCGTGGCGGTCGAGGTGTACGGCCAAGACTTCGAAGAGCTTGCCAAGACCGCGGCTCGCGTCCAGGAAGCGATGAGCGAGGTCGCGGGGTTGCAGAACGTGGACGTCGAGATCCAGCAGAGCGTGCCGGAAGTGCAGTGGCAGGTCGACCGCCAAAAGGCGCAGACGCTGGGGATCAGTTTCCAGGATATTGCGACCACGATTTCGGCGAGCACCAACGGCCTGCTCTCGACCTACTATCAAGAGTCTGGGTTCCAGTACCCGATCTACGTGCAGGTCCCCGAGGCGCAGCGCAAGCGCCTGAGCGATTTGCGGCAGTTGCCGGTCGTCGGAACCGGAGCGGAAGGCTCGCCGGTGCTTTTGGGGCAGGTCGCGACCGCCGAGCTCGGGTTCGGGCCGAACGAGATTACGCGCAATAATCGGCAACGCTACATCAGCGTCGGTGGCCGCGTGCAGGATCGAACCGACAGCGAAGTGCAGCGCGACGTCAAGCAGGTGCTGGAGAAGGTCGAGTTTCCTGAGGGGAGCTATTGGACGTTCGGAACGCGCGAGATGCGCCGCCAGGCGGAGTTCCAAGGTCTGGGGCTGGCGGTGGTGCTCGCGATCGCGTTGATCTACATGCTCCTCGCCTCGCAGTTCGAGTCGTTCGTCTATCCGCTGGTCGTCTTGACCTCGGTGCCCTTGTGCGCCATCGGGATGGTGCTCGCCTTGTTCTTGACGGACCGGGCGTTCGGCCTCACGGCGTTTATCGGACTGCTCATGCTCGTCGGAATCGTCGTAAAGAACGGCATCTTGCTGGTCGACTATACGAACCAGCTTCGAGCGCGTGGCATGCGGCGCGACGAGGCGCTTTTGACAGCGGCTCCGACGCGCTTGCGCCCGATTCTCATGACCACCTTGGCCGCGATCCTCGGCATGCTGCCGCTCGCGATCGGGGTGGGCAGCGGTTCGGAGATGTACGCTCCGCTTGCGACCACGGTGATCGGAGGTCTCGCGACCTCTTCGCTGCTCACGCTGTTCATCGTCCCGACGATGTACACGCTGTTCGACGATCTGATCCGCAAGACGCGAGGCATGCCGCACGATTTGACGCATCCCGAGTTGGTGGAGCCGAGCGTCGTTGCCGTCGAGCATCAAGCCGAACCGGGAGGCCGTCTCTGAGCGTCGGCCGAGACCCGCGGGCGCAAGAGGCCTTCCTTTTGGAAAGCGGCCTCAAGTTGGAGGCGCTGCTGCCGCAAGCGCTGCTCGCGCTGTTTCCCAGCAGCGGACCGGACCCTCTGGCCGACGTTCCGGTCGGGCAGCTTCGCTTATTGCGGCTTTTGATGCGTTCGCCGCTGACGGGAAAAGAGCTGGCGCATCGCCTGGAGCTTTCGTGCAGCGCGCTGACTCAGATGGCGAACCGCATGGAGCGCGCCGGTCTGATCGTGCGCGAAGAGGACGCCTCCGACGGCCGCGTACGGTGGATCCGATTGTCCGAGAAGGCCGAGGAGATGCTGCGCCGGCGGATCGCGTGGCGCTCGGCTTCCGCCGCGCATCGTCTGCAGGCGATGGAGCCGGCGCGGATCGAGGCGCTGATCGAACTGCTCGAATCGCTGATCTCAAGCTCCGAACTGGTCGACCGTCTCGCTCCGACGCTCAGGCGCTCTGAATCGGAGCACGGCGAAACCCCAACGCCAGAAGCGCCCCGAGTTTCGCCGCCTCCAACGCGATAAACACGAGGTGAAGGGCGCTGCCCGGCACGGTTTCGCCTTGGATCTGCGCTTCGGTACGCGGCGCGAGCATCGGCATCACGAGCAGCCACTGCGCGGCGAGAATCAGCGCGGGAAGGACCGCTCCGAATCGGACGCGCCGAAAGCCGATCCCCATCAGTCCGAGCGTCGCGAGAGCGAAAAGCAGTTCGACCGCCCCGACCGCGCGAAAGGTAACTCGCCCGATCTCGAGCGCGACCGGGAGGGTGAGCGAAGGGGCTTGGAACTTCACCGGGGTCGCGATAAAGGTACATCCGAGCACCGTGCCCGCCCAAAGAAGGGCGAGGCGGGGGCCGTTTTCGATCGCCAAGTGGCGCGCGTTCACGAGAACATCGCCTCACTGAGGCGGGCGGCCATTTGGCGGGCGAGCTTGAGGAAGGTCTCGACCACGGCCTCGTTCGGCGCGGTCTCCCGAAGAGTCGCCTCGAAGAGAGCGAGCCAGCGGTCGAAATGCTCGGGACGGGCGTTTCGAAGGCGGCGATGCACCTCCATCGGCCGACCGTCGTATCCTCCTTTGCGTAGCGCGACGGCCTCCCAAAACACCTTCATGCGTCCCAGATGGCGATCCCAGTTTCCCTGAACCACGGCTTCGAACACCGGCCCGAGATCGGGATCGGAGCGCACTTTGCCGTAGAACGTCTCGACGAGTCGCGCGATATACGCTTCGTCGATCCCGATCGCGTACGCCGCGTCTTGCAGCGCTTTGCGCTGCCCGAGCGCTGCGCGATAGGCCGAGGCGGGGTCCATCAGGAAGCGACCTCCAGCAATCGGATCAGGGGCGGGTTCTGTTCGACCAGATCCGCGAGGGTTTGAGCGTCGAGCACCTCGAGGAACGCTTCGGTCGCCTGGACGAGCACTCCCCGAAGGCGGCAGGCCGGCGTGATGCGGCAGGGCTGCCCGCCGTCGCGCAGACACTCGACGAGCCCGAATTCGCCTTCAAGCTGCCGAACGATCTCTCCCACGCGAACGGATTGAGCCGGCCGGGCCAGTTTGAATCCCCCGGTCCGGCCTCGGACCGGCTCGATCCATCCGAGGCGGGTGAGATGCTGCGCGACCTTCATGAGGTGGTGCGGCGAGATCTGAAACCGCTCCGCGACGTCCCGGACGGCGACGGGCCGGGGTGCGAGGATCGCGCTCATCATCAGCATCCGCAGGCCGTAATCGGTGTGTCGGGTCAGTCTCATGATTAAACTGGTATTTAATTTACCATTTTTAAGAAGGGGAAAGAAGCGCGAGAAAAAGCGGCCTCGGAAACCGTTTCCACCCTGCAAATACGGGGGGCTTCGACCGATACCAAGACCAAGGAAAGCCCGAAACGAGGCTTTTGCCGTTGAAGGAGCCAAGTAACATCAGCATGCCGCCAGAGCGAAAGTCAAGCCGATCCAATCAGGCCGTGAGCATCAGCGTCGCGAGCCAGATCACGGGCATCGAGGTGCACACCTTGCGCTATTGGGAGCGTGAATTCGAGCCGCTGCTCGATCCGCTTCGGACGCCCGGGGGGCAGCGCCGCTATCGCCCCGAGGACATTCAGACCGTTTTCGTCATCAAGCGTCTGCTGCGCGACGAGATGTTCAGCATCGCGGGCGCTCGGCGACACCTGGAGAATCTCAACCGCCGCGCCGCTTAAGAGGCGCCCTCTCAGGATCCATGGATCGGAACGCGACCCTCAAGCAAGCCGCAACCCTGGTGACGGAGCGCGATTTCGCCTCCGCCGAGCCGGTGCTTCTCGACCTTCTGGCACTTTTCCCAGAAGACGGCGAAGCGCACGCGCTACTGGGGACGGTGTTCCTCTATACCGGCCGCGAAAAAGCGTCCGCCCAATCCTTTATGAAGGCGCATGGCGCGGAAGGGCCGGTGCGCGAAGCGCTCGGTGCGCATCTGCTCGCCCATCTGGAGGGCCGCCGCTTGCTTGCGAAGAAGGGGGGCGGGGTCGATCCCGAGGCGCAGCGCCTTGCAAAAAGCCTGCGCGATGCGGGGGCTGCTTTGAACGAAAAGCCCGGGGTGAAGCTGAGCGCGTGTCTGGTGGTGCGCAACGAGGAGCGGCATCTGGAGCGCTGCCTTGCGAGCGTCCGACCCTTCGCCGATGAGATCGTGGTCGTCGACACCGGTTCGACGGATCGCACGATCGAGATCGCCCGAAGCTTCCGCGCCAAGGTGCTGACACAGGCGTGGGACGACGATTTTTCTGCCGCGCGAAACGCGGCGCTCGAAGCCGCGAGCGGCGACTGGGCTCTGGTGATCGATGCGGACGAGGAGCTGATCGGCAATTGGGAGGCGCTCTTGAAAGAGGCGTTGTCCCGGCCGCATTTCTCCGGTTATCACGTCTCGATCCACAACCGCCTTTCCGAAGGCCGAAGCGGGGAACTGTACGTTCATACCGCGCCGCGGCTGTTCCAGCGCCGTCCGGGAGTGGTCTTTACGGGCAAAATTCACGAGCAGGTCGCACCGAGCCTTTTGGCGACGGGTCGGCCGATCGCGAACCTCGAAGGCGCCCAGATTTTGCATCACGGCTACGCGCCCACGGTGATGCGCGAAAAGCGCAAGATCGAACGCGATCTGCGCCTTCTGGAGCAGGAGGTTCGCGCGAACCCGAACGACTCGTTCCAGCTGTACAATCTCGCGAGCGCGTTGATGATCGCCGAGCGGCCCGCCGAGGCGGAGCACGTCGCGCGGCTTTGCGTGGGCCTTTTGAAGCCCACCGACAGTTACGGCGCGCCGGCCTTTTTATTGCTCACCGAATCGCTCCGAAGACAAGGGCGAACCGGAGAGATTCTCGCGGTCTGCGAAGAGGCGGACCGGCGGGGATTCGGCGGCATCCTGATCGAATTCGCCCGCGCCAACGCGCTGTTCCACGGCGGACGCCACGAGCAGGCGCTCCGCTCGATCAATCGCTGTATTTCGTTCCCTTGGCCGGTGGGTATGCCCGGCGACTACGGCATTTTGACGCACAAGCGTCACGCGCTCAAGGCCAAGATCCTGAGGGCGCTCGGTCGAAACGAAGAGGCCGCCGAGGTGTACCAGCGAGCCGAGGAGTGCGGAAAGCCGATCGCGGGCTATCTCTACGGGAAGGCCGTGGCCCTTGAGCAGGCGGGCCGGTTCGAGGAGGCGCTCGCGCTCTACGAACAGGGGGAGTACACCCCCGAGATCGCCCCGCTTTGCATGAAAGGCATCGCGCGGATCGCGGCGCTTCGAAAGGAACACCGCAAGGCGGCCTCGCTCTTCGAGAAGGCGTGGCAGCACACCGGAGACGACTACGAGGCGTGGCTCGGCTGGGCCAAAGCGTGTGAGGCGCAGGGCGACGCGGACGGGATGCAGGCGGCGTATGCTGCGTTCTCCGAAAAGCGAGAGCCGACGCCCGAGATTTTGATCAACTGGGGGCGTGCGCTGACCGAAACGCGCCAATATGAGCGTGCGCTCGAATGCTTTATCGGGGCCATCAAACGCAGTCCCTCCGACGCGAACGCGTACTTCAACGCTGGCGATCTGCTGTACCGCTTGGAGCACTACGGCGACGCAGCGGGCCTCTATGAGACCGCACTTCGGCACGAACCGGATCACGCGCAAGGGTGGTTCGTCTTAGGGAATTGCATGGCCCAGCTCGACGCGTATGACCAAGCGCAAGAAGCGTATAAAAAGGCGCTGAAGCTGCACCCCGACCACCCTCAGGCGCTGCACAATCTGCGCTTCGTCCAGCGGGCGATCCAGAAGGCGGCCTAACCGGCTTCGGCGCGATTTTTGATCGCTTCGTTGACCCCTTCGAGGTTCTTGACGACGATCCCGTGGATGATCTTTTTCACGAGCGGGCCGAGTGTCGGCACGTTGTACACGTAGTCCACATGCGTGGCGAAAAGGGTTCCGCCCCGCTCTTCAGTGAAGGTCCAGGTCCCCTCCAGCGAATCGTAGTCCCCCGACAGCTGCCGGAAGCGGCAGGTGTGGCTGGCGTCGTCCCAGAGGTCCTCTTGGCGCCAGCGGATCTTCAGACGAAACTGCCGCACGATCCCCACCCAATCGCTGACGAAGCGGCTTCCGTCGCTCTCGACGGGAGTGACCGATTCGACGTCGCTCATGAACTCGGGAAACGACCGGCTGTCTTTGGCAACGGCGTAAACGGTTTCGAGCGGAGCATCGATCCAGATCGAGGTGTCGACGGAGGGCATGAAGCGACTGTACCCCGCTCATCGATTCGATTCTTGCCCCTAACTTGACTTAGGAGTCCTCCTTTCGGCCAGAATGAGCGTAGAAAAGGTCGAGGATCGATCGAGATCGGCGGCGTTCCCCCGCGCCCATTTATCTAAGTTATCCTCTCGGAACCTGTCGAGAACACCCAGTTATGTTAGAGATCAGAAACCTGCACGCGCGCATTGAGGACAAAGAGATCCTTCGGGGGATCGACCTCACGGTGAAAAAGGGCGAAGTCCACGCCATTATGGGCCCCAACGGCTCGGGCAAGTCGACGTTGGCGAGTTTGATCGCCGGCCGAGACGGCTACGAGGTGACCGAGGGCTCGATTCTGTTCGAGGGCAAGGACCTGCTCGAGATGGATCCCGAAGAGCGCGCCGCGGAGGGCGTGTTCCTCGCGTTCCAATACCCGGTCGAGATCCCCGGCGTGTCGAACACCTACTTTCTGCGCGCGGCGCTCAACGCCGTTCGGAAGGCGCGCGGTGAGCAGGAGATTCCGGTGGGCGAGTTCATGGCGTTTATCAAGGACAAGATCAAGTTGCTCGATCTCGACGCCTCGCTGCTCGGGCGCAGCGTGAACGAAGGATTTTCCGGTGGAGAGAAGAAGCGCAACGAGATCTTCCAGATGGCGGTTTTGGAGCCTCGTCTCGGCGTGCTCGACGAAACGGATTCGGGCTTGGACATCGACGCGCTCCGCGTGGTGTCCGAAGGGGTCAACACGCTTCGCGGTCCCGAGCGTGGATTCGTGCTCGTGACGCACTATCAGCGGCTTTTGAACTACATCGTGCCGGATTTCGTGCACGTGTTGGTGGACGGGCGGATCGTCCGCAGCGGCGGAAAAGAGCTCGCGTTGGAGCTTGAGGAGAAGGGGTACGGCTGGATCGAGGAGGTCGCGTCGGCCAAGGCCTAACGCGAAACGATGACGTCCTTGATTCCATCCAAAGAGGCGGCAGGTTCCCTCCTGAGCGTCTACGAATTGACCGAAGACCTGTTGCGCACGGTGGGGTCCCCCGCTGTGCACGCGTTGCGTCAAGAGGGCGCGCGCCGTTTCGCCGAACTCGGGATTCCGACCCCGAAGGACGAGGAGTATAAGTACACCCCGCTCCGGCCGCTGGAGGAGATGCGTTTCCAACCCGCTTACGGCGCGACGGTGAGCCGGGCGGAGTTCGAGGCGACGTTGCTCGGCCGTCTGGAGGGGATCCACTTGGTCTTCGTCAACGGCGAGTACGCGCCGGAGCTTTCGAGCGAGCAGGCGCTGCCCGAAGGGGTGGCGATCGGCTCCTTGGGGAAGGCGCTCGAGCAGTGTCCCGCGCTTGTCGAGCGGTACCTCACCCAGGTCGCGAAGATCTCCGACGCCGATAAGCTCGGGCAGCCGGTCTATCCGTTTGTTGCGCTCAACACCGCGTTCCTCGGCGAGGGCGCGTTCGTTTTCGTTCCCGAAAACGTCCACGTCGACGCGCCGATCTACATCAGCTATCTCACGAAGTCGGAGCACGGCGTTTTCGCCAGCCACCCGCGCACGCTGATCGTGCTCGAAGCGGGTGCACGGGCTGGGGTCGCCGAAGTGTATCAGGGGCTGAAAGGCCCGTACTTCACCAACGCCGTGACCGAGGTCGTGGTGAAAGAGGGCGCGGTGCTTGAGCACGTCCGCGTGCAAGACGAGACCGCCGAGGGGCTCCACTTGGGCGCAGTGCAGGCCTATCAGCGCCGCGATTCGACGTGGAGAAGCCTCACGATTCACCTGGGCGCGCGGATCGGCCGCGCGGACGTCGGGCTGTATCTCGACGGCGAGAACACCGAATCGGTGCTCGACGGGATCTACGTAGGCACCGGCGAACAGATTTTGGATCTCCATTCGCGCATCGATCACGCGAAGCCTCACTGCCACTCGTTCCAGATTGTCAAAGGGATTCTCGCGGACCGCGCCCGTGGCGTGTTCAACGGCAAGATCTTCGTCTATCAGGACGCGCAAAAGACCGATGCGAAGCAGACCAACCAGGCGATGCTGCTTTCCAAAACCGCGAGCGTGGATACCAAGCCGCAACTTGAGATCTTCGCGGACGACGTGAAATGCACGCACGGCGCCACGGTCGGCCAGCTGCGCGAAGACGCCCTGTTCTATTTGCGCGCGCGGGGCATTCCGCTTCGCGAAGCCCAGGCGCTGCTCACTTACGCGTTCGTCAGCGAGGTGCTGGAGCCGCTCGCCGACGAAGGGTTGCGGCACGTGCTCGAAGCGCGGCTTTTCGCCAAACTCGAAGAGAGCGAGGCGATTCGTTTCGAGACCTAACGGGAGCCGTAAAGCCGAAATTTTCGTAGCAAAGCACATGTCAATTGCGTCGACCGTCCGAACGACCGAAGCGCCCGCGGAGGAGTGGGGCGTATGAGCTTGACCGATGCCGTTTCCGCTCCTTGGGACGTCCAGGCGATTCGCCGGGATTTCCCGGCCTTGCACCAAGAGGTGCACGGCCAACCGCTGGTGTACCTCGACAACGCCGCGACGGCCCAGCGCCCGCGCGCGGTGCTCGAAGCGATGCGCTCCTACTATGAGGAGGACAACGCGAACGTCCACCGCGCGATCCACACGCTCAGCCAGCGCGCGACGGACCGGTTCGACCGGGCGCGTGAGGTGGCCCGGCGCTTTTTGAACGCCGCCAGCGAGCGGGAGATTCTGTTCACCAAAGGCTGCACCGAGGGGATCAATCTCGTCGCGCAATGCTATGCGCGTGTCTTCCTGAAGGAGGGCGACCTGATCCTCGTGAGCGGCATGGAGCATCACAGCAACATCGTGCCGTGGCAGCTGGCCGCCGAAGCGACGGGCGCGCGGATCCGGCCGATCCCGATTACCGATGCGGGGGAGATCGACCGCCAGGCGTACCGAGTGCTGCTCGAAGAGGGGCCGAAGCTCGTCGCGTTGGTGCACGTCAGCAACGCGCTCGGAACGGTCAACCCGGTTCGAGAGCTGGTCGCCGAAGCGCGCGCGGCGGGGGCGACGACGCTCATCGACGGCGCGCAAGGGGCGCCGCACGTCAAGGTGGACGTCCAAGAGATCGGAGCCGACTTTTACGCCGTGTCGGGGCATAAGCTCTATGGGCCGACCGGGATCGGGGTGCTGTACGGGCGCGAGGAGTTGTTGGAGCGGATGCCGCCGTACCAAGGCGGCGGAGATATGATCCGAACGGTGTCGTTCGAGGGCTCGACTTGGAACATGCTTCCGAACAAGTTCGAAGCGGGCACTCCGAACATCGCAGGGGCGATCGGCCTCGCGGCGGCGATGGAGTATGTCGAGTCGGTGGGCTATCCGGCGATGCAGGCGCAAGAGCAGCAACTGCTCGAACGGGCGACGGCGGGTCTGCAAACGATTCGGGGTGTTCGAATCTACGGCAACGCGCCCCACAAGACGGGCGTGCTCTCGTTCACGATGGACGCCGCGCATCCGCACGACATCGGCACGATTTTGGAGAGCGAGGCCGTGGCCATTCGCGCGGGGCACCACTGCACCCAGCCGCTGATGGCGCGGTACGGACTCTCGGCGACGGCGCGCGCCTCGCTGACGTTTTACAACACCGAGGAGGAGGTTGACCGGTTCCTTCTGGCGGTTCACAAGGTGAACGAGGTGTTCGGCGGATGAGCATCGACCTGCGAGAGCTATATCAAGAGCTGATTCTGGACCATAGCAAGCGGCCCCGAAACAGCCGGGCGCTGGAGGGGGCGTGTTGCACCGCCTCGGGCCACAATCCGCTTTGCGGGGATCAGATTACGGTGTATGTGCGCGAGGAGGGGGACCGGCTAGCCGAGGTCACCTACGTCGCGAGCGGCTGCGCGATTTCGGTGGCGTCCGCGTCGATGATGTCCGAGGCGCTTCGCGGCAAGACCCGCGCCGAGGCCGAGGCGCTCGTCGAAGCGTTTCAGAAGATGGTGACGAGTACGGGTGAGACGGTGGAAACGCCCGAAGGGCTCGAAGTGTTCGCAGGCGTGCGGGAGCATCCGGTGCGCATCAAATGCGCCGTCTTGCCTTGGCACGCGCTCCGCGCGGCGATGGGGAGCGACGGAGGCGTTGGATCGCACGTAAGTACGGAATAGAATGAAAGGGGGGCTCACAAGTATCGAGCGGTCCGTCCTCGAAAGCGAGGTCGTCGAGCAGGTGCGCCAGGTGTACGATCCGGAACTGCCGGTGAACGTGTACGATCTGGGGCTGATCTACGATATTCGAATCGACGACGAGCGGAACGTGCATCTGGTGATGACGCTGACCTCTCCGCATTGCCCGGTGGCGGAGACGCTTCCGGGAGAGGTGCAGGCCGCGGCGGCAAAGACGCCCGGCGTTGGGAACGTGACCGTCGAATTGACGTGGGACCCGCCTTTTACGATGGACAGTCTTTCCGACGAGGCGAGGCTGGCCTTAGGACTGATGTAACCCTTGTCCCCCGAAGGGACGTCTGCTTCTTCACCCGATGTGTCGGGACCGAAACGAAAAGAGAACCGAGAATGAAATTTAGCGCGCAAGAAGAATATGGCCTTCGGTGTCTGCTGCAAATCGCGGGGCTCGGCCCGGGCGGCAGCCGCACGATCCCCGAGATCAGCGAGGCCGAGGGGCTCAGCGCCACCCACGTGGCGAAGCTTTTGATGATTCTCCGCAAGGACGGCTTCCTCAGCAGCACCCGCGGCCAGAGCGGCGGCTACGCGCTCGCTCGCCCGGCCGGTGAGATCATCGTCGGCGACGTGCTCGAATCGCTGGGCGGACGGTTGTACGACGGCGGTTTTTGCGATCGGCATTCGGGCCAGAACGAAGTCTGCACGCATGCGGTGAACTGCTCGGTGCGCTCGCTCTGGCAACTCGTCCAGACCGCCGTGGACGGGGTGGTAATGCGTCTGACGCTCGCGGACCTTTTGGAGCGCGAGACGCAAGCCGGCGCGCCGATCCAGCTGCACGGCGCCCCGAGGCGCCGAGAAGGGGTGCTCTGAGATGGCATTGGAGACCGATTTTCCCGTCACGCTCACCGATAAAGCGCTTCAGCAGGCGCGCCGCCTGCTCGCTAAGGACGGCCGCGAGGATGCGTTCTTGCGTGTCGGGGTCAAAGGGGGCGGTTGTTCGGGGCTGGAATACGTGCTGCGAATCGACACGCGTCCGACGCCGTACGATCTGGAGATCCAGATGGATGGAACCCGCATCGTGTGCGACGCGAAATCCGCGGTGTATCTGCGGGGCGCGACGCTCGAATACACCGGCAACCTGATCGGCGGCGGGTTCCGGTTCGAGAACCCCAATGCGGGTCGCAGCTGCGGTTGCGGCACAAGTTTCCTTCCGAAAAAGAGCGGCAGCTGAGCGCACGCTCCTTTGATTCGTCCGCGCAATCTGGCAAAATAGAATCCTAATGGCGGGCCATTCAAAATGGAAGAACATTCGCATCCGCAAAGGGAAGCAGGATGCGTTGCGTGCGAAGACCTTTACCAAGCTGAGCCGCGAGATCATCGTCGCCGCTCGGATGGGCGGAGGCGAGCCGGACACCAATCCGCGCCTGCGCCTGGCGATCCAAAAGGCGAAAGAGAACTCGGTGCCGGCGGAGAACATCAAGCGTTCGATTCAGCGCGGGATCGGCGAGATCGAGGGAGCGGACTACGAAGAGCTGCTGTACGAGGGCTACGGCCCGGCGGGCGCGGCGATCATGGTCGAGTGCTACACCGAGAACAAGAACCGCACGGTCGCGGATCTTCGGCACGCGTTTAGCAAGCACGGGGGCAACCTCGCCGAGAACGGGTCGGTGAGCTGGCAGTTCAAGCGGGTCGGCCAGATCGTGGTGGATCGCGCGGGACAAGACCCGGACGCGTTCGAATTGCAGGCGATCGAGGCCGGGGCCGACGAGATCGAGGCGGACGAGGAGCAGTGGACCGTATATACGCCGATGGAGTCGATGCACGCCGCGCTGGCAAGTCTCGAAGCTGCGTCGATTCGGGCACAAGACGCGCAGCTGACCTATCTCGCGATGAATAAGACCGAGCTTTCCGTCGAAGACGTACCGAAGTTGATGCGGCTCTTGGACGCGTTGGAGGATCTCGACGACGTTCAAGAGGTGCACGTCAACGTGGACATCACCGAGGAGATGTTGCAAGAGGCTTGAAGCCCCGCTCCCCGTTTCCGGTGGTGACGGTGGTGCTGGTCGCGGCCAATATGGTCGCCGCCTTCGCGCTTTTGATCCAATCGGACACGGTGTTTCGTTTCGGGTTGAATCCGGTCGATCCCAGCCTGCGGACCGCGCTCACCAGCCTGTTTTTGCACGAGAACCTCGTGCATCTGCTCGGCAACATGGTGTTCTTGGCGTGCGTGGGGACGGCGGTCGAAAGCGCGGCGGGTTCGTTGCGTTTCGCGGCGGTGTTTTTCGTTTCGGGTCTCGCGGGAGCGGCGGTGTTTTTGCTATTTTCCGAGCCTGGCGCACGCCCGCTGATCGGGGCGAGCGGGGCCGTCGCGGGCTGCGCGGCTTACTACGCGAGCCGTTACTACGGGCTTCGGGTGCCGATCGCGTTCGGCTGGCGCGCGCCGATCGTGGCGATCGTGGGCGCGTGGGTCGGCCTGCAGGTCCTCGGGGCGCTCGTCAAGCTGGGGCAAGAGTCCGGGGGCGTCTCGTACTGGACGCACCTCGGGGGATTTGCCGGCGGTTTGGCGCTCAGCTTGATTTTCGGCGCGCCGGTCGTCGGAGCGCTGGAGCAGACGCACGGCGTGATGGATGCCATGGCGCTTCGCAGCCCCGCGGCGCGGCTTCAGGCCGCGAAAGTGACCTTGGAGCGTCACCCGGACGATCCGAAGGCGCTGGCCGAACTCGCCGAGGCCCAGCGATTGTTGGGGGACGAAGGGGAGGTGGAGACGCTGCATCGGAGGCTTTCCATGCTGACGGGAGAAGCGCAAGAGCCGGTGCTGGAACGCTTGGCCGAGCTCGGAGCGCTCCCGCCCATTCCCGCCTTGCGGCGCATGCAGCTTGCTGACCGGTTCGCCGCCTCGAACCCCGATCTGGCGCGCGCGCTGCTGCGAAGCGTGCTGGACGAAGAGGCGCAGGGCGCGATGCGCCCCGACGCTCTTTTGGCGCTTGCGGGGTTGGAGCGCCCCTATGACGCCGCGCAGGCGGAGCGGCTGCTGCAAGAGCTCGCGGAGTTTTATCCGGCCCATCCGGCGACCGATCTCGCCCGGAGGCGCGGTTGGCTCGCCTGAAGGTCTCCCCCGAGCGGCTCGGCAGCATGGTGTACGGCGTGATTCGCGCGCTCGGCGCGACGCTGCGCGTGCGGATCGAGAACGACGCGCCGCTACGCGAGCTGGATTGCGGCAAGATCGTCTGCGGCTGGCATGGGCGGTCGCTGATCCCCGGAGTCGCCTACCGCAACCGAGGCTATTGGGTGATCGTCAGCCACTCTCGGGATGGACGGATGCAGACGCGGATCTTCGAGCGCCTGGGGTACCGGGTGATCCGCGGGAGCACGGGGCGCGGCGGCGCGCGCGCCGCGATCGAGAGCATCCGCGCTCTGCGGGAGAAAGCGATCTTCGCCGTAACGCCCGACGGGCCGCGCGGGCCCTCCGGCATCGTGCAGGGGGGTGTGATGACGATGGCGCAAAAATCGGGCGCGGCGCTGATGCCGGTGGGGGTCTCGGGCCGCCCCCGGGCGCGCGTGAACTCTTGGGACCGCTATTTCGTTCCGGCGCCTTTTGCTAAGGGGCTGATGCTCTATGGCGAGCCGATCTTCGTGCCCGCGGACGCCTCGCCGGACGAGGTCGAGGCGTTGAGGCAGCGATTTGAGCGGGAGATTCACCGCGTGCAAAGTTTGGCGGACCGGGCGATGGGTTACGAAGGAGACCCGCCTTAAGGCCGGTCTTTTTGCGCGAAATCGTCTTGCGGCGCGAACAATAGCTCGCCCGATGCATTCTGGTATAAAGACAAAACGGAACGTCCAGATAAACGTGAAAACGAACTGGGCGCCCAAGGTTTCCGAAAAAGCGAGGGAGGCATGAGCGCTCTTGTGCGATTGGACGTAGGATAAATGAGCCTGGCGCGTGCGTCATGCCGCTCTGGCACAGAGATTGCATGAGGTTCGCCCAAGCGTTTCGGAAAACGCGTCTCGATCCTTGGGGGGCGTTTTCGAAGCGGATCGTTACCGGATATGAGTCTCAATTCGTCGATGCATGAATACGAAGACGGGTTGCCGAGCTACCTCGCTCGGCTGACGCAGGCGCCCCTTCTAACCCCCGAGGAGGAGATGGAGCTCACGCGGCAAGTGCAAGCGGGCGATCAGAAAGCCAAGCAGCGCCTGATCGAATCGAACATGCGGCTCGTCATCAACATCGCGAAGACGTATCGCAACCGCGCGATCGCGCTGGAGGACTTGATCCAAGAAGGGGCGATCGGGCTGATGCAGGCCGCCGAGCGTTTCGATCCGGACAAGGGCTTTCGGTTTTCGACCTACGCGACCCACTGGATTCGCCAAGCGATCGGCCGGGCCATCGATAACAAGGCCAAGGCGATCCGCCTTCCGGCGCACGTCTCGCAATCGCTGCGCCGCATCGAAAAGGAGCGGCTGCGTCTCGCTCGGGAGCTCGGCTATGAGCCCAATACCGAGCAGCTCGCCGCTTCGATGGGGATCAGCGCCAAGAAACTACTGACTTTGATGCAGTCTTCTCAGGAGCTCCTCAGTCTCGATATGACGGTGGGCGACAGCGGTGGGATGACCCTCGGCGGGCTCATCAAAGACAACACCAACAGCGATCCCGAATCCCTCGTTCTCAGCCAGGAGATGATGCAGGAGCTTCAGCGGATTATGCTGGAGCTGAACGAGCGCGAGCAGCGCGTGATGCGCCTGCGGTTTCGGCTGGACGGGAGCGAGTCCCCGCTTCAGGAGGACATCGCCAAAGAGATGAAGCTCTCTCGCGAGCGGGTGCGGCAGATCGAGGTGCAGGCGATCAAGAAGCTCCGGGCTTTGGCGCAGCGCCGCCGCCTGCGCGACATGCTCAGCCAGTAGCCCTTGCGTTTCGATCCAGCACCGCATCGCGCCGAGCGTTTCCTCGCCTTAGGAGACATCTCCAAAGAGATGAAGCTCTCGCGCGAGCGGGTGCGGCAGATCGAGGTGCAGGCGATCAAAGAAGCTCCGGGCTTTGGCGCAGCGCCGCCGCCTGCGTGACATGCTCAGCCAGTCGGCCCTTGGGTTTCGATCCAGCGCCGCATCGCGCCGAGCGTTTCTCGCCTTAGGAGATATCGCCAAAGAGTTTCCTCGCTCAGGAGACATTGCCGAAGAGACGAAGCTCTCGCGTGAGCGGGTGCGGCAGATCGAGGTGCAGGCGATCAAGAAGCTCCGGGCTTTGGCGCAGCGCCGCCGCCTGCGTGACATGCTCAGCCAGTCGACCCTTGGGTTTCGATCCAGCGCCGCATCGCGCCGAGCGTTTCCTCGCTCACGTGATGTTCGATCCCCTCGGCGTCGGCGTTCGCGACCTCTTCGGGCACCCCGAGGCGGACTAAAAACGCGCGCACTAGCTCGTGTCGCTCCCGGGCGAACGCCGCCATCGCTTTCCCCGCTTCGGTCAGGAAGATGCTGCGGTACGGCTCGCTGGTCACGAGCCCCTCGCGTTGGAGCCGTTGCACGGTTTTGCTGACCGTGACGTGGCTTACGCCGAGCCGTTCGGCCAGATCCACCGCCCGCGCCTCCCCCTTGTCGTCGATCAGGTGGTCGATGAGTTCGACGTAGTCTTCGGCGTTCTCTCGGCTGTGGTCGTCGCGGGCGCGCTGAAATCGGTTCTGCATGGGCTCTCGCCTCGCTTTTACCTGAAAAGCGGCGCCTGGGTTCTGAAGGGGAGGCGGAGCGGTCGGGCCGAGCGGGTAGTCTAGGCCCCAGTCGACCCGTGAACCAAGGCAATCCCTCCCCGTTCATCCAGTTCAGCGACGTGACCGTGCGCTACTCGGAGCTCGTCTACGGCCTCCGCAAGGTCTCGTTGCGCATCGAGTCGGGCGAATTCCTATTTTTCGTGGGTCGCACCGGCGCGGGGAAGAGCACCATGCTCAAGCTGCTCACGCGCGAAGCGCGTGCCAGCGAGGGCAGCGTCAAACTTGCCGGAAGGGAACTGGAGCGGCTGTCGGACCACGACGTGCCGGGGCTTCGCCGCCACATGGGGATCGTGCCGCAGGATTTCGCGCTGCTGCCCCGGAAGCGGGTGTGGGAGAACGTGGCCTACGCGATGCGGGCGGTGGGGCACTCCAAGCGGGACGTGCGGCGCAAGGTCCCGGAGATTCTGGAGCAGGTCAACATCGGCTACCGCGCCGACGCGTTCCCACACGAGTTGAGCGGCGGCGAGCAGCAGCGAGTGGCGATCGCGCGGGCGCTCATCAACGATCCGCCTCTGCTGATCGCAGACGAGCCGACCGGCAATTTGGACCCGGAGCATTCTTGGGAGATCGTGGAGCTATTGCGCAACCTGAACGACAAGGGGCGCACGGTGCTGGTCGCCAGCCACGACATGCTCGTGATCGAACGGCTCGGCAAGCGCGTGGTGCGGATGGAGCACGGCCAGATCGTGGAGGATCGGAGCGTGGACCTTGCTTGATCGGTTGGACTTTTTGATCGGCGAGGCACTCGTCGCCATGCGCCGTAACGGCCTGATGGCCGTCGCGGCCACCATGACGGTCGCGATGTCGCTGTTTCTGCTCGGCGGATTCGGCTACGCCTACTATCAGATCAAGCGGTACGCGGACGCGCTTCCGGGCCGGTTCGACATGCGCGTGTATCTCGTGGAGGGCGCGCCGTACGAGCAGATTACGGCCACGGCGCAGGCTTTGCGGGAGATTCCGGGCGTCAAAAGCGTGAACTGGATCCCCAAAGAGAAAGCTTGGGAGCAGTTCAGCCAGGAAAAGGGGCTCGATCCGAACTTCGTAAAGGACCTGGGGAACCCGTTGCCTGATGGCTATAAGGTGATTTTGACCGACCTCGGCTTGGCTAAAGAGGTGGTCGCGAAGATTCAGGCGCGGCCCGAAGTGGATAGCGTCCAGTACCTCCAAGCCGAGCAGGAGATCTTGCGCCAGGCGATGGGGCTGCTGCGATGGCTGGGGTTGGTACTCGGCGGGCTGCTGTTTGGGATCGGAGGCATCCTGATCTACAACGCCATCCGGCTGACGGTGGTCTCGCGGCGGCTGGAGATTCGCATCATGCGGCTCGTCGGCTCCAGCGGCACCACGATCCAGATTCCGTTTTTGATCGAGGGGGTCGTGCAGGGCGCGTTGGGCGGGGTGCTCGCCAGCGGGCTGCTCTATGCGTGCGACCTCCTTGTGGGGCACGCGGTCGAAAGCAGCTTTATGCTGGGCAGCCTCCCGCCTTATCCGGCTTGGCCGATGATGGGGCTGCTTTGCGCGGTGGGGGCGTTTTACGGGCTCGTCTGCTCGGGGATCGCGGTGCGGAGGCCGCTCCAGTACCGGTGAGGCCGAAGGCGCTCGGGCTTAGCCTTGGGCTGGGCGCGCTGGTCGCCACCGTCTCTTGGGCGCAGCAAAAGACCGACGTCGATCTTCAACGGGACCTTTCGCGCATTCAACGCCAGCGCAACCAGACGCAGCAACGGTTGCGGGAGACCCGCCGGGAGGCCGGAGCGGTGCGCGTCGACCTCAACGATCTGGATTCGCGGATGACGGGGCTCGAAAATCGCCTGCACGAGACGGAGAACGACCTCGCACGCAGCCGGAGCGAGCAGGAGCGGCTGAAAGGGGAGTTGGATGAGGCCGACGCCCGGCTCGAGAGCAAACGCGTGCTGATGCGGAACCGTTTGCGCGGGATGTACGTGCGCGGCAACACGCAGTTCGTGAGCGGCCTGCTCGGCTCGGACAGCTTCGGAGACCTCGCTTCGCGCAAGTTCCTCATGGACCGCGTCGCGCGTCAGGATCGTAAAGAGTTCGACGCGTACGCCTCGCTTTTGGCCGAAGTGTCCGAAAAGAAGACGCGCGCGGACGCGCTCGTCGGACGGATCGAGGGGCTGATCGGCCAGCAGCGTCAGCAGCACGCTTCCCTGGAGGAGACTCGGGGCGAAAAGGCCGTCTACTTGCGTTCGCTACGCGGGAAGGAGAGCGAGCTTAAGAAGGTGCTCGCCGAGTACGAGGCAGACGAAGCGGCGATTCTCAACCAGATCGCGGCGCACGCCGGCGGTGTGACCGGCCCGTTCACCGGGAAGTTTATCCGCCCTGTGAGTGGGCGCATCACGAGCGGGTTCGGGATGCGGTTTCACCCGATTCTGAAGGTGAACCGCCTGCATGCGGGAATCGATTTCGGCGCGCCGACGGGCACTCCGATCAAAGCCGCCGCGGCCGGCACCGTGATCTCGGCGACCCACATGCGAGGCTACGGCAACACCGTAATTCTCGATCACGGCGGGGGCTATACCACGGTTTACGCGCACTGCTCGCGCATCTACGTCTCGAAGGGGATGAAGGTGGCGCAAGGCCAGCGGATCGCCGCCGTCGGTTCGACCGGCCTCTCGACCGGCCCGCATCTGCACTTTGAGATCCGCCTCAAGGGCAAGCCGATCAATCCGGCCTCGATGCTCTAAGACGAAGCCTTGGGATTAGGACAGATTTCGAGCCTAAGGTATACTCCTATCCTCGATCGCAATCGTGCGACCCAATTCGGGCCCGACAACTCGTGCTAAGGGAGGAAACCGTTTGGCAACACTTCACGCCACTCGCCGATCGGAAGCTGCGGCGACACCTAAACAGCTTCGCAAAGAGGGGATGGTCCCCATGGCGCTCATTCGCAAAGGCGAAAGCACCCAAATGATCCAGGCGCAACTCGCCGATCTTCGAAAGGCCGTTCAAGACGCGCATGGCGTCGGCAAATTCGACCTCGTGCTGGATAAAGACAAACCCTGCTCCGTGATCGTTCAGGAGGTCAGCCGCGACTCGGTCAGCCGCCAGCTTCTCCATATGACCTTGATGGAAGTCCACGACGGCGACGTCGTGAAAGTCGACGTGCCGCTGGTTGCCGCCGGAGTCCCCGACGCCGTCGACAAGAACCTCGCGACGCTCACCGCGCCCACCACGCATCTCAAAATCCGCTGCAAGATGAAGGACGCTCCGGAGTCGATCGAAGTGGATGTCTCCGGGCTGCAAGAGGGCGAGAGCCTGAGCGCCGGCGATTTGGTGTTGCCCAAGGGCGTGGAGCTCCTCAGCTCGCCCGACGCGACGCTGTTCAGCGTGCAAAAACTCCGCCAGATGTCGGAAGCCTCGGCTGAGGCCGAAGCCGGAACGAGCGCGGAACCGAGCTCGGAAGGGCTCTCCGAAAGCTAAGCCTCCATTCACCGTTCGAGTGGCCCCCTCCCGCGGTATTCCCACGGGAGGGGGTTTTGTTTTTGTCCTCCCGATTTCTCTTGAGTCCTCTTTTTTAGTTCGCATTTTCAAAAATCGCGCGTATAATGCCATGTAGGTATATTCAGATATATCGGAAAATAACTAAAATGAAGAAAGGAAAACCTCTTTCCCGCGAGCATGCGATCACGATGGTTTTGGCAGTCTTGAGCGAAGGGCCGCGGCATGGCTATGAGATTGGACGCGAAGTCGAAAAAATTACGGACAAACGCATTCATTTCAACCATGGCACGCTGTATCCGGTCCTGCATGCGCTCGAGGAGGAGGGCTGTATCGCCAGCGAATGGGTCGCCGCCGCAGGCGATCGGCAACGGTGTATTTATCACCTCACCGAGCATGGCCGAACCGAGTTTCAAAAATACCTATCGGCTTGGAAATCGTTTTCCGGGGCGGTAAACGAGGTGTTGAGCCGCGTCGAGAATCCCTTTACCGCTCTTGGAGGTGTCTTCTATGGGCACGGCTAAGGTCTTTCGGCTTCCTCCGAAAGGATTGGATCAAAACGAAGGGAATCCCGAGGCTCTCATCGAGGACTATTTGGACCACATGTGCGCCCCTTTGACCGGGATCGTGCCTTATTCCCGCCGGAGCCGGCTTCGCAAAGAGGCCCGAAACGACATCGAGCAGTGTGTCGAAGTGCGGATCCTCGATGGCGAAAGCCCGATGGAGGCGACCCGAAGCGCGATCGAAGAGTATGGCGATTCGCACGTCGTGAGCGAGCAGTTTTTGGAAGAATGGTTGCGCTATTTGCCCAAAGGAGGCGTGGCACGGAACATCGGTTTGCCGATGAGTTATGCGACCGTATTCTTTACTCAAGCCAGTTTATGGGGCCTTATATGGATTCAATTAAAATTCTTTGGATCCGATCCCGAGCCCTATACCTTCGGGCTGTCGCCCGGGGCTTTTCGAGAGATTTATCCAGAACCGCTGCCCCTTCCTCAAAAGAGCTGGTTGTGGTTTGCGTTTCTGGTGTACGTTTTTGTCGCGCCCCTGATCGCCGGATGGCTTACGGGCTGGAAGGCGCTTACGGGAGCGGCAAAATCCGTGGTGACGGTCATGCTGTTGATGACCTCTTTGTGTTTTATGGCGGGCACCTTGATGCTGCCGCAAACCGAAGGGTTGTGGTACGCCGTCGCTCAACTCGTTTGGTGGGTGCCCGCAGGGGCGCTGACCGCGCATCTTGCCGGCGTCTTTGCCCGACGCCGGCGGTTCCGATTCCAACCTGTTAGGAGGAAGAAATCATGAATAAGAATACAACAGAATGCGAGATGCCGGGAACGGTATGGGGTGTCGATCTTCGAAAACCCACGTTTCGCTCGGCGTTCACGCTGATCGAACTGCTCGTCGTGATCTCGATTATCGCGATCTTGGCAGCCGTGCTGTTTCCCGTTTTCGCGCAGGCCAAGGAGACCGCGAAAAAGGCGACCTGCATTTCGAATGTGAAGCAGATTTCACTCGCCTTTGTGCTTTATACGACCGACTACGACGATACATGGCCTACCGCGCAAATGGGAAATCGATTGTGGAACACGGGGCTCGACCAATCGTCGATGCCCTGGATCCCGGATTTTACACAAGGTTATATTTATCCTTATACGAAAAGCTCTCAAATCACGGATTGCATGAGCGCTCAAGGGTTGCCTGGACCGTGGTGGTATGATTCGAAATTCCTTCCGATCGCTTATGGGACAAATCTGGCTATTATGAAGAATAGCGGCTATACCCAAACTTCGGAAATCGAACTGCCCGCTGAAACGCTTTTGCTGGGTGACAACGCCGGTTTCTTACCGGGAACGGGGGATCTGCAGCGATATCACATTATTTTCGATAACTATAACTGGTGTTTTTTGCAAGCCCGGCATAATCATACGACGGTCATCGGTTGGGCGGATGGCCACGCAAAATCGCAGAAGCTGAATTACCTGACGGAAATCGGATCGATGTCGTGGCTGGGAACATCGGAGGATCTTCGGGTGAACAGCCTGGGATACGCTTTGAAATATCCTCGGGTCGATACGGCTCCGAGCGGGTCGTCTTCTCCTGTCGATTGGTATTACTACAGGCTTCAGAAGGTCCTTCCTTAAAGATCGATAATTCTGCCTTCTATGAAAAGTTAGAAGGCAGAATTCGACTCTGAGAATTGAAACGATGAATTTATATGCCGCGTTGATTTCGGCGATTTTCTTATGCCAATAAGGACCGACACTTTCAGTGGATTTCTCGCTGGGAGCTATTGGAGCAACGCTCGTTCAGGAGCGTTGCCAAGAGGACCGCGAAGCGCTCATTCGACAGCTCAGCGAAGGAGAGCGAAAACGCCGTGCCTACTGGGATGAGATCGTAAAAAACGTTCGTCAGTATCCGGACGAGCCGGAAAAGTGGAAATATCCGCTCCTCCATTTCATCGATTCTCCGCCCCGTTTTGTGAAGGACCCGGACGCGTGGGCACGATTTCTCGTGATGCATCCCGGGGCTCCGAATCCCGCGCCGATCGATGCGGAAGCCAAGGGGCGATGGCAAAAGGAGTATGAGTCCCTTCGCGAGGGGCTCTTGAAATTGGAGTCTTTCGGCCAGGCGGATCGAGTCCGCTTAATGACCGCCGAGATCAATGTCCCTTTATGGCAAATGCAAGACGCCGTGGCGCGGGGCGAAACCGTCGACCGCGAAGCGGTCCTGCACCGGATTCTCGCGAATTCGGGTGAGCTGAACAGCCAGATTCCAAGCCTCGTCAATACGGTTTTCTTGGTACAGCACAAGGCAGGCTTTACTTATGAGGAGCTATGGGGATTTGTGCAAAAGCTCAAGTCCTCCGGCAGTGGCGAGGCGAGGCGATACGGCCGCGCCCGCGAACGCATGCTGATGCTTGCCAAAGAGCCGATGCGGTACCGCGCTCGCACCCTCGAAGGCCAAACGATCGACCTCGAAGATCTTCGTGGAAAGTACGTGCTGGTGCACATCTGGCCGTATGGTTGAAGCTCCTGTGTCGCGGCGTTGCCGCGGATCCACGCCGTATGGGAAAAGTATCGTGAGCGAGGCTTTGAGGTGATCTCGATCCAGCAGAGCGAGTGGCCGACTCCCGCCGAGGCGGCGAGGAAAGTGCTCGAGATCAATGCTCAACACCGTTTGACATGGCCGACGGTGGTGGATGAGGGGTTATGGGAGCACCTGGGGCTTTTGGGGGGAGAGCACCCCATTTTGCTCGGCCCCGATGGACGCATGATCGCCATGACGGATGAGTTGCACAGCCGCCACTTGGAGGAATATATCGGAAAACTGCTCGACGGGCGGCCTTTGTGAGAGAGGGCGGCTCTTTTCCCCTCGGCTAAACCAAGTAGAATAGAGCCGACGCTATGGGCGAACGGAAGCTTCTTTTTGAACACGCCGGGGATCCGGCTTATGCCACGCTGGACGGCTACCGACGAGCGGGCGGGTACGCCGCGCTACAAAAGGCGATGGGTATGGAGCGCCAGGCCGTGATCGACGAGGTCAAAGCCAGTGGGTTGCGCGGACGCGGCGGCGCGGGCTTTCCGACCTGGATCAAATGGAACGGCCTGCCCAAGGAGAAGCGCGACCCGCATTATATCGTGTGCAACGCCGACGAAGGCGAGCCGGGCACGTTCAAAGATAAGCAGCTCATGGAGCAATGCCCCTTCCAATTGATCGAAGGGATGACGCTCGCCGGTTACGCGACCCAAGGCGACGTGGGCTACATCTATATTCGCGGCGAGTTCATCGACGCCGCTCGCGCGCTTCGGGCCGCCATCGATGAGGCGTACCGGAGCAACTTGCTCGGCAAGAACATCCTCGGCACGGATTTCAGTTTCGAATTGCACCTGCACATGGGCGCCGGAGCTTACGAGTGTGGCGAGGAGAGCGCGCTGATGAGCTCGCTGATGGGTGAGCGCGGCATGCCGCGACTGAAGTTTCCGCACGCGCCGCTCCCGACGGTGGCGGGTCTTTTCGATAAACCGACCCTCATCAACAACGTCGAGACGTACTGCTGCGCGCCGTTCATCGTACAAAACGGCGGCGAGTGGTACGCCACGCTCGGAGCGTCGACCAAGAATTCGCGCGGTACCAAGATCTTTTCGGTGAGCGGCCACGTGCAAAAGCCTGGGAACTACGAGATCGAGTTCGGCACGAGCCTGATGGAGCTTTTGGAGATGGCCGGAGGCATGAAGGGCGGCGCGCTCAAGGCGTGCGTGCCGGGCGGAAGCTCGGTACCGATCATCAACGCCGAAAGTTGCGAGAAGGCGATTCTCGGCTACGAGGAGATGGGCGACGTGGGCTCGATGGTGGGTTCCGGCGGCTGCATGTTCCTCAACGAGCATAGTTGCATCGTGACCTTTATCTGGCGGACGTCGATGTTCTACGCGAACGAGAGCTGCGGCAAGTGCACCCCGTGTCGCGAGGGCACCCGTTGGATGTTTCAGATTCTGGATCGTATCCGCCGCGGCGGCGGGCGCATGGAAGATCTGGACATGCTGCGCGAGATCTGCTCGCAGATCGACGGCCGGTCGTTCTGCGGTTTGGGCGACGCGGCGGCGTGGCCCGTCGCGGCGGCGCTTCGCGTCTTCCCTGAAGAGTTCGAGTACTATATTCGCCACGGCAAAAGTATCGTCCATTCCGAGCCGATGCTCGCGATGATGCCGTAGCCGTGCGAATCGCTTCGGAGCCCAGGTACACTAAGCCGCCTCGGGATGACCGACGCGACGCACTCCCTTCGGGAGCGCCCCTATAAGATTTTTGAGAGCGATACGATGAAACGCACTTATCAGCCAAATAACAGACACCGTCGAAAGACGCACGGATTTCGCGTGCGAATGAAGACGCACGATGGGCGCAACTTGCTGCGTCGCCGCCGCCTGAAGGGGCGCGCCAGGATTTCGGGATAGCGATCGGCCCCAGCAAAGCGCGCTTTGAGGAGATTTTCCAGACCGGGACGCGTTGCGCGGGTGCGCTATGCAGAATGTATGGGTTGCCAGGGGGAGGGTTGCTCGGGATCGCGACGTCGCGGAAAATCGGTTCGCATGCGCGGAGGAACCGCGTGAAGCGCCGCGTCCGTGAGGCGACTCGTGGGTTGGCCCCTTTCGAGACGGCGTCGTTCGACGTCGTGATCGTGGCCTTTCCGGCGGCCGACCGCGCGAGTTTTCCCGAAATTCAAGCCGAGCTCTCGAGCCTTGGAGAGCGGCTGAGGACGCAATGGGCAGGCGAATCGCAGTGTTCTTGATTCGCGTTTACCAACGATCCACGCGCTGGATGCCTCCGACCTGTCGCTACACGCCCAGCTGTTCGAATTACACTTTGGAAGCCGTTCAGCGCTACGGCGCGTTGAAGGGAAGCTGGATGGGCCTCAAACGCATCTCTCGGTGCCATCCGTTCCATGCCGGCGGACACGACCCCGTTCCCTAAAGACTCTAACGATTTTTCATGAGCAGACCGACTCCGACTCCAAAACAGACTTTCGTCCAAACGATGCTGATGGCCGCGATGATTTTTCTCGGCTACCAGTTGTTCTTTGGCAACCGCCAGCCGTCGGGGGCGGAGAAGCAGAAGACCGAGCCTGAGCTGATGCAAGAGCTGCGGCTTTTGAATCAGAACCTGGCGGACGTGAGCATCGTACGGGCGAAACAGGCGTACGAGCGCAAGCTATCCGAGCTTCGGAAGGCGAACCAGCTGACCGAGGCCGAGGTCGACGCCAAGAAGCGCGAGGCTACGGTACTCGTGGCGGATACGCAGTACAAAGCGGGCCTGAAAGCGATCGATCGGAAAAACGGCCAGGGCGTGCGGCGTTTGAATCAGGCGTATCTGAGCGTGGAGAGCCTTCGCAAGCGGTACGAGCGCAAGCCCGAAGCCTGGGCTGAGCAGTACGGCGATCTGCCGATCACCTACACGGCGGGGCCTACGGGCTCGCAGATCCCCGATCCCTTGTTCGAGCATCATGCCTGGACATCCGAGTCGCTGTACAACGCGGTCGTTTCCGAGCTTCAGGTGCAGTACCGCACCGACAAAGTGTTGGGGATCTTGCCCGGCTACGCGTTGATCGACGTGCTGGTCCGGTTCACCGGGTCGCAACCCGCCTTCAGCTACTGGTTCGCGGCGTTGCTGCTCGCGATCATCGTGCGGATCATCGTGTGGCCGCTGGCGCAAAAGCAGTTGATGTTCGGTCGCCAGATGGCGCAGCTCGGGCCGCTCGCCACCGAGATCCGCGAGCGGTACAAGGACAAGCCCCAAGAGCTCCAGGTCAAGACCATGGAGCTGTACCGGGAGTACGGGATCAATCCGGTGGCCGGGTGTTTGCCGGCGCTGGTCCAGATGCCGTTGTTCCTCTTGATCTACCAGTGCATGTTGCACTACCGATTTGAGTTCCAAAAGGGCACGTTCCTTTGGATCAACCCAACGACTTCGGCGGCCTCGAACGGCATCATCGCCAAGGACTTGGGTCACATCGATTTACCGCTCATCGTGCTGTACGCGGCTTCGATGGTGGTGACGACGCTGCTCACGCCGGTGAACGATCCGGCTCAAAAGCGGCAGCAGCGGATGATCGGATTGATGCTTGCTCTCATCTTTCCGGCCATTATGTTCTTTGGGGTCTTTCCCATTCCGGCCGCTTTTGTCTTATACTGGACTTTTACGAACGTACTGGCGACGATTCAGAGTCTGAGGGCGTACAGGCTCCCGTTGCCGCCGCTCGTAAAAGTGAACGCCAGTGGGGGCGGAGTCTTTCCGACACAACCTGCAAACGGACAGGCCTCCACGGTGCTGAACGGTCAAAAGAAAACAGGAAAGCCGGCGACGCACAAGCCGAAAAAAAGACACTAGGCGCCACAGGCGATGATGATCACTTGAAAGAAGGACATTCGAATGCAATCAATTGAAGTATCTGGGAAGTCGTTGGAGGAAGCGAGGCAGATTGCGGCCGCCAAGCTGGGGGTCGCGTCGGACAGTCTCGAAGTCGAGCTGCTGGAAGAGACCAAAGGGCTCTTCGGGAAGAAGAGCTATCGGGTTCGGGCGAGCGTGAAGGGCGGCTCGAAACCGGAAAAGCGCGCCGAGCCGGAAAAGGTCGAAGCGGCGGTGGCCGTCGCGGCGGCTTCCGAGGAGACCGCGGAGGAGCCGAGGTCCAAGGGCCGAGGCCGTCGCCGGAAGGCCGAGGTCGAAACGCCCGCCGTCGAGGCCGTGCCCGCTCCCAAAGCGGAGCCGAGAGCCGAAAAGGCCGACCCTGAAGAGGTCGGTGAGAACATCGACGCCGGCCCCGAGGACGGCGACGCGCTGCTGGGCCTGGTGCAAGAGCTCGTCGATGGGACGGGTCTTTCGATCAGCGCCAAGCTGGGCGAGATTCGCGGCCGCTATGTGACCGTCTCGTTCGACGGAAAGGACGCGGCCTATCTGATCGGGAAGCACGGCGAAGTGTTGAACGCGCTGCAGTATCTGGTGAACATCGCCAGCTCGGGCAAGGTCGCTCAGGGCGTGCGCGTGGTGCTGGACGGCAACGAGTATCGCGCTCGCCGCGAGGCCGCGCTGACGAAGCTCGCGTTGAAGATCGCCGAAGAGGTGCGAGACCGAAGCGAGGAGGCCGTGCTCGACGCGCTGCCCGCGTTCGAGCGCCGCGTGGTGCACAAGGCGCTGGCCGACTACGACGGTGTGGTGACCTACAGCGAGGGCGAGGAGCCCAACCGCCGCGTGGTGATCGCGCCCGAAGAGGCGTAGATGGCTTCGCTTCCAAGGCTTCTGGCGGGCGAGACGATTCGAATCGT
>JBBCJD010000007.1:0-312652 GCA_037189405.1 bacterium
GAATCCCTTAGCTCACAATCTATCCTCAACCTGGGACCTCCCATTCGACTGGAGGTCTGACTAAGAAGCGCGGAGCCTGAGGAGAAGGAAAGTAGCCGGGAATTCAATGCAAAAGGAGAGCACCAAACCAATCCCCTCTGCGAAGCGATGCACGGGAGTCTTTCGCCTTCACACTTTCGAGTCAGATTGAGTCTAGATTTTTAGGAGGCTAATGGATTGAATTAGGCAGGGGAATCTTTGCTTTGGTATTAATTGTGGCAGGATGGCTTGTGATTAAGCGGCTTGGAGCACCTTAATGAATCACAACTCTGCATATGATTTTAAGTTGTAAGAACCCTCAGCAACTCTAGCATGAATGCATAGACGTTGCTGAGGGTTACATATTAAGTTCTACAGATATAGATCTTTATCGATAGCATAATAATGTACATCTGTTCCCCAATTTAACGTTGTGGGATATTGCGGGGGATATTTGAGAACGTTTCCTAAATTGCTTTGAGTCATGAGAGCTTCTGTGTACATTCCAGTATTTACTCGATGATGGGTGATTTTGTGGTTTTTTACATGGCCATCGAGCCAAGCAATAGTTGCAGTCTTGTTGTGACGGGCATGGATTAGACAGCGATTATGGCTCACTGTGATTCCACCAGAGGTCGGGGAATCTCCGCATTGGATCGGTTTCCAAGTTCGAGTATGGCCCGCATAGTTAATCCCGTCGATAGCTCCGGCATCGGCGAGCATCAGCGTCTCAGCTGGAAGCTGTACGTCGGACATGTTATTCGGTGTCACAAAAAAGCCGTTGGGGCTGTAACCTGTTTGATTCAGAACGCCCGCGTGATAGGCATTCGTAGGCCCAGGAGGGAGATCCTTTGCACTAGGACAACTTTTAAGAGGCTCACTTTTCATGTAAGGATCGAGTATTCCGTATTTTTTAACAGCTGACGTCGTATATCCGATACGCCCAGAGAACCACGTTTGTGCTGAAGTTGGGCCAAGTGTGTCGTAGTGATATGTCGTTGGAATTTCATCGTCAAAGTCGTGAATGTAAAGCATCGCGGCGGTAGCAATATTCTTCACATTCGAAATGCAGTTTGTTCGTTTAGCCGATTCTTTTGCTTGGGCAAAAACAGGGAAGAGAATGGCTGCGAGGATGGCAATGATTGCGATCACGACGAGAAGTTCGATCAGGGTAAACGCTTTGCGTCTTTGATGTGATTTTGCTGACTTTGTAAGCAGTGTTTCGGGGAAAAATATCATCAGATGGGATGCTCCTATCATAGATGTTGAGGCCTCGTACTTTAAGATACGACAGTTTCTTTTTTTGCCCAGAAGCACCGAGGAGATATTTAAATATTTTGATACGTGAATGTAGTTATTGTATCAAAACGTTAAGGAATCGATCGTGGGGTTCTCGCTTTAAACGAGGGATCCTGATCTGTTTCAAAAGAGGACAGAGTAAGGAGCTCTCTGGCATTTCAGGCTTTGACGTAGAGTCTAAGTGAGAATTTTAAAATGTGGCCTTAGAGTGTCAAGAGAAGAGGAACTAAGAAGGGCGTAGGCAGGCTTTGGCTTCAAGCTTTTAGATACTCTTGATGGGATGGCACACGGCATCCGGTGAGAGTAGCGAAGGGTTGTTGGGATGATCATAGCGGCCCGGAAGGACCGGTGTAACAAAGCAATAGGGTTCTCTAAACCTAAGATTGCAAGATGGGTAGGCTAACTCAGTGCCTTCTGCCGGAGGGCATGGTCCGCGAGAACGAGCGCAACCATGGCTTCGACCATCGGGACAGCACGTGGAAGCACGCACGGATCGTGCCGTCCGCGGCCTTTGAGAGTGGTGTTTTCACCTTGAGGGGTGACCGTACGCTGTTCATGTAGGATGGTCGCCGTCGGTTTGAAAGCTGCTCGAAGGAGGATCGGCTGGCCGTTGGAGATGCCCCCTTGGATTCCGCCGCTGCGGTTGGTATAGGTTTCGATTCGTCGCTTCTCGTCACTATAGAACTCGTCGTTGTGATCCGAGCCCCGCATTGCCGCGCCCGCAAAGCCGCTTCCGATTTCAAAGCCTTTGCAGGCCGGGAGAGACATCACGGCTTTTGCGAGATCGGCTTCGAGCTTGTCAAAGACCGGTTCACCCCATCCCGCTGGAACGCCCCGTGCGACGCATCCGACGCAGCCGCCCAGGGAATCTCCCTCTTTTCGGACGCTTTCGATCAGCGCGATCATCTGCTCGGCGACCGAAGGATCGGGGCAGCGAACAATGTTCGACTCGACCGCCTCCAGCGTGACAGTTTCAGGATCGACGGAGGCTTCCAAAAGACCCACGCGCTCAACGTAGCCCACAATTTCCACCCCGAATTGCTCGCGGAGAAGCCGTTTGGCGAGCGCACCGGCGGCGACGCGGCCGATGGTCTCGCGTGCCGAAGCCCGGCCTCCTCCTTGCCATGCGCGCAGGCCGTATTTCGCGTCGTAAGCGTAGTCCGCGTGCGAGGGGCGATATTTGTCCCGCATTTCGTCGTAGTCGCCGGATCGGGCGTCTTCGTTCCGGACCATCATCAGGATCGGAGTTCCGAGGCTGAGCCCGGTTTCGGATACGCCACTTAGGATTTCGACACGGTCCTTCTCTTTGCGCTGGGTCACGATTTTGCTTTGCCCTGGGCGCCGCCGGTCGAGCTCGGTCTGAATCTCGGCCACATCGATTGGGAGTCGCGGTGGGCAGCCGTCGACGACCACTCCGACCCCACCGCCGTGCGATTCGCCCCAGGTGGTGATCCGAAAGAGGGTGCCGAGACTGCTGGACATCGTGTTGCTAGTATGCCGGATCGAGGGAAGAGCCTGCAAACGCATTCGAAGAGGATTTGCGGAAGGGAAGGGTGGAGCGGGCGAAAGACGGACGTGTAAACTGAAGGGTATGAAGCTATTCGTCGATACGGGCGACATCGAAGAGGTCCGCAAAGCCGCGGAATGGGGCGTGATCGATGGGGTCACGACCAATCCCACGCTGATCGCCAAAAGCGGGAGGGGGTTCCGCGAGACCGTTTTACAGATTTGCGAACTCGTCCCCGGGGGCGACATCAGCGCCGAGGTCGTGGCAACCGATTACGACACGATGCTCAAGGAGGCGCTCGAAATCGCGAGTTGGCACCCGCAGATTGTCGTTAAAGTTCCTCTGATCGAGTCGGGAGTTCGGCTCGTCAAGACGCTGAGCGACAAAGGGATCCGCACCAACGTCACGCTGGTGTTTACCGTGACCCAGGCCCTGATGGCCGCCAAGGCGGGCGCGACGTATATCAGCAACTTCGTGGGGCGTGTGGACGATATCTCGGGCGATGGAATGGATGCGGTGGCCGATACGGTGCAGATGGTGTCCAGTTACGGGTTTGACAGCCAGGTGCTGGTGGCGAGCATCCGGCATCCATTGCACGTCGTGCAGTCGCTTCAGGCCGGAGCGCACGTGGGGACCATGCCCTTGAAGATTCTCCAGATGTTGTTCAAGCATCCTCTGACCGAGAGTGGGCTGCAGCGGTTCTTGGAGGATTGGAATCAAGCGGGGCTTTCGATCTTCGACCCCAAACCCGCCGGCGTTTAACACGCGTTTCTGAGGAAGAGGAGCCATGGCCGACGAACGACTTGTGCAGCGTTTGGCAACCGACCAGCGCCTGAAAGAGCGAGCGGCCAAGGTCTCCCTCGCCTATAATGCCTCTCAAACCGTTCTAAAGTTGATCGCCGCGGTGCTGACCGGCTCGTTGAGCCTGATGGCCGAGGCGCTTCATTCGGGGATCGATATCCTCGCCTCTCTCTTCGCGCTGTTCGGGATTCGGATCGCCGCGGCCCCGCCGGACGAGGAGCACCCCTACGGGCACGGAAAGAGCGAGAGCCTCGCGAGTTTCGGAGAGTCCGCGCTGATGGTGGGGACCGTCGGTTATGTGGGCTTTCGGGCGGTCGGACGGCTGATGGAGCCCGCTCCGGTCGAAAAGCTCGATTTCGGCATCGCGGTGATCGTCGTCAGCATTGCCACGAGTTTGATGGTGGGGCGATATGTGATGCGAATCGCGCGTCAGACAGGGTCGCTCGCCCTGCTGTCGAACGGGCAGCACCTGATGGTCGATTTTTGGACGAGCGCGGGAGTGCTGTTCGCTTTGATCGGCACGAAGCTCACCGGTTGGCACGCTTTGGACGCGGTGACCGCCCTCGTGCTTTCGGTTTGGCTGATGATCGGCGCGGCACGGCTGGGATATCAAGCTTTGCAACAGTTGATCGACCGACGTTTGTCCGACGAGGAGGTGGAGCGGGTGCGGGCGATCATCGTCTCTCGCCCCGAGCATTACGGTTATCACCGGTTGCGGACACGCCAAAGCGGGCACGTGCGTTCGGTCGATTTTCATCTCGTAGTCCCTCGGGAGTGGTCGGTCGTGCAGGCACACGAACTTGCGGACGATCTGGAAAAAGCGATCGCCGCCGAACTCGCTCCAGCGAGCGTCGTGGTGCACGTCGATCCGTATGATCCAGAGAAAGCAGGTCGTATGGGGCCGGATCACGAGCCTCTTCGACCCGATAACGCGTGAAAATCGCGGCTCTAAGCCTGGGGCGGCAAACGCCGATAATGAAAGTAAGATGCTCGCTTTCGCGTTTTATGGCTTCGCGTGCTTTGGGATCGCGCTGGTTTGCACGACGCTCAGCACGCTGTTGCGGCCGATCCGCTCGCGAGACGATCATGCCTCTTGGCGCTCGCTAGCCTTCTTTTTCATCGTCTGTTTGGCCGCTCCATATGGGTATCACGCGGTGCTGACGCGGCTTTACGGCTCGCAAGTCGTTCCGGTCGCGCGCGAAAAGCTTTCGCATACCGAGTTCGGCGGGCAGTTTCGTTACGCGCGAGTCCTGGGACTTCGAGGAGACCGAGCCCGGGTTTTGGTCGTAACGACCGAGACCGACGAGAGTTGGGGCGGCGTCGATCGCCCGATGGCGACGGTCAAATTGCGACGCAGCAATGGGGCTTGGGCAGCCGACTCCTATAAGATCGTGAGCTCGGCTCGGCTCAACAAGGAAGGCTGGATCTTCCCGCCTTATCGATAGGGCTTTTTAGCGATACTCATCGGGAGGAAGCGGGGGAACGGCCCATGTCCCGCCCGGAAGGCCCGAGACGATCTGCACGCGTGCGGAACTGGGCATAAGCTTTTTGACGGAGCCGCTCATAAACAGCACATGAATGCCGTTGCGGTGCCGCGACGGCCCGGTTTCCGAGAATTCGCCGTTCGCCGTGTCGTAGTAGGCGAGCCGGGTGATTCGCGTGGTCGCGGAGTTCGGATAGACGTTGTCGTTGTCGAAGGCGAAGGCGAAGCCGTCGTAGGGCACCGGCCGGCCGCTCGAATCCTTGAAGGGAAGGGGGTTGTACGTTCCGTTCGAACCGAAATTCGACGTCTCGGCGATCAGCGCGGTCTGATCCGGGTTTTCGACGAGATCGCGAGGGTAGGCGCTGTAGGGGGCGTACATTCCGTAAGAGGATTGAAATCGTTTGATGGTCTCGATGCCTTCGACCGTAACGTTCTCTTCTTTCTTGGCCGAGGGGCAAACGAAGTTCGTCCGGGTGTTCATGTTGCCCTGAATCAACGAGGCCCAGGTAAAGACCCGGCCGTCTGGCAGCACGTAAGGCGTCGGATCTCCATAACCCGCGGTCGCGGCCACGGGAGGGAAGCGTCCGTCGTTAAGAATCGCATACTGCTGAATCGCTGCGGAGATCTGCTGAAAATTCCGTTCGCACACGTGCTCGTCGGTGTTCTTTTTCAGGTGGCGATAAATCGGCCAGAGCAGGAGCATCGTGGCAGGGATGAGCAGAAGAAAGACGCGCACCTCCTTCTTGCTAAGGTGCCCGCCGCTTCTGCGCTCGTCGACCTCGCTCGGGTCGTACGGCGTCGCTTGAAATAGGATCAATTCGCGCTGACCCTTGTCGGCTCGACGAAGTGATACTGCTCGAGGGTGGAGGGCAGCATCCGCTGATTGACGCGCAAGTTGTAGTTGCCGGCCTCGAGCACCGGAATGATGCCGAGGTCGATATTGTCCGGCCCCACGGCTTGAGCGAAGATCATCAGCGCCGCGATCTCTCTCGGGCTGAGTTTGCCTCCGGTCAGCGCCACCAACTGGTCGGTAACCTTGTTCAGGACGCTTTTATTGGCCAGGGCCTGCTCTTTGAAGGCGACCATGAAATCTTTCTGGCGCTCCTGGCGATGAAAATCGCTGTCGCTGTGCCGATGCCGCACATAGCACATCGCTTCGTAGCCGTCGAGGTGATGCCGCCCCGGCGCGAAGTCATAGACGAGGCCGCCGCGGCGGTCGCTGTACTTCATGCGTTTGGGCACGAAGACGTCCACCCCGCCCACGAGGTTGACCATCTCCTGAAAGGCATCGTAGTCGATCACGATCACGCGGTCGATCTGGATGGGGAGCAGCGTTTCAACGGCGCGTTTGGCTAGGTCCGGGCCGCCGATCGCATGGTAGGCGTTGATCTTCTGGTCGCGGTAACCGGGGACCGCCACGAGCGTGTCTCGGGGGATTGAGACGCCGGTGATGCGGTTCGCGTCGAAATCGAGCCGCGCGACGAGCATCATATCGCTCCGGGCCTGTTGCTTGAGCACCTTCTTGCCGCCGTAGGCGAGATCCACGTCGCAGCCGAGAACCAAGAGGTTGAGCGCTTTGGATCGAAACGTCTCGTCGGGGGTCTGGTTGGTGATTTTGGCGGTTAGGACCTCGACCAGCACTTCGCTTTGGCCAATCCAGCCGGCGACGGTTCCGATGCCCAGACATACGAAACAGTACAGCACGTAGACGGTCGTGCCGAGGAGCTTGATCCAACTTCGGGGACGCTTCGTTCGATGACGCATGGGGACACGCCTATTATGTCATAACCCCGGCGATTCGCCCGAGGTTCCCGGCCAAAAAAGCAGCCCTGCCCGGGTCGCGATCGACTCCGCGTCGAGACCCAAGGGATCGTTCTTGCGTTCCGGAGCGATCGCCGCGTGCGTCGTCAACTGTTCCAGCCCGGGGTAGAGCCCACGAAGCCTGCTGAGCAGCGCGATTAAACTCTCAAGTTGCGCCTCGGGATATGGGTCTGCGCCGTCGTTGAGGTTCACCAGGCTGATTCCGAGACTGTAGGCGTTGACGCCCGGGCCCTCGGGGCCGAAAGACTCCCCGGCGTGGGAGGTGATCGCTCCGGAGGGAACGGCCTTCCAGCAGGCGCCGTTTTTTTCAATCAGATAGTGATAGCCGAAGCCGCGCTCTCGAAGGGCCTCCAAGGCGTCCGCGAGCGAACCCCCGGCCGTCGCGTGCAATACGATCAAGCGCGCCTCGCGCTCCGGGGGGGTGTGGGACAGATACGGTCGGACGAGATGAATTTTCAATCGAATCGAAAAGCCGCGCTAGGACGGCTGGGTCCGAAATCGAGGGGCTCTTGCTCCCGTAGGTCGGGCCTGGGCGGGTTCGCTCGCCGCTCGAGGCTGTGAGGTCGTCTTTACCGCGCCGCAACGGCCGCAGTATAGCTCCATGCGTATTTCTCGAAGCGCCTGGCCGCAGTGCGGGCAGCGCATTTCGCTCATCCTAAGCATCCATGCTCCTTTGGGGGATTCCCCCTTTTCTTACTATACTTCGTTTTGTGCCCGAGAGGAATCTCTGCGCGGGGACTCGAAAGCGCTCGCATTTTGGGCTCGGAGGTGTTAAACTGGGGTCCCTGCGCATCCATTTGCGAAGCGCAGCCGTCCTACCCTATGCCGAATGACGACCTGCAAGATTCCTTGGCCGAAAAACGCTGGCTCGGCGCCCTGGCGAAAGGGGACTCCAGCGCTCTCGGCGGGATATATGAGCTGTACGGTGAGCGGATTTTCCGCTACGCCTATCGCATGCTCGGCAATCGTTCGGACGCCGAAGACGCGACCGCGGAGACGTTTCTTAGGGTTCTCCGCCGCTCCTCGGAGCTTCGCGCCGACGGCGCGTTCCGCACGTGGCTCTTTCGCATCGCGAGGAACCTGTGCATCGATAAACTCCGCCAGCATAAGCTCATGGAGCTTCCGGCGGACACTCAGTTCGCCTGTTCGGAGGAGCGCACTATCTTGCGGATCACGGTCCAGCAAGCGCTTGCCGACCTGCCGATGGAGTATAGGGAGCCGCTCGTGCTTTGCGATCTGCAAGACATGGCCGCTCGAGAAGCCGCCGGGGTGCTGGAGATCAGCGTGCCGGCGTTGAAATCGAGGCTTTACAGAGGACGTAGAGCGCTCCGAGATAAGTTAAAGGGAACCATGGAGAGGAGCCTGAAATGACGGAAAGCAAAGAGTTGTATCGCAAATTGGTGGATCTATACGCGGGGGGCGAACTGCCCACCGAACTCGAAGAGGAGTTGCGCGAGGCCGCGCGGCACGATTCCGAGCTCGGGTGGGAGATGGCGACGCTGCGCCGGACGGTCGAGCTGACGAAAGAGGCTCACCCGAGTCCGGAGTTCGGCGAAGAGTCGTTCCAGCGGATTTTGATCAAACTGTATACGCGTGCCGGCCAGATGCAGACGCAAAGCCCCGAGCCCGCGCACTTGCAGTACCACCTGCCGATCCAAGGTTAAGCGATTTCATCTAAGGTGGAGTAGGAGCAGAGTTGAAGCTAGATTGTCCTCGTAAAGATTTCTTCGATGCCGTCAGCATGGCGGCCGCCGCGTCCAGCACGCGCACCTCGTTGCAGATTCTGCAGAACCTCAAGGTGGACGTCGAAAGCGGCCAAGTGACGGTGCTCGGCTGTGACGGCGAGATGTGGGTCCAGCGCAGCATCCCTTGCATCGTGCAAGAGCAGGGAGCGGCTTGTCTTCAAGCCAAACTGCTGAACGATCTCGTGGCGAAGCTGTCCGACGGAGACGTCCAGCTCAGCACACTCGACGGTCAAGGCATTCTGCTAGAGCAGGGAGCGTCGCAGTATCGTTTGCAGACTTTGGATCCCGCCGATTTCCCTGAAATCCCTGAGTTTGGCGGCGACGCCGAGCTGACGCTGCCGATGAAGACGCTGCGCGAGGCGGTCGACTCGGTGCTCTACGCGGTTTCGGCGGATACGCACCGCCAAGTGCTTACCGGCGTTCTCTTCAGCTACGACGGAGAGACCTTGACGCTGGTCGCCACCGACACCCACCGCCTCGCGGTGCGCCGTCTGCAGCAGGCCGGTATCGGTTCAGCCGTGACGGCGATCGTGCCCGAGCGCGCGCTTCGCGCCATTGAGCGCCTCCCGGTTTCCGACGATACGGACATCACGATTCGCTTCGGCCAGGGGCGTCTCGGCGTCGAGGCGGGCGGTTCGAAGATCGTATCTCAGCTTCTTTCGGGCGCTTACCCGAACTGGGAGCGTGTCGTGCCGACCGAGTCGACTCGGTCGTGGAGCCTTGAGAAGGATCAGCTCGAGGAGAAAGTTGCTCGCATCATGATTCTCGCCCGCGACAACGCGAACCGGGTGCGCTTCAAGGGAGACGGCGATCAAGTGACCATCTCGGCGCGGAGCGAAGAGAAGGGAGAAGCCAAGGAAGAGGTGCCGATGGTTGCCGCGCAGGGCGACGTCGAGATCGCTTTCAACGGAAAATACGTCTTGGACGCCCTTGCCGCAATTCAAGGTGACGGGATCAAGGTCGAGATGACCGAGAGTTCCCGGCCGGCGATCTTCCGCTCGGCGGAGGGTGGAGAGGACTACTTCTGCGTCATCATGCCAATGGCACTCGCTTAGAGCGCCGCCTGGTTGTGAGTAGAGGGGTGACGGAATTTTCCGTCACCCCTCTACTGTTTGTAAGGAAGGACAACATCTGAGAGGGAACCCGGGGGACTCTTCTATCTATAGAATGCTAGCGCCAGGTGATTTTCGATTCTCGGCGCGGCGTAAAAGAGACTCCTTCTGCATTATCATGCCGGTGGGCCTCTGCGAAAGGGGTAGCCGCCTAAGGCCTCACGTGAAGGGCTGTGGTTTGCTCTTCGGGGGTGAGCCACCCGCGCAAACAATCCGTTGCGCCCGCGAATCGATGCTCGTCACGCGGGAATTTCGAGTGGCACTCTGCTGGATTTCTAGGAGAGGGCTTTACCTAGGGGCCGTTCCCAAAGGTATTTGAATCGAATCCGAATCGGAAAAACCGGGCGGCCTGCCAAGATCATTTTTTCGCGCACGTCCGGACGGGAAAGCCGCGTCTTCCAATCATGAAACCGAAGGCCCCGGGGTACCGTGTTGTCGTGCGGAAAGCGTGGAGTCTTATTTGCTGGATCGGTCTGCTGTCGGTCGCGGGAGCTCGAGAGGGGCGTTTCATCGCATCGGACGGGAGCTCGCAATCTTGGCGCATCAACGAGCATCGCGCCTTGATCTGGGAAGGCGTGCCTTATCTCCCGGTGGGCTTGAACGTGTCCGCACATCCCAAGGAGCTCGGACGGGCCTTGGAGCTCGGTGTACGGGATCTCCTGGTGCGTTTGGACGCGCCCGAAGACGGGGAACCTTGGTCGAAGACGCTCGAGCGTCTGGAGGGGCAGGGGGCGCGGTACTTTCTCGGAACGTCGGAGCCTCCCGTTATGGCGCGGGGCGTTTCGGTGCGTCCTCAGGCCTATCGCATCGACGGGATCGTCGCGCCTCGTGAGTTCGATCTATCGCTGCCCGGCACGAGCGAGGTGCTCGCGCTGCTGGTGACCAAGCGCGACGGCGCGATCGAGTCTCACGCCCGTGTCAAGATGCAGGACGGGCGGTTCCGGCATGCGGTGCGACCGTTAAACGATTTGGAGCACGTTTTGTTGCTCTATCCCGTGCAGCGCAGCGAGCTGATGCCCGACTACTGGGAAGGCTTCGACGCGCGCCGCGACGCCTTGCTGGCCGGTTTGCGCACGGCAAAACCCGGGAAAGGACTTCGCGGCATCGTGAATCCGATGGGCGCGATCCCCGACTCCTCGGCGCGAGAGCAGCGCTTCGTTCCGACCAGCGCTTTCTTTCAGGCCGAATTTGCCGCCTACCTTCGCAAGAAGTACCGCTCGCCCGAGACGGTGTACCGAGCCTGGTCGCTCAGCGCCCCGGATTTGGGGAGCTTCGAAGCGCTGGCGAGGCTCGTCGCATTGTGGTCCGGCCAGCGGGGAGTCCCGAACCTTTGGGACCCGCAGACCGACCGCCTGTACCGTTGCGAGCAGCGTGCCTCCAGTTACTGGACCGATTTGGAGGCATGCGTGCGCGAGACGTCGCTGATGCGGCTCCAGAGCTTGGTGACGAACCTGAAGCGAGTGGCGGATGTGCCGGTCTTTCAGGATTGGGCCGGTTGGGGCGGCCCGACAGCGCTGGGACTGTTCGACGGCATCTCGATGCCGCTGATGCAAGGGATGGTCGGAGCGGATCGCCCGGCTTCGGCGGCCGTTCAAGGGGGCGGATCGCTGCTTTTCGCGACGAACCTTTTCCTCCCCGAGGGTGCCTCGCTCGAAGGCGCTTTGCGCAGTTTGACGGCGATCGGCGCGCGAGGCGTTTTCCTTCAAGGAGGACTGACGGGGGCTCGAACTCTGGACCTTACCGCGGCGTCGTTTTCCCCCAAACCGCTCTTTTTCCCGGAGAATGCGCACTATCCCGCGGTCTCCAGCCAACTCATAGGCGGGTATTGGTGGTACCCCGCACCGTGGAGTGGCGACCGGATCGACTACGGCATGGGGCTGGAAGCGTATCGCATGAGTTTGCCGACGGGAGACGCGATGGTGCTTTGGACGCGGGGGCAAGAGATACGATTGAGGCTTCGGATGGAGAACCCGGCGGAGGTTGTGGTGACCGCGATCGCCGGAGGCGCGCCGGAAGCCCGTCTGCGCCGCAACGAGTTGGAGCTTACCGTGGGGCGGGTCCCGGTCATGCTGACCGGGCTGACCGATGTGCCCGTGCCTCAGGGGGCCGAGGAGGCGACCAAAAAGCAGTTCGAGCGGTTAGTGAATCTTGCCGAGCAGCTGCGCGTCGACGCCAGTGAGGAGTCTCTCATTTTCGAAACTGCCTCGAGCGGGTTTGACAAAAGCCCGGCGGGAAGCTTTTTGACCATGCGGGAGATCCTCCGCGCTTTGAACGCCAAAGTCGCAAACTACACCTGGATCGAGGCCGAGCGCATGAGTAGCGGTACCTTTGGAGAGGCGTTGACTCTCCCCGGGGCCAGCGGCGGACGGGCGCTTCGTCTCGACAGCGTCTTTCCGGGAAGCTATACGACCGAAGCCCGGATGCCGGTTCGGGTCGCAAGTGCGCAAGAGGTTTGGATCGCCGCGCGGCTTACCGAGGCGCAAAAGGAGCGGCTTCAAGTGACCGTCAACGGAGTGGCCCGGCGCATCGTGGCGGGACCGGTGACGCCCTACGGTTCGGGGTTCGCCTGGTACCGGCTGGAGGATGCTCAGATCGGTGGGAACTGGTTGACGATCGGTTTGGCGTATCTCGCCGAGACGCCCGAGGAGCTCGATGTCGATGTGGTGCTATTGACGCCCGGCAGTTTTCATCCGGACGGCGTGCGGATGCCTTCGGCCCTCGGACCGGGCGGCTAGTCTTCTCGAAAAGAAAAAAGCCTCCGCCGAGGGCGGAGGCAGGCAAGAGAGGTGGGATCGAAAATCGATTAGCCGCCTTTGGCGAGGCGTGCGAAAGTCTCTTTGTCGACCGCGCGCATGAGGCAGTCCTCGTAGGAGCAGACGCCGTTGCGGAAAAGCTCGGCCAGCGACCGATCCATCGTCTGCATCCCAAGTTGCTGCGAGGTCTCGATCATCGAGTACATCTGATGGGTTTTCCCTTCGCGAATCAGGTTCTTGATCGCAGGAGTGCCTTGCATGATCTCGATCGCCGCGCTGCGTCCGCCGCCGAGGCGGGGAAGAAGCTGCTGGGAGATAACTCCTTCGAAAGTATTCCCGAGCAGAACGCGGATCTGGTCTTGCTGGTCGCTGGGGAACACGTCCACGATTCGGTCGATGGTCGAGGGGGCGTTGCGGGTGTGCAACGTGCCGAAGACGAGGTGCCCCGTTTCGGCCAGTGTGAGCGCGGCTTCGATGGTCTCGAGGTCGCGAAGCTCGCCTACCAAAATGATGTCTGGGTCTTCGCGAAGCACGGCGCGGAGCGCGTTATGGAACGTATAGGTGTCCGAATGCAGCTCCCGCTGATTGACCATACACTTCTTGTGGGAGTGGAGGTATTCGATCGGGTCCTCGATCGTGAGGATGTGCCCCTGGCGATTGTCGTTGATGTCGTCGATCATCGTGGCGATGGTCGTGGACTTTCCGGATCCTGTCGGACCGGTGACGAGGATCAGACCCGAGGTGCGTTTGGACATCTCTCGAATAATCGAGGGCAGGCCGAGCTGGTCGAAGCTGGGGATCTTGGTGGGGATCGCGCGAAGCGCTCCCGTGACCGAATTCCGCTGCATGTAGACGTTGAATCGAAATCGGGCGAGGCCCTTGACGCTGTATCCGAAGTCGAGCTCGTGCTTTTGCTCGAAGGTCTTGATATGCTCGTCGGTCAGCGTCTCGTAGATGAGTCGGCGCGTGTCCTGTTTGCTGAGCACTTCGTAAGGGAGCGGCACGATGTCGCCGTCCAGTCGAGCCATCGGAGGTAAGCCGACGGTCAAGTGGATGTCGCTGGCTTTGCGCTCGACCGCCATCCGCAAAATATCGTCGATATGCACGTCCGCGATGGGCATCGCGCCTTCGACTTGCTGCACGTTGTAGCGCTGCTCTGTATGGAAGTTCAGTGGCGAAAGATCGAGCTGTTGGGTATGCACCGACTGGGGCACGGCCTGGGGCTGATATTGAGTCGGCGGAGCGCCGGCCTCGGCCACGGGCGGACTCGTCATCGGAGCGCCGGTCCGTGGATCGATCACGACGCGTTCTGGCTCGCGCGGAGCCTCCTCGCCGTCGGCGAGCACCTTGTCCCAACTAAACGAATTCGGATTTGCCATGACCTTGCCCTCTTAAAACTTGAGATTCGCTTCCGAGATCGCCTGCATCCCCTCTTCATAGAGGGTGCCGATCTCCTCGGGCGAGAGCCCGAGCGCGTCCATCGCCCATTTGGGGAGCACCCCTTCGCGATCGGTGTCGGCTCCTTGCGTCATGGCCGCGCCGATCAGGCTGCCAAGACACGTGCAGGCACGGGCCGCGAGCACTTGGGCATCGTCCGCGACGGGGTTGACGTAATCGAGGCCCGCGATGAGCTCGTCGGGGAAGTTCCAGCGCTGCGCGGCGGAGATGGCCACCTCGACGTGGTGGCAGCCGAACACTTCGGTTTCGGCGACGATATCGCTGAGGGCGTTCTGCTCCATTTTCTGCTCGACCAGCGAGTAGTCCTGATCGCCGTACTTATCGAGCAGCGATTTTCCGATCGAATGCAAAAGGCCAGTGGTGTAGGCGTCGTCCGGCGAAAGCTTGCCGGTGCGCTTGGCGAGCCAGCGGCTGCAGACCGCGGCGTCCACCGAGTGGCGCCACCATTGGCGTCGGCGCAAGGATTCTTTGTCGGTTTTGCCGACGAAGATCTCGAATACGCCCACCGTCATCGCCATCGAGCGGATCGCCCGAAAGCCGAGAAACATGACGGCGTCTTTGATCGAGGAGACCTTGCGCGGCAGGGCGTAGTGCGCCGAATTGGCGAGCGTCAGCACCTTGCCGCTGAACCCCGGGTCGACGATGATCGCCTTTTCCATCTCTTGGGCGGGCGAGTCGTTCGACGTCGAGATCTCCAGCACTTTGAAGACGACGTGCGGAAGGACGGCAAGGTCTTGGACCTTGCTCATCAGCCGACTGAGCTGTTCGTTATCGTTCAATGCGGGGACTGCCATCAATTTCCTACCGTGCGGATCTGGTCGCGGGACGAAGGCGTTCGAACGAACGGCCCAAGTCCAATTGCAATTGTCGGTCGATTACGCATAAATCACTCGTAAAACTTCGTCGACGGTGGTGACTCCCATCAAAATCTTTTGGACGGCGTCCACCTGAAGCGTGCGCATGCCGCTCTGAATCGCGAGCTGACGGATCACGTGAGCCGGCGCTTTGTTCAACACCTGGTCTTTGATCTCATCGTTCATCACCATCAATTCGTGCACGCCGGTTCGACCCTTATAGCCGCTTCCGCCGCACTTTTCGCAGCCGCTGCCGCGGAACAGCGTCAACTCGCCTTGGGTTTCCGCGCCGATCTCGTCGGGCAGCGGGAAACCGTAGCGCAACAGGCTTTCGCGGGAGGTGTGGTACGACTCCTTGCAGTTTGAGCAGATCACGCGCACGAGTCTTTGGGCGAGCACGCAGATGATCGAAGAGGCGACCAGGAAGGGTTCGACCTCCATATCCGCCAGCCGTGTGGGGGCGGACGGGGCGTCGTTGGTGTGCAGCGTCGAAAGGACAAGGTGTCCGGTCAACGCGGCTTCCATGGCGATCGTCGCCGTCTCGGTGTCGCGCATCTCGCCGACCATGATGATGTCGGGGTCTTGTCGGAGCATCGCGCGAAGGCCCGCGGCGAAGGTCATGCCCGCGCGGTTGTTCACACCGCACTGGTTGATTCCTTCGAGCTCGTACTCGACCGGGTCTTCTACGGTGATAACGTTGTTCTCGCTGGTGCTGATGCGGTTCAGAACCGAATAGAGCGTGGTCGATTTTCCGGAGCCGGTGGGGCCCGTCACGAGAATGATGCCGTAGCTCTTGGAGCACATGTCCTCAAGCTGCTTAAGGTTGTGTTCCAGCAAGCCGAGCTTCGAAAGGCCCACTTTGATTCCGCCCTTGTCGAGTACGCGCATGACGATTTTTTCGCCGTAGACGCAGGGAAGGGTCGAAACTCGAAAATCATAAGGTTTGTTGTTGACGATGGCGCTGACGCGGTTGTCTTGCGGGACGCGCTTTTCGGCGATGTCCATCTCGGACATGATCTTGAAACGCGAGGTAAGCGGAGCCGTCACGCGGCGAGGAAGCTTCATGTTCTCGCGAAGGACGCCGTCTACGCGGTAGCGCACTCGCAGCCCGTCCTTTCCGGGTTCGAGGTGGATGTCGCTCGCCCCTTCCATGATCGCCTGATGGACGATGAGGTTCGCCAGGCGAATAATAGGCGCGTCCTCGCCCATTTCGCGCAGTTCGTCTTCGCTCAGCTCCTCTTCGCCGTGCGTGGCGATTTCCATGCTGCCGTCGAAGTCTTTCATCACGCCGGCGAGCGCATCGCTGACGTTCCCGATGTCGACCTTGTAGTAGGTCGAGATCGCCGTGAGAAGGTCCTCTTCGACTGCGATCATCGGCTCGATCTCGAGGCCGGTCGTCAGGCGGAGTTCGTCGATCACGAACACGTCGAGGGGGTTCGCCATGGCGACGACCAGGCGTTGGTCGCGCCGATCGACGGGAAGCGCTTTGAACTTCTTGCTGAGTTGAGGGCTGAGGAGGGCGAGGGTTTCGGGATTCGGAACGGTGTCGGCGACGTCCACAAATCCCACGCCCCAGACTTTGCCCAGGCAGCGCACGCGGTCGCGCTCGCCGATCAGGCCCATGTTCACGAGCACGCGGGCGATCGGATCTTTGCTGCCCAGTTCTCGCTGCTTGTCGTGTGCCAGTTGAAGCTGTTCGTGGTCGATCAGCCCCTCTTCCACGAAAACGTCGCCCGTTAACATCATGATGCCGTCGTCATCCTTACCGTCTGCCCGAAGGCGTTCGCCCGTTTCGTAGCTATTCCACGACCCTCGCGGGAGGTTCCCCGTAAAAATAATGGGATCTAGCTTCCGGCGGCGCGTCTTCGGTCTCGCTTTAAGGATCGGCGCATTCGGTCCCGGAGCTAAGGGTGAACGCCCGCGATTGTCAAAATTCGGTCAAGAACGCTTGAGCTTTGGAGCCTCGCGGGAAATGAGGGGGCCGGGTATGTCAAACTAGCGGGGTCTCGCGAGGGTCCGCTCTCGCGGTTGGAAGAGGAAAAAACGAAAAAGATGTTCTCGCAAGCGACTGGAATGTTCATCTCCGAAACGCACACGGAGGCCGTGACCTGGGACTTTACCGTTGAGAAGTTTCTCGTCTCCGGGAAGACGCAGTATCAGGAGTATCAGATCGCGGAAGTTCCGCGATTCGGCAAGACGTTGTTTTTGGACTATAAGATCCAAAGCTCCCTGCTCGACGAATACGTGTTTCACGAATGCATGAGCCAGCCCGCGATGACGCTTCACCCCAACCCCAAGAAGGTGATGGTGTGCGGCGGCGGCGAGGGCGCCACGCTTCGTGAGGCGCTGAGCCACAACACGGTTGAGAAGGCCGTGATGGTCGACATCGACGAAGAGCTGGTGGACATGGTGAAAGTGCATATGCCGGAGTGGCATCAGGGCGCTTTCGAGGACCCGCGCACCGAACTGTTGCACACCGATGCGCGCAAGTACCTGGAGGACCACAAGGGCGCGAACTTCGACGTGATCCTCAGCGATCTGCCCGATCCCCTCGAAGCGGGCCCGGCGGTCTACCTCTTCACGAAGGAGTATTACCAGATCTGCGCCGACGCGATGAGCGAGGATGGCGTGTACGCGATGCAGGCGGGTTGTGCAAACTCGAACTACCCCTACTGTTTCGCTTCGTGCCTGAAGACGCTGGAGAGCATGAAAGAGGTGTTTCCCTACGTCCGTGGGTACTTCGGCATCATCACGACCTTCATGATGCCCTGGGGCTTTGTGCTGGCGAGCAAGAAGCACGATCCGCTGGAGCTTACGGAGCAGCAGATCGCCGAGCGTCTCGCGGCGCGCGGCGTTACGAACCGCTATTACACGCCTCGATTCCACAACTCGGTGTTCACTCTGCCCGATTATCTGATCGAGGCGAGTGAGCAGTACGGCCGCGTTCTGACCGACGCCGAGCCGTTCGTTTGGACCGCGTAACCGAGGTTCTTCTGCGAACCTTTGAGCGCCCGCTTCGAAATCGAAGCGGGCGCTTCCATTTAAGGGGGGCGAGCCCAGAACTTTGTTGGGGCCGAAGGGAGCGCGGAGTGGGAGAAAGGTATGCTCCGAGACCGTGATCCGTAATATTCATTCGACCACCAACGCCCCTGCGGCGATCGGGCCGTACTCTCAGGCCGTCGAGGCCGAGGGCAGGCTGCTATTCCTGAGCGGCCAGATCCCGCTGACCCCGGCGGGCGAACTGGTGCAGGGCGATGTCCAGGCTCAGGCCGAGCAATGTCTGCACAATATGAAGGCGGTGCTCGAAGCCGCGGGATTGAGCTTGAAGCACGTCGTGAAAACGACTATTTTCCTCAGTTCTATGGAGCATTTCGCGGCGGTGAACGAGGTGTACGCGCGGTTCTTCGGCGAAGAGCCGCCCGCGCGCTCGACGGTCGCGGTCGCGGGCTTGCCCAAAGGCGCGGACGTCGAGATCGAAGCCATCGCGGTGTATTAAGTCAGAGTCTTATGAAGCGCGTCGTTTCGATCAGTCTCGGCACGAGCAAACGCGACAAGGCGTATGAGGTCGATATCCTCGGGGTGCCGTTCCGCATCGAGCGCATCGGGACAGACGGCGATCGGAAACGCTTCGCGCAGCTCTTTCGCGAGTTGGACGGCCAGGTCGACGCCCTCGGAATTGGCGGCGCGGATCTTTATCTGGTGATCGGTGAGCGTAAGTACACGTTTCGCGAGGTGCAGCGGCTCGTTTCGGGGGCTCGGAAGACCCCGGTGGTGGACGGAAGCGGTCTCAAGCATACGTTGGAGCGTGAGACGGTTCGCACGCTCCAACGCGACGGGACGGTCGATTTCAGCCAAGAGATCGTGCTTATGGTCTCGGCGGTCGATCGGTTCGGCATGGCGCAAGCCTTGGTTGAGGCGGGGGCGCACGTCCTTTACGGGGATCTGATGTTCGGAGTCGGAGTCCCGATGGTGTTGCGGAGCTACCAGGCTGTGGAGCGCGTGGGGAAGTTGGCGTTGCCGTGGATCACGCGCATGCCCATTCAATGGTTCTATCCGACGGGTGAGAAGCAGGAGTGGCGCACGCCCAAGTACCCCAAGGTGTTTGAGGAGGCCAGCATGCTCGCGGGAGACTGGCACTACATCCGGCGTTACGCGCCTGAGGACCTGAGCGGGAAGACGATCCTGACTCAAACGCTCCGTGCGGCGGATTACGCGTGGCTGCGTCAGGCGGGGGCCTCTCGAGTGATTACGACCACGCCGACCATGGGGGGCGAAACCTTCGCGACGAACGTCATGGAAGGCGTGTTGGTCGCGCTGAGCGGAAAGCGCCCCGAGCAGTTGACGCCGCAGGAGTACCTGGAGTGGCTGGGGCGTCTGAATTGGAAGCCGGGTCTTGTGGAGCTGGAGCCCGCGAACTTAGCTGCTGGCGCTGGTGTAGTGTCGCATGGCGTAGCGCCAGAATAGCCGCGAAAGGATCGCGAACGCAAACGCCCACACTAGCCCCAAAAGCACCATCGAGAACTGCGCGCCGTGCATCAGTTGCCGGACGGGGATGGTCGAGATGAACGCCAGTGGAGCCACCACGGTAAAGAACCGTTGGATGCCTGGGCGGTAGATGTCCATCGGATAGCGTGCGATGGAGGCCACCGATTCGCCCAAGACCCACAGGTTGTCGACCCGCACGAACCAGATCGCGGTGGTCATCATCATCAGTAGGAACGAGGCGTAGATCAGCAACGCGCATCCGACCAGGGCGAAGTAGGCGAGCCAGTTCACGACGCTTGGAAACTGCCCCAGTGTCGTGTAAAGCAAGATCGAAAGCGAGGTCAAGATCGTGCCGATCGGGCCGAAGTCGAACCGCCGCATCGTGACCCAAAACTGCGTATCGACCGGTTTGGTGACCACGTAATCCAGGGTGCCTTGGCGCACGTGCTGCGGGATCTCGTTGGTCGCGATGAAGAACATCCCGTAGAGACCGTCCACCAAGAACACGGTCGCGATCAACGCCAGAGACTGCTTGAAAGACCAGCCGGCGACTTGGTCGGTGTTCCCGTAGATCACGAGAATCGTGAGTAGGGAGAACAGGAACCAGATCATGCTGTGCAGCACCTTGAGCAGAAAGTTGCCCCGAAATTCCAGCTCGCGGGCCAGCGAACTAAGGAAAAAGGCGCGAAAGATTCGAAGGGTGCGGCGCATCGACGTTCTAGTTATGACATATCGGCGGGGCCTTGAAACGGGTCCGGCTCCTCGCCGTACTCCAGCGAGCGACGGCAAAGCTCCCCGAAGTCGCACCAGCGGCAATGCTCTCCGGCGCTGGGCTCGGTTTCCAACGTTTCGAGACGTTTTCGAACCGCGCGCAGGCGTTCTTTGAGATCTTCGAAGAACAGTCGCTGGGATTGATCGGGGTCGTCCGAGCGGCCGAGGTCTTGGACATAGAGTCCTTCCTGCACTCGCGCCGGAATCAAAGATCCGGGCACGCGAGGCAACAGCAGCAGATGCCGCTCGCCCCGCATCGTCTCGATTTCGAGCGCCCCGGGCAAGCCTCTCCGGTGCGCCGCTAGAAGATGAAGGCCGTAATACAAAGCGTCTCCCGGTTCGAGCTCGCCTTGCATCTTTTCGGGGGGGCGAGGTTCGTAAAGCTGAGTGGTGGCATAGCGGCCGATCTCGGCGATCCCCGCGACTTCGCCTCGTAAGGGGATCTTGCAAAGCTCGCCTCGCAAGGCGGGGCTTCCGAAGGAGACCGGCCCGCGAGGAGCCTCGTTCCGGGGCCAGAGTCGCCGGGCGGCGAACTCGCGTTGCAGCCATTCTTCGATCAGCCGTTCGCCGCCGGAGCGAAGCATCGCGAGCTCCCAGGGCTGAATTTCCGGAGCGATGCGGTCCAGCTCCTCTTTGAGGGTGCGCTCCAAGGCTTGACGCGCGGCGATCGGCTCCGGCGCGGCCTGGAGTCCCGCTCGCTGGGGGAGCGCGCGGAGCGCGGCCCAGCGGTTGGTCACGCGGTTCGGGCGCAATCCGAGAAGTTTTCGAGCGAAGAATCGAAACGAGCACTGAGAGGCGTCTCGGACGTCCAGAGGGGTGAGCGCTTCGCCTTCGCTCCAACGCAGACGCTCAGCCGTCGAAGCGAGCTCCAACGCGTTCGGAAGAGGAGCACGGCGTTCGCCGAAAGCCCGTGCGAGTCGCCGGTCCGATTCGGCGAGCGCGGCGTCCTCGGGTGGGGCGAATTCGCGCCGCTTGCGGGTTTGGACCTCGACTCGGCCGTCCAGGGCGCGGCGCACCTCTTCGAGATAGAACGCCGGGATGTTATCCTGATCGTCGTCGGTAAGGGGGTAACTGAAGACGACCTGGGCCGTCGGGGCTACGCAGACGCGGTAGAACTCGTCGCGCTCGGCGCGGGCTTTATCGCGCGAGTGCGGCAGCGCAGGCAGCTCCGGGGCCAGCGCGGCGATCTGCGCGCGCTCTGCGTCGCTGAGAATCGGCTCCTCGCGTCGACGCTTCGGGAAGACGCCCTCCAGCATTCCCAATACGAACAGCGCGTCGAGATCGCCCAGCGCTTCGGCTTGCGAGACGACCGAAATGCCGTGCTCGGCGCTTGGGAGACTGACGTCGGCGGATTCCCAGGTGCGCTCGGCCCATCGCACAAAGTCCGCCAGGCGGTAAGCGACGGCGCCGCCCAGAGCTTCGACGGAGGCCGCCGCGGCGAGAGTCTGTTGCATCACCACGAGCGCGCGCTGGTCTCGCTCTTCCTGCACTCGCTCGCCGGGCCGGGCGAACGCGTCTTGAAGCAGCGCTTGGGAGAGCTCGGTAAACCGTTCGTACCAACGCCCGAGCGAAGTCGGCTCCCGAAGTGCCGCCATGCGCCAATCCAGCAGCGCGCGCAGCCAAGGGAAGCCGTCCAAGCTCTCCCAGGCGCGCAGAGATTCCCAGCTTTGAGCGCCGGTCCGATACGCTTCTCGGAAGGCTTCGGCGATCGCCGCGCGCCCCTCGCGCGAAACGCCGAGATAGCTGGAGCGATTCAGAAAGGCGAGATCCCGAATATCGGTCGAAACGCACGCCCGGAGCGTATCGAGCATCAGGCGGGCGAACCCCCCGTGGAGGAGCGGTTCGCGCCGGTGCATGCGAAGCGGCGCCCCGAGTCGTTCGGAGGCCGCTTGCAAAAGAGGCGCGTAAGCTGCGAGATCTCGTGCGTAGATCGCCATCCGCCCAAGAGAGATGCCCTGTTCTCGGGCTTCGAGACAGCCCCGGATCGCCCATTCGGCCTCGGCGAGAGGATCCGGTGCGCGAAGTTCGCGCGCCTGAAAGGGCTCCTGGGTCGTTTGGGCCGAAAAGAGCGTTTGCCCAAGCGCGTTGGCCGGCAGGACTTCCAAGACCTCGAAACCGGTTTCGAGCCCGAGCCGGCGGACGGTCTCGAAAAGCGGTTGGCCCGCCGCGGCGGATTCGGCGACGATCCAGACGGTCTGACCGCGTTCGGCCACCCAATGCAGCCATCGCAACCGCAACGGGTCGGGTTCGGGCCCAAGGAAAACGAGAAGGGGCGGGAAGGGAGTCTCGGGCTCGGTGAGAAGGTCTAGCGAATCGAGCAGCTGTCGATGAGGCGTTTCGCGACCCAGCTCGGCCAGCGATCCTTCGACGTCCTGCTCGACTGAGGCCAGCGAGCGTAGCTTGGCGGCCAGCCGCTCCGGGGCGTTTTCCGCGAGGCTCGTGAGCGTCCCCGCCGTCAGCCCCCAATGCGAGAGCTCGTGCAGGGTGCTTTGCAGAGCCCGGCGGAAGCCGGGAAAACCGGCCGATCGGTGGAACGGCGAATCGAACGCCACGCGCTCGCACGCCTTTTCCAGAGCGGCTTGGAGATGCATCTCGGTCGGCACCGGCGCGGCGGGCTGTCCTAAATGCGCCAGCGTCCGGTGAACGAGCCGTGGAAACGTCAGCACTTCGAAGGCTTCGGTCTGGCCATCGGCTTCGAGGCCGGCCTGCAGCGCGGGAAGAAGGGCGGGCGATCCCGCCGAGATCCATCCGCCTTCGGGGTGCGGCCCGCGTGCGGTGCGCTTGTGAAATTCGTGGAGGATGTCCAAACGGACGCGGGCGCTCGGTGTCGCCCAGATCCACCGCCCCCGCTTTGCCCGCACCCCTTCAGTGTATCACGGCCCGAGTATCATCGAGAGCGTGGAGCGCAGGATCTGGTCGGCGGGGCGGAAATGGGCGGGGAATCTCATTCCGGCGCTCTTCGCGCTGCCGCCGCTGGCGGTCGGAGTCGGTCTTTTACTCAAGGGGCAGACGCTCGAAGGGCCCGGGCTCGTCTGGATCGCGGCGTCGCCCGCGCTCGGTTGGATCGCGGTCAATTTCTTCGGCCTCTTTCAAAACGGCGCGATGCGTCGGGAGATGGAGTCGCGTTTCAAGCCTCTGCCGCCTCGCCGGTTTTTTGTCGGCATGGCGCGCCCGCGTTTCGGAAGCGCGCTCGACGCGCACGAGGACCTCGGTTTTCTTTGCTTGCACGACGGATTTTTGGAGTTTCGAGGCGAGGCGATGCAGCACCGTCTGTCCAAGGCTCAGATCCACGCGGTGCGCCTCAGGCCGAACTTCCACTCGCTGGTGCTTCTGGGGCGTTGGATCAGCATCGAAGCGAGCCTCGGGACGCGCCCCGTGCGGCTGCTCGTCGAACCCCGCGAGCGTGCCACGATGATGGGCAATTTTCTGCTCGCTTCGCGGCTTTGCCGCTACCTCAAGGCGTGGCTGGCGGAGGGGCCCTCGGCGCCTTCCACCATGGCGGCTGGAAACAAACCGGGGCCTTCGACCCGTCCTAAAAAGGAGAGGCCCGCATGAGGCCCCTCATCCGAAATTCGAATCTTTCGGGTATGACTGGGAAAACCCATCACCGCTGAAGCGGTTTGGGGGCGTTGGGCCGTCCTTATTTCAAGGAGTGGCCCCGCAAGGAGCCAAAGGAATGGCGAGGACGAAGACAGGGAAGTTGTGGCTGCGCGACCGCGTACTCTTTTTTTTGACGCTCGCGGCTTCTGTCCTAGGGTTATTTTTCGTATTCGATTCAGGTTACGCGCGCTCGGAAGGGCTCGTGCCGCCGGAGTTCTGGCGCCAACTCGTCTTCCTTCCGGTGGCGATCTTGGTCTCCGCGCTCGTTTCGAGCATCCGGCCCGATTTTTGGCAGCGTGGCGCCAAGCTCATCTGGATGCTGAGCCTCGGGTCTTTGCTTTTGGTGTACGTGCCGGGGCTCGGTCTTGAGATCAACGGTTCGCACCGGTGGATCAGACTCGGGCCGGTGCTGATTCAGCCCGCCGAATTTGCGAAGTTTGCGGCTGTGATTTACCTGGCCGGCGCCCTCGCGGATCGAAAGCTTTGGCCCGCGCGGCTTCCGGCGTGCAAGAGTTGGGCGAGTTGGATGGATACCGTCGCGGTGCCCAAACTGGCCCGGCTGTTCCCGGGAATTTGGGTGATGCTGGCAGCGTTCCTGATCGAGCAGGAACCGGATCTCGGAACCGCGTCGATCGTGATCGCGACGACCTTCGCGCTTTGCTGGGCGGGGGGCGTCAGCGGGAAGTCCTTGGCGGCCGGGATGCTGGTGATCGGACTCGGGGTCGTGGTGCTGGTGATGGACCAGCCGTACCGGCTGGCACGCATTTCGAACCACGCGCACCGATGGAGCGCCGAGAATATCGACGATATCGGCTATCAGACGGTGCAGTCCGAAATCGCGATGGCGAGCGGCGGAGTTCTCGGAGTGGGAATTGGGGCGGGTCGTGCGAAGTATATTCTTCCGGCGACCACGACGGATTTCGTCATGGCGACGGTGGGGGAGGAGTTCGGTTTGCTCGGCAGCTTAGGGGTGCTGGCGCTGCTCGGGGCGATCGTATTACGTCTGCTGTGGCTTTCCGCGCGCGCGCCGAACTCATTTTCGAGCCTCGTATTGATCGGGGTCGCCTCATGGATCGGTGTACAGACATGCGTCAATATGATGATGGCCAACGGCTTTTGCCCTCCGATCGGGATTCCGCTCCCGTTCATCAGTTACGGGGGCTCCAGCCTCCTTTCGCTGTGGCTCGCGATGGGAGTGTGCCAAGCCGTCATGAGTCCCCAGCTCGCTCGGGAGCGGCCCGTTGAAGGTCGCGATCACGGGTGGCGGGACCGGCGGACACGTCTATCCCGCGCTTGAGGTCGCGCGCGCGCTTCGCGCCGAAGGGTTCGAGACGCCCTATCTCGGCTCGTTGCGTGGACAGGAGGGTGCGGCTTGCCGGAAGGAGGATGTACCGTTTTATGGGTTCGCCTCCGAACCACTCTATTCGATTCGCACCCTGAAGGGGCTTCGCACTTTGGCGCGTCTGCTACGCGCCTCGGGAGAGGCCCGCAAGGTGCTTGCACGGGTTCGGCCCGACGCGGTGTTTTCGACGGGGGGGTACTCCAGCGCGCCGGTCGTACGCGCCGCGCGCTCGTTGAACGTGCCCTACGTGCTTTTCGAAGCGAACAGCGTCCCCGGGCGGTCGATTCGTCTATTCATGCCTCAGGCCGTGACGCTCGCGACCGCGTTTCACGCGACCGAGAAAGTGTTTGGCCCGGAAGGGTTCGAGGGAGCGCGATTTCCCGGGGTACCCGGTCTTCCCCTCGTTCGCACGGGCATGCCGATCCGTCAAGCGCTTCGCGAGGCCGCTTACGCGGCGGAGGCACCTCGCCGAGAAGGCCCACCGCGCGTGTTGGTCGTCGGAGGTTCGCAAGGATCGGAGTTCTTGAACCGCCATGTGCCGGAGGCCGTCGCATCCCAGGGGCTTTTGGGCGAATGGCTGCACGTCACCGGTCCGCGCCACGAGACCGCCACGCGCTTGCGGCACGCGGAGCTCGGTCTTGGAGACCACTACGTCTTACGTCCCTTTTTGCAGGCCGAGGAGTTGGCCCGCGCCTATTTGGACGCCGATCTGATCGTCGCGCGCAGCGGGGGTTCGCTGGCGGACTTCGCGCTGTTTCGCCGGCCGTCGGTGCTGATCCCCTTACGCGGCTCGGCGGACGACCATCAGCGATTTAACGCGCTCGAGTTTGAGCGCATGGGCGCGGCCGAGACGCTCGGCGAGGCCGAGTTCACGTCGGAAAAGTTCGCGGAGACGGTCCGCCGGTGGCTGGAGGATGCCGCGGCACGCGGTCGAGCCGCCGAAGCGCTCGCGAGTTGGGACCGCCCCGATGCGACCGAGCGCATCCGCGATCTGGTGATCCAGGCGGCGAGCGAGAAGCGTTAGATCAGTGACAGCGGGAGCTCGGTCGTGGATTTCGGGACGGCGAGCACGAAATTGGTTGTGATCTTTTGGAGTCCGCGGATACGGCTCAGCTTTTCGCGGATCAGCGCTTCATACGCGCGGATGTCCTTGACCACGATTTTGAGCATAAAATCGCAGGCTCCACTGACGTGGTAGCACTCGACGACCTCTTCGATATCCTGGATATTTTTGCGAAACCGCTCGATGGGCTGCTCTTGGTGGAGGGCGAGAGAAACCATCGCGAACGCCATGATCTTTAGCCCGAGCCGTTCCGCGTCGAGCAGGGCCGTGTACCCTCGGATCAGCCCCGATTTCTCCAGTTGGCGCACGCGTTGCAGCACGGAAGGGGGCGAAAGGCCGACCCGCTTGGCAAGCTCGGCGTTGGTGATCCGGCCGTTCTTTTGGAGAAGGTTGAGGATCATGAAATCGATTTCGTCCAGTTGTGGGCGAATGTTCGGCACAGCCATTAGCTTATCCCCTCCAGCGCGATGTCCGCTCGGCGATGCGCGCCGTCGAACCGAATCGACTCGGCGACGCGATACGCGTCCGCTCGAGCGGTTTCCAGAGTGGGCGCCCAGGCCGTCACGGTGAAGACCCGTCCGCCCGCGGTCACCAGCGCGCCGTTGTGCAACCGGGTCCCCGCGTGAAAGATCTTGACGTTCGAGGGCAGCTCATTCGGCAATTCGATCGGCAGATCCTTAGGATAGGAGAGCGGGTATCCGCCGCTCGCGACGACGACCGACACCGCCGCCTCGGGGACGGTCTCGACCTCGGGAATCGGGCGGCCCAGCGCCGCGGCCAGGAGGGCGTCGGCCAAGCCGCGCACCCGGGGCATGGCCGATTGCGTTTCAGGGTCCCCGAAACGCACGTTGTATTCGAGGACGTACGGTTTGCCTCCCTCGACCATGAAACCGGTAAACAGAACGCCGCGATAGTCGATCCCGCGCCGGCGGAGGGCTTCCAAAATCGGATGCACGGCCTGGTGCTCGAGGTCTTCGACCGAGAAATCGCCGCGCGGCGGGATGGGCGAATAGCTGCCCATGCCTCCGGTGTTCGGACCGCGGTCTCCATCCAAGGCGCGTTTATAGTCTTGGGCGAGCGGAAGGCTGACGACGCCGTGGTCGGAGCAGAGCGTGAGCAGACTGATTTCGGGACCTTGAAGCTTGCGTTCCAATACGACCGTTTCGCCCGAAGCACCGAAAATCCGCTCGACGAGCATCGATTGCACGGCTTCGATGGCCTCTTGGCGCGTTTCGCAGACTACGACGCCCTTGCCGAGCGCCGCGCCGCTGGCTTTGACGACCAGGGCGTGTCCGGCGTCGTAATGACGATCGATCGCTTCGAGAGCGGTGTCGATGTCCGTCACGGTCTCGAAAGGCGCGGTGGGGATGCCCGCCTCTTGCATCAACTCTTTGCTAAACGCTTTGGAAGCCTCGAGCTGCGCGCCCTCTCGGCCGGGACCGAACACGGGGATCCCTTCCGCGCGGAGCGCGTCCGCCACGCCGGCGATCAGGGGTGCTTCGGGACCGACGACCACCAGATCGGGCCGCATCTGAAGCGCGAGTTCGCGCACTTCGTGAAGGCTGTCCGGTGAGATCGGGTGGCATGTCGCCTCGGCCGCGATCCCCGGGTTACCGGGAGCCGCGTGGAGTTCGTGCCCCTCCTGCGCCAGCCGCCAGACCAGCGCGTGCTCGCGCGCTCCCGACCCCAAGACTAAAATCTTCATGCGAATTAGTATGGCGGATGATCGGGGGGTGCGCGCCTCTTAGTCCGGTGCAGACCCGTGGTAGAGCGAGCGGTAGCGAGCGTAGCTGGGTTGGAAGCCCAAGATCACTTTGCCGGTCGGGCCGTTTCGATGCTTGGCGATGATGATCTCGGCCTCTTCCACGTGATCGGGGTCGTAGGGAGCGTCGCGCTGCTCCTCTTTGGCTTTATAGTAGGCGTCGCGGTAGAGCAGCATCACGACGTCCGCTTCGGCTTCGATCGAGCCCGATTCGCGGATGTCGCTGAGCACGGGGCGCTTGTCTTCGCGCGCCTCCACGCCGCGGTTCAGCTGGCTCAGCGCGATCACCGGCACGTTCAGTTCTTTGGCCATCGCTTTGGTATTTCGCGCGATCTCGCTGATCTCCTGGGTACGGTTTTCGGTGCGCCGGCTGCCGCGCATCAGCTGTAAATAGTCGATGACCACAAGCGAGAGCCCTCCTTCTGCCTTGAGGCGGCGGCACTTTCCGCGCATCTCCAAGGGGGTGACGTCCGAGGCGTCGTCGATGTGGATCGGGAGGGAATAGAGCGTCTCGCAGGCGTCGGCGAGGCGTTTGTACGTATCCATGCCGATATTTGGGTTCTTCAGAACGTGCCCTCCCACCCCGCTGACCATCGAGACCAAACGGCGCACGAGCTGCATCGCGCTCATTTCAAGCGAGAACACCGCGACGTTCCCCTTCTTCTCCTTGGCCGCGGCCAGAGCGAAATCCAACACGAGCGCGGTTTTTCCCATCGAGGGCCGTGCTCCGACGATCACGAGATCGCCTCCGTAAAAGCCGGTGGTCATGCGGTCGAGGTCCGCGAAGCCGCTGGTGATGCCCAGCAGCGGCTCGCCGCTTTCGATGATGTTGTCGACGTCGACGAAGAACTCTTTGGCGAGGGTGCTGACGTGTTGGAAATAGCTGCCGAGTCGTCGTCTGCCGACTTCGAATACGAGCTGTTCGGCCTTGTCCACGCGGTCGTCCGCCGAATGTTCGTCGGCCTCGTGGGCGATCTGCACGATCCCCCGCCCGGCGTTTTCGAGGCGGCGGAGCGTGGCTTTGTCGAGCACGATCTGGGCGTAGAAGGTGGCGTTCGCCGCGCTCGGGACGAACTCGGCGATCTCGATCAGGTAGTCCTCACCGCCGGCTTCCTCCAGGGCGCCTCGGGCCACGAGTTCGTTCTTGACGGTCAGCAGGTCCAGCGGCTTGGAGTTATTCAGCAGCTGGCGCATCGCGCGGAAGATCTGGCGGTGCGCCGGGTAATAGAAATCCTCCTCGGTCAGCATCGACACGATCTCCTCCGCGGCGCGGTCGGAGAGCAGCATCGAGCCGAGAGTACTCATCTCGGCTTCGAGGCTTTGAAGCGGAATCAGATCTTCGGCGGACATGGGTGGCTGCTGAAGGCAGGTGCCTTACGCGTTTACCTGCACCATCTCGAAAGCTTCGATCACGTCCCCTTCCCGGTAGGCTACGAAGCCCTCCAGGGTGACGCCGCAGTCGAACCCTTCCGTAATTTCGCGGACGTCCTCTTTGACGTGCTTGAGGGTGCCCACCTTGCCGGTGAACACGATCTCTTTATCGCGGTGCAAGCGGACGTTCGCGTTTCGAGTGATCTTGCCTTCGGTGACGTGGCAGCCGGCGATGATGCCCTTTCTCGACAGCTTGAACACCTGCCGGATCTCGACCGTGCCCAGATGCGACTCCTCGAACTTGGGCTCCAACATTCCTTTGACGGCCTTTTCGATATCCTCGATCAGTTCGTAGATGATGGTGTAGGTGCGAATCTCGACCTTGGCGCGCTCGGCCTCTTTCTTGGCACCGGGCTCGGCCTTGACGTTGAAGCCGACGCAGATCGCGTCCGCGGTGCTGGCGAGCAGGATGTCGCTCTCCAAGATATTGCCCACGCCGCTGTGGATGACCTTGACGGTCACCTCTTCGTTTTCGATCTTTTCGATCAGCCCCTTCACGGCTTCGACAGAGCCTTGGACGTCCGCCTTCACCACGAGGTTGAGGTCTTTGGTTTCGCCTGCGGCGAGGCGCTGGCGTAGATCGCTGAGCGAGAGGCCGCGGCTGCCGGTTTCCAGCGACTTCGCGCGTGCGGTCGTAGCGCGGTCTTCGGCCAAGGTGCGCGCGGCGCGCTCGTTGTCCGCGATCGCCACGGTGTCTCCGGCCTCGGGTACGTCGCTGAGGCCCAGCACCTCGACGGGCGTCGAGGGGCCGGCACTTTTGAGGCGGTCGCCCGTGTGGTCCGTCATCGCTTTGATGCGGCCCCACGTCTTGCCGACCACGATCGGATCGCCGATGTTGAGCGTGCCGTTTTCGACGAGCACGGTCGCGACGGGCCCGCGCCCACGCTCCAGCTTCGCTTCGATGACGACGCCCTCGAAATCGCCTTTGGGATCCGCGCGCAGTTCCAGCATCTCGGCTTGGAGCAGGATCATCTCCAAAAGATGCGGCACCCCTTCGCCCGTGTGTGCGGAAACGTTGCACACGATGGTCTGACCGCCGAACGCCTCGGGAATCACTTCTTGCTCGGGCAACTGGGAGATCACCTTATCGGGGTTCGCGTCGGGCTTATCGATCTTATTGACCGCGACGATCATCGGCACGCCCGAGGCCTTGACGTGCGCGATCGCCTCTTTGGTCTGCGGCATGATGCCGTCGTCCGCGGCGACCACGAGGACCACGATGTCGGTGATCTGGGCGCCTCGCGCACGCATCGCCGTGAAGGCTGCGTGGCCAGGGGTGTCGAGGAAGGTGATCTTGCCCTCTTTCAGCTCGACCTGGTACGCGCCGATGTGTTGCGTGATGCCGCCGTGCTCTTTCGAGACCACGTTGGCCTCGCGGATGTGGTCGAGCAGGGAGGTCTTGCCGTGGTCGACGTGCCCCATGATGGTCACGACGGGCGGGCGAACCTGGGCGCCTTGCTGCTCTTTCTTCGGCGCCGTCTTCGGGCCGGTCTGTTTGGGCTGAGCCCAACGCAGCTTATAGCCGAATTGGTCCACAAGCTGTTCGGCGACTTCGTCTTTGAGCGTGGTCGTCAGGGTTGCCATGACGCGCATCTTCATCATGAGCGTCTTTTGGATTTCGGGCTGGCTCACCCCGAGCGCGTTCGCGACGTCCAGCGGCGTGGGGCCGGGGCGCAAGACGATCTCTTTGGCGCCGCGGTGCTCCTCGATGCCCGCTTCGATCAGTTCGAGGGTGTCGGCATCGGCCTCGAACTGCGAGCCGTCGTGATCGACTCCGAGCTCCTCCAGTACGGCGAAGATCTCACCGGGGCTGACTTTGTGTTTTTCCGCTATTTCGGCAATCGCGACGGTCATATGTTCCTTTCTTACCTCAGTTTGCATTCTAATTCCTTTCTCAGCGTCTCGATTTCCGCCGGGGACGCTCCGGTTCTCAGGGAGTTCGTCAGACGTTTGCTCAGACCGCGTCCAAGGCACTCCTCGGTGCGGCAGAGATAGGCGCTTCTCCCGAAAACGCCGGGTCCCCAGATAACGACGCGCCCCCCGGCAAGCCGGGAGACGCGGAAAAACGTGGCGGGATCGTCTTTCCGTCTACATGCGATACAGCTTCTTTGCGGCCGATAGGCCTCGGATTTCGGCATGCATCTTCCTACACTAGCCCTTGGCCGCCTCGGGCTCCGACTCGTCTTTCGCTTCGCTCGCGGCCTGCGACTCGCTTCGAATATCGATCTTCCAATCGGTCAGCCGCGCGGCGAGACGCACGTTCTGACCGCCTTTGCCGATCGCGAGCGAAAGCTGGTTGTCCGGTACGACCACGTAGGCGCTTCGCTCCTCTTCGTTCAGCTTGATCTGGTTCACCTTCGCCGGGCTGAGGGCGTTGGTAATGTAGGTATACGGATCGTCGCTGAAGGGCACGATATCGATCTTCTCTTCGTAAAGCTCGGTCACGATCGCCTGAACGCGAGAACCGCGCTGACCCACACAAGAGCCTACGGCGTCGATCCGCTCGTCGGTCGAATGAACGGCGACTTTGCTGCGTTGACCCGGTTCGCGGGCGACGCTCTTGATCTCGATGATCCCCTGGCCGATCTCCGGAATTTCGATCTCGAACAGGCGACGCAGGAGATTCGGATGGGTGCGGCTCACGATGACGCGGAGGCGCTTGCTGGCGTCGTCCACCCGAAGCACGTAGACGCGCATTCGGTCGTTCAAGCGATACGGCTCGGTCGGCACCTGCTCTCGGCGCGGCAGCTCGGCCTCGATCTTGTTCACCTGGATGTACACGCTGCTGCCTTCGCGTCGCGTGACGAGCCCGGTAACGACGTCACCCATCTTCTCGCTGAAGACGTCGTGGATCTGGCGCTGTTCGGCCTCGCGCAACTTTTGGCTGAGCACCTGCTTGAACGTTTGGGCCGCGATGCGCCCGAATCGGTCCGGCGAGACTTCGGTGGGAATGAAATCGCCCACTTCGGCCTCGGGCTTTCGTTTGCGCGCTTCGACAAGGCTCATTTGGAACGAGGGTTCGGTGACGACGCCCACGACCTCTTTCTCCAAAAAGGCGGTCCAGCCCTTTTGGGGGTCGATGTGCACGGTGACGTCGCCGGTGGCGCCGACGTAGGTTTTGTAGGCGGCGGCGAGGGCCTTCTCGATCTCCTGTTGGAGCTCCTCGACAGATAGATCTCGCTCTTGCGCGATTTGTCTGAGTTGTTGCAGGATATCCATAATTCGCCTTTTTCGCCCCCTTCCTTTTTCGTCCGAGTACAAAAAAAGGCGGCTCGCAGCCGCCCTTTGGCGTACCCAATTTCTAGCACAAAGTATAGCACACGGCGTTCGAAATTGTATAGGGCGCTCGGCTCCGGGAGCGCACCGATGCTCGAGGGAGCGGGCGGCTCGCCGAAGCTCGATGGGGCCCGGAGTCGATTCCGAAGCGCCCGGAGTGGTATAACATGGGATTCGGGACCGATTGAAACACTATGCTTCCTTCTCCAGATACCCTGAACGCTTTTGAACACGGCAAGTTCGTGCTTTCGAACCTCGCGGCTAAGCGCGCGAAGCAGCTGCTCGAAGGAGCGCCGCCGCTCGTCCAGGTCGAGTCGCGCCATCCCTTGACGATCGCGCTCGCCGAGATCGCCGCCGGGAAGATCAAAGCCGTGATGCCGACGCCCGAAGAGCAGGCCGCGATGGCTGAGGCCGAAGCCGCTCTGTTGCTCGACGAGACGCTGGCCGACGAACTCGGTCTGCTCTTGCCCTCGATCGACGAACTCGAAGAAGAGGGCGCGACGCTCGAGGAAGACGAGGACGAATCGGAAGACGAGGAGGCCGCTCAGAGCCTCTCCGACCTGGTCGGCGAAGAGGACGAGGAGAGCACCGAGGTCTCGGACGAGGAGACGCTTTCGCTCAGCGATTTGGCGGAGGACGAGGCCGCCGAAGAGGACTCCGAGGACCTCGACGCCTAAGCGGATGCAGACGCGAGATCCATACGAGGTTCTCGGCGTCTCCAGAGACGCGGGGGCGGACGAGATCAAGTCCGCCTATCGACGCCTCGCCCGCCGTTACCATCCCGACGTCAACGGCGGCGACGCCGAAGCCGAAGAGAAGTTCAAAGAGGTCGGCCAAGCCTACAGCGTGCTTTCCGATCCCGAAAGTCGCGCGCGCTTCGACCGTTTCGGCACGGTCGAGGACGTGCCCTCCGACCCGTTCGGCGGGATGGGGGGCTTCGGGGATATCTTCGAGGTCTTCTTCGGAGGGATGGGTGGCTCGCGCGGGCGGCGAAGCGCCGCGATCGACGGGGACGATCTTCGCGTCGATCTTGAGATCACCCTCGAAGAGGTGCTCTCGGGCGTCGAAAAAGAAGTGACCGTTTCGCGCTTGGCGGAGTGCGAAGCGTGCGGCGGGACCGGCGGAGAGGGTGGCGCGCCTCCCGAACCGTGTGCACAGTGCCAAGGCGCGGGCGTGGTCGGCCAGGTGCGAAATACCTTTATGGGGCAGGTTCGGACCTCCAGCCCTTGTCCGACGTGCCGCGGCGCGGGCTTTCAGGTCAAGACCCCTTGCGATCCCTGTTCTGGACACGGCGTCGTCCCGGAGGAGGCCACGGTGCGTGTGCGGATTCCGGCCGGCATCGATTCGGGGCAGACGATTCATATTCCCGGTCAAGGAAGCGACGGCGTGCGGGGCGGGCGGCCGGGCGACCTGTACGCGGTGGTTCATGTTCGGGCCGATGCGCGATTCGTGCGTCAGGGGCCGACGCTTTATTGCGAGCTTCCGCTGACCTACGCGCAGGCGGCGCTCGGCGACGGGTTCGAGATCGACGGCTTGACCGGCCCGATCGCGGTCGAAATCCCGGCGGGCAGCCAACCGGGGCAGAAGATCACGATTCGCGGCCAAGGACTGCCGCAACTGCACGGTTCGCGGCGCGGCGATCTGATTCTCGGTTTGACCGTCGAGGTGCCGAAGAAGCTGACCGAGGCCGAGGCGAAGCTGCTTCGAGAGTTTGCCGAACTGCGAGGCGAGCGCCTGCCCAAAGGAGAGAGCGGCTCGATGTTGGGCGGGCTGTTCCGCAAGAAGAAATGAACTGGATCGAAGTGAAAGCGTCCTTGAGCGCCCCTCCCGAGGATTGGGCTCCGTGGATCGAGACGTTTCGCGGGTTCGGGTGCGAGAACACCTTGCAAAGCGAGCGTCCCGCCAGTTTGACCGGCTGTGTGACGAACACGCCCGGCGCGGAGGCGCATGTCCGGCGATTGAAAGAGGCGCTGCTCGCGCAAGGCGCTTCGCTCGTCGAAACGCGGATCGTCGCCGAAGAGAACTGGACGGAGCTTTGGAAGCAGTATTTTACGGTTCGCCGGGTCGGCGAGCGGTTTGTGATTCATCCGACGTGGGAGGCTTACGAGCCCGAAGCGGGTGATCTCGTCATCGCGCTCGATCCGGGCCAGGCGTTCGGCACGGGCGATCATCCCACCACACGCATGTGCCTGGAATTGCTAGAGCGTGCCGATCTTGCGGGGCGCACCGTCGCGGACGTGGGATGCGGAAGCGGCATCCTTTCGGTCGGAGCGGTGCGGCTGGGCGCGGCCGAAGTGCTGGCGGTTGATTTGGATCCGATCGCGGTAGAGGTCGCGCAGGCGAACGCGGCGTTGAATGGAGTGTCGTTTCGCTGCCTCGTTGGTGACGGGCTTTCGGAGCTTGCGCGTCCGGATGGGCAAGGCTGGGACCGGATCGTCAGCAACATCATCAGCGCGGTCTTGATCGGGATCGCCGCCCAGGTGCCGCCGCTTTTGGCGCCCGGCGGGTTGTGGATCGTCTCGGGGATTATCGAGGCGAATTGGCCGCTGGTCGAGGACGCCGCACGCTCTGCCGGGTTCACGATTCGCGAAGTGCTGCGAGAAGACGGCTGGGTCTCGGCCACGCTCCAGCGCTAAGCTTTTCTTTCGAGAGTCTGGCGGGAGAGAGTGGAAGACGACCTCTCGTACTGGCCGCTGGTCGAGGATGCCGCGCCCTCTGCCGGGTTTACGACTCGCGAGGTGCTGCGGGAAGACGGTTGGGTGTCGGCCACGCTCCAGCGCTGAGCTTTTCTTTCGGGAGTCTGGCGGGAGAGAGCGGAAGACGACCTCTCGTATAATGGGAAAGGACCGCTTGACGGGCTCAGGAGCTCGTCTTCAAATCGGACGCCGTTTGAACTAAGGATGGGTCGGCGTTTTCGAGGGTCCGAAGGAGCAAGGATGAAGATCGCGCTTTGGGGAGCTTTCGCCGCCATGACGACGCTTGGGGCTTTTGCGATGCCCGCGAACCCGCTTTGGACACCGCCCGATCCGCCGCGGGAGTTTCGCGGCGTCTGGATCGCAACGGTCTGCAATATCGACTGGCCTTCCAAGCCGGGACTTGCAGCCGACGCGCAACGCCGGGAGCTGGTGCGACTTTTCGACTTGGCTCAAAAGCTGCGTCTGAACGCGGTGGTGCTTCAGGTCCGCCCCGCATGCGATACGTTTTATGAGTCCGCCCTTGAGCCGTGGTCCGAGTATCTGACCGGCACGCAAGGCAAAACTCCGGGGTACGACCCCCTCGCCTTCGCGGTCGAAGAGGCTCATCGGCGAGGGTTGGAGCTTCACGCCTGGTTTAACCCGTTTCGAGCGTGGCACCCCACCGGGAAGAGTCGCCCGAGCGATCTGCATCTGTCGCGGTCGCAGCCGGGCATGGTGCGCAAATACGGCAATTTGATGTGGCTCGACCCGGGCGATCCCAAAGCTCAGGCGCATACACTTCAGGTGATTTTGGATGTGGTGCGTCGCTACGACATCGACGGGGTGCATATCGACGACTACTTTTATCCGTATCCCGAGAAGGGCAAGGTGTTTCCCGACGACCCGACATTTCTCGCCTATCGTTCGGGCGGAGGGAGACTGGGGCGCTCGGGGTGGCGCCGGGACAACGTGGACGGTTTCGTCAAGCGTCTCTACGAAGGGATCAAGGCCGAAAAGCGTTGGGTGAAGTTCGGGATCAGCCCGTTCGGCATCTACCGCCCGAACGTGCCGAGCGGCATCGAGGCGGGAATCGACCAGTACGAGGACCTTCACGCCGACGCGAAAAAGTGGCTCAACGAAGGCTGGTGCGACTATTTCGCGCCCCAGCTTTATTGGGCGATCGCGCAAAACAAGCAGAGCTATCCCAAGCTCCTGGATTGGTGGATCTCCGAAAATACGCAGGGGCGGCATCTATGGCCGGGCAACTACGCCAGTCGCGTGATCCCGGGCGTCGGAACGTGGCAGCCGAAGGAGATCGTCGACCAGGTGCAGTTGACGCGGCGAACCGACGGCGCCGGGGGGAACGTGCTCTACAGCATGCAGGCGATCGCCAAAGACGCGCGGGGGCTTTCCAAAGCTTTAGAGTCGGCCTATGTGAAAGACGCGCTGATCCCCGCCTCGCCTTGGTTGGACGAGACGCCTCCGGCGCTGCCTTCCGCGCGCGTCTCCGGTTCGGCGATCGAGTGGACGCCCGGGGCCGGCGAAGCGGCTCGCTGGTGGGTCAGCGCGCATCGCTATCGGGGGCAGACGGTTTGGCATCTTCGGGTGCATCCGGCGGGGGTGCGACGGTTCGAGACGGCGATGGCAGGGAAGACGCTCGAAGCGGCCGCCGTCGCCGCGGTGGACCGATGTGGAAACCGTAGCGATTGGGCGCTTGTGCGCCCCTAAGCGCCGGCCGGGAAGCGTCATACTGATTCCGATATGCGATGCGCGATCGTGATTCCGGCCCGAATGGGCAGCACTCGTTTTCCAGGCAAGCCTTTGTGCGATCTTCTGGGGAAGCCGATGGTTCGCTGGGTCGTGGAGGCCGCTCAGTCCTCCGGGGTAGCGGACCGCGTGGTCGTCGCCACCCCGGACGCCGAGATCGTCGAGGCCTGCGAGGGCTTCGGCGCGGAGGCGATTCTCACTTCGCCGGAGCATCCCACGGGGACCGACCGAATCGCCGAGGTCGCTCGGAAATTGGAAGCCGACGTCTACGTGAACGTGCAGGGCGACGAGCCTTTGATCCGGCCGGAGGCGATTCGCGCCTGTGCCCAGCCCCTGCTCGACCGCCCCGAAGTGCCCATGGGCAGCGTCTACGGCATTTGTCCTGAATCGGAATTGGACGATCCCGCGGTGGTAAAGGTCGCGACGGATCGTGAGGGGTTCGCGCTGTACTTCAGCCGCCATCCGATCCCCTTCGCGCGGAATCCTCGAGCAGAATCCGTGAAAAAGCATGTCGGGCTCTACGCGTATCGCCGCGAGCCGCTCTTGCGCTTTTCAGAATGGGCTCAGACTCCGTGCGAGATCGCCGAGAGCTTGGAGCAATTGCGCTTTCTGGAAAACGGTGTGCGCATCCTGATGAGCGAGGGGCCGGCGACGCCCCTTGCGGTAGATACTCCCGAACAGGCGGACCAGGTGCGGGCGATCCTCGCGCAACGAGCGTAAGAGTGAGGGAAGAGGTTTGGGGCGCCGAGGTTGAAAGGACGCCCCGAGTGGGATTAACGCCGGAGATACACCCAGACGTAGCCGAACGCTAGGGGTAGGATGCGATAGTCCATCAGTTTGAGTTTTAGACCGTTCAACTCGTTGGTAAGCGCTTTATAAGTCCCGGATTGATGGATGAGTTGCCGGTGGAGTTTGAAGAACTCAACTTGTTTTTCACCCGGCAGATCGTCCTGGGAGGTGTCTTCGGGAAATCCGAGCTTTCGCATCGCCTCTCGCTGAAACTCGTAGCTCATGGCGCGTTGTAGCCGAATGATCTCATCGTGTCTGGCCTGGGCGATCGGCTCCTGCGCCCGCTCTTCGGGGGGGAGCGGGTCGATTCCCGGGACGCCGAATACGTCGCCGACGATCAGGTCGAGCTTGCCGTCTCCATTCCAATCCGCGACGTAAGGTGTGGGTCGGCGCCCCGACCTGGGAGTCTCCAGTTCCATCGTTTTGTAATCGATCACGTTCGATACGATGCCATACTCGTGTGTGATCGCTTCGACGAGGATCTGCCCGGGGCCGAGCGACAAGACGCCGTCGGCGTCCCGAGTGCCTCGATGCCAATGGATGCTGCCCTCACTTCGTCCCAAGAATAGATCGGGAGTGCCGTCGCCGTCCCAATCCGCGAAGAATACGCGCCCGTCGCCTACTTCTTTGGAAGAGAGGATCTTGCCGTCGATGTTCAGGTTGGCCATGGGTTCGAACGTGAGATTCTCTTTTCCGATGAGCAGTTTGAGCGCGCCCATCCCGATGGTCGGGGTGTGGCTTCTGAGGTTCACATTTTTCGAGTAGGCGACGAAGTCCATGATGCCGTCGCCGTTCCAATCGATGGGGGTGAAGTTCGAATACAAACCGATCGAAAAAATTTCGCCCGAGGTGGATTTGAGACGTTCGCCTTTAGCGAAGTTGCCGCCTCCCTCACCGCGAAAGAACGTCAAGTACCCGCTCGCGCACCCGGTGATTACGTCTTTGATGCCGTCTCGATCAAGGTCCACAAACTGTGGAGTACTCCCGATGCATCACCCGCAGTCGACACTGATCGGCTCGCCGCCGGCATGTAAATAGCCGCCGTCTTTGAAAAGGGGCTCGGTCGGCGTCCCTTCGTTCTTATAGAAGTGTATTTTGCCTTCTAGAAATTGGCCCACCAGCAGATCGCGCAGTCCATCTCCGTCGATGTCCTCGAAGACCGGCGCGGCATGGCACCGCTCGGCGTCGATGTATCGGCCGTCCGCCTGAACTCGGAACGGAGTCTGAAGCGTCGAGGAAAACGGTGGGTTGAGGGGCAATAGGGCGAGGATGGCAAACACGTCGATTTTCTCCTTCGATGGGCGGTTGGCCCAACTTTATTTACTAAGAATTTCGAGCGTCATTCCGAGTCTCTCCGCGAAAGTTCGCAGGATTGATACAAGGCCCCCAAATGAAGTTAAAAAAGAGTCTTCAATCGCTTTCGGATTCCGTGGAGGGCTCCTTTTTGTTCAGGGGTCGCTTCGCGAAGGTCTGTTGCACGTTTCCGGTGCGGTTTGCACCGACCCAGATCAGACGCGCGGGTGGTTCGTTGAGGCCGATGGGGCGGGAGGGTTCCATCGAGAAGCGTAGCTCGGTCGAGAGCCCGAGCGAGCCCCCTGCCGCAAGGACGACTTCGCCTTCGTCGAACTCGAAGCGGACTTCGCCTGAGATCACGTACATGACCGCGTGATGGTAGAGGTGTCTGTTATACGCGCTTTCGAAGCGCCCATAGAGCTCGAGTTCGACCAGACCAGGGCCGTGAGGCATCAAAAAGTCGGGGCTGTTCGCGAAGAGGGGAACGAAGCCCAGCCGCCCGAGCCGAAGCCGCTCGTTAGGATCTTGAATCATCGCATAGGTGTTTTCGGGCCTTTTCGCACGGTGGTCGGCCGAAAGAAGCCAGAAGGTGTGTTGCGGGTGGTGGGCGATGAACGGATGATGGATCCCCACGATGTGATCCGTCTTTCGATCCGCATAATTCAGCATGTCTTCGAACGAGACTTGAAGTGCTCGAAGCGCTTTGTCGATCGTTTTGTAATGGATTGAATCGCGTCCTTGCTCGGTGTGCAGCAAAGAGGTCTTGGAGATTCCGGCGAGGCTTGCGAGCTCTCGGATTGTGAATCCCATGCTGAGGCGAGCCTTGCGAAGGTTTTGGCCGAACTTTTTGCGGTCGAATTCGATTGCCATAGTCTGTCCTGTAGATACTGTATCTCAAAAATTTGGTTTATTTAATACAAAAATTTAAATTTTGTATCAAGGATGAAAGGATTGCGCAAAGCGCTCTTTGAGCTTTTTGAAATGTAACGTATGTTAATTTCAGGGTCTCTGCCGAGGCCAGTTTCATAAATCGGTTTTCGAGACGTTTCATCTGAGTTAATCGTTTTCATCAAGCTTGAAAACCTGAGGAGCCTAGAATGCCATCATCTTTGGTTAAACCACAAAATCGATCTCAAGCGTTCACGTTGATCGAACTTTTAGTTGTGATCGCGATTATCGCGATCCTCGCCGCAATCCTTTTCCCCGTTTTCGCGCAAGCGAAAGAGGCCGCTAAGAAAACCAACTGCATTTCGAACATGAAGAACGTGTCGATTGCAGCCCAGTTATATGCCGCCGACTTTGATGATCGCCCTGTGCCGACATTGAACAGTTGGGATATTTCTCCCACTTCTTATGCTTACATTCTTTGGTACAGCGGCTCGATTGTCGATTGGATGTCAGGCGATGAAATAGACGATCCGACTTTAGGTTCATTGTACCCTTACATGAAAAATTATCAGATTACAGATTGCTTGAGTGCCAAGGATATGACTACCTACGCATCAACTGATAATCTTCCCATCGCTTACGGGATGAATAGTGCGTTGCCTTCTGCATCGAATCCTATTACTCTAAGCGATTTCACCTCGTTAGCAGAAACGATTTTGTTTGGTGACGCCGCGATTCGGGTGGGTACTGAAGGATGTTACCGGGGGCGCTCGCTTAACCCAGGATCAAGTAGTGAATTATTGGCTCGATTACAGGGCCGACATGCGGGGCGGGCGGTAATCGCTTGGATGGATGGACATGCGAGCGCGCTGTCGGTCACGAATCCGCAGATTAACGCGAACTCGACGGCTGAGTTCGAAGAATGCAAGATCGGGCACGTTTACCGTGTGCCTAAAACAACGAATTCAAATATCAACAATTACTATTATCGGATAGTGAAACCCACTTTGCCTTAAGCAGAGAAAGAGGCTAAGTAAGAGGACCGGTGCATTTTGCGTCGGTTCTCTACTTTTATCCCCGATCTCAGAGATCGAGCTGTTCTCGCAGCCGAGGGTAGGGAAGCGCTTGCGCAGGCAGGCCCTCATCCGCGCAGATCGCCGCCGCAATGCCCGCCGCTTCGCCCATCGCTCGGCATACCGGTTGGATCCGCACGGCGCTTTGAGCGACAAAATCCGCGCTGAGGCACCGCCCCGCGACCCACAGATTGCTAAAGCCTTTCACTACCAGGCTGCGGTACGGGATCTCGTGCCATTCGTCCGGTGGGAATTTGCGGAAGTCGGTGCCGGTTTTGAGGTGAATGTCCACGGGGTAGCGGTTCCGGGCGATCGCGTCTTCGAATTTGCGGCAGGTGGCGTGATCCTCTTCGGTAAGCAGGTATTCGCCCCGGACGCGGCGAGATTCCCGGATGCCCATGAGCGGGGCCACGACTGAAATATAAGCGTGCTCGAACCCGCCCACCCAGTGGCGCATAAACGCCGCGATTCGGGCGATCTTCTCGCGGCCGATCTGATACGCCCGGCTCATCTCGAAGGGATCGAGCGGGTCGAGGCCTCCGATGCGAGGTGCGTTGAAGGCGAGTTCCCCAGGTCGGCCGTTGACGCTGAAGAATTGGAAGTAGCCGAGGTCCTCTTCTTCGAGGACGCCGGCTTGGACGGCCGATGCGATCCAAGGAGCCATCGGGCCCTCTTTCGCCTCTTTGTAGCCGCATTCCACGTAGCCCGCCTCGTCGATTCGCAGGATCTCCCGGGGGAGGCGGTCGAAGTCCACATTCGCCATCGAAAAGCGAAGCGTCATCGGTTGGTGCGTGCCCGAGGCATCACCCCCCATCAGTTCGGCTCCGGCGAGTGCGGAAAGCTGGGCGTCGCCGGTGCAGTCGATGAAGCTTTGGGCTTCGACGGTGAGCCGCCCTGCTCGGGTCATCACCTCGACCGTTTGAATTCGCCCCGCATGGACGTGCGCTCCGATCAGTGTTGCGTCGAAAAGGCATGCGGCACCGGCTTCTCCAACCAGACGGTCGAGGACCAGCGGCAGGAGAGCGGGATCATACCAGTCGTCCCCGTGGGCGAGATCTCCTGCGGGTTGGAGTTCGGTCTGAGCGGCGAGGATCTCGAGGTTGAGCCCGCGCGAGAGTTTGCGTTCGCCCAGATAATTCGGCATCATCGGGGTGACCCAGCCGCCGGATTGTGTCCCTCCCAGCGCGCCGAGCCGTTCGATCACGAGCGTTTGCGCTCCTTGACGAGCGGCGGCGATGGCGGCGGCGGCCCCGGCGGTGCCGCCGCCGCAGACTACGACTTGAGTAGGGTGCGTCACGTTTTCAAGCATAGCGCAGGAAGGGCGTGATGAGAGATTTGTTTCGAGGGCCATGGGGTGAGCGAGACTCGCGGAAAAATTGCGGTGATTGTGCATTATTTCGATGGACGCGAGGCCCTCCCGTGCAGACGATTTGAGTCCGATAATGCGGAATATAGGTTCGATTCGAGCCCATGGCGCGGGTAATCTGGAATCGAAGCCCAGTGAAGCGACACGGGAACATCGGACGTCCTAACAGTAATCGTAGGCAATGCCCAAGCTTAACGGCAGAAAACGTTTGGGCGTAGAAAAGCGAGAGCTTCGTTGAACGAGGCTAAGGAAAATAAAAACAAATGTTGTGGCAACGCTTTACCGAACGTGCTAGAAAAGTGGTCTTTTACGCTCAAGAAGAAGCGCAAAAGTTCGGCGAAGGCTATGTCTCGACCGAGCACCTTCTGTTGGGGCTCGTGCGGGAGTCCGATAGCGTCGCCGCAAGAGTCCTCGAGAAGTTGGGCGTCAGCCTGAGTCGTATCCGGGCCGAAGTCGAAAAGCAGCTTCCTCGCGGAGACGCGCGCCAGAGCCAAGACATGACCCTGACCCCCCGCGCCAAGCGGGTGATCGACCTCGCCTATGACGAGGCTCGAAATCTGAACAATAACTATATTGGGACCGAGCATCTGCTTCTGGGGCTCATCCGCGAAGGCGACGGGCTCGCCGGCCGCGTGTTGGCTAAGCTCGGCGTCGAGTTGGAGAAGGCTCGCCGCGAAGTGATGGCACTCCAAGACAACGATACGCAAAGCGGCAAGCCTGGGCGATCGAGTTCAGGTGGAGGCGGCGCTAAAACGCAGACCCTCGACGAGTTCGGCCGCGATTTGACCGAGTTGGCCAGAGAAGGCAAGCTGGACCCGGTGGTCGGTCGGCAAGGTGAGATCGAGCGCGTGATGCAGATCCTGTGCCGCCGCACGAAGAACAACCCCTGCCTCATCGGCGAACCCGGCGTCGGAAAGACCGCCATCGCCGAAGGCCTCGCGTTGAAGATCGTCAGTGGCGATATCCCCGACATCCTTCAGGACAAGCGCATCGTGGCGCTCGATTTGGCGGGCCTCGTGGCCGGGACCAAGTATCGCGGCGAATTCGAAGAGCGCATGAAGAAGGTCATGGAAGAGGTCCGCAAGTCGGAAGGAAGCGTGATTCTCTTTATCGACGAGTTGCATACCTTGGTCGGAGCGGGCGCCGCCGAAGGCGCGATCGACGCCTCGAACATCATGAAGCCCGCGCTGGCGCGGGGCGAGTTACAGTGCATCGGCGCGACGACTCAGGACGAGTTTCGAAAGTACATCGAGCGCGACGCGGCGCTGGAGCGACGCTTCCAAGCCGTGAAGGTTCGCGAACCTTCCGAAGAGGAGGCGATCGATATCCTCAAAGGGTTGCGCGAGCGGTATGAGGCGCACCATCAGGTCGAGATCAAGGACGAGGCGATCGAAGCCGCGGTCCACCTCTCGCAGCGCTATATCTCGGACCGCACGCTGCCCGATAAGGCGATCGACTTGATCGACGAGGCTGCCTCGCGGGTTCGACTTCATCAGAGCCTGCCGCCGAGCGATGTCCGCCAAGACCGGGCGCGGCTTTCCAAGATGGATTCCGAGCTGGAGCACGTCTCCAAGCGCAACGACGACGAAAACGTCGAGAAGCTCCGCACCGAGCGCGACGAACTCGCGCACAGCATCGAAGAGCGCGAAGAGGCGTGGCGCGAAGAGGAAAAGCACGAGCCGGTGGTCGGCGAGCCTGAAATTGCTCAGATCGTTCAGAGCTGGACGGGCATCCCCGTGACCAAGCTCGTCGAAGCCGAGTCGCAGAAGCTGCTCCGCATGGAGGCCGATCTGCACGAGCGCATTATCGGGCAGGACGACGCGGTCAAGGCCGTGTCCCGCGCGATCCGCCGCGCCCGGAGCGGACTCAAGGATCCCAAGCGTCCGATGGGCAGCTTCGTATTCCTCGGCCCGACTGGCGTCGGTAAAACCGAGCTTGCCAAGGCGCTCGCGGCGTATCTTTACGACAACGAGAACAACATGGTCCGCATCGATATGTCGGAGTACATGGAGCGGTTCGCGGTGTCGCGGCTCGTCGGAGCCCCTCCGGGCTACGTCGGGTACGACGAGGGTGGCCAGCTGACCGAGCAGGTGCGGCGCAACCCGTACTGCGTGGTGCTGCTGGACGAGATCGAGAAGGCTCACCCCGAAGTCTTCAACTTGCTCTTGCAGGTGATGGAGGACGGGCAGCTGACCGACAGCCAGGGTCGCACGGTGGACTTCCGCAATACGATCATCATCATGACCTCGAACGTCGGCGTCCGACCGATCGAGCTCGAAAAGGGGCTCGGCTTCCGCGACGTCAAGATGGATCCGAACGATCCCAAGACGTATGAGTCGATGAAGAACAAGATGATGGACGAGATGAAGAAGCTCTTCCGTCCCGAGTTCTTGAACCGCATCGACGAGGTGATCGTGTTCCAGCATCTCCAAAAGCAGGAGATCCTGAGGATCGCGGACCTCTTCCTGAAGCGCGTCAACGAGCAAGCCTCCACGATGGGGATCGAGATCGCTCTCAGCGAGGCGATGAAGGATATGCTCGTGAACAAGGGGTACGACCCGAACCTTGGGGCACGGCCGCTCCGCCGCGCGGTGCAGCGGTACGTCGAAGACCCGCTCAGCGAGCAGTTGCTGCTCGGCACTTTCAAGGACGGGGACAAGATCCTCGCCGACATCGACGAAAACGGGGAGCCGGTGTTCCGCGTTCAAGGCGAATCGGAAGGTCCGTCGAAGGAGAAGCAACTGGTCAAGAAATAAGGCCGTCGCCGGGATCCTCCGGCGACCCCGATTGCCCCTAGAGTGAGTTTCGGCGCGCTCTGGGGGCCTTTCATTTTCCGTTCGTCCCGATTTACGTCTTATGCGATCCGATCTCGCCCGCAAGACCAAGGAGGCTCTCTCTCCGCTCGGCGTGATCGCGCCTCCCCCGATCCACGTTCAGACGCCGACCTTCGACGGTTCGCTCGCCACGCTCTTCGCGTGCGTCAAGGATCGCAAAATCGAACTGCTCGACGTGCCGCTCTTTCCGATCTGCGAGGCGTATTTCGCGTATCTAATCCAAGAGAGCGACCGAAACCTCGACGAAGCGGCGGCGGCGCTGACCGCTCTGGCGTACCTTTTAGAGCGCAAGGCGTGGGCGTTGCTCCCGGTGGAGGAGCCCGAGCCGGAGATGGAGGAGATGAGCGCGCTGATCCCGCCCAGTGTCCAGGGGTACTCGCTGGCGATCGAGGCGTTGCGGATGTGGCAAGAGGAGCGTGAGCGCCACTTTTTCCGAAAACCCGATGCGGATTCGCTCCCTTATGAGCTCCCGTACACGTTGCGCGACGTTTCGGCGGCGGATCTCGCCCGGGCGTTCGAGCGTTTGGTCGCGCGGGCGCAGCCCGACTCGGTTCAGCCTCTCGGCAAGCCGCGTCGCTCGTTATCGGAGCAGATGAAGGTAGTGCTCAAGGTGCTCTCTTCGGAGTGGCGCACCTTGGAAGAGCTCGTGACGGGGCCGTTTACCCGTTCGGAAGTCGTGTACTGGTTCCTCGCGCTTTTGGAGCTCGTACGTCTCGGGCAGGCCGCGGTCCGTTTGAACGAGGAGGACGTGCAGTTTTCCAACGGAGTCGAGCCGGCATGAGCCCAGGGCCCGTCGATGCGGTCGAGGCGCTGCTCTTTGTGGCCGACGCTCCGGCCTCGCCCGAGGCGTTGGCCCGTGCGTTGGAACTGACCGAAGGCCAAGTCGAACAAGCGCTGGAGCTCTTGGGAGAGCGTCTCGAAGGCTCAGGCAGCCTGCAGCTTCTCAAGATTGCCGGGGGATATCAGTTATGCACCAAGCCGGAGCACGCGCAAGCTGTCTCCAATTTTCTGCGTCCTCAGCACCAAAAGCTGAGCCGCAGTTTGATGGAGGTGCTGGCCATCGTGGCGTATCGCCAACCGATCACGATGCCGGAGGTCGATCTGGTGCGTGGGGTGCAGAGCGACTATAGTGTGCGGATGCTTTTGGAGCGACGGCTGATCCAAGAGGTGGGCCGAAAAGACGCGCCGGGGCGCCCGATTCTTTACGGAACGACGCAGCAGTTTCTGCACCAGTTCAAAATGGCCGATCTGTCGGATCTGCCCGAGTTAATGCAAGCGGCGATCGATCCCGAACGGCTGGGCGCCGCGCTGGAAGGGCCCGAAGCTTTGCCCGAGCTTCCCGCTCCCAGCGAAAACGAAGTGGCTTCCTCTTAAGGAAAAGCGGGGGTCGTGTCCGCGCTCGGATAACGCTTGGCGATCTCTTTGCCGAGCGCTCCTAGTTGCCGCGCGCCCCCCTCTTGAAGGGCGCCGCCTCCGATCTGGGCCGGAATCTCTTCGAGCCCGACGCATTGCGAGCCCACGAATCGAAGCCGAACCAGCGCGGTGTGGCCGGAGCGCGGGGAGAGCATGTTGCCCATCGAATAGAGAATCGGCTTATTTTTATAGAGCTCGGCCCCTTGAAGCACATGAGGGTGATGTCCCCACACGACGTCCGCTCCCGCATCCACGAGCGCTCGGGCTAGTTGAACCTGATAGGGGGTGGGCACGGTCTGGCGTTCCAAGCCCCAGTGCGCGGCGAACACCAAGAGGTCGCACTGCTCTTTGGCTCGGCCAATCCAGCTTTCGAGCTTGGCGCGCGCGGCTTTATCGATCTTGCCCTGGAAGCTTAGCACGGCCACCCCGGCCTCGCTCTCCTTGCTGGGGCCGCATTTCCGCAGCGCCTCGGGGTTGATAAAGGCGAGCGCGGAAAGCAGGCCGACCTTGAGTCCGTTGGGCAGGACGTAGATCGCAGGTTCGTAGGCTTCGGCGGCGTTCATGCCCGCGCCAGTCCCACGGATGCTGTGCTTGCGCAGTTCGCCCAGCATTTCGGCAAGCCCCGCTTCGCCGTAATCCATGGCGTGGTTGTTTGCCAGGCTGACGAGATCGATGCCACAGGCCGCGAGGTGCTGCGCGTGCCCCGGATCGGCTTTCAGAATAAACTGGTCGCGCCGGCGAAGCTCCGCGGCCGTTTTGTGCGGCGTCGGCGTTTGAACTTGCGTCAGTGGGATCTCGAGGTTCGCCAAGGCGACGTCCGCAAGTTCGAGATGGTGGGCGATCGGTTGCAGGCGGGGCTGATCGACGGAGATGGCGTTCAGCATCAGATCTCCTCCGCAAACCATCGTCCAAGAAGAAAGCGTGGCGTAGGCCAGCGTCAGCCCGATCGTCACCATGGGGGGCAGTCTACCTCTGTGGCTCTCAGGGGGAAGGAGCTGAAAATGAGGCGGTTGCATTGAATTCTTGAGGGGTGGTGAGGAGGCAAAATCCGAAGGAAGAAGCCATCGCCGGTACTTGGGAGGTGGCGTTTGCTCAGGCTCGTGCGGGGGTGAGGTGATCTCTTCCGTATTTTTAGAAAAGCCCCACTAATCGGGCAGCCCCTAAGGAGGAGCGCGGTATCACGAAAGGAGAGAAGTTTGAGCCAGCGGAGAGGCGCGAGAGCTCAGTTGCTGATGCGAAAGGAGCTTTCGTTCAGGAGGTGGTCCGCGAGGCGACTTTCGCCTGCTGCCAAAGGGCCTCCCACTCTTGCGGGGCAAGTTCAAGCAAGGGTTTCGGACTCAGGCGTTCCATCGATTGGAAGCGTGCCGTAAAGCGGGCGAGCATCTTTCGAAGCGCGTCTTCGGGTTCGACGCGCAGCCAACGCGCGACGTTCACCCAGGTAAAGAGCAGATCGCCCAGTTCGGCCTCGATGGCCTCGGGATCGCCGCTCGCGATCGCTTCGCGAAGCTCCGCCAACTCCTCTTCGGTTTTCTCGAAAACGGCGCTTAAATCGGGCCATTCGAAGCCCGCTCTGGCCGCGCGTTTGCTGACCTCGTAAGCCCGAAGCAGGGCGGGAAGCGCCACGGGAATTCCGGCGAGAAGAGAAGTGGGTTCCGCGGCCGATTTCTCGGCCCTTTTGATCGCATCCCAATTCCGGAGCACCGTCTCCGTGTCTTCGGCCTCGATTTCGCCGAATACGTGAGGGTGGCGTCGCACCAGTTTGTCCAAAATCCCCTGAACGACCGCGTCGATGTCGAATCGTCCGGCGGCCGATGCGATCTGGGCGTGCATCACGGGCTGGAGAATCAGATCGCCCAGCTCCTCCTCCAAGTCCGGATCGCTTCGCCGGTCGACGGCGTCCAGAACCTCGTAGGTTTCTTCCAGCAGGTGCCTTTTCAGAGTTTCGTGCGTCTGTTCGCGGTCCCACGGGCAGCCGCCGGGCGCGAGAAGCCGATCCACCACGCGCACCAGCTCTTCGAAACGGTGCCCAGGGCGCGGCTCCCAGATCGGAACGATCAGCACAGCCTCTTCAGGGCAGGAATCGCCCTCTAGCAAGGGCCGGAGCGGCAGGCCTATCCGCTGAGCGTGCGCGAACGACGGATGTTCGGGGGCGGTGTGAAAACAAAGAGAGACGCCCCGGAGCGATTCGATCTCGCTCTCGGTCAGCGTCTCTCGAACTCGAACGAGACGTGCCACGCGTTAGGGCTGAGCCGGCTCCAGATACCGTTTGATGTAGGCCTCATACGCCGCCGCGAACTCCGGATTGGTGATCTTGATGTTGGCCTTTGTCCGAATCTTTCGCATCTCCGCGTTCACGTCGTTTTTGACTCGGCCTCGATCGAGCATCAGAGAACGGCGCAGGTCGCGCTTCAGCTTGTCGTCGAGGGGGAGTTTGGCCTCGGGGAGAATCTTTTCGACGAGGAACATCGCTTCCAGCCCGAACGCGGGAAGCCACTCGGTGCGCTCTCCCTCCTTGAGTTTGCCCAGCGCCGCCTTGAGATCCTCGCCGAGCGACGTGACCGGGAGCACGCCCATGCTGCCCTTGTTCAGCTTACTGACGTCCTCGCTTCTCGCCTCGGCGACGTCGCCGAAAGTTTTTCCGCTCTTAAGGTCCGCTTCGACGGATTTCTTCTGCTCTTCGGTCTCGACCACGATCACGCGGAGCGCGTAGCGTTTGGGCGAGGTAAAGCGGCTGGGGTAGGTGTCGTAGTGCTGCTTGACCTCTTGGTCGGTTACGGTGATGCCGAAGGTCTGGATCTTGAACTTGGCGATGCCCACGCGCAGACTGTAGAGGAACTGCTCCTCCGTGCGCCCGCCCTCCAGCCAGACTTTGAGCACTTGGGGGTCTTCACCGATCAGCCGGGTGCGCTCGTCTTGAATCTCGGCGTCCGAGATCTTGATGCCCTTTTCCTCGGCGAGTTGGAGCGTCAGGCGATCCGTGATGATCTTATCCAGCGCGAGCAAGCCGGGAGGGAACTCGATGATCGTATTTTCGATCCGCTTCCCGACCCCGGGAAGAAACTCCATCTCTTTGTAATACTCGTCGGCCTTGATCTCTTTGCCGTTGATCGTGACGATCGTGTCGTCTTTCTGAGCTGTGGCGAGGCACGCGAGCGCCAGGAGCGCCCAAATTCCGAATCGTTTCATCCTTCCTCCCTGTCCTGATGCTCGGACGTTTGGCCCCTCCGCGGCATTACGCTTAAAAGAGGGGCGCTTGGATCGATTGTTAGGCTCGCCCGGCTTTTTCGAGGCTTGCCTGAAGTTGGGGCAGCGCGTCGAAGAGGTCGGCGACGAGCCCGTAGTCCGCGATTTCGAAGATCGGCGCGTCGGCGTCTTTATTGATCGCGACGATCACCTTGCTGTCTTTGATGCCCGCCATATGCTGCGTAGAGCCCGAAACCCCCGCTGCGATATAGAGATCGGGGGCGACGATCTTACCGGTCTGGCCGACCTGAAGTTCGTTCGGCGCGATGCCCGAATCGACTGCGGCGCGAGTCGCGCCGACGGCGCCGCCAAGGTGGTCCGCCAGTCCGCCGATCACCTGCTCGAAGGTTGTCGCATCCTTGAGCGGACGCCCTCCGGTCACGATCACTTTGGCTTGAGTGAGGTCCGGGCGCGAACCGCCGCGTTCGGAAACCGCGATGCGTTTGGCCTTGCTCTCGGGGTGAAGCGAGACGGTTTCGCCGGCCGAAGCGCCTTTTGCTTCGAACTGCGAGAAACCTGCGGGGCGGACGCTGAGCACGACCGGCTGGGCGAGCACCTCGACCGTGGAGACGATCGAGCCGGCGAGGATCGGGCGGCGAAATCGTGTCGGAGATTCGATCGCGATCACATCGGTGACCATCGCGGCGTCGAGCTGTCCGGCGAGCCGAGCCAAAACGTCTTTGCCGCGCATCGATGAGAGCCCGGCGAGGTGGGTGTATCCGCCGGTGAGCGGCTGAATCGCCTTGGCGAGGCCGTCGGCGGGAGCGATCTCGGCCAGCCCTGCGTGGAACACTTTCTCCGCGCCGAGATCGAGCCGACCCTCTCCCGAGAGGCACAGGATGTCGAACGGAAGCCCGAGCGCTTGGGCAAAGCCCGCCAGCTGCTGGGCTTCGCCGCCTTCGAATGCGATCAATAGCAGTTTAGACATCGCTTAAAGCACTCCTCGCTGTCGCAATGCGCCGACAAGCTCCTCGACGCTGCCCACCTTTTGACCTGCCGCGCGGGCGGGGGGAGCGGCCAAGGCGACGGTCTTCGTTTTCAATTGCGGCGTGGTGCCCGGGGCGCGTTTTTCGAGCGGCTTGCTGCGCGCTTTAATGATGCCCGGCAGGGCGATATAGCGCGGCTCGTTCAACCGAAGGTCCGTCGTGATGAGACAGGGAAGCGGAAGCTCTAAAGTCTCGTCGCCTGCGTCCGTTTCGCGTGTGACCTGGACGTTGCCACCGGTAAGCGCGATTTTGGCCGCGAAGGTGGCCTGGGGCCAATCCAGCCGGGCCGCCAGCATTTGGCCGGCTTGGTTGTTGTCGTCGTCCGTCGCCTGCTTGCCCATCAGCACGAGATCGGGCTGCATCTCTCGAACCAGCGCCTCCAACTCTTTCGCGACCGCGGGAGAATCGTATTCGGCGTCCGATTCGATGAGGATGGCGCGATCCGCGCCCATCGCGAGCGCTTTGCGGAGTTGGTCCTCGCAGTGCGCCGGACCGATCGTGACCGCCACGATTTCGATTCCGGCGTCCTTTTCCTTCATGCGGACGGCTTCTTCGACGGCGATCTCGTCGAACGGGTTGACTTCGAACTTGAGTGCGGCGGTGTCGAGACCTGAACCGTCCGCCAGGGGCCGTACCTTGGCGTAGGGGTCGACGACGCGCTTTAGGGGTACTAGAATTTTCATGACTCGGGTTGGTTCGCTGTGAGCGAACCGCCTTTATCATACTTGAAGAGCTTGCCGACCGGGCGCGACGTGGGCAAGAAAATCCTTGATAGAAGGATGGAGTCGAAAAAGCTAAGAGGGTCCGCTTTTCGAATTGTTCGAAAAGCGGACGGGTTCTTGAGTCGGTCTAAACCGATGGACTTAGTGAGGCGCGGGAGCGGCCGGAGCTTCCGGCATTCCTTGAGATGCCCCAGGCATTTGGCCACCGGGCATACCACCGCCGGGCATCGCGTCCAAGCCCTCTTCGGCCTGGCGGCGCTTAAACTCTTCGACACGCTTGGCTTTGGCCTCGGGGCTGTCGATGACGCCCTCTTTTTCCAGCGACTCGCGGGCGAGCGGGTGCTCGGCCAGGGCCTTGTCGCGATCCACGAGCGCGACGTTGTTCAGCGCGACGAAGGTGTCGCTGAAGCTAAAGCGCGCTTTCTTGATGAACAGCGTGCCTTCGACGGACGAGAAGATGTGGTAGGTGCCGAAAAACCAAACGGCCAGCCCGCCGAGCATGACGAACAGCGGCCACCAGCCGATGTTGCGGCGATAAAACGGCGTGTTGCCCTCGGAACCGGGAAGGACGAGCGAATCGGATTCGAGATTTTGCTCGACCGACTCGTTAGTGGGAATCGTATCTTGACTCATAGAACTTTCCTCTGACTCAACATGGGAGGTGCGGTCATCGCGAAGAAAGTCCACGTGGAGAGGACGCTCCTCGCACTCTCTTAAGCTTACACCAAGAATCCCACGTATCCCTTTAATTATGTAACGGTTTCCCGGTTTCGAGCATATGTTTTATGCGCGAAAGGGTTAAGGAACTGTGACATAAGTTCAAAAACTCGCTTCGTTCTCGAGCCAGCGCGTCTTCGTACGAATCGGTTTTGCCGAAGATCGCTTTGATTTTATCGCCGATCTTTTCGTCGTATTCCGACATCTCGCCTTTGCGCTTGCGCTCGTCTTGCGCTCGATCGATCATGCCCGTCAGCGGGCCGTGGGCCTCTTGCCAGGCGGGGCGTCGCACGGGTTCGGCTTGCAAAGCCAGCGTTTTGGCCGTCTCCATGAGACGGTCGGGATGCACCGCGATCAGATCGGTCTCCCGCAGGTAGCCGAGCGATTTCGCTTCGGCGGCGCTTTGCGAGGTGGTACCGAGCGTGACGGCCATCGCCGCGTCGGTCAAGTGTTTGATCGAATCCTGGTGGTGCAATCGCATAAGCGTGGTCCCTCGCGCGGCCGGGATCAGCCCGACGCGGGACTCGGGCAGCCCGATTTTGCATTCGGGGTCGGCCAAGATGCGCGAGCAGCTGAGAGCGAGTTCCAAGCCGCCTCCGAGCGCGTAGCCGAAGATTGCGGCCACCACCGATTTCTCTTCAAGGGCCTCGCCCAGCTTTTGAAGCGCGGTAAGCGTCTCGTCGATCTCTTCCCATCGCTCCTCTTGAATTTTGGTGAGGAAGTAGTTCAGGTCGAAGCCCACCGAGAAGCAGCGTCCGTCGCCCGTGAGCACGAACCGCTGGGTGGGGGTGGATTTGAGGTAGGCGGTGAGCTCCCGGGTCAGTTCTGGGTTCAGCGTGCCCATTTTCGTCGTGAGGCAGAGGAGCCCGACGCCGTCGCCCATGTCGCGGACGGTGAAGCCTTCGCGCGTCTCGATCACGGGAAAATCCTTGGCGGTGCGGTATTCCGGCTCGTCGGGAAGCGGCTGATAGTCGCCCGAAAAGGCGAGCATCTTGCGGTTTTGGTAGAACGGCGGAGTCTCCAGCCCGATCCGTTCCCCTCCGAGGACGTCGATCATCTCGAACGGCCCCATCTGCCAGCCGAAGCCCCACTGCATCACACGGTCGAAGTCCAAGACGTTATGGCTGATCTCCTCGCGGAGCGCGTAGGCATAGCGCAGGACCGGGAACAGGTGCTCTCGGAGGAACTCGCCGACCTCGTCCAGTCCCTGCGAGGCTTGGCGCAGCCGCTCCGCCAAAGGGAGCTTGCCGAGCGCGGCGATCGAGTCGAACTGGGCGTCGGAGGCTTGGCGATAGGCGAGCGTCCGCAGATCGAGAGCCAGAAGCTCTCGGCCCTCTTTCTTGTAGTACCCCTGGCCTGCTTTGGCGCCGATCCAACCGCGCTCAAGCAGGGTTTGCATCGACGTCGGCGTGCGGAGCGCGCCGATAAACGGGTCTTCGGGGCGGCGTTGCAAAAGGTTTTTGGCGATGGCCTGCATCACATCGAGCCCGACGATATCGTTCAGGCGAAAGCTGCCGCTGCGCGGGCGGCCGAGAAACGGCCCGGTGATCGCATCGACCTGTTCGACTTGGAACTGCAGCTTCTCGGCGGTATGAACCGCGTGAAACATTGACCACATGCCGAAGCGGTTCGCGATGAACCCGGGGGTGTCCTTGGCGAGCACCACGCGGCGCCCGACGCGCGATTCCAGGAAATGGGTCATCGCCTCGATCGCGCTGGGGTCGGTCTCCTGCGTGGGGATCAGCTCCAAGAGCTTCAGGTAACGGGGAGGGTTGAAAAAGTGCGTGCCGAGGAACCGTCGGCGAAAGCTTTCGCTTCGGCCCGCGGCAAGCTTATCGATCTCCAGACCGCTGGTGTTGGTCGAGATCATGGCGTCCTCGCGCAGCAGGGGCTCGATCTGGCGGTAAAGGTCCTGCTTGGCGAACGGGTCCTCGACGATCGCCTCGCACACCCAATCCGCCTCGCGCACCCAGTCGAGATTCTCGCGGATACTGCCCAGGCGAATGGCGTCTGCGTTCGCGGGCTGGTAAAAATGGCTGGGACGCACTTTGCGCGCGCGCTGAAAGGCCTGTTCCACCGAGTCGAAGGTCATATCGAGCAGGGTGACTTCAAAGCCAAGGTTGCTAAGGTGCGCGGCGATGCCGCTGCCCATGGTGCCCGCGCCGATGACACACACCTTTTGCGCGTCGATCCAGGTCTGGGTGGCGGTAGAGAGATAAGTCGTCGATGGTTCCATAATGGCTGCGCCGCACGGCGTTTCCGGGCGGGTGACACCATTATCCCCGAAGTGCCCCTTAAATGAGAATGGGACTCCAAGCGGAGTCCCATTCTCATTTAAGTAGTGACGCTAGCCGGGACTGGGTCTAGAACCGCAATCCGTAGCTGATGCCGAAGAAAAGGTCCTTGTTGAAGAACCCCATTTGGGCTCGGAACGAGTCGTCGTGAACGTAGCGGATCGCGCCGTTCACGTTGTTGGAATCCCACTCGCCGACGATTGCCCAGTTGTTGTTCACGATCACCTCGGCTCCGCCGATCAGCTCTTCGTCGAACATGCCCGTTCCGACCCCCGCGTGCACACGCAGCCCGATGGCGTCGTTACGCTGGAGCGTCCGACCCGGGGTCAGCCAAGCCGAGCCCATGACGTAGATCGAAGGGTCGCTGCTGAAGGCGTCGAACGCGTCGATGATGCCGATGCCGATCGTGAAGTTGCGGAAGTTGCTGGGCACGATCATGACTTTGGCGTTGCCGATCAACTTATCGTCTCCACCGTCGGGGTTGAAGTAGGTCGCGCCGACTTCGATGTCTCGGGTGATGCCCCAGTTTCCACTAAGGTTCGAGAAGTTATCCCCCATGGTCACGCCGATCACGAGTTCGTCTTGTGCGACGGTCGCGGCCGTCGGAACCGCGATCAGGCCCGTCGGGCCGAAGACCGTGCTATAGGCGCTTCGCGCAACGAGAGCTTCATTCTGGGGGCTGGGAAGAACGCGGGTTTGCTGAGCCGCCGCCACGATGGCCGCAGTTGCAACGATTGGTCCAATCATAGGTACATTTTCTCCTTGTCGGTCTCTCCCGGACCTGGGCCCGGCTAGGCCTTGAGGCGATTTTAATCCGATCTCCTCTCGAAATGGAACCCCTTTTCCGTAAAGGAGTTCGGCCCTCGCTCCGCCGAGTCAGTCGGTACGATGTTCCTGCGGCTTGGACGACACGGAGTGCGGGAAGGTTCAATCGAGCCTAAAACAGGATGTTGAGCGAGCCGAAAAAGAACTCTCCTTTCACCAGTCCAGCCCCTAGGACGAATCGTGCCGAGTGGCCGGCGAAGGACAGATTTTTCCAGGTCCCGAGGTCATAGGACAGGTGCGTGTTCCACCCGAACGTGTCGTATTCCACGAGCGCGCCCAGCCGAGGCGTGAGAGCGTAGGAGATTCCGCCGAACACTCCCTCGAAGCGTCGTGTGCCGAGCCCGAGGCTCAGATACAGATCAGGCGCGAGTTCGGAGGTCGCAACCGCGTAGAGCGAGGCGCTGGACTCCCCGTCGGAGGGATGGCCTTCGCCCGCGCTGCCTCCGGTCGAGAACGCGTCTTGCACCCCGATACCCAGCGCGAACGATTCGTGGGAGAGCGGGACTTGCCAATGAAGGTTGAGCACCGAGTCCCCGACGCCGCTCAAGATGGCGCCCCCGACCGTCAGGCGGCCGTAGCGTCCGCCTTCGAAGCCGCCCATGAATTGGAGGGTGCCGTTGGTCGTGGTGTTGCCCGATTCGTTGAAATCGAAGAAGCGTGGCTCGCGGGTCGAGCTCAAGTTCGCAAGGCCGATCGCCCAGCGGTTTTTACCCAGCGAATGCGCCACAGGCGTCGAAAGCCCCATCGCGCCGCGCAGGCCGATCTCGCCGTTCCGAGTGACGCCGAACGCTCCGCCCGGCAGCCCCGACAGGTTGCGAAAAGAGGGGAACTGCTCTTTGCCGCCCGGCCAATCCGCCGCGGCCATCGCGCCGAGCCCGAGAAGAATCAAGCAAATCGGGAGTTTCATCGGTCTCCCAGTATAACGTGGGCCGGTAACCTCTAAGGGATGAACGGCGAAGGCGGCGTCTATGGACTGATCACCGCACGGGGCGGCTCGAAAGGGCTCCCGGGCAAACATCTTCGGGTGTTGGGGGGGCGCTCGTTGATCGGCTGGACGGTCGAGGCGGGGCTGGTGTGCCGCCGCTTGGAGCGCCTGCTGGTCTCGACCGATTCGATGGAGATTGCGCGAGAGGCCCTCGATCTCGGCGCGGAAGTGCCGTTTCTCCGGCCGGGGCATCTCGCCGAAGACGACACTCCCCATGCCGACGTGCTCGTGCATTTTCTAGAGTGGATGAAGCGCTGGGACCGAGTGCCCGATTGGTTGGTGCTGCTTCAGCCCACCTCACCTTTTCGGACGCCCGAGGACATCGACGGGGCCGTCGATCTCGCGACGAGTCGCCGGACGCCGGTCGCGTCGGTCACTGAGGCACAAGACCATCCTTACCTGGTCAAGCGCCTGGGCGACGCGGGGGTTTTGGAGAGCTTCGTCGAGCCGGATATGGCTTACCCGCGCCGGCAGGATCTGCCCCCGGCGTACGTCTTCAACGGGGCCGTATACGTCATCCGCGTCGAATCGTTCCTGCGCGATCGCCAAGCGGTGCCGCCGGGTACGCTCGGCTACGTGATGCCGCCCGAGCGCTCGCTCGATATCGATACGCCGCGGGATTGGGATGAGGCGGAGCGACGGATCGCTGGCCTCAGAGAGGAAGCATAACGGAAATGGAGATCCGACCCTACGTCGAAGGCGACGAAGTCAAGATTCTGGAGCTGTTCCAATTGGCGTTCGGAAGGCCGATGAGTCCGGAATATTGGATGTGGCGCTTCACGCAGAACCCTTTTACTGCGGAGAAGAAGATCCTTTTGATGTGGGACCAAGACGTGCTGGCCGGGCACTACGCGGTCTCGCCGATGGAGATCGAGATCGCCGGGCAGCGGGCTCCGGCGGTGCTTTCGATGACCACGATGACGCACCCCGCGTACGGGGGGCGAGGCGTCTTTACGCAACTGGCCTCGGCGCTCTACGACCGATTGGCCGAGGAGGGTTTCGGCTTGGTGTGGGGGTTCCCGAACAACAACTCTCACTATGGGCTGGTCAACAGCCTCGGGTGGAGCGACGTCGCGACGGTGCCCATGCTCGGGCTCTCCGCCTCGAAATTCGATCCGGGGTCGCCCGAGACCGGCGAGGAGGCCGAGGGGTTTACGGACGCTTTGGCGAGGCGTTTCGAGCATCGCTGGGCCGAGGTGAGGATCGCCGCCGGAAAAGAGTTTCTGGACTGGCGTTATCTGCGCAATCCGGTCGCGAAATACCGGGTCTTGACGGTCGCCGGGGGCGAGGGCGCGGTGATCTATAAGAAGATTCCGTCGCCGGAGGTCCGGGAAGCGTTCGAGATCGATCTGATGGAGATCGCCTTTCAAAACGATCCGGCGCTGCTGCGCGCGCTTTTGGGCGCGGTCCTCGCCCGCGAGCCCTCCGTCGAGCGGTTCAATCTTTGGGCGTCGATCTTTTCGGAGAGCTACCCGGCGTTCGAGCGAACGGGCTTTACGCCCGGACTGCCGCTGACGCATTTTTGCGTTCGGCCGCTGGCGGATCGGTCGAACCGGCTGAGCGATTATCGATTGTGGCGCCTCAATATGGGCTACTCGGACGTCTTTTAGCGATGACGATGCGGAAGAAGGTTCTGGCGGTAACGGGGGCGCGTTCGGAATACGACCTGCTTTCCAGCGTCTACCGTCGCTTGCACGAGGACCCGCGCTTCGAGTTCGGGATCGTGGTGACTGGGCCGCACCTGTCGGACCGCTTCGGCTCGACTGCCCGGTTTATCGAAGAGGACGGCTTTCCGATCGTGGGGCGGATCTATAACCTCCTCGATACAGACCGCAAGATCGGCCGCATCGCTTCCATCGGTCTTCAGATTCCCTCGCTCGCGAACCTCCTCGATCAGGAACGGCCGGATCTGGTGCTCGTCGCCGGAGACCGGGAAGAGGCGATCACCGTGACGATGACCTGCGCTTTTTTGGATCTCGCGGTCGCTCACTTTTTCGGGGGGGACATCGCCAAAGACGGCAACATCGACAACTCGGTGCGCTATGCCGCGAGCAAGTTCGCGCACCTGCATTTTCCGACGCTGCCGCAGCACCGCGAAACGCTGTTGAGATTGGGCGAAGAGTCGGAGCGGATCTTCGTGGTCGGCAATCCGGCGTTGGATCGTTTGATCGAGACCCCTTCGATGGAGCGAGAGGCGGTTTTGGAGTCGCTCGGCGCTCCGGCGCTCGGGGATCGACCTTATTGCGTGTTGATCCAACACCCGATCATCACCCAAACGGAGCGGCAGCAGGATCATATTCGCCGGACCTTGGAAGCCGTGCTGAATTCCGGCGTGTACTGTTTCGCGAACTATCCGAACTCGGATGCGGGTTTCGGACCGATCGTGCGGGAGCTGCAAGCCGCGGCCGCCGCGCATCCGGAGGCGATCGCGCTGTTTACCAACCTCGACCGGCTGCGCTATGTGAACCTGCTGCGCCATGCGGCGTTTCTGATCGGCAATTCCAGCTCGGGCATCTTGGAGGTCGCCTCGTTGGGGCTGCCCGCGATCAATGTGGGCGAGCGCCAGCGGGGAAGAGTGCACGGCGGCAACGTGCTGTTCGTCGATCACGACACAGAGCAGATCGCCAGGGCGATCGACCGGGTGCTTCGCGACGAGGCGTTCCTCGCCGAGGTCGCGCGTCGGGAGAACCCCTATGGGGACGGGCATTCGGCCGAAAAGATCGTCGAGGTGCTGGCTCAGGTGGAGATCACCGACGCGCTCTTGCATAAGAATATCACCTATTAGAGAACGCTATGAAGCATGTCGTAATCGTTTCCGCCCATCCCGACGACGAAGCCCTCGGTGCGGGGGGCACCCTGCTCAAACATAGGGCCCGCGGGGACAAGATCTTTTGGGTGATCGCGACGAGCCTTTTCGAAGATCGCGGCTTTTCCAGAGAGCGAATCGAGAGTCGAAGCCAGGAGATTCGAGCGGTGGCCGAGCGGTTCGGGATCGAAAAGACCTACTGTCTCGACTATCCCACGATGAGTTTGACGTCCGGCTCGGTGAACGAGATGGTCCCCGCGCTTTCCGAGATTTTCCACGAGGCGCGACCCGAGATCGTCTATTGCCTCAATCGTTCGGACGCGCACTCCGACCACCGCTACACGTTCGAGGCCGTGATGGCCTGCACCAAATCGTTTCGCTACCCTTTCGTCAAGCGGGTTTTGATGTACGAGTGCCTTTCGGAAACCGAATTCGCGCCCGCTCTGCCCGAGCGCGCCTTTCTACCGAACTACTACGTGGATATCACGCCTTACCTGGAAGAGAAGCTGGAGATCGCGGGGCTTTATGCGTCCGAGTTCGCCGAGCATCCGTTCCCGAGGAGTCTCAAGAATATCGAGGCGTTGGCGACATTCCGCGGCGCGAGCGTCGGGGTGCGCTACGCGGAGGCGTTCCAACTACTCAAGTACATCGACAAGGACGAATAAAAGTTAAATTTTTTGCGAGGACGTCTCGCGGGGGGAACCTGGGCGACCCACAATCATGCCATAGAGGCGTCGGGACGAATCGTGGGCTTTTACGGTAAAGATACGGGGAGCCCTTGGAAACGGATGAATACGCTAGATCTGAGTCGGGTATGTGTGTCGGAACACGCCAGCGTCCGCGAGGCCGCCGAGTGCGTGAACTCGGGTCGCGTCGGGATCGCGCTGCTGATCGACGAAGCCGGGAGGCTTTGCGATACGGTCACCGACGGGGATCTGCGGCGGGGCATTTTGGCGGGGGTCGAATTCGAAAGTCTCGCGAGAGACCTAAAAGCGCGGGCGGGGATCGTAAGTGCGCCCGTTGTCGCGCCGGAGAGCAGTTCGCGTGAAGCACTGTTGCGGTTGATGCGGGAGAAAGGGGTGCTTCAGATTCCGTTGCTCGGCGAGGACGGCCGGGTTGTGAACCTCGCCGTGCGCGCCCAGCTTCAAGGAGATGACCGCTTGGACTGCGAGGCGGTCGTGATGGCGGGCGGGTTCGGGACGCGTTTACGACCCTTGACCGAGGACTTGCCCAAGCCGATGCTTCCGGTCGGGAAGCGGCCATTGCTCGAGCACGTGATCGATCAGCTTCGCGATACCGGGGTCCAGCGGGTAAACATCACCACACACTATCGCCCCGAGATGATCAAGGAGCATTTCGGCGACGGTCAAGCCTTCGGTATCGACCTGAACTACATCGATGAGCGGCAACCGCTCGGAACGGCGGGGGCGCTGGCGCTGATGGAGCCATCGCAAAGCCCCATCCTCGTGGTGAATGGAGACGTGCTGACGCGGGTGGACTACCGGGCGATGTTGAAGTTTCACCACCAACACGAGGCCGAATTGACTGTGGGGGTGCGGCATCACGAGACCTCGGTGCCCTATGGGGTGGTCGAGACGGAAGGGCCTTTCGTGCGGAGCATTCAGGAAAAACCCACGCTGACGCATCTCGTCAACGCCGGGATCTACCTTCTCTCGCCGAAGCTGCTGGAGGAGATCCCCTCAGGAGAGCGCTACGACATGACCGACCTCATTGAGAAACTGGTCGTCGAGCGGCGGACGGTGGTGACTTTCCCGATCATCGAGTATTGGCTAGACATCGGGCGGCCCGACGACTACCACCAGGCCCAAGCCGACGTCGAAGCGTGGGACGGAGCCTCGTTTTGAAGCGTGTCGAAGCCTCCGACGAAACCCAGGCGACGGCTTTCGTGCCGCTCAGCGCCCCCCATTTTCGCGGGAACGAGTGGGCCTATGTCAAGGAGTGCCTCGACACCGAATGGGTGTCCTCGGTCGGCGCGTACGTCGACCGTTTCGAGAGGGAGTTGGCGGAGCGCGTCGAGATGCCGCATGGGGTCGCCACGGCGAACGGCACCTCGGCACTGCACATCGCGTTGAAGGTCGCCGGGGTCGAGCCCGGAGACGAGGTCCCGGTCTCGAGTCTCACCTTTATCGCGCCGATCAACGCGATCCGCTACCTCGGCGCGGTGCCGGTGTTTCTCGATTCCGAAGAGGCGACGTGGCAGATGGACCCCGAGGCGCTCCGCGCGTACCTGGAAGGTTGCGATCGGGACGAAGGGGCGGTGCGGAATCGAGCGACCGGGCGGCGCGTGCGAGCGCTCGTACCGGTGCATATTTTGGGGAATCCGGTGCGGATGGAGCCCGTGATGGAGCTCGCGGAACGATATGGCTTGCCCGTGATCGAGGACGCGACCGAGAGCTTGGGCGCGACGTACGGCGGCCGGCCGGTCGGGAGCTGGGGCGCGATGTCTTGCTTTAGCTTCAACGGCAACAAGCTACTCACTTGCGGCGGCGGAGGCGCGCTGCTCGCGCGCGATGAGGCGCAGGCGTGTCGCGCCAAGCATCTGACGACCCAGGCAAAAGCCGATCCGTTAGAGTACGTTCACGACGAGGTCGGCTATAACTACCGCTTGACGAACCTCCAAGCGGCTTTGGCTTGCGCGCAACTGGAGCAGATCGAGACATTTTTGGAACGCAAGCGCCGGATCGCAGCGCGTTATCGCGAAGCGATCCGGGATCTGCCGGGCGTGCAGGCGATGCCCGAGACCGAAAACGCGAGGAGCGCTTGGTGGCTGTTCACGATCCGTCTCGGTGAGGAAGCCCGTTTGGGAAGTCGCGAACTCGTCGCGTCGCTTTCGGCACGGGGACTTCAGAGCCGCCCGCTGTGGCAGCCCAACCATCTGAGCCCTGCGCATCGGGACGTCGTTCCCGAGGGGTTACGGCTTCCGGTCTCGGAGGCGCTGTTCGATCGATGCGTCAGTTTGCCCTGCTCGGTAGGGCTCTCGGAGTCCGATCAGGACCGCGTCATCGAAGCGCTTTTCGAGCTTCTTCGTTAAAAAACCTTCACAACGCTCTCTAGGTTTTGCCGCCTCGCGCCGACAATCGGCAATGTGGAGGCGATACGCGTCGAACAATTAAACGTGCGGTACCGGGGACGCTCCGGCGCATGGAACGACGCCGTGCGCGGGCTGAGCTTTTCGGTCCGATCCGGCGAAGTGGTCGGTTTTTTGGGGCCGAACGGGGCGGGCAAGAGCTCGACCTTGAAGGCTCTGATGGGGTTTTTGAATCCGCAGTCGGGAACTTGCCGAGTTTTCGGTGAGCCCGCGGGATCGGTTCAGGCCAAGCGCCGGATCGGCTACCTGCCCGAGGTTGCGCTGTACTATCCGTATCTGACGCCGCTGGAGACCTTGCGCCTTTACGGAGAACTGCAGGGATTGGGTGGCAAAGCCCTTCGTCGGGAGTCCGAGACTCTCTTGGAGCGTGTGGGCCTGCAAAGCGCGATGACGCGCCAAAACCGCATGCTCAGCAAAGGCATGCTTCAGCGAGTGGGCATCGCGCAGGCGCTGCTCGGAAGCCCGGATCTGCTGATCCTCGACGAAGTGACTTCGGGGCTGGATCCGGTCGGCCGGAGAGAGCTTCGCGAACTGCTGTCCGAGAAACGGCGCGAGGGGGCCACGCTGTTCTTTTCGAGCCATGAATTGGCCGAAGTCGATCTGCTGTGCGACCGCATCTTGCTGATCGATCGAGGGCAGCTCGTGGAGGAGCGGGAAGTGCCGAAGCTCAAAGCGGATCTTCGCCGCTTCGCGCTCGTGTACGCCGGACCCGCGATGCCGGGGGGGCGACCGCTCGGCGAGGAGCGATACGAACTCGTGTACGAGTCGAAGGACGCGATGTTGCGCGGGCTCGGAGAAATCGCAGGCGCCGGGGGGCGGGTCGAGGACCTGCTTCTTGAGGAAGCCTCACTCGAAGACTACTTTATTCAGACCCTTGGGAGGGCCGCTTAACGTGACGACGCATGGATGGTGGGGGCTTTGGCAAGAGGCCAGCGCCCGAGAGATTTCGTTTGGAGGGCGCGTTCCCGAGCCCCGATTCCGCATCGAGACAGCTCAGCGGGTGCGTCTTAGCGACGCCTTGCGTGAGATCCACGGCGAGTCGTGGGATCGCGCGGTGCGTACGGGCCGGCCGTTGGAGCCAAAGGAGACCGCATGCGCCTGAAGGTGTGGCGCGCGCTCGCGTGGGGCACGCTGCTGGAATCCCTGCGACGCAAAGATCTGTGGGTCGTGGCGATTCTCGGCTTTCTCATCATGCTGTTCGCCGGCGCGCTCGGGGTCTTCGGGATCGACGGTCTCGAAATTTTTGCGAAAGATCTGGGCGTGACGGTGCTGGGAGGACTCAGCTCGGTGATCGCGGTGTTGACGGCAAGCCGTGCGTTGCCCGACGAGATTCGTCAGCGGACACTGTATCCGCTTTTGGCGCGTCCGATCAGCCGGTTCGACCTTCTCGCCGGGAAGCTACTTGGCTGCACGCTGGTGACCTGGATCGCGTTCGCGATGCTCGCGGCGCTGACCTCCTTGGCTTTGCTCAGCTTTCGGATTCCTCTAGAGCCCGTCATGCTGCAGTATCTCTTGGTCAAGGCGATGGGTCTTTCGGTCGTGTGCGCGGTGAGCCTCGCGCTCAGCGTGTATATGACGCCGTCCGCCGCGGCGACGCTCAGCTTCACCCTGCTTTTCGGTTCGGGCATGCTGGTGCGCGCTTTGCTGATGAGCTATGAAAATGCCTCTTCCGGCGCCGGTTTGCTCTATAAGGCGATCTACGCGCTGTTGCCCCAATATGGGCTGTTCGATCTGGGCAGCCGGGTGGTCAACCGCGGCTGGGGGCCTGTGCCTTTCTGGGTCGTTGGCTCGCTGGCGGCGTATGCCGCGCTCTATGGACTCGCTATGCTGGCGCTAAGCTGGCATAAGTTTCATCGGCAGGCGGTTTAAGCGATGCGAAGAATGGCGATTGGGATGCTGTTCGGCGCGACGTTTCTCGTCGGGTTCGCCGCGAGCGGATTGCGCGAAACGGTGCGACCCGAGGGGACGCAGATTCGGCCCGAAGTGGCCGAGGAGAGTTCGGCGGCTTCTCTTTTGGGGCAGTTTCGAACGAGCCTTTCGGCGTGGCTTTGGTTACGCACGGACCTCTACCTTCACGGAGGGGTCGAGATGCGCGCGCTGTCCGTTCAAGAGCGTGCGGCCGGTCGCGAGGGCGTCGGCGGAGCCGATCACGTGCATGACGCGATGGCGAAGCACGATGCGAACATCGTGACAGTGATTCCGAGCCCCGAGCGAGACTTTCGCGGGATCTTTGGGGAGATCGAGCGTCAGAAAAGTGCCTACCGGGATATGCGCCAGCACACGCACGCTGACCCCGAGATGACGCTTCCGCTATTTCGTTTGATGACCTGGGTCGATCCGCCCTTTATCGCCGGGTGGACCAACGGCGCCCAAATCATGGCCGGTTCGCATGGCGACGAGGGGGTGCACAAAGCGCAACGATTCCTCGAAGACGGTCTTAAAGCGAATCCGATCTCGGTCGAGATCTTGACCGATCTCGGCACGCTGCTGGTGACGGAGGATCGGCCCTACGAAGAGGCGATTCCTTACTATCGCCGGGCGATCGAAGCGGGCAAGCGCCAATGGAATCACCTTGGAGAAAATGGGCAGGAGTCGTTGCGCTTCGCGTATCGATGGCTGAGCCTCATCTACCGCAACCAGGGTTCTCTCACCGAGCGGCGCGCCGTCGCGAAAGAGGGGCTGGAGCTTTTCCCGGATGACGGGGTTTTAAAACGGCAGGCGAACCCACCGCCGCTGATTCTGCGCTCAAGCCAACGGGAATCGGACGCGATGCCCCAGCATCCCGAGCCCCACGATCACGGACACGATCATGCGGGGCATGCCCATTAAAGGAGTTTGCCGGTAAAGCCCCAAAGGTGGGAGGAGACCGCCTCCACCGCGACGATTCGGCCTTTGAGTTCGGCTGGGCCTTCGAAGTGGAGGCACTTAAACTCGCGGCTGAACCCTTGCAAGTTTTGGGGGTTCTTGGGGGAGGGGCCTTCGACCAAGACTTCGAAGGTTTTGCCGACCATCGAATCGTTGATCTCGCAGGTGATGCGGTTCTGCAGGTCGATCAGCTTTTGGAGACGAGCCTTTTTCACAGGCTCGGGGATCTGAGGCATATCTGCGGCCGGCGTTCCGGGGCGCGGGCTATAAATGAACATGAACGCACCGTCAAACCTGATCGTATCCACCATCTCCAAGGTGGCTTCGAATTGTGTATCGGTTTCCCCGGGGAAACCTACAATCAGGTCAGTCGTGACCCCGATGCCATCAACCGTTTTGCGTAAGTTTTGAACGATATTCTTGAAGCTTTCTCGGGTATATACCCGCCGCATCGATTTAAGAACCTCATCATCGCCGGACTGGAGCGGCAGATGGACATGCTCCATCACGGCCGGGCAGTCCCGAATCGTATCGATTAGGTCCGCTTTGAAGTCTCGGGGATAGGGGCTGGTGTAGCGGATGCGGCGCAGGCCGTCGATCTCCGAAAGCTTCCAAAGCAATTGACTGAACGGTACCTGACCCTCGGGCAAGTTCTTCCCGTAACTATTAACAGTTTGACCCAGTAAAGTTATCTCTTTGGTGCCGTTCTGTACAAGTTTGGCGACCTCCTCCAAAATCTGATCGGTGGGCCGGCTTCGCTCGCGTCCTCGGGTCGTTGGGACGATGCAGTAGGTGCAGAATTTGTCGCAGCCGTACTGAATCGGAACGAACGCCTTGAGTTTGCCTTCGCGTCCCACGCTCCGTTGAGGGATGTCCCCCACGACCGCGCCCCGGCGTTCTGGCAGCTCGAGCCGTCTTTGGAAACGACGCTTTTGGAGTACCTCTTCGACAAGGCCGGGGATCTTGCTGATCTGGCCGGTTCCGACCACGAAATCGACGTGGGGCGCACGCTGGCGAATCTCGCTGGCTCGCAGCTGCGCCATGCAGCCGCATACGCCGAGAACGAGATCCGGGCGGCGCCGCTTGTAGGATGCGAGCTCTCCCAGCATCGAAAAGGCTTTTTGTTCGGGCTTTAGGCGGACCGAGCAGGTGTTAAGCAGCACGATCTGCGCTTCCACCAGCGTTTTGGCCGGCTCGAAGCCGATCTCTTGCAGGTAAAGGCCCATCTGCTCGCTGTCCTCTTCGTTCATCTGGCAACCCCAGGTTTGAACGTAGTAGGTCCCGCGCCGAGGACGCGGCGGAGCCGAGGGCTGAAGCTGATGCAAGGATGTGACGGACATGGGGATCTGTTCTAGTATACGGCTTTGCGCAGGGGCCGGAGCTCCAGACGGTCCCCCTGCCGCAGGCGGTACGCGCCGCTCGAGACGTTGTCGAAGCGCTGAAGCTCTCCGTTAGGCCAATAAACGCTCATCTCCTCGACCCGTGTTTCGCTCCCGAGGCCGAAATGGACTTCGAAATCGTGCTGCTTGCCCGCGTGTCCCCCGATCCCGATCAATTGGCGCTGAAGTCGCGCACCGCTCGCAAGTCGGACCTTGACGATCGCGCCGAGCGGGTCGCGACTCACGGTGCGTCCGTCGCCGATCAGGCGCACTTTCAACGCGTTCGTTTGGCGGGGAATGCGGTTGATCAGCAGCTTGAGGTGCGGTGTCCGCCCTTCGGTCTGTTCGGAGGTAAAGCGGTTAAATGTTTGGCCGACGATCAAGTCGAGGTCTCCGTCGCCGTCGATATCCGCGAGGCTGATCTGCTGGGAGCCGTCGTGATCGACGCCGAGCGCCTCGGTCGCGTCGCGAAGGCCTCCCTCGGGGGTCTGAAGGTAAAGGCGCAGGCGCTGGGGGCCGTCGGGGTAGTCGCCCGAAGAGAGGATCAGGTCGAGCCGCCCGTCTTGGTCGAGGTCCGCGAACTCGGCAAAAAGATCGCCCTGGTTCCAGCGCTCGGTGTCCGAGGGGATGCGGTCAACGTTGAACCGCTCGCGGGGCAGGAATCGCCCCAAACCTTGCGACCAAAAAAGGAATCGGGAGCGGTCCGAAGACTCTCCCGCCCAGCCGTGAGTGATTTCCGTGAGGAATAGGTCGAAGTGTCCGTCGTTGTTGACGTCCCCGACGGCTGCGTCGAAGGTGTTGCCGTTGGAGCGAAATGGGAACTCATGCGGCCGCGCGAGCCGCGGAATCTCTTGAATCCAGGCCGGATAGATCCCAGAACGCAGATCGTCCCCATCCAGGCCCCACTCCGGCGCGCGGTCCACCCAACGGCCCTCGTCGTCGCGAAGCCAATAGCGATTCCAGCGGCGCCCGTAGCTGAGGCTCAGAATCCCGGGCGCCTCCCCGCGGAGCGTAGCGATGACGCCGCCGAACGTCGGTCGGCCGGCGAGGTCGGTGTCGGGGTGGAAGGTGGGCCCGTCGTCGGGAAGGGGCTCCCGCTGCCAGCTTCCCCCTGGGCGACTCATCAAAAGATCGCCCGGGAAGGCTTCATAACTGTCCACGCGATAGAAGTTGCCCAAAAAGAGGTCGAGGTATCCGTCGCCGTTCAGGTCGCGGAGTGCGACGCAGATTGTGGGACGAGGGGGAGTCGGGAGGAGTCGCGGGGTGTCGAAAGTGCCGTCCCCACGGCCTTTTTGCCATCGGGTGCGGCGGCCATGGTCTTGCCATTCGGGATCGTCGGGCTGGACGTTTTCCACCACCAGGGCGTCGGGGTGGCCGTCGTTATCGAGGTCCGCGAAGACCGTCAGCGTCGACGCGAGCGGCTTTTCGAGCCCGGTGTGGAGGACTTCGACAAAGGTGCGCCCCGTGGGAGAGTTTTCCGAGGGGCGGTTCAGGAAGATACGATGGCGGTCGATGGCCAGGTCGGGGAATCCGTCCCCGTCGAGATCGGCGAAGCAAAGCCGTGCGACGGTTTCGGGGACGACGTCCGGCCCAAGCCCGTGGGCTTCGGTGAGGTCGACCATCCGGACCGAAGGGTCGAGGAGCGGGAGCAGCGCGGAGAAAAGCCAGACGGTCGTCATCGATCCTCATTGTAGCGTTTGCTCTGTCCGGGAAGAAAATAACGACTCTCGAGGTGTTCAGTTGTCAAGAAAGAGAGGTTCGAAGAGATCGCTGGAGGCTTGCGGAACGAAAAGGCCCTTTAGGCAGAGAAGGATTGGGCGCTTCTCCGGAAGAGAATGGGCCGCCCCGCTCACAAAATAGGGAGTCCGAAAGGAGCGGTTTGGAAGAAGGACCGTGTGGGCTTGCTTTACGAAAACAAGGGGCTGGGGTTTGCGAGCAAAAAGCGTGGGGGCGGGTGCTGGGGAAAGTTTGCTGCCCCTTTCCAAGCGTAAAAGGGTGAAGCCTGAGAGGGATGAGAGGGATGAGAGGGATGAGAGGAGCCCCCATGAAAAGAGTCTATAAAAGTCCCCGAGCCCGGAGATGAGCACGAGCAGACTCGGAGATGGCAAGAGGGGCTCCGGAAACTCCGGAGCCCCTCTCAATAGATTGGAATCGCGCGTTAGCGGGTGAGCTCGACGATCTTCGTGGCGGCTTCTTGCATCGTGGAGGCCGGGATGATGCGAGAGCCTTCCAGCAGCTTGAGGCCTTCGGCGGCCGCGGTGCCCTCGATGCGGGCGACGACGGGCATCGTGAGGTTCAGCTCATCGAATGCGGCCAGCAATCCTCGGGCGACCTCGTCGCATCGCGTAATTCCGCCGAAGATGTTGATCAGCAGCCCCTTGACGTTCGGATCCATCAGGATGAGCTCGACACAGCTTTTGACGCGGTCGGCTTGGGCGCCGCCTCCGACGTCCAGAAAGTTCGCAGGTTTGCCGCCGGCGCTGTTCACTTCGTCCAGCGAGCACATGACGAGGCCCGCGCCGTTGCCGATGATCCCCACCTCGCCGCCGAGTCGGACGTAGGCGATACCGCGGCGGGCGGCTTCGGCCTCGATCGGGTCTTCCGCTGTCTCGTTCGAGCTTGCGGAGTACTGCTTATGGCGGAACAGAGCGTTGTCGTCGATCGCCACCTTCGCGTCCGCCGCGAGCACTTTGCCCTCGGGGGTCATCGCGCAGGGGTTGATCTCGATCATCTCGGCGTCGGATTCGATATAGGCCTTCGCCAGCTTTTTGATGAGCGCGATGACCTGGCTTTGGGCCTCTTTGGGGATTTGCGCCTCTTGGACTGCGCGACGCACTTCGAAATCGCATAGCCCCCATGCCGGATCGATAGGCAGCCTCACGATGGCCTCGGGATCCGTTTCCGCGACCTCTTCGATGTCCATGCCCCCTTTGGCCGAGATCATGACGATATTCTTTTGCTGGTTGCGGTCGAGCAGCACCGAGATATAGAACTCTTTATCGATGTCGATCTGCTCGGCGATCAGCACCTTTTCCACGACCATGCCGTCCGGGTTTTGCGGGCTGACGAGCGTTTTACCGATCAGTTCGCGGGTGAACGTCGCAGCTTCGGCGGCGTGGTCGAACAGCTTGACGCCACCGGCTTTACCGCGCCCGCCCATGAGCACCTGGGCCTTGACGACGACCTTCCCGCCCAACCGCTCGGCGATCTCCTTCGCCTCGGCATCGTAGCTTGTGACCTCTCCGCGCGGGGTGGGGACGTCGAAATCGTTGAGAATCTGTTTGGACTGATATTCGTGGAGCTTCATCGTGCAAAGGGAATCTTACCTGGCCTCGTCGAAAAGGCTTGCGGCGAACTCTTGAGGCTTGAAATCTTTAAGGTCTTCCATCTTTTCGCCGACCCCGATCAGCTTGATCGGAACTTTGAAACGGTCGTAGATGCCGATGAGCGCGCCGCCCCGGGCGGTGCCGTCGACTTTGGTCAACACCAGCCCGGAGACCTTCGCGGCCTTGATGAACTCTTCGGCTTGGCGGATCGCATTTTGACCGGTATTCGCGTCCAGGACGAGGAGCACCTCGTCCGGTTTGCGCCCCAGAGCCTTCTCGGTCACCCCGACGATCTTTTCGAGTTCGTTCATCAGATTCGACTTGCTGTGCTGCCGGCCGGCGGTGTCCGCCAGGACGAAATCGATTTTGCGGGCTTTGGCGGCCTGGATCGCGTCGAAGATCACGGCGCTGGAATCGGCTCCGGGCTGCGCGCGGACGATTTCGCTGCCGGTGCGGCCGGCCCAAAGCTCGAGCTGCTCGATGGCCGCGGCGCGGAAGGTATCTCCGGCGGCCAGAATTACCGAGAACCCTTTGCGGCGCAACATGTGGGCGACCTTGGCGATGCTCGTGGTCTTGCCGACGCCGTTGACGCCTACGAAGAGATACACCGTTGGGGCTTCCTCGGCCACATTGATTCCGACGGCTTTTTGATGCCGAAACCGGCTCGCGATCGAGTTTTGGAGCGCTTCTTTGACCTGCGCCGGGTCGGTGGCGCCGTTTTCGCGGACGGAGTGGCGAAGCTCGTCGAGGATCTGTCCCACCATCTGAACGGGGGTGTCGGCCTGGAGGAGCGCCTCCTCCAGCTCCTCGTAAAAGTCGTCGTCGATCACCCCGCGTCCGATCATTCGATCGACTCGCTCCATCAGGCGCTTGAACATGCCTCATAGTATGCGGCATGCCGAAGGCCCGGCGCAGGGAAGCGAGCCGCGGGCGATCGTCCGCGGCTCGGAGGAGTCAAAGGGGAGTTAGGGGACGACTTCGACGACGCCCTCGTACATCTCCATCCCGCATGTGAACTCGATCTTGCCGGCCTTTTGAGGCACGAAACGAATCGTCACGCTCTTGCCGTGATCGACCTCTTTCTTGATGCCGAGGCTCTTGAAGAGGATCGTGCCGCCGCAACCGTCTTCCTTGGAGCGCACGAAGGTGAGTTCGACCGGCTGGCCGACCTTCGCGACGACCCTCGCCGGGCTATAGCCGCCGTCGATCTGGATCGTGGCCTTCATCGCCTGGGAGGGGTTCGCGGCCTTCGCCGTCTCCCACAGGTCCTCGACGTTGAAGACAAAGGGCACGGTCACGACCTTGTTCTGATACATGAACTGCGCCCAGGTTTTATAGAGCCCGGAAGTCGGCGTGGTCAGCTTGAAGGAGAACGAAGGGCCTTTCTCGGTCGCCATCTGGGGCGTGACGCGCATCTCGGCGGGAATCGAGGCGTGTCCGTCCATTCCGCTGGTTTCCTGGGGATAGATCGTGTGCGTATGCACGACCTGTTCGCCGTCTTGGCTGATCGCGATCAGATGCCCCATCGCGCCGATGAACGGCTGCATATTTCGAATCGGCCGGCCTTGGAGGTCGAAGATCGAATAGGTCAGGATGTTGGGGCGCTCCATGAGCACCTTGCTCGGGCTGACTCGAAGTTCGACGATCAGATCGCCGATCCGTTTGCGAAGCTTGGTCTCCGCCTTCAGCGGATGTTCGCGCGGGGTTCCGCCCACGGTCAGAGGCACCATGATCACCTGGTTGTCTCCGTCGCTGGGGGTGAAATCCGCGTACAGCCGGTAGAGACCCGGCTTGGGGAACTTCCAGGTGATTCGGAATTTTCCGTCCGCGCCGCGCACCGGGTGCTGGTGCTCGAACCAGGCGAGGTCTCCGCTGGTGAAAAGCAGGTGGAACAGCTTTTCGTGGATCGTTTCGAACTCGGTCACCTGCGTGTCGTCGTCCGCGTAGCGTATGTCGAAGGTCAGCTCCACGGGTTCGTGCGGCTTGGGCACGGCGGGCGAAGCGCTGAGGAGCACTTTGTATTCGCGCTCGATCATGTTTTCGAGCTGCTCGGCGATCTTCACATATTTCTCGGGGTCCTTCTTGAAGAACTCCACACATTGCGAGGAGCAGAAATAAAAGGTTTTATTTCCGAGCTTATGCTTGTAGCGGGTCGTATCCGAGTCGACCGTCATGCGGCAGACCGGGTCTTTGACGTCGTGGGCGAAGCTCGCGGCCGGGGCCAGGAAAAGCGCCCAAAGGAGGCCGAAGAGCAGCCATGTCCCTATTTGTTTATTCATCTCATGTTCTCCTTGTTGGTTAAAAGTTGGTCGAATAGCCTGCGAGGAAGCGGAAGGGGACCGAGTCCATCCCGCGCCCCGTGGCGAGATCCGATTGAATGCCGAAATCGATCACCGCGCGCGGGGTGATCTGCCGTCGAAGGCCGAGGCCCGCCGAAAGCGTCCAGCCTTGCCCGTCCAATGGCCCTTGTTGAAAAGCCAGTTCGGCGAGGCCGGTCGTATCGAATGAGCGGGGATACCCGAGTGGCAGACTCGCGCCGAGGATCGCGCCATAGCGCGCCCGCCGTTCTCCGGGTTTGGGATCGGGCAGAATCTCCGCGTCCAAGTTGAGATGCCAGCGGTCGTACTGACGCCCGGTTTTCGTCACGATCCCCCGCAGGTGCAAGAGCGTGCTCTCTCCCCGTTCGGTGGGCTGCGAGAGTCCGACCTTCGCCGCGACGGCCGGATGGTTGCGAATCTCTTGGCGGAAACTGTGGAAGAATCCCAGTTCGATCGCCCCGAACTCGAACGATTCGCCGTGACCGCCCCAATGAGGTTCGACACCGATCGAGAGGTGGCTGTCCGGCAAGACGCCGTACTGAAATTCCAGCGCCGCGCCGAGGCCGAACGTCCGTCGGCGAGGGAACTCCCCCACGACGCCGAACTCCACGGCCATCTCGCGAAACGACAGCGATTCCGCGTCGTCGAAGCGCAGAGGGCGGCCTGCGCCGAGATTGTCGTGATCGACCGCGAGCCCTAACGGCCCGGAGGCGAGCGTCAGAGCGGCAAGTCCGATGCGAAGCGAACGTGTCATCGTGCTTCTCCCTCTTCGATGCGATAGGGGTTGGGCACTGGGCCTTTCGGTCGGGCGTAAGTATCAGGCTTTTTCCCTTCGCGTTCGGACCATTCCTCTAGCGTGAGCGGTTTCGCTCCTTTAAGGTCGGGATTGTCCGCGTTGGCCTTCAGGTACGCGTCGAACGCCGCGCGGCTGGTGAAGGCGCGCGACCAGTCCGAGCAGTCGGCGTGAGAGCCTTCGACCTCTAAGAAGACCGGATCTTTCCGCACGCTGCTCCAATGCCCCTCCTCATCCGAGATCAGGATCAGAATCTGCGTGGGGTCTTCGGTCGCGATCCGCAAGATCGCGCGTCCCGGGGTTTCGGCGGCCATATCCCGCGCGCACAGCACGCAGCGTACGTTCATGGTCCAGCCTTGGGCGCTCACCGTCGCGCCGACCCCTTCGCTCCAATCCTCGGGCAGCCGGACGCTGCAATGCGCGCACTCGGTGAGGTTCATCCACCCGAAGCCCTGCATATACATGAGCTCGGGCGTGCTCATTTTCATCATGCCCATGCCGGGCAGCCCTTCAAAGTGCCGGTGATCGTGCAGCGCATTGTGGGGATCGCGCTCCATCGGCGATTCGTGCGCGTGAGTGCTGGCGAGGATCATCCAGACCGCGCGCTGGATCTGGCGGTCCCGCTCCAACTCGCCGAGCGTGGGGTCCGCGAGAATGTCGTTCACCAGGTCATGCAGCATGTGCAGGTTGTCGAAGGCGTTCGCGATCTTGGGAAAGCGCCGCGCGAACTGCGGGCTGGTGTCGGCGAACATCGGCATAAAGTCGCGGTCGGTGCGATACAGCTCGACCGTGCGATACTGCTCGCCGACGACCTCGTATTGAAGTCGCTGTTCAAGCGGCGTCGCGCCGTAGAGCATGTCGTACATCGCCCCTTGCAGCCAGTGGTAGCCCCAGAAGAGTCCGTTGACTTTGGGATACCGTTTGCGGAACGCGCCGCTGTAGCTTTGGGCGTCCAGGTATTCCATGTTCATCGGAAGGGGCGTGATCGCGTAGGGCACCGAATCGAAGTAGAAGTTCCAAAGTGCCTCGATTTCGGCGTCCTTTTCGGCGTGAGTCATCCTGGGGCTCGCCAGCACGTCGACGGTCTGCGCATGCAGCACGTGTGTCCAGTCGAAGACCTTTTCGAGGAAGGCGTATTTACGTCCGAAGGTCGGCGAGATCGATCGCTCGGCGGGCATCAGCTTCGGCGGATGCCGGAGCACCCGATCGACGATCGCATAGGTTTGCGTCTCCAGGCGTTCCGCCCCGCCTGTCACGATCGCTTCGTAGACCATCGAATGCCCGACCGCGATCGCGTTCAGATCGCGCGCCAGAGGCTCGATGCGGTAGACGTCGAAGTTATAGCGCCCTCGTCTCGGATAGATCTCGCCCAGGCGAGGATCGCGCATCCAGCGGGGAAGCTCTTTCGGAGGCGGCTCCAGCGCCTGTCTCGGGATCGGCTTCGGGGTTTCCTCCTCTTGCGAGAAGGCGAGGCCGGCGGCCGAGACGAGCGCAAGCGCCGCGCAGGTCGTAGCGGTCCAATTCATCGCGGCCTCCTTATTTCGCCATCTCAAGCAGCTGCTCGAAGGTGAGCGGTTCGGCACCCTTCAAGATCTCCGCATGCTTCGCCACGTACGCATCGAACGCCGCGCGGTCCGTCATCGCTCGGAAGCGAATCTGGCATTCTGTGTGCGAGCCCGGAACACCGACGAATACCGCGGTTTCGGGAGCCACGCTCCATTGACCGTCTTTTCGCGTGAGCACCACCGGCTTTCCTTTGACACTGGAGGGCGCGAGAATCGAAAGGTCGTTCTTGTATTTGGTCTTCGCTTCGGCGAGCGCGCACATGATGCAGCGGTATTCGATTCGTTTGCGCCCGTAGCGCAGCGGCACCTCGTTATCGATCTCGTCGGTGTCTTGTACGACGTCCAGCTTGCAGCGGGGGCAAGTGGCTTCATGGGCGTAGGCCGGGGTGGGGCGCAACGCGAAAAACGCGGTGAGGGCCGCGCTTAGCAGGCCGAGGCCGATCAAGGATCGGCGAAGCGTTCGGTTCGGTTTCATCGACTTTCTTCCTTATGAATCCGTCCTCGCAAGAGAGGTACGGGAGGTCTCGGGCACGCACGCAAAGGGGCGGGCCGAAAGACGAGACTTAGGAAGAAAACGTTTCTTCCCAAGCGGCAGAGAAGGATCGACCAATCGGCGAATGAGGGTTCAAACGCCGAAAGGCCTTCCTACCGCAAGGGGGGAGCGCGTCCGCGGTCGGGTTGAAAACTCCCGTCCGGCGGAGAGGCGTCGGTGAAAAAGAAGAAGCGCTGCGTTTGGGGGAGCGGCGCAAGCTCCGGCATCGGAAGTTCGGGCGCGGGGAGCGCCCATTGGATCGGAGGCAGCAATACCGCCAGATCCGTTCGATCGGCCAGATCGCTCTTGCCGAGGGGACGAAGCTCGCATTTGCACCCCGATGTCGAAGCTCCCTCGCTCTCGCACGAGGGCTCGTCGTGCCCTTGGCAGCAGGCCCTGGGAGCCTGTTCGTCGGTTAACCGAAGCTGCCGATGTTTCGGACACTGCTCGCCGGGGCAATCCCCGGAGCAGACCCAGTAAGCCAGCGACGTGCCGGAGGCTCCCCAAGCGAGGAGAACCGCCAAAGCCATCCGGATGGGCAAAAGCCACGGGCTCGCGCGTCGCATCTATCTCCTTTATACTTTTCTTAAAGGAGGGAAGTTCCAGACCCTCCCTGAAGGATCGCTTCAGAACGGTCTACAATAAAAAAGGAGTGATGCGAGAGAGCGTTGGCAGCGAAAAGGAACCTCAAACCGCCTCCGGCGGCGTGGAAAGGGGTGTGCATCCTCCGGTGATCTATTACGACGGGCATTGCGGCTTTTGCGATCGCGCCGTGCAGTGGGTGTTACGACGCGACCGTCAACGCATTTTTCGGTTCGCGCCGCTTCAAGGGCCTACCGCGGCGGGTCGTTTCGGAGAGCCCGAGGGGAATGCGGAGGGCTGGACGCTTCTCTTAGAAGACGAAGCGGGCGTGCATGAGCGCTCGGACGCCGCGCTTCGCATCATGGCTCGATTAGGGGGCCTCTATACGGCGGCCCGGGTGCTGCTTTGGGTGCCACGCGGCCTGCGCGACGGCGTGTACCGATGGTTCGCGCGAAACCGGTACCGATGGTTTGGCACAGTCGACGCTTGCCGCATTCCTTCGTCGGAGGAGCGGGAGCTCTTTCTGCCCTGAGTGGATCTTTTGCGGAGCGGCTTTTCCGTTTGAGCAAGAAAGGTCTTGAGCCCTTGTCGTCCGGAAACAGTTCGCTTTGACAATAGGGATCTCCTTGGCTATCCCACCGCGTCCTTATTTTATGAGTCGTCGGATCTTCTTAAGGGCTTGTGGCCTGAGGGAACCGCTGTCTTAGGTGGGCCGTTCGTTTTTCAACGAAGGATTAGAAGAGAAGGGTAAGTCACACGGTATTCCTATGGAAGAACCTCATTCCTGAAGGGGGCGGATTGATCTTCGCTGGTCCGATTGGAAACGCAAAAGCGAAAAGTCTTATCTAGGCCTTGGAAGGGCGCGGCCCACTAGAGAGGTGCGGGTTCGGGAGAAGGCGCGGCGCAAGGACTGCCGCAAACCTCGGCGACCATCTGCCGATACTGTTGGGCGAGCGTCTCGCGGGCATAAAGGCGCTGAGCCTCAATGGCTTTGGAGTGAAGCGTCCGGCGCATCTCGGCCGAGTGGGCGAGTTCACGCAATCGCGTTAGGTATTCGTCGAGATTCCGCGCGAAAAGGGCGGCGTCGCCTCCGAGCGCTCGGTCGACGTCGCGGTAGCTTTCGTAGTCGGGGACGACCGAAGGGATTCCGTGCGCCGCGAAATTCGTCAATTTGATGTTGCTTCTCGTTTGCTGCCGTCCCTCGTGTGGGTGGGTCCAAGCAAGGCCCAGGTCGATCGTTTGGTAGGCCTTGAGATCGTGGGCGGGGAAGATCTTGAACTCTAGCCCCAACTCCCGCACGGTGCGCTCGATCGCTTCCCGGTCGTGAAGATGTTCCGGTTCGCCGATATAACCCGCGATGCGAGGACGTTCCACGCGGTCGTCCGGAAGGACGTATCCCGAAAGGTTGCAATGATGGTGTGGGATCACAAAGAATCGGAGATCGGGGCGAAGCGGCCCTAGCCATTCGCGCATGCAGTGGGTGTTGACGATCAGCGCGTCCATGGCATCGTAGCGCTCTTGCCAAAGCGATACGTCTTCGGGCAAAAGGATCGTGTCGAAGATCTGGGGGATACGGCCTTGGAGCTTGTTGACGGTTTGCAACTCGCAGTCTCGAACCCAAACAAGGGCTTTGGCCCGGTTGAGTGAGGAGATTGGCAGCATTCGAGCGCGGATAAAAGGCTCTCCCAGCGTTCGTGCGATTTGGCGCCCTCGAACCTCGGCCGAAGGGAAGAAATGCACCCGAGAAGTAAAAATAATGCGCCTTGAGACGTTTCTCGCGGCAAGCCACTCTTGTGGACGCTGCACGAGGACCAGAATACCTGTTTTGCCCGGAAGCCTAGGGAAGGAAATCCCTTGGGCGCGATCAACGTTCAAGAAGCGCGCCAAATTGCGATGGATGGAGGCTAAAATAAAAAGACTATGTCCGTTGAGATCCTGATGCCCGAGTTGGGTGAGTCTGTTCATGAAGGCACGGTGAGCCGCTGGCTGAAGAAAGAGGGCGATCCGGTCAAAGAGGACGAGCCCGTAGTGGAGATCATGACCGACAAGGTCAACACCGAACTTCCTTCGCCGGCGACCGGCATCCTCGCCAAGATCCTCATCAAAGAGGGGGAGAACGTTCAGGTTTTCAACGCGATGGGCATCATCGAAGAGGCGGGTTCCGCCGGGGCGAAGGCCGCCGCTCCCAAAGAGGAGAAGCCCGCTCCGGCCCAGGAGGCCGCGGCTCAGGTTCCGAGCCAGTCGGCAAGCCCCGAACCGGCTCCGATCGCTCCGGCCGCAGAGAACGGCGAGCGCAAATGGTACACCCCCGTCGTTCGTTCGATCGCCAAGAAGCACGGTGTGAGCGAGGGCGACCTTGCCGGGATCGCGGGCACCGGTCAGGGCGGCCGGGTCACGAAGCGAGATCTGGAAGCCTATCTTCAATCGGGCGCGAGCGCTCCGAAAGCGTCTTCTTCGGGGACGGCGGCGCAGAGCCCCGCTCCCGCGACGGTGGCGGGCGAAGGCCAGGAACTCGTGCCGCTGGTCGGGATGCGTAAGATGATCGCCGAGGCGATGGTGCGCAGTTCGCAAGTGCCGACCGTTTCGACGGTGACCCAAGTGGATGTCACCGAGATGGTGAAGTTCCGCAGCCGTAATAAAGACGCGTTCCAGGAGCAGCATGGGGTCAAGCTGACCTACACGCCGTTCTTCGTGAAGGCGCTCGCTGAGTGCCTCATGGAGTTTCCGCTTTTGAACGCCGCCTTGATGCCGGATAACCAGATCGTCATGAACAAGGCGGTCCATTTGGGCGTCGCGGTATCTCTCGGCGAAAAGGGCGATCAAGGATTGATCGTTCCGGTCATGCGCAACTGCGAAAAGAAGACCGTCGTCGACATCGCCAAGGAGTTGGAGCAGATCGCCAAGCGCGCGCGCACCAATTCGCTGGGCGTCGCGGACGTCAAGGGTGGGACTTTTACTTTGACGAACCCGGGAAGCTACGGCGCGTTGTTCGGAACCCCGATGATTAACGCCCCCCAGGCAGGCATTCTCGGAACGTACGGGATTCAGCAGATGCCGGTAATCGTCGACGGGATGATCGCGATCCGCTCGATCATGCATCTGGTTTTGACCTACGACCATCGTTTGGTGGACGGGCTGCTTGCCGGGAAGTTTTTGGCGACGCTCCGCGATAAGCTGCAGATTTTCGACTTCTATAAGTAGGCGGGCGTGTCACAATGGAGTCATAGCGCCATGACTCCCGAAGTGACCTACCCTAGACGAAAGACGACCCCTTGTCGGGTGGGGGCCATCGTGATCGGCGGTGGCGCCCCGGTCGTCGTGCAATCGATGATCACGGAAGAGACGCGCAACGTTTCGGCGTGCGTCGAGCAGATTATCGCCCTTCATCGGGCTGGATGCGAACTCGTCCGCGTGACGACTCCCTCTCTCGGGGAGGCCCAATGCCTCGAGGAGATTCGCGCCAAGCTGATCGAACGGTACCGCGAGGTTCCGCTGACGGCGGACGTGCACCATCAGGGGACGGCCATCGCGATCGAAGCCGCGAAGCATGTCGATGAGATTCGGGTCAATCCAGGTCTGTTCGTATTTCGCAAGCCCGCGAACAAAGTCGAGTATTCGCCTGAGGAGCACGAGGCAGAGCGTCAGGCGATCGAAGAGAGCTTTACCCCTGTCGTGGAAGCGTGTCTAAAGCACGGACGGGCGATGCGCATCGGGGTCAATCACGGTTCGCTTTCCGAGCGAATGCTGGTGACGTACGGCGACACCCCCGACGGCATGGTCGAAAGCGCTCTCGAATACGTCCGCATCTGCGAAAAGCACGATTTTCGGAACTTGAACATCTCGGCCAAGGCTAGCCGGGTTCCCGTGATGCTCGCGGCGAACCGTCTGATGGTGCGGCGCATGGACGAACTGGGGATGGCCTACCCCTTGCATCTCGGGGTCACCGAGGCGGGCGACGGCGAATACGCGCGCATCAAGTCGACTGCGGGGATCGGCACGCTGCTAGCTGAAGGGATCGGCGATACGATTCGGGTCTCGCTGTCCGAGGACCCGATTCACGAGATCCCCGTGTGCTTCGATATCCTCCAAGCCCTGGGCCTACGTAAGACAAAGGTCGAATATATCGCGTGCCCCTCTTGCGGCAGAACCAAGTTCAACCTGCCGACGGTCCTGCGCGAAGTGCGCGAAGCGACCAAGCATCTCGTGGGGCTCGATATTGCCGTGATGGGCTGCATCGTGAATGGTCCCGGGGAGATGGCGGATGCCGACTACGGCTATGTCGGCGCCTCCGGAGGCAAAATTACGTTGTATCGCAAGAAAGAGATCGTCAAAAACGGGATTCCGCAAGAGCAAGGGGTCGCCGAGCTGATCGCTTTGCTGAAGGTCGACGGCGTCTGGATCGATCCGCCCGCGGGGATGGAACCCGAGTTGGTCCGTCTCCAGACGCGATAAAGCCTCCAGAAGTTTCGAGTGGCGCCTTTGGCAAGCGGCTTTGGGTTAAACTGAAGAAGACCTACGGGGTGTGGCGCAGTTTGGTAGCGCACCTGCTTTGGGAGCAGGGGGTCGCCAGTTCGAATCTGGCCACCCCGACCAATTCAATTGACCTAAAATCTACTTTTCGTCTTTTCTTCCCGCTGCCCTTGACATACTTTTGACATACCAGTGGCGCCTCACTTTCGGATCTGTTAGGGAAGGGACCGACCCTCGGGGAGCATCACGAAGTCGGCCGGATAGGCATGCCCATCGGATCGCAAGGTCCCCACAAACCAAAGGGTGCCGTCGGTTTGGGTGCGGCATGTGGCGGTGAAAGTCTCTGAAAGTGTCCCCGAGGCCCCGCAACTACCGCTTAAAAGACCTTTGGGTGTCATCGTCCCGTGAAAGAGGATCGTCGGTCCGTCTTCGGTCAGGCGAGCCGAGCCCATCGCCGTCCCGTCGCTTGCAATTAAAAGGTGCATTTCGCGCGTTTCGCCGAGGTGCGACCATTCGCCCGCATAACGGCTGAATTCATCGGTTCCGTTTCCGCCGCAACCCGCTAAAAGGATTAAACTCGTTAGGACGAGCATTAAAAGCAGTTTCATACTTTAGTCAGGATAGCCACTGAGCTTCGTTTGGGCAACTGGTATCATTAAGGGATCGTGAGGAAACGGGTAATTCTTGGAGTTGCCTTCTCGGGCTCCGATAGCCCCAAACTCGATCGGGCAGCCTAATCGGCGCCTTTCTTCCCAGGAGTGCTAGAGCGATGTTGAACACGTTTAGAAAGAAAGACTTGAGAGAAAAGGCCTTATATAGAAAGATATTAGGAAAAAACATCTCTCGGTTGGGGCTTCTCTTAAGTCTTGGTGGACTGATGTTCGCTACGGGGAATGCGCAGACCGAAGCTCAGACTCAAACGCGCGACCGGAGCCATTCCCACATGGGGAAGGCTTTCAACACTGGCCCAAGGCAGCTCGCGAAGCTGATTCCCGACATCGGGACAGCCAATTTTCCGATTACGACCAAGAACCCGCTCGCGCAGCAGTACTTCAATCAGGGCATGAACATGGTCTACACCTATTGGTGGTACGAGGGCGAGCGCGCGTTTCGTCAGGTCATCAACTTGGATCCCGAATGCGCGATGGGCTATTGGGGCTTGGCTTTTGCAGCCAGCGAGGGGTCGTTCGTCACGGGGCGTGCGAAAGAGTTCTTAACGAAGGCCTTGGAGCATCGCGAGAAAGTCAGCGATCGCGAGCAGATGTATCTCGACGCGTATTTCCATAAAACGGGCCATTTCGGTTACGGAGTGCCGGTGGAGGAGATTCGGTATCCGAGCCACGCGAAATTTTTGCAGGGGATGGAGTCGCTGGTTCAGAAGTATCCGGACGACCTCGAAGCGAAGGTGCTCTACGCGAGTGGGTTGGAACAGACCTACGGGGAATCTCAGGCTCGAAACCAGTTCACCGAATCCGGCCGCGAGCGCGCTGAGGCGATCTATCAGCAGGTGCTTCGCGTCAAGCCTCTGCACACGGGCGTCAATCATTACCGCATTCATCTTTGGGACGGCTTTCTGAATGCCAAGTACGCGCTTGGAAGCTGCGAGCCGCTGGCCGCGGGAGCTTCAAATGTCGGCCACGCGTTGCATATGCCCGGGCACATCTACGCGTCCCTGGGGATGTGGAACGAGGCCGCCGAATCGATGGAAGCCGCGACGCGGGTCGAACGGCGCTATATGCTCGAACAGGGGCGCATGCCCTACCACACCTGGAACTATGGCCACAACCAAGTGTATCTGGTGTACAACCTGAGCTTCACCGGCCGCATCCGGGATTGTATTCGCGAGGCGGAGGAGCTGGCCTATACCCCTCGAAACACGGGTGCGACGACCCCCGAGTTGATGTGGGTGCTGATGGGGCTCGTGCGGGGTGAGCGCTGGCGCGAGATCCTTGCCCGGTACCCGGCGAAGAACGATCCGATCCTGACGGATGAGGAGCTTCAGCAAGCGCCCCTTTCCGGCGGATGGCGAAGGTTGGAGATGATTAAGTATGCCCGGGGGATGGCGTATCTGCATCTCGGAGATCTCGCTGCCGCAGAACGGGAGTTGGCGCCGATCGAAAACATCATGGCCCGGGTGAAGAGCTACGGCGATAAGTCCCAACGTTTGCTGGCCTATCCTCCGCTGCCTTCGATGCAGTCTACGGAGCTTCGAGGGTTGGTGCGCGTCGCCAAGGGGCAGTTCGAGGAAGCGCGCGAGGACTTGCAGGACGCGATGCTTGCCTATCGCACGGGTGGCAACGATCCGAAGTATCACCTGCATCCTCCGCATGGCAACGTCGTGCGTGCGTACCTTTCGCAAAAACGGTATGCCGAGGCGGTGGAGATCGTGCGGAACGAGTGGTTTGCCCATGCGCCTCACGACGGGTTCGGATACGCGTTGCTCGCGGAGGCGTACATCGGACTCGGCAAAAAGAAGGAGGCTCTGGAGGCGTATCGGGATTTGCAGCGCATCTGGGTCCACGCCGACGCCGATCTACCCGCGCTGGCGCGAGTGCAGAAAGCGATGGCGCCGGTGTTGGCCGAAGCGGGGCAGCAGCCCTGGCGGTCTGTTCCTTTCCGCCATGAGAAGCTCGATCGGTTCGGGCCGCAGCATTGGACTCCATGGACCGCGCCGGACGTGACTTTCACGCTGTCGGGTGGAAAGACCGCGCGCCTTTCGGACTATCGAGGCAAAAACCTGTTGCTGGTGTTCTACTTAGGCGGCCAGTGTCTGCACTGCCTGGAGCAGCTCGATGGGCTCGGAAAGCTGAAGGAGCGGTTCGCGAAGTCCGGGACGGAGATCGTGGCGGTGAGCACGGACTCCCAGGCCGACATCGCGGCGTTCCTGAAGGATCACCCGAGCTATGCGCTACAACTGGGGAGCGATCCCTCTCTCAAGGCGGCGAAGGCGCTCGCGTGCTATGACGAGTTCGAGAACCTGGAGTTGCACGGTACGGTGCTCTTCGACAAGCGGGGCCGGATGTGGTTCTTCGATTCGGGCAGCGAGCCGTTTACGCAGTTCGACGTTCTGCTAGAGAACGTGGACCGAATGAATCGCTTCCAATCGAAGTTCTAAGCTCCTCCTTCTCTTCCTGCGTTCGACAGAGTCCTCGTCTCCTTTTGGGAGGCGGGGACTCTTTGCTTTTCTGCCGAAAGCGAGGCGCACCGCAATGGAGAGAAGGTGATTCATGAAAAGAAAGGCCCCGCTCCTTGGGGAAGAAGCGGGGCGCGTCGCGCCTGCGGCGCGGAGGTTGTTTCTTTGAGGCGTTTAGTTGCCGGTGGTGGTGGCCGAGTCGACCTTCACCATGGCGTCGATCGAAGCCTGAAGGCTTTTAACGCCTTCTTTGCCCTTGACGTTGATCTGCTTGCTGACCACGGTCTTGTCGCGGTAGGTGATCACGGTATTTTTGACGGACGAATCGGTGTTGATCTTGTACTTCTCGATCGCGGGATCGGTCGGCGACACGAAGGCGACACCGACGTTCGAACAGTCGCAGCAGCAGGTGCAAAGGCACATACCCATTTCGGTGAGCTCTTTCTCGGTGACCTTGCTGGCGTCCTTGTCGGTGATGAACAGCACGAAGGTCTTGAGCTCGGCCTTCTTATGCGTATCGCCCGACTTCGCGAGCGACGCCATGATCGCGGCGACGTTCTTGGGGTCGTCCCCGTTCACCCACACCTGGACGGCCGGGCGGTTGCCATATTTGCAAGGAGGGCAAGTCTTGGTTCCTTTGTCCGGACCGGCCACGTGGGTCGGGCGGAAGGCGCTGACCTTCTCGCCGGCCTCAAGCCCGGAGCTGAGAGCTCCGGCGAGAACCGGGAGAACGCAGGCGAGTGCGATCGCGGATCCGATGAATTTTTTCATAGTTAACCTCTACAGGATCGTGTCCCAATAGGGACATACGGAGTGAACGTGGGGATCCGTTCCGGAGCCGGAGGGTTTTTCGCGAGTTTGTGAAAAGAGAAAGCGTGGGCTGTTTCGGCAAAATGCCAAGACAGCCCACGACATCCGAGACCGATCTATTTGTCCAGCGCGACTTTGACTTTATCCGCCAGAGCGGCTTGAGCCGCCGAGAGGCGCGCGATCGGCACCCGGAACGGCGAGCAGCTTACGTAGTCCAGACCGAGCTTGTGGCAGAACGCGATCGATTCGGGATCGCCGCCATGTTCGCCGCAGATCCCGCATTTGAGACCGTCGCGTTGGGCGCGGCCTTCGGCCACGGCGATCTCCATGAGTCGTCCGACCCCGATGCGGTCCAACGTTTCGAACGGATTCACCGGCAGGATCTTCTGTTCCACGTAGCGCTGAAGGAACTTGCCCTCGGCGTCGTCTCGGCTGTAGCCGAACGTGGTTTGGGTGAGGTCGTTCGTGCCGAACGAGAAGAACTGGGCGTATTCGGCGATCTCTCCGGCGGTCAGAGCCGCGCGTGGGATCTCGATCATCGTGCCGAAGGTGTAGGGGATCTCGACGCCCTGCTCTTCGATCACGCTCCGGGCGACGCTCTCCAACTGGCCTTGCACTACGCGCAGTTCGTTGACGTGTCCCACAAGCGGGATCATAATCTCCGGAAGGACTTTCTGTCCGCGCTTCAGCAGCTTGGCCGCCGCTTGAAGGATCGCGCGGGTCTGCATCACTACGATGCCGGGGAACATGATCGACAGGCGTACGCCCCGAAGCCCCAGCATCGGGTTGGCTTCCTTCATGCTCTCGACGGCTTCCAGCATCTGCTCTTTCTCTTCGAGGACCTCTTTCAGCGCCGAGCCGCCGAGGGTGTTGACCGCGATGCGGAGTTCGGTGACACTTCGGATCAGCTCTTCGTGCGAGGGGAGGAATTCGTGCAGGGGCGGGTCGATCAGACGGATGGTGACCGGGCGGCCGTCCATCGCTTCGAAGATCCCTTCGAAGTCGGTTTGTTGGACCCCCAGCAGCTTTTGAAGAGCCGCCTCGCGCTGCGCCTCGGATTTCGCGAGGATCATATCGCGCACGATCGGAAGTCGATCCGCCTCGAAGAACATGTGCTCGGTGCGGCAAAGGCCGATGCCTTCCGCGCCGAATTCCACGGCCTGAGAGGCGTCGCGCGGGTTGTCGGCGTTCGCGCGAACTTTCATGGTGCGAGCGGCGTCGCACCAGCCCATCAGGGTGCTGAAGTGGCCGCTGACGTCCGGGGCGATGAGAGGGAGCTCTTGCGGAAAGATCGTGCCCTCGCTGCCGTCGATGGTGACCACATCCCCTTCGGCGATGGTGTGCCCGAAGGCGACGGCTTCGCGCTTGTGCAAGTTGACCTTGAGCGCTTCGCAGCCTGCCACGCAAGGGATGCCGAATCCTCGAGCGACGACCGCGGCGTGCGAGGTTTTCCCGCCTCGGGCTGTCAGGATGCCCTGAGCCGCGAGCATGCCGTGCACGTCGTCGGGGTTCGTCTCGTCGCGGATCAGGATCACCTTTTCGCCGGCGTTGCCCAGCCGTTCGGCGGTATCCGCGTCGAAGACGGCCTTACCGACCGCGGCGCCGGGAGAGGCGGCGAGCCCTTTGGCCAGGGCGCGAATGCCGCGATCCGTGACGTAGGCGTCGTCGATGCGCGGGTGCAACAGTTGGTCGAGGTGGGCGGCGGTCACGCGCTGGATCGCCTCCTCTTTGGCGATCAGGCCCTCTTCGACCATCTCGACCGCGAGCCGGACGGCCGCGGGGCCGGTGCGCTTACCGGCGCGGCATTGAAGCATGAAGAGTCGCCCGTGCTCGATGGTGAACTCAAGGTCCATCATATCCTTGTAGTGCTTTTCGAGCTTGTGGCCGATGCCCACGAATTCGTCGTAGACCGCGCGGTTGCTCTTTTCGAGTTCGCTGATCGGGACGGGGGTGCGCACGCCCGCGACCACGTCCTCGCCCTGGGCGTTCATGAGGTACTCGCCGTAGAGTTTGTTCTCGCCGGTCGAGGGATCGCGCGTGAAGGCCACGCCGGTGCCGCAGTCGTCTCCTAGGTTGCCGAAGACCATCGCCTGAACGTTCACGGCGGTGCCGATCTCGTCAGGAATCTTTTCGCGGCGGCGATAGACGATCGCGCGCTCGTTGTTCCATGAACGGAAGACCGCCTCGATCGCTAGCTCAAGCTGTTGATAGGGATCGGAAGGGAAGCCCGCCCCGGTCTCTTTTTGAACGAGCGCGAGGAAGTCGTTCGTCACGCGGCGCAGGTCGTCGGCGCCGAGATCGGTGTCGTTCTTGACCCCCTTTTCGGCCTTCACGGCGTCGAAGAGATGCTCGAACTTCTCTTTAGGGACCCCCAGCACGACGCTGGAAAACATCATGATGAAGCGGCGGTTGGCATCCCAGGCGAAGCGCTCGCTGCCGCTTCCGGCGATCAGGCCTTGAAGGGTGTCGGCGTTGAGGCCGAGGTTCAAGATGGTGTCCATCATGCCGGGCATCGAAAACTTCGCGCCGGAGCGGACCGAGACAAGCAGCGGGTTTTGGGGATCTCCGAACGTTTTGCCCAGATCCTTTTCGAGGGTCGCCAGCGCGCGTCGCGCTTCGTCCATCAGCGCCGAAGGAAGCTTGGCCCCGCCGGCATAATATTCGGCGCAAACCTCGGTGGTGATGGTGAAGCCGGGAGGCACGGGGAGGCCGATCTTCGACATCTCGGCGAGATTCGCGCCCTTTCCGCCGAGCAGGTCGCGCATGCTCGCGTCGCCTTCGTGAAACAGATACACTCGCTTTTCGCTCATCGTTTTAGATCCTTCCTCTTAGAGAGAGTGGCAGTTTACCGCTGCCTTCCGCTCACACCCAGTAAACTGCGTTTATGTTCCGTTCCACAACCGTCGTCGCGGTGCGCAAAGGGGGCCGAACGGCGATCGCCGCCGACGGTCAGGTGACTTTCGGCGAGTCCACGATTCTCAAGCACAGTGCCAAAAAGGTACGCCGCCTCGCCGACGGCAAAGTGGTGTGCGGATTCGCGGGTTCTGTCGCCGACGCTCAGGCGCTTCAGGACAAATTCGAATCGAAGCTCGATTCGTACGGTAAGAACCTGCGTCGCGCCGCGGTGGAATTCGCCAAAGAGTGGCGTACCGACAAGATCTTGCGGCAACTCAACGCGCTCATGCTGGTCGCCGACGAGAACGAATTGCTGCTGGTCGGGGGCGACGGCAACGTGATCGAACCGGACGACGGAGTGGCGGGGATCGGCTCGGGCGGGGCTTACGCTTTGGCGGCCGCGCGAGCGCTCGCATCGAATACCGAAATGGACGCCGAGTCGATCGCGCGGGAAGCGTTGCGGATTGCGGCGGAGATCTGCGTTTTTACCAACGACCATGTCACGCTGGAGCTCGTCTGAAGAGAGGATAGGCCGCCCATGAAACGAATCGAAGCCTTTATTCGCGTCAACAAATTGGACGAAGTGAAACAGGCCCTGGAGGAGGCCGGGATCTACGGGCTCTCCTGCGAGCAGGTTCGCGGTTATGGAACCCAGCTCGGTCGCACCGACAAATATCGCGGCAGCACCTATGCTGTGAATCTGCTGCCCAAAATGAAGGTCGAGGTGGTCGTCCCGGACGAGGACCTCGCGGTGGCCTTGGAGGCGATCGTCTCGGTGAGCCAGACGGGTGAAATCGGAGATGGCAAGATCTTCGTGAGCGAAGTATTAGACGCGATTCGCATTCGAACGGGCGAGCGCGGCGAGGCGGCGCTTCGCTAAATGCGAAGAACTTTCTCTTCCGCCGCCGCTTTACAGGGCACGCTGCGCGTGCCGCCGGACAAGTCGCTGACCCATCGCGCCTACCTGCTTGCCTCGATCGCGGACGGTCCTTCTTCGATCCGCTCGCCGCTTCGAGGGGAGGATTGCCAGGCGACGTTGGACTGCTTGCGGAGGCTCGGCCTGCGAGCGCTGGACGCAGGAGAAGAAGTGCGCCTCGATCCCGCGCCCGAATGGCACACTCCCGAGGCCGAATTGGATTGTGGAAACAGCGGCACCACGATGCGTCTGTTGAGCGGACTGATCGCGAGCCGTCCGCTGTCCGCGACGCTCGTGGGAGACGCCTCGCTCAGCCGCCGACCGATGGGCCGGATCGTGGAACCGCTTCGGCGGATGGGCGCGCGCATCGAAGGGGAGCGTCCGCCGATCCGGATCGAAGGGGGCGAGTTGCGAGGGATCGATTACGAAAGCCCGGTCGCGAGCGCCCAGGTGAAAAGCTGTCTGCTGCTGGCGGGCCTGCGCGCCGAGAGCGAGACCCACGTGGCGGAGCCCAGTTTGAGTCGCGACCACACCGAGCGGATGCTGGAAGCGTTGGGTGTGCCGCTTTTGCGGTCTCCCGAGCGGCCGTATCGGGTCGGCGTGCGCGGCGGAGCCCGCATTCCCGGTTTTCGGTTCGAGGTGCCGGGTGATCTGTCGAGCGCGGCGTTTTTTATGGTGTCGGCCGCGATCGTGCCGGGATCGGATGTGATCCTAACTGGGGTCGGGGCGAATCCTACCCGTACGGGGATTTTCGACGTGTTCGAGGGGTGCGGGATTCGGTGGGCCCATGGCAACGAGCGGGTGGAGCTCGGTGAGCCGAGTGTGGACGTGCGAGTGCAGTACCGGGGAGGTTTACGTCCGTTCGATATTCGAGGACCACTCGTTCCACGGCTCATCGACGAGATCCCCGTGCTGGCCGTGCTCGCGACGCAGTGCGAGGGGACGAGCGTGGTCGCGGACGCCGGGGAACTCCGGGTAAAAGAGAGCGACCGTTTGGCGCGAATGGCCGAGGGGCTCACCGCGATGGGCGCTTCGATCGAGGAAACCCCCGATGGGCTTTTGATTCACGGCCCGACGCCGCTCAAGGGGACTGCGATCGACGCCGAAGGCGATCACCGGATCGCGATGGCGTTCGCCGTGGCAGCGCTGATCGCGAGTGGACCGGTGGAGGTCGAAGGGGCCGAAGCGATCGCGACAAGCTTTCCGTCCTTCGAGGAGGATCTATCGAGCCTGGTGATTGTCTAGGGAAACGGGCCCGAGGGTCGGAAAAGAGGCTTGGAACGCCGATAGAGTAGGTGTTGGAAAAGATTGGGAGAGCGATGAATAGTACGATGGGATCGAGAAAGTTTTGGACCGGTTTGCTGTTGTTGACGCTGCTGATGCCGGGAGCTTGGGCCGCACTCTCCCGCGCGGACGGGGCGACCGTGCTGCTTAACGAGATGCCGGTCTTCACCTTGAAATCGCCATATAAGGGTGCCGCGCCCGTCAAACGCGCGGCCACGGCCGCCACGAATCTGCAAAAAATGGCGTCGGTGAACCCGGTCGAGGTGAAAAAGCACGCCGACGGGCATCAGATCTTCGCGGGGGGCAAGCTGCTGGTGGTCGTCTCGGCCGCCGAAGCCAAAGCCTATGGTTCGACGACCGCCGCGCTCGCGACCGCTTGGGCGCAAAAGCTGCGGGAAGCGCTCGCGTTGCCGCCGGTGAAAGTGAGCCGCGGCTCGGTCGATCTGACCGATGGCGAGGTCGTTGTGGTGACGATGATGGGATCGCAGGCGCCGCAAGCCGACGTGCAGGCGGCCGACGAACAGATCGCCACGGCGCAGCGTGTGCCGGGCGGGGTGCGGATTGTAGGGAAGGGCTTCGGTGAGACGACGGTGATCGTTTCCGCGGGCGGGGCGGTCGAATCGATCGGAGTGCGCGTCATGCCGCTTGCGGCCCATCTGCCGCAGACGCTCGAGGCCAGTGTGGTCGGGGCGCCCGCGACGCGCGAGACGGTCGAAAGCGCGATCGAAGGGGCGATCCGCACCCGGCTTCAAGGGCAGCGCCTCATGCAGATCGAGAAGCTTACGCTTCAAGCCGCGCCGCTCGCCGAAGGCGGACGGCAAATCTATACGGCCCAGGTGTCGGTGAGCGCTCCGCAGGCGAAAAGTGCTTCGGGCACCGTCCGCGTCGCGGTCTCCAACGAGCGAGTGGCGTATCGATCTGAAACGGAGCTTTGGTATTCGAACGACCCCGAAAACGTGGAGGGGCCGGGCCGCCTCTTCTACGGGGTGCTTCAACAGGATCGCCCGATTCGGGTGTTGTACCATCACCTCAACGTCAGCTACGGGGGATTGGCGATGCGCCTCGAGGTGGTGAACACGGGCGATCAGCCCGCGCGGATCTTGGTGATTCCGGGCGACAGCCGCCCTTCACCGAACCCGGTGTTCGCCGGAATCGAAGCCGCGAACCAGTTTGTAGCCGGGTGGATGTCTCGCTCCGGGGAAATTCTGACGATCCCCCCCGGAGAGGCAATTCCGATCTCGATGCGCCGTCTCGCGCCTCGCGAGACGACCAGCGGGCTGTGCTACTTGCGTCTTCTGAGTGGTCCGCAGCAGGTGGTCGTGCGTTCGGAGGCCACGCCCTCACAACTGCTCGACGATGCGACGGCCCGGGCTCAGGCTTCTTCGCGGCCGTGGCTGTTCATGGGGCCGCAGAAGGCCCGCATCTGGCGTGAGCCGCAAACCGACTTTTCGCACCTCATTTTCCCGAACCCGTTCCGCAAGGAGAGCATCGACTATCAAGTGGGCGGGCGCTACGGTTTCGTACGGATCGGCCAGAGACCGATCGGCAACGATTCGCTGGGAACCAAACTGCTCGGTAACTTCGGCGTGCTCTACGAGATCGATATCAGCGCTCAGAATGCCACGGCGGCGCGCGCGGATATCGAGCTCGTCTTCGAAGCGAGTGCGGGCTATTCGGGCGCGTTGTTCGTGATCGACAACGAACTCGTGCGCACCCCCCTGCTTCAACCCAAAGCCGAATATCTCCTCCGGGACATTCGCTTGGAGGCGGGGCAGCGCCGGCAGATTCAGATGGTGACGGTGCCGCTTTCGGGCAGCAGTTACCCGGCGACGCTGACCTTGCGTCCGCGCACGTTCGCGAGGCAGGAGCGGTGATCGTGAAAAGCGGGAGGTGCGTATGAAGAATCCGAAGTTCGTCCATGCCTTCGAGGTGGCCGACGAGTTGTCGGAGGCCTTGCGGCCTCTCAAGAAGCTGGCCCGGAATTTTTATTGGACCTGGTCTCACGAGATCCGGGCGCTGTTTCGTTCGATCGACAAGGGGTTATGGGACCGGGTGGAGCATTGCCCGTTTCGGATGGTGCGGCACCTCGGTGAAGAGCGCCGGGCGCGCCTTTTGGAAGACCCGGCGTTTCTATCGCGTCTGAAGCATTGCGAAGCGCTGCTTGATGGGTATCTCGCGGCGCCGACCTGGTTCGACGAGGCGTACCCCGGAGAGCGCGGGAGTGCCCGAATCGCCTATTTCTGCGCCGAATTCGGGATCTCCGAATCTTTGCCGATCTACAGCGGAGGATTGGGGGTGCTCGCAGGCGACCATTTGAAGGCCGCGAGCGATCTGGGGCTGCCTCTGGTCGGGATGGGGCTGCTCTATGCCCGCGGCTATTTTCGGCAGCGGCTGAGCCACGACGGCTGGCAGCAGGAGATCTACCCGCAATACGATTTTTATCAGATGCCCTTGGAGCTCGTGCGTCAGGAGGACGATCGCCCGCTTCGGATCTCGGTGGAGATGCCGGATCGGGTGGTGACCTGCCAGATCTGGCGCGCCGACGTGGGGCGTGTGCCGGTCTACCTGCTCGACAGCAACGTGCTTGAGAATGAGCCCGGAGATCAAAGCATCACCGACACGCTCTACGGCGGAGACGAGGAGATGCGGCTGCGCCAGGAGATGATCCTCGGCATCGGCGGTATGCGCGCGCTTCAGGCGCTCGGGATCCAGCCGACGGTGTGCCATATGAACGAAGGGCACGCGGCGTTTTTGTCGATCGAGCGGATCCGGCAGTTCATGGAGCGCCACGGTTGCGATTACGAAACCGCGCGCCAGGTGTGTTTGGCGGGGAACGTGTTCACGACGCACACGCCGGTGCCTGCCGGATTCGACCTGTTTCCGGCCGAGCTTTTGGAAAAGTATCTGGGGAGTTTCGTGCCCAAGCTCGGTATCGACTTCGGGACGTTCCTCACCAGCGGCCAAATGCCGAACGGCGAATCCGCCTCGGAGGGACGGTTCAACATGGCCGTGCTCGCGATGGGGCATTCGAACTGGCTGAACGGCGTTTCGAAGCTACACGGAGCGGTCTCGCGCGAGATGTTCCACCGACGCTGGCCGAGCGTGCCGGAGGAGGAGGTGCCGATCGAAGCGATCACGAACGGCGTGCACACCCTTACCTGGGTCAGTCAGCGGATGCAGCAGCTGTTCGACGAGTTTCTCGGTTCGGGCTGGGCTCTCCAGCCGCAAAATCCCGAGCGCTGGCGACGCGCGATGGAGATCCCCGACGAGGCGCTGTGGGCCGCGATCGAGGATCAACGGGGCGAACTCGTCCGGTTTATCCGCAAGCGGCTTCAACGCGAGGTGCGACGCCAAAATCTGGGGAAGACGGATTTCGGCGCGATCGGAGGCGTCCTGGATCCGCGCGTGCTCACCATTGGCTTCGCGCGGCGGTTCGCCAGCTATAAGCGCGCGACGCTTTTGTTAAATGAACCCGCTCGCCTCAAGAAGCTGCTCTTTAGCTCCGAGCGCCCGATGCAGATCGTCATCGCGGGCAAGGCGCATCCGCGGGACGACGCGGGCAAGTCGTTGATCCAGGAGCTGACGCGTTTCGTCGAGGTCGAAGGCGCTCGCTCGCGGATGGTGTTCCTCGAGGATTACGACATGCGGATCGCCCGTGCGCTTGTTCAGGGGGTGGATCTTTGGTTGAATAACCCGCGTAGGCCGATGGAGGCGAGCGGGACGAGTGGCATGAAGGTCATCCCGAACGGGGGACTGAACTGTTCGATTTTGGATGGATGGTGGGACGAGGCGTTTCAGCCCGGTCTCGGCTTCGCGGTCGGCGATCAGGAGCGCCCTCCGGGCGAGGGGCACGACTGGGAGGACGCCCATTCGCTCTACGGAGTGCTCGAATACGAAGTCGCGCATCGGTTTTACGAGCGTGGGGCCGACGGCGTGCCCCATGGGTGGCTCGCCATGATCAAGCGCTCGATTTGCGAGCTCGCCCCGCAATTTTCCACGGGGCGTATGGTCGAGGAGTACGCCCGAAAATTCTATCTACCCGCTTCGAAGGCGTTTACCGAGAGAGAGGCGGACGGGTGCGCGCTCGGCCGCGAAATGCTGGGCTGGAAGCGAAAAGTCCAGGGCGCTTGGCCGGGCGTTTCGGTGGTTGAAGTCCACGATACGGCGGGGCGGTCGGTTTCGCCGGGACAGACCTTCAAGATCCGCGCGAAAGCTCGGCTGGCAGGCCTGGACCCTTCCGAGGTCACCGTCGAAGCCGTCCTCGGCAAGATCGGTCCGAACCGGGACTTGATCGGACTGAGTCCTTCCTCGCTTGCGTACGCGGGAGAGGAGGACGGCGCGTCGGTCTTCGAGGGAGAGGTGGTTTGCGAACAGCCCGGTCCGCGCGGCTATACGGTGCGGGTCTTGCCTCGGCATGCCGGCCTCGACGCGTTGGCGGAACTGCCATTGGTGCGTTGGGAAGAGGATTAGGACAAAATCCTAATTCGGTTTCGATTTTTGCCCCTATTTTTGAACTGACATAAGTCTATTTTTTATTTTTTACTTGCAATATTGTAGAGCTAAAGTTACATTATGTTGTGACTGTCTTAATTTTATGACAATAAAATTGGCAGGGAACCATAAGTGCATCTTTGTTCGGAGGCAGGTAGAAAAACATTGGGCGGACCCTATAGCGAACTCGAATACTTGATTTTGGCGATGGTTCAGAACGGCGTGGCGTCCGGGTATGCGATGCGTAAAGAGCTCGGGCGGATGCGCGGGGGGCGTTGGAGTTCGGAGAGCGGTTCGGTCTATCGAGTGTTGCGACGGCTTCAAAAAGAGGGGCTCGTCGATGAGAGTCGCAAAGCGGGGGTGCGAAATCGGGAACGTACCGAGTACGAGCTGACGGCCCAGGGACAGACGTTGTTGCACGCTTGGATCGCCTTCCCGCCGGACCGGGCGGAGTTTCACTATCTTGTCGATCCGATCCGCACGAGGAGCTATTTTTTAGATTTTTTAGAGCCGGCCGATCAGGTCCGGGTCATCAAAAGTTGGATCAGCATCAATCGTGGGGAGATTCAGGGGCTGCAAAAGGAGATGGAGCACCTCGAATTTGCGAATTCGCTCGAACTTTGCGCGCATCAAAATCTCCTCTATCTGATGCAGGCGCGCCACACGTGGTTGCGGGCGATGTTGAACTGTGCGAAGGGGCGGGCACCGGTCGCGCCCAAAGCGTCTCGCTCGCCCGTGGGGCTCAAGGTCTGATTCAATGCATCGAGATTTTGGGTTAAAATCAGGGGCGTGAGAGGCACCACCTCATTTCTACTCGGTTTGGGACTTGGGATCGGAAGCGTACTTTTGGTCCAAAAGCTCCGCAAGACGCTCCAAGAGGAGGACATGACCGCGCTGACCGAGCGCGTCGATCGTCACCTGGAGGAGTTGGAGGCGCGTGCCGGCGAGTTTCTACAAGCGCCCGCCGAAGCCTGATTCCGATCTAATCATAAAGGACCAGCTTCATGCCGCAAGACGTGCTGATCATCGGGGCGGGAGTCGCGGGCCTCAGTGCCGCGATCCATGCGAGACTCATGGGTCATCGCGTGTTGGTCGTCGAAGCCCGCGCGGTTTCGGGAGGAAAGGCGGCGGCGGTGGAGACGCACGGTTTCCGGTTCGATCCGGGGCCGAGCATCGTGATTTTGCCCAAGCTCTACGAGCCGCTGTTTCGAGCGGCGGGGAAGGAGATGGCGCAGATGCTTCCGATGCGACGGCTGGAGACGCTGGCCCGAGTGTTCGTCGAAGGAAAGGAGCCCTTCGATCTCCCCGCTTCGCGTCCCGGCGTCATGCGTGCGATCGAGCGCATCTCTCCGCCCGACGCGCGGGCCTTCGCCCAGTTGATGGATCGCTTGAGCGAGGCCGTGCCCCTGATCGAGCAGACGATCTTCAAGCAGCCGTACGAAAAGGCCACCCAGCTGCTGGACAAGAAGCTGATCGGCGTCGGGATGAAGCTGGGCATGATGGGCGAATACAAAAGCTTTATCGACAAACAGTTCAGCTCCCCTTTTATGCGCGCGTTTTTGTACGGCTTTCCCGCATACAGCGGGCAGAGCTACCGCGCGAAGGCGCTCGGGGCGCTCTCGATTCCTTACTTTATGCTGACGGACGGGGTGTACTACCCGACCGGCGGCGTGGGAGCGATCCCCAAAGCGTTGGAGGCGTTGGCGCGAGAGCTGGGGGCACGATTCGAATTCGGCAAAAAGGTCAAGCACCTGCGCGGCGACAAAGGGCGCGTGCGCGAAGTCGTGTTTGAAGGAGGCGAGTCGATGAAGGTCGATGCGGTGATCGTCGGTGCGGACCGTCTCACGGCGGAAACTTGGCTGGGGCGTCGGCCGACTCAGGAGCCCAGTTACAGCTATTTCACGGTGCAACTCGGCCTGAAGACGAAGCTTCCGGCACTGGCGCACCACAACCTTTTTATCCCCGACGATGCGGCGCGCGCGTTTCGGCAGCTCTACGAAGAGCAGCACTACCCCGAGCGGCCCGTGGTGTACGTCAACAGCGTCGCGACGACGGATCCTTCAGCGGCTCCGGCAGGCGGCAGCGATTTGCTGGCTGTCGTGACCTCGCCCGCCATCCGGCGAGATCTGGATTGGAAGCGGAAGGCCCCCGAATTTCGCGAGCGGCTGTTCGGCCTGCTCGGGAGCTTCGGGCTCCGCGTACCGCCCGAAGCCATCGCGGTGGAGCTGGTGCAGACCCCCCTTACGTTCAATCAGGAGTTCGGTAATTTCAAGGGCTCGCTGTACGGCCCCACCGAGAAGGAGCGACTTTTCGGAGGGATGTTCCCCTTGGGGAACCGCGACCCGGAGTATGGGAATCTGACCTATTGCGGATGCAGCGTGCAGCCCGGCGCGGGGCTTCCGATGGCGGTTCTCAGCGGCCGATTTGCGGTGGAGACGCTCTCCAAGCAGCTGCGTTGAGTTAGGTAGCATCTCTTCGTAGAAAAGAGATGGTGAAATGGGACCGCAGCAAGGGAAGACCGGAGCCGATCGCCGCGCTGAACCGGATTCCGTTAAAAGAGAACGGCGATCCGCTGGTCGATCTGCGTGAGTTCGCGCCCTCTCTTCGGATCTATCGCCCGCAAACGATTCCTTACGCGCGCCTCGAAGTCGCCGAGATGGCTCAGCGCGCCACGGAGAGTCTTCCGAAAGGGATGTTCCTCGCGGTCGTAGATGCCTGGCGGCCCTTCGCTCGGCAGCGCCGCATCTATGAATTTATGCTTCGTTGCGCCCAGGAAGCCTTTCCGCATCGCACGCATGCCTCGCTTCGCCGTACTGTATGCCGATGGGTTGCGCCCATCGACCAGAAGTCGCCTCCCGGCCATTGCACCGGCGCCGCCCTCGACGTGTGGCTTGTGGACGAAGCGGGCGAAGTGATCGACGTCACGTCGCCCTACGACCGATTCCATGCCGCGCCGACCTATGCGCTCGGCTTATCGGAGGAGGCCCGGCGCAACCGTGAGATATTGATTGAGGCGATGCTGGGCGCGGGGTTCTCCAACTGCCGCGACGAATGGTGGCATTACAGCTATGGGGACGCGGGCTGGGCCGTCCGGCTGGATCGTCCCAGTTGCTTTTACGGCCTGATCGAGCTCGACCCCGCGCTGTATGCCGAGCAAGAACGCCTCTCGGAAGAGGCGTTCAAGACACAGCAGAATCCTTTTTTGCCGCCGACTTAAAGCACCTCGATCTCGATGCCCTTTTCCAGGTAGGACCGCGCAATGCCCGAAAGCCCTTTATCGCGTTCGAGCGCGCGAAGGAATCGCCGGAGCGTGCCTTCGAGAAACTGCGAGCGGCTCAATCCATAGCGCCGGACGGCTTTCCCGATCTCGGGGTCTTCGAACCGCTCCCAGTCGTACACGAATCGTTTGGACCATCGTCCGGCTTCGTCTTCGAAGAATTCGATGCCGTCGCGATAGACGAAAAGCAGCGCGTAGCGCAAATGCAGCGCCCGCGTTTGGATGATCTGAGTGTCGACGTCCATCCAGACTTCCATAATGCCGGGGAGGCCGGAGGGCTTGCCGCGTCGGCCTCCCACGACGTCCCAATTTCCGCTGGGGATCGCCGCGCGATCGCCGGTGACGAGGCGCTCGCGCTCGACCGCGCCCCAGCCTTCCATCCACTGCTTGGCGATCTTGCGAGTCATCTCGCGCAGGCGAGTGGAATAGTCCGGGCTTTCGGAATGGGCGAAAGGGTGCTGAGGATCGAATTTGCGAATGATCATAGAACCTGTCTCCTTGGGGATACGGGTCCCATGGTAATCGTGCGGGGGACCGCGGGGATCGTCTTTTGACCCGTTTTGCGCCCTCCGGGGCCACAGGTCGAATCCCTTGGGGGCTAAGGGATCGAAAAAGCGCCGACGCGAACCGTTCCGCCCCTTGGGTAAAACCAATCCCTATGGCAGATCGGTATGAGCCTCAAACTTTCGAGGCCAAATGGCAGGCACGGTGGAAAGCCGCGAACCTCTTCGAAACGCGTCAGGACCCCGGGCGACCCAAGTTTTACGGGCTCGACTTCTTTCCCTATCCCAGCGGGGCGGGCCTCAGCGTCGGCCATTGCCGAAACTATATTCCGACCGACGTGATCTGCCGCATGAAATTCATGCAGGGTTACAACGTGCTGCACCCGATGGGCTTCGACGCGTTCGGGCTGCCGGCTGAGAACGAGGCGATCAAAAACCGGACCCATCCCGGCCCGATGATCGAGCGTTACGCGGAAAACTATCGCCGCCAGATGGAGCTGATCGGCATCGGCTACGATTGGTCGCGCAGTTTCCGCTCCAGCGACCCGGAGTACTACCAATGGACTCAGTGGATCTTCAAAGTATTGCTGGAGCGCGGCCTCGCCTATCAACGCATGGCCGCGGTGAACTGGGACCCGGTGGAAAAGACCGTTCTGGCGGACGAAGAGGTGATCGGCGGGCTCGGGTGGCGGTCGGGGGTGCCGGTCGAGAAGCGGTCGATTCCTCAGTGGTTTTTCAAGATCACCGACTACGCTCAGCGGTTGATCGACGACCTCGATACGGTCGATTGGCCCGAAGGGATCAAGCAGATGCAGCGCAACTGGATCGGGCGTTCCGAAGGGGTTCAATTCCGCATGCGCGTGGCGATGCCTCACGAAGAGAAATCGGACGAGGAGTTCGAGATCGTCGAGCGCGCGCCGCATTTCGAGGTGTTTACGACCCGCATCGACACGGTCTACGGCATGACCTTCTGCGTGCTTGCGCCGGAGCATCCGTCGATCGAAACGCTGGAGGGATTCGTCGATGAGGCGCATCGCGCCGAGATCCGTGCCTATCGCGAGAACGCCAAACGTCTGAGCGACACCGATCGGCAGGCGACCACGCGCGAGAAGACCGGCGTATTTACCGGGGCCTATGCGATCAATCCCGCCAACGGGGAGCGCGTGCCGATCTGGATCGCCGACTACGTGTTGATGCATTATGGGACGGGCGCCATCATGGCGGTTCCGGCGCACGACGCGCGCGACTATGAATTCGCGCAGAAGTACGGCATTCCCGTTCAGCCGGTCATCGGCCCCGCGAAAGGGGTGTCTCCCGAGACGCTGCCTTTCGAATCGAAAGACGGCTTCCTGGTTCATTCCGGCGAATACAGCGGGCTTTCGGTGGCGGAGGCGCAAAAGGAGCTCGGACAGTGGTTCGAGGCTTGCGATCTGGGGACGCGCAAAGTGCAGTACAAGCTTCGCGACTGGCTAATCAGCCGCCAGCGGTATTGGGGTTGTCCGATCCCGGTGATCCATTCCGCGGACGGGGAGATCCAGCCCGTGCCCGACGAAGACCTGCCGGTCGAGTTGCCCGAAGTCGAGCACTACGAGCCCAGCGGCGACGGATCGAGCCCTCTGGCGGCGATCGACGAGTGGGTGAACATCACCGATCAGGACGGCAAACTGGGGCGTCGAGAGACCGATACGATGGGTGGCTTTGCCTGCTCCTCGTGGTACTTCCTGCGGTTTTGCGATCCGCACAACAAGCGGAAGGGGTGGGACCCGGCCGAAGTCGAATACTGGATGCCCGTGGACTGCTACGTCGGCGGCGCGGAGCACGCAGTCATGCATCTGCTTTACGCGCGGTTTTGGACGAAGGTGCTCTACGATGCAGGGCTTGTGCCGGTTCAAGAACCGTTCCAGACGCTGCGAAACCAGGGCATGGTGCTCGCCCCGACCCCGTTCCGAGCGCCGCGCGAGGGCGAGACTTTGGGCGTCGGCGAAGAGGGGATTCAGATCACTTTTGAGGAAGCTCACTCGCTTCCCGAAGATCAGGTGTTCCACCGTTACGAAAAGATGAGCAAGTCCAAGGGGAACGTGGTTACCCCCGACGAGATCGTCGAAAAGTACGGCGCGGACGCGCTTCGTCTCTACGAGCTGTTCGTCGCGCCGTTCGAGCAAAACGTGCAGTGGTCGAACGAGGCGATCCACGGGCAAGTGCGCTTCCTTTCGCGCGTGTTCAAGCTCGTCGACGAGTGCCGCTCCGCGTACGACCCGCTCTGGCGGGATGCGATCGATACGGGGGAAAGCTCTGAGGCCGGAAAGGCGCTTCGCCGCTTGACGCATCACACGATCCGCCGCGCGACCGACGACATCTCGGGTTTTGCGTTCAATACCTATGTCGCGGCGATGATGGAGTTTCTGAACGGCGTTCGAGACGTGCTCAAGACGACGCCCGCATCCGAGATCCGGGCGGAGGCCAGCGAAATGCTGGAAACCTTCGTGCTGCTTCTGGCGCCCGCGGCTCCGCATAGCGCCGACGAGCTTTGGGATCTTTTGGGAATGGAAGGGTTTACCTACCAGCAGGATTGGCCGGAGCTCGACGAGCGATGGCTTGCGCGCGAGACCGTGACGATCGCCGTGCAGGTGAACGGCAAGCTCCGCGACACGTTGGAGATGCCTACCGAAGCGGATCAAGCGACGCTGGAGCGAGTCGCGCTGGAATCGGAGCGGGTGCGGCCCCACCTGGAAGGCAAGACCTTGCGCAAGGTGATCGTCGTACCGGGCAAGCTCGTCAACCTGGTGGTGGGCTAAAACCCGCGCTCTGCCGCGGGAGGAGAAACCTAGAAACGGCGGATTCGGGGGTGACTTTTTCCCCCGAATGTTCGTCCGATAAGGATAGAGCCGCGCCCCGCGCGCTTCGTGCCGGATGTACAATAGCGGGGTAAGGGAAGCAGTAAAACGAATGCGAAGTCTACGTTGCCTCACCGTCTCTCTCGCCGCCCTGTGCCTCGTCTGCGCGACTTTCGCCGATTTCAGGGGGCCGACGCCGCTGGCTTGGCGTTGGGCGCAACCGACCACCGCCCCTCCGGGTGGGTACTTGGTCGACGAAACGTCCGGCAGTATCTATATCGCCTCCGGCAACCGCGTGATGGCGATCGATAAGGCGACCGGCAATTTCAAGTGGCGCTTTCCCCAGGTCGAGCCGATTCAAGGCGCGTTTCGAGCCCGCCCGGTGCGTGTCGGGAATGTGATCGTCGCTATGGCGGACAACTCGGTGGTCTTCGGCATCGACCCCGTTACCGGTGAGGAGAAATGGCAGTACCGCACGCTGGTTCCGACGATGGGTCAACACACCGCCGTGGCGAATTGGGTGGTGTTCGCGATGAGCGACAACTCCATGATGGCGCTCAACGCGGAGAACGGCCAAGCGGTTTGGGATCAACCCTATAAGATTTTCGACGGACTGAACCCGAATCTGGCGGCGTTCGACACGAACGTCCTCTATCTCACCAATACGTTCAAGCTGGTGTCTTTGAACGTGGCTTCACGCCGCGAGACGTGGCGGCGCCCCGCCACGTTCGGGTTTGTGAACCCCAATTCCAAGCCGGTCGTCTTCGGCGATTCGGTGTATGTGAATACCGCCACATTCGTGTCGGCGTTGAATGCGGCGACGGGCCGTGCACGCTGGCAGGTGAACGTCGGCGAGCCGCTGGAGTTCAGCCCCGGCGTGTCCTCGATCGGGGTGGTCGCGGTTTCGCAATCGGGGAAGGTATATCGCATCTCTGAGCCTGGTCGTTTGATCGGAAGAACTCCGATCGATTTGGGCTCGTTGCCCGCCACCGATCCGAGTTGCATCGGGCGCTTCTTCATGGTGCCTACGACGAACGGCACGCTGAATTTGATCGACGCGCAGTCCGGCGAGATCGTCTGGAGCTATCTGGTGCGTCCGCTCGGCGAGACGACCGTCCGCACGAGTGGGACCAGCGCGCAGAATCAGCCGCGCGGCGGCGGTTCGACATCGCAGACGGAGACCCGGGTGTATACGATTCGCGCCGCGGCCCCGGCGGTGCTCTCGGGGAACACGATGCTTTTGTTGGCGCAAGACGGCAGCCTACTGGCCTTCGACCAGGGCATCGGCGTGGATCTCACGCCTCCCAGCGTCACGATGGCCTGGCCGAATCCGGGCGATCAGGTTTCGGGACAGCCCCCGCTGGAGCTGATCTTCCGCATTGAGGACGAAGCTTCTGGCGTCAACGAATCGACGATCCAGATTACGGTGAACGGAAAGGTCTACGCACACGAATACGGCCGAGACGGCTTTGCGATCGTTCGCGTTTCGAATTTCACCGAGAACAAACCGCTCGAAAACGGCCGTCAGAGCATCAAAGTCAAGGCGACGGACTGGCTGGGCAACACCGTCGAACAGGAGTTCGTGTTGACGGTGGATAATCTTTTGCGCCCGGTGACGCGGCCCGGAACCGAAGGGTCGGGAACGGGGACCGGCACAGGGACCCGGCCGGGAAATCGAGGCGGACGCACCGGGCGTCCATGAGCTCACTTTTCTGGCAGCGGTTCCTTGCGATGGAACTGCCGCACGCCAAGGCCCAAGCCCTCTTGCGAGAGCTTGGGCCTTCTTTGCCCGAGCCGGATCGCTTCGTTCCCACAAGCCGGCTTTTGACGCCCAAAGAGAAGGAGCGCTGGGCCAAGGCCGATCTTCTCGCGGGGGAGAAAGCGCTTGCTCGAGGGATCGAGGTTTGGCCTGAGTCCGCGTTTCCCGAACGGCTCTGCGAGGCCGAGATCGCTCCCGCTCTTTTCGCATGGGGCTCTCCGGCGCCGCTGCTCGGGCGGACGGTGGGGATCGTGGGTACGCGCGCGGCTTCGCCCTACGGAAAGGCGGTGGCGCTCAAGTTCGCCGAAGTCCTTGCTCGAGCCGGAGTGTGTATCGTGAGCGGGGGCGCGCTGGGGGTCGATGCCGCGGCGCATCAAGGAGCGTTGACCGCGGGAGGGCGGACCGTGGCGGTTTTGGCGGGAGGCGTCGACCGCGTCTATCCTCCGCTTCACGCCGGGCTGTTCGAGAGGATCCGGGAGCGAGGGTGCCTGCTCAGTCAGTTTCCGCTCGGCTCCTCACCCAGCGGATATCGTTTTCTGGTTCGGAATCGACTCGTGGCCGGGCTGAGCGACGCCTTGCTTGTGGTCGAAGCTCCCGAGCGTTCGGGGGCGCTCGCCACCGTGAACGCCGCGCTGGAGATGGGGCGGCCGGTGTTTGTAGTCCCCGCGAACATCGATAATCTGAATTTTGCGGGCTCGCACGCGCTGATTCGCGAGGGGGCGACCCTGGCCGACCATCCTGGGCTGATCTTGGAGACGTTGGGCTTGGAATTCGTGCTTCAAGAGGCGGTTCCGGAACCGGAAGGGGAGAGCGGCCAGACGATTTTGGCCCTTTTGAGTACCGCCCCGCTTCCGCCCGAATCGATCGCGGAGCGAACCGGCATCCCGATGCGCGATTTGCTGTCCGAGCTCACGGTGCTCGAACTCGAGGGTCAGATTCGCCGTGAAGAGGGAGGGTTCGTCAAAGCGCTATGAACGGCATCTTTACCGCGTTGGGGCCTGAGGGGCTGGGCAGCTACGCCGCCGAGTTCGTCGACGGAGAATTGCGGCTTACGCGGGTCAGTCGCCCCCCCCAGGGGGTGCTGATTCCGGGGTTGGTGGACTTGCACCTCCATGGGGCGTTCGGCATCGACTGGATGGCGGCGAGCCGGGAAGAGATGCTCGTTCTCGTCGAAAAGTTGGAGGCGCAAGGGTACGAGGGGGTGCTGCCGACTACGGTTTCGGCGAGCGTGGAGGCCGTTCGCGCGGCGCTCGATACGCTGCCGGAGCACCCGGCGATTTGGGGATTTCATCTGGAGGGACCCTTCTTGAGCCCCCGATTCCCCGGGGCGCAACCGTTCGATGCGTTGGTTCTTCCACCTCAAGGCCCCTCGTCGTGGGACGAAGTGCTGGAGGATCCCCGGTTGCGGCTCGTGACCCTCGCGCCCGAACTGCCCGGTGCGCTGGAGCTCAGTGCTCGCTTGATGCGGCGTGGGGTCATCGTGAGCATGGGGCATACGAATGCGACGTACGATGAGGCGCGATTCGGCTTCGAATTCGGGGTCTCGCACGTTACGCACTGCTTTAACGCGATGCGGGGGCTGCATCACCGTGAGGCCGGGGCCCTCGGCTACGCGCTGACACAGGACGGATTGACGGCGGAGCTCATCTACGACCGGCGGCATGTGAGCAAGGAGGCCGCGGCGCTGCTCCTGCGCCTCAAGCCGGAGCAAGGGGTGATCGGCGTCAGCGACGGAACGATGGCTTCCGGGATGCCGCTGGGCACGAAGCTGACGATGTGGGGGCAAGCGTGCGTCGTCACGCGGGAGGGCGTGCGCCTCGAACCGGAAGGCGGGCTGGCGGGAAGCGCCGTGACCCTGATGGACGTTTTCCGGCTCCTCTCCGAAGATTTCGGTTTGGAGACGGCGATCCGGCTCTGCTGCCTGAACCCGCGCGCGCGGTTGGGGCGGTCGGGGTCGCCTCGCGTCTATCTGGAGCTGGATTCCGAGCTACGTCTGCGGCGCCGTTGGGTCCGCGCCCCCGAGTCTTCCGCGCTATTCGAGTCGGCGGAGTCCCAAGAGGCCTAACGCGGCGAAGATCAGGTTGGGAAGCCAGGCCGAAAGCCACGGGGGCAGCACCCCCGTGCGCCCCAACACCTCCGTCGAAATCACGAACGCGTTATAGTAGGCGAAGACCAGCACGATGCTGAGCAGCACCCCCACGAAACCGCCGGAGCGCGCGAAGGCGATCGCGAATACCGGGGCCACGATCGCAAACACCATGCATGAGACGGGCACGCTGTATCGCACATGGTACGACACTTCCTGCATGCGGGTATTGCGGCCGAGTTTCTTGCCGTCTTCGATGGCCTGGCGAAGCTGGGCTGCGGTCTGCTCTTCGGGCATGGGAGCGGAGAAGAGGTCCGAGATCACGATCCGCTCGTTGATGACCATATCCTCCTGGGGTTTGGCCGCGAGCAGGTCGATGCCTTTGAGTTGAAAAACGTACGGATCGCGGAAGGTCCACATCCCGTCCCGATACTCCCCTTGCGGCGCGGTGATAAAGCTCACCTCGCCGGGACGGGGCCGTTCGATCAGCAGGATATCCGAAAGATAGATCGACTTGTCGGGCCCACGGCTGACTGAGCCGAAACTCGCGGCACCTCGTTTGAGATAGATCACCGCGTTGGCCTGAAACTCGGGGCTGGCTGAGAGGATGCCGAGTTCGCGCAGGGTCTTGCCTGCTCGTTTTTCCGCGGGCGGCACGACTTTCTCGACCAGGTAGTAATTGCCTATGCCGACGAGGGCGCCGAAGAGCGCGATCGGCAGGACGACCCGCCGGATCGAAACACCTGCGCTTCGCATGGCGGTGAGCTCGGTCTCGCGGGCGAGGCGAGAGATCGCGAGCGAGGCGGCGAGCGAGGTGCCCACAGGCAGGGTCATGTTCAAGAAAAATGGAGTCTTGTACAGGATCACCTGAAGAATCGCGGTCGCCGGAACGTGCTGAAGTTGCAGATACTTCATCTGCGCGATCAGAAGGTTGGCCTGAAACATCAACACGACCGCGAGCGTGCCGACGAGAAACGGCACGATCAGCTCACTGATGAGGTAGCGGTCGAGCCGTTTCATGATCGCAGTTGTTTTCTACCCCCAAGCACGATGGTAATGACGGAAATCAGGGCCACGAGCAGTAAAAAAATCACGCCGAGCGCGGCAAAGCGCCCCGGAAGAGCGAGCGCCGCGTAGGGTACGCCCACGAGAATGAGCAAAAGCGTCGCCCAGCTCCAAAAGAGGCGGATGCCCGCGCCCCGCCCCACCCAGCGTCCACGGATGAGATGCAAGAGGATAGGGGCGTTGCAACTTTCGCATCGGATCGCGTCGAGCGAGTTGAGTCGCCCGCAGTCCAGACAGCGAGTGCCCGTCGGGGCTCCTTCGGGGCGAAACCGCGCTTTCCAGCGCTTGAGCGTGTTGTGCTCGGTGTCGTACAACATGCCAGGCATATGGACGATGCTCGTCTCGCCGAGCGCGATCGCCTGGGCTCCGTGCCCCATGCTCCAGAGGCGCTTCGCGAGCTCGAACCGCGCCAGCCAGTTCAAAGGATAGGCGTCGATCGTGACGTAGAGCTCCTCGACCTCTTCCGCGGCCATTTGGCTGCGCTGGCGTTGGCGCAGGATCTCTTGACCCGTCGGGAAGAAGACGGTGAGGAGGATGACGAGGAGAAAGAGATAGATCGTGAGCGCGGGGTGGGGGGGCTTCATGGTGATCGCCCCCAGCGCGATCGAGAGGCATACGCCGATCAGGCAATGGTGAAACTCCAGATCGCCCGAGATGAGGTTTTGGACCAGCACGACTACCCAAAATGCGATCGGGAGCCACACCAGCAGCCCCAACACGAGAAGCAGAGGGTCGTTCATCACCACGTCGGCGAGGTCACCCGCCTCCGCCGGCCAAAGCCCTGGCGCAAAAGCCGGGCTGAGGGCGGGAGGAGGGGGCATCGGCATGACGGGCTTAACCTTGGGCGTGGGTTTCCGGGGGCCGCTTTCCGAACTGAATGCGCCGCTCTTCGCCTTTCAGGAGCCGCGCGATATTCCCGCGATGCCGGTAGAACAGGAAGCCGTTGATTAGGGTGTAGGCTCCGATTACGAACGGGGAGTAACCGAACGCGATCACGCAGCCGAGCGCAGTGAGGCTCGCCAGAAGCGTTGAGAGGCTTACGATTCGAGTGGTGAGCAGGCACAAAAGGAAGACCGCGAACGAGAAGGCCGAGGCGAGCGGTGTGAGGCCGATAATGAACCCGAGCGCCGTGGCCGCGCCTTTACCGCCTTTGAAGCGAAGGAACGGCGACGCGCAGTGTCCGAGGATCGCGCAGGTGCCGACGAGCAGCGCCCACTCCCGGCTGCCCGTCATCGAGAGGGTTAGGAAGGTCGGAAGGAAACCTTTGGCGACATCGAGAACGAGCACCGCGAGGCCCCAGCCTTTGCCGACGGCACGGAACACGTTGGTCGCGCCGATATTGCCGCTGCCCACGGACATGATATCGATTCCTTTCATGCGTGCGATCAGCATGCCGAAGGGGATCGCCCCCAGCAAATAGGCGAGCAGCGCGCCGAGAGCGATCGTCATCGGGCGAGGCGCTCCAAGCCGGTCATATAGAGAGTGCGCACCGTTTCGGTCATGATCATATAATCCTGTTCGAGGGCAGGCCCCGAGGTGAAGCCGGTTTCCCGGGCGGCCTCCTCTAGCTTATCCGGGTTGCTTGGCAACACGTCCCCTTTTTGCCCCAAAAGAAGGAGACGCACGCGAAGGCCCAGCAGACGCTCATGCGCCGAAATCAACGCTTTCGTCTCTTGTGCCGAAAAGAATCCGGCCTGCTGCAGCCCTACGATCTGGTCGGGAAGCGTGACCCCGTCGCCGGGGCCGTAGCGAAGGCGCGCGAGTTGGACCAGCCACTCGAGGTCGCCGAGCCCGCCTCGGCCGAGCTTGAGGTGACGCGTGCGCTCGCTCTCCGAAACGCGCTCGGTTTCGATGCGCGTTTTCATCGCGACCAGAGCGGTGAGATCTTCGGCAGAGAGCCCGGGGCTGTAAGCGGCCTCGCGGACGACGCGTAGGGCTTCCGGGTGTCCCGAGACGGCGCGCGCTTGCCCCAGGGCGAAACGCTCCCAAGGCTCCATCGTGTTTTGAGCGTAAGCCCGAAACCCTTCGTAGGTGCGAACCAGAAGCCCCGCACGGCCTTCTGGGCGTAGCCGGAGATCGACCTGGAGCGGCACATCGAAGCGCCGCAATTCATGGAACAGACCCAAGAAACGTTGGGCTTGTTTTTCTGCCTGGGCGTGCGCCTCGGGGCTTTGGAGCAGAAACAGCAGGTCGACGTCGGAGGCGGGCGTGAGCTCGCGGCGGCCGAAGCTGCCGAGAGCGAGGATGTCGAAATCTCCTCCGAGTCCCTCTTGGACCGCTTCGATCAGCGCGTCCATCAGCGCGCTCAGCCGCTCCGGAATCGAGGGGCCTGAATGCGGCTGGAGAGCTTCTTGTGCGATCAAAGCGGCATAGTCCTGCTTGAACGCCTGAGCGAGGCGCGCCGGAGGCCCTTCTTCGAGCTCCTCCAGGGTGAACAGGCCGTCGAAGCGAAGCGTTCGCGGCTCCTCGATCTCCCCGCTCAGAAGCTGCTCGGTGAGTGAGACCGAGTTTTGGAAGAGAGGCGCGAGCATGGGGGCGGCGGTCAGCAGGCGCAACGTGCGTCGCAGGCTGCTTTCGTTGAGGCGCAGGCTTTCATAGAACGCTTGGCTCTCGGGAAGACCGTCGAACCACTGAGTTACCGGAATCGCCAAGGGCCCGAGCTTTTGGAGCACTTCCGCTCGGTCTTCGGATGGAGCGGCAGGCCGCAGGGTTTGGGTGTAGAGCAGATGCGCGGTTTGACGATGGCGGCGCAGCGCCTTGTCGAGCTCATTCCAATTCCTGAACCCCATCAGCCGTCCGAGCTTTTCACGGGCGAGCTGGTCGTCGGGGACGCGGTGTGTCTGAAGGCCGTCAAGCAGCTGGCAGCGGTGCTCGAGCTTGCGAAGGAATGTATACGCCGCCTCGAGGCTTTGCGCGACGGAATGGTGCACCAGTCCGGCGTTATCGAGTGCCCGGAGCGCCTCGAGGGTATTGGGCGTGCGGAGGGAGGGGTTCGCATGACCGTGTACGATCTGCAAGAGCTGCGTCAGGAATTCGATGTCCCGGATGCCCCCCTTGCCGCGTTTCAGATCGTCTGGCTCGAAGTGGGTCTCTAGGCGCGTTCGGTTCTGCATCAGCTCGTCGAGCGTCCATTCGCCGATGGCCGCCGGGTAAGCGCGCTCTCGCACCAGATCATGCCAAACGCGATGCGCGCTCTCGGGGCCGAAGACGGGTCTCGAACGGAGTAACGCTTGGATTTCCCAGGGCTCGGCGTACAGATCGTAGTAGTGCCGCAGCGCGGCAAGCGTCGGCGCGATGGGGCCGGCTCCGCCATAGGGGCGCAGGCGGAGATCGACGCGGTAGAGCCTGCCGCGACCCATCGGATCGCCGATCGCGCGGGTTAGCGCCTCGGCGTAGCGGGCCAAGAGCTTTTGCGCGCTTTCGTCCAGATCGTCCGGAAGCGCGTACACCAGGTCGATGTCCGAGCTGTAGTTCAGTTCGTGCCCCCCGAGCTTGCCGAACGCCACGATCGCCACCGGGCAGGTCTCGGGAAGCTCGGAACGGTCCTGTCGGAAGGCATGCCAAGCGACCTCCGCCGCCAGCCGGATCATGCCGTCTGCGAGCTCCGAAAGCGCTCGCCAAATAGCCGGTTGGCTCCAATCTCCGGCGAGGTCGCGTTGAACGATTCGCAAGGTCCACTGCTGGCGCAAGAAACGCAGGCGATCGAGCGAGTGCGAGTAGGAAGTGTTGGAGCGAAGAAGTGCCTGACCCTCTCGGTAAATCGTTTCGGCGGTCGGGTGCTGGGTTGTGGACGCTGGATCAAGCAACAGGCTCGCGAGTTCGGGGTTTTGAACGAGCATGTCGGCAAGCGGCCGGCTCGCGCCTAGGAGATTCAAAAACGAGTGGGTGAGTGCGGGAACGGCGAGCAGGTGGGCGAACTGTGAGGCCGGGCTGGCGGTCGCGCTCAGCCAGCGCTCCAGATGCACCAGGGCGAGGTCGGGGTCCGCGTTCCGTCGAAACGCCCCGGAGAAGCCGTCGAACGGCATATGGGTGATGGCCTCGATGCGTCGCCGAGCCTCTTCGGCGGCAGTGGGGTCCCGGAACGGAGAAGGAGAGGTCATAGATAGAAAATGCCCGGTTTGGCTCTGGGCCTCCGGGCATTTCTGGTGGCCTGATCCCAGGCCGGACGACTTACTTGCTGACTTCTTTGGCCGAGGACTTCTTGAAAGTGTCCTCGCTGACGAACTTGAAAAGCTTGCTGCCGTTGTATTCGGCGGTCAGGGCGTAGCGAGTCTGCTCGCCGGACTTGGTCTTGCGGACCATCTTCATCTTGCGAACGTCCGAATCCGGGACGTCGACGTGAGATCGAGTCTTCAGGTTGTAAAACTGCATGTTAATCTCTCCTCCAGACTCAGCGAGCCCGCTCCAATAGGTTCGGAATCGCCGAATTGATTCTTCAAAGTTCAGCATATCATAAACTCTGGTTCAAGGGAACCAGGAAATTTGAAAATCGAAAAAAACCCGTCAGCAGGCTGAAAATCGCATTTTTTGCAAAAAGTGGGGAAATTTTGGGACCTATCGGGTGTAGATAGTGCGTCGTACATAATGAATCTATGAAAGAGCGAAGAGTGAAAGAGGCCGATCCGATGGTGCATCGTGCCCCATTGGAAGTAGCGAAAGCCTACGAGGAGTTCGCCATCCGTGAGCTTCGCGCGGCTGGCTTCAGGATCACGATGCCGCGAATTCAAGTGATCCGCGCTCTCGCTGACACTCAGAAGGCGCTAAGCGCCTATGCGATCCACGAAAAGATTGTCAACGCCGGTGGGAAAATCGACGTTGTAAGCGTGTACCGTATCCTATCCACTTTGCAGGAAGTGAGCCTGATTCATTACGTGGGAATCGCCGAGGGCTATTTCCCTTGCCGCATCGTCAACAGCCACCGCCGCCGCTCCGAAGTGATCGTGTGTGAGGAGACCGGCACCGTGACCGAATTGAACGTGCCGGGCCATGTGGTGGAGGCGTTGGAGGCTCAAACCCGCGCCGCCGGATTCGAACTCGTCGGAATTAAGATCGAACTGACGGGTTGCGATACTCAAGCCCCGACGTCCGATCGCGAGAAAGCGGTTAGCGCGTCTCGCTCTCGGTAAGGATCGCCACTTCGCCGTTTTGTCCCCCGTGCGCTTGGGCGAGGCGACGGTTCGGATCGATGGCCGGAACGATCAAGATCGTACCGTCCCCTTGGTCGAACGGCGTGAATCCCAGGTGCCGTCCCAGGTCCTCCAGCATCTCCATCGTGCTATAGCCCGTATAGGAAAACCGAATCGTGGGGTTGGGCATGTCGGGGGCGAACTGCAACCGGATCTGGCCTTGAGCGGCGAGCAACTCTAGGGCGGTGCGTAATTCGACTGCCTCCATGCGGACCGTATTTTGCGCATTTGGTGTAGGCTCGGCGGGCGAAGCGACGCGCGTCATGTTCGCGGTGACCGGAGTGCCCCCTGTTTGTGGGGGTGTCTCATTCCACGGGCTCGTGTGAGCCATCGAAGCGGGAGCGGGAAGCGCCTTGGCTTTGGTGGAAAGCCGGAGGGTCGCAAAATACGAGACGCCGCCGATCAACAGCAGACACGCGAGCCCTCCCATCCATTGCCAGGGGGCGGGGCGGTTCATTCGCGGCGCGAAGCGGGGACGTTCGCCGAGGGAGCGTGCACGCCCGACTTTGCGTAGCCTCTCCATCATCTCCAGGCGGCGGTGCAGCTCTAGCGTATGGCCTGGGTAGCGGCGCTCGAACTCGCGCACGGCCTCGGAGCTGCCGTCTTCGGCGACCAGCCACATCCACTCGTCGATTTCGCGCGGCGTCTTCATGCGTCCTCGCTTTCGTAATGCTCTCGAAATCGTTCCCGAGCGCGGTAGAGGCGCGTTTTGGCGGCGTTGGCGTTGCAGCCCAGCGTTTGGGCGATGTCTTGGAGCGAGAGCTCCTCCCAATAGAAAAGCGTGATGAGCAGCCGATCGGCGGGGCGCATCTTGGCGAGCGCGGTTTGGATCTTGGGATCGCGGTGAGGCCCGGCTTCGGTGGGCGTTTCCGGGATCGCCTCGGTGAGCGGCACATGCTTGTATCGATAGCGTGCCCGGCGCGATTCCTGGATGCTGCGGTTGACCGCGATGCGATACAGCCAGGTACTGAATTTCGAGCGGTGGTCGAACCGGCCGAGGTGGCGGTAAACGAGGGTAAAGATCTCTTGGACGGTGTCGGAGGCGTCCTCACTGTCCAACAAGACGCCACGAGCGATGCTGTAGGTCTTGTCGTAATATTTGGTGTAGAGTCGCTCGAAGGCCGCTTCGTCGCCCGCGTTAAACCGATCGACGAGCAGATGATCCTCGTCGAGGGCGAGTAACGCGCTTTTTTCTAGAACGACAGACACCAAAGCACCTTTCTTTACGAACCGCCGAGGGGCGAATGTTACACAAATTCGAGCGCCCGTCGCAGCATAGACGGGCGCAATCGTTCTATGCGTTCGCCGTTAGGAGTCGAGAGGTCGAAAACCGCCGGGAAGCCAGGTGAGGATCCAAAGGTTCAAGCCGATCAAGATCACTGCCAGCGCATAAAACGTATACACCCCTTTGCAGCGGCTGACCGTGACCAGCCCGATGCCCATCCCGCAGGCGATGGGGCCGAGTGCGGGGAAGAGGTAGCGCGCCTGACCTTGGAAATACTGCATGTTGAACTGAATGAACAGAGCGATCACGACCAGCAGAAACGCGCCGTTGAGAAGGGTGACCGCCTTGCCGAAGCGCCACTCCTCTTTGCGTAAGGAGCGGAGCCATCCGAAGATCAGCAAAGCGCCCCCGACCCACATCGCGGAGTACGTCCATTGGGGAAGCGGAATGTCCATGTACCCGAACAGCCCCACGAAGCTCATCGCGGTCAACTGGAGGACGCCTTTCCAGTGCGCCGGGTCGGCGAGGCGGGAAGGATCGACCTTCGACATCGACCCGGCGAACGCTTGGTTGAAGACGCTCATGCCGAGGAGATCGCCGTAGAGAGCCTGGTTGCGGAGCATCCATGGCACGAAAAGCAGGATGGGAAGCCCAACGAGCAGCCCCGCCTGAGGGAGGGTGGGCCGTTTGAATTGGGGGAGGAAGGCAGCCAGCGCGAGGATCGGGATCAGCGCCAGTCCCGAGGTTTTGGTGTAAAGCGAGAGCCCGGCCAGGACGCCGGCTCCGATGAGAAGCCGCGCGCTCCATCCTTCGCGCAGTCCTTTTGCGCATACGGCGAGCGTCCACGTCGCCAGAGCGATCAAAAGGGGATCGTTGCTGACCGCTCCGCTCAGCGCCACCTGCATGGGCAAAAAGGCGGCGATCGCCGCCGCGATCAATGCCGCGGCATGGTCCCGAAAGCCCCAGAGGGCCAAGCAATAGACGCCGGCCACTGTTCCCGCGCCGATCAACGCGTTGAGCCAGCGGAGTTTCCATCCGGCCGGCGACTCCAGATCCAGGCCACCCAGTAGCTTGGAAAAGCCGGCGGCGAGCCCGTAGTAGAGAGGAGGTTGGTGAGCCTCGTACCGTTCGCCCAGTTGGGGATCGTCCGCGCGAAGCACTGGAAGCCGCCTCTCGGTCAGGAGATCCCGTACGTAGTTGACGTGCTGACGCTCGTCGGGCGCTCCGATATCGACCACTTGGATCGGGCTCGGATAGAGGAAAGAGAGCGTGCCGGGCGTGCGATACGGCGTCGCCTGGGCATATAAAAGCGCGAACAAGACGTGCAGCGCCGCCATCGTAAGCAGCAGCAGCGGCGCTCGGCGGATCAAGTTCGACTGAGGGCTGGCCATGGGGCGTTGGAAAAGTTCTATTCGGGGATGGGGCGGCCCATGGATTGGTAGATCTCTTCGATCATTTTGGCGTTTTTGAGCGCGTCCTCGTGTGTCGGGTTCAGGGCGAGCGCCTCACGGTAGTAGCGGAGCGCGGCGGGATATTTGTCTTTCGGCCCAAGATCGGGGGCGGTCATGTACGCCGTGCCGAGCTTGACGGTCGATTCGACGAAAGCGCTTGTGAGGGCGGTATCGGTCGGAGCGGCTTCGTGGGCGGCTTTCGCATCCGCGTACCCCTTTTCGAGCGCGGCGCGGTCGGCGCTTCCTTCCGTCGAAGAATCGTCAGGAGTTTGCACGCCAGCCGGAGCGGCTTCGCGGGCTGCGCCGGTTTGGCTGGGACCTTCGGCGGAGGTACAAGAGATGCAAGTCAAGAAGGGGATCGCGCAAAGCAAAGGAAGGAGGGCGAAGCGTCGACGAAGCTCTCTCATGGCTTTAGAATAGCGCACAGCCGGAGATCGTTGCATCCGGAAGCGATGCGAGCGGCCCCGGGACTCGCTTTCTTCGCCGGAGGGCGTGGTATATTGGAACCCTTCGGCGCCGTACCCAAGTGGCTAAGGGAAGGGTCTGCAAAACCCTCATTCAGCGGTTCGAATCCGCTCGGCGCCTCCAAAGTTTTTCGGGCATTTGCGTCGATTCCGCTTCGCGGAGCCGGGTAGAATTCCCGCCTGAAAGCGGTCTCCGCGCCTCATGCCGATGTAGCTCAGTGGTAGAGCAGCTGTTTCGTAAACAGCAGGTCACCGGTTCGAATCCGGTCATCGGCTCCAGATTTTGAACTTAAGTTCTCCTTTTTCGCCTTCTTTTTCTTCTTTGTAGCTCGTAACATACTTTTTTTGACATACCAACTACAGCTACTTGAGACGATCTGGCTGGGCTTTGATGTAGCATGCTAGTTGGGCTGGGCATGGCCCATAAGCACAGCTGCGTTTGAACCTTTGCGCTCTTTCGGTCCTTTCTTGCTCAAGCCTCTATCTCTCGCGCTCACTCCGATATTTCGAATCGGAAACAGCCGTCTGGGCTTTTAAATGCCGGGGCAGGGTTGCAGTGGACGTCCCGAATTGCGATCGAGACAATCCGGTCGGCCCGCGATTCAGGCCCGAAGCAGTTTGAATGACGGCAGTTGAAGCGCGCATCGCGAATTTGCCTAAGACGGACGGATTGCTCCAAAAGTCTCGAAGATTGTTCTAAAACGGCGGTTTCGCGGTTGTATTCACCGGTCAGAACGGCTAAAATGGGAAGCCGGGTCGATGAACGGGAGGCTGGCCGGAGGCCATCCTCGCGATTCGTCTTTTGCCGGAACCAACAGCTTTTTCGAGTGGATGCGAGAGGGAGACAGTGAGCGTACAAAACGCAGTCATTAAAGTGATCGGAGTCGGCGGCGGTGGCTCGAACGCGGTGCAGCGCATGATGGAAAGCGGCATCAAGGGCGTCGAGTTTATCGCCATGAACACGGACGTTCAGGTGTTGGATCTTAGCTCCGCGCCTCGAAAAGTTCAACTCGGCGTGAATCTGACGCGCGGCCTGGGTGCCGGGGGGAACCCCGAGATCGGCAAGGGCGCCGCGGAGGAGAGTAAGAACGAGATTCGCAAGGTGCTCGAAGGCGCGGACATGGTGTTCATCACCGCCGGGATGGGCGGTGGCACCGGAACGGGCGCAGCTTCGGTCATCGCGGACCTCGCCCGAGAGATCGGCGCGTTGACTGTCGCGGTCGTGACGCGGCCGTTCACCTTCGAAGGACCGCGCCGCCAACGTCTGGCGGAACAGGGCGTGACCTCGCTGATGGGGCGCGTCGATACGATCATCACGATTCCCAACGACAAGCTTTTAAGCGTGGTGGAGCGTCGCACGACGCTCGTCGACGCGTTTCGCGTGGCAGATGATGTGCTCCGTCAGGGGGTGCAGGGCATCTCGGACATCATCACGATCCCGGGGCAGATCAATGTGGACTTCGCGGACGTCAAGGCGGTCATGAGCGACGCCGGGCCCGCGCTGATGGGCATCGGATACGGCGTCGGCGAGCAGCGCGCGCTTCAAGCCGCGCAGTCGGCAATCAATAGCCCGCTTCTGGAGCAGACGATTCACGGTGCGACCGGTCTTCTCGTGAACGTTTCGAGCAGCGAGGACCTGACGCTCGCCGAAGCCAACGAGGCGATGCAGTACATCCAGTCGCTTTGCGATGCGGATGAGGCGAACATCTTCTTCGGCACGATCGTCGATCCGACGATGGACGGCACGGTCCGCGTGACGGTGCTGGCGACGGGGTTTAACCCTTACAGCACCGAGGGGCGAAAGGTCGCCGAGGCCACCTTTTCCGCGCCCGTGATCGAAGAGCAGCCTCGCCGCGAGCCGATTCAGGCTCCTTCGCGAATCGAAGTGATGCAGGAGGAGACGCCCCCCGCGACTCGCACGACCCAACCCGATCCGGCGAAGGTGTACGACGAGTCCGATCTCGATATTCCCGCCTTTATCCGCGAGCATCGGCAGCGCAGCTAGTCGCGCCGCCCGAGGGCCCCGCCTCCAGGTGATTCGTCGCCCGGGAGCGGGGCTTCTTCTCTATTTCCGAGCCTATCGCACCCTTATGAACAAGCAGACCATTCGTGATTTCGACGCCTCAGGCAAGCGGATTTTCGTCCGTTGCGACTTCAACGTGCCGCTGGAGGAGGGCCGGATCACCGACGATCGCCGTATCGTTGCCGCGTTACCGACCTTGCGCTACCTGAAAGAGCATGGCGGGGCGCTGATTCTCGCAAGCCACTTGGGGCGCCCGAAAGGCAAACCTTCGCCCGAGTTCTCGCTCGCGCCGGTCGCGAAGCGACTTTCGGAACTCCTGGAGACGGAGGTGCGTCTGCTGCCCGATTGCGTCGGGTCCGAAGTCGAGGCCGTTTGCCGAGCGATGCGGCCTGGCGAAGTGGTTCTCCTGGAGAACCTTCGTTTTCACCCTTGTGAAGAGAGCAATGGCGAGGAGTTCGCGAAAGAGCTCGCCTCGCTCGCGGATATTTATGTCAACGATGCGTTCGGTACGGCACACCGCCCGCACGCCTCGACCGAGGGGATCGCTCGCCATCTTCCGGCTTATGCCGGTTTGTTGATGGAAAAGGAGATCGACTATTTGGGCCGCGCGCTGGCTTCGCCCGCGCATCCTTTTCTCGCGATTCTGGGAGGAGCGAAAGTCAAAGATAAGATCGCGCTGATCGATCAGCTTTTGCCGCGCGTTGACCGCATCCTGATCGGCGGAGGCATGGCGTTTACGTTCCTCAAGGCCAAGGGGTACGAGATCGGGAAGTCTTTGTTGGACGAATCCAACCTCGAGTACGCCAAAGGGTTGCTAGAGCGCGCTCCCGAGAAGCTGATGCTCCCTGTCGACGTGGTCGTCGCGTCCGAACTCGGCGAGCAGGCCGAGACCGAGGTGGTCCCGGTCGATCGCATTCCGGCGGATAAGTTGGGCGCGGATATCGGGCCGGTGTCCACCGAGGCCTTTGCCGCTGCGATCGGAGAGGCGGGAACGGTGCTCTGGAACGGTCCGATGGGCGTTTTCGAGATGCGGCCGTTTGCCCAAGGCACGCTCGCCGTGGCGGAGGCGATGGCCAAAGCGCGCGCGACGACGATCGTCGGGGGAGGCGATTCTGCGGCGGCGGTTGAGAAGTTCGGCCTGGCCGAGACGATGAGCCACGTCAGCACGGGTGGCGGCGCGAGCTTGGAGTTCTTGGAAGGAAAGACTCTGCCGGGAGTCGCGGTCCTTCTCGACCGCGACTGAACTCCCCTCACCGAGCGTTAGCCGCCACGCGAGAGATTGGCTTCGATCGTGAGCTTGTTGTCTTTCGAAGTTTGCGTCTGGGGCAGCTTGATGGTCAGGTCGAGCTTCCCGGTGACAGGGAAGCCGTCTTCGATCGAAACCCAGACATTGCCGGTGCCTTGGATGGCGTTCGGCCCGGAGCCCGTCACGGTTACGAAAAGTTTGGCGGTGCCTTTCCCCTCGACAAACTCGATTCCTTCCATGCGGTAACTGACGATGCCGCGTTGAGGCATGTGATAGAGCGGTATGTTGAGAGGAACGCTTTCTTGCCACGTGGTGCCGATTCGGACTGGGGACTGGGGATAGCGGATCTGAAAGCTTTGGAAGAGGCTCTCGTGGCTGTTACGGAAACGGCCTTGGCGATCCAGCGTAAAGACATGCCTTTCTTGCGGGCCGTGCCGGCTGTCGCCGATTTTCAAAGCGGTGAGATTCGCGTTTACCGTGGCGAGGTCGCGTTCCACGTCGCGAAACGAAAGCGAGAGGCCTTGCTCCCATTCAAACGGCTTGTCGCCCATGCCGCTGATCGTTCCGTCGAACTGAAAGGCGATCGATTCGCCTTTTTCCATCTTTAAGCGAAAGAGGTAGCCGCTCGCCGTTTGGGAGACTTGCGCGCTTCCCAATGTGGCAAGACAAAGAGCGACGAAGACGATCCAATATCTCATAGCAACCTAAGAATCCGGCTTCCTGCCTATCCTAAGACGAAATCGCGCGACGGCAAGTTCGGGACAAGGAAGAAGCGGTCATCGTTTTGAGGGCGGAGTCTGAATCCCTACCCTCAAAACTATGACGTTTTCGTGCCGAAAAAGGGCACGCCGATTTGTGGAGGGCTCGCTATTTAATTTCGAGCAGCTCGATTTCGAAGACGAGGACGCTGTTGGGCGGAATAACCGGCGGGCGGCCGTTCGGTCCGTAGGCTCGCTTCGGCGGAAGAAATGCTTTGCGCTTTCCACCGACCTTCATCCCCTTGACCATCTCTTCGAAGCCGGAGATCACCTGTTTACCGCCGACCTTGAACGAAAACGGTGTGTTACGATCGCGGGACGAATCGAACTTCTTGCCGTTGACCAGGGTGCCGTTGTAGTGAAGCGAGACCGTGTCGCCCTCTTTGACTTCGGCTCCGGTCCCCTCTTTCTCGGAATCGGGATCGAACACGACTTTCTCTTCCTCGCCCTGCTTGAGGACGTAAAGCATCTCGATATCGAAGAGAAGCGTCGCCTTCGGCGGAATGACGGGCGGATTGCCCTCTTCGCCGTAAGCGAGCGGATAAGGGATCGTGAGGCTGCGTTTCGCACCGGGCTTCATACCTGGCACCCCGATCTCCCAACCTTTGATGACTTCACCCGCTCCCAGAGTGAAGGAGAAAGGGACTCCGCCGTCTTTCATGTTGGTGTCGAAGACTTCGCCGCCCGGAAACGTCCCCTTATAGTTGACGTAAACCAGGTCGCCGGCCATCGCGTCGGGGCCTTTTCCGATCTCGTGGATCGCGATTTCAAACGCGTCTTGCGCGGGTTGATTCAGCAACGATGTAGTTCCTCCAAAGCTCGAGCCGAGCAGCCCGAGTGCAACAAAAGCGTGTACCATGACCCCATATTACGCAACGGATAGGCCGGAATTCGCCAAGAAATTTTCTGGCGACATATATTGGTACCCATACTGTGTGGCTATCGCTTCTAGGGTGACCGTTCCATTGGCGGCGTTGAGCCCCTTTCGAAGGGCCGCGTCGTTGCGAAGCGCGTCGAGACGCTGGTCCGCCAGTTTGAGGACGTAGGGAAGCGTGGCGTTCGTCAGCGCGAACGTACTGGTGTGGGCGACCGCGCCGGGCATGTTCGCGACCCCGTAGTGCACGACTCCGTCCACGACGTAAGTCGGGTTGCGGTGGGTAGTCGGCTTGGTGGTTTCGATGCAGCCGCCCTGATCCACCGAGACGTCGACAATCACCGAGCCTGGCTTCATGAGGCTCAACATGTCGCGGGTGACGAGCACGGGCGCACGGGTTCCAGTGACGTAGACTGCGCCGATCAACAGGTCGACCTCTTGAAGCACCTGCCGGATGGTGCCGGGATTGCTGTGAAGCGTGATGACGTTGTTCGGAAACACATCGTCGAGGTAGCGCAGCCGCTCCAGGTCGATATCCAGTACGTAGACCTGCGCGCCGAAGCCGGCCGCGATCTTCAAGGCGTTCGTACCGACCACACCGCCGCCGATGATGCCCACGGTGGCGGGCTTGGTTCCGGGGACGCCCGAGAGGAGGACGCCTCGTCCGCCGAACGGCTTTTCGAGGCATTTCGCGCCTTGCTGTACGCTGAGTCGGCCCGCGACTTCGCTCATCGGGGTCAGGAGCGGCAGCGAGCGGTTCGGAAGTTCGACGGTCTCATACGCGACGCAGACGCCCTTGCGCTCGACCATCGCCTTCATGAGTTCGGCGTCGGCGGCGAAATGGAAGAAGGTAAAGACGATCTGGCCTTCTCGGATGCGAGCGTATTCGGGCTCGCGGGGTTCCTTGACCTTCACGATCATCTCGGCGCGGCTCCACACGGCATCCACATCCACGATCTCCGCGCCGGCCGCCTCGTACTCTTCGTTCGTGAGGTGCGTACCCGTGCCGGCATCTCGCTCGACGAGCACCTGATGCCCGCGGCTTTTAAGCGCCATAACGCCCGCCGGGGTGAGCGCGACACGATACTCGTCTTCTTTGATCTCTTTAGGAACGCCGACAATCATCTCTAATCCTTATCTCCTTCGGGGGCGTTCGTCCGCGACGAGCGGCGCGCCCTTCCAGTTGTACCTTTTTACACAACGAAACGGCTCCCACCCAAATCGAGGGTAGGAGCCGTTTGTTTGGAACTCTGGTCCAGTTCGAACGAAACTTACGGTTTTTTGACTTTGACGATCTCGATCTCGAAGATCAGCACGGCGTTGGCGGGGATAGAGCCCTCTTTGCCCATCGGCCCGTACGCGAGCATCGGCGGAATGCGAACTTTGCGCTTCCCGCCGGCCTGCATGCCGATGACCGCCTCGTCAAAGCCTAGGATCACCTGCTCGTCGCCCACCTGGAACGTGAACGGCTCGCCGCGGTCGCGGGACGAGTCGAACTTCTTGCCGTTGACGAGCTTGCCCAGATAGTGGATCGTGACCGTATCGCCTTTTTGGATCGCGGGACCGGTGCCGGCCTTTTCGAAGCTCGGGTCTTTCTCCCAAACGCCCTCGTCGCCCTTCTTCACGACGTCGAGCAACTCGACCTCGAAGTGGAGGGGGGATTTCGGCGGGATGGTAGGCGGCTGGCCTTTCTCGCCGTAGGCGAGTTGGTAGGGGATATCTAGCACGCGCTTGCCGCCGACTTTCATCCCGGCGACGCCCTGATCCCACCCTTTGATGACTTGGCCGCTGCCGAGGATGAACGAGAACGGATCGCCTTGGGCCCGTTTGTTGGTATCGAAAATCTCGCCGTCGGTGAAGGTGCCAACGTAGTTCACCGTCACGAGGTCGCCCGTTTCGGCCGTGGGGCCGTCCCCGACCTTCTCGTCGATTTGGCTCACTTTGATGTTCGGATCGGTCGTTTCCGCAGGCTTGGAGTCGTGCGCATGATCGTGGCCGTGGTCGTGCCCATCGTGGCTGTGATCATGGCCGTGGTCGTGATCGTGCGCGTCCTTCGGAGCGTTGCACCCTCCGGCCGCGAGCAGGGCCGCGAAAAGCAGGCTGAGCCACCAAGTCGTTTTCATGGTCGTAATAATTTACCTCGGACAGGAGCGAGCGCTCGCTGGCCCCTTGGAGGAGTTTAACCGCCTGTTGCGAGCTTCGGTTCCCGCACTCGCGTGAGAATCGCTTCGCGCCAGCCGATAATCAAAAGCGATGCTGGCCGCTGCGTTTGGATTTCTCGCTTTGATGCGTCCCGTCGACTTTCCGCCCGCGCCGATTCTCGCCGAATTGGCTCGGGGAGCGGCGATCTGCCGCGCGGGCAAAGGGATCGACCGTGTCGCCGAAGAGGACCGCCGCGCGATCGGGTATTGGTTCGACGGCCGGGTGCGCAAGGACGTCGAGGACGCGCTGTGGGTGTCGCCGGCGTTCTGCTCGCGCTGGCTAGGCTATCGCGCCGCGAGCGAGGATTGGACGCAGCCGGAGTTGCAGGCGAGGTGGGACGACCTTCGTGTGCGGCTAGGAGGGCGCTTGACGATGATCGTGCGTCTCGCGGCACTCCCCAAAATGGATCTGCTGGAGTCCGGGGCTACGGCGCGCATCGACCCGACGGATCTCGCGCAAGCGAGCTTTACCTTGAGTTACGGTCCGCCAAATCCGTGCGAGGCGAACGCGGCGCTTGAGACTCGCACCGTGTTTACCCCCGAGGCGAGCCTGCTGGCGCTGCGCCGCAGCCGCGACCGGGGAGAGGTGCTGGGTTTGCCTTGGCACCGGTTGGTCCCGTTCCGCGAGCCGCTCCTCGGCGAATTCGAAAGCCCCGAGCCGCCTTACGCGATCGATCGGGGTGAGAATGCGAGGGCCATCTATCTGGTTCAGGCGCCGCTGCCGGAGACGCTGATTTGGTCGAGAGAGCTTCGGCTGAGCGTGCGAACCCCCGCCAAGCGGCGCGAGGCGCGTTTTCCGATCTTCACGCCCGGCTATTAACGTTTGAGTTCGTGCCCTTCGAGGTGAAGCGTTTTTTCGTGCGTGTAGAATGCGGTGCCTTTGGGGGCCCCTTTGGGCTTGCGAACGTATTTCTTGAGCGTATAGTCCACCGGGACGTAGCCCGCATGCTTACTGGGGGATTGCAGAACCGCGATTTTGGCGGCGTAGCGAAGGGTTTCGAGTCCGACCTTTTCCGGGCGGTTTTGAGTTTGGATCACCACGTGAGCCGAGGTCGAACCGCGCACATGGAGCCAGTAGTCGTTCGGCTTGGCGACGCGCAGGGTCAAGTAGTCGTTGCTTTCGGCGTTCTCGCCGTAAAGCACGGAATATCCGCCGGGGGCGAGGATCTCGCGGATACGGTGCCCGGCATACGGCCGCTCCTCCTTTTTGAGTGTCGGATCGGGCTGCTTATTGAGCCAACGGCGCGCCTTCGCCTCCTCGCGCAGAGCCTCCAACGCTTCGAGACGTGGGGCGGATTCGACCCCTGCGATCAGGGCCGTAAGTGCATCCCGCTCCTCCTCGATGCGTCCCCGTTGCTCGCCCACGGCCCCGACGCGCTCTTTGGCGTGCCGGGCCTTGTCGAAGTAGCGTTCGGCATTCTCTTTCGGCGTCAAGGCCGGGTCGAGTGCGATTCGCAAGGGCGCGCCCTCGTAGTCCTCGGTTTCCCAAAGTTTGGCTCCGGACGGGACGTCTCGCATGAACGCGAGAAGCAGCTCGCCCCGAAGCTGCCAGGAAGAGGCTTTCGCGGCGGCGTCCTGGGCTTGCGTCAAATCGCGCAGCGCGGTCTCGCGGGCCAGCAGCACGCGTTTGAGTTGGCCCAGAAGGTTCTGGCGCAGCGATTCGAGGCGCCGCGCGGGAAGCGCGAAGTTGAAATACTGTTCGAGCGCGCCGCCGATCGTCTCGCGGGGCAGCTCTTCGTATCCGAGCGCCGCGATCGAGACGGGGTAGGCTCCTTCGCCCGGGACGAAGACCGGCGCGTAGCTCCCGCTACGGACGCGATCTTGAATTTCGGCGAGACTCGGTCCGCCGGGAGCGGCGAGCAGCCGCCTCAAAAAGGGGGATGCGCCTTCATAGCCCTCAAGGTCTGCGTCCGTGGGTGCGGTCAGGAGCGAAGGGCGAGGTTCGAAGGGGGGCGGAGCGTACGGCGCGCCGGGTTGGATGGGGCGCTTGCTCATGCGTCGTCCCACCCATTTGGCCGCGCCTTGAACTTTGCCCTCGCGGTCGAGGAGCACCAGGTTCGAGTGTTTGCCCATGATCTCGGCGATCAGGCGAAACGGCTCGTCGCCTCGCTCGAAATCCAGATGCAGGACACGGTCGAAGCCGACTTGGCGTATGTCCAGCAGGCGCGCGCCGTCGAGATACTTTCGCAAGGCGGCGCAAAAAGGGGGCGGGGGGCTGACCGGCGACAGGCGTCGCGTCGCAAGATGCACCCGGGCGAATTCGGGATGGGCGGAGAGCAGCAAAAACCCGACTCTTCCACCTTGGTAAAGCTCCAGCCCGACCTCGCCCGCGTCGTCTTGCAGGACCTTCTGCACCTTCGCGCTCTGCCATCCGCGCAGTTCGGCCGCGACGGCCGCCAAAGTCAGGCTGTCGAAAGGGATCGGCATCGCTAATTGGAATAGCCGACGAGCGCGCAGTATCGATCGACGTCTTCGGCGATCTTGGCGAGGCTAGAGCGCCAAAACTCCACACTGCGTACGTCGATGCCGAAACGTGCGCCGAGCGTCGCCGCGTCCGCCTCGCCGGTCGAAGCGAGCAGCTCGTCGTAGAGCGGAACGAACCCCGTCGGATCGGAGCGATACGCTTCGTAGAGACCCAAGGCGAATAGCAGCCCGTACATGTACGGATAATTGTAAAACGAGACGCGGGTGCCGTAATAGTGCCCCTTCACGGCCCACATATAGCCGTGTAGGAAGTCTTGGTCGAGCCCGTCGCCATAAGTGGCGCGCTGAGCGTCCAGCATGATCTGGCAGAACTCGGACGGCGCGAGCTCGCGGTCTTCGCGGCGCTCGAAGATCGCCTGCTCGAACCGGAATCGACTACTGATATCCACCACCACTTGGCAGCTGCCTTGCAGCGAGGCTTCCAGAATCGCGAGTTTTTCGCTTTCGGAACCCTCTCGGACGCCTGCGTCGCGAATGATCGTCTCGCAAAAGATGCTGGCGGTCTCGGCGAGCGTCATCGGGGTGTTCCGATTAAGCGGTGTGCGGTTTGCCAGGCAAAGGTTGTGATAGCCGTGGCCGAGTTCGTGGGCCAGAGTGCTGACCGCTCCAAACGAGGGTTTGAAATTCATCAGGATGCGCGAATCGGCTCCGCCGATTCCCATGCAAAACGCGCCGTCGCGCTTGCCTTTGCGCGGCTCGGCGTCGACCCACTCCTCGCGGAACGCTCGGGCGGCGAAGTCACCCATGTGCGGGGAATAGCCGCGGAAGTGCCGCTCGACGAACTCGGTGGCGCGTCCATAACTCCAGGCGTCCTCCTCCGATTCGACGGGGGCGAAGAGGTCGAACCATGCGAGGCGGTCGAGACCGAGAGCGTGCGCCTTGGCGTGAAGGTAGCGCCGAAACGTCGGGAACGACTCCTCGGCGGCCTGCATCATCGCCTCGAGAGTCGGCCGATCGATATTGGCCGAGAACAGCGAGGCGTCGAGGGCGCTTTCCCATCGGCGGCGCTTGGCCAGGAGATTCGTTTCACCCTTGATGCTGTTGAGCGCGGCGGCCATCGGGATCTCGATTCCTTTCCAGGCGGCGAGCTCGGCGTGATAGGCCGTGCGCCGGACGTCGCGGTCGGCGTGATGCGCGAGGTTGCGAATCTCGCTCATTGGCAGCGTCTCGGGTTTATCTGCCTCGCCGAACGCCACCGACAGCTGGCTGGAGACGTCGCCGTGCAGCTTCGACCACGCCGACCCGCCCGTTAGGCTCAGTTCGACGGCGAGCCCCTCTTCGGCTGGACTCATCTGGTGCTGGGCTCGGCGGGCGCGTTTGCGTAACAGAAATTCGTGTGAGCGGGCAAGCGTCGAGGCGGCCAAAAGAGCCTCCAGGTCCACCGAGCCGATCCACGCGGTGAAACGGGGGTCGAGTTGGCTCAGAGGAAGCAGGCGCAGGTCCACCTCGCTCGATTTGCCTTGCGCGAGTTCGTTCGAAGCATCAGTCGCGATGTGCGCGTAGAGGAAGGAGGTCAACGCGCGCACCTTTTCGCTGAGGGCGTTGTTGTGTTCGATCAGCGCTTCGAGGGCTTCCACATCCGTCTCGCGGAGCTCTCGCGTCGGCCGCGCTTCGATGCCGTATCGGTCGAAGAGTGCGCGCAACGCGTCGATTCGAGTCTCGATCTCGGTGAGCGCCTCGCGGAATTCCGGGGTGTCGATCCCAGGAAAAAGCGCGTCCAGATTCCAATGAGGGGGGGTGAGCGTGGAAGCCATCCCTTTCAGTGTCCTTCATTTTTTCTTTTCGAAACAAGTTTTGACTTCGATCCTCCCCGGATTTCGCGTGGGACTGTATGCTATGGGCGCATGAGCTTGAGCGCATGGGCGGAGACGATCGTCGCCCCGATCACGGGGGTCGGAGGTGCGGTGGCGGTATTGCGCCTTTCGGGGCCGGACGCGTGGCGTATCGCCCAGCGGATGATGCCCTCTTTGCCCGAGTCTCCGATAGCGCGGCACGCTTATTACGGGGAGTTCGCCCACGGCGATGACGGTTTGTGTGTGCTGTTCGAAGAGGGGGCGAGCTACACGGGAGAGCCCGCCGCCGAGCTCTCCGTGCACGGCTCGGTGGCATCGGTTCAGACGCTGCAAGCGCTGTGCCTGCATGCCGGGGCCCGTTCCGCGCGGGCGGGAGAGTTCACCGAACGCGCATTTTTGAACGGTCGGCTGGATCTGAGCCAGGCCGAAGCCGTGCGCGATACGGTGGCCGCGCAGACGGAACGGCAGCTCCGAATGGCGAATCTCCTTCGGAGCGGCGGGTTGCGAGAGCGCCTTGGGGAGATCGTTCGCGAGCTTGAAGCTTTGCTCGCCGCGGTCGAGGCCAGCGTCGATTTCAGTGAGGAGATCGGCGAATTCGACGCCGAGTCTGGATTGAGGAGACTGGCAGAGATCGACTCGGCGCTCACGGCGTTGCTGGCGACGGGGGAAAAAGGGCGCATCTTACGCCAGGGGCTTCGGGTCGCCCTGCTCGGCGCGCCGAACGCGGGGAAGTCCTCGCTGCTCAACGCGCTGGTCGGCCGCGAGCGCAGCATCGTCACCGAAGTTCCGGGCACCACGCGAGATCTCGTGGAGGAAGCGATCGATTTGGGGGGGCTGCCGGTCGTGCTGATCGATACGGCGGGCTTGCGAGAGACCGACGACCGCGTCGAGGCGATCGGGGTTCGGCTGGCGTGGGAGGCCGCGGCGATGGCCGATGCCGTGTGGTACCTGTACGACGCGCAGCGCGGCTGGACCGCGGAAGACGCGGCTCAACTTGAGGCTCTCAAACGCCCGTATCGGATTCTGGCGAGCAAGGCGGATCTTTCGCCCGTCGCGGAAGGTCCGGGGCTGCGCGTCTCCGCGAGAACGGGCGAGGGATTGGACGCATTGGTCGCGTCGATTCGAAAGGAGTGGGAAGGGATCGACGGTCCATTGATCGACCCGCGTCACGGTCCGGCGCTGATGCTGGCGCGCGAGGCGGTGGCGGAGGCTCGAGCGACCTTGGAGCATGACCGGCCGGCCGATCTGCTTTCGGTTTGTCTGCGCGAGGCGCTTGCCTCGATCGGACAAATCACGGGCGAAACCGCGAGCGCGGATATGATCGAGCGCATCTTTCAATATTTCTGCATTGGGAAATAAGTACTGCAAGTTTCTCGCGGTTCTGCCGAAAAGAAGGAAACGGGGGCGCGGTTTTCTTCACGCCGCCTCGAAGGGAGAGAGATGTCTTTTGGTTTGAACATGCCCGATCGCAAATTTGCCCGCCATATTATCGAGAAATCGTTGCAAGAGCTGCCTGCGTTGCCTGCCGTGGTGATGCGGGTATTGAAGGAGACCGAAAGCCCGACCGTGACGAGCGCGCAGATCGAAAAGCTCATCTGCTCCGATCAGGCTCTCGCGGCCAAAGTCTTGCGTGTTGTGAATTCGGCGTATTACGGTCTCACCGGGCAAGTGAACACGGTGAGCCAGGCGATCGTGATCCTCGGCATGCAGCAGGTTCGCAACCTGGTGCTCAGCGTCAGCTGCATCAGCGCGATCAAAGCCAAAACGGCCCGAGAGAACGAGATTCTGGCCGCGCTGTGGCTGCACAGTTTCGGTTCGGCGGCGGCCGCGCAGATCTTAGGCCGGCACAAGCATATCGAGGGCCGCGATCTCGAAGTGCTGTTCATCGGCGGGCTCTTGCACGATATCGGGCGGCTTTTTCTCTTCAGCAACTTCGCTCGAACGTACGAAAAGGCGCTCCAGACTGCCGCTGAGCGGCAGATTCCCTTGGACCAGGCGGAGCAGGAGATTCTAGGAATCTCGCACTGCGAAATCGGCGAGATCATGGCGCAAAAATGGAATCTCCCGAACGCGCTCGCCGAGATTTTGGCGGGTCACGAAGGGCCGTTCAACGAATCCACCGCGCCGGCTTTGTACCTAGTTCACCTCGCTGATTGGCTGATGTATACGCTCGAAGAAGAGGGCCACGATTTCGCCAAACGCCCGGATCCTCGCGCGATGGCCTGGTATGGACTGGAGGAAGAGGAGTTCGGAGCGGTTCGCGAGGAGATTCGCGAAAAAGTCGCTAACGCGGCGCAGATTTTCGGACTGCTTGCGGCCGCGTAGGCGGTTCGGCTCGGGTTTGCGCGGTCTCGCGCCGAGAATAGGAAAAGCGATGAGTGTCAACGGCAGTCTGTCGGGGATTTCGTTCGGCGGTCTCAGCAGTGGGATCGATACCGAAAGCATTATCACGCGCCTCATGCAGCTGGAAGCGATTCCGATTCAACGGATGCAGAACCAGCAGCAGGCGCTGATGAATCAGCAGTCCGTGATGGGACAGCTGCGGAGCAAGATTACGACGTTTTCCGGCGCGTCGGCGGCACTAAACAGCCCCGATGCGTTCAACCCGATCAAGGCGAACTCCAGCGATTCGGCCGTCGCGAGCGTCTCCGGCAGCGCGATCGCCGGAGCTGGGACGTATCAATTATCCGTTTCCAAACTCGCCCAGGCCCAGAAACTTGCTTCGGCCGCCCAACAGAGCGTCGATGTCGCGCTTGGCCAAACCGGGGATTTCGCGGTTAACGGCAAAATCGTGCGGATCGGCACTTCGGACAGCCTGCGGGAGATCGCTCGGAAGATCAACGCCTCGAATGCCGGCGTGACCGCCAGTTTGATCGACGGCGGCGAGGGCAGTGCTTATCTCAGCTTGACGGCTCAAAATACCGGGGCGGCGAACGGCATTCAACTCGCGGACGTCTCGGGCGGAGTCCTTCAAAATCTCGGTGTGTTGGGTGGTGGGGCCGGAGTGCGGGAGCCGATCGCACAAGGCGCGCTCAGCGTGCGCTTCGCCAGTGCCTCGGAAGTGTTGGGAACGATGATGGGCCCAGGCGCGCCGGGAGCGGGCACGATCCAGATCGACGGGGTGGAGATCGCGATCGATCCGGGAGCGGATTCGCTTCAAACCCTCGCGGATCGGATCAACGCGTCGGCTTGGAACGGAACCGCGACGGTCGAGAGCGCGGGCACAGGCTTTCGCCTGAAGATCGTGGGAGACGGCGGAACGCCCGCTTTCGTAGACGATCAAAACCTTTTAGGGGCATTGGGGGTGCTGCAGCGAGACTATGGCCAGGTGCTTGTCTCCGCGCAAGATGCCGAATATTCGCTCGACGGGATCGCGCTCAAGAGCTCGACCAATACGATCTCGTCCGTGATTCCAGGAGTGACCCTGACGCTGCTTTCGGCCAGCGAGTCCGTGCCGAAGACGGCGAACCTCACCCTGACGCGCGACGATTCGGCGATCAAACAGAAGATCAAGTCTTTTCAGGACGCTTTCAACGGCGTGATCGAGTTCATCCGGACTAACAGCGCTTTCGATAAAGAGACGTTCGCTTCGGGACCCCTTTTCGGAAACGCGACGGCGCAACAAGTCGAAAGCGAGCTTCAGAATCGGATTTTTTCGAGCATTCCCGGGCTCTCGGGAGCCTATCGCAATTTGACCGCCATCGGTTTCGGCCTCGATTCTGACGGGAAGCTGACCCTGGACGAATCGCGCCTGGATAAAGCGCTCACTGAAGCGCCCGATGCGGTGTCGACACTTTTCCGAGCGAACGGCGTATCGAGCGGCGAGGGCTTGACCTACGTGTTCAGCACCAGCAAAACGCTTCCGTCGGGGGCCGAAGGGTACGGGGTGGAGATCACCCAGCTTGCCACACAGAGCGCGTATACAGCCGAACTCGCCCAGACTGCGAGCTCGGTCGAAAGCGAGACGCTGACTTTCCAAGGCGCGATCTTCGGTGGAACGCCCTATACGTTGACGCTGGGGGCCGGAAGCACGCTTTCGGACGCAGTCCAACGCATCAACGGCGATCCTAAGCTGCGCGATCTCGTCAGTGCGACCGTCGATGGGGGCATGCTCAAGCTGATCAGTAAGCGATACGGCAGCGCTTCGGGGTTTTCGGTGACGAGCAGCCTCGCAGCGGCTTCGAACAATACCGGTCTCGGCCAGAGCTCGGCGGGTGTGAGTGTGTTGGGTGTGGATGTGGCGGGAACGATCGGAGGGCAGCCTGCGACCGGCATCGGACAATTCTTGACCGGAGCCGACGGCGCGGAGCGCGTCGCCGGACTCCAGATTCAATATACGGGCTCGACGCTCGGGCTCGTCGGCTCGATCCGTTTCACCAAAGGCATCGCGGCAGAAATGAACGGTCTGCTCAACACGTTTACCGACAGCGTCGGCGGGCTCCTGAGTACGATGGAGAAAGGGATGCAGGACCAGATCGACGAAGTGCAGCGCTCGATCGAGCGGCTGCAAGAGCGGCTCAGTCTTAAAGAGCAGCAGATGCGCGAACGCTTCTCCCGTATGGAAGAAGCGATCGCAGGCCTGCAAGCTCAGTCGAGCCGCCTTTCGGCGCTATCGGCTTCGGGCTCTTAAGCTCCAATCCCAGCTTAGCGAGCGCCGTGTCGACGGTGGCGGGCTCTTGATGTCCTATCAGGTATTCGACCAAGACGCCTTTGGCGTCGACGAATACCAGCGAGGGCGTATAGCTTCCGTTGTAGAGGTCCAGGACGTCCGCGTCGTCGTCGAGTAGCACGGTCGGATTGAGATCGAGCTCTTCGAGCGCCTCGCGAATCAGTTCGTCGCCGTCGGTGCTGAGGGTAAGCACCGTCAGGCCCTGGCTCTTATAAAGCGCTTCGAGCTTGAGAATCTCGGGCATCCAATCTCGGGATTCGTCGTCCCAGGTCTCCCAGAAATAGAGGAGGACCGGCTTGCCGCGATAGTCCGAGAGCTTGACTCGCTTGCCGTCGAGCGTGCTCAACTCGAAATCGGGTGCCTCTTCGCCGAGAGGCAGCGGAGACCCTTCTCCGGAAAGCTCTCCCATAAGGCCCCCCATCATTCCGGCCAAGAGTGCCCCGGTCAGTTGAAGAAGGTTCATATATTCGGTCGGAACGGCCGGCGCAAACGTCGCGGCTTCGACTTTCGGATTGAGCTCGATCGTGTCGAACGTCTCGACGATGAAGAGCTGCTCCATCATCGCTAGAAATTCGTCGATGCCTTCGCCGGGATTCTCCTCTTCGGCCGCCGTGCTCTTTTGCTCCTCTTCTTCGGCTCCTCCTTCGCCTTGGCCCTCTTCTTCCTCTTCGCCGAATCCTTGCCCCATTTTTTCGAGATCTTTGATCCCGGGCAGCATGTGTCGCATCGTCTCACGGGCCGGGGCCATGTCGTATCGTAGGCGATGCACCATGCCGGATTTCTCGCTGATGAGAGCCTCGACGTTGCCGAAGAGCCCGAAGCCGTAAAACTTCACGACACGGGCGGCCTCGCCGTTTTTAAGCGTTTCGGGCTCACCGTAACTCACTTCACCTTGCCGAAGGTTCACGACGCTGGAATACGCTTCCGGCCCGGCGAAGAAGCGCACGAGCATCAGTTCGCCGTTCGCACCGCTGCTCATCTCTTGCGAGAGGGCGGCGGGGAGGTAAGGAAAGTCGAGCGGGGTCCGAGGGGCGGGTTGGTAGATCTCGGAGAACATCTTCGGCGAAGTGAAGTTCAGGAGCGTTTGCCCGTCGCTGGCGCTCACGGCTTTGAAGCCGAGAGGGGCAATGTCCACCTCGACGTGGAGCCGATTCGGCTTTTCGAACGTCATCGTGCGCTGAATGGGTTTCGACTCGGGAGTGAACTTTTGCACGGCGAAGACGGTCGAGTAGGGCGCTTCGCACTCGATGGACGAGACCGAGCGGTAGCTTTGGAGTTCGGCATGCTTTTGCATGCTCCATTTTAAAAATTCGGCGGCGCTCTCGGGCGGCTTGGCCAGCCCGACGGCCGCGAAGGCGATCCATACGGGAATCAAAGCACGTTTGAAAAAACTCATCTCAACCAAACAGGACGGCCGGGCCGGGAACGAGGTTGCAGGTACCCTCCAAAATCGATGAATCTGCAAAAACTCCTCGAAGATTCCGGCGCGATCCTCAAAGGCCACTTTCTCCTGACCAGCGGCCGGCATAGCGAGGTCTATGTCGAAAAGTTTCGAGTCCTGGAGCGCCCCGAGGTTTTGTCGGCGTTATGCGCAGAGATCGCGGAGCGGTTTCGCGAGGCGGACGTGCAGTTTGTGGCGGGGCCGACTACGGGGGGCATCATCATCGCTTTCGAGGTGGCGCGTCAACTTGGGGTCGCGGCGCTCTACGTCGAAAGCGAAGCGGGGGAGAAGAAGCTCCGTCGCGGGGCGCAGGTTCCGGAAGGCGCGCGGGTGCTGGTGGTGGACGACGTGTTGACTACCGGGCTCTCGGTGCGCGAAACGCTGGACGTGGTGAAGCATGCCGGTGGGGTTCCGATCGGGGTGGGGGTGCTGCTCGACCGGTCGGAAGGTCTGCCCGACTTCGGCTGCCCACTTCATGCGGCGCACCGTGTGGCGGCCACGAGTTACGGGCCGGACGAGGTGCCCGAGGCGCTTCGGGCGGTGCCGATCACGAAACCGGGGACCCGGGCCGGTTAACGTTTGAACGTTTTGCTCGGATTCCACTTTCGTCCTGCGTAATTCTCACTATTGCTATATAATGGGAACAGCATCGCTCGAAAGGGCGAGAGGAGGCCGGGTGTCTCGAGCCAAGCGCAGTTCGGATCTGATCGAAACGCATGTCGAACAGGCGATCTTCTACGGCGCCGGAGCATTCGTCTTCGGCTTCTTCGCCTGGCTGGTTTTCCGGTTTTGGGGGCGCGATTCACTTTACGGGCCTTTGGCGTGGGTCCTGACTTTTTTCGGTATTTTGTGCCTGGGCGTCGCGATCTACCGGGCCTGGCAATGTCGCAAAGTGGGGAGCGTGACGCATGCGTGCCCTTATTGCGGCGAGCTGAACGCACTGGCCGAAGACCTTAAAGACGACTTTACGTGCACTGGCTGCCATCGCAGCGTTCCGGTGGAGTCGGGGGCGATTTTGAGCGTGGATCAAGTGCGTTGCGGTCATTGCAACGCGTTGAACTACTACAGCAAGAAGACCGAAATTCTGCTTTGCGAGGAGTGCAACCACGAGATTCCGATCGCGCTGGAAGACGGGCGCATCCCCACGCGAAAGGTGCCCACGGGGTATGCCGTCGTCGACGATCCGAACCTGTACGAATTGGTTTTAGTGGGGGAGGGGCCCAAGCACGAAGAGGCGATCGCCGCGTTGCAACAGCTTTTGGCGCTCAATCGAAATCAGGTCAAGGAGATGCTGGAGAACCTTCCCGTAACGCTGCTGACGGGCATCAAAAGGCGCAAAGCCGAGATGATCGTCGCGCAGCTTTCGATCCATGGCGTCGAGGCGGAGTTCCGGCCACTTTCGGCTTCGGCGAGCGAAGCCGAAATCTACGGTTAAGCAACCGGAACGGGCTCTTAGGCGGCGCTGAGTTCGGACGTGCAGTTGGGGCAGCGGACGGCCGCGAGAGGGATTTCGGTGCAGCACTTCGGGCATTCCTTGGTCGTCGCCGCGGCCACCGGCGCGGGCTTGCGCATTCGGTTCATCAGCCGTACCACCATGAAGATCGCGAACGCGACGATCAGAAACTCGATCATCGTGTTGAGGAACAGCCCGTAGTTGATCGTGGGCGCGCCGGCCTCTTGCGCGGCGGTGAGCGAGGGGTACTCGGTCCCGGAAAGATTGATGTAGAGTTTGGAGAAATCGGCTTTGCCGAGGACTGCTCCGAAAGGGGGCATGATGACGTCGCTCACGAGGGAGGTCACGATTTTTCCGAAAGCCGCGCCTACCACGAAGCCGACCGCCATGTCGACCATATTGCCTTGAACGGCAAACTCTTTGAATTCGCGAATCATCGACATCTCGGTTGTTGAGACGAGACCGAGGGCATGGAAGTCTCAACCAGGGGGTCGAAAGCGCGGCAAAAAAGAGGGTTACACTAACCCGGTGAGTCGTGAATGCGTGATCGCCGTGGATTTGGGAGGGACGACGGTCCGTGCCCGCGCTTACACCGAGGGGGGCGAGCCCGTCGGGGAGCGCGTTCAGAGGCCCTCTTTCGGGCGAGAGGGCTCCGAAAAAACCTTGGAAGCGACGGTCGCGGCGATTCGGGAGGCGGCGACGGGGAAACAACCGGTCGCGGTCGGGGTTGCGATTCCGGGGCACGTCGAAGGGGGACGAGTGCGCTGGGCGCCCAATTTGGGAATGGAGTCGGCCTACGGGCGATTCGATTCTTGGCGAGACATCGAGGCGGAACGGGTGTTGGTCGGCGCGTTGGGACTTCCGGTCCGGCTGGCGAACGACGCGAATCTGGCCGCGCTCGGGGAATACCGTTACGGCTCGGGGCGCGATTCGGCGCGGACGCTCGTAATGCTCACCTTGGGGACCGGCGTCGGCGGCGGGGTGGTCTTGGGCCGTCACTCCGTTTCTCCGCCTACGCAGAGCCCCACATTGCTGCTGGGGGGGAACGGCGGCGGAGTGGAACTGGGACACCTTTGCATTCAGATGAACGGTTTGGAGTGCGACGCCGGCTCCTACGGTTCCTTGGAGGCGTATTGCCAAAAAGACAGCGTGGTGCGCCGCGCGCTGCATCGGCTGGGGCGGGGGAGAGCCTCCTCGCTGGCCGACATCTCGCCTGAATCGCTGAGCCCGGAGGCGATCGCAAGAGCCGCCGAATCGGGCGACGCTTTGGCGCGTCAAGTGTTGGCCGAGACGGGGATGTTTTTGGGGACCGCGATCGGAAGTTTGATCAACGTGTTCGCGCCGGAGGTCGTCGCGGTGGGTGGGCAGATCGCCAAGGCGGGGGAATGGATTTTAGCCCCGGCGCGTGAAGCCGCGCGCGAAACCGCGGTTCCGACGCTCTTTCCGGACACACGGATCGTCCAGGCGGAACAGATCGACGACGCGGGCATGTTGGGTGCGGCGGCTTTCGCATTCGAGGCGATCGCAGTAGAATAGAGGCGATGAAACGCTTTCTCGCGCTCGTTCCCTTTGCGTTGATCTTGCTAGGTTGCTCCGGTTCGTCGGATAACACGACGGTTCGGCAGGATGCCCCGTCCTCCGCGCCGACGGTCGCGCAAAATCAGGAGAACGCCAAGCCTCCGGCCGCGTCTCCGGAGTCGGCGACGCCCGCGGAAGCGACCCCCGCTCCCGATGAGCAGGCAAAGGGCAAAGAGGCGCCCCCTGCCGCCGGCAAGACGATGACCGTGCACAAGGCGTCGAACGCTCCGGGCGGGGTCTTGCTGCGGTTGAACTTGAAGGAGGGTGCAGGCTACACCTTCGTCAGCACCCAGAACATGGAGCAGGAGATGGAAGGGAAGAGCACCCCTTCCAAGCAAGAGACCACGATGACCGTGAAGGTCAAGAAGAAGCAGGCCGCGGATTACCTGATCGAGACCACGATCGACGAGGTGTCGCTCACCGACGGAAACACGGCGCAATCCGGGCCGACCCCCGATTCGAGTCTCGCGGGCCTTCGCTATGAGACGACCTACGATGCGCAGGGACGTCAAAAGAAGGGCGCCTCCAAGACCACCGACGCGCGCTTGCAGCAACTGACCTCGATTATGGCAAGCCTCGAAATGGGCTTTTTAGGTCTGGAATTCCCCGAGCAGGCGGTCAACGTCGGCGACAGCTGGACGATCCAGTACGATTTCGACGCGATCACGCGCTCGCTTCCGCCCGGATCGAAGATCGAGGGCAGCAAGAATTTCCCGATGACCTACAAAGTGTTGAAGTTCGAAAACGAAGGAGGGAAGCGCCTGGCGGTGCTCGGGGTGTCGATGAACGGCGATCTGAAGATGGTCTTTTCGATGGGCGATCCTAAGCAGAAGCCGCTGACCATGACGCTCAACACCAAGATGGACGGCACGATGCGCGTCGATACCGAGACGGGCCTCCCGGTGAATTCGAGCATCAAGGGTGTGAACGACATCCAGTCGGACATCCTAAAACTCAAGCAGAAGATGGAGATCGAGACCCGGCTGAAAAAGTAAAGCGGGTCTAGCGTTCGAGCGTCCAGCGGAGACCGACGGCGAAATCCGGCCCGACGCTCGCGAGTTCGGGAAGATATCCGCTGAACAGATCCTTGTCTTCGCTTACGTAGACTTCAAGCGTCTGCCCTTTGGGCAGGCGCTTGCGGTATCCGAAGCTCAAAATGCGATGCGTCGCGTCCGAAGAGGCGATGCCGGTCCGTAGCGAGGAAGCCTCGCTTTGCCACTGCAAAATCCAATCTTCGGTGGCGTTGGGTTCGTAGATGAACGCGAGGGATTGTTGGTCGATCCATGTTCGCGCCTCGGGAAGACGCCATGCCGAGCCCTGATAGACGAGCCCCAGCATTGCGTGGACGCTCCAACGAGGGTGAAATCGCTCGGCGTATTCGAGAGACGCTCCCGCATCCCACCCGCCGCTGCCGGTAAGGAGTCCGGGCGAGCCTGTCGGGAATTTTAAGGCGAAGCCGATCCGAAAATCCCCCGTTCGGCGGCTGAGCCCGAGCGCGACGTCTCCCAGGCCTTCGCCCGCTCCGAAGCTCGTTCGGGTGGTTTGAACGAAAGCCCGGTGCCGGGGCGTCCCGTCGCGGTGGGGATCGCTCCAACCTAGGAGCAAGTCGTGCCATGCGTCGATCATCGGGTCCATGAACCCGCCTCCGTACGAGACGAGCGGGACCTGCAAAAACCATCGATGGCGCGTTCCGGCCAGTGGAGCGGAAAAATCGAGCGTCATCCGCCAGATCTCTACGTCTTCTTGCAGAAATTTGATTCCGTCGCCCGCGAAACGAAGCTCGTTCGCTCCGGTGAGCGAGATCGAGATGGGGGGACGGTCCGGAAGGCCGGTGGGTTCGAACCGATAGAAAGGGAGCGACAGCGGGCGGTGGTTCCGAAGCGTTAAAGGGCGCGGAAGGTCGGTGGCGAGCCCCCAAAGCGGAAGCAAAAGCCAGCCGGCGGCCAGAAGGGTGCGCACCCCTCGAAGGTATGCCGGAGCTTCAACGAAAGTCAAGAGCTTGACGAAAGAAAGCCTGGGAGGGGGCTTGAATCTAGCAAAACCGCCTTGTCATAATTCGCATGAAAAGTATGATTTCTCATCAAGATCAGAAGTCTGGGGAGCCGGTGTTTTACGGGAGCCCCACCGTCGGCGAGCGAGGCCAGATCTCGATCCCCGCAGAAGCGCGGAGCGATCTCGGGATCGAGCCGGGAGATAAACTGCTCGTGATGCGTCATCCGTGTCACGACGCGTTGGTTTTGTTCAAATTGGAAGCGGCGAGAGAGTGCCTGGATAGCTTCGATAAGCTTCTTCGACAGGTCGAAGACCAGGCGCAAGAATAGGAGTTTCGATGAATGGTTTCTTGATTTTGGCGACGGCGTGGGCCGCCCTTCAGGCCCCGCCGCCCGTCCTGACGCTGGATGACGCGATGCGAATCGCGGAGGAGCGTGCGTTTTCGCTGCAATTGGCTGAATCCGAGGTTGAAAAACAGCGTCAGCGCGTAGCCGAGAATCGCGGCGGGCTGGGGCCGCGCGTTCAACTCGGCGGCACCTACACGCGCTACGATCGCGAGATCAGCGCGAGCGCGGGGCCGGGAACGAGCTTCGTCGTGCAGCCGATCGACAGCACCCGAGCTCAGGCGACGGTGAGCCTGCCGATCGATATCTCCGGAAATGTGAAGCGCATCGTCGACGCGGCGAGGGCGAGCCTTGCGGCGTCGGAAGCGAACTTGGTCGCGACGAAGAACGACCTCATGCGGGATGTCCAGCGCGACTATTTGAACGTGCTTCAAGCTCAATCGCTCGTCGAAGTCGCCGAGCAGGACGTACGCAACTCCGAAGAGCAGCTCGCGGATGCCCGCAAGCGATTCGAAGCGGGCGCGTCGGCGCGTGTGGAGGTCGTGCGTTTCGAGGCTCAACTCGCTCAGGCGCAGGCCGATCGCATTGCCACGCAGAACGCGTTCGAACTCTCAAAGAAGGCGTTGAACAACACGCTGGGCCGTCCGATCGAGACCGATTTTGTGCCCGCACCGATCGAGACGCTTCCCGAATTCCAAAAGAGCGACGAGGAGTTGATCGGGACGGCGATGGAGCGTCGCGCCGAGCTCGAAGCGTTCCGCCAGCAGCTTCGCGCGTTGGGGCTGATCGCCGAAGCCGAAGGCCGGGGGCTCGATCCGACTCTGGGCGTGGGAGTGACGCATTCTCGAAACTTCGGCGAGACCGGGTTCGGGGGGCAGAACCACCAGACGATCGGAGTCGTGGAGATCACCTGGCCGATTTTCGATTCGGGCGTCACACAGGCCCGCCGGCGCGCCGCACGGCAAGATGAGAAACAGGCGCTGATTCGCTATGAACAGGCTCGGCTCGGGGTTTCGCTTGAGGTCCGTCAAGCCGCGACGACTCTTCGAAACGCGATCGCCCGGCTCGACGTCGCCGAAAAGCGCGTGGATCTGGCCGAAGAGAGCTATCGTCTCGCTCAGGTGCGCTATCGCGCCGGCGAGGGGGTGCAGCTCGAAGTGATCGACGCTCAAACCGAACTGACCCGGGCCCGTGTGGCCCTGATCGGCGCGCGGTACGACTATCTGGCAGCTTATGCCGAGCTTCGGCGAGCTATCGGGGGGATCGACCCCGCCGCGGCTTCCGAGCGGCTGCCCGCATCCGAACGGTCCGGCACGGAGAAGGCCGACCCCGACAACGCTCCTAAGGAACGATCATGAAGACCCGCCTTGGATTTGTATTGATTCTTTTGCCCCTCGCTTTGACGGGGTGCGTCGACCGCACTGCTCAAGAGCAGGCAAAGCAGACCGAAGCGATGGAGAACGACCAGACGATTCCCGTCACGGTGGGTCGCGTCGAGTCTCGAACGCTTTATGAAACCCTGGAGATCTCGGGGCAGATTACGACTGCGGACGATGTGATGATCGGCGCCAAGCAGGGTGGCAAAATCGTGTCGGTGTATGTGCGCGAAGGGGATTCGGTGAAAGCCGGCGCCCTCATCGCATCGCTTGATCGCGCGACGCTTCAGGCGCAGTACCAGGCCGCGCTGGCAAACGTCGGGACGGCCCAGGCCCAACTCGGCGAGGTGCGATCAAGCGCGGCGCTTTCGCCCCGCCAGAGTGCGGCGGCGGTCGCTCAGTCTGAAGCCCAGCTTCGGTCGGCGAAGGCACAGCTCGCGAAAGCCCGCGAGGGAGCCCGGCCGCAGGAGCGGCGTCAAGCCGAGCTTGCGGTCCAGTCCGCGCGATCGGATATGGAGACCGCGCGTAAGGAGCTTGACCGCGCTCAGCAGCTTTACGACGACGGTGCGATCGCGCAGCAGCGGCTGGAACAGGCGAACAACGCGTATCAGAACGCCTTGGCCCGCTACGAAAACGCGCTTCAAAGCCTCGACCTGGTTCGAAGCGGTACCCGCGAAGAGGACCTTCGCATCGCCGAGGAGGCGGTGCGTCAAGCCGAGGAGGGGGTGCGCTCGGCCAAGGCCCAAAAAGACCTGGACGTTTTGTTGCAAGACCGAGTGCGTGCCGCCGAATCGCAAGTCAAGGCCGCTCAGGCGCAGGTCGATATCGCACGCCAAGCGTTGAGCGACGCCGAGATTCGAGCTCCGTTTTCGGGGCGAATCGCGGGGCAGCCGGTTCAACCCGGAACGGTCGTGGCTCCCGGAACGCCGGTCGCGCGATTGATTAACACGGATGCGGCCTACTTCGAAGGGCAGGTGCCCGAGGAGGCGTTGGCCTCGGTGAAGGTGGGCGACGTGGTGCAAGTAACGATCGACTCGCTGGGCGGACGCACGTTCTCGGGCAAGGTCGCGAGCGTGAGTCCGATGGGGACCGAGTTCGGACGGCTTTTCCAGGCGCGAATCGCGCTTGACGATGCCCCTGGGCTTCGCGCAGGGCTCTTTGCCCGAGGCCGCGTCACCTTGCGCCCGATCCCAGGCGCGGCGGTGGTGCCCGCCGATGCGCTCGTGCAGCGCGGTGATCGAAGCTACGTGTATACGACGGTCGGCGAAGGCGGTGCGCTGAAAGCGAAAGAGGTGCTCGTGACGCCGGGGCTGCGGGACGACGGCATGATCGAGGTCGAGGGGATCGAAGTCGGCGCGCCGATCGTGATCCGCGGCCAGGCCGGTCTGACCGACGGCGCGGCGGTGCGCCGGCAGGAGCAAGGAAGCTAGTCGATGGGTTTAACCAAAATCGCGATTACGCGGCCGGTCTTCATCTTGATGTTGATGCTGGCCGCGATGTTCATGGGCGCGCTCTCGTATCAGAGCATGCGCAAAGAGCAGAATCCGGACGTCAGCTTCGGCATGATCACCGTGACGACGGTGTATCCCGGAGCGGGCCCCGAAGAGGTCAATAACCTCGTTACGCGCCGCATCGAAGACGCCGTTTCCGGCGTGAACGGGCTGCGCGAACTCACCAGTACCTCGCTCGAAGGCGTGTCCACCGTCATGGCCCAGCTCGACCTGGGGATCGATCAGGACGTCGCGCTCAACGAGGTGCGCTCCAAAGTCGATACGATTCTGAACGAGCTTCCGTCGGACGTCGAGCGCCCGACGATCTCGAAATTCGATACGGGCAGCGAGCCCGTGATCTACCTCTCGTTGAACGCCTCCAAGCTTAACGGGCAGCAGCTTCGCGACCTGGCCGAAGACCGCATCGTCGACCGCTTCGCGCGGGTTCCCGGGGTTGCGGGCGTGTCGGCGCAGGGCGGCGACGTGCGCGAGCTTCAGGTCCAGGTCTCGAAAGAGAAGCTGACCGCTTACGGGATCGGGATTCGCGATCTGCAGCGCGCCTTGCAGTCGGCCACGCTCAATGTGCCCAGCGGCAAGGTTACGACCGGCCGCGAAGAGTACAACGTGCGCGTTCTGGGCGAATTTCGCCAGGTAGACGATCTGCGCGAGATGCTGCTTTCGATCAGCGATCCCAAGAACCCCATGGCCCGTTCGGCCACGGTGCGTCTGGCGGATGTCGCGAAGATCGAAGACACGGTGCAGGAGCGAACGACCTATTCGCGCCTCAACGGCCAAGACGCGATCACCGTGGTGGTGCTCAAGGCCAAAGACGGCGATACGGTCTCGATTTCGAAAGGCGTTCAGGGAATCGCGAAGGAGCTCGAAACGGAGTACCGCGACGACGATCTCCACTTCGTGGTCGTAAGCGATCAGTCCAAGATCATCAAAGAGTCGCTGGCGGATTTGAACCTCGCGCTCTTTTTCGGCATCTTCCTCGTCGCCGTAATCGTGTTCGTGTTCTTGCACAATCTTCGCGGCACGATTATCGTGGCGATCGCGATCCCCACCTGTATCTTCGCGACGTTTATCGCGTTGAAACTGATGGGATTTACCGTCAACAACATGTCGATGCTCGCGCTCGCGCTCGCGGTGGGCGTCTTGGTCGACGACGCGATCGTCATTATCGAGAACATCTACCGCCATTTGAGGCGGGGCGAGTCGCCCAAGGAGGCCGCGCTCAAAGGTCGCGCGGAGATCGGGCTGGCGGCGATCGCGATTACGCTCGCGGACGTGGTGGTGTTTTTGCCCATCGCCTTTATGAGCGGGATCGTGGGCGAGTTCATGAGGCCGCTCGGCGTCGGATTCGTCTGCGCCGTACTCTTCTCGCTGTTCGTGTCCTTTACCGTGACACCCATGCTAGCTTCGCGCTGGTATCGCGCGGGCGAGGACATGGAGCACCCCAAGGGGCGATTCGCGCAGTGGTTCGAGCGCGGCTTCGGCCGATTCGAGAACGGCTATCGGCGCGCGCTCGATTGGTCGTTGAATCATCGCTGGTTCGTGTTTATTCTCGGCAACCTCTCGCTGGTCGCGATCATCTTGATGCTCGTCGGGGCGCAAACGAACGCGGAGACGGGGATGAAAGCGGGCATGACGATGCTGGTGGTCGCGTTGATCGTCGGGGCGCTCATTTTTATCATCCAGGCGCTGTTCATGAAGCGGATCCGTCCGCAGCTTGTGCTATACGCGGGGCTGTTCGGCCTCATCTTCCCGGCTTCTTCGATGGCGGGAGTGGCCTATCGGAACTGGAAGAAAGAGGATGTGTTCAAATTCCAGTTCTTCCCGATGTCCGACTCGGGCTTGATCGCCGCGAGCATCGAGCTGCCTCCGGGGTCGAACCTGCAGGCGACCGAAGAGGTCGTGCGCTACGTCGAGGAGAAGATGATGGCGCACCCCGACGTGCACTTCGTGCTTTCGAGCGTGGGCACGTCCGGCGCCAGCGGCTTCCAGGTGGGAAGCAGCGGCTCGAACTTCGCGCAGGTGCGGGCCACGCTCTACGATAAGGTCGCATTGCTCGACCAATTGATGCCCTGGAAGAAGCATGAGGAGAAACTGCGTTCCCGCGATGCGGAAAAGGTGGCTTTCGATCTGCTTCAGGCTGTGGGGCGCGTCGCCGGCGCGAAGATCACGATCTCCTCGACCGACGCCATCGGCTTCGGCGCGGCGATCCAGATGTCCTTCTCCTCGGATAACCGCGAGCAGTTGGTCAAGACCGTCACGAGGATCTACGAGGGCTTCCAGCGCGGCGAGGTGGAGGGGGTCATCAACCCGAACATCACCTCCAAGCCCGGAAAGCCGGAGATTCGGGCGATCCCGGATCGAAGGCGTCTGGCCGACGCGGGGTTGACCCCGGCGGATCTCGCACAGTCGATGCGCATGCTCTACTCGGGCGACGATTCGACCAAATTCCGCACGCCGGACGGGCGAGAGTACGACATTCGGGTGATGCTGGATCGAAAGGAGCGGGACGATCTGAACGCGCTTCGCACCGTACCGATCACGTTCGTGCAGGGGGATCCGATCTTCTTGGGCCAGATCGCGAAGCTCGAAGACGGCACTTCGCTGGATAAGATCGACCGGCGCAACCGTCAAGAGGAGGTCCGCATCGAAGCGGGGCTGCTTCCCGGAAAAGCGGCTGGAACGGTGCAGCGGGAGATCAACGCTTGGATCGAGCGGGAGCAGCTTCTGTCCGAAAGCGTGACGATGGTGCCGCTGGGACAAGCACAGGCGCAAAGCGATAATGGCATGCAGATGATCGGCGCGCTGTTCATCGGCCTCATGCTGGTCTACATGCTGTTGGCCTCGCTCTACGACAACCTGTTGTATCCGTTCATCATCCAGCTCGCGCAGCCCCAGGCGATGGTCGGCGCGCTGCTCGCGCTGGTGATTACGGATAAGGCGCTCAACCTCGTCGGGTTCATCGGCATCATCGCGCTGGTCGGGTTGGTCGGAAAGAACGCGATCCTCTTGGTGGACTATACGAACACCTTGAGGGAACGGGGCAAGGACCGGCACGACGCGTTGGTCGAAGCCGGCCCCACCCGGTTACGCCCGATCGTGATGACTACCCTCGCCCTGATCTTCGGCATGTTGCCGGTCGCGCTCGCGGTGGGACGCGGATCCGAGTTCCGCGAAACCATCGGTATTACGATCATCGGGGGCATCATCCTCTCGACCCTTCTGACGCTGCTCGTGATTCCGTGTTCGTACACGATCTTCGACGATCTGTCGATCGGGATCGGCAAGCTCTTCCGTCGTGGGCGCTCGAACGATCCCGAGCCTCCGCTGCCCCTGGGGGATGAGGACGAAGAGCCGGGAGGAGAGCGCCACAACTCCCATCCTGCTCCGATCTAGCGGGGAACGGACATCCTCGGAGCGTCTCAGCTCCGGGGATGCGCCGCGCGATATTTGCGCTGCACTTCTCGCATGTCGAGCTGGGTATAGACCTGGGTCGTCGCGATCGACTCGTGGCCCAACAGCTCTTGAACCGCGCGCAGATCGGCCCCTCCTTCCAAAAGATGCACGGCGTAGCTGTGACGCAACGTGTGGGGGCTGACCGATTCGGGTAACCCCGCGAGCGAGGCGTACCGCCCCAATCGATTCGCCGCGGTCTGGCGGCGCATCGGTTTGCCCCGGTCGGAGAGGATCAGCAGACCGCTGGGCTCTTTCAAAAGCCTTGGCCGCCCGTCGGCGAGATATCGCTCGATCCACGCTTTGGTAAGCCCAGGGAGGGGGACCCATCGCGTTTTGCCCCTTTTCCCGGTTACACGAACGGCGCCGCCTTCCAGATCGAGCTCAGAAAGAGGAAGCTCGACGGCCTCGCTGATTCGCAGGCCCGCGCCGTAGATCAGCTCTAGCAGAGTCCGATCGCGCAATCCGGTGGGGGTTGCGAGGTCGGGAGCGTTCAAGAGGGCTTCGACCCGTTCCAAGGGCAGCGCTTTGGGGAGCGGTTTCTTTTTCTTAAAGCCCCCGGTGCTCGGAAGGTCCATCGCCGGCCCGACGCCCCTCTTCTTGAGGAACTTCAGTAGCGAGCGGAGCGAACTCATCTTACGTTGCGCGCTGGAACGCGCGAGCGGGGGGCCGAGGGTCGCCTCGTAGCGCAGCACGTGTTCGTGTCGCAGCGATGCCCACGATTCGACGCCCCAAGCGCGGAGCAGGGTCGCGCACTGAACGAGGTCGCGTCGGTACGCCCCGACGGTGTGTTCGCTCGCGGCTCGCTCGACCAGGAGAAAGTCTAAAAACCAGTCGATGGTTTCTCGAAGCGCTCCGGTGTCGGGCGCTTCGCCATCGGTTAGGGCGTCGCGTTTCGCTTCCATACCCATAGTCTCGGCTGGATGTACTCGAGGTCGTGCGCAGGAGGGGGCTGGGCGCCGAAGGTGTGATCGGGCGCATAGTCCCGCTTGAGTTGCTCCATGAACGCCGCGTAGTCCTCGGTGGTGGCCTGGGCTACGGGCGAGAGCCCTCGGCGACCCAAAAGCCGCTCGGGCGTTTTCGACTCGAAAGAGCTGTAGACGACGAAATCCGGGCGGTCTTCGCTGAGGAGTCGCACATCCCAATCCTTTTTGGCACGTGGATCGTTAGGGAAGTACCGGATCACGCGGGGGGCGGTGGCTTCGGCGATGAGCGCTCGGCGTTCGGCGATCTGTTCGTCCGAAAGCCCCCCGAAATTGACGAAAAGCCCCGCCGAGGCATCGGGAAAGAGGGGCGGGGTCCAAAACCACGGATCGCTGACGAGGCCGACCGAAAGCTCGGGGCGGTCTTGGGCGAGTGCCTTCAAGTAGCGCGCGCAGACGTCGCGGGGATCTTCTCGCATCATCCATCCGGTCATCGTGGCCGCGCTTTGCAGCCCGCCGAAATCGAATCCGCCGAGTCCCAGCAGCCCGGCGGCCACCAGCCCCCGCGCCCAGCCTCGTTTGCGATGCGCGGCCTCCATCAGCCAGCCGAATCCGACCGCGAGGCAGGGGATGAGCGGAAGCGCGTAGCGGAGAAACTTGACCTCGGCGTCGCCGATCAAAAGGTAATAGGGGAGTGCGAAAGCGAGGACGATCAGAGCCCAGGAGTGCTTGCGGGCGGCGGCGAACGCGAGTCCCGCGCCGCCGAGCAGGGTCGCGAATAATCCGACACCGATGTTGAGGTTCAAAAACTGATAAATCAGCCCATGCGAGGTCTGTTCGTAGAGGATGCCGTGGCCGGTCGCCATATGCTGGCGCTCATACTGGAGATCGTGGAGGAAATGGCCCGTATCGAGTAGCGCTCCAGGGGTCGCCAGGAAGAAAAATACGGCGGAGGCGGCGACGGCGAGCCCGCCGTAACGTGCACGGATCCTGAGGGGAAGGGGCAGCGTCGCGATCGCGGCGAGAGCGCCCAGTACCGCCAACCCTCCCGTATACTTGACGCCCGCACTGAGCCCGGCGAACGCTCCGGCGAGCAAGACGCGCTTGAGAAGCTCTCTCCCTTCGGCGCGCACGGGGTATTTGAGCGACACCGCATAGTACAAGCTGACCATCAGCAAGAACGCGGCGAAAACGTCGACGGTCTGGAACCTGGAATGCACCACGTGCCCCGGCGCGACGAGCACGAGCAGAGCGCCGAAGACTCCTGCCGGAATGCCGCTGAACCGCCGCAGCAGGCAAAAAACGACGAGCACGGTGCCCGCCCCGGCCAGCGCGCTCAGAATGCGTCCGGCCAAATGGCATTCGCCGCGGTATCGCCAATAGCTTTCCGGATTCTCGGGATCGAGGCCCTGCCCGTAGATCGCCACCGCGTCGCTCAGAACGCGCAGCGTGGTCAGATACAGCGTGCCGTAGTTGTAGAAGCCGGGGGTGAAATCGAGGCGCGTCGGCTCGATCCGCTGCGAAACCTCCCAGATCACGCCTTCGTCCGGGTGATAGCTTTGGCGGTGCAGATCGTTCGGCAAACCCCAACCGATTCCCATCAGCCGGAAGCCGAAGGCGAGTGCGAACAGCAGAATCGGCAGATATCGCGAAAGAGGCTTTCGGCTAAAGGTCGATGCCTGGGGCGCTTGCACGTTTCGATCTTAGCACGCGGCCCAAGGCCTTCGCGACGGCGGGGCAGTACCGCGTGCCGACGCCGGCCTCGATCGCGTCCTGTGCCACGCGTTCGCCGCGTTCGGTGCAAAGCAGCAGATACTCCTCGCTCGCGCGCAAGATCCGCGCTTCGAGCGGCGGCATCTCGGTCTCATGGCCGGCAGGGCGCGCGTCGCGATGATGTTCTCGCACAATCCCCGCGAGGTGCTGCAGCGAGGGGACGAGTTCGAGCATCGCGGCGCTGATTTCGGGGTGCCGCGCGTATACCGCGCGTTCGGCGGCGCTCCAATCCGATGGCTCCGCACCGTTTAACAGCCCGTAGGGGATCGCGCAGAGCCCGATGTTTCGAAGCTGGATGGCGCTGAGCAATTTGCGCGTCCGATCGGGTGGAAGCTGCATCTGGTGCGCGACCTCGCGACAAAGCTGAGTCAAAGCTTCGGTGTGTCCGGCGGAGGTCGGCGCGCGAAGCTCGACCGCCTTGCCGAAGGCGGACAGCATCTCGTCGAAGCGGCGTTCACTTCGATGCCGGAGCCCGAGCCGGGCCGCCAGAAACAACCAGAGGGTGGCCAAAACGCACGTCGCCACGACGATCCAATCGAGGGGCTGCATGCTCTAAGTCCTCCCCCGCTCGAGGATCTTGCGAAACGACGCGACCACGGCGTGGTCGAACTGGGTGCCGGAGCAGCGCTCGAGCTCCGTCAAGGCTTCGGGCACGCTCCGGGAGGGTTGGTAGGAGCGCTTTTGTCCGGGCAGATCGCCCCCGACCATCGCGTCGAACGCGTCGACTACCGCGATGATGCGGCTCTCCAGCGGGATCGCGTTCCCGGACAGGCCATCGGGATAGCCCATGCCGTCGGGGCGCTCGTGATGGTGGCGGATCCACGGGACGAGCTCGCGAAACGGCGCGACGGGAGAAAGGATCTGTGCGCCCCAGGCCGCATGTCCGCGCACATGCTCCATCTCGGGGGCGGTCAGCCGGGCCGGCTTGTCCAGCACGCGCTCGTCGACCGCGATCTTGCCGATGTCGTGCAGCACCGCGGCTTCGCGAACCAACCGCGCCCGTCGCCGGGGCAGGCCGAGGTCCAAGGCCACCTCTTCGGCGATCTGCGCCACGCGCTCGAGGTGCCCGTGTGTATACGGGTGCGCGCGTTGAAGCATCAGGGTCAGCGCCGTGATGGTCTCGTAATAATTGCCTTCCATGCGAGCGCGATGCGTCAGCGCGCTTCGAAGCGCGAGCACCGGCAGCATCGTCAGAGGCAGCCAGGGCCACGAAGGCCCGATCGCGAGCGTCGTCACGGCGACGGCCAACAGAGCGTAGGCGAGGAACGCGCGCCCCGCGAGCCCTCCGCTAGCTCGCAGCCGCTCCACAATCCCGCGCTGGGCGGCCGAGTCGGGATCGAGCAGGGTGACCAAAAGGAAGTTTGCAAATGCGTAGCCCGTAAGAAAACCGAGCGCGGCCAAGGGTTGCGGCCCCTCCGGCCAGATCGCATGAGCCAAGGCGAGCCCGAGTGTCCCGAAGCAGGCGGAGATCCCCGCGATTGCGGCGTTGACCCACAGCCAGGGGCCGGGAAAGCGGCGAAAACGCCGGTAGGTGAGCCCCGCTCCGACCAAAAGAGTGACGGCGACGTCCGCAATCCATGCGACGGCCGGACCGTAGAGCGCCGCGAGGGCCGCGACGAAGGGCAGCATAAAGCTGATGCGTAAGCCTCGGTGGCCGACTTCCACCGGGGCCGCCTCGGCAATCGCCGCCAACGCCAGGATCAAAAGGAGGGGACCCCGAAGCGCCTCAAGCGAGGGGGGAGCGACGACGATCAAAGCGAGCCCCAGCCCGAGCGTCAGCCCCATCGGCCAGGAAAAAGCCCCCGAGGCTCGCTCGGCGGGTCGCTTCTCCTTTCGGTCTTGACGCTCCATCGACTCCTTTTGCATTCGGGCCGGAAGCGATCGGAGGCGTTAAGGCCCTTTGACCAAGCTCATCGAGGCTCGCCCTCGGAACGTTTCCGAATAAGCGGAATCGCCTCGCAGCCCTTCCAGCCAGAGCGAAAACGAGCCGCGGTTTTCGGCCTTGGCCGAAAGCGTGCGATTTGTTTTCGCATCCAATTCGAATAAGACGGTGGAGTGGAAAGAAAGTGGCGCTTTTTGCAGTCCCGTTAACTCTTTATCCAGTTCGGGGAAGCTGTGGATGTATTCGGCCAGGTCGGTTTCGAGTTCGATTTTGGCCTCGATCTTTCGGATGCTGCGCCCGCCGACCGTCTCGGTGCCCAGATATCGATACTGCGTATCGAGTCGCTGGACGATCGGTTTGTCGCGATTTCCGCTGACGCGGGGCTGATAGCTCACCGTGCGATGCCAGGTATCGCCCGGCTCGACTTCGTCCAAAGGAAGCTTCGGAGTGAAGTCCAATGCGGAATCCAGGGAGCCCGCGTAGAGTGAGAGGCGGCGCACGTCGTCGACGAACTGCATGCAGAACGCGGCCATCTCCCAGCCGAAGCCTGCCTGAGCGCGGAGAGGGACTTGCGATTTCACCGTCGGCTTGGGGGTGTGATCGACCAGGTTCAAGATCTCGTTGATCGGCGAGATCGTCATCTGGAGCTGCCATCCCAGTTTTTGAACGATCTCTTTGGGAGGCGAATCGAACGTTTCCCCCTCGATGATCTTGAGTTGAGGGCGCTTGTACAAAACGACCGCCGAGCCGTCCGGCTTGAGGCTTTGCACTTCCAGATTGAAGCGGTAGATCAAATCCACTTCTTCGGGGATCGCGGTGCGAAGCTGGAAGGTCCGAACTTCGCTGATAAGATGGGAGCGAACCTCGTATTCGAGGCGCTCGCCCGGTTTAAAAGTGCGCTCTAAAATGACAGGGGCGGTTTGAACCCCGAATAATAAAGTAGCGGCAAGAGTCCATGCGCTCATACCTTAGTATAACCATGCGAGGGAGCAGAAGCCATTTTCGCGAAACTCATGCGAAATCGGTGAGCCTGTGACGGTGAAATGCGTTTCAATAAAAGAGGAGGCGAGAAAGACACGCTCCTTGGGAGAGAGGTAGAGATGAAATTGCTTGTTTGGGGGCTCCCCCTTTTGATCGCTTGTGGAGCGCGCGAAGCGGCACACGAACCCGCGGCCCAGAGCGAGCCGGGCTATGCCGTCGAGGTCGTGGCCGAAAATTTGACCGTGCCGTGGGAGATCGTGTTCGATCCGTCCGGGCGGATGCTGTTTACCGAGCGTCCGGGTCGGGTTCGCGCCATCGAGAACGGCCGCCTACGCGAAGAGCCGCTGTTCGTCGTGCCGGACGTGCAGCCCTCGGGAGAGAGCGGCCTTATGGGGCTCTGCCTGCATCCCGACTACGCCAAGAACCGGTGGGTTTACCTTTCCTATGCCGACCGCTCTCGAAACGTGCGGGTGATGCGTTACCGCGAAACGGAATCCGGTTTCGTGGAGCCGACGGTGATTCTGCAAGAGATCCCCGCCGCTTCGCTGCACGCGGGATGTAGCATCGATTTCGGGCCCGACGGCAAGCTGTACGTGACGACGGGCGACGCGGGGCGACGCCAACTGTCCCAAGACCTCGGTTCCATCGCGGGTAAGACGCTGCGCTTGAACGACGACGGAAGCATTCCGGTGGATAACCCGTTTGTCGGCCGTGAAGGTGTTCGGGGCGAGATCTGGTCGTATGGACATCGCAACGCCCAGGGCATGGATTGGCAGCCGGGAACCGGACTGATGTTTCAAACTGAGCACGGTCCTTCGGGCTTCGACGGCCCCGGCGGAGGGGACGAAGTGAACATCGTTGAGCGCGGTCGGGATTACGGCTGGCCCACGGTGCATCATGAGAAAAGCCAGGAGGGGATGGTCGATCCATTATTGGTGATGACCCCGGCTCAAGCGCCGGCCAGCGGGGCCTTCTATCGCGGCGACCGGCTGGCTCAATTCAAAAACGACTATTTCTTCGGTTGTCTGATCGGGCGCGGGCTCATGCGGCTTAAGCTCGACGGGCGCAAGCTGATCAGCCACGAGAAAATGCTGACCGAATACGGGCGTTGCCGCGCCGTGGCCAGCGGTCCCGACGGCGCGCTGTACTTTGCGACTTCCAATCGGGACGGGCGGGGAAGCCCGGCGCAAAACGACGATCGGATTTTGCGACTGGTGCCGAAAAAATAATCTGTAAAAAAGAGTCAAGTTTAGGGTAAGTAAAGAGGGTGTGACTTTTTCGGAACTTCGTCAGTCCTGAAAAAGTAGCACCACTTAGGTTGTTTCTCCGGCCGATCGCGGTCGGGCGGAGAAGCGTGTGATCCGTTTGGAGTAGAGATATGAAAAAACTATTAGGTATCGCGATCGCCGCCGTCTGTGTGCTGCCTGCGTTGGCCGCCCTGAGTTCCGGCCTCGACATCAATGCGCCCGTGCCTTCGGTGCATCCGTATCACGTCGCGGGTCCTGACAAGGACAGCATGGCTTGCCCGCCCTGCAAATACGGCAGCCGCCCCGCCGTTCAGGCTTGGTTTAACAACGAGGACCCCAAGGTCGCCGGCGACATCATCGATCTGCTCGGCAAGTCGGTGAACGCCAACAAGGCCAAGGAGTTCAAGGGCTTCGCGCTCTTCCTCACCGATAAGGATCCGTCGGAGTGCACCGAAGCCGATGCGATCAAGGCCGGTTACTGCAAGAGCTGCACCGAAGGGAACTGCCACTGCGACAAGGTCGGCATCGCGTTCCTCGCCAAAGACAACAAGGGCGTGCAGAGCTACAAGTACAACCTCGACTCCAGCGTGAAGAACACGGTGATCGTGTACAAAGAGCGCAAGGTCATCGCCAAGTTCGTGAACCTGACCTCCAAGGACCTCCCCAAGCTTAAGGCGGAGATCGACAAGATCGTCAAGTAAGCGATTCCCGAACCTTGATCCGAAATGGGGAAGCCATCATGGCTTCCCCATTTTTATGGGTCAAAGGGATTCTTCAAGATCGTCGGCCACTTCAGAAGGGGAAGCGCCCGGTGTCGATCATCGCAAAGCCCCCCAATTCGGTTCTGGTCGACAGGCCCCAGACCGATGTCGCGATCGGCGGCGTGCCTCGAAAGTCTAATAGAAGACGGGAGCTTTTGACCGCTATTTAGACAAAGCCAAGAAGGCCGCCTCCTCTGCACTCGTGTTCCACATGATTTGCGTGGACCCCAAGGCCGTTTCGCGAGGTATCGAGCTGAAGAGGGCGATTCAAAAGCTCGGCTAAAGGAAATGGGGTCTCAGGCAGGATAAACGGGGGCCGTTCATGACGAAAGCGAGGAAAAGCGGCCTTTTCGCTTAGGAGCGCTCGATCGGCGATTCGCTCTTAGGGAACGGGATCTCCCCTTTGCTCCAGGCGAGGTCCATCAGAAGGGCCCGTGCTGCGGTGGTATCGCCTCGGTCACAAAGTTCGACGAGCTGTGCGATCGCCTCGAACAGCGCTGTTTCGTTCAGCGCCGACGGCTCGGTGACCATATTAATCTTGGGGTGCGGCGTCGGGATGAGCGACTCGCGTTCGTAGCGCAGCTCCTCGTGCAGCTTTTCGCCCGGGCGGGTGCCCACGAACTCGATGGAGACGTCTTTGTCGGGCTCCAATCCGTGCAGGCGGATCAGGTCGCGCGCAAGGTCCACGATCTTGATGGGTTCACCCATATCCAAGAGGAATAGCTCGCCCCGAGTGCCCAGCGCGCCGGCCTGGACGATCAGCTGGACGGCTTCGGGGATAGTCATGAAGAACCGCGTCATCTCCGGGTGCGTGATGCGCAACGGACCGCCGTGTCGAATCTGCTTTTCGAGCAGGGGAATCAAGCTGCCGCGGCTGCCGAGCACGTTGCCGAACCGCACGCTGGCGAACTCGGTCTCCGAGCGCTTTGCCATCGCCGCCACGATAATCTCGCCCACACGCTTGGTGGCGCCCATGATGCTGGAGGGTTTGACGGCTTTGTCGGTCGAGACATAAATGAACTTGCGTACGCCGTTTCGGATCGCGAGATCGGCGGCGAGGTAGGTGCCGTAGACGTTGTTTCGAATCGCTTCGAGCGGGTTGGTCTCCATCAGCGGCACATGCTTGTGCGCGGCGGCGTGAAAGACGACCTCGGGTTGGTGAGTCTCAAACGCGAGCCGCATGTTCTGACGGTCGCGGACGTCTGCGATGAACGCGTCGGGGTGGAAATTGTTGCGGTAAATCAGCTCTTGCTGAATCTCATAGATGCTGTTTTCGCCCCGTCCCAGCAGCAGAAGGTGCGCCGGCGGGAGCGCGGAGACCTGCCGGGCGAGTTCGCTTCCGATCGAGCCTCCCGCGCCGGTGATCATGACGCGCGAGCCTTGGATATATTCGGCGACGGCTTTGAGGTCGGTCTTGACGGCGTCGCGACGCAGGAGGTCGGAGATCTCGACCTCGCGAAGCTGATTGGCGAATCGCGCCTTGCCGAGCACCACCGAGGTTGTGGCGGGCAGGGTACGAACGCGTGCCTGAGTCTGTTTGCACAGGTCCACGACGCGGCGCATCGTTTCGCCCCCGGCGGAGGGGAGCGCGATGAAGATCTCTTGAACAGAGAGTTCGCGGGTAAGCCGAGGGATCGCGGAGAGCGTGCCGATGACGGGTACCCCGTGGATGCGCATCCCCTGTTTTCCGGGATCGTCGTCCACGAGTCCGATCACCACGAGGTTCTTTTGCGCCGAGCGGGTGAGATCGCGCAGCATCAGCTCTCCCGCGTCGCCCGCGCCTACGATGAGCGCGCGCTCGGGTTCGAGCCCGTGGTTGCGGCGCATCCACGTTCGGATGCGATGCACCATTCGAGTGCTGGTCAGCAAAGTCAGGCTGAGGAGCGTGAAAAGTACGGGGACGATCGGGCGCAAGCGGAGCTCGGCAGGGAAGACCGCTTGAAGCGCGAAAAGTGCGAGCCCCATGCCGAGGCAGACCTGGAGAAGATGCAGGACGTCGAGCACGCTCGTGTAGCGCGAATGCGCGCGATACACGCCGCGAAGCGTCAGCAAAAGACCGCCGAGGGGGAGCAATAAGACGTTTTGCGCGAAGAGCTTTTGAAACGGATGCGTCGGTCCGTCGAGCAGGATCGCGAGACTGAGGGCGGCGGCGATCAGGCCGAGATCCAAAAGTAGCTTCCATGCGGCGCTCCCGCGAGTCGCGCCCTTCGAATGTTCCGGTGTCCTTTCCATGTCCCTCATCCTGATTCTCGGCTTTCCATCAAGTGAACTTGCGAAATCCTTGGCTCAGTTTAGCCCTTTCGATCCGTCTCTTACCGGTAAGGATCGAGTACAATGCCTGCGATCCCCCCTTCTATGGAATCGAAAAATGCGCTTGTCGGCGACCCTCACGACGAGGTCGATCTGAACGAATTCGCCCAGACGCTAAGGCGGAACGCGGGTCGATTGGCCCTTTGGGTGATTGGACTGATGGGGCTCGCCTATTTGTTCACGGCGATCAGCAAACCGATTTACGAAGCCCGCGCGACGCTTCTGCTGCCGCTGACCGAGCGCACCGCGAACCCGTTCGATTTCATCCCCAAGGCCGACGCGAATCCACTGGGCGTACTTCAAGGCGTTCTGTTGAGCGAAACCGCGATTCGAGAGATCGCCAAGGGAGCGGAACTCCTGCCAGGGGAGCTTCGCAAGAAGCTGGAAGTCGAGCAGGACGCCCCGCGCAGCCAGCTTGTGATTCGCGCTCGAGGCGTTGATTCCGAGCAGACGCTGAAAATCGTTCGTCAGTCCGTGCAATCGCTCGCCCGGCTCGATCGCGACCTCGGCTTCTCTTTGGCGAGCCGCCAAGCCGAAATCCTGCGCGAGGCGTTGGACAAGGGCAAAGAGGACGTGCGCGGGGCCGAAGACCGTTTGTTGGCGTATCAGCGCAAGAGCCGCACGGCCCCCGATCCCGAGGACCCGTTCGGCGTCAGCGGTTATCTGAGGAAGCTTCAAGAGCTGCAACTTGAGTTGGGCAGCGTCGAAAAAGAGCTTCAAGCGCTTCGTCAAAGCGCGGTGGATCGCGGCCCGAACGTCGAGGTGCCAACCGGACTTCCGCAGCTGGATGTGTGGCGTGAAAAGCTGAGCGAGAAAGAGTTCGACTTGCGCCTCGCCGAGACCAAACTTCAGCCGAGCGCGCCGGAGCTCGTGAGGCTTCGCGAAGAGGTTTCGGCGGCCCGCGAGCAGCTCGAAGAAGAGGTCCGCCGCTCGATTCTCGCCGTTGAAAAGAACATCGATGTGGAGGTCGCGGGGCTGGAGGCGAGGCGCGTGGTGCTGCAGTGGCAGGTCGAGGAGGCCCGCAAGCTCGCCGAGCGCGCCCCGGGGGAAGCGGTGGAGTTCCAAAGGCTTCTGCGCGAGGTGAACAGCGCCGCCGAGGTGCTGCACAAGTTGACCGCGGACTACGAGGACACACGCCTGACCGCCGAGATCGACAAGATCAAGTGGACATTGCTGGAAGAGCCTTTTCTCCTGGAAGAGCCGGTCAACCGCCGATTCATTTTTAATATGGCCCTTGGCGGCATGCTGGGATTCGTGCTCGGGCTTTTCACCGTCTCGCGCCGGAAGAAATAGTTCATGGCCGATTCCACGCCGCGCATCCTTCTCGTGACCTACGGCGGCGGCCACGGTGCGATCATCGCGAGCCTCTATCACGAATTGGAGCGGCGGGGCGAGGTTCATCTCAGCGCCTTGGCGCTTACGACGGGCGGCGCGGCGCTTCACGCGCAAGGGATCCCCTCGCTCGGTTTTCGCGATTTCGTTCTTTCGGAGGACGAGCCCGCTTTGAAGCTGGGGCGCACTCTGATGCGGGAGCCTGCGCACCCTTCGATACCGGAGCGTGAGTCCGAGGCGTATCTGGGGCTTTCGATGCAGGATCTGATCGCCCGCCACGGCGCTGCCGAGGCCGAGCGGCTCTACACTGCGCAGGGCCGCCAGGCGTTCCTTCCGCTGGGGATGATGGAGCGGGTGTTCGATCGTCTTCGCCCCGATCTTGTGATCGCGACGAACAGCCCGCGGGCCGAGGCGGCCGCGATCCTGACGGCGCGAAAACGAGGCGTCCCCGCGCTTTGCGTGGTGGATCTTTTCGGAGGGTTCGATACGACTTTTTTGAAAGAAGCGGGGTACGCCGATCGCGTCTGCGTGCCCAGCGAGGGCGCGCGGCGGATCCTCATCGAAGCGGGGAGGCGTCCCGAGGAGATCGCGGTGACCGGTAACCCGGCTTTCGACGAGCTCGCAAACCCCGGGATCCGGGCCGAAGCCGCGCGGCTCCGCGCGGAGCGCGGTTGGGAGGGGATGCGAGTGGTGCTTTGGGCCTCGCAACCGACCCCTTCGGACCCCGAGCGCCCGCGTCGGGTGGACCGGGCCCTGATCGAAGCCGCCCGCTCGCGTCCGAACTGGCGCGTCGCGATTCGGCCGCATCCTAGCGAGCGGCTGGAGGAGGGACTCTATCCGCCTGAAGTGCATTGGAGCGGTCCGAACGAGCCGCTCGCGCCGCTGCTGGCGGCAGTGGACGCCGTCGTGATCGCGAATTCCACGGTCGGGTTACAGGCCGCGCTCCTGGGCACGCCGGTGCTAACGCTGCGCGAAGGGCTCGCGCCCGGAGGGGTGCCTTACGCCGAGGAGGGCATCGCGCTGCCGGTCGAGACGCTCGAGGAGCTCGCGCCTCGGCTCGAAAGGCTGTTCCGCGAAGGCACGCCGCTCCGGCCGATGCTGCCCGACCCGGGTGGGGCGGCCGCGCGCGTGGCCGACGAGGCCCTGGCGCTGCTTTCCCGAAGCGGGTAAAACGGGAGGGCGATATGCTGCAGGTCCGAAACCTCGATGTATTCTACGGCGCGATCCAAGCCCTCAAAGGCGTCAGCTTGGACGTCGAAAAAGGGGAGATCGTCGCGATTATCGGGGGGAACGGTGCCGGCAAAAGCACGCTATTGCGGACGGTGAGCGGCCTTCTCAGGCCTCGCGCGGGCTCGATCGCCTTCGAGGGGCGAGAGCTGACCTCGTTGCCCCCGGAACGGATCGTGCGTTTGGGGATCAGCCAGTCCCCCGAAGGGCGGCGGATCTTTACCAACATGACCGTGCGCGAGAACCTGCAACTCGGCGCTTATATTCGCTCGGACGAGATCGAAGCCGATTGCGAGCGGGTTTATACGCTGTTTCCCAGGCTCCGCGAGCGAAGCAAGCAGAGTGCGGGCACGCTGAGCGGAGGCGAGCAGCAGATGCTGGCGATGGGTCGCGCGATGATGAGCCGGCCCCAGTTGTTATTGCTCGACGAACCGAGCATGGGGCTTGCGCCGAACTTGGTGGCCGAGATCTTTCGCATCGTGCTGGAGTTGAACGAACAGGGCGTGACGGTGCTGCTCGTCGAGCAGAACGCGCATCGCGCGCTGGAGATCGCGCATCGCGCCTACGTCCTAGAGACGGGGGCGCTGGTGCTGACGGGGCCGGGCCGCGAACTCCTGACCGACCCCAAGGTCAAAGAGGCGTACCTAGGAGGGTAGTCATGGCGCGCTCGCTCAAAACCCTTCGCTTGGAGCCGATCCAGGAGACGCATCTGCCCGTGATGCTAGAGATCGAAAAGCTCTCGAACAGCTCTCCTTGGTCTGAGCGCAGCTTCCGCAACGAGATCGATCACCCGCATGGGGTGATGCTGGCGGCGGTCCTCGACGGCGAGGTGGTGGGGTACGGCGGCGGCTGGTTGGTGGTCGACGAGATCCATATCACGAACGTCGCGGTCCACCCCGAGGCGCGCGGGCTTGGCATCGCACGCCGGCTGATGATCGAGCTTTTGACGCGGGCCCAGCAGGCCGGGATGAGCTGCTCGACCCTGGAGGTGCGGGTCGGGAACGCCGTGGCGATCGGTTTGTACGAAAGCCTGGGCTACCGCGTGACCAGTCGGCGCAAAGAGTACTATCCCGACAACAAAGAGGACGCCGTGGTGATGTGGCTTTACGACTTGGGGTCTTGGGAGCCGGTTTCCCGATGAGCGCCTTTTGGTTCTCCGAGCCGCTGCTCGCGATCGAGACGAGCTGCGACGAGACGGCCGCGGCGGTCGTTCGGGGCAATCGCGTGCTCTCGAATGCGGTCGCGAGTCAGATCGAGATGCACCGAAAGTGGGGAGGAGTGGTGCCCGAGGCCGCGGCGCGCGCGCACGTCGAGGCGGTCTTGCCCACGATTCGCGAGGCTTTGGAGAGCGCGGAAACTTCTCTGGAAGCGATTCGGGCGGTGGCGGTCACGAACCGGCCCGGGTTGGTGGGCGCGCTCAGCGTCGGGGTCAGCGCGGCGAAAGCGATCGCGTTCGCGCAGGGCGTGCCTTTGATCGGCGTGCACCATCTGGAGGGGCATCTGATGAGCCCTTGGGCAGGTCGCGATCCCGTGTTTCCCCACCTTGCGCTGATCGTCTCAGGCGGGCACACCGAGCTGGTCGAAGTCCGATCGCTCGGGGAGTATCGCACTCTCGGCGAGACGCGCGACGACGCGGCGGGCGAGGCGTTCGATAAGGGTGCACGGCTGTTGGGGCTCGGATATCCGGGCGGTCGGCGCATCCAAGAGGCCGCTTTGGGCGGAAACCCGAAGGCGTACCCGCTGCCACGCGGGCTTTCGGGCGAGACGGTTGATTTCAGCTTCAGCGGGCTCAAAACAGCCGTGTTGCGGCTCGTCGAGCGGGAAGGCGAATCGATTCGAGTGCCCGACGCCGCGGCCAGTTTGCAGGAGGCGATCGTTTCGGTGCTGTCCGAGCGCGCGATGCGCGCCGCGGAACGGATGGAGGCCCAGGCGCTGACCCTTGTCGGGGGGGTTGCGGCGAACTTGGCGCTTCGCGAGCGGTTGAGCGCGGCTTGCGCACGAGCGGGATTGCCGCTTTTCGTGCCGGAGATCGAGCTTTGCACCGACAACGCCGCGATGATCGGGCTCGCGGGCTCGTTCCGCCTCGCCCGGGGCGAAAGGGACGACTGGGCGCTCGACGCTCTGGCGAATGCGCCGCTGCCGGAGTAGCGAACCCACGTATACTTGAAATGCCCGTGTCCGAACCTTTGCTAGAAGTCGATCGAGCCGTCGTGGAATTCGCCGTGCCCCGCGGGAAATTCCTCGCGCTCGGGGGCGTCTCGTTGCGTCTCGATCCCGGCGAGATTCTCGCGCTGGTCGGTGAATCGGGCTGCGGGAAGACCACGCTCGCGCGGGCGGTGCTCGGGCTCCAGCCCCTCACCTCCGGCGAGATCCGCCTCGCGGGCCGCCCGGTGCGCGGCGTGCGCCGAGGGCAGGCGGGCGAAGTCGGCATCGTGTGGCAGGACCCGCACGCCAGTCTCGATCCGCGTTGGACGGTCGCGCGTTCGGTTGTAGAGCCGGGCCGGTTGGTGGGCCAGAGGTTGGACCCGGACCCGCTGCTGCGCGAGGTCGGTCTCGATCCTTCGCTCGGGCGTCGATATCCGCACGAGCTTAGCGGAGGGCAGCGCCAACGCGTGGCGATCGCCAGGGCGCTCGCGCTTCGTCCGGCTCTGGTCGTGTGCGACGAGCCGACCGCGGCGTTGGATCTTAGCGTACGCGCGCAGATTTTGAACCTCTTGAAGGAGATTCAGGCGCAGCGGGGCTGCGCGTTTCTCTATATTTCGCACGATCTGGCGACGGTTCGGTTTCTGGCGGACCGGGTGGCGGTGATGGTGTTGGGGCAGATCGTCGAAACCGGCCCGGCCGAAGCGGTGCTGACCGAACCTCAGCACGCGTATACGCGGACGCTTTTGGATTCGGCGCTGAGCCTGGAGCGGCTTCGGCATATCCCCGAGGTTTCGACTTTCGACCTCGAATCGCTCCGAACGCCGAAATAGGCGCACCGGATCGCGCGGAATAACGTCTTAGAGATAATGCCCATGGAATCTCATGCCCGACAGGTGCTGTCCGCGGAGATCGAGCAGCTCGAACACGATCTGCTCGAAATGGGAAGTCGCGCCGAGTCGATGGTGGGCCAAGCCATCGAGGCGCTCTGCACGCTCGACGCGGAATCCGCGAAGGCCGTGCTGCTGCGAGACGACGAAATCGACGAGTTGGATCTCGCGATCGAGAATCACTGCCTGAGGATGCTGGCGCTCCAGCAACCGATGGCCAGCGATCTCCGCGTGATCGGCACCGCGATGAAAATGATCACGGATCTGGAACGGGTCGGGGATCTATCCGTCGACATCGCCAAGATCGCGCTGAAGATCGAGAAGGAGTTTGGCCAGACGGACTTCATCGATCTGCATCGGATCGGGGCGGTGGCGCGGGAGATGCTCCTGTTGTCTCTAGAATCGTTCGTCAAACGGGACCTTGCTTTGGTCGAGCAGGTTTGCGCGAGAGACGACGTCGTCGATGAGCTGTACCGCGCCATGCGGGACCAGATCCACCGGCATATGCGCGAGCAGCCGGACGAGGTGGTTTCGGCTTCGTGGCTGCTGCTTGCGATTCACCACGTCGAACGCATCGCGGATCACGCGGTGAACATCGCCGAGCGGGTGAGCTTTATGGTCACGGGCGAGCTCAAGCAACTCGTGGAGTCGCATCGCTCGGACCAGCCGCACGCCTGAGCCTTCGGGCTTTCCTTGCTTTCGTCGAAATAGGCCCGCCTTCGCGCAGCCCCGAACCCCTTGAATCTGCCGAGCGGGATGTTTTCTCGGTTCCGGGCGAATCGGAGCGAGTCCTCAGGGAGTCGCCTCGCCCGAACCGTCGCATGCGGAAACGTCCCGAGCTCGCATCCTTGCTTTCGCTGCATCCGGCGATCCGTCTTTATGTGGCTTGAAGCCGTCGGGCACGGTTTGCCAAGACGACGCCCGCCGTGACGACGATCAGGCCGAGGCCTTGTTGTACGGTAAGCGGGGTGCCGAGCAAAAGCCACGCGAAAAGCGCCGCGATCGGCGGCACGAAGTACTGATAGAGCATCGCGCGCCCGGCTCCGATCTGCCGGACGCCCTCGAAGAAGCCCACGAACCCGATGACACCGGAGATCACCGAAATATGCAAAATAATCAGCCATGCGGTGGCCGAGAGCCCGCCCCACGGAACGGCCAAGGTTGGCAGCAAGCCATAGGGCAAGAGCGCCACGAACGCGCCCGGCATGCTGAGCGTGACGAGCTGCAAGGGGGTGCGCCGATCCATCAGCGAACGCATCAGCGTGGTCGAATACGCCCACACAGCCGCGCCGACCAGGATCATGAGGTTCGAAATCAACGCCCCATGGGCTTGCGTCGAGCCGCTGAAAATCACAAGGCCGACCCCGAACAGGGCGATCAGCCCTCCGAAGAACATACCGGCACTGGCGGGCTCTTGCTTGCGGAACGCTCCGATCAGCATCGTGAAGATCGGCGCGGTCGCCAAGATGATCGCCGCTTCGGCGGCGGTCGAGCCATCCATGCCTTGGAGGAACAGCACCATGTAAAAGCCCATGGAGAGGAACCCGAGCCACAGGATGCTCAACGTGTCGCGCCAGCCGGGATAGCGCAAGGTCTCCCCGCGCAGGCGGCAGGCGACCCACAGCATCGCGCCCATCAGCACGAACCGGGTCAGCGCCACCGCGGGCGGGGTCATCTCGCGGTACAGCAGCTTCAAAGCGGGGAAGTTCAGCGCCCAACTGAGAGAGGTGATGAGAAGCGGAATGCTCAGCCAGGAGGTCAGGGGCGCACGCACGCTGAAATGCTACCGCCAAAAAGCCCCGCTACACCGTCTAACACCAAGGAAGGGGGCCGATGAAACCGGGAACGTATCAGCAAAACAGTTGGGGGGCGACGAAGAAGTTTCGCCTTATTCTTCGAGAGTCGGGCACGATGCGCGAGATGGGGGGCGACGAGATGTCGATCGCGACCGGGCTCGTGGATCACATCTTGCAAAATGCCATCGACCGCGGCGCTAGCGACATCCATCTCCAGCCGGAGCGGGATCAGCTTCGTATCCGCTATCGCCTCGACGGAGAACTGGTGGACAATTCGCAGATGCCGCCCGAGCAGGCGATGAACGTGCTCTCGCGGCTGAAGTTGGCGGCGGGGATGCGGATCGACGAAACGCGCGAATCGCAAGACGGGCGGCTGGACATGGAGTATCAGGGGCGGCATCTTTCGGCCCGCGCTTCGGCGATCCCATGTCTGAACGGCGAGAAGTTCGTGATGCGCCTGCTCGATCCGAATGCGATGAAGGTCGAACTGCCCAAGCTCGGGATGCCCGAAGATGTGCTGCGGAAATGGCAGCGCGCCGTCCAAACTCCGTACGGGATGCTGCTCGTGTCGGGACCGACGGGCTCGGGCAAAACCTCGACGCTCTACGCCTCGCTGAACACGCTGGATTCCAAAAAGAAGAATATCGTGACGGTCGAGGATCCGGTCGAATACGAGTTCGATCGAAACATCGCGCAGGTGCAGGTCACCGAGAAGATGCCGTTTCCCCGGGTGCTGCGTACGTTTTTGCGCCAAGACCCCGACGTCATCATGGTCGGCGAGATGCGCGATCCCGATTCGCTCGGCATCGGCATTCAGGCCGCGCTGACGGGCCACTTGATTTTGACCACGCTGCACACCAACAGCGCGATCGAGTCGGTGACCCGTATGCTGGATCTCGGCGCGGAGCCTTACCTGATCGCGGGCGTGCTCGTCGGCGTGATGGCTCAACGCCTCGTGCGTCTCAATTGCGGCAAATGCCGTCAGCCTTACCGCCCGACGCCTGAGGAGATCGAGTTGCTCAAGCTCACCGAAGAGGATCTGGCCTCCGGGCAGTTTATGAAGGGGGCGGGCTGCGAGGAGTGCCGCTCGAGTGGCTACAAGGGCCGGATCGGGGTGTTCGAACTGATCCTCGGCACTCACGAATTGCGCGGGGCCATCGCCAAAAACCCGGGGGATATCGCCGCCCTGACGGCCATCGCCCGCTCGCAAGGGTTTCGCACGATGCTGGAGGACGGAAAATTCAAGGCGATGCAAGGCTGGACGACGCCGGACGAAGTGTTGCGCGCAGTGTACAGCCAGGCGCTCGATTAGCGCTCAAGGCGTCTCTGCTGGCTGGGCCTCGGAGCTCCGGCGGAGACGCTGGGACGACCCGCGCATGGCTTCTTCAGGCGATGCCTTTAGCTGTCAAGGAAATTTCGATGGATGACCCGGGAGCTCCGACGGAGACGCTGGGCCGATCTGCGCGTGGCCTTTCAGGCGATGCCTTTAGCTCTCAAGAAGGTTTCCGACGGATGACTTGGAAGCCCTGAGGGAGACGCTGGGACGCTCTGCGTATGGCTTCGTTCAGGCGATGCCTTGGCTCGATGGAATGGGGCAGGAGAGGATCCTCGGCGGGGGACGTGTTTGCCTCAAATCCCGACGCTTTGGACTTTGCCGGAGAGATCTGACGGGAGCGGAGGCTTTGGGCAGAGAGAAAGAGAGATTTGATGAAAACTCGGCGGCGAACGCCTTGATGACTCGGATCTCTTGCAACGCTTGATTGGAGGTGGAGAGGGGATCGGGCCGTCGCCTGGAACGAAGGCGGCCAAGCGAACTTGCGCCTTGGGTCGGAGCGATCGCCTGGAAGCCTTGGATCCCTTGCAGCACTTCGTTTTTGCGGTGGCGAGGGGGGATCGGGGCCGTTGCTTGGAACGAAGACGGCCAAGCGAACTTGCGCGCTGGGTCGGAGCGAAAGCCTTGATGCCCCGAACCCCTTGCAGCGCTTGGTTAAGGGGGGCGAGGGGGCGCGGGCTCCTCACTAGAACAAAGGCGGCCAAACGAAACTTGCGCGCTGGGTCGGAGCGAAAGCCTTGATGCCCCGAACCCCTTGCAGCGCTTGGTTAAGGGGGGCGAGGGGGGGCGGGCTCCTTACTAGAACAAAGGCGGCCAAACGAAACTTGCGCACGGGGTCGGAGCGAAAGCCTTGATGCCCCGAACCCTTGCAGCGCTTGATTGAGGGTGGAGAGGGGATCGGGCCCTTCACCTGGAACGAAGGGCGGTCAAGCGAATTTGTGCACTGGGTCGGAGTGAATGCCTGGAAGCCTTGGGGCCGTTTGCGGCACTTCGTTTTTGTGGTGGAGAGGGGATCGGGGCGTCGCGCTTGGAACGAAGACGGCAAACAAAACTTGTGCACTGGGTCGGAGTGAACTGGGGCCGTTTGCGGATGAATTCGTAGCGATCACTTACTGGGTGTGTCAATTGGTGGTGGCGCTATGGCCGAGTCTCCCAAAGGCGAAGGAGGGAACGATCTAAGGGAAGCTCCTTAAAACTGCGTCGACCTCGTACGAACTGCTTTTATCTCCCGAGGAGGGAAGATCTCTGCCACGCTTGGGCAGAATCCGAGAGATCTCGGTGGGAGCCTCCTAAAAAGAAAATTCGGGGGAGCATCAGGCGTTCCCCCGAATTCGATGTCGATGCGGAAAAAGGGCTAGGTGCCCTCTTGCCAGCTGCTGAGGTATTTCTCCTGCTCGGGGGTGAGGGCGTCAATGTCGACGCCCATCGAATCGAGCTTGAGGCGCGCAACCTCGCGGTCGATCGCCTCCGGCACGCTGTAAACCTGCTTGTCGAGGCTGGCGACGTTCTTGACGAGGTATTCCGCGCTGAGCGCCTGGTTCGCAAAGCTCATGTCCATCACGCTCGCGGGGTGGCCTTCAGCGCTGGAGAGGTTGATGAGTCGGCCCTCGGCCAGCAGGTACACCTTGCGGCCGCCGATCAGGTACTCGTCGACGAACGGGCGGGCCGTTCGCTTGGACGAGGCCATCTTTTCGAGCGCCTCGATGTTGATCTCGATGTTGAAATGGCCGCTGTTGCACACGATCGCGCCGGATTTCATCTTCTCGAAATGGCGGGCGTCCAAGACGTGCTTGTTGCCGGTGACCGTGATGAATAGATCGCCGAGCGGGGCGGCGGCTTCCATCGGCATGACCTGGAACCCGTCCATGACCGCCTCGATCGCCTTGGTCGGATCGATCTCCGTGACGATCACCGTGGCGCCCATGCCCCGGGCGCGCATCGCGACGCCTCGGCCGCACCAGCCGTAGCCGGCGATCACCACCGTACGGCCCGCGAGAAGGATGTTCGTCGCGCGGAGCACGCCGTCGAGCGTGCTCTGCCCGGTGCCGTATCGGTTGTCGAAAAGGTGTTTGGTGTCGGCGTCGTTGACCGCGACGATCGGGTAGCCGAGCACGCCCTCTTTTGCCATCGCGCGCAGGCGGATTACGCCGGTCGTGGTCTCTTCGGTGCCCGCGACGATCTCGTCCATCAGCTCTCGCCGGTCGCTGTGGATCACACCGACCGTATCCGCACCGTCGTCCATCGTGAGCGTGGGTTTGAGATCCAACGCTTGGTGGATGTGCTTGTAATAGGTGTCGTGGTCTTCGCCTTTGATGCAGAACGTATGGATTTCGTAGTGCTTGACCAGCGCCGCGGCCACATCGTCTTGCGTGCTCAGCGGGTTGCTGGCGCAGATCGAAACCTCCGCACCGCCGGCGCGCAAGGTGCGAAGCAGGTTCGCCGTTTCGGTCGTGACGTGCAGACACGCGGTCACGCGGTGGCCCGCCAGAGGCTGCTCTTTCTCGAACCGCTCGCGGATCAAGCGGAGGACCGGCATGTCCCGCTCGGCCCATTCGATGCGATCTCGACCGGCGTTCGCGAGCTCAAGGTCGGCGATATGATGACTCAAGGTCTGCATAGGTCGTAGCATACCTAGCCGGCCTCGCCCGCTCGTTTTAAGGAACGATGAGGAAACTCGGCCGTTAGAGCCGGACTTGTAGCGCGGCGTCGACTTCTGCGGCCGAGGGACCTTCGGCGCCGCGTCCCACGATGTAGAACGCCGCCGCGGCGTTGCCCGCCCATTGCCCCACGCGTGCGGTGACGATGTTCCAGCCCTGCTCGGCGATCAGGCGGGAAAGCCGGTAGGCCATGCCTCTGCCGCGGGGCGCGCGCACCTCCAAGAGTCCCGGGGTACCGGGGCGGTAGGTGTAAGTAAACAGCTGCTGCTTGCGCTGCGGGTCTTTGCCGTTCGCCTCGAGAAGCTCGGGCACGCTCTTTTCGCCGCGCAGCATTGCGAGCATCTCCCGCTCGAGCGCGCGCGCGGTCGCCTCGGGCAGGGGGCGGTTGCCGAAGCTCACCAGAAAGCTGTCGAGTGCGACGGGCGCTTCGTCGGAAGTCGTGTAAACCCGGATCTCGTGGACGCGCAGATCGAGCGCGTAGATCACCCCCAATACGCGGCTCAGCAGCGCCGGCGAGTCCGGCGCGCAGATGGTAAGGCTCGACGCTCCGACCGACGGGCGCGGCTCGATCTTCGCGGTGGGCACGCCTGCGCGGGCCTTTTGCGCGTATTCCATGTGCCGGCGGAGCGCCTCAGGCGCGACGCTCGCCAGATAGGGGGCGGGGAGGCTGGCGAGAAACGCCTGCAGCCGCTCGTCGTCGATATCCGCGCTTTGCAGCTCTTTGCGAAGCCGTCTTCGATGGGCGGCGGGGTCGGGCCGCGTTTCGGGCGCGCCCGCTTGCAGGTGGTCGGCGGTCGCGCGGTACAGCTGCCGCAAAAAGGTGTCCTGAGCGGGAGTCCAAAGGCTTTCGGAGACCGCGTTGGTATCGGCGTAAGTCAGGAGCGTGAGCAGGCTGAGGCGCTCTTCGTCTTGCACGAGCGCCGCGAACTCTCGAATCGTCTCGGGGCTGCCCACGTCGCGCAGGCGAAGAAAGATCTCCATCGTGAGGTGCTCGCGCACGAGCCACACCACCAGATCGCGCATGCCCGGCGAGAGGCCCCATCGCTCGCATACTGCGCGGGCCAGGTGCTCGCTGACCACGCTGTGGTCCTCCTCGGGCCGGATCTTGCCGACGTCGTGAAGAAGAGCGGCTAAATAGAGCGGCTCCAGGTTGCCCGAAGCGGCTTTGAGATCGCCGTAGAAATCGCCCGGAGCCAGGCCATCGAGGCGACGTACGAGCTGCATCGTATGCTCGAACACCGTGTAGGTGTGGATCGAATCGCGCGAGAGCAGCGTGCGGCAGTCGGTGAGCTCGGGCAGGATCAGTGCGAGCAGCCCGCACCGGTCGAGGTTGCGCAAAGTGGGCTCGCCTTGCGAGATCGCGAACAGCGCCTCGGGGCCGCTGACCCGTCCGGTGTCGTAGGGCGGAAGCTCCGCGACACGGAGCCCGAGTTCGGTCGCGACGGCGATCCCCACCGCGGCGCGTCCGGCGTCGAGATCGCCTCGGAGGCGGGCTTCGCCGCGAATCGCTTCGACGCCGTCCGAGAGCGGGATGCGCGCCTCTTGCAGCCTTTCGCGCGCTTGGCGATACTCCTCGTGCAGGGCGAGGCCCGCCTCGGTGACGCCGCGCATCATCGCGTACATCTCTTGACCTAGTGCGTCGGCGATCTCGGCTTGCCGTGCCCGGCTGAGCCTGTCTTGAAGCTTGCCCGAGACCTTGTGCAGCAGGTTGCGAATGCCGATGAGGTGGTCGTACGCCTCGCTGGACGGGGTTTGGCGCTCACCGATCGTGAGGCGCAGCCAGGTGGCCGTATGCCGGCAGCGCAGCCCGCCCGCGCCCTCTTTGAGGTGCGGCTCGACGACGAGGGGCGTGTCGTGGGTCTGCTTGAAGCACTCCTCGCGCTCGGCGAGTTTGGCGAGCAGGAACTCGCCGATGGGGAAACGCTCCCAAAACGCGGTTTGGAGGCGCTGGAAGATGCGGGGCGAACCCGCCACGAGCCGAGCGTCCATCAGCCCGGAGCGGGAGACCGGATCGAGCCCCGGCAGGTCGGAGAGCAGCCGGTACGCGTAGCCGACTTTCATCTTGAGCAGCGTGCCGAAGGCGGTGTGGATGTCTTGGAACAGTTGGCGAACCGGCTCGTCTACGGACTCTTCGGCCGATTCGGCGGGCAGAATCGTGAGGTCGATATCCGAATAGGGGGCGAGTTCGCTTCGCCCGTACCCGCCCGTCGCTACGATCGCGAGCGCGGGCGCGCCGTCGAAGCGTTCTCGAAGCCCCTGCTGCAAGAGCCGCACCACTTGATCCGCGATCTCGGTGTGCTGCTCGCACCAGGCAAGGCCGATCGGACCCTCGCCGAGCGAGTCGATCAGCGCGCGGCGGGCCTCGGCGAGGGCTTCGATCTGAGAGCGGATTTCGGGGGTCATGCGGGGAGCCTCTTTACGAAGATAGATAGTACACCGGTTCGTTCAATAGCAAGCGTTCGAGCGACGGCTGGATGCGGGTATCGAGCTCCAGCGCGATGGGGACCGCCAAAAGGCCCAGGGTGAGGTTCAGAAAAAGCACCGCCAGCCCGAATTGGCGCAGCGCGAGCCCCAACACCAAAGAGGTGCGCTGCCGATGTGCGAACGCCCAAAGCGGTGCGAGAAGGACCGCGCCGGCCAGAGCGATGCACGTCAGGCCTGAAAACAGCGCGGCGTTTCCGTAAAAGGCGTGCAGCCAAGGGTAGTGCCCGAGCACTGTCCAGGCGGGCAGGCTGATTCCGGTGAGATAAAGGGCGAACGCCACCGAAAATCCGATTGAGAGGAAGCCTGCCACGAATCGAAACAGCGGCCCCAGATCGCGCTGGGGGCGTTTGCGCTCGTGCGCCGGGCTCCAGACCAAAAAAAGAAAGCACAGCAGCACGATCAGCGTCGGGATCGTGAGCCGCGTCCAAAGCAACGTGCCGGTTGCCGCGAGGGCCGCGGTAAGGGCGACGCTGACGGGCCGGAACCGATGCAGATGCTCGGAGCGGGTGATAAAGAGGCGTCCCACCCCCCAGATCGCCGCGCCGAACGCGGCGCAAATCAGCATCGAGCAGGGAAGCGCCGCCGTGAGCACCGAACTGAGGATCAAGTTCTGGCTGTTCGCCCGTTTGCCTCGGTCGCTCATCAGGGCCGCCCAAGCATCGTTCCGATCCAGCGATTGGCGGGACGCTTCGGCGTATTGGGGGTATCCGTCCGCCGCGAGCGCGTCGAAGAACTCGATGCGCGCCAAAAGCAGCCGCCGGTAACCGATTTCGGTCTCCGAAGGGGGATAGGTGACCGATTCCACCATCCGCACGCCGATATCGCCGCCCGCGATCGAGCGGGCGTGCTCGCGAATGAGGCTGCCGTTCGCCAAGGTGTAGTATCGCTGAAGTAGGGTCTGAGCCGGATCGTGCTGCTTTTCGACCCAGGTGAGGAGCGCGCGGCCGGTCGCCGAGATCCACTCGATCGGCTCTTGGGCGCGCAGCCTATAGGCGGCGGCGAACTGCCACGCCTGGGCTCCGCGCATCTGCCCCGCGAGATTCAATCGTTCGCGGGAAAGCAGCGTGCTTTGGTAGTCGTTCCAGTTCAGCGCGAACGAGGCGCGGCGCCATTCGTCGAGGGCCTCTTCGCGTCGCCCGAGGTCCCAAAGCGCCGCGGCCCCCATCTGGCGCCAGAAGCCGTTCTCCGGTTCGCGTTCGGCCGCGCTTCGGGCGATGCGGACGACGTTTTCCAATTCGGTGAGGAGCATGCGCTGGCCCAGCCGCTTTTTGCCCGCGACGCGCATCCAGAGGGCGGCCTCGCTGAGGCGCTCAGGCGGCTCAAGCGTCTTTTGAAACTCTTCGAGGAGCGCGCCGTTCAGCGGCGGAGGCGTCAGGCGGTAGCTCGGCCATAAAAAGGCGCGCGTCGAGGGATGGAGAGACAACACCAGAAGCGCGCCTAATGTCGCGCCGAAATATGCACGCAGCGCGCGCCCCATCGGCTACGGAGACCGCTCTTGATCTTTGAGAAGCAACAGCGGGAGATCGTTCAACTCGGCTTTCGCAGAGGCCCGTTGGCTGCCCGAGAACTCGGGAGTCGACGGGGAGTGCGCGATCAATTGCAAGGCACCCAAAAGAGTCACGGCCGCGATGGCCGCGCCGACCAGAGCCGGAGACCAGTAGGAGAAACCTTCTCGGGAGTTCTGGACTCTCAGGCGGCGCAAGACGCGTTGATCGAACTGGGGCGAGACTTCCGGCTCCAACTTGATCTCGCGTAGCATATTGAGCGCCATGGCGACGCCCTCCTCGCTTTGGCGGCAGGGCGCGCAGCTTTCGCGATGACGACCCAGAAACTGCTCTTCTCGGGGGCTGATGGCGCGCTCTTCGCACGCTTGGCTCAGCTTTTGGAATCGGTGACAGGAGAGGCGGAAGACTTTCATTCGCCGGTCGCCTCCATCCAGAGCTTGCGAAATCGCTCGCGGGCGGTGTGCAGGCGCGAACGGACGGTGCCCACGGGCACCTGCATGACGACGGCGACCTCGTCGTAGCTGAGCTGCTCGAGCTCGCGCAGAACGAGAGTCGTGCGAAGCTCGTCGGGTAGCTTCCAAAGCAGGTTCTCGACGACCACCCGGGTTTCGACGGGTTCGTCGTTGTGCGGCTGGAGCGAATCCAAGTCGGTGAGCTCGGGGCGCTTCAGCCGCAAACGATCCATGCAAAGCCGGACGCAGATCCGGTAGAGGTAGCCTGAAAAGGCGCGATCGTCCCGGAGCTTGTGGATCTCGCGGAACGCTTTGAGAAACGCTTCTTGCGCGATGTCTTCGGCCTCGTGCCGGTCACGCAGAATGTTGGCCGCCGTGCGGACGAGCCGCGTACGGTGCCGGTCGATGAGCATCGTCAGGGCGTTTTCGTCGCCCGCCCGGCATCTTCGAACCCAATGAAGCTCTTGGACGGCCGGATCGATCGCCGGAATCAAATGCATTTCGGAATATGCGCTGCTCACCGTACTCACATTGTACATGACGAAGTTGAAAATGCCAAAAGTTCAACTTTAGGCAGGTATTTCGTTGTACGCTATGCTTCGTGACGAGCGTTCCCGTATTCTCCGGCGCTCAGGCCGATCCCGAGCTCGGCCTTGCGCTCCAAGTCGACGCCCCCCTTTTGGAAACCTGGCTCGTCGCCTTCTTGCGCGACGAATGCATTCGCCAGCGCGGGGTCGATAAAGCGGTACTGGGGCTCTCGGGCGGGCTCGATTCGGCGTTGACCGCGGCGCTTTGCGCCAAGGCGTTCGGTCCTGAAAATGTGCACGCGATTCGAATGCCGTACCGCAGCTCTTCGCCGGAAAGTTTGGAGGATGCGCGTCTTGTGGTCGAGCGTTTCGGGATTCGCGAGCGGACGATCGACATTACGGCGATGGTCGACGGCTACGCCCAGACATTCGAACCGGATCTCTCGCCTTTGCGGTTAGGGAACGTCTGCGCCCGGGCACGCATGACTGTGCTGTTCGATCAATCCGCCAAGCTCGGAGCGCTGCCGATCGGTACGGGCAACAAGACCGAGCGGCTGTTTGGTTATTACACCTGGCATGCCGACGACGCCCCGCCGGTGAACCCGCTGGGGGATCTCTTCAAGACGCAGGTGAGGGCGCTCGCGCGGCAGATGGGGGTACCGGAACGGCTTTTGGAGAAGCCGCCGACCGCCGATCTGGTGCGAGGGCAGACCGACGAGGGGGACCTCGGTATCTCTTACGAGAGGGCCGATCGCATTCTGCATTTTCTAACGCTCGGTTACCCGCGCGAAAAACTCGCGCAACTCGGGTTTTCGCGCGCCGAAACTGAACTCGTTTGGAAGCGCGTCGCCGCGACGCACTGGAAGCGAAAGCTGCCTTCGACGGCTGTGATCAGCGCCTCGGCGATCGGGGAGTTCTACCTGCGGCCCGTCGACTATAAGTAGCCCGTCCCCAGAGTTCGCGAAGAGAACTGTTTCCCAATCCAGTCAAGATCCGCTTTCAAAATGAAGAACGCCCTCCCTATAGGGAGGGCGTTCGAAACCGGAAGTCGGGATCGGTCTTAGCGAGCGTAGAACTCGATGACCTGCTGCTCTTGGAAGAACTTGGGGAAGTCCTCGCGCTCCGGCAGGGCGATGATCTTGCCGCGATAGTTCGGAACGTCGGCCTCGATATAGGCCGGAACCGGCGCGCCTTCGTAGTGATTCTCGCGAGCCATCTTGCGGCTGACCTCGCGGTCGCGCACTTCGATGACGTCCCCGACCTTCATCTGGTAGCTGGGGATGTCGACCACGCGGCCGTTGACCACGATATGGCCGTGGTTCACCATTTGGCGGGCCTGGAAAATCGTGCGAGCGAAGCCCATGCGCCAGGTGATCGTCACCAAACGCGCTTCGAGAAGGCGAAGAAAGTTGAGGCTGGTGTTGCCCTGAAGCCGCTGCGCTTTCTCGAAGGTGTTCGAGAACTGGCGCTCCAGCATGTTGTAGTAGCGGCGGATGACCTGCTTGGCCAGCAGCTGCTCACCATACTCGGACTGGCGTCGGTCCTTGAGGTTGGGACCGTGCTGACCGGTCGGATACGGTCTCTTGGAGCTCGGGCACTTGGCCTGGCCCCAGATGTTGAAGCCGACACGGCGGCAGATGTCGTTTTTTCTTCCTCGATAGGTTGCCATAGATTCTCTAAATTCCGGTTTCGCCTTGCTGAAGGCAGTCTATCATACCCGATGTTTTCGGGGAAGCGCACAATTTTGCGTGGGTTCCTCCGAACCGGAGCGATTGTGTGAGACGGTAAGCCCGCGGAAGCCGAATCACTTTAGGAGGAATGGTAGCGGCGAACAGACTTGAACTGTTGACCTAACGGGTATGAACCGTTCGCTCTAACCAACTGAGCTACGCCGCCATTCCAGCAGGGGCGGAAGGACGAGCCTTCAATCCACCTGTTTTCGCTCCGAATCATACCACTTAGCCCCGGGTTTCGGTCAAGCCAATTGAGGATAGGTTACTTTGCCCGACTCGTTCCAGGGAACGAAACACTTCGGACATTTTGTTGCGAAAGAGGGTTTGTTTGCATTTTTCTAAAGTACTCTAATGTATTGGAGGAAAATATATTCTCATTAAATTTATTATGAGAAAAATATATAGTATTGATGTATGATGCTTGGGACCCTGCCGGCAAAGGTTTAAAGAATCTTTGGATGAATTGATTTTAGAGGCATCAATGCTTAATTCGAGGGATGATCGATTCTATGTGATTAGTTCTCGATTGGGAGCATCCTATGAATAAAAGAATACAAAGAAATAAACCAAGTTCAGCATTTACACTGATTGAGCTACTTGTCGTCATCGCGATTATTGCGATCTTAGCGGCGATTGTTGCGATCTTAGCGGCGATCCTCTTTCCTGTCTTCGCGCAAGCAAAAGAAGTCGCACAAACCTTGGCAGGGTAGCGGGGAACCCACTCCGGAAGGCTATCGGGAGTTGAAAGTCGGTATTGTCACAAATATCCGCTTCAGACTTTGACTGCGGCACTGCGTACCCAGATTGGAACGAATGGCCGTCGCAACGAGCATACCGACTTCTATTAAGATAATAAACTGGGGCCTCCTTAATGTCTCTTTAGATTAAGTTCTCTTTAATCCGCCTGGATACGTCGGGCGGATTTTTAAGGTGTAAAAGATGTTTGTTTTGGAAACTACGATTGTGTAGAGGGCACGTCTTGCAGCTCCAGCGCGGCTTTTTCGGCCAAATACTGAGCATGCGCCTCGCGGAACGCTCCCAGCATGATGCGGATGGCGGCGACCGGATCGCCTGAGTAGGGCCAGATGAACCCCTCGCGCATCAGATAGCTGTCGCGGTATCGCTTGCCGAGGATGCTGAATACGCGGGGCGGAATCTCCTCGCGATGCGCGAATTGGATCGCGAGCCGCCCCCCTTTGGCGTCCAGCTTTTCGAGGCCCAGTTCGCGCCCTTCCATGCGGAGCGCCATGATCTCGAACGCCATGCGAACCGGTTCGGGTGGGTGGCCGTAGCGGTCTTCGACTTCGGCCTGAATCTCGCCGAGGGCCCCTAGATCGCGCGAGGACATCATCTTTTGATAGTAGTAGAGTCGCTGGGCTTGGTCGCGGATGTAGGAATCGGGCAGGAGCGCCACGACCGGGACTTCGAACGTCGGGAGCGGGGTCAAGGACTCCAGCGGGTCGCGCGCCAGTTCGCCCGAGGCGGGAATGCCGTCGCCACCCTGGCGCATGATCTGAACGGCCTCGCTGATCAACTGCGTATAGAGTTCGTAGCCCACCGCGGCCATTGCGCCGTGCTGCTTCTTGCCGAGCAGGTCGCCCGCGCCTCGGATCTGTAGATCGCGAAAGGCCAGCGAGTAGCCCGCGCCGAGGGAGGTGAATTCTTGAAGCGCCTGAAGACGCTGGAGGGCTCCTTCGGTCAGGGTCTTGCGCGAATCGTACAGCAGGTAGGCGTAGGCTTGGCGGTCCGAGCGGCCGACGCGTCCCCGAAGCTGATAGAGCTGAGAGAGTCCCAGCCGGTCCGCGTTTTCGACGATCAGCGTGTTGGCGTTCGAGATGTCGATGCCGTTTTCGATGATGGTCGTGGAGAGCAGGATATCGATCTCGCCCCGGATGAAACCGATCATGATCGGTTCGAGCTCTTTTTCGGTCATCTGTCCATGGCCGACGCCGATCCGGGCCGTGGGCACGATCTTACGGAGCCGTTCGGCGATGTGCTGGATCCCCTCGATGCGGTTGTAGACGTAGAACACCTGTCCGCCGCGGGCGAGCTCGCGCAGCAGCGCTTCGCGGACGACTTCGTCGGCGTAAGCGCGCAAAAATGTGCGGATCGGGAGACGGCCCGGGGGAGCGTCGTTGATTAGGGACATTTGTCGGATGTCCATGAGGGCCATGCTGAGCGTGCGCGGAATGGGGGTCGCACTCATGCTCAGTACGTCGATCTCCGTGCGAAGCTTCTTGAGCGCCTCCTTCTGCTTCACTCCGAACTTTTGCTCTTCGTCGATGATGACGAGGCCCAACTGCTTGAACTCAATCTCGCTGCTCAGCAGCGAGTGAGTGCCGAGCACGACGTCTACGCGCCCTTCGCGCAAGTCGTCGAGCACCTGTCGTTTTTCTTGAGGGCCTCGAAACCGGTTGAGGAGAGCGAGGCGCACCCCGAACGGCGCGAGGCGTTCGCTGAAGTTGCGAAAATGCTGTTCGGAGAGGATCGTGGTGGGGCAGAGTACGGCGACCTGGCGCTGTTCTTGTACGACTTTGAAGGCCGCTCGGATCGCAACCTCGGTTTTACCGAATCCGACGTCGCCGCACACGAGGCGGTCCATCGGGTACTCCTGCCGCAAATCGCGTTTGACGTCTTCGATCGCTCGATGTTGGCTCGGGGTCTCGACCCAGGGAAAGGTGGATTCCATCTCGGCTTGCCAGGGGGTATCCGGCCCATGCGGCGGGCGGACGGCGGCCTTGCGCTTTCCGTAGAGCTGGAGCAGCTCCCGAGCGAATTCCCGGGCGTCCTCTTTGGCTTTGCTGATCGCTCGCTGCCATTCGTTGCCGGTGAGCTTGTTCAGCTTTGGGTCGACGTCACCGGGGTTGAGATATTTCTGCACGCGGTCGAGCTGATCGGCGGGCACGAACAGCTTGTCCGGGTGCCGATACTCGATGTAGAGGTACTCCTTTTCGACCCCGAGCTCTTCGCGCTTGATCAGCCCGCGAAACACGCCGATCCCGAAGTGGATGTGCACCACGTAGTCGCCCGGCTTGAGGTCCAGTACGGTCGCCAAAGGCATCCCTTCGGTAAACCGCTTTTGAGGCAGTTTGAGCCGCGCGACGCCGAACAGTTCGGCGTCGGTGAGGACGGCGAGCTTGGCCTGGGGGAACGCGAAACCGCCGGCGAGGTTGCCCTCGGCCAGCATCGCGCCTCGTTCTTGGGGCAAGGAAGCGGGGAAGACTTCGATCTGCTCCAGCACGCTCCGCGCGCGATGGGGCTGGTCGGTGCCGATCATCACTTGGAAGCCGGCCTCCAGATAGTTCTTGAGATTTTGTCCGAGCGCTTCGGGGCGGGCGCGATAGGTCTCGAGCGACACCGCTTCGAAATCGCGGCTCTCCGACGGGCGAAACCAGGCGACGGGAGCGTTCATCGAGCTGAGAGCGAGCGTCGCGTCCCGCGAACTCAAGTGTTCGTGGGGGAGCATGTAATCTCCGACCGGGCTGTGGAGGATCTCTCCCCGCGCGGCTCGTGCCTCGAGGGCTTGGCCGAGCTCCTCATGCGCGCGTTCGCTGACGGCTTCGATCTCCATCGGTTCGTCGAGGACGAGCAGTCCCGACTCGTCCAGAAGATCGAGGGCGCACCCGGAATCGGGATGCAAAAGCGGGCGATACAGGTCGAGACGGTCGAAATAGACGCGCTGCGACAGGGCGGAGGCGTCCTCTTGGATCAGCTCCTCCAGGCGAGTGGCTTCGGTTTCGGGGAGCGAGGAGGCCTCACGCGCGGCGGTCGCCAGCAACAGGCTCACGAGGCCCGCGTCCTCTTCGGTGTACATCGTTTCGCGCGAAGGGCTGAGGCGAAGCCCGTCCATCGGGAGGATCGAGCGTTGGGTATTCGGATCGAACGCCCGGATGCTCTCGACCTCGTCGCCGAACAGCTCGATGCGCACCGGGTGGGGCTGGCCGCTGGCGTAGACGTCCACGATGCCGCCTCGGCGGCTGAAATGGCCGGGCAAACGCACGGGTTCTTGGTGCTCGTAGCCGAGCGCGCCGAGCCGCCGGACGAAATCTTCGAGGTCGAGCTCCTCGCCGGGGCGAATGTCGAAGAACGCGTCGCGCAAGACGTCGGGAGGAAGCGTGCGCTCCAGCGCGGATTGAGGCGTCGCGAGGATCACGCACGGTTCGCCGAGGGTCAGAGCGCGCAGGGCGCCCAGGCGGTCGGAGAGCGCGCTCTCCTCGGGCGCGGCGTCTTCGAACAGCGACGAGCTTCCGCTCGGGAGCTGCTTGATCCGGTCGGCCGGAATCCCGCACAGCCGGAGTTTGGCTTCCCATTGCAGCGCGCGTTCGTAGTTCGGTGTGACGACGATCGCCGTGCGCGGGCGGGCGTGAAGCTCCGCCGCCAGAATCAGCGGGCGGGCCTCATAGGGCAGCGACAGCCATTCGCAGGAGGTCTCCAGCGGGGCCAGAAGCTCTTTGAATGAAGGGTGAGACGCAAGGCCTCGCGCCCAGTCCGCGATACGCATCGTTTAGAACAGAGTCCCTGGCACGCTTAGCGAAGGGCCGCGTCCAGGGCTCCCGCGTTCTCCAACGCTTGGCGGATCGGTTGCTTTTGCGCATCCGAGAGCGTCACCAGCGGCAGTCGCACGCTCTCGCAATCGAAGCCGAGCAGAGACGCCGCGTATTTGACGGGAACCGGGCTCGGCGCCGAAAAGAGCGCTTTATACACCGGGACCAGCTTCTTGTTGATCGCCGCGGCTCCGGCGGGATCGGTCGGGAAGCGCTCGATCATCTCTTTGATCTGGCGGCCCACGACGTGCCCGACGACGCTGACCGCGCCAAAGCCGCCGAGGCTTAAAATCGGAAGCGAGAGCCCGTCGTCTCCGCTGTAGACGAGAAATCCTTCGGGCGCTTGAGCGCAGACGTCCGCGATCTGGCCGAGGTTGCCGCTGGCCTCTTTGACCGCGACGACGTTCGGGATCTCGGCAAGGCGCATGAGCCCCGGCGTTTCGAGATTGATCGCGCTGCGCGGCTGGATGTTATAGAGCATCACGGGCAGCGAAGTCTCGCCCGCGATGGCCGAGAAATGCGCGACGAGGCCTTCTTGGCCCGGCTTGTTGTAGTACGGGTTGACCAGCATGATGCCGTGCGCCCCGGCGCGTTCCGCGTCTTGGGTCAGCTCGATCGACTCGCGCGTGTTGTAGGTGCCCGTCCCGGCGACGACCGAGGCGCGATCGCCCACCGTCTCCAGAACGATCTCCAAGATGCGGCGCTTTTCGTCGCGCGAGAGCGTGGGCGATTCGCCGGTCGTACCGTTCACCACGAGCCCGTCGTTGCGCTGCACGTCGACCAAGTAAGCCGCGAGGCGGGCGAGCTCTTTCCCGTTCACCTCACCCTGTGAATCGAACGGGGTCAGCACCGCGGTCAGCAGTTTGCCCCAATGGCGAGGTCCTTGAAAAGTGCCCATAACCCCCATAGTTTACACGCCTGGGGGTGAGGAGCCGGTGCTTCTTTGGGAACGTGCGGAGGAAAAAGGTACGAAGCCTATTCCTCCGTATATTCCAATTCTCGCAGGGCGCGAAGGTCCATGCGCCAATCGGTGCGTACTTTGACGTGCAGTTCGAGGAACACCTTTTGGCCGAGCAACGCCTCGATCTCCTCGCGCGCGGAAGTGCCGACGTGCTTGAGGAACTGGCCCTGTTTGCCGATCAGAATCGCTTTCTGGCCGGTTTTTTCGACAAGGATTGTGGCGGCGATGCGTAACAGGCCGCGCTCGTCGGTCTCCCAATTTTCGATCAGCACCGCAGTGGCGTGCGGCACCTCTTGGCGCGTCGCGTGGAGGATTTTTTCCCGCACCAACTCAGCGGCCATGAAGCGGGAGGTTTGCGTGGTGTACTCGTCTTCGGAATACTGGGGTTCGCCTTCGGGTAGGTGCTGGGCGACGAGCGTCATCAGCTTCTCGACGTTGTGCCCTTTGGTCGCCGTGGTCATCATGTAATCCTCGGTGCCGAACAGCTCGCCGTAGGCTCGGACGAAGTTTTCGACGTTCTCGGCCTTGAGCTTGTCCATCTTGTTGAGGCAGAGCAGCCGAGAGGTGGGCGTCTCTTGAACCAGTCGGGCGATCTCTTTGTCCCGTTCGCCGGGGTGATGCCCTCCATCGACGACCACCACGATCAGATCGACCTCGGCGAGCGAGCGCCGGGCTTGGTCGATCATCGCCTTGGACAGGCGCGTGTGCGCGTGGTGGATTCCGGGTGTGTCGAGAAACGCGATCTCGTACCCCTCGCCGCGCGCGATGCCCAAGACGCGCCGCCGGGTGGTTTGAGGTTTATCGCTGACGATCGAGACCTTCTGGCCGACCATACGGTTCAGCAAGGTGCTTTTCCCGACGTTCGGCTTGCCGATCAGAGCTACGGTGCCTGTGCGAAAGGTCTCCACGGTTAGCTTCGCTTCCTAAAGACCACGCTCATTTCGAGGCCTTCTTCGGCAAGCTCGATCTCGACCCCTTCGGGGCGGCGGCTGGCCGTCTCTTCGGAACCCTGCTGGAGCTCGCGGGATTGACCGTCGCGATCGCGTCCGCGGCCTCCGCGCCGGCGCCGCCGGCGTCTTCCGACCTTTTCGGACTCCGATTCGGACTCGGCAGACTCCTCTTCTTGTTCGACCAATCGCGGACGGAGCAGCCAATCTTCGGCGGCCTCGTCACTCAGCCCGCCCTCCATGAACTCGCCGAGCTTCATGATCGGAACGTCGAACGCGAGGCTGTCGAAGCGGACGGTGTTCTCGGGCTTGGACGGCAGGTCCTGAAGGCGCAGCACGTCGTCGGGGTTCTGTCGGAGCAGGGTTTCGAGCTCTTCTTTGATGCCGACCAGGAACAGGTGGGTCGAGCCCGCGCTCGCTTCGAAAGTGAGCTTGGTCGCCTCGACGGCGGCCCATTCGCCCCGAATGAGGTCGTAGGCCGAGAATTTGTCGGGCAGCGCGAGGGCGCGGGGGCCCGCTCCGGCGCAGTGCACCGTAAGGAACGGCATGCGCACGTGCACGACGTCCTCTTGGAAGTTCCAGACGTGCGCGCCGGCCATCTGGCCCATCGCTCGCACGAGGGCCGGGTTCACGACGGGCTCGCCCAGGAAGATCGAGGTCCAATGCTCGCCCGGATTGTCGCCTTTGGTCTCGCGCACCAAGAAGCTTGGCAACCCGGTCTGCGAATATTCGCCGAGCACGACCGCGTCTTCGGGGATGCCGAAGTAGCTGGGTTCGAGCTGGCTGCTGCCGGTGAGCCCGCTCTCGTTGAAGGCCTCGACGAGCGGGTGACGGCGATTGAGCAGCGTGGTGCCCGAGCGGCTGTTAAAGGGCTGCGGGCGAAGCGCGATACCGGTGACCTCGCGAGCGCGCTCCAGCGATTCGCGGCCGGATTCGAAGAGTCCGGCGGTATAGAGCCAGAACAGCACCTTACCGTCTTTTTGAAGGCGCGATTTGATCGCCGCGCGCTGCTCGGGGCGCAGATCCCACGCGTTGAGGAACAGGTACAGCTTGCTCTCGGGGAACGTCTCGCGGTGGGCGAGGTCGCTGAGCAGGTAGAAACCCGCGCTCAATCCGGAGCGCATCACCGACTCGCGCACGTTCTGGACCACGAGCTTGAACGCGTCCTGATCGACGAGGTACGCCAACGCGCGCTCGTCGATGAACACGGCGACGTCGGGCGCTTGAAGCGGCGCGTCGATACGGTAGATCAGATTTTGGATCGCCTTTTCGGCCCGCGCCCAGATGCCCGGGCTCTTGAGCCAGCCGTTGCCCCAAAGGTCCATCCAGCAGACGCCGCTGCCATGCGCGAGGGCCGCGCCGAGACCGCGCCAGTGCACGCTCTCCAGGGCTTGGGGCGTGCGAAGCTCGGGGTTGAACTCGTCCGGCTCATGCCGCCGCTCTCCGATCGAGGTCTTGAAATCCTCCTCGCTGAGGTAGAGCTTGCCGTTCAGAGCGAAGCTGTCGACGGGGCAGGGCATCGGAGCCGAGCCGCCGGGCTCGCGGTTCTTGTAGCTGGGCGGGCCGGCGATGAAGTCGATCTCGGGGCTGCGCAGCAGCTTGCCGAGCGAGAGGTGTCCGCTGCTCGGGTGCGACCACTCGAATGTATAGCCGTAGCTGACGCCCACGAGGAAGGAGCCTTCGCTGGCCTTTTTCGCGGCGTATGCCAGATCGGCGATTCGGGCGACGGTCGCGTCGCTCAGGAAGAGGTGATAATCCACCGTGCAGCGCTGCTTGCGGCTGGAGCGCACGAACTTTTCGCCGTCGCTGCCTTCGGGCGCGAATTCGGGGATTTCGACCGTCGAGAAACGAATGCGCCCGTCAAACCACGCTGCGCGGAGCATGACCTCGTCGTGCTGGTATCGGTGGCGAGTCCACTCGCGAAACTTCTCTTTCGCCGCTTCCGAGGTGTCGTAGCCGTCGCCTTCGGGCAGGAACCATTCGCCTCGCTCAAGGTGGACGCCCAGAAGGTGCTCGCTTTGCGGGCTCTTTCGGATCTGAGCGATGAACTCGGTTAGGCAGCGCTCGGCCTCGCTCCAGAACGCGTCGTCACACAGGCTGGGCTCGGCCGCCATCCCGGAACGGGTGCGGTAGACGCTGCGCGGGTATTCCTTCGTCCAGTTCGAGGGGGCGAGGAACACGACTCGGAACAGGACTTGAGCTTCCGGGTCGACCTGAGCCGCGATGCCGAGCAGCTGTTCGGCCAGGGACGCTGCCCCGACCACACCTTGCGGGGTGACTTCGAGTTCGATGAGCAGCGAGTGCAGGTGCACTCCGGCTCCCTTGGCCATGCGCATCTCGTCGGTGACGGTCTGGATCCCCCGTGGATCCGTGGCTTTGCCGAAGAAGAAAAGCGGAGGGTAGACCCGCCCGTTGCGAACGAGGTTCGGTACGCCGCCGCGCAGCACCACCTGGGGCGCATCGTCCGGAATGGGGATCGGAGGTTTCGCGATGCTCGCGGGAACCGGCTCGGGTATCGCCACACGGCTTCGCACGGTTTCCTCTTCGCCGCTTCGACCGCCACGGCCCCGCCGTCGCCGCCGACCGTTTCGAGGCTCATCGGCTTCGGAATCGAGATCTTCGCCGGGCGTTTCGGAAACGGCCTCGAGGTTCTCCGAGTCCGTCCCGCGATCCTTTTCACCGCGGCCGCGCCGCCGTCCACCCTTCGCGCCCGCCACGCGCTGAACGGGACGCCAACTCGGAATGGGAAGATCGTCGTCGCCGGCTTCGTCCTCGCTTTCGAATCCTAGATCGTCCGGAATCCGAATGATGCGCCGGGCCCGCGCGGGTTTCGAGCCCGTCTTGGCGGCCCCTTGCGTTCGGATGCTTGTTTCTTCGATGACTTCGGACTCGGTCAAAGCTTCGGTAACCGGGATCGAGACGCTTCGCCGGTTGCGGCGAGGCTTGGGAGCGGCCGGCTGGGCAGGAGCTTCGATTTGGGCCTCGGTAGAGAGCTCGGGAACTGGGGCCGTGATTTTGCGGGGACGGCCACGACGCGGTTTGACTTCGGTGGGTTCCGCAACCGGCTCGAGGGGAGCGGGTTCTACGGCTTCGACAGGGAGCGGCTCGGAAATCGCTTTCGGCCTTCGCCCACGTCGGGGTTTCGGTGCTTCCTCTTCGGCGACGGGGGACGGAGCCGCGGCGATGGGCTCGACGACTTTACGAGGGCGTCCGCGTCGAGGTTTGGATTCTGCGGGAGTCTCCTGGGAAGGTGCCGGCGCTTCGGACAGCGCGAAAAGACCGGGAGTCTCCGAAGTCTTCCGCTTGCGCACCGCGGGTTTTTGAGGGGTCGGGGAAGTCGTTTCGTCGAGATTGGGTTCTAATTTCTTTCTTGGCATGGGGTTTCCATCAGGGATTGGCGGGCCCAGTTCAGGAGCGCGTCCGGCGTTTCGAACAGCGCGAGCGGCTCCTCTTCGAGAAGGCGCTCTTTGGGGGCCGAGCCGTAACTGACCGCGACGTGCGCCACGCCTCCGGCGCGCGCGCATCGCATGTCATAGACCGAGTCGCCGATAAACACCGCTTCGCCGGGCTCCACATTCAGGCGCCGACAGGCGAGCAGGGCCGATTCGGGATCGGGCTTGGGACGTTGAACATCGGAGGAGCAGACGGTCGCATCGACCCATTCCGCTCCCGCAAACTTAGGCAGAAATCGGCGAAGCTCTTCGGCGTTCTTGCTGGTAACCAGCGCCGTGCGAAGGCCGCGCTCTTTGCAAAATCGAAGCGTATCGAGCGCGGCGGGGAAGCTGCGCTCCAGCGACCGGTGCGCCTCGCATCGGTCCAGCGTAAAATCGATCATCTCTTGCAGCTGGGTCTCGCTCGGGTCTTTCATCCCATAGAGCCGCAGCTGGTCTCGAAGCGGCATGCCGATCAGCGCGCGGATCTCTTCGTTCGAGGGCCGCGCACCGGCATACTTTTCGTAGGTCTCTCCCAGCGCTTCGGTGATTACGTCGAGCGTGTCCACCAAGGTCCCGTCGACGTCAAAAAGCACGGCCCGAAAGGGGTCCAGGCGCAGCTTTTCGTTCATTGGCCTTCAGTATGACACGGGTTGCGGAATGAGCGCCGCTTAAAGCGCGTCTTTCGCGACGACCGTGGAGGGAATTTCGATCGTCATTCCGGCCACGATCCCCTGCTTGGCCATCTGGCCCTGCTTCATCTCGAGAACGTATTTGCACGGCCCGGCGCTCGGCACCGAATCCAAGCTGAGGGGGGTGCCCTTTTCGATGTTCAGGATGCGTTTGTCCGCGGTAATAAACGCGATGTCGAGCGGCAGATAGGTGTTGCGCATCCAAAAGCTGAGCGGCTGAGCCTCGGCGAAGACGAACAGCATCCCCTGGTGATCTTTGACCTCGGGCTCGCGAAGAAACATCATGCCTTCGGCCCGCTTGCCTTCGGTATCCATGATCCAAGCTTCGACCTCGCGCGTTCCGATCTTCAGCGTCTCTTTCTGAAGGTCTCTGAGTTGATAGGCGCGGTTGGGGTTGTCGGGGGAGGGGGAGATCGCGGTGGGCGCGCCGCCACAACTCATCATCGCGACGAAACCGAGAAAAGCGAGTCCACCGAGCTTGACCATCATCAATTGCTAAGACGTTCGCTAGGACGCGAAGGCACATACACCGGGTGCCCTTTTTCGAAATTTTCGATCTCGTCCGCGTGGCGAAGGGTCGTGCCGATCAGGTCGAGCCCTTGCAGCAGCGCACTGCGAATCCCTTCGTTGATATCGAAGCGGAGGGTTCGGTCCCCCAGTTGGATTGTTCGCGCCTCGAGATCGAGCGTGGCCTCGCTCCCCGAGCCCGCCTCGACGAGCAGCGCGTGATCGGTTTCGTCCAATTCGATCAGAAGCATGCCGCAGTTCGCGGCGTTTTGACGGAAGATATCGCTGTAACCCGGCGAATCTGCGGTTCGTCGGGCGATCACGGCCTTGAAGCCCGCCTGCTGGATCGCCCAGACCGCATGCTCGCGTGAGGAGCCGCAACCAAAGTTTATGCCCGTGACGAGGATCGTTGCTCCGAGAGCCTCGGGGAGATCCAACGGAAACTCGGGGCCGCGCACGTCTTGGAAGAGCAGTTCACCATAGCCGAAGCGGCTGACGCGAGAGAGAAAGCGGGCCGGAATGATCCGGTCCGTATCGATATTGTCCTCGCCGAGGACCGCCAGCTTGCCGGTATGGGTGCGAAAAGGTTCCACGTCGTTTTATGTTGACATAAATTGAGGCGAGCGGATCCTTCCGCTCGCCTCGCACTAGTGCCGAGTGGTCACTCCAACGTGAAGGTGCGGAGTTGAACTTCGGTACGGCCGTCGCGATGCCGCTGGAATTCCAGCGTGGTCTGATCCCCGTAGCTGAGCGTATCCATGACCTTCACGAGCCCATCGACCGAGTTCACCTCTTGGCCGCCGAGTTTGCGGATCAGATCGCCGGCTTCGAGGCCGAGCTGTTCGCCGAGCGAGCCCGGAGCCACCGCGACGACCAGAATGCCTTTGGCCGAAGAGGGCAGGGAGTGCTGCTTTCGCGACTCCGCGTTCAGCGTTTCGACCGATACCCCGAGGCGAGGCTTTTCGCCTTGCTGGCGGACACGCGGAGCGCCTTCGGGGCCACCTTGGGGGCCTTGAGGACCAAAGCCTCGGAAGAACTCGCGCGGGATCCACTCCGGCATCTGCTGGCCGCCGAACGGATCGTCGGGCCACTCCTGCTGCTGCCGGCGCGGTTGCTGGCGCGGGTTGCGGGGTAGCGTTTTTTCGGGAGTCGCCTCTTCGAGGGTGAGATCGAACGTCATGCGCTTTTTATCGCGGAAGACCTCGACTTGCACGGTCTCTTTGGGAGCGTAGCGAAGCATCGCTTGGCGCAGGTCGACTTCGTTTCGCACGGGCGCTTCTCCGATACGGAGCACGATGTCTCCTTGCTTCAGACCCGCGCGTTTGGCCGGACCGTCTCCGACCTCTTTTAACACCGCGCCGCCCTCCAGACCGAGCTCTTTGCGGCGGAACTCCTTGAGGGTTTCGGGGCCGACGCCCATGAAGCTGCGCACGACCTTCCCCTTGTCGATCAGCATGTCCGCGATCACTTGGGCTTGGTTGCTCGGGATCGCAAAGCCGATCCCCGCGTTCACGCCCGAGGGGCTAGAAATCGCGGTGTTGATGCCCACGACTTCGCCGTCGATATTGATCAGCGGGCCGCCCGAGTTCCCCGAGTTGATCGGGGCGTCGGTCTGGATCAGGCCGAAATAGGAGCGCATGCCTTGGTCGATCCGCGAATCGGGGATGTTGTTCGCGCGGTTTAGGCCGCTGATGTGGCCGATGGTAACCGAATTTTCGAGCCCGAAGGGTGCGCCCACGGCCATTGCGTACTGCCCGACGCGCACCTTTTCGCTATCGGCGAACTTCAGCGTGGGGAGGTCTTTGGCTTTGATCTTCACCACGGCGAGGTCGGTATCGGTCGCCCGAATGACTTCTCCGGGAAATTCGCGGCCGTCGTTTAGGATGACGGTCACCTTGTTGAAGCCGTTCACCACATGGTCGTTGGTTAGGATATAGCCGTCGGAGCGGTAGATCACGCCCGAGCCTTCGCCGCCCATCGGGCTCATAAAGGGTGTGGCGTTGTCGGTTTCGGGGTTGGTGACGCGGATGTGGACGACCGCGGGGGCGACGAAGCTCGCGAGATCGGCGAAGGCCGAATCGAGAGTTTCGATTGTGGCGCGGGCTCCGGATTCCACGCGGGAGACGGTGCGAGCGTGCTGCAGAGAGGAGCGTTCGCTCGCGGAAGAGGGCTTGGGAGCGGTCTCGGAGTAGATCGTGGAAGCCGCGAGGCCCACCACGACGAGGCTTGCTCCGGCCGTTGCGATCAAGGTCGATGAGAGAGGTTTACGATTCGAGTTCATACAGGTTGCCTCGGAACGCCTAGGCCCACCCGGATGAGATCGCCGAAGGCGTTTCCTCGTGACTTGTTCTAAGGAAAACGCAAACCGGTGGACGTCGGTTCCAGCATCGGCGCGAAGAAAATGGGATCGAGGTAAGGTTCCGGTCCGAGCATCGGGGGGAGCGCGCAGCACTGCACGCCGTAGCGGAGAGGGCTGCGGTTGCGCGCCGAATAGACCGGGTTGACCGGTTGGTTGCCGGCGGCAGAGATAAACGCGTTCATGATGCGTTGCTCTGCGGACAGGGGCATATCGGAGTAGATCGCGATATTTGTGGGTCCGGGCTTGCTGGAGCGCTGCACCTTGCCTTCGTTATATTGATAGATGGTGGCTTTGACTAATCCGTCCGAGAGGCGGATGGTGACATTTTCGCACTCCCCTTCGGTGCAACCGACCGGAATCTCGATCCCGTCCAGCACGAAGCCCGCTGGGAACCGGGCGGGAAGAATCAGTGGGGAACCGAAAAGCACCGCGGCTCGCTGCGGAGTGACGCGGGCGAGGCCCGGGTCCGAAAGCGTTCGGACATCCGAAGCCGTCAAAATCTGAAAGACGTTCGACTGAAACTTTTCGACGTAGCGTACGGACAGCGTGTCGCGGACCACCCAGCGCCGCTTGGAACTCTCCACGATCTCCAATCTCAAGAGAAACGGCTCTTGCGCGTCGATATAGTAGTTACGCTGAGCCATGCTCGGGTTATAGGGGATCGCCTGAACGCAAACCGCCTTTCTGCCCGCGATTTGGACCGTCTGACCGAACCGGATCTGATAGTTCTGTAAGGCGAGATCGATGCGCTGCTTGGAGTCGTCCGTTTTTTCCGACATCTCTTGGACGGTCAACGTCTTGGAATCGGGGTTGTACACCGTGAACCGAGAGTCGGTCTCTAGCATCTGATACCCCTGCATGCTGAGCGGCGCGAGGACGGTCCACCGTGTGCGGCCCTTTTGCTCTTGTTCGAGCTTCAACTGCTGCGTGGGCAGTTCGGGGCCTGCGCTTTTGGTGACGATCGCTGAGGCGTTGACCATCGGCTGGGGCCGCATGACCGAGAGCAGTTTGGTGATCGCCCGGGAATCGCTGTTGTTATAGGTGATCCGCTGAGAGTAGACGTTAGGCTTAGCCCCTATTTCGATTTGAACCGTGCGGTTTTTGCTCCAATCCGTCGTTTGCCCGAGAACCGTCTCGATCAGAATGTGCTCGTCTGGAGGAGCTTGCTCCGAAACGCTCACGCCGAATTCGAATCGAATTTTGGAGCCTTCATACGCCGAGGAAAGCCCCGTGCTCAGCAGGAGGCTTCCTAAAAAGGCGGCGATCAAAAAGGGGCGGTTCATCGAGTGGAAGGAAGGCTTAAGGATGCTCGGCAAGGTGCTGAGGGAGCGCCAGCCCGCTGAGCGGGTCGGTGCTGGACATGAACATCTGGTCGTGGCGGATATCGTAGGCGATCGATTGGCTGACTCCGGGCGCATCGGCCGGCCCGCCTTTGGTGCGGCTCATCCCCAGCGCGACTCCGATCACGAGTGCGGCGGCGACGGCGGTGGCGTAGCCCAAGACCCCGAAAGTGCGCAGCCGAGGCCGCGATACGAGCGGGACGGAAGCCGAAGTCCCGAGGGTGCGCTCGATCAAGCGCTGTTCCAGGCCGAAGGGCACTTCGGGAGCGCTCATTTGAGAGAAGGCGCGCTTGAGGCTCTGAAGGGTCTCAGCCTCCTGACGACATTGGGAGCAGCCACTCAGATGGTCGCGCAGGGCGATCATTTCGAACCCGGCGAGCTCCTGATCGAGGTAAGCGGAAAGCTTGGAAAGAATGGTATTGCACTGCATTTTAATGAATCCCCCTGGACGCGGGATAGTTGATCTTCAAAAGATAAGAGCGAAGCTGTTTTCGTCCGCGGTGGATACGGGAGCGGACGGTTCCGACCGAAGTGTTCATCACTTCGGCGATCTCCTCGTAGGCGAGACCTTCGATGTCGGCGAGGACGACCGCGGTGCGAAACTCAGCCGTCATCGCGCCCAGCGCCCGCTGGAGCGGTTCGTCGAGCGCCTGCTGCTGGATCAGATCGTCGGCGTTGGCCGATTCGTCGGCGAACTCCCACGTGGTGACCCCGTCGGGACCGCCTTGCTCCAGGCTCAACGTTTTGAGCCGGCCTTTGCGGCGGACGTTATCGATGTGGGCGTTGGTCATGATGCGATACAACCAACTGGTGAAGGGAAGCGAACGGTCGTAGCGGTGGAAGAACCGATAGGCGCGCAAGAAAGCTTCTTGCACGAGGTCTTCCGCTTCGACCGAATTGCCCGTAAGACGATATGCCAAGCTGAACGCTTGTTTGTGCGAGTCTTTGATCAGCGACTCGAAGAGCGCGTCTCGCTGGGCGGCTGTTACCGCGGGCGGCTTTTCTCTTACCATCGACATAAACATGGCGCTTGAAACCCCTTACGCGGTCCTTACAAGTCGAAGTTCCCGGGCGCGCCTTATTTTATAGGATTTTCTGCGCCGGAATCGAGGGCCGCGTTGCTTTTAAGGGTTAATCCAGCGTGCAAAGAGCGTTTCGAACACGAGTCCGGCCTGGGCGTTCCCCAAGATCATGCGGTGCGCCTCGACCAAAAGCGGGGTTTTGTCGGGGGCGCGGTGGAACGTCGCGGAGGCCAGCAGTTTCAGTGTCTCGGCTTGTGCTTGGCGAGCGGGCGTGTCGCCTTGGAGCTCTTCGCAGATTTCGGCGAACTCTTGGGTCAACCGGAAAAGATCGGGGGGCGTTGCACTCAGGAGTTTGCGGACGAAGTAGGTCAACCGCTCGTACGGCTCGGGGTTTTCCGCGATGCGCCGGGCGAGGCCTGGCGAGCCGAGCGCGTAGGCGCGAAGATCGTCGCTCAAGTCTGCCGTGAGGGTGGCGATCTCTTCGGATTCGGGCAGTGCGCAGGCGACCGCGAGGCAGCGCGAAAGGATGGTGGGGAGGACGCTGCCCACCGAACGCGTGGTGAGAATGAACCGCGCATAGGGTTCGGGCTCCTCCAAGGTTTTGAGGAGGCTGTGTGCGGCAAAGGCGTTCATGCGGTCCGCTTCGAGAATCAGAACGACTTTGCGCGGTGAGGAGAGGGGCGGGGTGCGCAGAAAGGTTTTCACCGGGACGAGGTCCGAGCCGGACATCGGCTCGATGGCGTCCTGCCGAATCAGGTAGCTGGGGGGCTGCGGTTCGATCCGCAGGAAATCCGGGTGGGTGCCGCGCCGGAGCGCGTCGACCGAATCCAGACCCAGCCATCCTCGCGCGAGTTCGAGGGCGAGCGTTTCTTTGCCGGCTCCTTCGGCTCCGTAGAACAGGAGGGCGTGCGCGGGAGCGTCGGTCTCCAGGATCTTGGAGACGAGGCGGCGGGCGGTGTGCAGACCGAGTAGATCGTTCATGAAGCGTTTAGAAGCGGTGATATTGCTCGACGTTTAAGACGAACATCACGGCCCCTCCGACGGGGATTTTGACCGGTCCGGGGATAAACGCGCCTGCCGGAGCCGCCTCGTAAGGCGTGACGTTCACCATTTGCTCCCTGGACGAGCATTTGTCCGCGAGGAGACTCTGAAGTTGGCCGATCTGGTCGTCCTCGACCCCCAGCAAGAAGGTGGTGTTCCCCTCGCGCAAGAAGCCGCCGCTGGAACCGATCACCGTAAATTTGAAGCCGGCGTTCACCAGTTCGTCGGTGATTTTCCCTTTATCCCGGTTATGCACGATCGAAATGACAAGCTTCACGAGTTGCAGCCATTATAATCCGAGATCCGTCCGAATGTGAAATGCCGCTTCCCGCGCGGGAGCGCGGCCTGTACACTAAAGAAAGAAATGGAAAGAAAGCGCGTGCTCGTGACCGGGGCCTCAAAAGGGATCGGGGCGGCCATCGCCCGCAAGTTGGCCGAAGCGGATTGGGACGTCGCCTTGCACTTCGGTCGCGATACCGAGGCGGCCAAAGGCGTCGCCGAAGCGCTGGGAGAGCGCCTTTCGGGGACCTATCGCTTCGATTTCGTGACGGAGACCGATCCGGGCGATCTCATCGACGAAGTCCTGGCCGGGGGACGGCTGGACGCGCTCGTGAACAACGCGGGGGTTTACGCTCCCGGCGCAGTGCTGGATCTTTCGCCCGAGGCGTTCGACGCGCTGCTGCGCGAGACGATGCGGATCAACGTCGAGGCCCCGTTGCGGCTGATGCGCGCGGCGGGCGCGCATTTTCGCGCGCAGGGCGGCAAAGTGCTGAACGTCGCCAGTCGGGTCGGATTCAAAGGAGAGCCCGACGCAGCGATCTATGCCGCTTCGAAGGCGGCGCTGATCAACCTCACCCGCAGCCTCGCCGTGGAATGGGCGCCGCACGGGATCGGCGTCTTTGGGATCGCTCCAGGCTGGACGCAGACGGTGATGGCACGCGAGGGGATCGAGGCCCGTCTCCCGGAGATCCTCTCGGGGATTCCGCTCGGGCGAATGGCGAGCCCCGACGATTGCGCCGCGGTCGCGAAGTTTCTGCTCTCCGAGGAGGCGGCGTACCTGAGCGGACAGGTGATCGACGTGAACGGCGCGAGCTATTTCCACTAGCGATTCGGGAGCGGCCCGGAGGGTGGGGAAGGCGGTACAATGGCCTCGATATGCCCACCCCATCGAAGCGATTTAACGCGATTCCCCCGTATCTCTTCTCTCAGATCGCCCAGGCCAAGGCGGAGGCGATCGCCGCCGGAGCGGACATTATCGACCTCGGGATCGGTGATCCCGATCTCCCGACGCCTGATTATGTGATCGACGCGCTCACGCAGTCGGTCAAGAACCCTGCGACCCACCGGTACGACGAGACGCCTCGCGGTTGGCACTCCTTCCTGAAAGCCGCGACCGATTGGTACGCCCGCGAGTTCGGTCCGCAGTTGAACCCCGAAACCGACGTCATGGAGCTGATCGGGAGCAAAGAGGGGCTCGCCCATCTGGCGTGGGCGTACTGCGACGAGGGAGATGTGACGATCGCCCCGAACCCCGGCTACACCGTCTATAAGGTCAATACGCTAATGGCCGGCGGAGAAGTGTACGAGACTCCGCTACGCGCCGAGCATCGCTATTTGCCCGTGCTCGAGGACATCCCCAGCGAGATCGCGCGCCGCGCGAAGCTGTTCTATGTGTGCTATCCGCACAATCCTACCGGGGCGACCGCGACGATCGAGTTTTACCGCGATCTTGTGGCGTTCTGCCGCCAGCACGACATCCTGCTCGTCAACGACATGGCCTATGCGACTGTGGCGTACGACGGATACAAGAACCCGACCGTGCTTCAGGTGGAAGGGGCGAAGGATGTCGCAATCGAGTTCCACTCGCTCAGCAAGATGTTCAACATGACCGGCTGGCGCCTCGGGTTCGCCCTCGGCAATCCCGATGCCGTAAACGCCCTGACCAAGCTGAAGTCGAATATCGACAGCAAGCAGTTCCCGGCGATCGCCGAAGCGGGCGCCGCTGCTCTCGCGAGAGGGATGGATCAAGCGACGCTCGCGATGTATCAAAAGCGCCGCGACAACCTCTGCGACGGCTTGAACGCCATCGGCTGGAAGGTGGAGAAGCCCACCTCGAGCTTCTATGTTTGGGCCAAGGTGCCGCGAAGCGACATGACGAGCGCCGAATTCGCCAAGGCCGTCCTGGAAAAAGCTCACGTGCTGATGATTCCGGGCAACGGATACGGCAACGAGGGCGAAGGGTACGTGCGCATGTCGCTGACCCTCCTCGGAGACAAGAGCGGCGAGCGCTTCGCCGAAGCCGTGAAGCGAATCAAGGAATCGGGTCTGGTTCCCGAGCCTGCGGTCCGCTAAGCTTTCCCCGCTGTCTCTTCTTTGGGAGATGAGCGAAGAGTAAAGAGCCCCCAATTTGGGGGCTCTTTTAAAATTTGAAGCATCGCTTGAAAGCGATCAGACGGTGGCTTCGAGGAAGCTTTTGAGGTCTTCTTTGCTCACCTCGGGCTCGCCGCCCGAAACGTTGTCCAACTTGCCGTCTTTCAGCCAATCCTCGAGCTCGCCGACGAGCGCGAACAGGTGGTCGAACGAGTCGACGTAAAAGTAGAGGGGTTGGTAGCGGTCGATCTCGAAATACTGGTTGATGACCCACTCGGTTTGGAACGGGTAGCGCTGAGGGATGGGCGATTCGATCGCGTATTCGAGCTCGCCGTAGGAACTGAGGATGCCGCTGCCGTAGGCTTTGAGCCCGTCTTCGTTCTTCATCAGGCCGAATTCGATCGAGAACCAGAAAAAGCGCGCCATCGCTTTGATGATGCTGGTGAGGCGGCGAAGCTGCTCCTCTTCGTCTTTGATCTCTTTAACGATTTGTGCGGCGGTGCGGGCGGTCTCGCCGAAGCGTACGAGCGTATCGGCGAAGGCCGTGTCGGTATGCATGGGCACATGGCCCGAGATGTCGTGGAAGATATCCGGCTCGGGCAAGTAGTCCAGCTTGTCCATCCGCCGGATCGTGATCGTGGTGGGGAATTCCCGCTTGCGGATGCTGTCGAAGAAGATATAGGCGGGGATGTAGCCGCTGACCGGCTTGGCGACGAACCCCGTGAGCGGTTTCAGGAAGCGGTTGACGTCGTCGAGCCGCGGAACGCGGTTCGGATCCAGGCAGAGGGACTCGATTCCTTTGCGGAAATGCTTGTTCGCGTACTTCATCCATCGGGGCTCCATCCGCGCGTACAGGCGGCGCCAAGCTTCGTGGTTCTCTTCCGAGTAGAGTTCGTACGGCTGATCGATATAGATCTCGCCGTTGGCTTTGGCCTGTTCGATAAAGGGGGCTTCGGTGGTGGTGAGCCCCTGTCCTGGAGTGACGTTGCTGATTTGAGCCACGGGTGTTCTTTCTCCTTTTAACCAGTCAAAACAAGGTTGAATTCTTTTTTCATTATGGGCGATCTTCGCCCGTTTGGAATCGTTTGTCGGCCCCTTCGTTTCTACGTGCTTTCCCCTACTTCAAGCTCCCTCGGGCAGCGCGTTCTCTCTTTCAAGCAAACTAAGGGCGTCGTGCTCGAGATGTTGATTCCCGAAGATCGGCTTCGATCCCGTATCGAGGCACTGGCCCGAGAGGTCTCCGAAGGAGAAGGGCTCGGGGCGTTGACGTTGGTAGGAGTCCTGAAGGGGTCGATCCACTTTCTTTCGGCGTTCGCCCTCGCGTTGCAGCGCGTCCATCCCGACGAGGTGAGTTTGGAGTTTATGTGGGCTTCCAGCTACGGGGAGGGGAAGGTGTCGAGCGGCGAGGTGCGAATCGTGCAGGATTTGCGCGACTCTTTGGGGGGCCGGCGCGTCCTGATCGTAGAGGACATCGTCGATTCGGGCGGGACGCTGAGAGCGCTGCGGGCCCGATTGGAATCGCTGAGTCCCCGATCTCTGAAAGTCGTTTCGATGCTCGTCAAGCCGGATGCCGTGCGAGAAGACGTTCCGATCGAGTACCGAGGATTTGATATTCCAAACGATTTTGTGGTAGGATATGGTTTAGATTACGGCGAACGATTTCGCAATCTCCCGTATATCGCGACTCTCCACGAATCGGTGCCTTTACCTTAAAGGTTTTTCTTGAACCGTCATCGTAACCGACACCGCGCTCTAGGATTCCTTGCATGACCCATCAATTTCGACCTAAAAAGTCTCTCGACGGGGGCAATAACATGAACCGTCGTCGCGGCGGATCTCGCCGAGACGGATTGCCCAAGCCCGACCAAGCCGATCTGGAGCTTCTGCCCGAAGAGGATTACAATTTTTACGACCAGATGACTCCGGCGAAGCTGCTGAAGGCCGCCAAGACCGCCAAACTCTCCGAGAATCTGCTGCGCCACGAGTTGATCGAGCAGCTGATGATCAAGGCGGGCGAGGAGAAGGAGGCGCTCTACGGCAAAGGGATTCTCGAAATCCTCAACGACGGCTGGGGCTTCCTTCGGCGGGAGAACTATCAGCCCTCCAATGGCGATATCTACGTGTCTCAGTCGCAGATCAAGCGGTTCGGCCTTAGGCCGGGCGATCTCGTGTTCGGCCAGGTGCGCCAGCCGAAAGAGGGCGAGAAGTACCAGGGCATGTTGCGCGTCGAGAGTGTGAACTTTATCGCGACCGCTTCTCCCGAGATGGTGCGCCGCAAGAATTTCGACGAACTAACCCCGCTCTATCCCGACGAGCGCATCAAGATGGAGACGCTCCCCGACGGGGTGGCCGCGCGCATCATCGACCTGATCGCGCCGATCGGCAAAGGCCAACGCGGCTTGATCGTGTCTCCGCCCAAAGCCGGAAAGACCACGATGATGAAGACGATCGCGAACGCTATCACGGCGAATCATCCCGAGGTCTATCTGATGGTCCTTCTCGTGGACGAGCGGCCCGAAGAGGTCACCGACATGCGTCGCAGCGTCCGCGGACAGGTCATCTCCTCAACCTTCGACGAGCCCGCCGAGAATCATATGCGTGTCGCCGAACTCTGCTTGGAGCAGGCCAAGCGGCTCGTGGAGACCGGGCGCGACGTGGTGATTCTGCTTGACTCGCTCACCCGCCTTTCGCGTGCCAGCAACCTGACGATCAACCCTTCCGGCCGGACGCTCTCGGGCGGTCTGGACCCTTCGGCTCTCTATCGGCCGCGACGCTTCTTCGGAGCCGCGCGCAACATCGAAGAGGGCGGCTCGATGACGATCATCGCTTCGGCGCTCGTCGAGACCGGAAGCCGTATGGACGACGCGATCTTCGAGGAGTTCAAGGGCACCGGCAACATGGAGATCGTCCTTGACCGCGAGCTTGCCGAGCGCCGCATTTGGCCGGCGATCGACGTGAAGCGCAGCTCGACCCGCCACGAAGAGCTGCTGTTCAAGAAAGATGAGCTTGATGGCGTTGTGCAATTGCACCGGTTGCTCGCAAACCAAGAGAACTCGGTCGAGGCGACCGAATCGCTCATCAAACTGCTCAAGCGCACCCCCACGAACACCTCGTTCCTGGAGAGCGTGGTGCAAAAAACAAGAGTGGGCGTCTAAGCCCGTTCGGCCGTCCGGGATCTCCGGACGGCTCCTTCGCTCGTCTTTCGCATCGCGTAAATGCAATGAACGCGGTGTTTCTGCGTCTTCTTTGAGGCATATCGCTTCGTGCGGTTCTCATTCTCGATCGAGTGATCGCCAGGGAAGCAGAAAGAGAAGAGCTCTTCCCATTCATGCCCCCTCTATTTGGCGCTGTGCCGCCCCACGCGTTTGAGAAATATGGGGAGGCCCTTAGACGCGAGTAAGAAAGAGGGCAGAGGTGCTATCCCGACAGCGATAAGCCTCTGATGACGCTCACGTCCCACTGCACCCGAGAACTGGGGGCCACATCGGCCGAGGCGGTGCGAAGGCTCGTGGAGGCGTTCCGCGATACGCGGCTAGGGGTCGCGATGCACCGTAAACCTCCGATCTGAGAAGTGCTGGAGGGAATGTTGAGGGGCCATCCCCGCATCGATCTGATCGAGCCGCCCGATGACGCGCAGTTCGTCAAATTGATACAGCGAAGCGCTGATTCTGTCGGATTCGGGCGTGGTTCAAGAAAAGGCCCCGGTTCTTGGCGTGCCCGTGCTGGTGCCGTGTCGATTAAGAAGATGAAAGGTGGGAGCACTCCTAAGTGCCGCACTCGATCCGGAATAACACTGAGGGCGGCTAGTGAAGCGCGGGCCGGCTTACCGAAGCCATTTCGAGCACCATCTGTTCGAGGGTTTCGTGCGTGCCGTAAGCCGGAAGCAGCCCTTTGAGGCGGGCGTCCGCATCCCGAAGGCTTTCAAAGCAGCGAGTGAGCTGGGCGAAGGTCAGGCGCTTGGCAGAAGTCATGAGCGCGGTCTGCCGATAGGGTTGCTCTTTGGCGAGGTTCGGCTTATCCGGGAAGGCCAATGCGATCTCCGGGGGCGCTTGGGCTGGGCTTACACGCGCTTCCACGCAGATCCGGGCTTGCCAAAGCAGCCGAAATTGGCGTGAGAGCAGGGGAAAGATGCTCCGAAAGGCGGCCTCTTCGGCTTTGCCGGGCGAGCCGATCAGGATGCGGAGCTGCGTGAGCGCCTCCCCCGCATCGCCTCGCACGATCGCGTCGATCATACGGAAGACGTTCCATTCTCGGGCGGGCACGACGATCTGCTGCACGTCGCTTTCGGAGATGCGCCGCTCTTCGCCCACGAAAAGCGCGAGCTTTTCGAGCTCTTCGAGCGCGCGGCTCAAACTGCCCCCGGTCATCTCGACGAGCGTTTGCATCGCCTTCGGGCTGAGCTCTTTGCCCAGACGCGTCGCGTCGTCTTTAAGCGTCGATTGTGCCTTGCGGGGGTCGGTCGCGAATTTTTCGACCCAGCCGCCGGCCTTGTCCACGACCTTTTCCCAATGCTTCTTGGCCGTTTTCAGGCGCTGTTGCTTCGATTCGTCTCCGGCCTCTTCGTCGGCGACTAATAGGACCAGCCCGCTGGCGGGGAGCGTTTGTAGGCAGGTCGCTTTCTCTGCATCGCCGCGCAGCACGTGCCGGACAACTGCCACGCGGCGTTCCCCCATGAAGGGGGCGGTCGAGGCGGAGCCGACCCATTCTTGCGGGTCCGTGCCCCCCTCAAACTCTTGAAGGTCGAAGGCGTCGAGCGCGAGCGCTTCGGCGTGGAGCAACTCATGCAGCGCGCGGCGGCGAAGCGCCTCCTCTTCGCCGGAGAGCAGGACGACGCGATGTTTCAGGGCCTTTTCGATCAGGCTCAAGCGTGGGCTCCGGAGCCTTTTTGCGAGCGAAGCGCGCGGCGAAGCGTGTAAATCGAGCGGCGAAGCTCGCCCACTTCGTCGGGTTGGAGCGTCTCGGAAGAGTAGAGCGCCTCGACGAACCGGCGGTTGATGGTTTGCGCCAGCGGAAGGTGAGCGCCGAGCGCGCCGCTGATCCCCGCGAGGTATTCGTCGGGGGTTTGGCTCAGCCGTCGCCGCTTGCCGGAAAATCGCTCCATGCCGTTCACGAACAGACGATACTCTTTTCCGAGTTGCAGATGCCGGACCGTCCGGCTTCGTCGCGCGCTCCAAAACGTATACACCCCGTAGATCAAGGCGAAGGCGACAGCCGCCGCGAGCGCCCAGTCGATGAGGCGGCGCAGCATCTGAAGAGTCAAATAGTTCGACAGCCGCCCGTCCGTGCTGCCCCGCTCGTTCCCCGGCATTTCGTTCGCGCCTTCGGTGGGGTCGAATACCACCCAGCCCACATCGCGAAAATACAGCTCCGCCCAGGCGTGGGCCTCCTTTTCGCGCAGGATGAACGTTTCGCCGTCGCGCTCTTCGTGGATCGGGTAGTAGCCGGTGACGTAGCGAGAGGGGATCCCTACCGAGCGGGCCATCAAAGCCATCGCACTGGCGAAAAGATCGCAATAGCCCTCCTTCGATTCGAAAAGGCAATATTCGACCGCGTCCTTGCCTGCCGGCGTCGCGGGGGCCTTTAGGTTATAAACCACGCGCGATTCGATTTCGGCCTTGATCGCCAGCGCCTTTTCGTAATCGGTCTGCGCACTTTGGACGCTTTCCCGAGCGAGCGAAACGACGGAAGGGGGAGTGTTCGCGATATCGAGCGTATCCTCGAACGCCGCGGGTACGCGACCCGCATCGCGTGGGACTAAACTGGGGTCTGGAACGACGAAAATGCCCGTATAGGGCCGCATCGAGGGCTCGGTGTTGTCGAAGCCCCAGGTGCCGTCGCCGCGCTCACGAAGCGATCCTCCCCCTTCGATCATGATGGGCTCGGCGGGGAGGGGCAAAGAGCTGACGCGGCTGGTGACGAGTTCGATCTTGAAGTTGTGCTCTTGCAATCCCCGCATCGTCATCAGCATCTCTTCTCGGGCGCTGCGCCTCCGATTGGCGCGTTCGCCGTTGAGAATGCGGTCTTGCCCTTCCGGGTTTCGCTGCCACCCGCGACGCGAATAGAGTGAGTACGTATAACCGCGCAGGTATCGGGGCTCGGGACCGATTGTGGCGCGAAACACCTCCTGATTCGAAAGGGCGTTGCGAGGGCCTTGTCCGACCTGAACACTGGGGAGATCGCTGCGCCCAGGCACGCTCGCGGCGGCGGTGCTCGCTTGTTGGAGCGCGGACTGGAACGGGGTGACGTCGACGCTGACGGCTTGGGTCACGCTTTTGGTGGATTCGCGAACGAGAGGCGCGCTGATGAGCGAGACGATGATGACCACGGTCGCAGAGCCGACGGCCCAGCCCGGCCCGGCCATCCACCGCCAAGGCCCTTCTTGAAGTTGAGGCAAACGGCGGTAGCCCGAGCCCTTGGCGAAATCGTACATCGTGCGCAGATGCGAGCGCGAGCACAGGATCGCGATGCCGAGCAGGTACGCGAAGAAGAGGAATGTGGCGTCGGTATAGGTGTCGTAGCAGCCGACGAGGCCGAAGAGCGCGAGGCTCGGAACGGCTTGAAACAGCAGCGTGGCCTCTCGCCAAGTAAAGAAGCTGCCGCCCAGAATCAGCAGCAACAGCAGCCCCGCGACGCGAAGCTGGCCGCCGAACACATCGTCTGGGAAGAGGGGAAGAAGGCCGCGGAAGTACACCAAGATCAGGGCGTAAATGCTGCCGTAGAGGAAACCGTCGACGCGAAGGGCCGGCGAATTTTTGAGCAGCCGCTGCATGGCGAAGCTGAAAAGCCCCCCCACGAGGATAATCCCGATGCTCAGATAGCCGGTATCGACCGCGCCGAGCGCCCGGCCGAGACTGTAGATCGCGAGGCTGGAGGTGAGGAAGGAAAGCAGCAGGTCCAGGCCGCTCCGGCGGTACGCGGAGGGCAAGGGGGCGCCGGAAGTCGGGGCCGCGTTCATGCTTGCAGATGCTCCAAGGGCATGACCTTGACGTAGGCGCCGGCTTCGCGCAGCGCCTCGACGTATTGCGGCTCGGCCGCGCTCGAGGTAGGCTTCCGGCGAGTCGGGGTGTGAAAGTGATCGAGATCGTAGATCAGCGCGGCGACGTGCGTGCCCAGTGCCGTCAGCTCGCGAATCGCGTCCGGCAGCGACGGGTCTTGAACTGAAAGGAACGCGTAGACGACGCTCCCTGGATGAGAGGCCGTGTGGGCGGAAAGCTCTTGGCCGAGGTCCTCGGGCTGGTTGGCCTCTAGCCGCGCGAGAAGCGGAGCGATCTGATAGCGGCGCTCTTGGGCGGTATAGAACTCTCCCGGGGCGAGCTGGGGAAACTCCAGGGTGGCTCCCTGCTTGATGAACTTCTCCGCAAGGAAAAGCGTGTGCCCGCAGATGGTGTCGAGGGTGCTGTAGAGCCCGGTGCCGACGTCGGTTCCCGTGCGGCGCTGGAAGACGAACGTCGCGATGGCTTGGTTGCTGGAGTCGAACTCTTTGACGAGAAGCTGCCCGCGCCGGGCGCTGGAGCGCCAGTGCACATGCCGGAGCGAATCGCCTTGCGTGTATTCCCGGATGCCTCGCGGTTCGATCCCGGAGCCCCTTTGCCGTCCCGTCTCCGAATGCTCGGCGCCCCATCCGCCCGCGATAGGCAATTCGACCGAAACCGGAATGGGCACCGGCAACACCATCATCTCGGCGATCGGGGTGTCGTACTGCTTTTGCATGGTGACGAGCGCCAGGGCGTCGCTGCCGATTACGGTGAGCCCTTTCCAGCGAAAGACCCCTTTGCGCATCGGCCGAAAACGGTATTGCGTGCGGATCGGCTGGTCGTAGGCCGGGGCGATCGGAAGACTGGGGGAGCGCTGCGAGGACACTAGGCGCTTGGGGAGATTGTCGAGGATCATCACCAGCGGGCGCTTGATTTTACGCTCGCTCATGACCTCGATCTCGACCGTCACGAGGTCGCCCACGGTGACTGTTTCGGGATAGATGCGCTCGAACTTCAGGCCACGTACCGCGAGCCAGGCTTGAAGCCGGCTGGCTGCCACCATCACGATCATCGCCGTGCTCATATAAAACAGCGGCGGCGTGTCGATCAGCACCGCCATGACCGCGAGGAACATCGCGCTGGTGCCGAGAGCGAATCCGGTGAGGTTGCGCATGAGAGTCTAGCTGACGGGGACCGGGGCGGGCAACGTATCGAGAAGTTTGAGGATCACCGATTCGGCGGTGCTGCCTCTGGCTTTGACCTCGGCCCGCGCGAGCACGCGGTGCGAGAGGACGGAGGCGGCCATGGCCTTCACGTCGTCCGGACGGACGAACTCGGAGCCCTGGAGAACGGCGTGGGCTTGAGCGGCGCGCATCAGATGCAAGCTGCCCCGGGGCGAGGCGCCGGCGAGCAATTGGTTGCTCTCGCGCGTGGCCCGGACGATTTCGACGATGTAGTCGCGCACTGCGTCGCTGACGAACACTTCGCGAACGCCCGTTTGCATCGCCACGATCTCCTCGATCGGAAGAACGGGTTGGACGGCCTCGAGCGGGTGCGCGAGGCGCTGCTGTGAGAGGATCGCCGTCTCGGTCTCTTTGTGAGGGTATCCGAGGGAGACCCGCGAGAAGAATCGGTCGAGCTGCGCTTCGGGGAGCGGATAGGTGCCGGTCATTTCGATCGTGTTCTGGGTCGCGATTACGAAGAACGGCTGCGGCAGGGGGTGCGTGATGCCGTCGACGGTGACCTGGCGCTCCTCCATCGCTTCGAGCAGCGCGGATTGGGTCTTGGGGGTCGCGCGGTTGATCTCGTCGATCAGCACGATATTGCCGAAGACCGGGCCGGGGCGAAATTCGAATTCGGCGGACTTTTGGTTGTAGATTGAGGAACCGGTGACGTCGGCCGGAAGGAGATCGGGGGTGAACTGCACCCGGGAGAACACGCCGCCGACGCTTTTGGCGATCGCTTTGGCGAGGGTGGTCTTTCCGACGCCGGGGATGTCTTCGATCAATAGGTGGCCGTCGCAAAGCAGGGTGAGAACCGCCTTTTCCACGGTGTCCCTCTTTCCGACGATCACATGCTCGACTTCAGCGACGATGGATTGGGCCTTGGCGGCGATATCCCCTTGTTTCAAATGCAAACCTCCGGCGGACGATGCGGTCCCTCCAGCTGCTGGGAGAGGCGCGGATTTTGTTTTCGATCTTACGGGACGCGCGTCGCTTGAATAGCAAGACGGCATCGGCTCAATTAAAGTTTTCTTACGCCTGAGATTTCTGCTTATGTGCCCCGAATCGAAGAACTATCGCGATTTTGGGTACGGAGTTTCGCGAAAGAACCTCCAGAAAATACCGGGGTGATCCGATATGAACGATGGGCCGCACTCTTGCCGAGCGGTCGAGGGGTTCAAGGATCGAACCTCGGACGAAGCGAAAGGAAGCGCGGAAGGGAGAACACCGACCGTGCAGATATTAAACGGACTCTTTGGAACGCACTTGGGAGATTTGCAGCGGGCTCTCGGAAAAACCACCGAGCGGCACGGCGTGCTGGGCGAAAACCTCGCCAACGTGAACACGCCGGGCTACAAGCGCCGCGACGTCGAATTCAACATCGAACTCGAATCCCAATTACGCAAGCCGGGCAGCCGTCTGGCCGAGCTTCGTCAGGAACGAGAGAATCGCCTGGGCCGAAACACCAGCCTTCGCCTCGACGGCAACAACGTCGATATGGAGCGCGAAGTCGCGGCGCTGGCCGAGACCGAACTGCGCTACCAAGCGTTGACCGATCTCACCGCCGACTATTTTCGCGGTCTCAAGAACGCGATTCGGGAGGGACGCTAAACGATGAGCGGCCTGAACCACGCCATGCGCGTCAGCTCGACCGGCCTTGCCGCCGAGCGATTTCGTATGGACGTCATCTCCTCGAACCTCGCGAATGCGCATACGACCCGCGTCGGAGGGCAAGACCCCTATCGGCGCCGCATCGTCGAGCTGATGGGCACGCCCGAAGGCGTGCGTGTGACCGGAGTCGTCGAAGATCGCCGCCCGTTCCGCGTCGAGATCGACCCCAGCAACCCGAACGCCGATCCCGTCACCGGAGAGGTGACCTACAGCAACGTCCAGCCGCTCGAAGAGATGGTCAACATGATCTCCGCGAGCCGTGCCTATGAGGCCAATATCGCCGCGTTCAACTCGGCGAAAGGCATGATCCGAAGCGCCTTGCGCATCGGCGAAATCTAAAAACGAGTTCGACCATGAGAATCCCACCCGCGCCGCTCGGTATCCAAAACCCCGCTCTTCAGGAGAAGCTGCAGATCCAGGCTCCGAAGACCGAGGGCCTCGGCGCGCCCCAAGGCGACGACTTCGCCCAAACGTTGATGGACGTCCTGAAGGAGGTCAACGGCTCGCAGCAGAACGCGCGAACCATGAAAGACGCCTTTATGACGGGTCAACCGGTGGAATATCACGACCTGATGATCGCGATGGAGAAAGCAAGCGTCGCGATGCAGCTCACGATGAGCGTCCGAAACAAGCTTTTGGAAGCCTATCAAGAGATCTCGCGCATGCAGGTTTAGTGGAACGCCCGGCTCGGATCGCTCTGAGCCGACGCGGCCGGTTGTTCGGAAAATGGAAACGAACAACCTAAAATGAACGGACTGCTATTTCGGTTAACGAGTTGGTGGGAGAACGCGGACAAGACGCAGCGTTTGGTAACGCTGGTCGGCGCCGGATTTCTGGTGCTGTTGCTGGCCGGGACCTTCCTCTTCGCCTCCAAGCCGCGCATGGGCATGCTCTATAGCGGGCTGGCCAGCGCCGAGCAGGGCGCGGTGAGCGACGAGCTCCAGAAACTGGGCGTGGACTACGAGATCGACGCACAGGGCAATGTCCGCGTGCCGACCGCGAAGATCCCCGAGCTTCGCGCCAAGCTCGCCCTTTCGGGCAAAGGTCCGGCCGCCGGGCACATGGGCTACGAAGGGCTGGAAAAGCTGGGCATGATGAACACGCCTCGCGTCGAGCGAGAGCGGCTCAAGGCCATCTTAGAGGGCGAACTCGCCAAAACGCTTGAATACGTCGAAGGCGTGCAGTCGGCCAAGGTCATGATCACGCTTGGCGACGACTCGCCGTTCGTCAGCGAGAAAAAGCCCGCCACCGCCAGCGTCACGATCCTCGAAAAGCCGGGCGCGAGCCTCACGGCCGATCAGGGCCGCTCGTTCGCGGTGCTGGTCTCGAACGCCGTGCCGGGGCTGAACATGGAAAACGTCGCGGTGCTGAACCAGCGTATGGAGACGATCTTCGACGGCCGCGACCAAGTCAGCGGAAACCACCGAGTGACCGCCAAGCTCGATACCGAGCGCGCCGAAGCCAAGAACCGGGAAAGGGAACTGCAGCGTCAGCTCGATCTGGCATTCGGCCCGAATAGCACACTTGCGACGGTGAACTTAGAGATCGATTTCGATGAGCGGGATTACACGGAGATCACCCGGACGCCCTCGGAGAACCCGATCGTGGTCGAAGAAGCCACCGAAACGATGAACGGAGGCGCGAATCTTCCCGGAGGTCCCGCAGGAACCGATGGGAACCTGCCCGGCGCGCCGACTTTCGGCTCGCTCGGAAATTCGAATGAGAGCTACCAGAGCGGCCAGACCGTGCGCACCCATCTGCAAGATGAGCGCAAGACCAACGTCAAAGAATCCTCGGGCACGCTGAAATCGATGTCGATCAACGTACTGGCAAATTCCAAGGTCGTGAAGGACCCCGCCAAGATCGAAGAGTTTCTGCGGGGTTATCTGGGGCCTAAAGCCCAGGATCAGAATTTCTCGGTCGCGGTCACCGCGGTCGATTTCGACGAAACGGTTCAGCAAGAGGCGATGAAGGCCGCCAAAGCCAGCGCGACGAGCGGACGGATGCAGCAGCTGTTTTCGTTGATTCCCATCGTGGCGCTCCTGCTTGTGGCGTTCATGGTCGTCAAGCAGATCGGCAAGTTCTCGCGGGTCGAGACCGTGATGGTCACAACCGACGGCCAGATGATGCCGCTGCCGCTCGGCGAGGCGCCGACGGGACTCCCGATGAATGCCGCGCAGATCGAACGTGCCCAAGGAACCGGCGAGGGACTCAAGGCGGTCGAAGCGCCCCATACCCTTTCCGAGATCGCCGCGCTGGAAGGGCCCGTGGAGATCAATCGCATTCAGAACAAGGTGAACGTGCCGCTGGAACAGATTAAGAAGATGGGCGAGGAGCGCCCGGAGGTCGTCGCGATGTTGATTAAAAGCTGGTTGCTGGAAGAGGGGATTCGGCGATGAGAAAGAAGCTCGAACAGCTGAACAACCGTCAAAAGGCGGCCGTGCTGCTTATGCTGATGGGGGATGAGATCTCCGGTCAGGTCGTGCGCAATTTCAACGAAGACCAGATCGAGCAGCTGTCGCTCGAGCTCGCGCGGCTGGATAAAGTGACCCCCGAACAGCGTCAGCAGGTTATCAACGAGTTTTACGAGGTCGCGATCGCGCAGGACTATATCGCCGAAGGGGGCGTGGAGCACGCCAAAAAGCTGTTGGTCGCGGCGTTCGGCGAAGAGAAGGCCGAGGAGGTGACCAAGCGCGTGGTCGCCGCGATGCAGGTCGTGCCGTTCGAATTCTTGAAAAAGGCCGACCCGGCGCAAGTGCTGACGTTCATCCAGGACGAGCATCCCCAAACGATCGCGCTCATCCTCGCTTACATGCCGATGAACAATGCGGCGATGATTCTCTCGAAGCTCTCGTCCGAGCTTCGAGCCGACGTCGCGGCGCGCATCGCGATGATGGACCAGACGCCTCCCGAGGTGATCCGACGCGTCGAGCAGGTGCTCGAAAAGAAGGTGTCGAGCCTGGTGAGCCAGGAGATGACGCAGACCGGCGGTCCGAAGGCTCTGGTCGATCTCCTGAACCGTGTCGACCGCTCGACCGAGCGCTTGATCATGGAGTCGTTGGGAGAGACGCATCCCGAACTCGCCGATACCGTGAAGAACATGATGTTCGTGTTCGAGGACATCGTGCAACTCGACGATCGCGCGATCCAGGCCGTGTTGAAAGACGTGGACGTCAAAGAGCTCGCGACCGCACTCAAGGGTACGCCTCAAGAGGTGCAGGACAAGATCTTCGCGAACATGTCCGAGCGCGCTCAAGAGATGCTCAAAGAGGATATGGAGTTCATGGGCCCCGTGCGGTTGCGTGTCGTAGAAGAGGCGCAGCAGCGCGTGGTCGGTATTATCCGCCGCCTCGAAGAGACCGGCGAGATCGTGATCGGTCGAACAGGCGAGGAGGAAGTGCTTGTCTAACCCGTTGGAACCGTTTCTTTCCGGTGTACAGCGCATGGCGCCCAAAAGCGCCGTGATCCCGCAAGGAGCGGAGGTGCGGGCGCTCTCGTTCGAAGGGCTGCTCGCGCAGGCCCGACCGGGAGTGGCTCAGAGCCGGCTCTCTCGCAAGCCGGAACTCGAACAGGAACTGGAACGCCTGCGAAACGAAGCCCGCGAAGCGGGACGCTCGGAAGGTCGGGAAGAAGGGCGCGCGCTCGGGTTTTCGGAAGGCCATCGAGAGGGCCGTGAGGCTTTCGAAGCCGCTCACACCGAAGCGCTTGAGAACTTTCGTGGACAACTGGCGTCGCTGATCGCCGAAGCCGCGAATTCGATGGGCGATTGGTACGAAAAAGCGGAGCGGGAGATGACCGGACTGGTTTTGGAGTTGGCGGAGAAAACGATTCTCCAGGAGCTCTCGCAGCGTCCCGAGGCGACCCTTGCCTTGGTGCGGCAGGCGCTCTCCGAGGTCACGCACGCCCCCAGCGCTCGGCTTCGAGTCAACCCGGCGGCCTATCCGGCGGTCAGCGCTCACGGGGAAGCGCTTCTCGCGGGCGCTGAAAGCCTGCGGGAACTGGAGATCGTGGAGGATCCGACCTTACTGGGAGGCGCGGTGATCGAAAGCGACGGGGGCACGATCGACGCGAGCGTGGAGCGAAAGCTGCGGCTCGTGCGAGACGAATTGGAGGATGTGGCGTGATCGCTCCCGCTTCTCCTCAGTTTTCCGCCTTGCGCAAGGCGCTCGCCCAGGCCGCGCCTTATGAAGTAACGGGCCGCGTGACCCAGGTGGTGGGGCTCGTCATCGAATCGAACGGCCCCAACGCGCGGATCGGCGACCTGTGCTACGTATTGACCGACGGGGCCGAGGAGGTCGCGTGCGAGGTTGTCGGCTTTCGGGGTGACCGGACGCTGCTCATGCCCCTTGGGGAGCTCTCGGGCGTTCGGGCCGGATGCAAGGTGCGAGGCACCGGGCACTGCCTCCGCGTTCCAGCGGGCTATGGGATGCTCGGCCGCACCTTGGACGGGCTCGGAAACCCGATGGACGGGTTGGGGCCGCTGGATTTCGAAGCCCGATATCCGATTCTCGCTCAGCCGCCGAACGCGTTGGAGCGCGCCATGATCGAGCGCCCTTTGCCGACCGGAGTGCGGGCGATCGACGGGATGCTGACCCTCGGAGAGGGCCAGCGTATGGGCATCTTCGCCGGTTCCGGCGTCGGAAAGAGCACGCTGCTCGGCATGATCGCCCGAAACTGCGTCGCCGACGTGAACGTGATCGCGCTCGTCGGGGAGCGGGGCCGCGAGGTGCGCGAGTTTATTCAGAACGATCTCGGCGAGGAAGGGATGAAGCGCAGCATCATTGTTTGCGCGACTTCCGAGCAGCCCGCGCTGGTTCGCATCAAGGCCGCTTTGACCGCGACCGCGATCTCGGAGTATTTTCGGGACCGTGGCGCGCGCGTGCTGCTCATGATGGATTCGGTGACGCGCTTTGCGATGGCGCAGCGCGAGGTGGGCCTTGCCGTGGGAGAGCCGCCGAGCACCAAGGGTTACACTCCCAGCGTCTTCGCACTGCTTCCGAAGCTGATGGAGCGGGCCGGAAACGGTCCCAAAGGCTCCATCACCGCGCTCTATACGGTGCTCGTCGAAGGCGATGACACCAACGAGCCGATAGCCGACGCCGCGCGTTCGATCTTGGATGGGCACCTCGTCTTGAACCGAAAACTGACCAGCAAGGGCCATTATCCGCCGATCGACGTGATGCAGAGCCTGAGCCGAACGATGCCGATGGTGGTGCCTTCTGATCAGGTGCGGCAATCGAACGAGATTCGAGAGCTGATCGCGGCCTATCACGACGTCGAAGACCTCGTGAGCATCGGAGCTTACAAAGAGGGTTCGCGGCCCTTGACCGACCGGGCGATTCGCCTGCAAGACCGGATTCACGGCCTGCTTCGGCAGGCCAAAGACGAAGGCGACGCCTTCGATACAACGATTCAAAAGATGAGTGAGGTGCTTCGTGAAGAAGTTTGAGTTTCGGCTTCAGAAGGTGCTGGAATATCGCGAGATTTCCGAAGGCTGGGCGCGAGATCGCTATATCGCGGCTCGGGCCGAACGGCTCGAGGCCGAGGCGACGCTCGCCGCGATCGAGCGGCGGCGGCTGGAAACGGTGCGCGGCGGGGCCGGGAGCCTCGACGAAAGGCTGATTTTGGAGCGGCTTCTCGAGCGCATGGACGATGAAACCCGTGCGACCAAAGCCGCACTCGGCGTGCTCTGCGACGAAGAGGCCAAGGCGTTTTTGGAGTGGCAGGCGCGCAAGCAGGAGCTCAAAGCGATGCAGAAGCTGCGCGAAAAGGCCGAGACGGAGTTTCGACTTGAGATGTCCCGCTTGGAGCAGGCGGCCCTCGACGAATGGGCGACGCTTCGTCGGCAGGCCGTCGCCTAGGAGAGCCCGATGAACCGGATTTCGATGCAACCTCTGGGATTCGACGGTGTGCGGGAGCGAATGCGCGAATTGCGTACCCGGATCGAGGAGAAGATCGGCCCGGCCGAATCCTTTTCGCTGCCTCCGGCAGAATCGTCTTCGCCTTTGACCGGTGAGATTTCCGCACTGACGGGGCATGTCCCCTTTCAGCCGTTTGGGCAGGGGTTGGAGTTGGAATCGACGATGGCGCGAGGAGAGATCGAGGGGATGATCGGTGCCGCGGCCCAAAAGGTGGGAATCGACGAGGATCTTCTCCACGCGCTTGTGCAGACCGAGAGTGCGTTCGACCCGATGGCGCGCAGCCGAGCTGGAGCGATGGGATTGACGCAACTGATGCCTGGGACGGCCAAGGAGCTCGGCGTCTCCAACCCGTTCGACCCGCAAGAAAATCTGATGGGTGGGGCGCGGTATCTCGCGCGGATGATCGATCGGTTCGGGAATTTGCCCGAAGCGCTCGCGGCCTACAACGCCGGTCCCGGCGCGGTCTCTCGAGCCGGGGGGATTCCCCCTTACGCGGAAACGCAAAAGTACGTTCAAAAAGTGATGGCGCTCTATCAAAAGAGACAGTCCGAATAGAGACGACTCGGACTGCCTCGAAGCCATGAATTGAGCTTAAGCTAAATGCATGAGCAGGTCCACCCAAGTTTATTGCGGTTTGACTATCGAATAGTAATAGCCGTCACGTGCGGTAAACGCGTTCGGAGTTTGTTGCGGGAATTTGAATAAGGTTCCTAGTTTGTGGTTTGCAAAAAGCGCCCCGTAATTCGCTCCGAACATCCCTGAGGACGTATATTGCGCGGGTTGAACGATTTCAGATTTCACGTGTCCATCGGCCCAGGCGATGTTGGCCCGACCGGCATGTCTGCCGTGAATTCGAGGTGGGGAAAACGAATCGGGGCTATAGACCGTGAGAACCCGAAGAAGCGGAGAAGGTCTAACTCCGTCTCCGGCACCTGCGGCATCGGCAAAAGCGATCGTTTCGGCAGGAGAGCTTAAGTCACTCATGGATTCCACCTCAGACCATTGGTTGACCGCCATCCCACCATTGATCGAGAGCGCGATCAGGGCAGGGTTGGTTGTATTGTGGGGAATGTCCTTCGCCGTGAGACAATCCATGATCTCCTGCCCTCTTAGATAAGGATAGAGCAGGCCCATATCTGCCCTTTCCTCCCATCCATCGTAGTGACCGGTGAGATTGACCGAGCCGCCGTACCAAGCGTAGAGGTATTCGGGAGGGCTAAACCATCCATTGGGTTGGACACTATAGGAGCTCAAGATGAAGCTGTCGTCATGATCGGTTGCGTAGAGGAGATACGCGGTAATGATATTTTTTTGGTTTGAGATGCAAGAAGCTTTCTTTGCCGCTTCCTTGGCTTGAGCGAAAACGGGGAAGAGGATCGCCGCGAGAATCGCGATGATGGCGATCACCACGAGGAGCTCGATGAGCGTGAAGGCTTTATGGATTTTTGGCACGTTGCAAAAATTCCTCCGTACTAAGATGCTCCATCCTAGGATACGACCGTTAATCTGGCGTTAATCGCATCGTTTTTGGTTCGAGCATCCCCATAACGGGATAGCCGGCTCGTCGGACTGCGCTCTGTTTTCCCTGGCGGAACGCTCAGAGGGGGAGAAAAAGCGACGCCGCCCTCCTTAGACGTTTCCAGGAGGGCGGCGGAGGTAAGGCTGGACAGAAGTCTATTTGGTTGCGGCGGCCAGACGCTTGTTGACCGCGTCCCAATCGATCACCTGCATATAGGCGTCGATGTACTTTGCGCGGGCCGTCGAGAAGTCCAGATAGTACGCGTGCTCGTACACGTCCATGCAGAGCAGCATGGTGTGGTTCCAGATGGGGAAGGAGTTCTGCGCGTCGCCGATGTAGTTGAACACGCGCTGCTCCATGTGATCGTAGGCGAGGAACACCCAGCCACGGCCTGCGATACCGGTCGCGCGCCAATCCGCCTCCCATCGCTCGAAATCGCCGTACGCCTCTTTGATGAGGGGCGCCACATCGCCGGTGGGCGCGCCGCCTTGGCCGCCGATCGTGTCGAAGTAGATCAGGTGGTTCAAATAACCCTCGTAGGCGAAGGTGTAGTCCACTTTCAGAGCGCGGATCTCCGAGTACACCTGATTGGCTTTGGACGGGTCTTGCTTTTGCTCGGCCAGCTTCTGGCGGATCTCGTTCGTCTTGTTCACATAGCCTTGCCACAGCTTAAAGTGCTCGTCGTGGGTCTTACGGCTGATGCCGACGCGCTCGGTGGTGTAGACCTTCGGGTCCAGAGCTTGGGGGGCTTGCAATAGTTTAACGGACATTTTATTTGGCTCCTCGGTAAGGAAAGACCAGGCGGGCTTGGGAAACCCGGCGACTGTGGAAACGCCGACAGCGGCGCCCGTGGCTAGAAATGTTCTCCGCGATAGCTTGTGGGCTCGATCGGACATGGTTCACTCTCCCTGAATGAATACCGTTTAGACTACCTGAAGGTTGCATTTCTAAGTTCCCCGGAATCTGGTTCTTATGCTCGCCAAAAGCCTTTGGGAGGAGCCGCAGATGATGTCTTCGTCCGTATGTCGTCGGAGCTTTCGGCCTCTTGGCAAGAGTTTTCGGCGCGAGGGGCGTAGCGCCGGGCACGGCGATTCGCTATGCTTATGACATGGCGCGCGCGCGTCGGCTTTGGCCGATCCTATTCTTCCTGGCCTTACCCCTTGTTCCCTTATGGCGTGCGGTCTTATTCGGTGAAGCGATCGGGCCTTTCGATCAGGTGCGGCAGATGGCGCCTTGGAACGAATCCAAGCCTGCGCAGCCCTGGGACGTCCTGCAAGTCGATGGTGTGTTGCAGTTCTATCCTTGGAGGCAGATGGTGTTCGAGGCCTGGTCGAACGGGCAGCTTCCGCTTTGGAACCCCTACGCGCTGACCGGGACGCCTTTGCTTGCGAACTCGCAATCGGCCGGGTTCTATCCGCCCCACATCCTCCTCGGACTCTCGCATCTTCCCACGGGAACGGCGATGCTGCTGCTCGCCTGGATGCATCTGGCTTGGGCGGGACTGGGCGTCTACATGCTGACACGGGTGCTCGGAGGCACTCGGCCGGGCTCGGCGTTCGCGGGGGCGAGCTTCGCGCTGTCGGCGTTCATGCTGAGCTGGACCGCGCTCCCCAGCGTGATCTCGACTTGCGCCTGGATCCCCTGGCTGCTTTGGGGGGTGGAGCGGTTGATGGCCGGAGGGCGATGCCGCGCGGCTCTCGGAACGGCTTTGGCGCTCGGCATGATGCTTCTCGCCGGACATTTGCAGTTTGCGGCCTACGGCCTGATCGGCGCCGCGCTGTGGGCGGGGGTACGACTTTTGACTGCTCCTTTATCGTCCCAAGCTCGCCTGGCGGGTCTTGGTTGGGGGCTGCTTGCAGCTATTTGGGGAGTGGCGCTCGCAGCGCCTCAGATTTTTCCTGCGCTCGCTTTCAGCGAGCAATCGCATCGCCGCGCCGATCCGACCGACGAGGGGTATCGCGCTTATTTACGTGGGGCGCTCCAGCCCTATGAACTGGCGACGCTGCCGCAGGCGACGCTTTTGGGTAATCCGCGAGATTGGGCGAAAGGCTCCGAGCGAAGCGTCTCCGCCTACTGGCCTCCGTTGGTCAAGACCGGGGCAAACTTCGCCGAGTCGGCGATCGCGCTCGGCCCGCTCGCTTTGACGCTACTTTTTCTCGCGCCTTGGAAGCGGCGCGCGCTTTGGCCGCTCGCCGCGGTCGGGCTGGGTGCGCTCGCGATCGCTCTGGGGACGCCCCTCAATGCTTTGCTGTACTACCAAGTGCCCGGTTGGTCGGCCAGCGGCTCTCCGGCTCGGATCGGGGCGCTTTTCGTGCTCGCGGCTTGTGTGGCGGCCGGTTTGGGCGTGCGGGAGGGGATGCTCGGTAAGCGGGCCTACGCGCTCGGAATTCCGATTCTTCTTGGGCTGTTGGCGCTGCCGTTGGCGATTTCCGCCCGAGGGCCGGAGCGTATCGCGCCAGAAATTTTTTCGGCGCTTCAGATGGGCGCGTTGATCTCGGCGTTGGGGCCACTGCTGCTTGCGGCGGGGATCTCGATAGGAGCCTTGGCGCTGTTTCGAAGAGGGGGTATGCCGGCGCGGAGCGTTTGGCTGATCGCCCCGGTCGTGATCGCGATCCTCGGTTCGAGCCACCGGCTGGTGCCGACCGGAAAGCCTCCCGAAACTTTGAAAGCTCCGGGTTTCGAACGCGTCGCGGTCGTCAACGAGCCGTGGGAGATCCTCGCGGCGGCGCCCGCGCTCCTGCCTCCGAACCTCGGGGCGCTTTCCAAGATTCACGAACTTGGAGGCTACGATTCGCTGATCGATAGAGACACCGTCGAAATGCTGCGCAGCGTGCAGGATCAGGACCCAGCGCCCCCCGCGAACGGCAATATGATGTTTGTGAAGCCTTCGGTTCGCGCCGACCTTCTCCCGCTCACCGGTTCGACCCTGCTTTGGGCGCGCGAGCCGATTCCGGGCTACGGCGTCCCCGAACGGCACGAGGGGATGTGGATGCACCGGGTGCCTGGGCTCGGGCGGGTGTTCACCGCCTACGGTAAAGGCCGGGTCCTGGAAGAAGGGTACGACCGCTTAGTCGTCGAAGGGGTTGGTCCCGGAGTGATGGTGGTGCGCGACCGGATGATGCCTGGCTGGAGCGCGCGGCTTGTCGAGAGCGGAGAGATCCTGCCGATGTGGCCCGGGCTTTGGCGCGAGGTGCAATTGCCCCCGGGCCGCCATACGGTGGAGTTTCGCTACAATCCCCCCGGGCTTCGGCTCGGGCTGCTGTGCGGTTTGCCGGCTTGGGCGCTGGGGTTGGCCTTGGCCCTCCGATTTCGGAGACGCTCGCCCGGTTCGAGCGTAGAAAGAGACTCCGTATGACCGAAGCCGACCTAGATCCGACCCCCCTTTCCGAGCGCGAACGCGAGGTGTTGGCTTTGGCAGCGGAGGGGTTGACCGACAAAGAGATCGCGGTACGGCTGGGGATCGGCGTTAAAACCATCCGCACCTATTGGGACCGGATGCGTCAAAAGCTCGGTGCGGCGAGCCGCACCCAGGTTCTGGCCGAAGCGCACCGCTTGGTCCAGGAAGAGCTGGCCAGCAGCGAGGAGCGCCTCCAACTGTTCGTTCAGAGCATGCCCGTGCTGTTTTTCGCGATGGACAAAAAATTGCGGTTGCTTTCGATCAATCAGGAGTGTGCGAACGTATCGGGTTACGATTTGGAGACGTTGCGGGAAGAAGGGAAGCTGCTCGATCTGCTGTTTCCCAAACCGGCGCAACGGAAGAAGCTACTCGGCGCATGGGCGGCCAAGCGAGATTTTCGCGATCTGGAAGCGGATCTCACTTGCCCCGACGGCACCACGCGCACCGTGCTCTGGTCTTCTCGCTCGCGCGCCTATCCGATCCCGGACTGGCCGAACTGGGCCATCGGCTACGACATCTCCCCGCGCAAAGAGTTCGAGCGCTCGTTGAGAGAGAGCGAAGGGAATTATCGGCGCCTGCTCGAAACCTCGGAAGAGGGGATCTGGCTGCTCAACAAGCACAGCATCACGACGTATGCCAATGCGCGGCTTGCCGAGATGCTGCGCTGCAAACCCGAGGAGATCGTGGGGCGGTCGGCGTCGGAGTTTCAAGATGAGGTCGCCCAAGCGCTCTCGCGTCAGCTTATTCGTCGGAATCGGGCGGGGGCGATGCGCACGACGATGAATTTCCGCTTCCGGCGGGCCGACGGCACCGATTTCGAGGCCCTCGTCGCGATGCATCCCACGTACTCGCACGCCGGCGAACTGACCGGGCATTGCGCGATGCTCACCGATATGACCGAAGCGTTCCAACAAGGGCGCTCGCTGCTGCTTTCGCAAAAGCACTACTCTGCGATCCTGGAGCATTCGGGCGACTGCATCTTCCGGCTGGATCGCTCGATGCGATGCCTCTATAGCAACTTCAAAGCCCGAAACGGCGAATGCCTGGTGGACCTCAGCCCGGAAGAGCTGTCGACGCATCTGGAGCTGGACGGAATCTGGGCGGAGAAGGTCGCTGAGGTATTCGAAAGGGACTTGCCAGTCAAGTTCGAGGTCGATTCGTTTTTGGATTGGGCCAAGCCCAGCGTCACCTTGCTGCCGGAGCAATCGCTGGCCGATCAGGTCGAGACGGTTCTGGCGCTCGTTTCGGCGCATCCGCCGCGCCGTGTCTCTCGCAGTTCATAATAGACGCGATGGCAGAGGATCTCGGGAAGCTGGCCGCCGAGTTGCGCGAGGCGATCGACGAACACAATTACCGCTACTATGTTTTGAACGCCCCGACACTGAGCGATACCGAATTCGACCGGCTGTTTCGAAAGCTCCTCGAATTGGAGACGTCGCACCCCGAATTACGGGATCCGAGCAGCCCCACCCAGCGCGTGGGCGTCGCCCCGCTCAAAGAGTTTCAGGCGCATCGCCATCTCGCGCCCATGCTCTCGCTCGACAACGCGTTCGACGCGGACGAGATGCGAGCATTCGACGAGCGGGTGCGTCGCGTACTGGGCGAGGCGCCGCGATATTATGCCGAGCTGAAGTTCGACGGAGCCTCGATCTCTCTGACTTATGAAAGTGGAACGTTGCGCGTGGCTGCCACTCGGGGCGACGGCGCGCAGGGCGAGGAGGTCACCCCCAACGCGCGGACGGTGCGGGGCGTTCCGTATGGGCTGCGGTCGGGCCCGGCGGGGCTTTTGGAGGTTCGCGGTGAGGTCGTGATGTTTAAGGAGACGTTCGACGAGCTGAACCACGTGCGCGCCGAGCGTGGCGATCAGGTGTTCGCGAACCCCCGTAACGCGGCCGCCGGGGGCTTGAGACAGCTCGATAGCCGTCTGACCGCCGAGCGGAAGCTGCATTTCTATCCTTACGGTATCGGCGCCTATCGTCCCGCCGCGGACGACCCTCGCGCGCTGGCAAGTTCGCAGTCCGAACTGTTGGAGAAGTTGCGCGCGATGGGGTTTCCGGTCCGGTCGGAAACGCGCACGTTCGACTCGATCGAGGGCGTTTGGGAGTTTATCGAGCACTGGGAGCAAGCGCGTCAGACCTTGCCGTTCGCGATCGACGGCGCGGTCGTCAAGGTCGATTCGTTCGCCCATCAAACCGAGCTCGGGAGCACCGCGCGGGGCCCGCGTTGGGCCATCGCCTACAAATTCGCCGCCGAACAGGCGTTTACGCGTTTGGAACGAATTTTCATCCAGGTGGGCCGAACGGGAACCATCACGCCGGTGGCCGCATTGGAGCCGGTCTCCGTCGGGGGCGCGACGGTCGCGCGCGCGACGCTGCATAACTACGAAGATCTGGCGCGCAAAGACGTGCGCGAAGGGGATACGGTCGTGGTGCAGCGGGCGGGCGACGTCATCCCCGAGGTGCTGGGGCCGGTGCTCGAAAAGCGCCCCGAAGGCGCGCCGATTCCGCAGCCGCCGACGCATTGCCCCGAATGCGGAACCGAACTGGTGCGCAAAGGGGTCGAGGTGGCGCTTCGATGCCCGAACCGCCGCTGCCCGGCGCAGATCGCGGCGAAGATCCGCCATTTCGCCTCGCGCGGAGCGATGGATATCGACGGCCTGGGCGAAAAGCTGATCGATCGGTTCCTGGAGGTCGGTTTCCTGAGCGATCTGCCGAGCGTCTACCGGCTAAGAGAGCGGCGCGAGGAGATGATCGGCATGGAGCGTCTCGGGGAGCAGAGCGTCGATAACCTGCTCGCGGCGATCGAAGATTCGAAGACACAGCCTTTGGGGCGGTTCCTATTTGGGTTGGGGATTCGAAGCGTGGGGGACCGCACCGCGCACGACCTGGCTCGCGAATTTCGCACGCTGGAGGCGTTGCGTGAGGCGGATTATGAGCGTCTGATCGAGGTGCCCGACATCGGTCCGGAGACGGCGGGCGAGATCCAGGAGTGGTTTTCGGAAGAAGAGAATCTCCAGATGCTGGAAGCGCTGGGGGCGCTCGGCGTCGCGCCGGAGGAGGGGGAAGCCCCGAGCAGCGATCTTTTCGCCGGACTCACCTTCGTTTTCACGGGCACGTTGGAGCACATGACGCGCGAAGAGGCGGAGGCGCTGGTGCTGCGCCTGGGGGGTAAGGCCTCGGGCAGCGTGAGCAAGAAAACGAGTTTCGTCGTGGCAGGCCCCGGCGCGGGCTCCAAACTCGCCAAGGCCGAGCAGCACGGGGTGAGCGTTCTGACCGAAAGCGAATTCCTGAACCGGGTGCCGGAGGAACTGCGATAGCTCATTTCGAACTTTCTCTTTCGGCTCGGACGCTGCACCTCAAGCGGTGCTTATCGAGCGGACAAGTGTTTCGCTGGAGCGAGGACGCCCCCGGCCGGTGGAGCGGTACCGACGGCGCGTTCGTCTACCGAATCGCCGAGACGCTCGAGGGAGACCTGGTTCGGCTCGAAGTCGAAACCAACGGGACCCAAGAAGATTTCGAGCGGTTGTTTCGTCTGGATGTGGACGGAGCCGCGCTGGAGGAGGAGATTCTTCGCGTGGGGCCTGAACTCGCGCCCGCGGTGGCGGCACTTCAGGGGCTGCGCGTGTTACGGCCCAGCGATTCGAACGAGATCTTCTTTTCTTTTTTGTGTACGCCCAACAACCACCTCCCCCGCATCTTGTCGATGGTGCGCCATCTGGCGGAGTATGGGGATCTCTCCGGGCAGGAGGAATTCGCAGTGCGGCGGTTTCCCAGCGCGGAACGCATCGCAGAGATCCCCGAGGAAGCGCTTCGCGGCAAAGGGTTCGGCTACCGCGCGAGAACGATCCCCGAGATCGCGCGCCAGGTTTTGGCACGGGGGGAAGGCTGGATTGAGTCGCTTAAGGATCGTCCGTACCCCGAGGCGCACGAGGCGCTTTGCGAGATCACTGGGATCGGGCCGAAGCTCGCGGATTGCATCGCGCTGTTCGCCCTCGATCACTTGGAGGCCGTGCCGATCGACACCCACATGTGGCAGGCGGTCAAGCGGTTCTATTTTCCGGATTGGGAGGGAGCCAGCCTTACTCCCGCGCGTTACAAGGAGGCGTCTGAGTTCTTGCGGGGCCGCTTTGGCGCATCGGTCGGTTGGGCTCAGCAGTTCCTCTTTTACGAGAACATGCTGCGCAAACGCCCCGGGGCCTCTAAAAGCTAAGCGCTAATAGGATGCCGATTCGCTCGCGCGAATGATCCCGCCGAGCGATGCGAGAGTCTAGGTAACGAGCCGCTCGATCTGGTGGATGAGCACCGCGCCGAGATAGGCCATGCCGGTCATGTAGCAGAACATGAAGACCGCCCAGTTGGTGGAGTTCGTTTCGCGCTTGACCGTTGCGAGCGTCGCCATGCATTGACAGCAGAGCGCGAAGAACACCATGAGTCCGACAGCGGTCCAGGGGGTCATCAGCGGCCGGCCGTCTGGCCAGGTCGCGCGCTGCAATTTGTCGCGCAAGTCGGTCGACTCTTCGTCGACGTCGCCTCCCAACTGGAACAGAATGCCCATCGAGGCCACGACGACCTCCCGCGCGGGGAAGGCGCAAAGAATCGCGGTGGTGATGCGCCAATCGAAGCCCGCCGGAGCGAATACCGGTGCGATCGTCCGCCCGAAACGACCCAGGAAGGAATTCTCCAAGCGTTTCTCGCCGATATAAGCTTCAAGGCCGGCCTCATCCGGTGCTTCGGGCTCGAACTTGTTTCTATAGTCGGCCGCGTAATGCGCGTCTGCGGCTTCCGATCGAGGGAAGTAAGACAGCGCCCAGATCACGATCGACATCAGCACGATGATCGTTCCGGCCACCTTGACGAACACCTTGCCGCGGAAGTACATCGCGAGCAGCACGTCTTTCACTCGGGGCCATTGATAGGGGGGCAGCTCCAGCAGGAAGGGAAGTTGACGACCTCGGATGACGCGCTTGTTCAAAGCCCAAGCGATCGGGATCGCCAGCAGCAGCCCGAGAAAGTGCATGGCGAAGAGGGTGAATCCCGCCCAGCCCGCGCCGAATTGGGGTTCGATAAACGCTCCGATCAGCAGAACGTAGACCGGAAGCCGCGCGCTGCAGGACATAAGGGGCGCGACAAGGATCGTCGCGAGGCGGCTTTTGGCGTCGGGCATGACCCGAGCGGACATGATGCCGGGAATCGCGCAGGCGAAGCTGGACAGCAGCGGAATGAACGCACGCCCATTTAGGCCGCACCAGCCCAGAAGACGGTCCATCAGGAACGCCGCGCGGGCCAGATAACCGCTGCCTTCGAGCACCGCGATAAAGCAGAACAGAATCAGAATTTGGGGCAGGAAGATAATCATGCCGCCGACGCCGGCGATGATCCCGTCGACCACGAGCGACTGCAGCACGGGAGAGCCTTCCAGAAATCGCCCGGCCCATTCGCCGAGCGCGCCGAACGCGCCGTCGATCAGCTCCATCAAGGGGCCGGCGAAGGTGTAGATCGATTGGAAGACGAGGTACATCACCCCGACGAAAAACAGCAGGCCGAACACGCGGTGCGTCAGAAAACGATCGATTTTATCGGTGAGCGATTTGCGGGCGGGGTCGCTGGAGCGCGTTTGCACCGCTTTCTGAACGGTCGCAGCCCAGTGATAACGCCCCGCGACGGATTCTTGCGTCAGCTCTCGGCGGGCCTCCAGGAACGGCTCTTCCAGTTCCGGCGTGATCTTGAGGAAGTTCAGAAATTCCTCGCTGGGCCGCACGAGCGCGGCCCTGGTTTGGGAAAGATCGTAGTCGATTCCCGCTCGGCTCAAGCGGTCGTGAAATACGTTCGCGTTGGCTTCCAGGGCGGTGGGAAGATCGAACTTGAGTTCCGGGACGCGCGGAGCCTGAAGATTGCGCTCGATCGCCTCGCGAAGCCGGTCCACGTTTTCGCCTCGGTGGGCTACCACGGGAACGACCTCGACGCCGAGCGCCTGCTCAAGTTGGGGAATATCGATCGCGACGCCGCGCCGCTTGAGACGGTCAACCATCGTCAGCGCGACTAGCATGGGGCGGCCCACCTCGGCGAGCTGGCTGAACACGTATAGGTTGCGCTCCAGATTGCCTGCGTCTAGGACGTAAACCAGGAGATCCGGAGTCTCAAGGCCAGGCTCGCTTCCTTCGATCACTTGAACGGCGACGCGCTCGTCTTCCGACTTGGGCTCGAGGCTATACAAGCCGGGGACGTCGACGCAGCGCACCGTGCCGCTGGGAAGACGAAAGCTGCCTTCGACCTTTTCGACGGTGACGCCGGGGTAGTTGCCGACCTTCTGGTGGGCGCCGGTCAGGCGATTGAAGACACTGGTTTTCCCGGCGTTCGGGTTGCCGACGAGCGCGATGAGCGGCGTGTGGGAGGCGGAGCGAAGCTCGGGATCTTTCATTTAAGCGGAAACGGCCTCAAGCTCGAAGCAGCTCGTTTCTCGCTTGCGAAGGCAAAGACGATAGCCGCGGACGTCGATCTCGATCGGATCGCCGAACGGCGCGACCTTGAGCACGGCGAACGTGGTCCCGGCAGTGAGCCCCATTTCTTGAAGACGTAACGCGTCTTCGCATCGGGCATCCACTCGAACGATGCGCACCGTCATACCTTGACGCAGGTGGGAGAAGGACAGGGGCTTGAATTCCGCCACGGCAGCCATAATTCAAATCTACCCCAAAATGTAATGTTTTATGGACCGTGATTTTGCTTTGGACCGAGCAAATCTTGGATCGCGTCCCACAGCTCGGGCGAGCGATCTCGGGGGATCCGCTCCAAAATGCGATAGGTTTGGGCCTGGTAGTCGGTGAGGCGCTCCTTGGAGCGCGTGCGCGGGGCGTCGCGCAGATTCGCGAGCCGGTCGGCCAGTTTGACGATCTGCGCTTCGGGACTCATCGCCTCGACCTCGCGAAGAAGCTTCTCGGTGCGAAGGCGAGACAGGGCGGTGCGGCTGAGTCCGGCGGCTTCCTCTTCGCTAGGCTCCTCTCGGGTCAATTCGATCACGAGGTGCGTCACCTGCGGCCCAAACCGCTGCTCGATCTCTTCGGGGCGGGCGTCCGTTTCTTCCAAGGTGTCGTGCAGAACCGCGGCGCAGAGCATCGCCTCGTCGGTGACGCCGCCCAGAGTGCGGAGGTTGATCAGCACCTCGATCGGGTGAGTGATATAGGGCAGCGGCGATTCCCCGTCCCGGTCGGCGCCTTTGTGCTTTTTCGAGGCCCATCGAATCGCTTGATGCAGGAGCGGGTAGGCGCCTTTCATAGGTTTATTGTACGATGGGAGCCACTTAAAATGAGGGACTAGGCGAGAAGAGGTTTCGCAAGGCACAATGAAGGCGTGCCTACGGTTCGAGAGATCGCCGCTTTCTTAAACGAGATCGCCCCGGTCGGCGAGGCCCTTCCCGGCGACCGCGTGGGGTTTCAGATGGGCGAAGGGGGAGTAAGCGTCGTCCGAGGGCTGGTAAGCCTCGATCGCTCGCTGGCCGCTGCCCGCCATGCGGCCGAGATCGGAGCGCAGGTCCTGGTCGCGCACCATCCCCTGATCTTCACGCCGCTCGAGCGCGTGACCGACGACGATCATCTCGGGCGAACGGCGCTCACGTTGCTCCGAGGCGGGGTCGCTTTTCTGGCCGCGCACACGAATTGGGACGTCGCATCCGGCGGCGTAAACGATACGCTCGCGAACCTTTTTGAGTTGACGGACACGCGTCCTTTCGGGCAAGCGGCCTCCGTGCCCCAGCTCAAACTGGTGTTCTTCAGCCCCGAAAGCGCTACCGACCTGATTTTGGACGCTTTGTCCGAAGCGGGAGCGGGGCGGATCGGACTTTACGAGCGGTGCGCGTTTCGGCATCCGGGGATCGGCACCTTTTGCGGTACTGAGGGCGCTCAACCCACGGCGGGACAGGCAGGCCGCGTGGAATCGGTGCCCGAAGAGCGGGTCGAGATGCTTCTTCCGGCTTCGCTTCGGAGGGCCGCTGAGCGTGCGCTCCGGCAGACGCACCCCTACGAGGAGCCCGCCTACGATTTCGTCTCGCTTGCGGGAGGCTTCGGAAGGGCGCTGGGCCGCGTCGGGGCGCTTCCTGAGGCGATCCCGCTTCAATCTCTCGCCGAGAGAGCGGACGAGCAGCTGGGAACGCGGTGCCTAACCTGGGGAGAGCCAGACAAGCGGATTCGTAAGCTCGCGGTGATCGGAGGATCGGGCGACGGCGAGTGGAAGGCGGCGCAGCGGGCCGGGGCGGATGCCCTCTTGACCGGAGAAGTAAAACAGCATGTGGCGCTCGAAGCTTCGGAGAGCGGGATGGCGCTCATCGCGGCGGGGCACTACGCTACCGAGCAGCCGGGGTGCGAGGCGCTTCGCCTTTGCCTGGAAGCGCGTTACCCTGAGGTGGACTGGAGCCTCTTCGAGCCTGCGCCCGGAACGTCGGGCCGCCCTTTTTAGGCTCGGGCCAAGTAGAATAGCCCCCATGAAGCGGATCGTCCTGCTCGGCTCGACCGGGAGCATCGGTACCCAGACGCTCGATGTGGTGCGCCGGCATCCCGATCGGCTGCAGGTCGTCGGTTTGGCGGCGGGGCGGAATCGCGAGGCGCTTCAGGCCCAGGCCGAAGAGTTCGGCGTGCGGAAAACGGCGTTGTTCGAGGATCCCGGTGGGATCGAAGCGATCGCGGATCTGGCCTCCATGCCCGAAGCGGATCTGGTGGTTGTCGCTGTGGCTGGGGTGATCGGGCTCGTCCCCACGTTAGCCGCAATCGAGGCGGGCAAAGCGATCGCTCTCGCAAGCAAAGAGGTGCTCGTCGCGGCGGGCGAACTGGTGATGAGCAAAGTGCGTGAGCGGGGCGTAACGCTGACGCCGATCGACAGCGAGCACAGCGCCGTGTTTCAGTGCCTACAAGGCTATCGCTCCGAGCAAGTGCGCAGGTTGGTTTTGACCGCCTCGGGAGGGCCGTTCCGCGGTAAAAAGCGCGCCGAGCTGGAAGCCATGACCGCCCGCGAAGCGCTGAATCACCCGACTTGGAACATGGGCGGCAAGATCACGATCGATTCCGCGACGCTCATGAATAAAGGACTCGAAACGATCGAGGCGAAGTGGCTGTTCGGGCTAGAGATGGACCAAGTGGACGTTCTGATTCACCCGCAGAGCGTGATCCATTCGATGGTCGAGTTCCGCGACGGCAGTGTTCTCGGGCAGCTCGGCTGGCCCGACATGCGGCTTCCGATCGCCTACGCGCTCCTCTACCCGGAGCGTCTCGAAAACGGGATGCGCCCTTGGAATCCGCTGGAGACGGGCGCTCTGACCTTCGAACCGGTCGATCACGACACGTTCCCCTCGATCGGGATCGCGCGGCGAAGCGAGGCGATCGGCCGCACCGCCCCCTGCGCGATGAACGCCGCGAACGAAGAGGCCGCCAACGCTTTCCTTCGGGGCGAGGTGGGCTTCCTTCAGATCGCCGAGGTCGTCGAAAGGGTGCTGGCCGATCATCGTCCTTGCGAGCCGAACCTGGAGAATCTTTTGCAAACCGACGCGACGTCTCGCCACGCCGCACGTAAATACATGAGGGAACTTTCCGCCTCGCATTTGGCTTAAACCAAAACAGAAAACGCTATGCTCTTCAATCCGCCGCTCGCCGCTTTCGATCCGATGTATCTCGTCACCGCTCTCGTGCTGCTGCTAATGGCCAGCTTGCTGGTGGCCGTTCACGAATACGGGCATTACCTTTTCGCCCGCTTGTTCAAGATGGAGGTCGAGGAGTTCGCGATCGGCTTCGGGCCGAAGCCCTGGGTCTACCGCCGGAAGAACGGCACGATGTATACGTTCCGCCCGATTCCGCTCGGGGGTTTCGTTCGTATCAAGGGGATGGCGCCGGAAGAGGATGGGAGCGAGATCGGGATCGAAGGCGGGTTTTTCAGCAAATCTCCCTTCGCGCGGTTTATGACGCTTTTGGCGGGCCCGCTTTTCAGTGTGGTGGCGGGAATCGTGATTTTGGCCGCGGTCTATATGACGGTCGGCGCCAATCAGATCGCGGTGGAGGAAGTGGTTGCGGGGTCGCCGGCTCAAAAAGCCGGCCTACAACCCGGCGACCGGCTGCTTCGCATCAACGGCGCGAGCGTGCTGGATGCCGGAGACCTGGTGAAGGTCGTCAGCGATAAAATCGGCGAGCCGGTCAACCTGACCTACGCGCGAAAAACGCAGACGCACACGATTCAGATCGTACCGGAGGCGAGCGACACACCGGAATTGATTTACGGTCCGGACGGGCTCCCGACCGGCGAGAAGAAGGTTCAAGGCCGCGTGGGGGTCAAAATGAAGCCCGCGAAAGTGCCGCTTGCTCCCGGTCAGGCGACGTTGACCGCGCTGAAGATGCCTCTCGTCGCCGTCCAGCGTCTCTTGAGCTTGATCCCCAAGCCGGCCGAGCTCAAGGAGCAAGTGGGCGGTCCGGTCCGGATCGCTTCGGTGACGAATCAGGTGGTGCGCCACGGTGTTCCGCAGGTCATCGAGCTTGCCGCTCTGCTCAGCATCTCGATCGGAATTTTCAATCTGTTTCCGATTTATCCCTTGGACGGGGGCCAGATGCTCGTCTCGGTGGTCGAAATGTTCCGCCGCGGCCGCCGTTTGAGTTTCGAACTTCAAAACCGCATCGCCGGGCTCGGATTCGTGATGGTCCTCACTTTGGTGGCGTTCGTATTCTACGCGGACATCCAGCGGATGGTGACGTCCAAGGCCAGAGTTGAAAAGGCGCTCAAAATCATCGACGAGCACGAGAAATCGACGACGCAGCAGAAGGAGCAGTAGGCCCGCGTGCCCGCTAAACGTACTTTAACCGCCGGACCTGCATGCTATTTGGGAGGCGTGCTGCTTTCTATTTTGGCCACGGCGCTGTTCGTCGCCGGAACGATCGGGCTCGCCTGGCTGGCGCTTCTTTTCGGGGCTGGGATGGTTGTTTGCGGATTTTGGCTGCAATCCGGCCAAAAGGGGCTTGAAGAGGATCTGCAACGTCAGATCGATCGGGGCGACCTGCTCGAGCTTGAATTGGCTCAGCAGCGCCGCACGATCGACGTCCTTGCGGACGGCCTCGATGTGGCGGTGTTCATTTGCGACGAGCGGGCGACGATCCTCTACGCCAACCGCCGAGCAATGGAGATGTTTCGGTTCGACTCTCCCGTGGGGCGGTCGCTGGTCGCGGTCACGCTTTCTTACGATCTGGAGCAGATCGTTCTGACCGCCTGGCGTGAGCGCCGCACGGTCGATCAGGAGCTGCCTTTCACGTATCCTGCGGAGCAGACCAGTTTGGTGCGGGCTTGGCCCAACGTCGACGAGAACCGGGTGTACTTGACCCTCTATGAGATCACCTCGCTTCGGCGGTTGGAGCGGATTCGGCAAGATTTCGTGGCGAACGTCTCGCACGAGCTTCGCACGCCGCTCACGGTGATTCGCGCGATGGCGGAGACGTTGTTGGACGAGATCGAACAGCCCACCGAGAAGCAGTCGCGCTACCTAGGCCGCACGATCGAAGAGGTCGATCGCCTGTCGCTGATCTCGAACGATCTCTTGATCTTGAGTACCGCCGAATCGAACCCTGTGCGCAAACACGCCTGCGATCTCGCGGACATCGTGAAATCGGTGGCCCAGGGTTTTGAGAAGTTGGCGGCGGAGAAGAAGCTCGACCTGCGTCTCGAACTCCCGAAGAAACTCGAAATTTCCGCGAACGCGGCTCAGATGAATCAGGTCGCGATCAACCTGATCGAAAACGCGATGCACTACACCCTCGAAGGGGAGGTGCACGTCGCGCTTTCCTCGGATGCGAAAGGCGCGGTGCTGAGGGTGTCCGATACCGGAATCGGGATCGCAAGCGAGCATCGGGAGCGGATTTTCGAGCGCTTTTACCGCGTGGACAAGGGGCGGGGCCGAATGACCGGTGGGACGGGGTTGGGCCTGAGCATCGTGCGGCACATCGTGGAGGCGCATGGCGGAACGGTCTCGGTCGAAAGCGAACTGGGGCGCGGTTCGAGCTTTACGGCTCGGCTGCCACGAGAATAAAAGCTTACAAAAATCGGCAGGATCGACCGACGATACAGGTGGGGACGCTTTCTGCATTCATGAAAAAGGCCGCTTTTACCTTACTTGAGCTTATGATCGTGGTGTTGCTGCTCGGCATTTTGATGTCGATCGCGATTCCAGGATTTATGAGCGCGCGGGAGCATACACGTCGCAACGCCTGCATCGACAATCTCCGTGAAATCCACACGGGGAAGGAGATCTATGCGATGGAGAACCGTTTGGCGCAGGGTGACTCGGTAAGCCAGAACGACCTCGTGCCGGACTACATCAAGATGCTGCCCGGCTGCCCCAGCGGAGGCGGACCGTACACGATCGGCAATGTCGGCGAGATTCCGACGTGCAGCCTTTCGGCGGCGCCTCAGCTGCACGCCATTCCGTAGCGTCTAGCCGCCCAACCGTCGGGTAAGGAAGTCGAGATAAAGCTCGACGATCCGAGGCCAATTTCGCATCGTAAATCCGTGCGCTTCGCCTTCGAAGCGATGAAACTCGCACGGGACCCCCTGCTCCTGAAGCGCGACTTCGAGGGCTTTGCTCTGGGCGATCGGCACGATGTCGTCCTCTTCGCCATGGACTAAAAAGAATGGGCAAGCGTCCTCGTCCACATATACGATCGGGCTGGCCTCGCGGTAAAGCTCCTCGTGGCCCTCGTGCGGGACGCCCATGAACTGTTCGAGAAACGACCAGCTGATCGGATAATGATGCTCTTGCGGCTCGCGCAGATCGCTGATGCCGCAAAGGTCGATGACGGCGTTCACGCGTGTGCTGATGGGCCGCTCGTCACTTGCGGCGTCGGTGAGCCCCAGCATTGCGGCGAGGTATCCGCCGGCGCTGGTACCGAGTGCCGCGATGCGATTGGGATCGATGCCGAGGGCGCTCGCGTTTTCGCGAGCGTAGCGTACAAAGGCCTGGGTGTCTTCGACGGCGGCGGGGAAGCGGTGAAGCGGCGCGAGGCGGTAGGAAGGGCAGGCGACGGCGTAACCCGCCTGCACGAACTCGGGCGCCACTTCGTGCATATTGCTTTTATCCCCGCTGATCCACCCGCCTCCGTGCAGGCAGACGACGAGAGGCCAGGGGCCGTCGGTTTCAGGGGTGAAAAGGTCGTAGCGGAGGTTCAGTCCCGCAGCCTGGGCGAACGGCGCATCCAGTTGTTGTGTCATGTGCTGCCCGCTATTGTAGACGCTTTTTATCGCTTTATGCGGGACAAGCGCTGCCAAGCATATCAACCTTGAAAATTGCAACGCTGTTTTCGTTTTGGCGGCGCTGGTAGGCTATGCGCCAGCTATGTCACTTTTGGACGTGAAGATCGGCCCCGAGGCTCCGCACCGTTTTCAAACCATCATCGAGATCCCCAAAGGGAGCACGAACAAATACGAGATGGATCTTGAGACCGGCATCATGCGGCTGGACCGCGTGCTTTACTCGCCGCTCTTCTACCCGTTCGACTACGGATTCATCCCCCAGACGAAGTATCTCGACGGCGACCCGATCGACGTGCTCGTGATCTTGTCTCACCCCACCTTTCCGGGATGCGTGATCGAAGCGAGCCCGGTCGGCGTGCTGAAGATGCGTGACGAGAAGGGGCCGGATGAGAAGATCCTTTGCGTCGCGACGCGCGACCCGCGGTTCGAATCGCGAACGTCCCTGGCCCACATCAACCCCCATACGATGAAGGAGATCATCCACTTTTTCGAGGTGTACAAAGCCTTGGAAGAGAAATCCGTCGAAGTCGTGGGTTGGGCGGACGTGGCGCTCGCGCATGAATTGATCGAAAACTATCGAACGGATCGGTAGACAATTTTCGAATTTAGCCCCCCGACGCCGTTCGGAATCGGTCTCGAAGCGCCGATCATTCAGCAAGGATGGCAGTTTGCGAGCAACGGGACGGGGACGGTCCTAAGCGACCCACCTCGGGCGAGCGCAAGCGGAACGGGCTTTTCTCGCTCGTACCGCTGCACTTGATCTACCTCGGGGTGTTCGCGCTGCTCGTTGCGTTCTATCTCGATTTGGATTCGGTTCATATCGACCGAAGTTATCTGCTGGCGAGCCTTGCGCTTTTGGTCGCGGGCAGCCTTTATCTGTGGAGCCACGCGCGTCCACAAGTCCAAAAAGTCGACCGCGAGCGCAAGCTGCTTGAAGAAAAGCAGCACCGCCTTTCGAACGAGATCGACGCCGAAAAGGCGAAGATGGAGATCTATCGTTCGAAAATGAATGAGTCTCAGGCGCTATACCAGGTCTCCTCGCTTCGCAACGAAGAGATCTTTCGAAACCTTCCGATCGCTTGTTACAGTTTCGATCGCGAAGGGCTGATCTTCGAATGGAACGCGGCGGCCGAGGAGCTCTTCGGGCTCAAGGCGCACGAGGTGTTTTTGCGGCCGGTTTGGGATGTGTTCTTTTGCCCCAAAGAGGACTTGCCGCGCCAGATCGCCGAAGTGGAAGAGGTGTTTTCGGGGAAGCTGATTCAGGACCAGCCTCAAGAACACAGCACGCTCGACGGGCGCAACCTGCACTTGCGCACCAGCACATTCCCCTTCCGCTCTTCGCAGGGCGAGGTCATCGGGGCGATCAGCGCGAACGTCGACGTCACCCAGCAGACCATCGACCAAGCCAAGATCAAAGAGCAGCTCAAGCAGATCAACGCGAACCACGCCGCGCTCGAATCGCAAAAGCGAGAGCTGGAGGATATGAATCGCAAGCTCTCCACGCTTGCGTTGACCGACGGCTTGACCGGGTTGCGAAACCATCGCAGCTTCCAGGAGTCGTTGGACCGTCTCATGGAGCGGGTGCGCCAAACAAACCAGTCTCTGTCGTTGGTCTTGCTCGACGTCGATAAATTCAAACAGTTCAACGACACCTACGGTCATCCTCAAGGGGATCTCGTGCTGCAAACGGTGGGCGAGCTGCTTTCGATGCATACTCATCCCCCCGCGCTTGCGGCGCGCTACGGAGGGGAAGAGTTCGTTGTGATTCTGCCCGGGATCGGGGAGCACAAAGCGATGTTGTTCGCCGAAATGGTGCGCCGGGCGATCCAAGAATCCTGTCCTACTGGGCGGCGCGTCACGGCGAGCTTCGGCGTGTCGACCTGGCACGATCAGATGTATGGGCGGGCGGAGTTGTTGAATCTCGCCGATCGCGCGCTTTACGCTTCGAAGGAGCGAGGAAGAAACCGGGTTACCCACTCTTCGATCCTCGAGGAACCGAACCCCGGGCGAAACGTGCACGTGGCCTAGCGCGAAACCCCGCGGCTTGATTCAAAATAAAGCGGAACGCCTTTGTCTTGTCGGGCGTCGTCACAATAAGTAAGCATCAGGGATGAAAAGAGCTTTTATTTGTGTTTTTGGATTGATCGCCGCATTGGGCGCCGTTTTGGGGCTCATGGCGTTCAACTACGTCCCCAAGATCGCTCAAAACACTGCGGTGGGGGATGTGCCTGTCGGAGCGCTGACCAAGCCCGAGGCGGAGCAAAAACTCCGTGTCTGGTGGGACGAAAAGAAGCGCCAGCCCCTTTCGTTCCAACCTAAAGAGGGGGTTCGTCTCCCGGAGACTACTCCCGAAGCGCTGGGGCTCATCTGCGATTTCGAGGCCAGTCTGCTGCCTATCCCGTTAGAGACTTTTTGGGAGTCGCTCAAAGCGCGCCTCCCGGGTTCGAAAGCCCCTTCAAGGGTGCTCGACCCGGTTTTTAGCCTCGATCCGAAAGCGGCGGAAAAGCTTGCAAAGCAGGTGGCCTCGGCGGTGGGCAAACCCGTTCCCGCGAGAGCACTTTGGAAAGACGGGCAAGTCGAGCGCCGCAACGAGACGCCAGTGCTGGAACTCGTAAGCGCGGAGCTTGAGGCCGTATGCCGCGAGGCGATCTTGTCGAATCAGCCGATCGACCTGCCGCTCGCGGTCGCAAAGAAGCGCGTACCGGACGAGGCGCTCGCACAGATCCAGGATGTGGTGTCGGAGTTCACGACCCGTTTTCCACACAATTTGAATCGAAACTCAAACATCCGCAACGCCAGTCAGCGCCTCAACGGCATTATCTTGATGCCGGGCGACACCGTGAGCTTTAACGATACCGTCGGTGAGCGCACCGTCCGAGAGGGGTTCAAAGTGGCAGGGATCTATCTCAACGGTCGGCACGACACCGGCATCGGAGGCGGGATCTGCCAGGTCAGCACGACCCTTTACAACGCCGCGCTGCTGGGCGGGGTGTCGGTTGTGAAGCGCCGCAACCACTCGATGCCTGTTCCGTATGTGCCGGTAGGGCGAGACGCCGCCGTAAACTACGGCGTGATCGATCTGGAGCTTCGAAACGACGGCCCCGAGCCGATCGCGCTTAGCAGCACCTACGAGAATGGCCGCATCACGTTTCGCATTCTGGGCAAGAAGGACCCCTCCGTTACGATGGAGATCGTGCGCGAGGGGTACAGCTCCTGGGCGCGAGGCGAAAAGCGCGTCGCCGACTCCAGTCTGCCGCCGGGAACCCAGAAGGTGATCGAAAAGGGCAGCGACGGGCACGCGGTGACAACCTATCGCGTGGTGTATCGCGACGGCGTGGAGATCAAACGGGAGAAGCTCGGCGTCAGCCGCTATACGGCCTCGCCCCGCATCATCGCTTACGGCCCCGCCAAAACGGAAAAACCTCAACCCATCCCGGCGAGCGAATCGCGCTCCGAGGTGATCGAGGTCTCCGATCCGATTTGGCCTGATCCCTAAGCGAACTCGACGAGTTCGGTCAGCAGTTCCTGCGTCTCCGTGAGCGAGGCGTCGAGGATCTCGACGGCCTGATCGATCTGCGCCTCTGAGATGATGAGCGGTGGCTCGATGCGAAGGACACGCGGGTTATTGAGCGTGTAGGCCGCGCACATTCCGCGTTTGAGCATCTGAGCGACCACAAGCTCGCCCACTTCGTCCATCGTAAATTCGACGCCGATCATTAGCCCGCGTCCGCGCGCTTCCGCGACGAGCCCGGTGTGACGCTCGGCCATCTGCCGGAGCGATTCCAGGAATCGCGCGCCCATCGCGGCGGCGCGTTCGTCCAGCCTTTCTTCGACCATGGTATCCAGAGTCGCCAGCGCGGCGACGCAAGCGAGTTCGTTTCCGCCGAAGGTACTGGTGTGTAGCAGGGGATTTTCGGCGAACATCTTTTCCCAGATCGCCGGTGTGCCGAGAAACGCTCCGACCGGAAGCACGCCGCCCCCCAGCGATTTGGCGAGCGTCATCAGGTCCGGCGCGACATCCTCATGTTGGCAGCCGAAGAACTTGCCGGTTCGGCAGAGCCCGGTTTGAATCTCGTCGAAAATTAGCAGGGCCCCGGCGCGGTCGCACGCCTCGCGCGCGGCGCGCAGGTAGCCTTCCGGAGGGACGATGATGCCCCCCTCGCCCTGAATCGGCTCGACGATGAAACAAGCCGTCTGTTCATCGATCGCCGAGAGCGCTTCGACGTCTCCATACGGAATAAAGGCCACATGCTCCAGGAGCGGCTCGAACGGAGCGCGGTACTTCTCACGGCCGGTGGTCGCGAGGGTGCCCATCGTTTTTCCGTGATAACCGCCGAAGGTCGAGACGATGCGTCTGCGCCCGGTTGCGCCCTTGGCGAACTTGAGGGCTCCCTCGGCCGCCTCGGCGCCGCTGTTGCAAAAGAAGCTGTAGCGCAGATCGCCGGGGGCCAATTGGGACAGGCGCTCTGAGACGTCGGCGAGAGGGCGGTTGAAGAACGCCTTGCCGCTAAGCGGCATTCGATCCAGTTGGGCCTTGACGGCTTCGACGATTTTGGAATGCCGGTGTCCCAGGCTAAAGACGCCGTAGCCCCCCAGGCAGTCGAGGAACTGCCGTCCTTCGTGGTCGTAAAGGTAGCAGCCCTCGGCGCGCATCTCGACTCCGAAGCCGGCGAAAGAAAGCAGCCGAGCCAAAGAGGGGTTCACGTGGGCCTGGTACTTGCCGAAGACGTCGGTAAAGATCTCGTCGGGCGACATAGCTCCATTATGAGCCGATAGAGAGCCTCGAAAGCGGTGGGGACGTCTTCAAAAACGATGAAAAGGGAGCGGAAAAGTTTCCCGCTCCCTTCGATTTGAGTGCGACTTTAGGATAGATGGTGCCTTCGATAGGACTCGAACCTACATGCCCTTGCGAGCACTAGTACCTGAAACTAGCGTGTCTACCAATTTCACCACGAAGGCAATTGGGCTCATTATACCGAACCGACCCTTTCGCGGGAAGGCTTTTTGTTTATATCCACCAATTTGCATTCTTTCGGGAAATGGCGGACAATAGGGACGAGATGGACGCGTTGGCTAGGATCTTTATCGGGGTTCGGATCCCCTCCCAATTCCGAGCGCAGCTTGCCGATTTGCAGATGAACGTTCGGCGGCGTGCGATGTCGGATCAGATTCGGTGGCATTCGTTCGACGAATTACTGATCCCTTTCGCCCAGCCGGGCGAATTGCGCCCCGAGACGGTCGAGCGACTCAAGCCGGTCGTGGCGGCGGCCTGCGCGGAGATCCCGCCGTTTCGACTCGAGCTTGCCGGGCTCGAAGGGGTGCCGAACAGCGTTCAGCCGCGTTGGATCTGCATGTCGCTCAAAGGCGACTTGGAGAGCCTCACTCGGCTTCAGGCCCGTGTCCACCAGGCGGTGACCTCGGTCGTCGGGCCGATGGAGTCGCGCCCGTTTCAGCCTCAGTTCATGTTGGGACGCCTTAAAATCGAATCGGAGTCGATTCGCACCGCGCTGGGCCGCGGGTTGCGCCTTTTGAAGGATAGCGACCTCGGCGAGTTCGAAGTCCAAGGAGTGGATATCGTCCGCTCGGCCGCTTCGACGACCGGCACCAGCTTGGTCACCGTGCAGCACGCGGCGCTCCAAGGGGTTTCCGCGCCCGCCTCCTAGAGAATGCCCTGGGGCGGCAGCACGTGGATCTCGTCGATGCTCCGCCCTTCGGGCAGAAGAATCAGGTCGCGCAACGTTTCGGCAACCGCTTCTGCCGTAAGCATCTGGCTTCGATCGGGCTGGAAGCTTTGCGTGTCCCAAAGGGGGGTATCGACCGCGCCGGGAATGACCGCCGAAACTTGAAGGCCCTCCCGGCGGGTTTCGGTCGCGAGGGCGCGTCCGAACTGTAACAGGCCCGCTTTGGCCGCAGAATAGACCGCGCACCCCGACAGCTTTTCGACGGCCACCACGCTGAGCACGTTGATGAGGTGGCCTCCGCCGGATCGAAGCGCCCAGGGGACGAACGCCCGCGCCAGCCGAATCGGCGCGGCGAGGTTGATGTCGAGCTGCTCTTCGAGACTCTGCTCGGAGATCTCGACGAACGGGCCGAAATGGACCGCTCCCGCACAGTTCACGAGCGTCGGACGGGCCGTCCCGGCGAAATGCTCTGCCTCTTTGATGGCTTGGGACGCGGCTTCGGAGTGGCGCAGATCGTACGCGAGCACTTGGGCGCGGCGAAGCCCGCAGGTCCTTACCAACTCCTCGAGCACCGCCTCGCGCCGTCCGAGCAGCGTCCAGGAGAGTTCGGCCTCCGCGAGCGTCTGGACGAGCGCTCGGCCGATGCCGCTGCTCGCGCCGGTCAGGACGAGGTGTCTCATGATTGGATCGGGGCGGGCATCGAGCAGAGCCGGTAGAGAATGTGCGCGTAGATGCGGCTCATCCGATAGAGGTGTTCGACCTTCAGGCGCTCGTTGGTTTCGTGCGCCTCGCCGTCCCCTTGCCAGCCCGTGCCGATGCTGACGGTGTTCGGAATCGCGCGAGCGTAGGTGCCGCCGCCCATCACGCCTGGCGTCAGTCGCTCGCCCGTTTCGACCTCGTAGACCTCGACGATCGCCTTGACCATCGGATGCTCCAAAGGAAAGTACAAAGGGGGACTGTCGCTCGCGCCGAGGATCTGGTATTCGTTTTTGAGCCCGGCGAGGTGGCTCTCCAGCCGCCGGCGGATCTCCTCCCATCTCCAGGTCACGGGATAGCGCACGTTGAACAGCATTTCGAGGTGGCCGTTCACGCTCTTGATCACCCCGAGGTTGTTGGTGAGGTCTTTGCTCGGCTCGTCCGAGCCGTGGATGCCCAGTCCGGCGCCACTGGAACTCGTGATCGCGAGCAGCTCCTCGTATGCTTGGCGCGTGCTCAAAGGAGAGATCTCCATCAAAAAGCGGAGCAGCCGGGTCGCCGCCGAATCCCCGCCGAACGGCCACATCGCGTGCGCGGCTTTGCCGCCGGCCTCGATCGAGAGTTCACCGTTTTCGGTCCAATTCCAGGCCACGTTTTTATCCCATGCGCCCGCGAGCTTCTCTTCGATCTCCGGCCGCGCGGTGTCTGCGACTCGGATGCGGGCGTGGCAGGCGTCGATCACGATGTTGTGCCGCTGCCCTCCTTGGATCTCGACGATCTCCATCTCGCCTTTGGGTTTGGCGATGCGCAGGGTGAAGTTCACGATGCCCTTTTCGGCGTAATACAGCGGCCAGTTGGAATCCGGGGCGAGGCCGAAGGTCGGCGGCTCTTCGGTTTCGGCGTAGCGTTTGACGCACCCGAAGCCCGATTCCTCGTTGCAACCGAACGCCATCCGCAAGCGGCAGGGAAGCTCCGCCCAGCACTCTTGGAGCGCGCGCATCGCGTAGAACATCGCCATCGTCGGGCCTTTGTCGTCGGTGGCGCCCCGGGCGTAGAGGTAATCGCCCTCGATCTCCGCGCCGAACGGATCGTGCTTCCAACCCGATCCGACGGGCACGACGTCCAGATGGCCCAGCGCCATCACCAGGCGCTCCCCGGATCCGAACTCGGCATAGCCCAAATGTCCTTCGAGATCGGTCGTTCGCATTCCCCAGCTGTTGGCCTTTTCGAGGGCCAGATCCAGCGCGCGTCGATTTTCGGCGCCGTAGGGGGCGTTCGGTTCGGGATCTCCCTGCACGCTCGGAACGCGCAGCATGACGCGGGTGTCTTCGAGCAGTTCGCTTTGATGATCCTCCAGCCACTGCTGGATCCGGGTCAGGGTCGCATCGGACATGGCCGGGAGCTTACCATTCCGAATGGAGAGCGAGCGGGCGAAGCTGAAGACCACGCAGGCGGAGGGCGCGGCTTCAGCCGCCACTCCCCTGTATCTTTCCACAGGAAAGCCTCGATTTGAGATCGGCAAGAATGCGGGGCGACCGAGAAAAGTCGGAGGACGGTAACCTAAGCGCCGATGTCCGTATCTCAAATGCCCCTGCGCGCGCTGCCGCGCGTGTTCGTCCCCGGCGTTTCGGGCGAAGAGCCGATCGAACTTCCCGAGGAGGAGCTGACCAAGCTTCGCAAGGTGCTCCGGCTCTCTTCGGGCGCATCGCTCGCGGTGTTGCCGGGCGACGGGAGATTGTTGCGCTGCACCCTCCAAGGGCGCGAAGCGATCCCCGAAGAGACGCTGTATCCGGGGACCGAGCCGGTGTTGCGGCTGACGCTCGCCCAGGCGTTGCCCCGCCTGGATAAGCTCGAGCACCTGATCCGCGCGTGCACCGAGATCGGAGTGGCGCGATTCGAACTGTTTCCGTCGGACCGTACGGTGGTGCGTTGGGAGCCCAAGAAGCTGGACCAAAAGTTGCGGCGGCTGGAATCGATCGCTCGGGAAGCGGCCGAGGTGTGCTTCCGCACGCATCTGCCCGAGATCGTCTATCGCGAGAGCTTCGACGCGGTGCTGAAAGCTTCGCCCGAAGCGCGTGTGCTTAGCGAGCGCGAGGATGAGCGAGGGGCGATGCCGGCTTTTCAAGGGGATGCGCTGACGCTGGCGATCGGGCCGGAAGGCGGATGGTCCCCTCGCGAGGTCGAAAAGATCGGCGATCGGGGCGTCACGCTCGGGCCTCGGGTCCTGCGCGTCGATACCGCGGCGATCGCGGCCGCGTCGCTCGCGCTGCTCGCCCCGAGAATATAAGGACAAAGAACCTCTCTCTCAGGCGAAGAAAATGGGAAGTTTTGCCCATAATAGAGCAACGCCGCGCGAGGTCGCGACGTAAGCCAAGACAGAAGTCACGTTCGGAAACGTGAGGAGTTTCATTTTTGAATAAACCTGCAAAGACCCTCTTCCTGATCTTGATCCTGATTGTCACCGCGTTCGCGATCATGAACCTTCTCGGCAGCAAGTCGCCGACGGGGACGGGCGGCCGCGCCACCAAGGAGATCAAGACCTCCGAGTTTTATACGAAGCTGAACCAGGGTGAGGTCGAATCGGCCGAGCTGTTCCAAAACGAACTGCGCGGCAAACTTCGAAACGGAGAGGGCTACTACACCTATATCGCGGATAACCCCGCCTCGCGCGAAATGCTGTATAAGGCGAGCGAGTCGGCTCGGCAGCGGTTCAACACGACGTTCAACGAGCGCCGTCCGCCGATCTCCATCGGCATGATGAACCTGATTAGCATCCTCGCGCTCCCGCTATTCATCCTGATCATGATCTACTTCCTGGTGCTTCGCCCCGCGCAAATGGGCGGCAACCAGGCGCTGAGCTTCGGCCGCAGCCGGGCGCGACGCGTGGGCGAGACCGGTCCGAAGGTGACGTTCGAGGACGTCGCGGGCATCGAGGAAGCGAAGGGCGAACTCTACGAGATCGTCGACTTTTTGAAGAACACCAAGAAGTACGCGGCGCTCGGCGCGAAGATCCCCAAAGGCATTCTGCTGACCGGCCCTCCCGGCGTCGGAAAAACGCATCTCGCACGGGCCATCGCGGGAGAGGCCGGTGTGCCGTTCTTCCATATCAGCGGTTCGGACTTCGTCGAGATGTTCGTCGGCGTGGGTGCAGCGCGCGTGCGCGACCTGTTCGAGACGGCCAAGGCGCATCGGCCCAGTTTGATTTTCGTCGACGAGATCGACGCGGTGGGTCGCCAACGCGGCGCCGGTCTGGGAGGCGGTCACGACGAGCGAGAACAGACGCTGAACCAGCTCCTCGTCGAGATGGATGGCTTCGACCCGAACTCCGGCGTTATCATGATCGCGGCGACGAACCGCCCCGACGTCCTCGACCCGGCGCTGTTGCGTCCCGGCCGATTCGACCGTCAGCTCGTGGTCGATCCGCCGGATGCCCACGGCCGCTTGGAGATCTTGAAGATCCACTCCAAGGGTAAGCCGCTGGATACGAACATCGATCTCGAGACGCTCTCGAAGCGGACTCCGGGTTTCACCGGCGCGGATCTCGCGAACATGATGAACGAGGCCGCTTTGCTCGCCGCGCGTCGCGGGCACAGCAAGGTGACTCAACTCGATCTCGAAGAAGCGCTGGACCGTGTGGTGGCCGGCCCGCAACGTAAGAGTCGCATCATGGACTCCAAGGAGCGCGAGGTCATCGCCTATCACGAGGCGGGTCACGCGATCGTGGGCGAGCTTTTGGAGAATACCGATCCGATTCACAAGGTCACGATCCTGCCGCGCGGGATGTCGCTCGGCTCGACCTGGTCGGTCCCCGCGGACGACAAGTATCTCGTGAGCGAGCAACAGCTTCTGGACGAGATTTCGATGACCCTTGGCGGCCGTGTGGCCGAAGAGGTGGTGTACGGCTCGGTTTGGACCGGCGCCAGCAGCGATCTGGAGCGTGTGACCCGGATCTCGCGGTCGATGGTTTGCGAGTTTGGAATGAGCGACCGACTGGGCACTTTGGCCCTGGGTCGCCGCAGCCACAACCCGTTTCTCGGTCGCGACTATGCCGACGAGCGCAATTACTCCGAAGAGGTCGCGAAGATCATCGACGAAGAGGTACGCCTGATCGTCGAGCGGTGCCACAACCGCGCGACCGAGCTTTTGACCACGCACCGCGACAAGCTGGACGGCGTGGTGGCGGCGTTGCTCGAGCGCGAGACACTGACGCGCGAGGAGTTTCTCGCCGTGATGAACGGAGAGCAGCTACCGCCGCTGGAACTCACCGACTCCAAGCCGCAAAAGCCTTCGGGAACCGTCGAAGGCAAGGATAGCGAGAAGGCCAAGAAGCCCGTCTCGCAGCGCTTGGAACCGGGGACGGCCTAAAGGCGTCCTCTACACTATCGCCCGAAAGGTCCTTTCGTCATGGGGCCTTTCGGGCGTAAGTCGAACGCAAAGGACCTTCGGCGTTAATGCGATTTAGTCTTTTGCAGTAGAATCACAAAAATCCCTCGGCTGGAACCGGGTCCTGTGTTAAACTGGATTCGACGGATCAGTTCTATGGTAGACGTAGAAGCAATTTACGACCGTGGCTTTAGTCTCCGTTGCGATGGTCAGTACATCGAAGCGAAGCAGGTTTTTCAAGAAGTCCTTCGTTTGGCCCCGTCTCATCTGGGAGCGAGGTGGCAGTTGGCGTTGATCCAGTGCTTCGAAGGCGATTTCGACGGCTCGCTGCAATCTTTTCAAGGCCTCGTGGATCAGCACCCCACTGCGGTCGACGTGCGGTACGACATGGCGATGACGCAGATGATGCTCGGCATGGTCGAAGAGGCTTGCACCAACTTTCGAACGATTTTGAACCAGCAGCCGGACCACGAGAAGGCCCGCAAGCAGCTGGTTTATTGCCAATAGGCACGATTCGGCGTAGGAAAGAGGGAAGGGGTGAAGCCCGATCCTGCTTCTCGACGCGTCATCCCGAGTAAGAACCGGGTATAACACTCAGCGATCGGAAAGAGTGACTTCAACGTTGCAGGCACGCCTCTCCACAAACGACGAGCGGACCCGTTGATAGGGCCGCGAGCAGAGCCGTCGTTTCGCCTTTAAGGAACCGGAGGATTCGAAAGCGTGGCCAAACAAGCCAGTACACAACTAGCGTATTCTGCTGCCGAACTGGAAGAGTTTTATCGGCAGATGGTGTTCATCCGTCACTTTGAAGAGAAGACCAATTTCGCCTACCGCCAAGGAAAAGCGGGGGGCTATCTGCACGTTTACATAGGAATGGAGGCGATCGCTGTCGGGTGGCTGAGCGCAATCCAGAAGCAGGACTATGTGATCACCGCGTATCGCGACCATGCGCATGCGCTGCTGCTCGGGAGTGATCCGGTGCGCGTCATGGCGGAGATCATGGGTCGCAGCGACGGGTACAGCCGCGGCAAGGGCGGCTCGATGCACCTGTACGATATCGAGAACAACTTTTTCGGAGGTTGGGGCATCGTGGGCGCACACACCAGCCTCGGTACGGGTCTGGCCTTCGCCTCGCGTTATCGCGACGAAGACCGCGTCACGCTCTGTTTCTTGGGCGACGGCGCCGCGAACGCAGGACAGTTCTTCGAATCGATGAACATGGCCGGCCTGTGGGATCTTCCGATCGTCTACATCATCGAAAACAACGAGTTCGCCATGGGAACCCGGCTGGAGTATCACGCGGCTGACACCGAGTTGCACAAGCGCGGCTACCCGTTTGGGCTGAAGCACGAACGGCTCGACGGCATGGATGTGATTCAGGTGCGTAAAGACGCGCAGCGGATCGTCGACCAGGTGCGCAAGGACAAGAAGCCTTGCCTGATCGAGATCATGAGCTACCGCTATGCGGGCCACGGCGCGGCCGATAACGACCGCCAGCTCTATCGTACGCGCGAAGAGGAGGAAGAGGCCCTGATGCGCGATCCGCTCGCGCGTCTGCAGAGTCTGCTGAAGGAGCACAAGATCTTGACCGACGAGAAGATCGAAGCGATCGAGCAGGAGATGGTCGACCGGGTCGAGGATATCTACGAAAAAGCGCTCGATTCCGCGCCCCCCGCGCCCGAAGAGGTCTATCAGAACGTGTATACCGATATGATGCCGGAGGTGGGCCACTAATGCCGACGCTAACTTACCGAGACGCCCTACGCCAGAGCATCGTCCAAGAGATGGACCGGGACGAGAACGTGTTTCTCATCGGAGAGGATATCGGGCGCTATCAAGGCACCTTCCGCGTGACGGCGGGCCTGTTCGATCAATACGGCGCCCGGCGCGTCGTCGATACGCCGATCGTGGAGCCGGCCATCGTCGGGCTTTCGACCGGCGCGGCGATGGTGGGGCTGCGTCCCATCGTCGAGATGATGACCATGTCGTTTTCGATCCTCGCGCTCGATGCGATCGTCAACCACGCGGCGAAGATTCACTATATGACCGGCGGCCAGATCAAGGTGCCGCTGGTGATTCGCGGCCCCGGCGGCGCGGCGAACCAGCTCAGCGCGCAGCACAGCCACTCGATGGAAGGGTGGTACGCGCACGTCCCCGGCTTGAAGGTCGTGGCTCCGTCGACCCCGGCGTGCGCTGCGGGCCTGTTGCGAGCCGCGATCCGCGACGACAATCCGGTGATCTTCACCGAGAACCCCGGGCTCTATGCCCTAAAGGGAGAGGTCCCCGAGGATCCCGACTTTTCGATCCCCTTCGGCAAGGCTCGTGTGGCGAAAGAGGGCAAAGATCTGACGCTCGTCGCGTATAGCCGAATGGTGCACGTTTGCCTCAAGGCGGCCGAAGAGCTCGCCAAAGACGGGCTCGACGTCGAAGTCGTGGATGTGCGCTCGCTGCTTCCGCTCGACACCGAGACGATCTACGCTTCCGTACGCAAGACGCACCGCGCGGTCGTGGTCTATGAAGATTGGCGCTCGGGCGGCTTCGGCGCGGAGATCGCGGCTCGAATCGGCGAGGATTGCTTCGACGATCTCGACGCACCGGTCGGGCGTGTGGGTGGCTTGAACGTTCCGATGCCCTACGCTCGGAATCTCGAGCTCGAATGCATCCCGAACGAGGCCGACGTCATCGAGTCGGTCCGAAAGCTGGGTTAGTCGCGGGCATTCCTCCGAAAATCGGAAAAGAAAGGCGAAAGGGAAATCCCTTTCGCCTTTCTCCTTTATCGAGGCGACTCGGTTGGAAGCCCCTCAGTGAGCGGCCTAGGCGTTCACGATCTCGCCACCATTGGGGTGGAGCACCTGCCCCGTCATGTAGGAGGCGTCCTCGCTGGCGAGGAACACGTAGCTCGGGGCGATCTCGCCCGGCTGCGCGGGACGTTTCATCGGCACGTCCGATCCGAAAGTCGCCACCGTCTCTTCGTCGAAGCTGGCCGGAATCAAAGGCGTCCAGACAGGGCCTGGCGCTACGGCGTTGACGCGAATCTCTTTGTCCGCGAGATTGAGAGCCAGCGAGCGGGTAAAGGCCACGATCGCGCCTTTGGTGGAAGCATAGTCAATCAGCTCCGGGCTGCCGCGATAGGCCGTCACCGAGGCCGTGCTCACGATGCACGCGCCCGTTTCGAAGAGTTCGAGCGCGGCTTGAGTGCAATACACGTACGCGAAGAAGTTGGTACGGAACGTGTCTTCGAGCTGCGAAGAATCAATCGCTCCCAACTCCTGTTGTGGATACTGCACCGCGGCGTTGTTAATCAGAATGTCGAGTCCGCCGAGGCGCATCGCGGCGTCTCGAACCGATCGCTTACAGAATTCCGGGTCTTTGAGATCGCCGGCGAATCGCTCACAGGTTCGCCCTGATTCAGCGACTTTCGCGGCGGTCTCCTCTGCGTCGGCATGCTCGTCGAAATACGCGATGGCGACGTCCGCGCCCTCTTCGGCGAAAGCGATCGCCACCGCGCGGCCGATGCCGCTATCTCCACCCGAAATGTAGGCGCGCTTGCCTTCGAGACGTTTTTGCCCGCGCCAGGCGCTGTGAGGATCGGGAGCGGGTCGAAGCCACGATTCGATGCCTGGTTGGCGGTCTTGATGCTGAGGTGGTTGCAATGTTTTTTTCGCCATGATGCTCTCTCCTGCCTCTAGGGACCGCCGAGCTTTCGGGGGAGTTCCGAAAAGCGAATTGGGCGAGCCGCGGAGACCGCGACTCGCCCACCTAAGGTTTCTCAGAAACCGCTTTGCCTTATCGCTTCATGTTGAGCAGGTCTTGCAGCATCTCGTCGACCGTAGTAACCACGCGGGTATTGGCCTGGAAGCCGCGTTGTGTGATGATGAGATCGGTGAACTCGTTTCCGATATCGATGTTCGACTGCTCGAGAAAGCCCGAGCTGACGCTGCCCCGGCCGCCGGTTTGCGGCACACCGGTCACGGGGATGCCTGTATTATCGGTGGCTTGCCACAGGTTGTTTCCAAGCCGTTGAAGGCCACCCGGGTTGGGGAAGACCGCCATCGAGATCTGGCCCATCGTCCGAGTCAGACCGTTGGTAAATAGGCCGGTGATCACACCGTCGCCCGAGATCGAGAACCCTTGCAGCGATCCGGGAGGGAAGCCATTTTGATTGCTTGGGTTGACCTGAGTATCGGTTTTCAACTGGCTAATGCGGTCGAAGTTCAGGCTGAGTGGGAAAGGACTGGAACCTGTCGAAGCCGGAACGGTGGCCGTACCCAGGTTGCCTCCGACGAGGTTGCCGTTGGTGTCGAAGTACATGCGGCTGTTACCCGTGTCCGCCGATGTGCCGATCACGGTGCCACCCACGCCGCCTTCGTACGCGGTCCACTCCCAGCTCGAAACCGCGCCCGAGGGCGGGGTGCCCGCGGCGGGGCTTTGCCGGTTCGTGAACTCGACCGTCAGATCGTGGGGGCCACCCAGCGAGTCGTAGACACGAACTTGGGTCGTCCAACTGTCGGTCGCGATCGCGTTTCCGTTCAGGTTTCCGGCGAAAGAAACTTCAGTGGTCGCTTGCACTGCGTTCAACGCGCCGAGCGGGATATTCAGGAAGCTGTCCGGAGTCAGCGGCGCAGTGGTATCGACCTGGCCGAGCCCGTTGGCTTGCCAGCCGATGAGCCTCTGACCCGTGGCGCGGTGCACCATATACCCTTGGGCGTCGAGGTCGAAACCGCCGTCGCGGGTATAGCTGATGCCGTCCCCGTCGCTTACGATAAAGAACCCGCTGCCTTGGATCGCCAGGTCCGTCGGACGGTTCGTGGCGTTCAAAGAGCCCTGCTCGCTGTTGATGTCGGTTCCCGCCACGAGCACGCCCAAGCCAAATTGAACCGGGTTCGTGCCGCCCATCGAATCCGTCGGGCGCGAGGCTCCACGAATCGTCTGGGCGATCATGTCTTGGAACGTGACGCGAGAACCCTTATAGGCCGTCGTGTTGACGTTGGCAAGGTTATTGCCGATGACGTTCATGCGCGTTTGCTGCGCTTTGATGCTGGCGACGCCAGCGAGCATTGCCTGAAGCATGTCGTTCGTTCTCCTTGATGCGGCTTCAGGACCGAGTGGAGCCGGCCGATCGGGCCGAGCGCCTCGCCTCCTCGCCTTTTCGGGCGGAGGGCCTGCGATTCGTTTCCTGAACTGTCCGCGTTTTTTCTTACTTTTCTTATCGGTCGTTTCGATTCCCTTTTAAAGGGTTTTCTTAAACGATAACGGCACTGTCGATATTGGTGAAAACGTTTTCTTTGAGGTGGCCCTTTTCCACCGCGGTAATGACGGTACGGTTCTTCACGCTCACCACCAGCGCGACGTCGTCCACCATCACTAAAGACTCTTTTGCCCCTTTGGCCGCGGCGCGCTCGATCCCCTCAACGACTCGGTCCCACGCCCCCTGATCGAGGTCGATCTGTCGACTTTGAAGGCGTGTCTGAGCGTGCCCGCTGACCTTGAGACGGTCGCGGATCAGGGTTTGGAAATCCGATCCGGCTGCCTGGTCGACAGGTTTTGCGACTGGGGTCTGCGAGCGCAAAAGCTCCGAGATCTGTTGATTGTCGATGCGTGCCATAATAGTTTAATTTTGCAAGCTATCTATCTTACTGAGTGATCGCCTGGATGGAGCCCATCTTGACTTCTACGATGCCTCCGTTCGCCTCTTCGACTTGCAAGAGATATTCTCCTTGGCGAATCGAGAGCCCGCGTACCACGCCGTTGACCAGGCTGTTCATTCCGTTCGAGCCTGCTTGGGTCATCGTGCGAACTGCGGTGATCTCTTTGCCCATCAGACTCGCGGCTTGCGAGACGTCCATCGATTTCTTTACCTGGTCCAGCCCTTGGACCTGGCCGAGCTGGGCCATCTGAGCGAAGAAGTCGCGATCGTTCATCGGTTCGAGCGGGTTCTGATTCGCGAGCTGCACGGTAAGAAGACGCATGAACGTCTCCATAGAAAGCTCCCCTTTCTGGTCTTGAGGGCGAATTCCGAAATATTTTTCAGAAGTTGGGGAGATGTCGGCGCTACCGGTGATGGTTGGCATGATTTCCTCTTGAGTTAGATACTTAAGTCGACCCCTTGGCTTGACGCCATGGAGACGGAGGTCGGGAGCGGTCGCTCCGACTCGGCTCGTCCCGGTGACGCAAAGGTCCCGGTCGAAGGAGTCGGTAGGGGGTGCTGATGATGAAAAGGCGGTCGGTCGTGGCCCGGCTGCATGCCGGAGCCGCTCGGGGAAGTCGCTTGGACGCTCAGCGCCTGAAGACTGAGTCCACGGCTTTCTAGCGCCGCGCCGAGAAGAGCGCGATGTTGCTCCAAGCCTTGGCGTGCCTCTTCGTTCGGAGCGTAAATCTGAGTTTCTACGATCGAGCCGACCGATTTGACGACCAAGGTCATCGGGCCGATCTCTTCGGGGGAGAGATGCACCACGACGCCTTCGCGGGGCCTTGCGGCAGCTAAAAGCTGGATGCGGTCGGCGGCTTGGCGAATCGCGGCGGGGATCTCCTCGGTCGTCGCTTCGCGCATGCCTCCGTTGCGGGCCTGAACCCGGTTCGAAGATTCGTTTTGCGCAGGCTCACGGAAGTTGCGCTCTTGGGACGTTTCGAAGCCAGGAGCGTCGCCTGAAGGCGTGTCATTCAATTCGAGCGTGGCGCTCTCCAGTGTCTCTTCACCCTCAAGCGACTCCGCCTCAGGGCCGTCTTCGACGGAACGCGCGGGCTGAGTTTGCGGCAAGGGAGCTGTGCCCGAAAGGGAGATTTGCGATCGCTCGCTTCGATCAAGCGGTTGAGATTCTTCCGTTCGAATAGTTAAAGCGTTTAATTCAGGCGACGGACTCGTCACAGCAGAACGATCCGAAACCACGCCTTGAGACATTTCCATGACCTGGCGGTTCGAGGTTTCGGAGAGCGTCGGCGCGCCGCGCATCAAGCGAAGATCGCCGTTGAGGTCTCGCAGCATCTGCCCGACACGATCCTGAAGTGAGACGGTTTCTTGGGCCGAGCTCAGGGGCTCGGAAAGACCGACCACGAGCTTTGAATCGGCGGCTTGAACCGTTTGCGGTTCGAAACGCTTGGCTACAAGCGCGCTCGGGGCTGTGCCTTGAGGAATCCGAGCGGGCGAAGGGGTAGGGGACTCGGCGGTGGGCTTGATGCCCCAAGCAGCTGCGAGCGGGCGCGGTTGGGCAGCGGAAATTGCTTGCGCGGGCTCACTCGGAACAGATGGGTCAGTCGAAACGGGCCCAGGGGTCGAAAGAGGCTTCGCGAACGAAAAGGCGAAAGAGGCCCAAGACATCGGTCCGATCGACGCTTCAGGACCCTTTAGCTCAAGCTTGGAAGATCCCTTTTCCGAGTCGGTGTCCTCGTGCTTGAATCCGTCAGAGCAAGGCGCGGATTCGGCGGTTTCCACCGGCAAGCTCCAAAAAGCTTTCGGCTGCGCGGCGGCCGAAAACGTCGGCGCGGCCTCGCTTCGAAGCGGGAAGAGGTCCGGTGTGTGCGACGGAGCATTCGGCTCTCGATTCGCGACCCCCTCTCCCGCCATTGCGGGGATGGGTGGAGGTGGTTCCGGCCCAGGCGGCGCCTGCGCGCCGCTCAGAATCTGAGCGAGATTGAGTTGAAAAAGCGCATCGACACCCTCCGTGGAGGAGAGTTTCTGAACCTGTTCCGGAGCGATGCCCCAGAACCCCAAAATGCCGTCGATCCCGTTCATTGCGCTTTCTTGAACAGTTTGATCTTCGGCGGTTCGCTGCGAAAAGCGGAGGGGGAAGTTGCTATTTTTACGGGGAACGCCGATTTTGGGCGTCCTTGGAAGAGCCTGAAGTCGAAAATAAAAAGGACGGCTCCGAGGAGAAATCTCTCAGAGTCGTCCTTTCGTTGCGAGGATGGGGTTAGAGGGTCCCGCGCAGCGCCTGCTCGCGTTCGATCGCCTCGAACAGCGCCTTGAAGTTGCCCTTCCCGAAGCTCTTCGCGCCCTTGCGTTCGATGATTTCGTAGAACAAGGTCGGGCGGTCGCCGATCGGCTTGGTGAAGATCTGTAAGAGGTAGCCCTCGTCGTCTCGGTCCACAAGCACACCCAGCTCACTAAGGGTCTTAATGTCCTCTTCGATCTCGCCCACGCGCTCGGGCAGCATTTCGTAATAGGTCATCGGCACTTCGAGGAATTTGATGCCGCGCCGTCGCATCTCGCCGACCGTGCTCACGATATCCGAGGTGTGGATCGCGATATGCTGGGCTCCGGGGCCGCCGTAGAACTCAAGATACTCGTCGATCTGCGACTTTTTCTTGCCTTCAGCCGGCTCGTTGATGGGGAATTTCACGCGGCCGTTGCCGTTCGCCATCACTTTCGACATCAGGGCCGTGTAATCGGTCGAGATGTCGCTGTCGTCGAAGGAGATGAGCTGCGTGAAGCCCAAAACGCGCTCGTAGAACTTCACCCACTCGTTCATTTTGCCGAGTTCGACGTTGCCCACGATATGGTCGACGAACTCCAGGCCGATCGGTTTGGCCGGTTCGTCCTCTTGGATCGCGACGTAGCCGGGCAGGAAGAATCCGTCGTACTTGTCCCGGTTGATCAGCGAGTGGATCGTGTCGCCGTAGATCTTGATGGCCGCGAGTCGGACCTCGCCTCGCTCATCCTTGAGGGTCGTCGGCTCCATCGCGGACTCCGCGCCGCGCTCCAGAGCGGCCTGATACGACCAATCGACGTCGTCGACCTCGAAACAGATGTCCTTGACGCCGTCGCCGTGGCGCGAAAGCTCCTCGGCCATCGGGTGGCCCGGGCGGATGGGCGCGGTGATCGCGAATTGGCATTCGTTCTGTTGCAGCAGATAGCCGACGGTATCGCGGTTGCCCGTCTCCAAACCCGTATAGCCTACGATGTCGTAGCCCATCATATGCTTGTAGTAATAGGCAGCTTGTTTGGCGTTGCCGACGAAAAACCGGACGTGGTCGATCCGCCGAATCGGGAAGATGTCTTGACTCATGTTCGTCTAAACCTCACTTTCATGCTTAAGTAATGGAAATTATAGCGGGCGATTCGGGTTCATGTCAGTTCACGGGCGTCTGCTGACGAAGATGTACGGAACGGAGCGTCAACTAAAATGTACGGTTTTCCGATACGAAAATGTACGGTTTGCATTTCATTGACAAGTACTTAAAGAACTATTTTGCGATTTGGGGGAACTGAGGAGCGCGGTGTAAAATCGAAGGAAAGCGAGTTGGTGTTATGAACGGAAAGTTTAAGCTCATCATCGCCTTCTTTGTAGCGATCGTATCGCTCATCACTTATTTCGGGAGCAGCTCCAAAAACGAAATCACCGGTGAGACGCAGCGGATCGGCATCTCGAAGGAACAGGAGGTCGCGCTGGGGCTGGAAGCTCGCCCCGAGATGGAGCGCCAGTTCGGAGGGCGTGCGGCCGATGGTCAGGCACAGGCTCGAATCGACCGGATCGGCGAGACGCTGGTAGCCGCTTCTGCGGCCAAGGACTCCGGATACCCGTTTGAATTTCACGTGCTCGCCGACGATCAGACGATTAACGCGTTCGCGCTTCCGGGCGGGCAGGTGTTTATCACGACGGGCCTGCTGAAGCGGTTGAAGACCGATGGGGAAGTCGCGGGGGTCTTGGGGCACGAGATCGGGCATGTGGTGGCGCGGCATAGCGCCGAACGGATCGCCAAACAGCAGCTCACTCAGGGGCTGACCGGCGCGGCGGTGCTCGCGACCTACGATCCCGGTAACCGGAGCAGCGAAGCCTCGGCCCAGATTGCAATGCTCGTCGGCAATCTGGTCAATATGAAATATGGTCGCGACGACGAACTGGAGTCCGACCGCTTGGGCGTGCGGTTCATGGCGGAGGCCGGCTACGACCCCCGCGCGCTGATCCAAGTGATGAAGGTGCTGGCGGAGGCCGGAGGAGGCTCCCAGCCCGAATTCTTCAGCACGCATCCCAACCCGGAGAATCGGGTGGGACGGATTGAAGAGGCGATTCGGGAACAGTTTCCCAATGGGGTGCCCTCCGGCTTGATGCGCTAAGGTTGCGGTCGGTCGCTCTTCGGGTAACACTTCGGATCATGGTTTGGAAAGTGTTCGCCCTCGCGGGGGCCGGCGCGCTGGGCACGCTCGCCCGCGCTGGAGTAGGCGCCTTGGCCGGCCGGCTCTGGCCGCATCCTTTTCCGTTCGGCACGCTTGCTGTGAATCTGACGGGCTGTTTCTTGGCCGGATGCTTTTGGGCGTTGTTCGAGCATCGCTGGGCGGGGCACCCGGAACTTCGGGCGGTGGTGTTGGTTGGATTTTTCGGCGCGTTCACGACTTTTTCCGCCTATGCGCTGGAGGCGGCGCAGCTCTTTACCGGTCCCTCTCCTCGGCTGGCGCTCGCCCATCTGGTACTCCAAAACGGTCTGGGCCTCGCGCTCGCCTTTGCGGGGATGGCGTTAGGACGGAGCCTGACAGGCTAAAAGGACCTGCCTTTCTGAGAATTTTCAGTTCAAAACCTAAACTTATTCCATATCCTCGCCAAAGATTCACACAGGAATGGGCCGAACCCCGCAAAATTTCGGTCCATCCGAGGAATAACGGTGAGCCTTAGAATCAATACGAATATTCCGGCGATGGGCGCCCTGCGAAATCTAGAGCAGACGAACGTCCAGATGAGCGCGACGATCTCGCGACTCAGCACGGGCATGCGCATCAACAGCGCCGGCGACGATCCGGCGGGCCTGATCATCAGCGAAGGCATGCGTTCGCAGATGCGCGGTTTGCAGCAGGCGATCCGCAACTCGCAAGACGCGGTGAATATGGCGAAAACGGCCGAATCCGCGCTGGAAGAGGCGCAGCGCTTGCTGCGCGATATTCGCGGACTCGCCGTGCATTCAGCTAATACCGCCGTCGTTGACGCCGCGGTCCTTCAGGCGAACCAAACGCAGATTCGTTCGACGCTCCAATCGCTGAACCGAATCGCCGAACAGACGCAATTCGGAACTAAGAAGCTGCTGAGCGGGGCGGCGGGCGTCATGGCGAACATCACCTCCGGAGCGAACGTGTCGAACCTTTATATGGGGGCGACGTTCAACGGAGAGAATGTGGTGAACGGGCCGATCACGATCGCTCGGATCACGCAAGCCGTTCGGGCTAGCGCGGCGCTCGGCAATACCTTCGTTTCGGCCAACACTGTCGTGACCGCAAGCGGCACGTTCGTCATCAACGGACACTCATTCAGCAGCGACGGGACCGAAACGATCGGCGGACTCGTGGCGAAAATCAACGAGCGCTCCGGCGCGACAGGCGTCACGGCCGAAATCTCGGGCACCTCGCCCAACCTTTCGGTGACCCTCCGCCAGAATCAGTACGGCAGCCAGCACAATATTCAATTTTTCGACCCCTCGAACATCCTGCATAACGCCGCAAGTGCCGGCGCGAACGGGGTGAACGCGGTGTACAACGTCTCGGTCACGACCGGCAACGGGGTGCAGACCTCGGCGTTCACGGGCGGATCGGGGGCAGACGCTTCCGGGCTTCGCCTTTCGGACAACTACGGCAACATGATCGTCTTGACCGAGGCCGGAAACGCCAACGTCTCCGCGGCGACCCAGGTCGGCGTGGTGAACGTCGGGGCCGTGCGCTTCCAGATCGGCGCGAACGAAGGTCAAGGCGTCCAGTTTTCGATGCCGACGGTCTATGCGGACCGGTTGGGCACCGAGGCGGTCCCCGGCAAGACGCTCGCGGATATCGATGTGACGAGTCAACAGGGCGCCGAAGAGGCGATGAAGCTGATCGACAACGCGATCACGCAACTCGCGCAGATGCGCGGCGAGCTCGGTTCGTTCCAAAAGAATTTCTTAGAGTCGACGGTGCGTTCGCTGGGCGTGGCGCATGAGAACATGACTGCGAGCGAGAGTGCGATCCGCGATGCGAATATGGCCGAGGAGATCACCGAATACACCCGGCTGCAGATCCTCCAGCAAAGCGGTATGTCGGTGCTCGCTCAGGCGAATCAAGCGCCGCAAAACATTCTTTCTTTACTTCGAGGCTCTTAAAGCCGAAACGCGTGAACTCTTCTTCTCCTTCCGGCCCCTTTCGAACCCTCGTGTTCGGAGGGGTTGGAGGCTTTCTGAAGGCTCGAACCTGCTAAAAGAGCCGGGAACCTGGCGATCTCACGGGCAAAAACCTTCTGTTCGAGCCCTGCTTGCGATAATATGAGGGGGAGGAATCGCAAGCATGAAGTCAGCCAAAGTCCTATTCGTCGCTCTCTGGACGCTTCTCGCCGTCTGGGGCCTTTCCGATACCGGCGACCGCGAAGTGCAGATCAAGATCAACGCGGGGGTCGAAAAGTACCGCGCGGGCAGCCTTGACGGCGCCGTCGCGGATTTCGAATCACTCTACAAAGAGTATCCCGCAAACGAGCATGTACAGTCTTGGTTAGGCTTTTTGTACTTACGTCAGAACAAAGCCTCCGAGGCGATCCCGCTGCTTGAAAAGGCCGCAGTCGCGCGCCCCAATGACCTCGAGGTCATGACCAATCTCGGCAACGCGTATTTTGCTGCGAATCGATGGGACGACGCGCAAGTCCGCTATCGTAAACTCGTCGAGCTCAAACCCGAGATGGCCGAAGCGCATTACAACCTCGGCAACATCTATCTGCGCAAAGCCGACTATCCCGCCGCGGCGGAGTCGTATCGCAAAGCCTCGGAGCTTCGCTCCGACGACCCCTTTGTTTGGAATAACCTCGGCGTGGCGTATGAGAATCAGCGCAAATCTGCCGAAGCCGGGCAGGCGTTCAAGAAGGCCTCCGACCTGCGCACCGACAACGCGGTGTTTGCTCGCAACGCCGGTTTCGCACTGGTTCAAGCGGGCCGCCAAGCCGACGCGATCCCTTACCTCGAGCGAGCTCAAAAGCTGCAGCCCACCGACGACGCCATCACTCTGGCGCTGGCTCAGGCCTACGCCTCCGCTGGCCGTCGCAACGACGCGCTGAAGATGTACGATCAGCTCGGCGAGAAGCTGCAAGGCAGCTCGGAGTTCTGGTTTAACGTGGGCGTGATCCGCGCCGAGAGCGGCGACGCCGCCGGAGCGGAGAAGGCGTATCGCCGGGCGCTGGAGTTGAACGGCAACGATCTGGACGCAATGAACAATCTCGGCCTGCTGCTGTACAAGAACGGCCAGTACGAGGAGTCGATGGCGATCTTCGATCGTTTGGTAGGTCTGAACCCAAACTCTTTGAACGCGCAGATCAACCTTGGCGCATCGGCTGCGAAAGCCGGGCAGATGGAGAAGTCCGTGAATGTCTGGCGCTCGATCCTGCACTCCAACAGCAACCGACACGACGTGCGCCTGCAACTCGCGAACGCGCTGTGGCAGTGGGGCGACTACGATGGAGCGCGCTTCCACTATAAGACGCTGTTGAACGTGGATAAGAACCACGCGGAGGCGCTGAACGGCATGGGGCTGTATCACCTTAGATTGTCGCAGCTCGCCGAAGCCGAATCCGCGTTCCGCGCCTGCATCCAGAGCGATCCCGAGTTCGTACCCGGTTACAACAACCTTGCGATCACCCTGGAGCGTCTGAACCGCCGCAACGACGCGATCCGTATTCTGGAGCGCGCGAGTGCGAAAGCGCCTCAAAACGAAGAGATCAAGAAAAACCTGGAACGCATGAAGGCGGCTCCGTAGCCGTGCGGGTTCACTTGCTTGTAAACCCGCAACGGGCCGATGCCGTTGCGGCGGCAAGCGAGGCGGTTTCTTGGCTCCGAGAGCGGAAGGTCGAGGTGGGCGCGACGCCCGAGACCGCCTTTTGCCTTTCGATCCCCGAGGTCGACACCGCCTCTTTGGCGAATGCCGATCTCGTCGTGAGCTTTGGTGGCGACGGAACGCTGATCCGCGCCGCGGATCTTTGTTCCGAAAAGGGCACGCCGATCCTCGGCGTGTACTATGGCCGCTTCGGGTTCGTCACGCAGTGCCAAGGCCCCGAGGTGCCGGCTCAGCTCGAGCGATTCCTGGCCGGTGAAGCCCGGTTCGAAAACCGCATGATGCTGCAGACCGAGCTGCTTCGGGCGGGGCAAGTGATCGCGACGTTGCACTCGTTAAACGAGATGGTGCTGCAACGTACCGTGACGGTGCGGATGATGACCTTCGAAGTGCAAGTCGACGGGCACGTTTTGACCCGCTACCCGGCAGATGGCATCATGATCGCGACTCCCACCGGCTCGACGGCCTATAATCTCTCCGCGGGAGGGATCATCGTCGATCCGCGAGTCGAGGCGATGCTGCTCACCGCGATCGCGCCGCATACACTCAGCGCTCGCCCGCTGGCGCTCGCGCCCGACTCTGAGATCCGGTTGAAGGTCCAAGCCGACGGGGACGCGGTGCTCTCGGGCGACGGGCAGAATCGATTGCATCTGCTGAGCAAAGACGAGGTGAGGGTGACGCGCTCTCCGCGCGTGACGCGCCTGATGTCTGTGCGCCCGGACGACTTTCTGGTCAAGCTCGGCGAGCGGCTGCTTTGGAGTCAAAGCCTGCTGGGCCAAGGGCCGCTTCCGTTATAGGATTTTCTTCCTATGCCCTTCGGAAGGGAGCGGCTATAATGGAAAACCGACGACGCAGTCGAGGTTATCGAACATATGTCCGCAACTTCATTTTCGAGCGCGCAAGGGGGCGCGTTTCTCTCGCAGTGCCCCGATTCTATTTTTACTCCCGAGCAGTTCAGCGGCGACGAGGCGCTGATGATCGACATCGCCGAGCAGTTCAGCCGGAAAGAGGTGCTGCCGCTCGTCGAACGGCTTGAGAAGCAGGAAGACGGGCTAATGCCCGCCCTCATCCGCAAGGCCGGAGAGCTTGGTTTTTGTGGAGCGGACGCGCCCGCCGAGTACGGCGGACTGGGCCTTTCGAAGACTTTGGCGGCCCGTATGCTCGAATACCTCAGCTTGGACGGGGGATTCAGCGTGACGCTCGGCGTGACGAGCGGAATCGGGCAGGTCGCGCTTTCGATCTTCGGTTCCGAAGCGCAGAAGCGAAAATACCTACCCAAGCTCGCGAGCGGAGAGTGGATCGCGGCATACGCGCTCAGCGAACCCAACAGCGGCAGCGACGCCCTATCGGCGAGCACGCGGGCCGAGTTACGCGGCGACGAGTGGGTGCTGAGCGGCACCAAGATGTGGATTTCGAACGCGAAGTGGGCGGATCTTTTCCTCGTCATGGCGAAAATCGACGGTGAGAAGTTCAGCGCGTTTCTTGTGGAGCGCGATGCACCGGGGCTGAGCATCGAGCGCGAAGAGCATAAAATGGGGCTCAAAGGGTCCTCGACCGCGCGGTTGATCTTGGACGAGGCGCGGGTCCCCAAAGAGAATCTGCTGTACGAGCCGGGACTTGGGCACCAGGTCGCGCTCAATGCACTGAACCTGGGCCGTTTCAAACTTTCCAGCATGTCGCTCGGGCCGGCGCGCCAAGCGATGGGCATCGCGGCGCAATACGCCCTAGAACGCAGGCAGTTCGGTGCGCCGATCGCGGAGTTCGGCCTGATTCAGAAGAAATTTGCGATGATGGCCGCGCTTTTCTATGCCGCCGAAAGCGCGGTCTATCGCACCGGCGCGCTCGTGGACGCGGCGTTCGAAACGCTCGGCGGCACCGTGGAAGGGAATAAGCAGGCCGCGCAAGCCTACGCCGTCGAGTGTAGCTGCTGCAAAGTGCTCGCGACCGAGGCGGAGGGCTGGATCGTGGACGAGGCGCTTCAGGCCTACGGCGGTTATGGCTTTACCGAAGAGTTTCCGATCGCGCGGATCTATCGGGATGCGCGAGTCAGCCGCATCTACGAAGGCACGAACGAGATCAACCGGGTGTTCGTCGCAGACCGTATCCTCCGCCAGCCTCCCGAGGCGGTTTCGGACGAGTCGCTGATTGCGCGGTTTTTCGGTGAGGCGCTGGAGGCGGGTCTCGGGAGCGAAACGCTCAAAGGGGACCAGATCTACAAAGGCGCGCTCGCTGACTTGGCGATGCTGCATTACGCCGAACAGTCCGCTCGCCTCAGAGCTCGGCAAAGCGGAGGGATCTATCCGGCGTTGCACGCGCTTTTCACGAATTGGGCGGTGGCGCGGGCGGCCGAGGCGTTCCAAATCGCTACGGGACGCTCCTGTGCGCTTCCGGAGAGTCTGCCCGTCGAATGGGACCGAGTGGCACGCGCCGTCTACGAGCGACTCGGACCGCTTTAGGTCCAGAAAATTCGACGAATTTCGCAAAGAAACGGGGGGCAAGCCCATAGTGCGGGCCGCCCCTCGCGTGCCATACTGCATAGCGTGATCACGGGGCTCGTTTCCCGACGATCGGTTGCATTCATTCAAGAGGAGAACGCGTAAGGCGGCCGCTATCGGGTGCCTGAGGCGAGGGATTCAGGAGAGGAGATTGATGACACCCAAAGACGCTGTGGAGTTCGTTCGCGAGAACGAAGCCGATTTTATCGACATCCGGTTTACGGACCTCATGGGCACGTGGCAGCACTTCAGCGTGCCGGCCAGTCGATTCAACGAGGAGATGTTCGAAGAGGGCTTGGGCTTCGACGGCTCCAGCATCCGGGGCTTCCAAACGATCAACGAGTCGGACATGCTGCTGCTGCCCGATCCCGCCACGATCTTCATGGATCCCTTCACGCTGCACCCGACCGCGGTCGTGATCTGCAACATCCACGACCCGATCACCGGCGAGCGCTACGGCAAAGATCCTCGCTACGTCGCGCAAAAGGCCGAGCAGTACCTCCGCTCCACTGGGCTCGGCGACACCGCGTTCTTCGGTCCTGAGGCCGAGTTCTTCATCCTGGATCGTCTTCAGTTCGACAACAGTCATGGCACGGCCTCGTATAAGCTCCATTCCGAAGAGGCCCATTGGACTTCGGGCTCCGAGGACACCCCGGGTTATACGATTCGCCCCAAGGGCGGCTATTTCCCCTGTGCCCCCGTCGATAAGCTGCAAGACCTGCGCGGCGAGATGGTGCAGAACATGATCCGCGTCAACCTCGAGCCGGAAGTGCACCACCACGAGGTCGCGAGCGCGGGGCAATGTGAGATCGATCTCAAGTTCGACGAACTCGTCAAGATGGCAGACGACCAGATGAAGTACAAATACGTCGTCCGCCAGACGGCGTATCAGAGCGGCATGGTCGCGACGTTCATGCCCAAGCCACTTTTCGGCGATAACGGCAGTGGGATGCACATCCACATGTCGATCTGGAAGAACGGCGAGACCCAAATGTACGACGAGGCCGGTTACGCGGGGCTTTCGGATCTCGCCCGATTCTGGACGGGAGGGCTGCTGAAGCACGCCGCCGCGCTGCTCGCGTTCTGCGCGCCCACCACGAACTCCTACCGCCGTCTCGTGCCGGGCTACGAAGCGCCGATCAACCTGATGTACTCTCAGCGCAACCGCTCCGCGTGCGTGCGTATTCCGATGTACTCCAAATCGCCCAAGGCCAAGCGCATCGAATTCCGCGCTCCCGACCCCATGGCGAATCCGTACCTTGCGTTCGCGGCTTGCCTCATGGCCGGGATCGACGGCATTCAGAACCGCATCGAGCCGCCCAAGCCGATGGACAAAGACCTCTACGAACTGCCCGCGATCGAGCGTGCTGGGATCGCTACGACCCCGGGCTCGCTTCGCGAGGCGCTGCACGCACTCGCCACCGACCACGATTGGCTGCTGCGCGGCGACGTCTTTACCGAAGCGTTGATCCAAAGCTACATCGAATACAAGCTCGAGCACGAATGCGACCAGGTGGACCTCCGCCCGCATCCGTATGAGTTCTTCCTGTACGCGGACGCCTAAAGTCCCCTCATTGCACCCCGCAATCGCCTCCGAACGCCCTCGCGGCCTCGGGGGCGAATCTGCTTGTTACGGAAGCGCCAAGCCTAGACGGAGCGAGGGAAGAAGGGAAGGTCTCCCTTCATAAAATCAAGAGCGTCCCCGCTTCGAAAAGCGTGGGACGCTCGATCGTTTACGATTCCAGAGAGTAGCGGGTTCATCGCGAACCCAAGCCATCTCGGTTTGATCCGTTATGGGTTGCTAAAACCCACAACCTCCCTGGTGCATGTGTCCTTGAATCATTGGCTGGCACCACCTCCTCGTTGCTAAGGATAATTTAACATACGAACGAAACTCAGGTTTCGTGTCGCGATCTTTTAGAGTTCCGCCGATTGAGCCGGCTCGTTCGTTTCGGAGGGTTTGGGAACGTCGGATTTCAGTTCCGGATTCGGAGTTTCCGCGGGCGTCTTTCCGGAACTTTTGGGCGGCTCTTTCATCAGCTGATCCCGGAAAATCGTCTCGGCGGAGCGGCGGTCGTTTTGAGCCGATTCGAAGTCCATCCGCAAGGGGTCCATGACGGCGGTGTCTCCAAGGGTGAACGTGAGGTTCAGGCCGTCGTGAAGCGTTTGCACCGCGCAGATCATCAGGCGCTGTCGCCGGACCTCCCAAAACCAGTATCGTACGCGTGCCCCTTCGACGGTGTTGACTTTAATATCCGAGTATCGATTGCGATAGATCGCGAGCTGCTCTTGGAGGCGCTCTTCGTCGACCCGCTCGAGTTGATGCATCGCAAGCGCGATCCGCTCGCCATACAGGATCATGCCGAAGCTCTCGTGCGGCGTGTCCCACCCGCGAGCTCGATAGTCGCCATTGAACCCGGGCGGGAGGTCTTTGAACTCCTCCGCTTCGTTCGGGGCGGGGAAGGCCTGCCAGCCGTCTTCAGGCTGCTCTCCGACGCGTACGTGGGCCGCCTCACCGATGAGGGCGAGCGGGGTCGAGAGCCCGAAGTCCGGCTCGGAGGTGACCTGCCGAGGCGTAAGCGATTCGGAGGTGCCGCCAGAGGACGCCGTGGGCGCGCCGTCGCATCCGAACAGGACTAGCCCTCCGAGGAGCCAAGGCCAAAGCGCGCGCATCATACGCTTACTTTACTTGAGTTTGGGGCGTTTAGCGAATCTCGAGAATGCGATAGCGCTGCACGCCACCGGGGGCGAGGACTTCGAACTCTTCACCGGCTTTGCGATTGAGGATCGCTTCGCCCATAGGGGAGCTGATCGAAATCAGATCCTTGGCCGGATCGGCCTCGAATCCGCCCACGAGCTTGATGGTCAACTCGTCGTCGTATTCCAAATCGAGCAGCTTCACTTCCGAGCCGAGATGCGCGCCGTCTTCGGCGCTTTCGGGCCGTTCCACGATGCGAGCGATCTGCATCAGCTTTTCGAGCTCCGCGATGCGCCTGTCCAGGCGCGTTTGGTTCAGCTTCGCCTCGTGGTAAGCCGCGTTCTCGCGCAGATCGCCGTGCGACTTCGCTTCGCGGATCGCTTCGGCCACGCGCATGCGCTCCGGACCTTTGAGCTCTTCGAGCTCTTTCCGCAGTTTTTCGAGACCTTCAGACGTTAACAGATACTCGTTGTTCGCCATGGGAATGAAAATTATTGTAGCATGAGGAGACTCGTTGTGACCCTTAGTATCCTCATCGTTAGCCACAATACGAAAGACAAGCTGCGAAAGTGCCTCATGCATGTCGGAATCGGGCACGAAGTGGTCGTGATCGACAACGCTTCGACCGACGGTTCGGCCGAGATGGTGCAAGCCGAGTTCCCACACGTCCGGCTCATCCGCAACGCGCTCAACCGCGGGTTCGGCGCGGCGAACAACCAGGGGTTGGACGCTTCGACGGGCGAGATCGTGCTCTTTTTGAACAGCGACGCTTACGTTTCCGCCGAGGCGATCCCGGGGCTCCTCCGGGCCTTCGACGATCCCGAGGTGATCGCGGCGGGCGCGTGCCAGCGCAATCCGGACGGCTCGCTTCAGGATTCCTGCGCGAACGAATTGACGCTGTGGGCCGTTTTCTGCGAGCAAACCTATCTTGAAAAGCTGTTCCGTCGCAGTCCCTCGCTTAGCCCTTATTGGGTGACCCAACGCGCCTATGCCGAGGGTCTCGAGACCGGTCGCCCGGTGCGTGTCGCCCAAGTAATGGGCGCGACTCTCGCGATGCGGCGAGGCGAGCGGTTCGACGAGCGCTATTTTCTATACTGTGAAGACACCGATCTATGTAAACGGCTCTCCGAAAAGGGGGCGATCGTTTACGTCGCGGATGCGGAGATCGTGCACGAATTAGGGTCGAGCTCCTCAGGAAGCCGCTGGGCGTCGATCGCGAGGTACAACGCCGGGAAAGAGCTGTATTTTCGATTGCACTACGGCGCTCTGGCCTCGCACGCGTGTTTTGCGATCGACCGGCTGGGGGCGGCGCTGAGGCTTGGGATCTGGCTCGGGGCGGCGCTGGCGACCCTTGGGTTGTGGGGCAAAGCGCGGCGTCAGGCTCAAACGTTCGGACTCGTGCTCAGCGCTCCGCGCCGAGGTCCGATTCCGAACCCGCCCGGTACGCCTCCATCACCGAAAGCGGCTCCCCGTCCATGACGATCTCGCCGTGCTGAAGCCACAGGCAGCGAGTCGCGACGTTCAAGATGTCTTGAGCGGTGTGCGAGACGAAAAAGATCGTGCCCCCCGCCTCGCGAAACGCCTGAATGCGCGCCTCGCACTTACGCCTGAAATCGTAATCTCCCACCGCGAGCACTTCGTCCACGATCAGTACATCGGCGTCGACATGGACCGCGATCGCGAAGCCGAGCCGAGCCATCATCCCGCTGGAATAGGTGCGAACGGGCGAATCGATCTGTGCGCGGAGCTCGGAAAACTCCACGATTCGCTCGACATTGGCTTCGATCTCCTTGCGGGTCAGCCCGAGAACGATCCCGTTGAAAAGGATGTTCTCCAAGCCCGTCAGGTCGGGATGAAACCCGGCGCCGAGTTCGAGAAGCGGCGCGACGCGCCCCCGCACTTCGCAATACCCCTGAGTGGGTTTATACACGTTCGCGAGCAGGGAAAGCAGGGTGCTTTTGCCCGCGCCGTTTCGACCCAGTACCGCGACGGACTCGCCGCGCGCGATATCGAGGTCGATGCCGCGCAGGACGTGGAGCTTTTGCACCTCCTGACGCTTCCACCAAAGCACGGCCGTTTTGACCGACGCGGCCCCCGAGTGGCTGAGCAGGAACTCTTTGCGCAGATTGCGAATTTCAATGACTGGAGCGTTCATGGGCGTTCGACGAACCTCCATTTGAGGCGATTGAAGACCGAATAGCCCATCCACAAAATGAATAGCCCGAAGAGCGCGGTATAGCCGAAAAGAGCCCAGTCCATCGGCAGAGCCGGATAGGTCGTCTCGCCCAACACGACATCCTGTGGGGCGAGCAGGATCTTCCGGTAAGCCATGCAGAGCATCGCGACGGGGTTCATGTGATACAGCGTGTAATGCAGGGCGTTTTCGCTGGGGTAGTACACGTTCTCGCTGAAATACATCACCGGACAAAGAAAGATCATCAGCCAAAGCAGCACGCTCAGGATGTACTTCACATCTTCATAGAAGGTGTTGAGAGCGCTGAACAGCAGCCCGAGCCCGGCGGTTAACATCAGGTTCACCACCAAAAGCAGCGGAAGGTACAAAGTGGTGATCTGGAAAGGGGACTCCTGCGGGTTCAGTAGGTACACCGCAAGCAGGTAGAGGAAAAACACCCCCAGCGCCAGCAAGAAATGGATAAAGTTCGCGATGATCGCGGTGAGCGGAAGGATCTCGCGGGGGAAATAGACTTTCTTGATGAGATGCGTCGAACCCGAAATAGTCTGAGCGGCATCGAGGATGCTCGCGTTCAGAAACATATAGGGCAGGTAGGCGGCCAAGACGTACGCGCCGAAGTTCGGGGTGCCGTTGCGCAGGTAGACCTTGAATACCACCGTGATGACCAGCACCGTGATCAGGGGGTTCAAAAGCGACCAGAAGAACCCGAGAAACGAGTTCTTGTACCGGATGCGCAGCTCGCGCTCGACCATGCTCCACAGCAGCTCGCGGAAGCGCCAAAGCTCCTTGAGTTCTGCAAGCATGCGCCTATTCTACCAGCGACCCCCTCAAAGCTTTCGAGGCCGCCCGGGAGAGATCCCGAGCGGCCTGAGAGTAAGAGGTGAGAAAGGTTTAGTGGTCGTGGCCTTCGCCGGTGGGCGTGTGACCTTCGTCGAGATACTTGCCCGGGTCGGAGATGAACTGGGCTTTCTCGGACTCGGTGCAGAAGGCGTAGGTTTTGCCTTCGTAGTCGAGCGTGTCGACGATCGGCTCCTCGCCCTCGCCACCCTTGTACACGCAGACGATGCAGTAGCCGCGATCGCCCGCTTTGATCGAGCCGGGTTCATAGCTCGCTTCTTTCACCATTTCGGCATGGCTATGCTCCGCATGGTTGTGGGCTCCGCCGGAGGCGGTTTCTCCTCCTTCTGCGGCCGGCTTGCTGCAGCCGGCGATGGCGAGGCCCAGCAGGGCGGTCAGCGCGAGCGAGTTCAAGGTTTTGATATTCATGTTTTAATGATCCTCCTTAGGATTCGTAGCGATAGGTCGATTCGAGGGAGCCCTTGGGCTCGTTCGAAAGGGGCGATGAGCGCTCGTCGTCGAGCGCGTCGGCGTGCTTGTGGCCCACCAGCGTATAGAGCGCCGGCAGTACAAGTAGCGTAAGAAGCGTCGAAGTGATGAGGCCGCCGATCACGACGGTCGCGAGAGGTTTTTGAACCTCCGCGCCGGTCCCCGTCGAAAGCGCCATCGGCAGAAAACCGATCGCCGCGACGGTGGCGGTCATCAGGACGGGGCGAAGCCGTTCGATCACGGCCGATTCCACGGCTCGGCGCAGGCGCAAGCCTTTGTCGAGGTTGTTCCGAATGGTTTGGACCATCACCATATCGTCGAGCACGGCGATGCCCGACAGCGCGATGAAGCCGATCCCCGCTGACATCGAGAACGGCATTCCCCGCAGGTAGAGGGCCAAGATGCCTCCACTGATCGCGAACGGAATCCCCGTAAAGACACGGGCTGCGTCGAAGACCCGCCGATAGGTGGTGTAGAGCAGAAAGAAGATGATGCCGAAAGTGACCGGTACCACCATCGCCAAACGAGCCCGTCCCGATTGCAGGTGCTCATACTGCCCGCCATATTCGAGATGATAGCCGCTGGGCATACCGATGGTGCGCCCCAGCCGTTCCTTGGCCTCTTCAACATAGCTGCCCAGGTCGCGTCCGCGTACGTTGGCCTGCACCACGATCCGCCGCTCGCCGTTTTCATGGCTGTACTGCACCGGCCCTTCGATGCTTTCGATCTCGGCCAACACCGCGAGGGGAATTCGCTGCCCGGCCGGTCCCTCCACGAGAATCGACCCGATCGCCTCGGGCGAATCACGATAAGGGGAGTCGTACCGCACGAAGATGTCGTAGCGTTCGAAGTCCTCGGCGACTTGGCCGGCCTTCGAGCCTCCGACAGCCGTTTCGATCACGCGTTGCACGCTATCGACGCTCAGTCCGTGACGGGCGATGTCCGCGCGGCGCAGACGAATTTGCAGGACCGGAAGACCGGCGGTGGCCTCGACCATCACGTCGGCCCCTCCGGGAATCTGGCGCAAGACTCCGGCGATTTCGGTCGCCTTCTCTTGGAGCACGGCCATATCCGGGCCCATGACCTTCACGCCGAGGTCCGCCCGAATGCCCACCCCCTCGGACATCTCGTTCATACGCATCTCGATCGGCTGAGAGAACGAGAGCTTCATGCCCGGGATATCCTCTAATTTGAGCTGGATTTGTTCGATCAGCTCGTTCTTCGTTTTAGCCTTCGTCCATTTGGAGCGCGGCTCTAGCGGGATAAACACGTCGTGTTGCGAGAGCAGCATCGGATCGGTCGCAATGTCGGGACGCCCGATGCGCGTGGCGACGGTCTTGATCTCGTCGGGAAACTCCGCGAGCAGCATCTTTTCGATGAGCGTCGCGCGTTCGATGGCGGTCTCGACCGAGATGCCCGGCAGATAGCCGGGATTGATCGTGAGCGCACCCTCGTCGAGCTTGGGAATGAACTCAGAGCCTAGGCGAGGGAAGAGCAGCAGCGTGGCCCCGAAGAACAGGAACGCCCCTCCCACCACGGCTTTGCGATGCGCGATCGCCCACCGCACTACAGGCAGGTACCGAGTCTGGAGGTACGCGATCACGGGATTTTCTCGCTCGTCCCGTACCCGCAGAAACGTCGCGCAGAGCGCCGGGATCAGGGTCATCGAAAGCAGCAGTCCCCCGATCAGAGCCAGCACGACCGTCATCCCCATCGGGCGAAACATCTTGCCTTCGATTCCGACGAGGCTCAGGATCGGCAGGTACGCCGCGATGATGATCATCTCGCCGAATTGGCTGGCCTGACGCACCTCGACGGTGCCGCCCCGAATCGTTTCGAGGCGCTCCTCCTCGGTCAGATCGCGCCCGAGCGCGTGCTTTCGATCGGCAAGCCTCCGGACGCAGTTCTCGACGATAATCACCGCGCCGTCCACGATGAGTCCGAAATCGACCGCACCGAGGCTCATGAGATTCGCCGAGACGCCGAAGAACTTCATCCCGATGATCGCGAACAGCATCGCGAGCGGAATGGCCGAGCTGACGATCAACCCCGCGCGAAACTGAAGTAGGAAGAGGAACAGGATCAAGATGACGAGCAGCCCGCCGTGCAACAAGTTGTCCGCGGCGGTATGCAGCGTCTCGTCCACGAGGGTGGTGCGGTCTAAGAATCCGACCAACTCGATGCCTTGCGGCATCTGCTTTTGGATCTCCGCGACGCGCTGCTTGACGGCTTGGGTGACGGTGCGGCTGTTCTCGCCCATCAGCATGACCGCGATCGCGGCCACAGCCTCCCCTTTGCCGTCTTTGGTGATCGTGCCGTGCCGAATCTCGGGGCCGAATTCGACCCGCGCGACATCTCCCACGAGAACGGGGCTCCCGCGCTCGGACTTCAGCACGATGCTTCGGATGTCGTCGAGGCTTTTGACGACCCCGATGCCTTGGACGATCTGCTGCTCGTTCTCTTTGGGAATCCAGGCGCCGCCTGCGTTGCGGTTATTGTTTTCCACCGCCTCCAGAAGCTCCTGGATCGTGACCCCATGCGCGCGCATTCGGTCTGGATCCCCGAGCACCTGGTACTGCTTGACGTGGCCGCCATAGCTGTTCACCTCGATCACGCCCGGCACGGTCCGCAGGCGCGGTTTCACCTGCCAATCGAGGATCGAGCGCCGCTCCATAAGCGAACGCCCCTCGCCTTCGACGAACACATAGTAGATCTCGCCGAGCCCGGTGGCGATGGGTGCCATGCGAGGCGGTTCGACCCCGGTGGGGAGCTCTCCCGCCACCTCGGAAAGGCGTTCGTGAACCATCGCCCGAGCCCGATGGATGTCCGTGTCGTCGCGGAACATCACGGCGATCTGGGAAAGCCCGAACTGCGAGACCGAACGCATTTCGATCGCTCCGGGCAGGCCGGAGAGTTCGACCTCGATCGGTTGCGTGACCTGGCGCTCGATCTCCTCCGGGGCGAGGCTGGGCGCCAGCGTATTGACCACGACCTGGTTCTGTGAGATGTCCGGGACGGCGTCGATCGGAAGGGTGATCGCGGAGTAAACCCCTGCGATCACCAGCATGACCGCCGCGATCAGCACGAACGCGCGATGATGAATCGAAAAGTCGACGATGCGGCTGAGCATCTTTTTCGGAGAGCGGGCCGGGGCCCTACTCTCCGCCTCCGCAGCACCCGTCGGACAGCTGACTCTTCAGCGCTTCGGACTTCAAGTAGAACGTCCCGCTCAGTGCGAGGCGCTCGCCTCCCTTGATCCCTTCGCGCACCTCGACAAACCCGTTCTCTTCGGGGCCCAGGATCACGTGCCGCACTTCGAACTCGCCCGGGGCTAACTCCACATAGAGGGTTTTCCGGTTCGTGTGATCTTGGATCGCTCCGATCGGCACGACAAAGCTCTCGCGCGATTGGCGCGTGATCAGGTCGCCTTTGACGTAGGTCCCGGGCTTGAGCAGCCCGCGCTCGTTCTTCAGCGCGACGCGCACGGGCACCGCTCGGGTGGTGGAATCCGCGGCGCCGCCGATCGAGACCACGGTGCCCACGAACGTCGTGCCCGGGGCGGTCTCCGAAACGAGCTCGACCGTTTGGCCCACCTCGATCTGCGCCAAGTCGCGCGGCGCGACGGGCATCTCGGCCCAGATCGCGTCGAGATTCACGACCGTAAAGAGGCTGTGTTCGGGGTCTACGGTCTCGCCGAGTGTCACGCTGCGCTCTTGCACTCGCCCCGCGATCGGAGCGGCCACCGCCACCGTCGTGCCCCGTCCGGGCGATCCGCCCGCCAGGCGCACCTGCTCGGCGGCAGCCGTTTGAGACAGCTTGGCCTCACGTACCGTGGCCTCGGCATCGACCATTTCGCGCCGGTCGGCGTAGCTGCCTTGGTATACACTTTGCTCTCGGCTCAACGCCTCGCGCTCGATCTTCTCTTTGACGCGTGCGCTCGCCAGACGCGATTCGGCCGCGCCTCGCGCCGCTTCGGCCGTCTGCACCCGGGCCTTGCCTTGGCGCAGCTTGGACTGAGCGACCGAGACGTCGGCCTCGGCTCGCTCGCGATCCGCCGCGAGCTGCTCCCACTCCTGGCGGGAGATCAAGCGGTCTTTAAGCAGCGCGTCCGCGCGGTCGAAGCGCGATTGCGCCACCCGAAGGGCGGTTTGAGCTTGTGTGAGCTGAGCTTCCAATGCTCCGACCTCGCTTTCGGCTTCCGAGACCGCGGCTTCGGCGCTTCGAAGATCGCTTTGCGCGAGACGGACGGCCTGCTCGGCGTCCACGGAGGCCCGCTGAGCGCTTTCGACGCCCGGCTTCCCGTAAGCTCCCAACCGCGCGAGTTCGCGGCGTTGGTCCAGCGTCTTTTGCGCCGCCGCGAGGCGGGCCGATGCTTGGCTGTAGGTCGCTTGCGCTTGCGCGAGCTCGGGACTTTCCAGCAGGACCATCGTTTGACCGGCCGTCACGAATTCGCCCGAATCCACAAGCACCTTCACGACACGGCCCGAGACGCGAGGCGTGATCTTCGCGACGCCGCTTCCCGTAGTCGCGATCACTCCGCTCAGGGCGATCTTTTCACGCATCAGCCGCCGCTCGACTGGGCCGACATGAATCTCGGCCAGTTTCATCGCTTGCGCGCTGATACTGAGATCGCCGACAGGTCCCGCTTGGCCCTTTTCGACGGTGCGGATATCGGGTCGTGTGGCGATTTGAGGAGTCGAGACGGCGCCGCGGTGCGTCAGCGCGTAGCCGCCGATCCCGGTCGCGAGTGCGGCGGCCGCGGCGAAAATCCAGATTTTGCGGCGGGGGCTGCCCGCCTGGAGGGTGGTACTCATTTCGATCTCTCCTGGGAGGTGGGGGTGGTTTGGCGAAGCCAGGCGGCGGGCCATTCGCCCGTGGCGCGCTCGAGCCTCGCGAGGGCCATGGCCTGACGGGTACGGGCGTCGTGGTATTCCGCGAGGACGGCCTGATGGGTTCGCTGGGCTTCAAGGAGCGCGAGCAAACTGGTTTGGCCGGCCTCGAACCCCCGCGCGCTGGCTTGGAGGAGCTCTTCCGCCTGTGCGAGCAGACCCGATTCATAGTTCCGAACGGCGAGCGTGGCGACTTGAAGCTCGGAATATGCCTGCAGCACTTCGGCACGGATCGCGCGGCGAGTGGCTTCGAAACGGCTCGATTCGGCCTCGGCGCTCGCACGGAGCTGATTCAGCCGTTCGCGGCGGTTGCCGTAATCCAGCAGCGGAATGCTGATTCCGATCCCGAATCCCGACTCATCGGAGCGGCGGGTAAAGCGGTCCAGCCGGTATTGTGGCACTAGATCGGGTCGCCCTTCGGCGCGAACGAGGTTGGCCTCTTGGCGCAGCGCTTCGGCCCGTGCCAGATCGGCCTGAAGCTCCGGCCGAGCGTTCAGCGCACGCTCAATCAGGGCCGCCTCGTCGAGGGGAGAGACGGGGGGCGTGGTAAGCGTCAGCGTCCCCAGCGGGGCTTCCGGCTCACGGCCCATCAAAGTGTTGAGCGCGGTTCGGGCGTTGCGTTCTTCGGCCTCGGTTTCAGCCAAAGCCTGACGGACTCTCGCCAGTTCGATCCCGGTGTTGATCTCTTCGATCCCCGCTCGGGTACCGATTTCGACTTGGCGCCGGGTGGCGGCGTCGATTCGCTCGAAGAAGCTTGCGGCCTTTTCCGCCGATTCGCGGCGGAGCCGCGCTCCTGCCAACTGTCCATACGCCAGCTTCGTTTGTAAAATCAGCTCGGCGATCGTCGCTCGGCCGAAGGCGCGCGTTTCATTGAGCTGCGCCTGAGCCAAGGCCGTACGTGCGCTGCGAGTCCCGTTCAACTCCAGCGGTTGCTGGACGAGCAGCTCGGTATCGCTACCACCGCGCGTGATCGCGGGAGTGACTTGAACCGTAGGGTTCGCAAGCGCGCGCGCCGAGCGCACGCCCGCCTCGGCGGCCAAGATCTCTTGAGCCACCGCTTCGGCACCGGGATGATGCTCGATCGCGGCCAAAATCGCCTGCTCCAGGCTTAAAGCCGGAGGTTGAGGCTGGGTCGTCAGCGCTGGGATCAGCGCGAGCGCCGTCCATATTCCGTTCCAAAACAAGGGTTTGCTCCTGAAATTCGTGTGAAGGCGTGGGAAACGATTCCCACGGTCGTCGAAAGAAATTTCAGGCGCAAGGGGGCCCACGAGCGGGGCTAAAGGTGAGGAAGGGTGGGTCGACGTCTTGGCGTGGAACCGCGTAACACACATAGGCCACGGGCTCGCGGGAGGGAAGAGGAAGCTCGACGCTGGGGATCAGAAAGGCCCAATCCCACATGATGAAATGCGAGACGTCCTCCCGAACGCCTTGCTCTTTCATGCCGAAAACGACCGGCATACAGTCGTCGCCCGCAGTCGGCGTGTCGCAGCAAAGGCTTTCGCAACTCGAACAGCCGCTGTCGGCCGCGACGGTGCAAGTGCACTGCTCTTTACCGACGCAGCAGATCCCCTTCTTGCACACCCAACCGACCGACGTCGGTCCGGAAACCGCCACCAGAAGGGCAAGCAGGCATAAAAAGAGGGCGAATCGTCGCATCCTTTCGTGGGACTCTACGTACCCTGATCCTAAAAAGTTTCTTTTTTTTGAGGAACGCCCTGACCACAAGAGGTCAGGGCGTGGAAGGGAAGGGCTTTAATCGCAGGCCCAGTACTCGGTGCGGTTCTCTTGCTCGCCGTCACTGGGACGGGTGCCTTGGGGACTCATTCGAATCCCTTCGAACTGTTGCGAAGAGGTGATGTGCTTGGCGTGCCCATCGAAGAATACCACCGTGCCGCCGGTGGAGCTCCACTGCCGGTAGTATTCGTCCCATCCCAGATGCGCGCAGTCGTACCCGTAGAGGCAGTTCGGATCTTGGTCTTTCCCAAAGAATCGGAACATCTCCGTCCGCATGACGCGCGTCTCGGCGGGGAATTCGACGTTCGAATCGAAGACGATGTTGGTGACCCCGCTCAGATTGTCGTTATCGCTCGATTCCCCCGCGACCTCTGAGTGCATACACCGACCGAACCGATAGGAGCTCCCATACGCCTCCCAATAGGTACTCGCCAGCTGGCTCGGGTTCGAAAGGCTCATCCTTGCGTTTCGTTCGAGCTCCGGCCCACCCACGTCGAGCGGACTCTTGAAGATCAATTGATTCTTCGTATACGGCAAGATCAGCACCTCGGTCCCCTTGTGCTGGGCCGGCGTGTAGATCGTGGGATCGTTGTTATAGGCGTAATAGATCGGCATCGTGTCGTCGTAATCCGCCGTGTACATTTTGAGCGCAAGGCCGATCTGGCGCCCGTTGCTCACGCAAGCGGTCTTCTTGGCGGCCTCTTTGGCCTGCGCGAAAACGGGGAAGAGAATCGCTGCGAGAATCGCGATCACGGCGATCACCACGAGCAATTCGATCAAAGTAAACGCTCCCAGGCTGCGTTTTGAGTTCATTTTTGTGCCTCCTAACGCAAACAAAGCCGCCTTCACTCGCGGAAGACGGCTTTGCCATAGGTGGCTTCGCCTGATTCCGCAATCCCTCCGCCGGTGCTAGCCGGATCAGGTTCGAGGGGTCTTCTCACTGTCGAGAACTCTCAGCCGCGCGTGCGGCTCCCCCTTGCGGGCAGATTCGTTTGTTGAGCCTAGTATACCCTTGACGCCGATGAGGGCTAGACCTCCCAAGAGGCGGAGTCTGGCATTGAATCTTTGGTCTCCAGATGGCGTCTCAAGGCTTTTAAGGAATCGTTGAACAGGTTCGGATCGGATGCCGTGCTCATCGGTTTTTTGAAGAAACTTTCCAGATATTTTCTTTCTTATTTATTCTTTGAAAACTCGATACGCAAGAAACGACACAATCGCAAGCGGGAGCGAAATGCGTTCCAAGGTCACAAGAAGATGACTCAAGCTCTAAACCGATTGCCTTGAATCCGACCCGTCCTTAAGAGCGAGTGAGACGCGTACACCCTGGCGAAGGGTCAGCTTGCAGCAAAAATGAAGAAAGAGCGGTTGCAGCCGGGCGTTCCGGGTTCTGGAATGGCGCGGGCGGTTCCCGAAGAAACCGTTGTGTCCGCCCAAGGACCAGGTTCTCTGCCAGTCTCGCGAGTTGGCGTCAAACAACCGCTCTCCACTGAAATCATATAGCAGACTCTATCCAAAAGCCGGAGTTTCAATCCTCACTCGCTCTTAAGAGCGAGTGAGACGCCATGCCAGAGCCGCTCATGCGGCTGCTCCATGAGTTGGTCGACCCCGTGGCTGCCAGAGATCGAGGGCCTCCGGGTAGTGTTGGAGTAGGCGTCCGAGTACTGGCGCTCGACTAACCCTTTTTGCGATGAGCAGCTCAATCATCTTTCTTCTTCGCTCGCTTGCCTGGTTTGCGATCCGGTGAGTCACGGTAGGCCAGGACGCTCTCTTTGTCATACGCGCGCCGTCCTAACCAGATCATGGTTTTGATGCGCCCGGAAGACACCAGGGCGCTGACCCTTTGATCGGAAACGCCGAGTATTTCCGCCGCTTCTGCGCGCGTAATCCATTTTCGTCGCTGCATTATATTTTGATATCCTCTCGGTGTTTCAGTTCGCACTTTCTCATAAGAACGAGTGAGACCGAGCGATGCCGAACCGCATCTATCTTAACTCCACCGACTGGATGTTTCAAGCCGCACTGGCTCCTACTCTTCGAGGCCCAAGACGGTTTTTTGCGCGAGGATCAATTCGTCGATGCCTTTTTTGGCGATTTTGAGCATGCGACCGAGGGTTTCGGCGGAGTACGGCTCTTGCTCGGCGGTGCCTTGGATCTCCACAAATCGGCCCGAACCGGTCATCACGACATTCATGTCGGTGTGTGCGGTGCTGTCCTCGTCGTAGTTCAAGTCCAGCAGCTCTTCGCCACCCACAATCCCGACGCTGATCGCGGCGAGAGGCTCTTTAAGGCGGATGCGGTCGATCATGCGCCGTTTCATCATCCAACGCATCGCGTCGTAAGTTGCCACGTACGCGGCGGTGATCGAAGCGGTGCGCGTGCCTCCATCGGCTTGAATCGCGTCGCAATCGAGCGTGATGGTGCGCTCGCCCATCTTTTCGAGATCGACGACCGCTCGCATGGCGCGACCGATCAGGCGCTGGATCTCCATCGAGCGTCCATTGGGCTTCATGATCGAGCGCTGGTTGCGCTCGCGGCCGGAGCGGGGCAGCATCGCGTATTCGGCGGTCAGCCATCCGTTGCCCGAACCCTTCATAAAATGCGGAACGCGGTCCTCGACAGTCGCGGTCACCAGCACATGGGTGTCGCCCATCTTGATCAGACAAGAGCCTTCAGCGAACTTCACGTAGTCGCGCTCGAAGCTGAAAGGTCGGAGTTGGTCGGGTTGTCGGCCGTCGTTGCGCATAAGCTCCCAGAATACCTATCTACCGCTCGCCTTGCAGGCGGGCGTGCGCGATGAGCAAACCTTCCAGGGTCAGCGTGGGGAGATACTCTTCGATGCCTTCGCAGAGTTCGACGAACGTTTCGCCCAGCCCGCCGGTCGCGACGACCTTGGCCGAGCCGCCAAGCTCTTCGACGATCTTGCGGATCAAAGCGTCGATCCCGCCGATATAGCCGTGCATGAGGCCGGATTGCAACGATTCCACGGTACTGCGGCCCACGGCTCGTTCGGAGAGGCGCAGTTCGACCTGGGGAAGCTGCGAGGTGCGGCCGGCCAGCGCCTCGCCCGCGACTTGCACGCCCGGCCAGATAGCCCCGCCGATATAGGCGCCTTTCTTGTCGATCACGTCGAAGGTGGTGGCGGTGCCGAAATCCACGACCACGAGCGGCGGCGCGAACCGCGCCAGCGCGCCGAGGGCGTTCGCGAGGCGGTCGGCCCCCACGCTATGCGGCGGGTCGTAGCGCACTTTGAGGCCCACTTCGGCGCCGTTGCGAAGGAACTGCACCGGGCAGTTCAACGCTCGGCCGAGGGATTGGATGGCGGGGGTGAGCGCGGGGACGACCGAAGCGCAGATCACTCCGTTGATCTCGAAGGGCAGCCCCTTCATCGCGAATAGGCTATGTAGCCAACTTGCGAGCTCGTCTTCGGTCTCGGACCGATCCGTGCTGCGCCTCCAACTGGCGAGCCAGCGTTTGCCGTCCCATAACCCATAGACGCTGTGGGTGTTTCCGATATCAATCGCCAAGAGCATGCGTTAAATCCACCCGGCTATAAATTTCTCCGTCGAGCGCCGCGCGCATCGCGTCCACGATCCGTTCGGCGGCGCGGTCCCGAGTCTCGGCGTTTTCGGCCTCGACCATCACTCGAATCATCGGCTGCGTTCCACTTGGGCGCACGACCACGCGGCCGTTTCCGTCCAGCGCCGCTTCGGCTTCCCGAAGCGCTTCGGCCACACGCGGAGCCTCGTTCCAGCCTTTGCTCTCGCGCACGGACACATTGACTAGAAGCTGCGGCCAGGGCTCGTAGGCTGCATAAAACTCGCTCGCGGAGCGGCCCGAGGCGCGCAGCACCTGAAGGAGTTCGAGCATTGTGACGAGCCCGTCGCCCGTCGGCCCGCGCCGCGCGAAGATGATGTGTCCGCTTTGCTCGCCCCCGATCAAGGCGCCGGTTTCGCGCATCTTTTCCGAGACGTACTTGTCGCCTACCGGCGTGCGATGAAGCTCGATGCCACACGAGCGAAGATGCCGTTCGAACCCTCCGTTGCTCATGACGGTTCCGACGACCGCCGCGGGATCGAGCGCTCCAAGCTCCATCTGATGCGCGCTCCAAATTCCGAGCGTGCGGTCGCCGTTGATCAATCGACCTCGTTCGTCGCTGAACACCGCGCGGTCCGCATCCCCGTCGAATGCCACCCCGATCGCGGCTTCGGCGTCGCGGGTCAGCGCTTGAATGCGCTCGGGACGGGTCGCGCCCCCCTCGGCGTTGATGTTCATGCCGTCCGGCTCGCCGCCGGTCAGCACGACCTCCGCGCCCAATCGCACCAATATTTCGGGCGCAAGTTCGTAAGCCGCGCCGTGGGCGGCGTCCACCGCCACACGCATCCCGGCGAGGCCTTCCGGCACGATCGCCTCCAACGCCCTCAAATAATCCTCGATCGCCCCGCGGTCGCGGTCGACCCGTCCTACCCCTTCGCCGGTCGGCCGCTCCTCGAGCGGCTCTTCCATCAGCGCCTCGATTCGAAGCTCCTCGGTATCCGGCAGCTTATGGCCCGTCGGCCCCATCAGCTTGATGCCGTTGTCCGGCGCAGGGTTATGGCTGGCGGAGATCATCGCGCCCAAACCGAAATTCAAGGTCCGCGCCGCGTGCGAGACAGTCGGCGTCGGCACCACGCCGAGGTCGACGCAGTCGATCCCGACCGAGGCAAAGCCGGCGGTCAACGCTCCGCAAAGCATCGGTCCGCTTCGTCGCGTATCCATGCCGATCGCGGCGCGGGGCGTGCGGTTCGACTCAAGAAGGAGGCGTCCCGCAGCCTGGCCGATTCGAAAAGCGAGCTCGGGAGTGAGCTTGGCATTTGCGACGCCGCGCACCCCGTCAGTTCCAAAATAGTGACGACTCATAGGCATCGAGAAGGCTCAGGGCTTGCGGGAGACCTTCACGCGCGCCGGTCGAATTACGCGGTCCCCCATGCGGTAACCGGCTTCGATCTGGGTGACCACGGTGTTGTCGGGATACTCGTCCGAAGGCTCGACGCCGAGCGCCTCGTGTACTTCGGGGTCGAACGGCTCACCTACGGAGGCGATGCGTTTGACGTGCTGCGTATCCAGCACGTGCCGAACCTGCTTTTCGATCGCGCGAACCCCGTCGACGAGGGCCTCCATCGAAGCGCCCTGCTCGATCGAGGCCAGGGTGCGCTCGAAGTTGTCCAAGACGGGCAGCAGCATCGTCACGAGTTTTTCCGAGGCGTACTGCCGGATCGTTTCGGTCTCCTGCTGCATGCGCTTGCGGTAGTTCTGAAAATCCGCCATGGTGCGCAGCATCTGATCCTTGAGCTGGTCGCGCTCGTCCTGCAGTTTTCGGATCTCTTCGATTTCGGCGCTCGCCTCCGCTCCGGGCACGTCGGTCGAGGCGCCGGGATCGGGCTCAGGGATGGGGCTGGACTCGGGGGATTGAGGGTCGTTCAACGCATGCTCTCCTTGCTCGTATCGCTCGAATTCGAGCTCGAATTGTACCTGGCCGGAGGCTGCTTCGGGGCAAGGTTCGAATCGCGAGGCATAATGAAAGCGATGGCCACGCGGCAGGAAGATCTTGTGGGAAGGGTGCGCTCGTTGGGCGTGCGCGGTGCCTCGACGATCGACTTGGTCGCCGTAGGACTTTCGCGCCGCGAGGCGGATGCCATGCAAGGCGAACCGCTGGGACGCGCCGTGATGGCGCAGACCCAGGGGATTCGCGGCGTGGGCGAATTGAGCGTGTCCGATCTGCGAGAGCTCGCGGGGCTGGACGGCTACGAGGCGCTTCGCTGTCTGGCTCTCATCGAGCTCGGGCGGCGCGTGGGCGGGGCGGGGAAGGGCCCGATTCGTACGATCGTGTGCCCCGAGGACGTCTACGAGCTGCTGGAACACTTGCGTCACGAAAAGCGCGAGCACTTCATCGCGATTCTGCTCGACGCCAAGCAGGGCATCCTGCGCGTGGTCCCGGTGCATATCGGCACGCTCACCATGAGCCTCGTCGGCCCGCGCGAGGTGTTTCGCGAAGCGATCCGCGAAGGTGCGTCCAGCCTCATCGTCGCGCACAACCATCCCAGCGGCGACCCGACGCCGAGCGAAGAGGACTTGAACATGACCGCGACGCTGCGAGAGATCGGCGACTTGCTTCAAATTCCGCTCGATGACCACGTGATTCTCGGGGAACGCGATTGTGTCAGTTTGAAGGAGGAAGGATATCTATGAATTGGGAATCGATTGTCGAAGAGCTCCGGGGCACGACTCAGGAGATGCACGAAGCGCGAGAAGCGGGGCTCACGGCCTCGCGCAAAACGATCCAATTGGCCTCGCGATGCATTCGCCACATCCACAGGCATCAGTTCGCCGAAGCCGAAACGCTGCTCGGCGAGACTAAAGCTGCCGCCGAACGCGCGAGGGAAGCGATGCGCCCCTTCCCCGAGTTGTATTACGCAGGGTTTCTGCACGACGGCGAAAAAGAGATGGTCGAGGCCGCGGCGGTGCTGGCGATCGTCCGTGAGACTCCGCTGCCGTCGCCCAAAGCGCTGGGAGCGATGCCGATGAGCTACCTCAACGGGATGGGCGAAGCCGCCAGCGAAGTGCGGCGCTACGCGTTGGACGAGATGCGCGCGGGCCGGCTGGAGAAAGCCGAGAGCATCCTGCTCCAGATGGAGGCGATCTACGAAGAGCTCATCACGTTCGACTATTCCGACGCGATGACTCACGGCCTGCGACGGACTTGCGACGCGCTCCGCGCGGTGATCGAGCGCACCCGAAGCGATCTCACGGCGACGGTGAGTCAGCAGGCCCTCGTTCGCGAACTCCAAGCGACGCGCGAACGGCTTTCGGGTTAACGCGCGGTGCGCGCGACGTCTTGCCCACCCGGTTCGCCCCGACCCACATCAGTTGCGGGGCGGGCTCCCGGGGATGGGACGCATGCGCTCCAGTTGCAGGCTTTGGTAGTCGATCAGATCGCCGGGTCCGAATCGCGTCGAACGCCCGGCGACGGTCCTTTCGACCTCGCCTCAGATGCAGGTCAGCACACAGTCGCAGTAGATGCCGCCGTTGAGATACCCCGTTTGCCTTGACGAACGTCACGCCGGGCCTTCTTCGAACACGAAGTTCGCGGGCGCGCAAAACCGTCAGGCCAGGGACGGCTTTGCGCACGGCGGGCTTGTACTGCTCGGGAATCGAATTCATCAATCCCAATTCCCCAGTCTGCGGCGCTCGGCTTCCTCTTGGATCTGCAGAGCGTTACTCTCCGGGATCTGCCCAAAATGAGTGGCATGTCCCGAGGACCTTTAAGGAACTCACCGAGCCGGCAAAGGGAAACGTAACGCAGGAATCCCTAGATGCTCCAGCAAGCCCGCTCGCTCTGCGCTCGAGTCATTGAAAAAGCTGTGCCTTTTAAGAGGATGACCTCTCGGCGTCCCAACCCTCCCATCGCCCGAGGTAGAGCACCTCTTCTTCGAGCGCGACCCCGAAGCGCTCCGCCACCGCCCGTTTGGCGATTTCGGCCAGACTTCTGAGCTCGCCGGCGCTCGCACCTCCGACGTTCAAGAGGAAATTGGCGTGCCGCGCCCCGAACATCGCTCCTCCCCGGCGAAAGCCTTTGAGCCCGACGGCTTCGATCAGAAAGCCCGCGGGGACGACTCCCGCGGCCTTGAGCTCCGCGGGCAATTGCGGCAACGACTCCGCGAGGGCCGAGTCGGTCACATTCTTAAAAAAGCTGCCGGCGCTCGCGGGCGGGGGCTGTTTGGCGATGCGTTGGCGCTGATATTCCCGCGCCTTACCGTAGATCTCCTCCGGATTTCCAAGTCGCAGATCCAACCGGACGCGCAGGACCACCATTTGGGGCGGATTCGGACGGCGCAAGATTGAATCGCGATACGAAAGCTCTAAGACTTCCGGGCTCACCCAACGCCGCCGCCCCTCCGAAACGATTTCGACCTCGCTCACCAGGGCGCCGATCGAACTGCGATACGCTCCGGCGTTGCTCACGAGCGCTCCCCCGAGCGTACCGGGAATGCCTACGGCGAACGAGAGCCCTTCCAGCCCGGCCTGCGCGGTCTTGAGAAACAGCTCTTGAAGCAGGCAGCCGGTGTCGGCAAGTACTTCGCCCGAGCGTGCGACTGCGATCCGGCTCGCTCGGTTGAGCGTTACGAGCCCCGCGACGCCCCGATCGCTCGGCAGCACGTTGCTGCCCGAGCCGAGCAGCGTCATGGGCCAGCCGCGGTTTTGAGCGTACTCGGCGATCGCGGCGAGATCGTGTACGTTGCGCGCCTCGGCGAATCGCTCGGCGGGCCCTCCGGCGCGCAGCGTCGCGTAAGGCCCGAGCGGCACCTCACGTCGAATCTCCAAAGGGGCGTCACGCACCGGCGGAACGCTCCCGATACGGCACTTTGGGGGTCGAGATGCTGGGTTCCAGCACGTAGTTGGGCAAGAGCGCTTCCGGCGGCACGGGCTGCAAGTTCGGCAACAGCGGAGCGAACCGCGCGGCATCGGGGAATACGGCGGGCTCGATTCCCGGGCCAAACCCCACGACCGGGATCGGCGGGAGCGCTTCCGTGCGTGTCGGAGGTTCGCCTGGTTGCCGGACGAAGAACTCGCCGCGTTTGCTGGGGAACACCACCACGCGGTCCGGCGCGATGAGGTCGAAGCTGGACGCTCCGGCGACCGACACGCCGAGCGCGAACGCGAAACTCTTCGCCAAAGTGAGGCCCACTTTCACGCCCGTAAAACTCCCCGGCCCGAGATCGCTCAAAAAAAGAGTGGCTTCAGCGAGGGAACGGTCCCGCAACAGCTCTTCCAGCATTTCGAGGCAGGCTTGGCTCGCCTGAGTGCGGGCTTCCCGCGCGGCATGCGCCAAAACCGCGCCCTCGCTTGAAAGCAGCGCGACACTCGCCACCGGACTGGAGGTGCTGAAGGCGACGATCAAGGCGCGAGGGCTTCCAAGCTCATCCGGTCGGCCAGCGCCCGAATCAGCGCGCGCTCGGCATCGGTCAGCGCGGCGCCTTCTAGGCGATACTCCAAGAGCCAGTACACCTCGGCGGATTGCCCGACGGCGTCGAAGCTGCTAAAGGGGCTTCCCCCGACCCGGTCACCCTCGCGCCAGACGAACGCCATCGCGGCCCCGGCGCGGTTCGCTTCGGGCAGTCGCTCCTCACGCCGTGAGACCTGGCGGTATTCCGACAGGCGCAACGAGGCGGTCTGGCTGAGCGTACGGCGCGCGGGCGCCTCGGCCGTGCTAAACACCCTTACGTGCGCCGTGCCTTTGAGGAGGGGATGCGAAAGCCGATAGCCGGTTTCAGTCTTTTCGAGCGCCCACTCTTCGGGCAGGCACAGCGCATACGCGGTCTCGGCGATCACGCATTCGGTCTGCACGGGGCCTACATATCGTTTTCCGGGGCGGGTAAGTAGTTTGGTGACCTTTTGCTCTTTGGGCGGGTCCTTTTCCACCGGAGGCTTCGCCGGTCGCGTCGGATCTTCCTCTTTGGGGAGTGTGCCGTCAAGGGTGCGAATCGATTCCAACGCCTGGCGCAAGCGATACTCGGCGTTATCGTACTGGCCGCTGGGAACGGTCAGACGGAACAGCAGCTTTTGGGGGGTAGAGGAGTAGATCAGCCCGATCAACAGGGCCTTCGGTTCTCCCGCGTCGAGATACTGCACCTTGGTCAATAGCATCGGCACGCCGAGAATCTCTTCCTGCCACTGGCGGACAATCTCGCGGCGCATCTGCTCGTTCACGGCGCGTTGGGATTCCTGCCACCGTTCCGGCTCCGAGCGAAACGCCACGGGATGCACTTCGAGCGAAGCTCGCGCCGACTCTCCGAGCGGGATGAGAATCCGTACGCCGTCCCGCTCTTTGGCGGTCTGCCAATCGGCGGGGTAGTCGAACTGGATCCCGATCGCTTGGTGCTTAAACGTTTGCGGGGCGTCCTGCGCGAAGACCCCCGTCCCCGCCAGCCCGATCAGCCCTAAAACCCAACTTCGAACGCCCACTCGCATCATTCGTCTCCCGCCGAACGCGACTGCGTGCGGCCTTTCCATTATGGACGATCCACCTCCGCGACTCGCTTCGGCGAAGGTCTGAAACGAAACAAACCGCCCTCCTCTCACGCGGAAGCGGAAAGGAGGGCGGCCATCCTGGGAAGACCTCTTGCGTTTGCCTTAACTGGCTTTGCTGAGGAAATTGTGCAGGTGGTATCGTGCGCCGCCGATGTAGTCCAGAAATTCCAGACCCACGCCTTGTCGTTCGGGGCAGGCGTGCACCACGATCGCGAGCGCTCGAACGGCGTCGCCGCTCGGCAGGTCGCTGGAGAATTCGACGAGGCTGCCCTGTTCGGGAAGCTCTTGCATGGTGACCCATGCGCCGCCGAGCCCGACGTCCACGCTGGTGCCTTGGAACAGCCGCACGATCGCGGTGCCGTCCTCCTCTTCCTGAATCGCGCGGATGGCGACGGGAAGCTCGATGTTGTAGCGCGGGTGCCGACGACGGTCGACTTGCTCCCAACGCAGAAATCCGACTTCGATGCGCCAACCGTTACTGCTGTCCACACAATGCTCGATGTGCGCCTCGGCGCGAAGCAGCTTCGGGCCCTCCTGACTGACGAGCATCACCTTGCGGATCGATTTGAGCTGCGCGGCTTGGTCGTCTGCGGTTCGGAGGACGAACGGGTGCGTGCCTTCGACCGTCGCGAGAATCGCGTTCGGCTGGGCGTCCGAATAGAACACCAGGGTAATCAAACTGCCCGGCTTGATCAGGCTGATATGTTCAAAGAGGCTGTCCACACACGTTATATCGGCGGCTTTCGCGAGATCTGCATCTTTTTTTCGGTAAGGAATTTCGGGCGTAAGCTTCTTACCCTTTCTCAGGCGAGCGGCGAGACCCCGATCTCGAAGGTCTCGCCGCATCCGTTCCTTGCAATAGGGTCCTAAGCCCTAAAGCGGAAACGTTTAACTGTTAGGTCGCGGTCGCGACCGTGTCGCGTTCGGCAAAGAGACTCGAATAGACGAGCGCCGCGACCAAAGCCCCCAGCGCCGGCCCGCCGAGATAGACTATCGCAGGTCCAAGCTCGCCGGTGCTCAATGCGGGGCCGAGCCACCTGGCCGGGTTCATTCCGCCCCCGGTCAGCGGGCCAATCGCGAAGATGCCGCACGCGATGACCAAACCGACGAACGTTCCCCCCATCTTGGGGGCGCGTCGGTCGAGGGTGGTCGTGAAGGCCACGAAGACGAGGAAGAACGTCGCGACGGCTTCGAGCACCAGCCCCTGGTTTGCGGTAATCCCGTCTCCGAGCGAAGGCGTTCCCGCCAGCACGATGCCCGGAATGCCGGTCGTATTCGCCACCGACGCGGCGACGAACGCGCCCGCGATCTGAGCGAGGATATAGCCGATGCCGAGCCCCACCCCGATGTTCCGAGTCACCATCATTCCGAGGGTAACCGCCGGATTGACGTGCCCTCCACTCACCGCCATGACGGCCGTGATAAAGACGACGAAGGCCAGGCCGTGAGCGAGTGCGATGACGGTCAGATCGCCCTTGCTCGCGGAGATAGCGAGAATGCCGATAAACGTCATCGCGAAGGTCGCGATGAACTCGGCAAAGAGTGCGCGGTATTTCATCGTATCAAAAGAGACGACCCGCCGCACCCTTTCGGACCGAGATTCTCTCCGCGGACCTCCACCCATAAGGCCAAAGGCTCGATTGAAAAAACTTCTAAAGATCGCGTTTTTTCGTCATATACTATAAGAAGAAGAGTACTTAACTCTCAACGCCGCGTACCGACCGAAAATGCAAGGGGAGAGCATGACGTCGAGAAATCACGCCGCGCGACTTCGGGCGCTTCGCAGGGAGTTCATTTACCTGCAAGCGCTCGCTTGTCGATATGACGGCTTATCGGGAGAAGAACCGATCGTGTTCTTCAGCCCTCTCAACCCCTATGCGCCGCAGTACTATCGTTGCTCGGCGCGCTACATGGAGTTGCGTCGCGAGATGCTTTGCGGCGCGGCTGCCTAGGCGTTCGGGTTGCATGCCGCCCCCTCCGGCGGCCATAATCGAGTGAAAAGCCAAGGAGCCCGAATGCCAGCTTTTCGCGAAGGTCTTAGCTTCGACGACATCTTACTCGCACCGCAAAAAACGACCGTTCTTCCCAGTGAGGTCGATACCTCCACGACGCTGATCGAAGGGATCCGTCTGCATATTCCAATCGTGTCCGCACCGATGGACACCGTCACCGACGCGCGCCTTGCGATCGCTCTCGCTCGCGAAGGGGGCGTCGGGGTGATTCATCGCAATATGTCGATCGAGCAGCAGGCTCAGCAGGTCGACCGCGTGAAACGCAGCGAGAACGGCGTCATCACCAACCCGATCAAGCTCACGGCCGACAAAACGCTCCAGGACGCGGTCGATCTTATGGATCGCTTCCATATCAGCGGAGTGCCGATTGTCGACGAATCCGGGAAGCTCGTGGGCATCCTCACGAACCGCGATATCCGCTTCGAGCACGATTTCTCTCGCCCGATCCAGACGCGCATGACCAGCCAAAACCTGGTGACGGCAGCCGTCGGCACGAACTTAGAACAGGCCGAGGCGATGCTCGCCGAGCACCGTATCGAGAAGCTTCCGATCGTCGACGGCGAATACCGCCTGCAAGGGCTCATCACGATCAAAGACCTCGAAAAGGTGCGACGCCACCCCAACGCGACCAAGGATTCCAAGGGGCGCTTGGTGGTCGGCGCCGCCATCGGAGCCCTCCGCGAACCGTACGAGCGTTCGAAAGCGCTCTTGGATGCCGGAGTCGATTTCGTGGTGATCGACGCGGCGCATGGCCATAGCGCGGGCGTCATGGACTGCGTCAAGATGCTCAAAGAGCGGCTGCCCGATCTCAAAGTCGTCGCGGGCAACGTCGCGACAAAAGAAGGGGCCGAAGACCTGCACCGTCTCGGCGCGGATGGGCTTCGCCTCGGGATCGGCGCGGGTTCGATCTGCACCACGCGCGTCGTCGCCGGAATCGGCGTTCCGCAGTTCACCGCAGTGCTGGAGTGCTGCGAGCGGGCGCGCGAACTCGGAATCACGACGATCGCCGACGGGGGTGTCCGCACCTCGGGCGACGTCGTGAAGTGCCTGGCGGCGGGAGCCGACACGGTTATGATGGGCAACATGTTCGCAGGCTGCGAAGAAAGCCCCGGCGAAATCGAGATCTACCGCAACCGTGCGTACAAGGTCTATCGGGGCATGGGCTCGATCGGCGCGATGAAGCAGGGCTCGTCGGACCGATACTTCCAGGTCAAAGAGACGGGCGGCACCATCGTGCCGGAGGGCGTCGAAGGACGCGTGCCGTTCAAAGGCCCGCTCGCCGAAACCATCGCCCAACTGGTTGGCGGCCTGCGCCAAGGCATGGGCTATGTTGGTGCCTCCAATCTCAAAGAGCTGGCCGACTCGGCCGAATTCGTCCGCATCACCAATGCTGGCCTGCGTGAGAGCCATCCGCACGATGTGTGGATCACCAAAGAGCCGCCCAACTACTCCTCGCCCTTTAGCGGCGGAGACGCCGACTAACCGCGGTTCTGCGGAAGCTCGCGATAAGAGGCCGATCCTCTTGCCGCCTAGAGAACGCCCCCGCCGAGGGGGCGTTTCTCTTTCTTCGATTCATTTAGTGGGTTCAACCCCTGCGATCGCCTCCAATCTTTCGAGCTTGAATCGGACTGCTCTTAGGAAGTGTCGTTCCCCGCAATCATCGCCCTGTGAGTTCCCGACCTACTTCCTCAGGCACTTTAGAGCCTCGTTTCACTCGTTCGAACAGAGGGGAAGTCCATGTCCGCTCTCGATCGATGTATTCCGAAAATGATTTGAAGCCTTGGGGCCCCGGTCCCTGCCTTGCTTTCGACGATCTTGCCTACGCTCAATTTTTATAAATTGGGATGGAAACGAAACTCTGTATTGCCGTGTATTGCGGTCCTAGAGACGAACTGCAGGAATAACAACTACTACGAATCAAGAAAATTCAAACCTCTTCTTTTTCGGCAGATCGATCGAGAAGGTTCTGTAGCTCTACAGTGCCAGCATGGGCTCGATCGGCGCGATGAAGCAGAGCTCTTCGGACCGATACTTCCAGGTCAAAGAAACAGGCAGAACGATTCCGCGGGAAACAAACTGAACATGGCAACGGCATGGCCCTTCGATCGAAGACCCGCACACACTTCTGCCATCAGATGCCCGTCTCCTCTAAACTTTTCCTGAAAACAAAGTCTTTAAAGGCGTAACACGAATCTTCGGCGCTCGAATAACAGGTAGGGTAGGGGCAAACGGTCTTTCAAAGCGGGAAGAAGGCTCAAAAGAAATCGCTTGGGTGCAGCGAGCGGTCTTCAAAGCGTCGAACCCAGATCTCTACACTCCTTACGCCGAACAGAGGAAAAGCTAAAGACGCAAAGTAGAGTAGGGGCGGCAGGGAACAAGGACCGTCTTTCAGAGTTGAGAAAGCAGGTTCTCAGCTTCGAGCAAAGTGTCCAGTTCCTCATGAGTCGCCCGCGCGAAGCGGTGAAGCAAGGTCTCCAACTCTCCGTTTTGTCGGCCACGCAATTCACGCCGGAGCCGCCCCTCCAAAAAGCGCAGCTTTTCGCCACGCGTCTCGCACACCAACTTCGGCACAGTGACGGGTTTGCCTTCGGCGTCGATCGCGACCATCGTCACATGCGCCGTGTTGGTATGCCGCGTGCTGCCCTTTTGGATGTCCTCGGCATACACCTCGATGGTAACCTCCACGCTGGTGCGCCCCACGTAAGACACCGAGCCGATCATCGTCACCAACTCGCCCACCTCGATCGGTTGAAGGAAATCCACCCGGTCGAAGCTGGCGGTCACGCACACGTTTTCGGCAAAGCGCGACGCGGTGGTATAGGCGGCCAGGTCCAAAAGCGAAAGGATCGAGCCACCAAACACTTTGCCGAGGAAATTGGCGTGGTTCGGCGTCATCAGCTCGGTCATTTGAACGCGCGTCGCGCTGACTTTCTTTTCTTTTCGGACGGGCGCCTCACTCATCTCCGCATCGCTCCTTTAAACCGCGGCCCGAACGATCTGCTCGAACTCCTCGGGGTCGAGGCTCGCGCCTCCCACAAGGCCGCCGTCGATATTGGGCTGCGCGAACAGCTCCCGCGCGTTCGAAGCCTTGACGCTTCCGCCGTATAGGATACGCGTCTGCTCGGCGGAGTTCTCGTCCTTCAACTCCGCCAGCGTCCGGCGAATCGTTCCGCACACGCGTTCAGCCTCGGCGACGTCGCACGACTTACCGGTTCCGATAGCCCACACGGGCTCATAGGCCACGGCGAAGAAGTATAGCTCGGACGGATCGAGCCCTTCGGTCGCTCGGGCGACCTGCTCCCGAATGACCGCGTCGGTGCGCCCCGTCTCGCGTTCCGATTCGGTCTCGCCAACACACAAAATCGGGGTGATCGAATGAAATTGAAGTGCCTGAATCTTGAGCTGCACGGTCCGATCGCTCTCGCCGAAGTACGCGATCTCCTCGGGCGAGAGATCGGTCTTCCCGAATCGCCCCCGCTTCTCCGAATGGCCGACGATGCAGTATGCCGCGCCCGCATCGTAGAGCATGCCGGCACTGACCTGACCGGTATACGCGCCGGACTCTTTCCAAAAGACGTCCTGCGCGCCGAGCTTGATCGGCGTATCGCGCACGATCTCTCGCACTCGTCCCAGGTTCAAGTAAGAAGGGCACACCACGACGTCGACCTCGGGGCCTTCGTGCAGCCGCCCGGCGAGCGATTGCACATTCCCGGCGGCCTGAGCCGAGCTGAGGTTCATTTTCCAGTTCGCGACAACGAGAGGGATGCGCACGGGGCTACGCTTTCTCCAAGGTCGGCTCGACGCGAATTTCGACCTTGCCGCGCACCGCGTTGGTGATAATGCAGTACAGATCGGCCTTGTGCGCCATGTCTTCGGCCATCTTCATCTGCTCCTCGGTCGCCTCGGCGGACAGGCGAATGTGGGGGTGAAGCGTGATGGTTTTATAGGTCAGCTGCGCACCGTTCTCCTCGACCTCGCCCACTGCGCGCACTGCCAAGCTCTCCAGGGGCAGTTTTCGGTTCTCGGCGATGATGCCAAAGGTGATCGAATAGCACCCGCACACCGCGCTCGCCAGCAGCTCTTCGGGGTTCGTCGCCCCACCCGGGCCCTTAAACTCTTCGGGAACGCGAAGCTCGATCCGAGCCCCACTCTTCTCGGCGGTCAGCGTGCCTTGGCCTTGGCGGCCTCCGCTCCACTCCGAGGTGACGGTATATGCGTGCATCGTTGCCATGGCGCCTATTGTACACCTGGAGACGGAATCGCCGATCATTCCAAACCATGGCCGAACCAAGAGGAGAACGCCTGACTGAAGGTTTCAAAAAGCAATAAAGGCCCACTCAGTGGACCTTTATTGGAAACGTTAGCTTGAAAGAGACCGCTCTTTAGAAAGCGGGTTCGATCTTGCTGGCCGTATCGGCGTCAGTTGCGGCCTCGCCGGGAATACCGTGCAGGTCGTACGGAAGTCGATAGACTTTGATCGTGGTTGAGCCGCTCGCCGGAGCGCCAAACGAAACATTACCCTTGTAGTGCTTGGCATGGCCATCCGCGAAGTTGATGTTGATCCCATCGCTGTGGCGAGGGAAGCCGTTCGCCAGATAAATATCGTAATCCGTACCGGGGCTTACGTAACCGGCAGGTGCATTAGCATATTTATTTCGCAAGGTTTGGCCGTCGCCAGAAGTGGCTGAGCCATAGAAGCCGTCGTACATGAGAATGGTGTCGGCCGGTGCCGGCATGCTGGTCATGCTGGGGCTCTTATAGGCGACGACGCCATCGTCGATCACCAACTGATCGTTACCGAAGACGGCGAAGTTGATACCGTACGAAGGAAGAAGACCCATAATCGAGGAGCCATAGCCAGTCGCCGTACCGATATTCACGGTGCCACTTCGCTTCGAGGTGCACTGGAAAATATCCTTATTCTTCGAATAGGGATAGATGGCGTCGAAGACCGACACGGACGCGGAACCTTCCGGATAGACGTGCAACGGCATCACGTCGTCGTAGTCCGCGCCGTACATGTTGACCGCAAGGGTGAGCTGCTTCAGGTTGCTGATACAGCTGGCTTTCTTAGCGGCTTCCTTGGCCTGCGCGAACACAGGGAACAGGATCGCCGCGAGGATCGCGATGATAGCAATAACTACCAAGAGCTCGATAAGCGTAAACGCTTTTCTTTTCATCAATACCTCCAAGTCGCTGAAGTCCTCCCCGCAAGGGAGCAGGACCTCGTGCTGCCGCTCTCTGCTTCGGCAACGCGTATATAGTAACGCATCTTTTTTCAGATGCCAACATATGGACTGCGTCGTTTTAGCAAAACGTTCGTCCCGAACAAAGTAAAATTTATGAAATCCTCCGCAAAAATCGGTATGTCCCCCTCCGTTCACCCCATTTCAGGTTCAAAGGTCTCGATCCTCGGAGTCGAAGTCGACGCCGTCGACATGCCGGGCGCGATTCGAATTTTAGAGGAGTTCATCCAGGCGCGCACCCCTCGCCTGATCGCTACGGCCGATTCCAGCGGCATCGTTCAGGCCCAAACCGACCCGGAGCTCCGCGAAATCTATGGCCGGGCCGATCTCGTCACCCCCGATAGCCACGGGGTCCTGTGGGCCGCTCGGCGTCAAGGGGTCGCGCTCCCGGAGCGGGTCAGCGGGGTCGATCTCTTGGAGGCGCTTTGCAGGCTCTCGGCGGAGAAGGGTTATCGTTTGGCGTTCCTCGGCGCGGCCCCCGGCGTCGCGGAGCTCGCCGCCGAGCGGCTCCGGCTGAAGTATCCGGGCTGCCATATCGTCGGCGCGCGACACGGTTATTTTCCGCCCGAGAGCGACGAGGTCGTGGCCGAAGAGATCGCCGCGCTCCGCCCAGACGCGCTGTTCGTCGCGATGGGCATCCCGCGCCAGGAAAAGTTCATCCTCAAAACCCAATCGATCATCGGCGCGCCGGTCGCGATGGGCGTCGGAGGCTCGCTCGACGTCTTCAGCGGCAAGACCCGCCGCGCCCCCAAGCTCTTCCAGCGCCTGAAGCTCGAATGGCTGTGGCGGCTACTGCTCAACCCGAAAAAGATCGGCAAGGTCATGGCGCTGCCGCGGTTCGCGTTGCTTGTGCTGCGCTCGCCCAAAGGGGGCCGCTCGTAAAGATCTACACGCGCACGGGCGACGGGGGCGAGACGGGCCTCTACCGGGGCGCACGGACTTCGAAGACGTCTCCCCGGATCGAGGCGATCGGCGCGGTCGATGAACTCTGCGCTTGGCTGGGCCTCGCAGCGGCCGAGTCGGGCGCATCGCTTCGCACTCGGCTGGAAGCGCTCCAAGGACGGCTGTTCGAACTCGGCGCGGACCTTGCCGCCAGCTCCGAAACGTGCGTCTTTCTAAGCGATCCGGCCAAGGCGGTCCGCGAGTTGGAGGAGGAGATCGACGCGATGGAGGCCTCGCTCCCGCCGCTACGGCATTTCATCTTGCCCGGAGGCGCTCCCGACGCCGCTCGGCTGCATCTGGCGCGCGCGGTTTGCCGCCGCGCTGAACGGGCGCTTTGGGCGCTGGCCGAAATCGAGACGGTACCGGGTGAACTGCCGACCTACTTAAACCGTCTTTCGGATTGGCTCTTCGTCGCGGCGCGCGAGGCGAACCGTCAAAACGGCGCGCCGGAGACCGAATGGCGCCGCGAAGGGGAAAAACGGTAGGAACGATATGGCGTTGACGTGGGTGATTTGGATGGCGATGCTGCAAACGGGGGACGCGAACCTGCGTCCCAGCGAGGTAGCGTCGAAGATGTTCGAGCGATACAGCTCGGCGAGTTCGGTCAAAGGACAGATCGACCTGACGATCCAGGTGACGGGGAACATCTTCAAGGCGAAGACGGAGATTCAGTACGAACGCCCCAACAAGGTGTATCTGAAGCAGACGAACCTCGCGGACGCCGCCCAGCTCAAGCTGCTCAGCAGCGACGGCAAGCATTTTTCCTACGACGTCCCCGACAACTTGCTAACTCAGGCCAAGCGCCTCGTCGAGCCGGTGCACCCGCCGCACCGCGATCCGCTGAGCATCGCGGACATGTACAAGGCCGCTTCCAGCAGTCTGCTAGACCGTTCACCCGCGCTCGACATCGTGATTTCGAGCCTGGACGATCTGCGTCATCTGCGAAGTCAGTGGGCGAGCATCGCCTCGCGAGGCATGACCGAGCATCGGGGCCGGCACGCCTATTGGATCGTGGGAGACTGGCGGCGCAGCGCCGCCGACGAGCCCAGCGGCCTCTACGAAATGCTTGTGACGCCCGAAGGGGATCTGCTTCGTTTCGTGCTGCACCAACAGACGATGGCCCTCGAAGGGGGCAACTACGTTCCGCAGCAGGTCGTCAGCACATGGGATGTCGACGTGCGGATCGGGGGCCCGCTGGACCCCGCGCTCTTTCGGGTCGTTCCGTAAACCCGTCGATGCCCATGCATCCGGGGCCGGTCGGCATGTATCCTTAAAGAGCAAGACACGGACGGCCCCACTTTGAGAAAATCCACGGAAATCCTCGACGCCTTTTCGCCGCAAGACGCCCTGGAGGGGCGGGACGCGTTCTTTTTGGTGGGGATCGGCGGAGCCGGCATGAGCGCGCTCGCGCGGATGCTGGCGCACCGGGGGCACCGCGTGATCGGCACCGACCTCTCCGAATCGCCCGAGACCGCCAAGTTGCGCGAAGAGGGGTTCCCAGTCCGCATCGGGCACGTCGCCGAGGGGCTGACGGAGCGCCATGCGCTGATCGTTTCGGACGCGATCGATCTGGAAGAGAGCCCCGAGGTCGCCGAGGCGCGCCAATTGGGCTGTCCCATCGTGCGGCGCTCCCAGGCGCTCGGCTGGCTTCTCAAATCGCGCCGCGTGGTCGCGGTGACGGGCACCCACGGCAAGACCACCACGACGGGGCTGATCTCGGCGGGCCTGCGCGCCGCGGGGCTCGACCCGCTCATCGTCGTCGGAGCCCAAGTTCCGACGTTCGGCAGTCCGGTGGTGGAAGGCGAGGGCGAGACCGCCGTCGTCGAGGCGTGCGAGGCGTACGAATCGTATCGCGACCTCGATCCGTTCATCGCCGTGCTCACGAACCTCGAACTCGACCATGTGGATTTCCATGGCGATTTCGCCACCCTCAAAGCCAGCGTGGCGCGGTTCGTCGCCCGACTGCCGGAGGAGGGCTGCTTGGTGTACTGCCAGGAGGACCCCGGCGCGAAAGAGATCGCCGAAGGCTTTTCGGGGCGCAAAGTCCCCTACGGCGTAGACTTTCCGGGGCCGATCGCGCTTCCGGGCCGCCATAACCTCCTCAATGCCTCGGCCGCCCGCGCGGTCGCTCGCGAACTCGGGGCCGATCTCGCCCGCGCCGAAGAGGGGATCCGCGAGTTCACGGGCGCGGAGCGCCGCCTGCAAGTGCTCGAAGACGGCCCGATCGCGGTCGTGGACGATTACGCGCACCACCCCAGCGAGATCCGCGCGAGCCTTTCGGCGCTTCGAGAGCGCTACCCGAACCGGCGGCTCGTGGTCGCGTACCAGCCGCATCTATATTCGCGCACTCAGGGCCTGATCCCCGAGTTCGCCGAGGCGCTCTCGCTCGCGGACGTCGTGGCGCTGACCGACATCTACCCCGCGCGCGAAGCCCCGCTGCCCGGCGTCAGCTCGGCGCGCATCGCCGAGCGGATCGAGGGCGAGGTGCTGTACGTGCCCAGCCGCCACCTCCTGCCCCGCGAGATCGCTCGCCTCGCGCGGCCGGGCGATGTGGTCGTCGGAATGGGCGCGGGCACGATCTCGGAGTTCGCCCCCGGGTTCATCGAGGAGCTGCGCCGCGCCGAGCGCGCCGACAAGCCTCGCATTTTTGTGGCCTACGGCGGGGACAACGCCGAGCGCGAGGTCTCGCTGCATTCCGGCCGAGCCGTCTTCGCGGCGCTGGGCCGCTTGGGCTATCCGGCCGAGCTCGGCGACGTGACCGAGCTGCTGCTGGGTCAGGGAAGCCTCGCCCGATTCACCGGTCCAAACCGCCCCGACCTGGTGTTCCTCGCCGTTCATGGCCCGAACGCCGAGGACGGAGGCATCCAGGGGATGCTCGAGCTTTTGCACATGCCGTACACCGGTTCAGGCGTACTAGCGAGCGCGCTCGCGATGGACAAGCGCCGGGCCAAAGAGGCGCTCGCGAGGGCGGGCATCCGCGTGCCGCAAGGCGGTTATTTCGAATCGATCGAGGCTCTGGCCGCGCATCCGGAACCGTGGCGCTATCCACTCGTCGTCAAGCCGAACGCCCAAGGCTCGACGGTGGGCCTGAGCTTCGTCGACCGGGAAGAGGAGCTTCTTCCGGCGCTCCGACGCGCGCTTCGATACGATCGCGGCGCCCTGGTCGAGGAGCGGCTGGAAGGGATGGAGATCTCGGTCCCCACGCTCGGCGAACGCGCGCTGCCGGTGATCGAAATCGTGCCGCAAAGCGGTCGATACGACTTCGCGGCGAAGTACCTGCCCGGCGCGACCGAGGAGATCGTCCCGGCGCGCCTCCCCGAACCGCTCCTGCGCGAAGCCGAGCGTCTGGCGGTCGCCTCGCACCGCGCTCTGGGATGCGAGGGCGCGAGCCGCACCGATATGATCGTAAGCGGCGAGACGATCTCGGTGCTCGAAGTAAACACCCTGCCCGGGTTGACGGGCACCTCGCTGCTGCCCAACAGCGCTCAGGCCGCAGGCCTGAGCTTCGACGCTTTGGTGGAGTGGATCGTGCGAGACGCGCTCAAGCGCCGAAGCGCGCAAGGAGCGTCGACGCCGTGAGCCCCGGCCCCGCTCGCAAGCGGCGAAAAAAGGTCCGGCGCCAGTGGCGGCCGGTCCCGCTTCTCGTATTGGGGCTGCTGGCCAGCCTTACTCTGGGGCTGACCCAAAGCTCGCTCACAGCGATCACCAAGGTGCGCGTCGAGGGGGTGCGCGCCAAAGATCGCGAGTGGGTCCAGTCGAGCCTGAGCCGTCTGAGCGGCCGTCCGGCGCTCAAGATCGCCCCCGAGGAGGTGGAGAGCCGTATGCTCCGGGCGAGCGACGTCTATGCCGCCGAATTCCGCCGCAACGTGTTCGGGCGAGGGGTACTCACACTGGAGTACCGTAAACCCGTCGCGAGGATCAAACAGATCGAGCGCGGCTATCTCGACGAGACCGGCGTGGCGTACCGCGCCGACGCGGTGCCGGAGACGGTCCCGCTGCTCTCGATGCCCTGGCAATCGTTCCAGGCGGATTTCACGTTCGCGGGATCGTGGCCTTCTCAAAAGGTCGCGGAGCTTTTTGTCGCGCTTCGACGTTTCGAAGGGTATGAGAGGGCGCATGTGCAGATCGACGACGAGGGCCGCACGGTGATCTACGGCCTATGGAAATCCCAGGTCGTCGTGGGTTCGATCGAGCGAGTGCCCGAGAAGATCGAGGCGCTGCAAAAGATCTTGGAAGAGAATCCTGCCGTCCTCGCGCACGAGGGGGGCGTGGTGAACGTCGTCGCGCCCGACCATCCGACCTATCGCGTCAGATAGCCCCGGGGGGCTTTCACGAATCCGCGCGCTGGATCATAATAGAAGGTGAACCATCATGAATCCCTTTGTCTCGCGAATTGGCAATAACGCCTGGGTCTTCCCAGTGTCGCTGATGTCGCTGCTGCTGGGCGTGATGATCGCCTTGGCTTGGGTGACCAACGAAAACCGCAACTCGCGCCTGATGCAGGCCAGCCCCAACCTGCAGACGCGGGTGGGCCAAGGGCCGATCAGCGCGCAAGAGACCAACGCCAAGTTGCGCGACGAAGTCGCCAGCCTGCGCGAAAAGTCCACCAAGCTCGAAGAGGCGCTCGCCGACCAAACCGGCTCGTCCAAGGTGCTCAACGAGACCCTGCAAGAGACCAAGCTCGTGGCGGGTCTGACGGAGGTCGAAGGACCCGGGATCGTCGTCACGCTGCGCGACAGTAAGAAGACGGGGGGCTTCGCGATGGAGCAGATCATCCACGACATGGACGTGCTCCGCATGGTGAACGAGCTCTGGGCCGCCGGGGCCGAAGCGATCTCCGTGAACACCCATCGGGTGTCGACCGGTACCAGCTTCCGCTGCGTCGGCCCGGTGATCCACGTCGAGGGCACTCCCATCTCCTCGCCCGTCGTGATCCGCGCGATCGGCGACGCCCAGGTGCTGATGGGCGCGCTCGCGATGCCCGGCGGGATCGTGCAGGAGCTTCAAGAGACCGACCCCGGCATGGTCAAGCTCGATACCGTTCAAAAGATGCGCCTGTCGGCCTATACGGGTTCGACCACGTCCCGCTTCTCCAAGATCCCGGCGCCCGAGGAATCGAAGTCCGACTCCAAGAAAACGTCCGAGCAAAAAGGGGACGAAGAATCCTCTTGAGCGGCCGTCCGGCGAACGGGGAAGGGTGTAAGATGAAAGCGGTGGGAGAGATCATGAAGGCTTGTCGCAACCAAAGCTCGCTCGCGTCGCCGCGAGCCGCCTCCGGGCTCGCCGCCCCCCGCTCCGAATTCGGGGCCGCGATCCGAACAGGAGCCGCCCAGGCGTGATTCTGCTTCCGCTCATCGCGCTGGTCCTCGGCGCGGTCCTCGCCTATAGCTTCGGCATCCCGATCAAGGGTGAAAACGGCCAATACCTCGCCGTGGCGTGCCTGGCGGGGCTCGACAGCGTCTGCGGAGGCGTCCGCAGCGGTCTGGAAGGCAAGTTCAACAACGAAGTTTTCTTGACCGGATTCCTTTCGAATATTTTGATCGCCTTCTTTCTGGCCTGGCTCGGGGATAAAATCTATATCGACCTGTTCCTCGCGGTCGGCCTCGTCCTCGGCGCGCGCATCTTTACGAACCTCAGCCTGATCCGGCGATTCGTGCTGACCCGCATTCAAGACGGACGAGAGCGCAAGCGGCTCCAGCAGCTGGCCCAGAGCCAGTCGGGCGCGCAAATGGAAACCATTCAGTAATGAAAAACGATCGCATCGCCGTCCTCGACCTCGGCTCCACCAAAGCCGCCTGCCTCGTCGCGTGCCTCGACGACCGCGGCGCGCTGAAGGTCGACGGTTACGCGGCCGTGCCCTGCAAAGGCGTCCGGCGCGGCATCGTGCACGACCTCGAGGAGACCGCCAAAGCGATCGACAACGCCGCGCGCAAAGTGCAGCAGCAAGTCGGTGAGGAGATCCCCAGTTTCGTGGTGGGAGTCGCCGGGTCGCATCTGCAAGGCGTGAACGCCCAAGGCATCGTTCCGATCTACCCGCGTTCGCGCACCATCACCCGCGAGGACGTCCTCCAAGTCATCAACCACAGCCGCCAGATGATGCTGCCGCCCGACCGCGAACAGATTCAGGCGTTGCCGCGCGAGTTTCGCATCGACGGCGAGCGGGGCATCCGCCGCCCGATCGGCATGAGCGGCGGCCGGCTGGAGGTCGTCACCTACATCGTCACCGGGGAGATGACCCATCTCCAAAATATCGAAAAGGCCGTCGGCATGGGCGGGCGCAAAGTCGAGCAGATGGTGCTCCAGCCCCTGGCCTCCGGGCTCGCGGTGCTCAACAAAGAGGAGCTCGAACTCGGCGCGGCGGTCGTGGACATCGGCGGCGGCACAACCGATATCGGCGTGTTCGTGGGCGGAAACATCGTCTTCAGCGCTTCACTGCCGGTCGGCGGCAACCACGTCACCAGCGATCTTTCCAAGCTGCTCAAAGTCTCGCCCGAAGAAGCCGACCGCCTGAAACACACGTACGGCGGGTCGCTGGGGCGGCTGGTCTCCGAGCAAGACACGGTCGAAGTGCTACAGATCGGTCAGCCCGGCCCGCGCCCGATGCAGCGCAAAGTGCTTTGCGAGATCATCGAAAGCCGGATGCGCGAGATCGCGACCATGGTGCGCCAGCAGATCGAAAAGAGCGGCATGCTGGGCGTGCTGCCCGGGGGGCTAGTGTTAACCGGCGGCGGCAGCCGTTTGGAGCAGACCGACGCGCTGTTTGCCGACGTGCTGAAGCACGTGCATGTGCGCTCGCTGGAGCCGACGCTCCCGAACGGCGGCGGACGTGTCACGATGAACGGCTCGCCCCTTCCCGGCACCGTGGACTTCCAGACCGTCGGCCTGGCGACCGCCCTCGGTCTCGCCGAATACGCCCTGGGTGAAGACGACGACGAACTGGGCACGGCGGATGGCGCCACGAGTTGGAAACAACGCATCAAAGTGTGGCGCTCGATGCTGGTTGGCCGCTAATCCGCCGCTTCCCGCCCCTTGGTAGAAGCTTCCACATGTCTGGGGCATTTCTTTCATTCGCCTGATCGTATTTCGGGCTGGGGCTGCGAGATACCAAGCTGCCGTGACCGAGATACCCCGAACGACTGGGGACTTTTCTTTCGTTCGCCTGATCCTATTCAGACTAGGGCTGCGAAATACCAAACTGCCGTGACCGGGATCGAAGGCTTCCCGCTCACCTGGTCGCATCCCGAGCTGCGACCTAAACCCTAGCTGGATCATTCTTTCAATTAGGCCGAGCCTGGCAGTGATGAACCGTTACAAGGTGTCAAAACGCGTATCAACGTGCGGCGCGTCCGGTCCTCTATCCCCCCTCATACCCACCGTTTGCCCCTACGCAGCCCGGGTGGACTTTCCATAATGGCAGTTGCTGAATCGCCGCTTTCCATTTTCTTTGGCAGATTTTCCATTTCTTTAGTAGAAGCTCCCAATGCCTGGGGCTTTACTTTCATTCGCCTGATCGTATTTCGGGCTGGGGCTACGAAATACCAAACTGCCGTGACGCGGTATCAAGGCCTTCCGCTCTGGTCGTATCCCGAACCTGTGGCCGAAACCTGGCTGGACCATCCTTTGATCGCATTCCGTTCTCTTCGGGCCTGACGGTCGCCTCGGTCTCGCTGGAATACCCTTTTGGGCGAAGCAATTCCATCGGCGACAGCGCCGGAAGAGGGAAGTAGAACGTCGCCCCTTGGCGGCCATCTATGGGCACCGGTCAGCCCGGATCGCTCTTTTTCGCATCTTCTTTGGAGCTCCCAAGCGCTGGCGATTGAAGATCGCGGGGCCGTACCCGCGTTTTTCTCCTCGATAATCGGCGGGCAAAGAGGAAAACTCCTCGTTCGTAGGACCTCTCGCTCGACCACAATGCCTTCCGTGCGTACCTCCTTTAAATCGACCCGTTTCTCTGGCAGCCTCGATCGTTGCGGCGACAGGCACCATGACTTCGGTGCTCCTCCTACGGCGCTCGGTGCGGCCTGAGCGAACAGTTCGGCGGCATCCGCGAGTTGTGGCACCCAATGACTTCGGTGCTCCTCCCACGGCGCTCGGTGCGGCCGCCGGGATTGTTGACGTACACCCGGGTCTTGTAGGTGCGTTCGCCGTCCATCACGCATGCCTCGACTTCGTGCCACCCGTTCAATTCGGCGCTCGTATCCCACGGAAAGCGGAACGAAGGACCGATGGGCGAGAGGGCGCAGAGGAGGCAGGATTCGACCCTGGCGCTTTCTTCAAAGCGCTCTGGTGGAGAGATCGGTCCGGACTTGCGCGACCGAATCGCCTCGACCTGGATGCGGATTGAACTCTCTTTTGAATGCAAGGTCACCCCCGAATGAGGGAGAGATCAGGGCGAAAAAGCATCGCGCGCAGGTTACCGGTTGGCAGCATCTCTAAAAATCATAAACTGCCTTGATCGTTAGGTCAGGGGCGAAGAGGCATCGCGCGCACCGTTGCCGGGACGCCTTCGACTTCTACCCTTTCGCCGTCCGCAGCGGCCTCGTTGCGAAGCATCGCCGCGCCGATCCAGCCCAGAGACGGCGAGTAGGCTGCGCTCGTGATGTCGCCCGCGTCCTCTCGAGTGGGGTGCGAGATCTTCGCTCCGATTCGGAGCGGGGATTCGCTAAGAATCCCTCGCCAGGTCCGATTCGTGTGCCCGCGGCTGTAAATACGCATCAGCACCTCTTGACCAGTGTAACAGCCTTTGGTGTAGCTGATGTGGCGCGCTTCGAAGTCCGGCCCGAGCTCGGGCGGCAAGGTTCGTTCAGTATAGTCTCGCCCCAAAAGTGGAATGCCGGCCTCCAGGCGCGCAGGTTCGTATGCTTCCGCCGAAACGGAAGGCAATTCCGTCTCGAACTTTTCGATCAGCGCGTTCGCATGGCTCGGAACCCAAAGGTCCCAGCCGCCGTAGCGCGTGCGCCGGCTATGGAACAGCCCGATCCGAACGCCTTCGCACTCTGCCTGGCCCGCCTCCGACGAGGGGAGCTCCAGACGGCTCGAAAGCCAGGCGTCCGCTTGGGCGCCTTGGATGCAAAGCAGCCGCGAGGCGCCCGCCAAATCGTCGAGCACGACGTCTTCGAGGATCACCATCTCCCGCACTCGATCCTCCAACGAGGGGAGCGCGGCCAAGGGGAGCGTGATCGACAAGCCGTCGCCAAGAGCCCAGACGTCCATCGCCGCGAGGCATTGGCCGGTGGGTGAGGTGAGACAGCAAGAAAGCCGTCCGCCAGGCTCCAAGGCGCGCAGATCGTTCGTGACCTGCCCTTGAAGCCAAGAAAGCGCGTCCTCCCCGACAAGACGAACGCAGGCCAGCTCGGCGGTTTCCAGTTTGGCCAAACCGGATTCCAACGCGCCGTATGCTGCGGCCGACTCGGGGGAGAACGTTTGCATGCTCTTGTATCATGACGCGGATTTCGCCTGAAAAGACGACTTTTGCGCCCGGACTCGACGAAATGGGCATCAGACGAAAGGCCGGGGTTCGGGAAAAGGGGGTTCCCAGAGAAGCTCCTTCGCGTTTTCTTGGCGAGTCGGAGAGGGCTTGGCGTCTGCCCCTGAGAACTCCTTTGCTGGGGCGAAGAGGGAGACTCGATCTTAAAGGAGTTTTGGGCGAACAGGCGATGGTTCCTCTGGCGCCAGCGCTCTTCGTTGCGGTTGGGGGCAAACGGCTGCGGCTTTCTCGCCCCCGGGGCAGTGACGCATGGGTTCCTAGAACGCGTACGCTCTCTATTTCGCGGTTGAGTCGGAAAGGATGCGATCTTCGAAGCTGTAAATACTGGAGATGCTCTGAGAGTCCCTTGCTCTGGCGAAGAAGGAGACTCGTTCTTAAAGGAGTTTTAGACGAACAGGCGATGTCGAGGAAGAGGAGGTTCCTCTGGCGCCAGAGCTCTCCGTTGTAGTTGGACGCAAACGGCTGCGGTTTCTCGCCCCCGGGGCAGTAAACGCATGGGTTCCTAGAGCGCGTACGCTCCCCTATTTCGCGGTTGAGTTTCGAAGCTGTAAACATTAGGGATGCCCTGAGAGTCCCTTGCTCGAGCAGAGAGGCAACTCGCTCTTAAAAAGATCTTAGACGAACAGGCAAGAGAAGGTTCCTCTAACGCCAACGCTCTTCATGCGGTTGGGAGAGGGTGTGCGATCTTTAAGCTATCCCTGGACGTTCCTTACGCATGGAGAGAAACCTTTGAGATGCAAGACCGGGAGCCGGGAAGAGAATCCCTAAAATGAGAAGGACCTTCATTCGCCGTCGAGGCGAGAAAAGTTTTTGTCGATCATCAATGTACTTGAGATGCGCTTGGAAGCCCCTTTATGCAGAGGGGAAACCTTTGCGACGTAAGATCGGGAGCCGGAAAGAGAATCCCTAAGATGAGAGCACCTTCTTTCGCCGTCGAGGCGGAAAAGGTTTGTCGATCTTCGTAAGCTGCATGCGCCTGGGCTTCTGTATACGCGGTATGCGGCGGGCCTGCCTCGCTCTCCAAAAGGAGCTTCGGACGAAGGAGATGAGCGTCTTCGAAGTAGAGATCCACCTTTGGGGAGACGGGAAGCCATTCGGCGAGAGCGTTCTCGCCAGGGCAAGGAAGCATCCGAGATCGGCATTCGCGGTCAGGAGAGTGCCACCTCGGCATCTCCTCTTGGCTTCGATCTTTTGGAACAGGCCCTTGGTAAAAGCCGGTGCGAGAAAGCCGCGCTTCGGGCGATGTGGCATGGCGCAGACGAGGAGGCCGGATTTCGTTTAATGGGCCTTATCATCCGCACGGGCGCTTATGCCGTGGGTCAGTGCTGTGCTTCGCCGGGACTTTCGATTCTGAGAACGTCCTTTCGTCTTGAGGGTTAAGGGGCGTCCTGAAGGAACTCAAGGGGAACGCGGGCTCTGATCGAGAAGGGGTCTTGTAACAGAGAAAAGTCGGCAGAGGAGGCTCCTGACTTTGAGCGAAGGAATCAAACGTGCGCGAGACCGTGGTCGACGCCCCTTGCCTGCTTTCGCTATGCCCTCGGCCAAGGCTAGGCCCGATTTGCCGTGCTTCACCGAGACTTTCGATTTCGAGAACATCTTGGCCTCAAGGCTTATCCGGCGGCAGGCTCAGCATGCCCTGCAAAGTGGCGCCGAAGGAGAAAGACCTTTGCATTTAGCGAAGCGCCGCCTCGCCGCGCTCGCCCATTCGAAGGAACTCAAGGGGGGACGCTGGGCTCCGCTCGAGGAGGGGCACGTAAGTCGGCAGAGGAGGCTCCTGGCTTTCAGTGGAAGAATCAAACGGGCCCGAGATGGCCCGTGGTCAACGCACCGCATGCTTTCGCTCCGCCTTTTCGAGCTTGCGGCGAGGAAGAGAGGCGTGCGCGTGGGGACTTTCGTTAAAATTCGGCCCTTGGCGGCGGCAGGGGTTGACCCGGGTCCTCGAATCGCGCATAGTGGTGGGTAATGGGCGATCAATCCGTTTCGCGTCGTACGATCCTCGGGGCCGGAGCCGCCGGGATCACCGCCGGGGTCTTGGGCCTCACCAAACTCTCGTCGGCGGAGGCAAGGGCGCGCGCGGGGCGCGTCAAGAACATCATCTTCATGGTGTCCGACGGCATGAGCCCCGGCGTGCTGATGCTCTCGGACCACTACCTAGAGCGCATCGAGGGGCGGCGTTCGTTTTGGCGCGGGCTGATGAGCGATCCCACCGTGACTCAGGGTCTTCAGGACACCCGCTCGATCAGCTCGCTCGTCACCGATTCCTCGGCCGCGAGCAGCGCCTGGGGCAGCGGTCAGCGCATCTGGAACGGGCAGATCAATATCCTGGCGGACGGGACTTCGCTACGCCCCTTGTACGACGTAATGAAGCGCGACGGCAAGATGCGGACCGGCCTCGTGACGACCGCCACCATCACGCACGCGACGCCCGCCGGCTTTAGCGTGTCGATGCGCTCGCGCGGAAGCGAGGCCGTCATCGCCGAGGAGTACCTGAAAGCCGAGATCGACGTCTTGATCGGCGGGGGCGACTCCTTTTTCGATTCGGGAAAGCGCGGCGATAAGCGCGATCTGTACGGCGAGTTTCGCAAGGCCGGATACACCGTGGCGCGCACCCCCGGCGAGCTGAAGGCCGCGCCGAAGCTGCTGGGTATTTTAGCGAGCGGCCATCTGCCGTACGAAGTCGACCGGCGGCATCGAGAGAACCTTAAGGACTTTCCCTCGTTGGCGGAGCTGACCCGCGTGGCGATCGATTCTTTGCGGGACGCCCCGAACGGGTTCATCTTGCAGATCGAGGGCGCGCGCGTGGACCACGCCGCGCACGCGAACGATTTTGCCGGGCTGCTGCTCGACCAGGTGGCCTTCGACGACGCGGTGCGCGCGGCCGTGGAGTTCGCGCGTCACGACGGCGAGACCCTCGTGATCGTGACCAGCGACCATGCGAACGCGAATCCGGGGCTCCTCGGCGCTGGCGGCGGGTATTTCAACAGCACCGCCGGGATCGACACCGTGCCCAAGATGACCGCAAGCTATGAGTGGATGATGGCAAACGACTCGGCCGCGGTGACCTCCGCGGAGGGGCTCGCCTCGCTGATCGAAACGCGGCTCGGGATCCAACTCACGGCCCGGGAGCGTGAGCTCGCGCTGAGCGGTTTCGGACCGAACCATCCGCTGCGCGGCGTCGAACAGTACGATATGCGGCAGAGCCCGCTCTCGCTGGCGCTCAGCAATCACACTCACATCTGCTGGAGCGGCCGCCAGCACACGAGCGACCTCGTGCTGCTCAGCGCGGTCGGGCCGGGACGCGAGCTGTTCGCGGGCGTCATCGATAACTGCAGCGTGTTCGAGCGGCTGCTCTCGCTCCGCGAGATCGAATTCAAAAACCCCGGCATGAGCTTCGAAGAAGCGCAGAAGCATCAGCGAAGGCGCGCCGCTCTGGACCGCTCCGTACAAGCCCACTGGATGGGCACCGTCGCCTAGCGGACGGTCGTGAACTAAGAGACCCGCTTCACTTTAAGGCGGGTCCGAACAAAAGAAAAGGGGCCCGTCACAGGCCCCTTTTTCATCTGGATCTTCTGCGCCCCCTAGGGGATGCCTTGCATGTTTTGCTGGCCGTTCAAGAACTTCTTGATCGCCGCATGGCAGCTGCGAAGGTAGATCTGCGAGTCCTGATCGAGATTTGCGGACGCTTGCAACTGAGCTTCGTACCGCTTTTCGAGCCGGACCAGCGCCTCTCGGGAGAGGAAGCGCGGCTCGTCGGGGATCTTGTTGTCCGACGGCGCCATCGCGTAGGACATCAGGATCGAGAGGGTCAGACGCTGGAGATCGCGCCGGGTCGGGGAGATCGAGCGGTTTTGGCCGATCTCGCTGAAGGTTTTGCCCAGCACCAGACCGTAATGCTCGGTCAGCGTGTAGGGGGTCTTATGGCCCGCCAAGCGATGCTTGTACGAGTCTTCCATGATGCCCTGCGCGACTTCGAGATTCAACGCAGCGGCGACGCACGATTTGGGGCCGTTGCCGTAGAACGTGCGCAGCGGCGCGCTCCAATCCGGAGCTCGCTCGACGCTCGTTCCAAGGTTGAAGACCACCTCTTTGGGAATCTCGACGGCTTCCGGCGAGAGCGCGTACTTGGAGATGATGCGCATCGCCTGACGCGGAAGCTCGGGGTCCAACGGCTGGATCGCGGGGCGGGCGTCGAGGTCGCCGTAGCGGCTTCGCGACAGCTGCACGCCTTGCAGATACCAACTCGCTTTTCCGCTGAGCTGGAAGCGAGCGTTCACCGCGCTGAGGATGTAGTTCGTGCGCTTGCGGAAGTCCTCGCCGGGGCGGGGAAGCTTCTTTAGAGCGTATTCCATCAGGCGGTCGCTGAGCTTGAGTTGCTCCTCGAAGTAGTTCAGCGAGTCGCTGGCGTTATCCCACACCTCGACGAACGGGTCGAGGCCGTAGGCGCGGTTCTCGTCCGTCATGTAGCGCAGCCCGGGGCGACCCGATTCGCGCGTGATCGTTTTGAGCTGATCGGTCTCGGCCGAAGGGGTGTCCGCGCCGAAGGGCGTGTAGCCGTAGCGGATGGCCCAGCGGTCGTAGATTCCGATATTGCCGCTGAAGAACGTACCCTTGCCGCGAAGCACCGCGTGCACGTTCGGCGGCGTGTAGTCCATGATGCTGGCCGCAATCCCTTCACGCGAGACGACGCTCTCGTCCGCGAGTTGGGCGTTCGTGAGATAGGTCGACGCCGCGAAGTTGTGGCGCAGGCCCAGACAGTGGCCGACCTCGTGGATCAGCACGCTCACGATAAGCTGGTCGATGAACTCCTCGCGCGGGACCTGAGAATTCCCGAGCAGTTCCATCGCCTGCCACGCGTGACCCGCCTGTTTGGCGAGGCCCTCGCCGAAGCAGCAGTCGCTGTGGCTGTGCGAGCCGTGCGTGCGCTTCCAATCCAGCGTCGCGTCGGCGCGGGCGCGCTTTTCGGGGCTCATCGAGAGGTACTCCATCGGAGTCATCGAGAGAGCGCGAAGGCGGCGCGGCGAGAGGTCTTGCAGGTCTTCGAGAGAAATCGAAGCCGCGGACTGCGGATAAACGCTTTCGTATTGGCGCACCGCAAGAGCGAGCCAGTTTGCGTCCATGTTGACGCAAGCGTTCAGGATTTCGCCGGTGAACGGATCGGAGCGGAAGAGCGCGATCGCCACGAAGCCCTCGGCCCCTTCGCTCATCGTCCAGCGGATGACGTTGTAGCGGCCGTCCGCGTGGTGGTAGTCCGCGATCTCCTTGGAGTCTTTCACCACCAAGGCGTTCTTAAAGCCGATGGCCTCGAAGGCGGGCAGCCAAGCCAGGACGGCTTTGCGCACGGCGGGCTTGTACTTCTCCGGAATCGAATTGTCGAGCACGAAGGTGATCGGCTTGACCGGCTCGGAGAGCGCGGCGGAAGGGTCCTTCTTACGAAGGTCGAATCGCAGGATATAGCTCTGGGTTCGGTCCTCCTCGAGGAAGCGCGCGGCGTCCACGAAATCGCGGGTGAAGTAGCCGATGCGCGGGTCCGAAAGGCGCGGCACGTAGTCCGACTGTTTCGGCGTCCAGAGGTTGAAGGTCAGCTCGATGGGAAGGCTGCGCGGATCGGTGATCTGCGGCGGCGTGTTGTTCGCCGGGCCGTTCAGCACGAAGTGCATCTGAGCCGTTACGATGGTGTTCTCGGGAAAGCCCTTGGGATACAGGTGCTGGTTCGCCTGGTCGCGCACATAGCTGCCGTAGGGCGTGCGCGACATCATGCGGTTCACGCCGAAGAGATCGCCTGTGAAGAACGGCGTGAAGTTCACGAGCAGAAGCTTGGCGTCGGGGTTTTGCTGCTCGATCTTAAAGGTGCCGAGAATCGCCAGCGGGAAGCTGCGCTCGATGGCCGTCGCGAACGGGTCGTCGGACTTGAAGCGGTAGTCGAGGCGCGGCTTCATCAGCTTGAGATTGTCGCCGTCTCGCTCCCAATAGAACGTCTCTACCGAGAAGTCGGACGTGGAGTTGATGGGCGTTCCGGGATCGAAGCCGGTGGGGAAGAACCCCTTCGCGACCATGACCTGGGCGTAGAACAGCTTGCCCAGATCCTCTTCGCGCACTTCGAGCAGCATCTCGTTTTTACGCTTATAGATCTTCAGCGGGCCGTCGGCCAGTTCCAAACCCTGAATCGCTTTTTTGTATTCGGCGACTGGGTCCTTCTTTTGTTGAGCGGGATTGGCCTCCTGCTGCTCCTGCTCTTGGATCACGGGCTGCCCACCGACCTCTTCGATCTCGAACTCGATTTGAGACAAGACCGAGGGGGCGAGAAGACTCGTGAGCCCGAAGCCGAAGCTCTGGGTCGGGACCGTCCCTATCACTAGCGCGAACGCAAGCATGGCGCTAGACGCGTTACCTCTCATGAATTTCCTTTTTCTCCTTAAACGGCACTGCGAAACCATCGCAATGAGTGGCGAATCGCCAAAATACATCGAAATTATGGCCCATTTTGCAAGGCCTCGGTGCACAAAATTCTCATTTCAAAATTTACTTCGCACAGGTCTCTTGCGAGGTCGATTTATGGGCGATCTGGACACCCGATCACTCTCGATCGACGCTCGAAATGAAAGTGATCCGAACGCATTGTTGCACCGACTAGACTTTGTAGCGCACACGAAAGACGATACTGAGAACTCGCACTTTAACCCGTACGCTTCCTGGCAGAGGCTAACCTGACTACATCGGGTTCCTCCCCGCCTGGAAAGCGCGTACCTGAAAGGACCAGTCGTGGCGAGTGACGCGGCGAGTTGCCCCGCCTTCTGCCGCCATTTTGCGAGCGAGATTGATACAACGGCTTTGACCGGGCATCAAATCGGAAAAGGAACCGCCGGAAGCGGGAATTCGAGGCCCTAACGCGGCGCTAGTTTTGGATAGAGTTCTCCATCGGAACGCTAAGGAGAAAAACGAATGACGATGCTTGCCCTGTTCGGCCTTTTGGCCGCCCCGACCTTCCAGCCCCCCGAGCGGCTTCAAATATCGACCGGAACCCCGATCACCTTGCCCGGATACGCGGCGCCGGCTTATGGGGACCTCGACGGCGACGGAGTGTTCGATCTGGTCCTGGGTTGCGGGGAAATGGAGTTGTACTTCTATAAGAACCAGGGGACGAATCGACGGCCGGTCTTCGACCAGGGTGTTCCGATTCAAAGCGATAAAGCGTCGAACTCGATAGAACTGATCAGCCGCTCGACGCCTCAGATCGTGGACCTCGACGGAGACGGCATCGCGGACATCGTTCAAGGCAGCCTTCACGGCACGTTGTACGTGTATCGCGGTAAAGGAAAGGTCGCCTTCCATGCCGTGGAGACGCTTCGCGACGCAAACGGCCGCGAGATCAACGCCGGGACGGGCAGCTCCGTCGCGGCGGTCGATTGGAACGGGGACGGGGTTTTGGACCTCCTGATCTTCGGAAGTGTTCGCGGCAAAGCTAGTCCCTTGCGTGTGCGTTACGGCCTCGGCGAGCGGCGATACGGCAACGAACATCCCCTCGCGGCGGCGGGGCAACCATTCCGATTCGGGAAGGGGTCCGGGGAGATTTTCGACGCGAGCGTGACCGTCGCAGACTGGGACAGCGACGGTACGCCCGATCTGATCTTGGGCAACGGCGACGGCGGCGTGACGCTTTATCCCGGCGTTCGTGGAACGGACGGATTGGAGCTGGGAGCCGGACAGGTGCTGGTCGAGCCCCTGCCCGAAAATTATCGTTTCGAATTCGTGGACCGAAAGGCACTGACCTTTTCGAACCCACGGTCCGGATTCGCGGCCCGTCCGATCGTCCTGGATTGGAACGGAGACGGCAAACTCGATCTTTTGGTCGGCGATCACACCTTGGGCGAACTTGAAGGAACCGGCCTGTCGCCCAGCGAGATGAAAGCGTTCCAAGCGTTCGTGGATGAATTGAACGCCAAGCAGACCGAACTTTTGGAGCTGCATCAGGAACATCTGAAGCAAGCGATGAAAACGGTGGGCTTTCAGGGCGAGATCGGCAAAGCCGACCCGGAGCAGCTGCAGGCCATCCAGGTCGAATTGGAGAAGCAGATCGAATCCGACGTGCATTATCAGGCGCTTGTCCGAGAAACGGCCAATATGTTCGATCTGTACGGACTGCGGTATCAGCCGATCCTGCAAAACGCTTTCACGCCAACTTACGGGTTTCTTTGGATCTACCTTCGAAAATAGTTTGCGTGATCTGTTCCAAAGCGCAACCTTTGGGACATCCACGCCGCCGAGCGCAACGGGAAACCGTGTACCGTTAAGAACAACGATAGAGCAACTCATCGGCCCTGCGAATACCCTTCGCGGGGCTTCTTTTTGTTCGAGCCCGGCGCTATGGCCAAAACCGGCGGTTTTTGGAGATACACCCACACGTAACCCGCCGAAAGGCGCTTGATGTCGAAGGATGCGAGTTCGTCGTTCAACGCTCGCTTCTCGTTTTCGCAACTTTGATAGGCCTCGTCGTTCGCGAGCTCTTCTTCGACCCTCTGCGTATAGCGTTGCATTTCGGCCTCGCTCAAGCAGTCTACGTTTTGCTTTCCGATCGCCTGAAGCGCCGCTCTGCATACCGCCGCGATGCGATTTTGAGATTCGGCGACGACCTGCTTGAGCTGCTTCTGAATCGCCATTTTGCGGCTCGATTGATCCGGCGTCAACTCGCGTGCTTCCTGGATGTTGAGCAGGTCGCCAACCAAGAGATCGGGCAGGCCGTCGCCGTTCCAGTCGGTGACCGAGATCGTCGGCCGGCGCCCCGAACGAGGGTTGAGCAGCGACTGTTTTTGCGGGTCCAACAACGCGACGGCTCCCGGACCGGCAGAGCCTGGGAAGCGGGGGATGAGCGTTCGAGGTTCGCCCAGGCACAGCGTGCCCGAGGCGTTTCGCGTGCCCAGATGCAGCGTGACTTCTCCATTTCCGTTCCCCAAGAAAAGATCCGGCACGCCGTCGCCGTTCCAATCGAAGAAATGCACCCGCGCGTCGTGCAACTGGGGAAAGCCCCCACCCCCGTAGGAGAGCTTTCGGCCTCCGATCTCGATCGGCCCCGCGACTCGGTATTTTAGGTCCCCCAACCCCTCGAGCAGGTAAAGCGGCCCTTCGGCCTTCTTGCTGCCGCTGATATAGCACACCAGGTCGAGATGGCCGTCGCTGTTCCAATCCACCGGTGCGATATTCGCATAGCTCCCCAAATTGATGGGGCGATCCTCCGCGTCGCAAAGGGCTTTCCGCTCGGCGAAGCGGCCTTGGCCCTCGCCTCGGAAAAAGTAGAATTGCCCTTGCGCCGAGCCGGTCAACACGTCTTTGACGCCGTCCCCGTCGAGATCCACGACCTGTGGAGTACTGCCGATGCATCATCCGAACGAGACCGAGATCGCCTTGCCTTCGGCCTGCAGCCAGTCGAACGCTCGAAAGACGGGCGCGGCATTCGTCCCGTGGTTGCGATAGACCCGAATCATGCCTCCGGCGAACTGTCCGACGATCAACTCTTTCAAGCCGTCGCCGTCGAGATCTTCATACACGGGTGCGGCATGGCAATCGTCCACGTTGATATAGCCGGTTTCGGCCTCGACCCGAAACGGAGCTTCAAACTGGGGCGCGGCGTTCCCGAGGAGCGCCGAAGCGAAAAACACGAACTCCACCATGACCTATCGACAGGGTACGACAGCTTGGCCGAAGGTTCGAGAAAATGAAAAGGGAGAGTTGATATAAAACTACAGCTTCAGATCATTTATCCAGGGGATATTTTTGACTCCGCCGCGTTCGGAACCGATCCAAAGCAGCCGCGGCGTCGGTCCCGACTCCGGGATCGGGGAGGCCGGCTCCAGGAGAAAGGGCTCGTGCGTGGAAAAGCCCACCGACGCGCCCTCACCTAAACGAATGCATCCGTCGGTGGAAGCGGAAGGATCCTCCATAAACGGCTCGAGCCGATCCTTGCCGTAGGTAAAAAGCATCTCCCCGCTGAGCACATACAGCATCGCGTATTGATAAAGCCCGGCGTTCAGCATGCTGATCCAGCGTTGATGAAGCTCCAAGAGAACACATCCCGGCCCTTGCGGCATGATAAAGTTCGTCAAAGCGCCAAAGACCGGGACGAAGCCGAGCCGTCCCAACCGCAACCGCTCGGCTTCTTCCTGAATTCTTTGCAGATTGTCCGGGGGGATCATCTTGCGTAGATCGAGGAGCGCGTGCCAGTAATTTTCTTGGGGCGAGTGCGTCACGAAAGAGCCCGGCTCGCTCTCGTCGAGCATGTCGCGCTTTTGAGAAAGCCCCGCCGCTTCGTTGGCCCAAAGTGCCTTGAGAATTTTATGAAGATTCCGCTTTTGAATCGGCGCGCCTTGTTCGGCATGCAAAATCGTCGTCTTGGAGACCCGAGCCCTTTCCGCAAGCTCGCGAAGGGAGTACCCGCCGAGCGTGCGCAACAAACGTAAGTTCTTGCCGATCGCCTCCGGCGCCATCACGTCGAAAGATTGTTCGTCTTCGGGATCCATCATAGACTGCTCATAGGTTGGTCGATTCTCTTATTCTAAGTCAATCGCCTCCATTGCCAAAGAGTTCCATTCAACGACCACGAACCGGGAGAGGAGGCTCGCGCGTCCACCTTATCGGAGATCCTCGATGCGAACGGTTCTTTGCTTCCTTTTTTCCGCTCTGGCGCTCGGAGCGCACGCGTGTCTTTGGGACCGCGACGCAGTGCGAGAAGAGGCCCAAGAAAACGGTTCGATTCTCGCCGTCCTGATGGGGCAGGCGCCACGCCACCCCGCGCTTTACTATGAGATGCGGCTCGAACGAGTGGAACAGGCGCTTGGCGAAAACCCCGATTGGGCGCTCTACGACGACGCGGCCGTCGCCCACGCCAAGCTGGGAAGCTTGGAGCGGGCTCTTGAGCTGACGCGCCGTAAGATCGCGCTTCTGGACGCCTCGCGCCCTTCGCCGGAGACTCAAACCCATCGCGCGCGCGCGCTCGCCAACGAAGCCACTTTCTTGATGATGCGAGCTTTGAAGGCGCCTCCCCGTGTCGACACCCTGCCCGATCTGCGCGCCGCGCTCGACCGCGTCGATGAAGCCGTTCGATCGAGCCCGAATGACTCTTTTGAAGGCGAATGGGGGCAGCGGTGGGTCTTGGAGTGGCTGATCGCGTATCGGGGTGGGCAACGACAAGATCTGCCCCCACTTTCGGAGTTCGTGACGCGCCGCGCCACCGAGCAAGGGAAGACGTCCTCGCAGATCGCCCGCGCGATGGAGACGCTGATTCGAAGAGGCGAGATGGCCACCCTGCCGGACATTTACATGATCCTTGCGCGCCACCTGGAAACGGAGCGCCTCGAGTCGCTCGGCTGGGTAGCCGAGTGGCGAGCCCGGGCCCTTTATCGAAGCGGGGCCTACCCTTTGGACCCCAGCGTCGCGACGGAGCTAAGCAAAGAAGGGCCCCCCTCGCACCTATCCCCTCGGCGGATCTCGCTTTTGAAAAACGATTACGAGCGACTCAGCTCCGAGATCAAACGATGGCAAACAGATCGGGAAGCGTTTATGCTCGCACGGTTGCGCGAAGGACGTCATCCGGATACCGATCCGAACTTCTGGACCGATTCGCCCGAATCACCTGTGCTCGCACTCAGCGAAGAGGGAAGCGGGCGCCCCGCGTGGAGCCCGAACTGGCTCATCGTCCCCGTTCTTCTGCTTCTCATCGGATTGGCGCTCTCGATTCTTCGGTGGGTGTTTCGAGGCTTGGGACGCCGCGCCTCCGCGCCGAAGCACGTCTCGCCGCCCCGGCACGAAGCGTGCGACCGGAACTAGCCGTATCGAACCTGCCAGATACCGCGGGAGCTCTTTAAAACCCCACGCCGACCTTTCGCCAGGCGATCGGTCGATCCGGGGCTTTGCGGTTCGGCGATGGCCTCTCTTTCGAAGCATCGGGCGATCAACGGCAAAGATGGACCGATCCGGTTTGATTTGGAACAACTTTCGCGGGACATCCCCAAGCCGTTGAAATGGCCTAGTGAGAGTCTTTCGTACAATGCCCGTAAGACTCAACTCACTGGAGGAATGAACATGATTTCTGCACTGCTCGCATCCGGATTGCTAGCTCCGGCTAGCACCTTCCAAACCCCGTTTCCGATTCATCTGACGGCGGATGTGCCGCTGAACGCCGCCAATCCGGTCGCGATCGCGTTCGAAGACTACAACGGCGACAAGATTAAAGATCTCGTGCTGAGCTATCGGCACCTTGGGATGTTCGCGATCCCCAACAAAAAAGCCGGCGGATTTGAATCGAGTCCCGAGGCCATTGCCCTGATCCGCGGAACGGATGAGGTCACCAAGATCATCAACGGAGGCTCGGCGCAGTTCGTGGACCTCGACGGAGACGGCATCTTGGATATCGTCACGGGAACCTACATGGAGACGCGCGCCGTTTCGGACGACGGCATGGCCTGGGAAGATCTCGGCGAGATCCAATTCTTGAAAGGAAAAGGGAACGGACAATACGAAGTTCCGAGATCGTTCGAAGGGCCTTCGGGCACCCCGATCTTGATCGACGCCTTTGCGACCGTTTCACCCGTGCATTGGGACAACGACGGTATCTGGGACCTCGTCGTCTCGACGCGCGAGACCGGCGACCCCTTGCGCGTGTATCTCGGCAAGAAGGGGCTCAAGCTTTCGGCCCCGACGACCGTTCAGACCGCGGGAACCGCTTTCGCGCGCGGCCTCGGCGTGGGGAAACTCCAGTGGGCTAGTATCCAGATGGTCGATTGGAATGGTGACGGAACCCCGGATCTGCTCGCCGGTAACGCCGACGGAGGCGTTTACGTCTATCCTGGAAGCCGAAACACGCAGGGCGTTTTGAGTCTGGGCGCCGGGCAAACGCTCGTCGAGCCCTTGGCTCCCGAAACCGATCTCAAACTCACCGGGGCGCCCTACGCCCTGCCCACTACGCCGCGATCCGGCTTCCAGGCCGCGGTGTATGCCACCGACTGGAACGGCGACGGCAAGCTCGACCTCTTGGTCGGAGATCTGCTGGCGCTCGCTCCCGAGGCGGACTCGCTCAAAATGGAGGACGAGGCCCAATCATGGAGCGAAAGGCTTCAGCATCTCGTTCAGTACACACAACCGGAAGGGTACTGGCGAAATAAATACAAGCACCTCGAAGGTCAAATGGTCGAAAGCACCTTCAGCGAGCACTTTGCCGGGGAACAGGTGGCTCTTATGGATCGGGTCATCATGACCGAAGATCCCGAATGGAGTGCGTTGAGTCAGTATGCAGCGCGGCTCGGCTATCTCCCGCCCGCGAACGTCGCCCATCCGCTCGACGTCGTTCGCAACACGCCCCGGGTTGGGCGTGTTTGGGTCTACATCCGACAATAGTATTCGATTCGTTCGAAGCCCCCTCAAGCCTCCGGTTCGATACCCGAACCGGAGGCTTCGTTTTCATTAAAGATAGACCATGACCACGTGGAATGTCCCAGCTTCAAAAGCACCCTCTCAGACACCCTTTGAAGGATACGATTTTCTAACGTAGATTAACGAGTAAGACGCGCCTTTAAAGGAAATATTATGATTCACTCATCTCACTCTCGAATGCTTCATTTAAGGAAGCATCGTTCTAAAGCGTTTACTCTCATCGAGCTCCTCGTCGTCATCGCGATTATCGCGATTCTCGCCGCCATTCTTTTTCCCGTATTCGCGCAAGCTAAAGAATCGGCCAAGAAAACGAACTGTATCTCGAACGCCAAGAACATCTCATTAGCCGGTTTATTGTATATCTCTGATTACGAAGATACGTGGCCTTATCTTTTAATTTCTGACAGTGGTTACCCCGTAACTCGAATGGCTGGATGGTTCGGAGGCGGAACGATCGACTATTCTTCCATGCCTCAAACCAAAACTCCGGGTGAGAGCCTTTTCTATCCGTATCTTAAAAACGGAGCGATCCATGAATGCCCTTCAGCGAAAGACCTTCCTGATTACGCGGGCGGAGGGCCGATCACATCGGTCTATAAGATCGCCTACTCAGCCAATCTTTTCTTCAGCTACGAACTGTTAGAGCACAGCGCTTTCGACAACGTAGCTGAAACGATTATGTTCGGAGACAGCGCCGATTTTCACTATATGAATTTTGCCGGCAATCCCGCGACTCGAGCCGCTATGCATTGCGCAAACCAGGAGGGCTTAGGTATGACTCCCGGAAGTTGCGTCTCCCACGGACGGCACTTGGGGAAGACCACGATCGCATGGATGGACGGTCATGTAAAAGTTCATTCTTTGGTTTATGCTACAAGGGATTACGCACCCTACTATCTGGCATCGGAATTAAAGGGAGAAGATCTTGGCAGCGTCTTAAAGTCTCCGCCGGTGGATCCTGTATCTTTCAGCGCGGCGGCCGATGCGTATTATTTCTACTACGATAAGTCTTGGGCAGACTGGTAAAGAAGCTAATCTTTCTGATTGAATCGCCTTAGAATGTCGTTCAAGGCGATTCTGTTACGTCTTCTATGAAGCCCTCGGTTCAAAATGAGCCGAGGGCTTCGCCTTGAGTGAAGATAGACCAAAAGGACTCGAAACGTTCCAGCTTTGAATATCAGGCCTCAAGAGGGCTCTTGGAAGTCTCGGCATTCTGTCGTAGATTAACCATCAAGACGCGTCTTAAGGAGACAACATGATTCATTCTTCCATTCTGAAGCAGATTCATTTAGGGAAGCATCGAAAACAAGCGTTTACCCTTATCGAACTCCTCGTTGTTATCGCGATTATCGCGATTCTCGCCGCTATTCTTTTTCCCGTATTCGCGCAAGCCAAAGAATCCGCCAAGAAAGCGAACTGCATCTCAAACGCAAAGAACATTTCAATCGCCGGTTTATTGTATATCTCCGATTACGAAGATACGTGGCCTTATCTTGTCGTAACCAGCGGGGGCTACCCGGTGTATACGATGAACAGTTGGTTCGGTGGGGGAACGATCGACTATTCGACTTTTCCTCAGGCTACGACCACAGGATTCAGCCTTTTTCACCCTTACCTGAAAAATGGACCGATTAACGAATGTCCCTCCGCAGTCGATTTGCCTTCCTATGCAGGAGGAAGTTCTATTACAACAGTATATAAAATTGCTTACTCTGCAAATGCATTTTTCAGCTATGAACCATTGGAGCATAGTGTCTTCGACAATCTCACCGAAACGATCATGTTCGGAGATAGCGCGGATTTTCACTACAGTACATTTCCCGGAAAACCGCCCACCAAGGCGGCGATGCATTGTTCGAACACATCTGGATTAGCACTGAGCCCGGGGAACTGCGTCTCCCATGGAAGACACCTTGGAAAAACCACGATCGCATGGATGGACGGCCACGTAAAAGTGCATTCTCTCGTCTACGCTACTCAGAGTTTTCCCCCTTACTACGTAGCGTCTGATATGAAGCGAGCAAATCTCGGAGCGGTTTTGAAATTCCCGCCCGCTGACCCTGTATCCTTCGGAATGCCTATCGACGGATACTATCTTTATTACGATAAATCCTGGGCAGACTGGTAAGGTAAACGATTCGCTCTACACCGGCGAGCTCTAGAGCTCGCCGGGTTTTTTGACGACACTACGAGAGAAAGATAAACCGTTTCGATCGATTGCGGTCTAACTTTCGTCCAATCCACTTATTTTCAGGAATTTGCCGTTCTCATAAAACGATACATTTTAACGCTCTTCGAGCAGATGACCAAGGAGATAAATCGATGACTACACTCGTTTTAATGAGCCTTATAGCCGGATCACAGGCGATCTTTAAGGCTCCCGAGAGAATTACCCTCACCAACGGGATTCCGATCGACGTCATAGGCTACGCAGCTCCCGCCTTCGGAGACGTGGACGGCGATGGAAAGCGCGACCTCATCATCGGATGGCGCGATTTGGGTTTTCATACCTATTTGAACCAAGGTACGAACCAAGCCCCCGTCTTTTCCGAGCCTGCGGTCATCGAAGTCGACACCGATCCCAAACGGTGGGTTATGGTGACTCGCATGACCCCCGAGATCGTCGACATCGATGAAGACGGGATTTTGGATATCGTGCAGGGTAGCTATACAGGGGACCTCTACGTAAACCGAGGCAAGGGAAAAGGCAAGTTCCATAAGCTGGAGCCTTTGCAGAACAAGGACGGGCGCGGTCTTCGAGCCGGTATGTGCTCTTCCGTGTCGGTGGCGGATTGGAACGGAGACGGCAAGCTCGACCTAGTGGTTTTCGCAGCGGTCAAAGAAGGGGAAAACCCGGTCCGCTTTTACCCCGGTTTGGGCGGTTTGCGATATGGCGATCCAGTCCCCGTCGAGGTGAGGGAGGCGCCGTTCCGCTATGCGAAAGGGGGAGGCGGGGTTTACGACGCGGGGCTTTGCGTGGCGGATTGGGACGGCGACGGAACGCTCGACCTTATCCTCGGAAACGGCGACGGCGGAGTGAGCTTTTACAAAGGAACGAGGGGCGGCGCCGGAATCGAACTGGCACCCCCACAAACGCTGATCGAGCCTCTCGGCGAAGGCTATCGATTCAAGATCACCGATCAAGAGAAACTCACGCTTGAGAACCCACGTTCGGGAGCGGCCGCTCGGCCGATCGTGCTCGATTGGAACGGCGACGGCAAACTCGATCTGCTGGTGGGCGACTACCTGTTCCGCGAATTGGAAGGGACCGGGATGAGCAAGGAAGATCTGAAGCACTACGATGAGTTCGTCAAGTTGATGAACGCCAAGGAGGCCGAGTTCCTCAAAAAGCATCAAGAGCATTACGAGAAAGCCAAAGCCAAAGCAAAGATCACCGATCTCAACACCGCCAACGAAGAGCAGCAGAAGATCCTCGTGCGCGAGCTGAGCCAGAGCATTCGTGCCGATGCCGACTATGCCCGTCTGGAACGGGAATCGGAAACGCTTCAAAGCGAATACGGGCTGAAATACGCACCGATGCTTCAAGGGGTCGCCAGCTTCACGCACGGCTTCGTGTGGTTGTATCTTCGGCAATAAAGTTCGTAGGTTGACCCATCGCCCCAAGCCTTGGGTCAACCCATTCGGCGGCCACCTCCGAATTCGAAGTATCGTGAAGCGGCATAGTAGATAGAGCACTTAAAGCCTTGCGGAGATCTCCCCGCAAGGTTCTTTTTTCGCCTGCCCCTCGCTGCTTCGATCTAACTTTAGGGCACTTTGCGCAGATACACCCAGACGTAACCCCGCCAGATGTTCGGTGGGTTTAGCTTGCGAAAGGCTTCCATGGTTTCCTCATAGCGCTTTCGAAGCTCCTGGGTTCGTTCATTCTTAGCGAGACGGGTCACCTCGCGCGAATAGACGAGAAACTCGTCTTTCGTAAGCTGCTCGAGACGCTCCTTCCCAAAAGTGGCGATTACCGCGCGCTGGCGCTCTTGCTGCTCCTCGGTTTGCAAGCGCCGAATCGTCTCGAGCTCGGCTTGAAGCGCTTGCTTTTGCCGCACGTCCTCCTCGGTCAGCTTTCGCTCAGGAGCAGCGACAAAATAATCGCCGATCAACAAGTCGGTTCGCCCGTCTCCGTTCCAGTCGGTTACCGAAAGGGTCGGACGGCGCCCGCACCGGGGAGTTTCGAGCTCCATGGTGCGGTAGTCGAGCACTTGGCTGACAAACGCGTCCGGCTGCGGTAAAGGCGCGATCAAAAGTCTCGGTTCCCCGAGCGTCATCGTTCCTTGAGACCGCGTGGCGGGGAACAGCGTCACGCTGCCTTGCCCATTGCCAAGCAAGAGGTCCGTCTGACCGTCTCCGTCCCAATCGGCGAATGCGAGACGTCCGTCGCGGACGGCGAGCCCGGCGCCGTCGCGCTGACGCTCCAGAGGCAGGAGAGGGGCCGCCTCGCCATAAGTTCCGTCGCCCTTTCCGAGACGGACGTTCAGGGGAGAAGAATCCACATATTTCGCCTCGGTGTACCAGACCAGATCGAGCGTGCCGTCTCCGTTCCAATCGAACGCGCGCACGTTGGCGAAAAACCCGAGTCGAATCGGCTCGCCGAAAGCGTCTCGCAGTCGTTCCTCGACCGCAAACTGCTTTCGACCCAGCCCCTTGAAAAAGTGCGCGTATCCGTCCGCCGAACCGCTGAGTAGATCCAAAACGCCGTCCCCATCGAGATCCACGACCTGTGGAGTACTGCCGATGCATCACCCCGCGGGGAGCTTCAGCACTTCGTCGCCGGCTTTCAGCCACTCAAACTCTTTGAACACGGGTGCGGCGTTGGTGCCGTAATTCGGATACAGCCGGATTCTGCCCTCTTGAAACTGCCCGACCAAAAGCTCTTTGAGCCCGTCGCCATCGATGTCCTCATAGACGGGGGCGGCGTGACACTTGTCCACGCTGATGTAATCCTCGCCCGCTCGCACTCGGAACGGGGCTTCGAACTCGCTGGACGATGAATTCGGAATTGGGGGAGCAGAGGAAAGCGGCCCCAAGAATGCCAAACCCATGATCGGAAGCACCATAGCTTTGAATACCCCTCGACCGGACCGCACCTCGCACCCTGTGCACAGCGCGCGCGAGTTCCTGGCCCAATCGCGACTGAATCGGGCCAGGGAAGCGGTCTACTTCCGCAGATACACCCACACGTAGCCCGTTTGAGTCGTGGGGATGATGTACTCCGACAACTCGCCGCGCTTGAGACCCACCGCGTGGTAAAGCGGAGAGTAATTGAGACTCTTGAGATGTTGGCCCCGAATCCGAGTGTAGGCTTTCTTCTCCTCGCCGGTTTTAAGTTCCAGCGGGTCCTTCTTACCCAGCTCTCGCAGCGCGACCTCCTCGGCCTCCTTTTCCATCGCTTGCAGTTTGGCGACCATCGGGTTCAATTCCTGTTCGACCTGTCGCTTTTTCTCAAGCTCTTCGGGCGTCAATCTTCGTTCCGGCTCCGGAACGAACAGATCGCCCACGAGCAGGTCGAGCTTGCCGTCGCCGTTCCAATCGGTCGTCGAGACGGTCGGACGGAACCACGAGCGAGGGGTTTTCAGCTCCATCGTTGCCCGATCGAGCAGCTCCGCGACCGCGCCGTGCGGCAACGCCTCCACCAAGCGCACCCCCTTGCCCAAGCGAAGCGTCTTTTCGGGCCCCCGCGAACCGAGAAAGAGCGTGATACTTCCCACCCCGTTCCCAAGGATCAGATCGGGGATGCCGTCGCCATTCCAATCCGCGCAGTGCACCCGGGCGTCATGGATCTGATTCTCCTTGGTTCCTATTTCAAAGGGACCCTCGGCCGTTTCGATCGGGATCGGCTCTTCATAGCGGAGATCGCCTTTGCCGATCAGCAGTTGCAAGGGGTCTTGGCGCCGCGTCGCATAAGTGAGAAGATCGAGAATGCCGTCTCCATTCCAATCCACCGTGCAAACGTTCGTAAAGAATCCGAGAATGATCGGCTCTCCCGCATCGTTGCGGATCGGCTGGCTCTCGGCAAAGCCCCCTTTTCCATCTCCCGCGAAGAGATTGAGCGGCCCTTTGGCGCAGCCCGACAAGATATCTTTATAACCGTCCTGATTGAGATCCACGACCTGTGGAGTACTGCCGATGCATCACCCGCACGGGACGGCCATCGCGCTTCCGCCGGCCTGCATCCATTCGAACGATTTGAATTCGGGATTCGCGTTGGTCCCGTGATTCTTGTACAAACGGATCTTGCCGTCGCCGAACTGGCCCACGAGCAGCTCTTTCACGCCGTCGCCGTCGATGTCGTCGTAGACGGGAGCGGTGTGGCCTCGATGCTCTCCCGCCGCTTCGATATACGCGCCGTCCGCCTTCACGCGGAAGGGCGTCAAAAACTCAGACGCCGGGGAAAACGCAGCCGAGAAAGAAAGGGCAATCGTTAAAAACATGGTTCGAGAAGCCTCCATTCAGGAAGTACCCCTCTTTCGTCTGGCTCAAAGCCTTCGTGAAAACGGCCCTCTCTCGAAACCGACCCAAGACGCCCCAAGTCGGGCCAGCTCTTGGCCGAACGAAGCCTGAGATGCCTTTCGTAGATAGACCCATACATAGCCGGAGTTGATGTTTCCTCGTTGAAACTTCATAAACTCCAGGCGCAGCTTCTCTAACTCGGCGGAAAGCCTTTGGAACTCCTTCGACCGCGTCGTAGCTTTCTGGTAGAGCGTAGAATATTTTCGCTGTTCCTCGGCGGTCAAGTCGCTCCCTTTCGTTCCGGGCGGCTTTCCAAGCTCTGCGTATGTCTGCGCTTTCAGCTGTTCGACGATCGCTTGGTGCGCCGCAGCCTGTTTTTGATAGTATTCCAACAGGGGAGCCTCCTGACTACGCACCTCTGGTGGGAGCTTGTCCTCCTCCTGTACCGAGAAAACGTCCCCGATCAGCAGGTCGAGAATGCCGTCGCCGTTCCAGTCCACCAAAGAGAGAGTCGGACGTTTCCCGCAGCGGGGATTCTTGACGGTCATCGTCGCATAGTCGATCACCTCGCTGGAAGGCAAGGTTCCCGGATGAGGATCGATCAGCCGCTCGCCCGGTCCCAAGACAAGGGTCTTCGTCTCGTCCCGACGCCCCAGATGCACCGTCACGCTGCCCTCGCCACGGCCGAGAAGCAGATCCGGCGTGCCGTCCCCGTTCCAATCGCCGAAACACACCCGGCCATCGTAAACGCTGTTAGGCGTCTGGGTGCCAGTGGGGAAGACCTCGCCATCCACGACCAAAGGCACCGGAAGCTCGTAAAGAAGATCACCTTTCCCGATCAGCAGCTTGAGAGCGCTTCCTTGCAACGATTTGGTCGAGTACGCCACCAAATCGAGAATGCCGTCGCCATTCCAATCCACGGTTCCGACATTCGCAAAGTTGCCCAGCGAGATCTTCGTGTCTTCGTCGTGAGTCAGTATATGCGAAGCCGCGAATTCACCCCCGCCCAAACCGCGAAAGAAATGGCAGAGTCCGTTGTGCGAGCCCGTCAGGATATCTTTGATCCCGTCACCGTCTAAATCCACGACCTGTGGAGTGCTGCCGATGCATCAAGTGCCCCCCACAGCAACGACGCGGCCGTCGGCTTTCAGCCATTCGAAATCTTCGAATCGAGGAGCCGTATTGGTCCCGTGGTTCTTATACACCCGGATCTTGCCGTCTCGGAATTGGCCCACAAGAAGCTCTTTCAGACCGTCGCCGTCGATGTCG
>JBBCJD010000008.1:0-66428 GCA_037189405.1 bacterium
CCCCGCACTATTTTCCCGTTGCTCCAGCACGCGGCTGTTCGCATCGTAGATCCAAGTCGTGAGAACCCCCGCCTGAGTCAAGCGATCCCGGCGATTGCCGAGGGGGTCGAAGCTCTCCTCGTAGTACATGATCGTGCCGTGCGTATAGCCGTTGCGAAGGGACAGCGTCGTAACGCGGCCCGCGATCACGAGACGTTAATTTTATTGATAATTTAGAGAATTAAATGATCTGCAGTGTATTTTTATGCAAGTGCATTCATCAAGTGATCAATGGTCTCAAAGAGAGCTCGAGACTCATAAAGACTGTACATCGGATGATAGAAAAGCAATTCATTCAATAAAATAAATGATTGAGATTTTAGAATAATTAAGATTTGCTCCTTACTCCAATAATTTACAAAAGATTTCAGGAATTTTTTATGAGTCTTTATCTTAAAATTAAACACCTTAGAAAATAGCAATATTTGAGATTCATTTTGAAGTGAATGTCGTATAAGTGATGCGGTGTAAAACAAGAACGCTTCATTAGTAAGAAAATATAAGTATTCAAAAAATTGATCTTCTTCAACGGGTATTTTAGCTTCAAAATAAGATTGGCCACCAAAGACGAAGGATAACCTTTTATTTTCAAATTGGTTACACATCGTTTCACGTTCAGTTAATGAACCGGTAAAGATAGATGCACGAGGTGCAAGCTTAGCTTGCACCTCGTGCATTAAATTATTTTTCAAACTACTGTAATCATAATTTAACAATTTAAAGTTTTCCTTGCAGTAACACAAACCGCTCCAACTGACATTGTATCTGCGATCTGGTCAAGGTGATTTTTCTTATTCCTGTCGCTTTTATAGCACCGTATTTGACGTGCCATACGAGCAGCAAGACATGCTATATTACAATTAAGTCTTTTTTGTGCTTCATTGCATTTTTCCAGTGTCTTAGGAGGACGTATCTTTTGGCAAGAACGCTTTGCATCACAAGAATAGGGATTGTGTATAAAAAGTTTAAAGGCATTCCACTCTGCCTCAGTGCAATAACCGTCCATCAATTTGCGACATAAAGGTTTGGCATACTTAGCCAAACATGCCAAACATCCGGGCAAGGCAACACCACAGCCTGCTAAAGAGTACCACGGAAGTGTTTCCAGATATTGAACTGCGCACTCCGCAAAAGATTCATACGCATCTTCCCACTTATTGCATGCTATGGATAGTCCCCAAGCGCATCCACCAACGGTGAGGCAGGCAGCTGCACAAAGTACATGCACAACCCACTCCCCACTTGGATCTATACTATTAATTGGATTTCCGTTTACATATTGATATGCCTTTTCTTCTGGCCAGAGTGGGTCTTTGGTTATCCAGTTTCCGAGATCAGCCCTATAGTATCTTGCTCTGACGTAGAGCCGGTTACTGGTGTCTTCGTAGTAGCCGTGCGCTCCGATATAGTGGAAGGGGATATTGATGCCTCCGCTTTTGGTGCGCTGCTCTCCATAAGGCCAGTAAGTGAGACTGTTGGAGAGGACGAAGAAGCTGGTCATCAGGTGCACCACCGACCCTTGAGGGTCGGTGGCTACGTCGCGTCTTCGTCCTTCGTGCATGACGGTGACGAGTTCTCCTTCGAAGAAGGTGTAGGTTGCATAGGCCATGATTATTGTAACTCCATGAGGTAATCCTGTCCATCCCAGATCATCGTCGTCAAGATGTCTCGATACATGCCGATCTCCTTGTAACTCACTCTGATCGCGAATGAAATCCTTCATCTCACTCTATCGCGCGATGGAGCACCCCGGTTCGAATGGAGACCTCACGAAGCCTTCCTCGGGCTAAGAGAGGCGAAGTGACTTAAAGATCGGACTAAAACGAGGGCACCAAACCAACCTACTCTCATTGGAGTCGGCGGAAAATTTATCGCATTCACGCCTGCTAATCAAATTTGAAGCATGAATTTCGTAGCTGAGCCCGTTCGAACGGAGATGTCGTAACTTCTTAGGTCAAGGGAGATCACCTGAGCGAAGAGGCCCTTTTGAGGCGACCTCTTTCAAAGCTAGAGAGGACGCACTGGGAATTTATCTCCAGAATGGGGAGATTTGAGCTTCCCAATCTAGACGTTCTTGCGGCCGGGGAGATCTACCAACAACGTCTCAATATCCAAACCTTCCCCTTAAAAGAGACGTCCTTAAGCTCAGTAAAGTGAGGTACCTCTCAAGAAGAGGCACCTCGCGAAAAGAGGAGTTACCAGCCGCGCGCAGCGAGTAGCTCGTTCGCGCCAAGCGAGGAGACGCTGATGCCGACCATCGGTTCACCGAGGCCTTTGCTGATCTCCGCGATCTTCTTCGGCTCGTTATAGAACAGCACCGACTCGACGATGGCCTTGGCGCGCTTGACCGGATCCCCGGACTTGAAGATGCCGGAACCGACGAACACCGTTTCCGCGCCGAGTTGCATCATGAGCGAAGCGTCCGCGGGCGTCGCAATGCCCCCGGCCGAGAAGTTCGGGACCGGAAGTCGCCCTGTGTCGTGCACTTCGCGCACCAATTCCAAGGGGGCCTGGAGCGTTTTCGCAAGGACGTACAGTTCATCTTCGCGCGAGCTCTGCACCTGACGGATCTCACCCATGATGGCCCGCATGTGCCGCACCGCTTCGACGACGTCGCCCGTGCCGGCCTCACCTTTGGTGCGGATCATCGCCGCGCCCTCGGCGCAGCGGCGAAGCGCCTCACCGAGATTACGCGCCCCGCACACGAACGGCACCGTAAAGGCGTGCTTATCGACGTGGTGCTCCTCGTCCGCGGGAGTCAGCACTTCGCTCTCATCGATGAAGTCGACTTCCAACGCTTCGAGAATCTGCGCTTCGGCGAAGTGGCCGATTCGACACTTGGCCATCACCGGGATGCTGACGACCTCTTTGATCCCAAGGATCATCTCCGGATCGCTCATGCGGGCGACGCCGCCGTCGCGCCGGATATCCGCCGGGACACGCTCTAGCGCCATCACCGCGACCGCGCCCGCGTCCTCGGCGATCTTCGCCTGCTCGGGGTTCACGACGTCCATAATCACGCCGCCTTTGAGCATCTCGGCGAGCCCTACTTTCTCTCGCCACGTCTTCTTTGCACCAGGATTGTTCATCTTCGTGTTGCGCGTCCGCCTTTTTTACCGCCGAATCGTCTTCCAATTGCAGGGGTGCGTGCGGCAAATTTCACGGCACGCGAAAGGGAAACGCCGCTACAATGATACCTTGAACGATCCCGAGCTCCTCGCATGCCGGCGACGCGCCTTGGAACTGGCGCAGGGGCTTGCGCCGACCCCCAAGCATCTTCAGTCGGTAGCGCGAGAAGTTGGCTCCGAGATGGCCGCTTGGGCGTTTACCCAGCAAGAGCTGCGCGCTCTGGGGATGCGGAAGTTCGCGCGGGGGGAAGCGATGCTTTTCACTCGCGAGGCGCTCGAGCAAGCGACTCACGAAGCCGTGGCCCGCTATCACGCCTCTCGGTTTCCTTCCGGAGCGCGGGTCGCGGACCTGACTTGCGGCATCGGCGGAGATCTGATCGCCCTGGCCACGCGCGGACCGGCGATCGGTTTTGAAATCGACTTCGAACGCGCCGAACTTGCCCGGTGGAATCTAGCGGCGCACAACCTCTCGGCCGACATCCGCGAACTCGATACTCTCGAGACACCTTGGGATTTCGACTACGCTTTTGCCGATCCAGCCCGGCGAATCGAAGGACGGCGCACCCTGACCCCTGAAGCGTTTCAGCCCGATCCTCACACGCTGATCCCGCGTCTCTCCGCGCTCCGGTTGGCAGGACTCAAACTCAGCCCCCTCCTGCCCGACCCCTGGCTCGAAGGGTTCGGCGGCGGCCTCGAATTTCTTTCTTTCGGCGGGGAGTGCCGCGAGGCGGTACTTTGGCTCGGGCGGGAAGCGGAGCCAGGACGCGTTGCGGTCCATATCGAGACCGGTGAGCGGCTCTCTCCGGCAGATCTGCCGGTCTCCACCGCCCTTCCCGCGGACATCTTCTACGAGGCGGACCCCGCCGCGATCCGAGCGCACGCGCTCGGAACGCTTTGCGAGCGCGGCGGACTGCAGCCTCTCGGCGAATCCAACGGGTACCTCACCGGGCCTGGCGACCCGACCGCCTCACCGTGGCTGCGCGCTTGGCGGGTCCTCGCCGCGGCCGAGGATTGGAAAGCCGCCGCAACGGCGTTACGGACACACGGGGCCGGACGCCTCGCCGTGAAGACCCGCGGTGTCCCGATCCGGGTGGAAGAGGCGCAAAAGCGGTTTCGTCCGATGGGAGACCGCGCCCTGACGCTGGCGATCTATCCCGTCCAAGGTCGGCCCCGGTACGCGATCCTCGAAGGCCCGCTCTGATTTTAAGGACTTGGAACCCAATCGCTCAGAGGAAGAGTAGGGGTTTCATATGGGTTCACATTATGGTTTTCGCGCAGGCCTCGGCCGATTCATCCTCCCCACAGCGCTTCTGACGGCGTTCTTGCTCGGCGGCGTCGTCTCAGCCCAAGAGACTCAAGCCACCGAATACGGTCCCGCGAAAGGGCATCTGGTCATCATCGGAGGGGGCCGCACGCCTCCGGAGATGATGGACAAATTTATCGCCCTGGGCGGCGGCAAAGAGAACGGACGATTCGTGATCGTGCCGACTTCCGGAGGGAACTTCAACGCCGACGGCACCCCCCGAGTTTATAATGAAGACGCCGTCCTCGCCTCTTGGAAGAACCGACTCGGGATGAAAAATGTCTCGATGCTCCACACGCACGATCCGAAGATCGCGGATACGGAAGAGTTCGTGGCAAAGCTACGCGAAGCCACCGCGGTCTGGTTCGACGGCGGACGTCAATGGAACTTCGTGGATTCGTATATGAATACCTTGACCTACAAGGAGTTCCATAAAGTCCTCGAGCGCGGCGGGGTCATCGGTGGCAGCTCGGCGGGAGCGAGCATCCAAGGCGAGTTCTTGGTGCGCGGAGATACAAAAGGCCCGCACATCATGATCACCGAGGAGCAAAACCACCTGCAAGGGTTCGAATTTCTCCGTAAATCGGCCATCGACCAACATTTGAATACCCGGAACCGCTGGGACGACCTGATTCCCGTCATGGAGAAGTATCCCCACCTGCTGGGCATCGGGCTCTCGGAGAGCACCGGCATCGTCGTCAGCAAAGACCGCTTCGAGGTCATGGGCGCGTGGAAGGTCACCGTGCACGACAACACCCGCCCCCACCAACCCTGGGAGAAGCCGTATTTCGTGCTTCAAAAGGGGGATGTCTACGATATGAAGGCGCGCAAAGTCGTGTCCTACGGCTACGGCGAAGGCATGCTGTTCCCTCAGCAGTACGGCCCTCAAACCGGACGTCCTCGCACGTTCTGGGACGAGTGGAGCGGCGCGACGCGCGGCTAAGTCCCTCTCTCCACCCTCCTGTCTTACGCGCCCCCTCTTTTCGAAAGAGTGGGGCGCTTTTCTTGAAGCCCGGCTTTTTAACCTCCAATATCGATCTCTGGAGCGCATCCGGGCTCTCGCGGCGTCGTAATACATGACGATGTCCGACCGATCCTCCCCCGCTCTGGAACTCCTCGATCAGATCGAGACCCATGCGCCCGCCAATCCGCGCCTCGCGAACGCGCTCGCCGCGCTCCGAGGCGCCCTCCAGAGCGAACGAGAGGAGCGTGAAGCCGCGTCCAAGCTCCTCGAAGAGTATGAAGAGGCCTACGCCAAGCTCACCGCGCCCGCCAATCGCATCGGTGTCTTCTTGCGCTGGCTCGAGGAACAAGCTGCGCTGATCGCCGTCGGGGATCAAGAGTTCGTGGCCGAGGTCGATCCCAAACTAGAGCGCGAGGGGCTCGAGACCGGCGCTCGGATCAAGGTCAACGAGGCCTACACCGTCATCGGCACCCTGCCCCAACCGCTTTCCGGCCCGATCGTCAAAGTCGCGGACGCGCTCGAAGACGGACGCTTGCGGCTCGGCTCCGACGTCCCCGGCGCCGAAGGCCGATTCGTGCTTCGGGGAGCGGCACTCGCGGACGTCGCCGTCCGAGCGGGCGACGAGGTGCGTCTCGATCCTTCCGGCCGGATCGCGCTGGAGCACACCCCCCGTCAAGAATCGCGCGATTATTTCCTGGAGGAAGTGCCTGCCATCGGTTGGGACCAAGTCGGAGGCCAAGAAGAGGCGATCTCGCTGATCCGGGAGACCATCGAACAGCCGCTGCTGCACCCCGAGATCTACCGCGCGTTCGAAAAAAAGCCGATCAAAGGGCTTCTCCTATACGGGCCGCCCGGTTGCGGCAAGACGCTGCTCGGCAAGGCCACCGCACACAATCTCGCCAAGGCCTACTCCGAAGAGCGCGGCGAAGCGGTGCGCGAATACTTCATGGCGATCTCCGGCCCCAAGATCCTCAATATGTGGCTCGGCGAAACCGAACGCATGGTGCGCGAGATCTTCAAGACCGCTCGGGAAAAAGCAAAAGAGGGCCGGCTGGTGTTCATCTTCATGGACGAGGCCGAATCGGTTCTGCGCACGCGTTCCAGCGGCCGCTACCTGAATATCAGCAATACCGTGGTGCCGCAATTCTGCGCGGAGTTGGACGGCTTGGAGTCCCTCGAGAACGTCGTTTTAATGCTGACCAGCAACCGGCCGGACTACATCGACCTCGCCGTCCTGCGCCCAGAACGCATCGATCGCAAGATCAAAGTGCGACGCCCCGGGCGCGCCGAGGCCGCTCAGATCCTCTCGATCTACTTGCACGCGGGGCTGCCACTCGACCTCGAAACCGGCGGAACCCGCGAAACGCTCGTCGAGGCCGTCGCCGACAGGCTTTGGGAGACCGGGCGGGACAACGCGTTTCTGCGCGTACATCTCAGAAACGGCGAAGCAAAAACCCTCTATAAACGAGATCTCGTGTCGGGGGCGCTGCTTAAATCGATCGTCGACCGCGCCAAAGATGCCGCCATTCGCCGTGCCATCGCCGCACCGAAAAGCTCCCACGGCCTACGCCTGGAGGACCTGCTGCAAGCCGCGGACGCCGAATATCGCGAGAACGAGATCTTTCCCAAAAGCGACGCGCAAGAAGATTGGCTCCAACTCCTCGATTTTCCGCCCGAGAACGTCGCGGCCGTCCGGCCGATCGGCGAAAGCCGAGGCGAGGCCATCGCCCGTAAAGGCGTGGTCTAAAGCCTTCTTCGGAGATAATGAGCCTCTAAGACAAGACTTCGGAGCGTCGCTCCGACACGCGCCGCTCGCTATGATCCAAGATCTGCTTGCGGAAACGCAGCATCTTCGGAGTGACTTCGAGCAGTTCGTCGTCGCCGAGCCAGCTCAGCGCCTGCTCCAGCGAGAAGTCTTTGTGAGGATCGAGCACCGTGGTGGCATCCGAGGTCGCCGAGCGCATGTTGTTGGCCGCTTTGGCTTTCGTGATGTTCACCACCATGTCTTCGTCTCGCGCGCATTCGCCGACGATCATCCCACCGTAGGTGTCCGTGCCGACGGGGTAGAACAGCTGGCCGCGCTCCTGGATGTCCTCGTAAGCGTAGCGAGTGATCTTGCCCGGGTCCTTGCCGATGAGCGAGCCCCGCTGCCGCGACGAAACCTCGCCCCGGTAGGGCTCGTACCCGTCGAAGATCGAGGCCATGATGCCGAGCCCGCGGGTCAGCGTCAGGTAGTTCGATCGGAAGCCGATCAGGCCGCGCGTCGGGATCGAGTACACCAATCGTACGGTGCCCCCTGCGTCCTTATGCATCTCTTTGAGCTCGCCCCGGCGACGGCTCAGCTCCTCCATCGTGGGTCCCACCCCGTCTTCGGGCAGCTCCAGCACGAGGGATTCGGTCGGCTCGTACGCCTCGCTCTTCGAACTCACCTGGGTCGACGCGTTTTCGTCCGGACCGTTGCGGAAAATAACTTTCGGACGCGAGATCGCCATCTCGAACCCCTCGCGCCGCATCGTCTCGATGAGGATCGCGAGCTGGAGCTCGCCTCGGGCGTACACCTTGACCGTATCGGCGGCGGCCGTCGGATCGATTTTGATCGAAACGCTCGTCTTCTCTTCGCGCTCCAAGCGCTCGCGCAGCTTGTGGATCGTGAGGAACTTGCCCCCGTCCTTGCCCGCCAGCGGCGAGTTGTTCGCGTAGAAGTTCATGCTGAGCGTCGGCGGCTCGACTTGGATCCGCGGGAGCTCCTCGGGGTTTGCGGCATCCGCCACGCTGTCGCCGATCAATACGTCGTCAAGCCCGGACATCATCGCGATCTCGCCTGCGCCGATCGACTCAACCTCGCGCATCTGGATACCCTCGTACGTCCAAAGCTTGGTCACGTTGAAGCCCGTCTGCTTGCCTTCGCGAAGAAGTGTCAGACGCTGGCCGACGCTGACCGAGCCGCGCAGCACCTTCCCTCCGAAGATCCGTCCCAGATAATCGGAATAGTCGAGATTGTTGATCTGCATCAGGAACGTGCCTTCCGCCTGCACCGAAGGAGCCGGAACCGCGTTGACGACCATCTCGAACAGCTCGCGCATATTCTGCTCGCCCCCGTCCGGCGACACGCGGGCGAACCCGCCCGCTCCCGAGGTGTAGAGGTGCGGGAAGAAAAGGTCGCTCTCCTCCGCTCCGAGATCGATAAAGAGGTCGAGCGTTTTATCGTACGCTTCGAGGGGGCGCGCACCCTCCCGATCGATTTTATTGATGCACACGATCGGCTTGAGCTTGTTCTCGAACGCCTTCTTCAATACAAAGCGCGTTTGGGGCATCGGGCCTTCGTTCGCGTCCACCACGAGAAGCACGCCATCCACCATCGAAAGCACCCGTTCGACTTCGGCCCCGAAGTCGGCGTGCCCGGGGGTATCGACGATGTTGATTTTAAATTCTTTGTAGCGCACGCTGGCGACTTTGCTGAGGATCGTGATCCCCTTCTCGCGCTCCAAGTCGTTGCTATCCATGACCCGCTCCTGCATCTGCTGGTTCTCGCGAAAGATCCCGGCCTGGCGGAAGATAGCGTCCACGAGCGTGGTCTTTCCATGATCGACATGCGCGATGATGCCGATGTTGCGAATGTGGGAGGGCATAACCCTCAAAATGTACCCCGGCGTCCTTTCCGAGCGCCCAAGAAAATTCGGAGTGGGCTACTCGGTTTCCGACTCAGCCTCGCCGCTCGAAGACGTCGGCCGCATCGTGGGGAAGAGGATCACTTCGCGCATCACTTCGGCGCCGGTCAAGATCATCGCGAGGCGGTCGATGCCGATTCCGCACCCGCCCGCGGGGGGCATTCCACACTCCAAGGCGTAGAGGAACTCTTCATCCATCGGGTGCGCCTCGTCGTCGCCGGCCGCGCGCTCGCGGACCTGCTGCTCGAATCTCTCCCGTTGATCGAGCGGATCGTTGATCTCGCTAAACGCGTTGCAGATCTCGCGGCCCATGACATACCCTTCGAAGCGTCGCGTAAACCCGGGTCGTGCGGGGTCCTTCTTCGCAAGGGGCGACGTCTCGATCGGATAGCCCACCACGAAGGTCGGCTGGATCAGCGTCGGTTCGACGAATCGTTCCAGCAGCTTCTCCACGATGCCCCCCAGATTCGCCTCTTTTTCGGTCGGCAGTCCCACCCGATCCATCGCCCGCTTTGCGGATTCGAGGTCTCCCAACTCCTCTGGGCGAACTCCCGCATGCTCCTCGAGAAGATCCAACAAGTTCGCGCGGCGCCAAGGCTTCGAAAAATCGATCTCGACGGGGAGCCGCACGATCGCGCTGCCGAACACTTTCTGGCACACGTCGCGGAAAAGCCCCTCCACGATCTCCATCACGTCTTCGAGCTGGATGAAGGCCTCGTAAAACTCCAGCAAGGTGAATTCGGGGTTGTGGCGGTTGCTGACCCCCTCGTTGCGAAAGACCCGCCCGATTTCATAGACTTTCGGGACGTCCCCGCAAAGCACCCGCTTGAGATACAGCTCCAGCGAGATTCTGAGTTTGACGTCGAGGTCGTAGGCGTTGTAATGCGTGACGAACGGACGGGCCGCTGCGCCGCCCGCCTCCAGTTGGAGTAGAGGGGTCTCGACTTCCAAATACCCTCGAGCATTCATAAACTCGCGAACCGCCTGCACGAGCCGGGCCCGGTTCAAGAGCATCGCTCGCGCTTCGGGGTTACACAACAGATCGAGGTGGCGGTGGCGATAGCGCTGCTCCGTATCGGTCAGGCCGTACCACTGCGCGGTGACCTCGTTCCCCTCGGCGTCGAGCTCGGTTTTGGTCTTCCCGAGCGGGAGAGCGTGCAACGCTTTGCTCAACGGAGTGAGCGTCTTGACGTGGATCGACGACTCGCCGGTCTTCGTCACGAAGAGCTCCCCTTCGATTCCCACATGGTCGCCGATATCCAGCAAACCAAACAGCTCCCAGCCCGTTTCGCCCAGATCGTCTTTACGGAAATAACCCTGGATCCGCCCTTCGCCGTCGCTGAGGTGCGCGAATCCGGCCTTGCCCATCAGCCGGTAGGACACCACCCGGCCGGCCAGGCTCACGGGTTTGCCCTCCTCGAACCCTTCGAGCAAGCCGCGCACACTGTCGGTGCTCACGAACTGCTCGACCGCGTAAGGGTCGCACCCCATCTCGCGCATCCGGGCCAGCTTCTCCAGGCGAACGTCTCGAATCGATCTGTCTTCACTCATCGCGGTCGCCGTGCAGTGTACCGCCGTGGCACTTTCTTCCCAACCCGTCCGTCTTTAGGGGAGCGGGTATACTTTAGGTTCGCGGAACGTGTCCTAAAAGGCCGCTCTGGCAGTCTTCTCAGGCTCCCGGAGAGCGAATAACGAACGCCAATGTCGAACAACATGAACGAGGATAACGCGCCCATCGAGGGCCTGGACGACGATCAGCAGCGCGCGCTCGACGAGATCACGTCCAAAGTCACCGGCGACTATAACGCCGATCAGATTCAGGTGCTCGAAGGCCTGGAGGCGGTCCGAAAGCGCCCGGGCATGTACGTGGGCGACAACGGCTCGAAGGGCTTGCACCAGATGTTTCGCGAGGTCATCGACAACTCGGTCGACGAAGCCTTGGCCGGCTACTGCACGGAGATCAACGTCGTGCTTCACACCGACAATTCGATGTCGCTCGAAGACAACGGCCGCGGCATCCCCGTCGACCTCCATGCCAAAACCGGCGTCTCGGCCCTTCAGGTCGTCATGACTGTCCTCCATGCCGGGGGTAAATTCGGCGGCGGCGGCTATAAAACGTCCGGCGGCCTGCACGGCGTCGGTGTCAGCTGCGTGAACGCGCTCTCCAGTTGGCTCGAAGCCACCGTGCGGCGTAGCGGCAAAACCTACATGCAGCGCTACGAGCGCGGCATCCCCGTCGACGCGGTCAAAGAGATCGGTTCCGCCGAAGGCACCGGCACTAAAATCCACTGGCAGGCCGACGATACCGTCCTTTCGACCACCGAATACGACATCCACCTGATCAAAAACCGGATCCGCGAACTCGCTTACCTCAACGCCCAGGTGCGCTTCTCGTTCACAAACGAGAACAACCCCGAGAACGACGAGGTGTTCCACTTCAAGCGCGGTATCCCCCAACTTGTGGAGGACGTCAACAAGAGCAAGAACTCCCTCCACCCGGTCATCTTCTTCGCTCGTAAAAAGGACACCACCGAGCTCGAAGTCGCCATCCAATACCACGACGGCTACGCGCAAACGGTGCTCGCTTTTTCGAACAACATCCACCAGCCGGACGGCGGAACCCACGTTTCGGGCTTTAACGCCGCGCTGACTCGCGTCATCAACTCCTACGCACGGCGAATGAACTTCCTGAAGGAGAAGGACAACAACTTCTCCTCGGACGACGTTTCGGACGGCTTGACCGCCGTCATCTCGCTCCGCCTGGAGAACCCCAGCTACAATTCGCAAGACAAGGTCAAACTCGTGACGCCCGAAGTACAGGGGTTGACGAACTCGCTGGTTGGAGACGGGTTGAACACTTACCTCGAAGAGAACCCCGCGATCGCCAAGCGTCTGATCGAAAAGGCCGTGATCGCCCAGCGTGCCCGCGAGGCCGCGCGCAAGGCCGCCGAAGCCGTCAAGCGCTCCTCGGCGATGGATTCGTTCGGGCTGCCCGGCAAGCTTTCGGACTGCGTGAGCAAGAACCCCGTCGACTGCGAACTGTTCCTGGTCGAGGGCGACTCGGCCGGTGGCTCGGCCAAATCGGCGCGTGATCGCATGACCCAAGCGGTGCTGCCGCTACGTGGCAAGATCCTGAACGTCGAACGCGCCCGGATCGACAAAGCGCTCGACAACGAAGAGATCAAATCGCTGATTGCCGCGCTCGGCGTCGGCGTCGATTTGACTCTCGGCAAGCTGCCCGACGAAGAGGATCAAGGAGAACTGAGCTTCGAAGAGACCGAGGCAGGCGTCACCGTGCTCGAATCCGAGCGAATGCATAACGAATCCAAGAGCAACGGCAAAGGCGGCAAGAAAGAACGCGAAGTGTCGTTCGATCTCGAAAAACTTCGCTACGACAAGGTCATCATCATGACCGACGCCGACGTGGACGGCGAGCATATCCGCACGCTGCTCCTCACCTTCTTCTATAGATACATGAAACCGCTCATCATGGCCGGCAAAGTGTATCTGGCTCAGCCCCCGCTTTTCGTAGTGCGCGTGGGGAACAACGAACGACACTACGCGATGAGCGAGGCGGAGCGCGACGAGATCGTCCGCAGCCTCAAGAAAAAGAACTTTACGATCACCCGCTTTAAAGGTCTCGGCGAAATGGACGCCGAGCAGCTTGAGGAGACCACCATGTCTCCGGCCAATCGCAAGCTGTTGCGCGTCGAGCTGAAAAAGGAGTTTCAAGCCGAGATCGAAGAGATGTTCTCGACGCTCATGGGCGAAAAGGTCGAGCCGCGGCGCGAGTTCATCGAGAGCCACGCGCGGCATGCCCTGAACCTCGACTGGCACTATTAAGCGGTCCCGGGAAACGCAGGATGTCCGACATCGAAGGCCTGAGCCCTGAAGCGCAAACCGCGCTCCAGGCCGCCTTGAAGATGCTGCGACGAACGGAGCGGTTTGTATCGGACGTGCGGGAGTCTCTGCGCGCAAAAGGGCACGACGAAACAGCGATTGACGAGTCGCTCGCGCTGCTAACCAAGCGCGGCCTTCTCAACGATGCACGCGCGGCCGAACGGTGGCTAGAAGCGAAAACGAGCGCGAAAAACGCCCTTGGCGCCGACGCGATCCGCGACGCTTTGAGCCGAAAGGGTCTGGCCGAGGCGTCGATCGAGGCCTTTCTGGAGGCGCACTCGCTTCCGTCGGCCGAGGAAGCGCTCCGCGCGCGGTTCCGGCCCGAAGACGATCCACATCGCGCAGCACGGTTCCTCGCTCGTCGCGGTTTCTCGGAAGAGGCCGCAGGCGAAGCGCTGGAGCGGTATTTCGGGGAAACGTTTCGCTCCGAAGACGCATGAAAGCCGCGCGATGCGCTACGCTTTAGGAGAGCGCCCGATGGAGACCTATCAGATCCTGTTTTGCGGAGACGTCGTGGGCCGCCCCGGGCGGCAGGCCCTAAAAGAGGGGCTACCCAGCCTGATCACGATGCATCAGCCCCTGTTCGTGATCATCAACGGCGAGAATGCGGCCGCGGGTGTGGGCATCACGCCTCCGATCGCTAACGAGTTGTTCGACCTCGGCGCCGACGCGATTACCCTAGGCAATCACGCCTTCCATAAGCGCGAAATCTTCGACTATCTCAAAGGAGACCGCCCCATCGTTCGGCCGGCCAACCTTCCCGAAGGGGTGCCGGGCCGAGGCGCCGTCGTCCTCGAAAAGGGGGGGGTCCGCCTGGCGGTCATGAACCTCTGCGGGCGGGTCTATATGGATACCTACGACGATCCGTTTCCGAAGGTCGACACGCTTTTGCGTGAGGTGCAAACGCCCCACTGCCTGATCGATTTCCATGCCGAGGCCACGAGCGAAAAGATCGCAATGGGCTGGTACTGCAACGGGCGCGTCAGCGCCGTCGTCGGCACTCACACCCACGTTCAGACTGCCGACGAAACGATTCTGCCCGGCGGGACGGCCTATATGAGCGACGTGGGGATGACAGGGCCGATCCATAGTGTGCTGGGCATGGATCGAGAGATCGTTTTGAAGCGTTTTTTAACAACTTTGCCCCACCGATTTGAGGTTGCGAATGAACCCGGTGTAATCTGTGGGGTAGTAATCGGCGTCGAAAAGGAGACGGGGAAAGCCGTCAACATCGAACGATTTCGGTTCGGCGAAGAGAGGTAACACAACTTATGGCATGGCTTGCAGAGATCTCGGCGATTCTGGGCACACTCACCGCCCTTCAGACCCCTCCAACCGCACTTTATAACTCCTCCCACCCTCTGGGAGAGCAGGGCATCACCTTGCAGTCGTGGGGGAGCGGTAGCATTGGGCAAACCGATGAGACCGCATACGAAGGCGTGAACTCGTTGCGCCTCTCCACTCGAAACTATTTCCAAGGCGGAATCCTCCGCTACACCAGCCCGTTCGACCTCTCTTCGACGTTCGAAGACCCGAATAACCTTCTTCGCCTTACTTTCCTGATCGCGGACGAAAACTTGCGCCTCGGCGGCCCGGGAGGCACACGAAGCAACGCAGGCGGGCGCCGCATCGACCCGATCGAGCAAATCCCCCCCACGGGTCAGAGCGGCTCCGCAAGTTCCTCCACTGCGCCCAAAATGCGTTTCGTGCGCCTTGTGATCACCACGACCGATGGTAAGCGAAGCGAGACCTATATGCCCGTGCCGAGTTCATACGACGACCGCGGTTGGCGAACCGTGGCCATCCCCGTTCGCGCGATCACCGGTTTCGACCGCACGAATAAACAGGTGAAAGAGATCTGGGTTTCCGCCGATGCGACCACAACGTTCTACATCGGGAATATCGCCGTGCTGCAAGACGTCACCCCGATTCAAGGCGAAATCAACGCCACCGATCTCAATCTCGCCTTGGGCGACGAGGTCCCGCTCTCCGCGTACGGCTACGGGGGTTCTTCCGTCCTAGAGTATCACTGGGACTTCGATGCCAGCGACGGAATCCAAATCGACGCGTCGGGCCAATCGATCCGACGCAAGTTTCGCAAGGCCGGCACTTACACGATCACGCTAACGGTTCAAGATCGCTACGGACTCAAGAAACCCTACGTCACGTCGATCAAGGCCACAGTGAACCCATAAGTCCGCATTATTTATGACCTTTGGTTGCGATGAAGTAGGTCCAGGCGGCGTTATTAAGGCATAGAGTTGAACGTTTTAACCAAAACGGACAATAGGACCGAAGGGTCCCTCGAAATTTTACTTTCCAGGTTAGATTTCGGGCATAAGGGCCTCATGGACGCCGCCGTGAACCTGTGAGGACTTTCCGTGACGTCTCGCGGCCACGCCTATACCAAGAATCACAGCCTTAAAATCAGACCGTTTCGTACTTTTTCTTTCTTTTGAAATTGCCAGTTAAGGTCTAAAGACAAAAAGGCTAGGTATGCTAGACAAAGTTCATACCGAGCGGAGCCGTTGAGCCTTGCCCACCTGCTTGAACTTCAGTGCAGCGCCAGCCTTCGAAGCGGTGTGATCCTGCCCTCAAGGCAGTTTATTTTGCTTGAACTTGGATGATGAGGATTGGGTCTTAAAAAATGCGCTTAGCTGTATGCTGTAAAGAGGATCTCCTCCGGGATGCTCTCGCGAGCCTCCTAAACCATGAAGGGGGATTTCACGTCGTCGCGAAGTCGGAGGACCTGAAAAATTGCATCACTCTTGCAAAAGAGGTCGGTGCTCAGGTGCTTGTCGTTTATTCCGAAGGGTTGCAAAAACAAGATCTCACTTTTTTGAGTGGGGCCAAAGCGTTTGGCAATATCGGAACGATTTTGCTGCTCGCCGAAGGGGACAAAGGGTATGGACCGGAACTTTTCGACCGCGAAATTCCCTTTCGCTCGACCTCCGAAACCATCTTTGAGGCCCTGCGTGAACTCCGGATCCAGGGCAAAGTGCCGAATTCGGTGACCGTTCGCGAGTCTCGAGGCTCCTACGGTGAACTGACTCGACGAGAGTACGAGGTGGCTCAACTCGTCGGAAAAGGGTTTTCGAACCGAAAAATCGCCGAAGCGACCGGATTACGCGAACAGAGCATTAAAAACCTCGTGAGCGTTATCATGAGGAAGCTCAAATGCGAAAACCGCGTTCAAGTCGCATTGCGACTCACCACCGAAAAGGCCCCTCAGAAGTCGGGCGCGCTTTAAGGCGCGCATGAAGGCCCGGGTTTTTACGGCGCTGGGCCTTTTGCCGATCGTCGTCGCGGCGCTTTTTGCCCAGGTGTCTTGGCCCCTTTGGGCTCTCGGCGGGCTCGTCCTTCTCCTTGCTGCCCGCGAATTGCCGGGGCTTTTGAGCCCACTTCCTTGGTCGTTACCTCTTCTCGCTCTCCTCAGTTGGCTAACCCTCCCGTTGGCACCTCCCTCCTATGCCGTACTCTTCGCCCTGTGGGGCTTGGGGGTTCTTTCGGCCGCTTCGGGACAACGAGGAATGTGGCGTGTGGAAGGAGCCGCCTTTTGGATTGCAGCTCCCTTAGCCTCTCTCGCCGTTTTTCACGCTCACGCCCCTCAGGGCGCCTTGATGTTGCTTTTCGGCCCGATTTGGCTCGGCGACACTGTCGCGCTCTTTGCCGGTAAAGCGTTCGGCAAGCACAAGCTCGCGCCTCGATGGTCGCCGAAGAAAACGCTTGAAGGGGCCGTCGCGGGGCTACTATCGAGTCTGGCCATCGGGGCCGTCCTTGCGCCCTTCTTTCACTATGCGCCGATCGCTGGGGCTGTTGCAGGGGGCCTCGCCGGTGGGCTGGGGCAAGCGGGTGATCTCTTCGAGAGCGCGCTCAAACGCCGCGCAGGGATCAAAGATAGCGGGAGTCTCCTGCCAGGACACGGGGGTCTTCTCGACCGGATCGATTCGCTGCTCTTCGCCGCTGTTCCCGTTCTGTGGCTCCTTTCAGTGTCCCGATAGTGTTTCACGTGAAACATTAGCTATGCTGAGAAGGATGGCCGCTGTCGAAACCGAACGCTTGAACAAAGTCTATACGACCCGTAAAAAGAACCCTGGAATTCAAGGGGCGGTCAAAGCGCTGTTTTCGCGAGAGGTCAACCGCATCGAGGCGGTGAAATCGATCGACCTTCGTATTGAGCAGGGGGAGTTGGTCGGGTTTCTCGGTCCAAACGGCGCAGGCAAAACCACGACCCTCAAAATGTTGAGTGGAATCTTGCATCCGACCTCCGGCACCGCACGCGTTCTCGGTTACGATCCGCGGCAACGAAAGCCGGAGATGCTCCGTCAGATCGCACTTCTGATGGGCAATAAGATGCAGCTTTGGTGGGATCTTCCAGCCTGGGAGAGCTTTATGGTGCTGAAAGAGCTCTACGAAGTGCCCGAAGCCAAATTCAAAAAGCGCATCGACATGCTGATTGAGACTCTGAACCTCAAAGATAAAGTGCATACCCAGGTCCGGCGCTTGAGCCTGGGAGAACGGATGAAATGTGAGCTCGCGGCGTCTCTGCTTCACGCGCCTAGAGTCGTCTTCCTCGACGAGCCGACCCTAGGGCTCGACGTGGTGAGTCAGAAAGCGATTCGCGATTTCTTGAAAGAGGTCCACGCCGAGGACGGTTGCACCATCTTGCTTACCAGCCACTATATGCAAGATGTTCAGGAGTTGGCAAGGCGTGTGATCGTGATCGATCATGGCACTTTGATCTTCGATGGGACCCTTGCAGAGCTTTCGAAGCGTTTTGGACAAACACGGCGGCTCACCCTCAGCTTTTCTCAGCCGGTGGAACAGCACGAACTGACCGGATACGGCCGACTGCTCGACCTGCCAGAAGGTGGCGGCGCACTTCAAACCGCGACCCTGGAGATCGAAGACGCAAGCGTGCCTCAGATCACGGCGGCCGTCTTGCAGCAGCTCCCCGTCGCCGATCTCAGCGTCGAACAGACAGAGATCGAAGATGTGATCCGGCGTCTCTTCACTGAGAAACATTAGATTGTTTCACGTGAAACATTGCCACTGGTAAACTCGCGGCTCACTTTCGCGACAGGAAAGGGAGCTTCACTATGACGGAATTGCCGACTCGCTATCTCGCCTCCGAAACGGAATCCAAGTGGTACGCGCGCTGGGAAAGCGCCGGACTCTTTCAGCCTTCGGATCTCCCTGGTCAAAAGACCTTTACCATCACCATCCCGCCCCCTAACATCACGGGCTCGCTTCACATGGGCCATGCGCTGTGCTATCCGATCCAAGACGTACTGGGGCGATACCGCCGGCTCCAAGGTGATTCGGTTCTGATCTTGCCGGGGCAGGATCATGCGGGAATCGCCACGCAAAGCGTGGTCGAGAAACAGCTTCGCAAAGCGGGAACGAGCGGAGCTCAATTGGGACGTGAGAAATTCGTCGAAAAGGTCTGGGAGTGGCGAAAGGAGAGCGGTGATACGATTCTCCGCCAATTTCGTGCCCTCGGATGCGCCTTCGATTGGTCGCGCTCGCGTTTTACCCTGGACGATCGTTATGCCCAAGCGGTTCTAGAGGTCTTTATCGACTGGTTCGAACGTGGGCTCATCTACAAAGGTCTCCGTGTCGTCAATTGGGACCCGGCCTTGCAAACGAGCGTTTCGGATATCGAAACCGAGCGAAAAACCATCAACGGCAAGCTGTATTACGTGCGCTACCCCTATGCGGATGGTTCCGGAGAGATCCTAATCGCTACCACCCGCCCCGAAACGATGCTGGGGGATGTGGCCGTGGCGGTTCATCCTAGTGACGCCCGCTATACCGGCCTTATCGGCAAGACGCTGCGTTTACCGCTCATGGATCGAGAGATTCCGCTGATCGCAGACCCCTATCCCGACCCTGAGTTCGGGAGCGGGGCCGTCAAAATCACCCCCGCCCACGACGCGAACGACTTTGAGGTGGGGCAGCGACACGGCTTGGAGCAACCGATCATTCTGGACCCCCGGGGCCGGATCACCGAGGCAGGCGGCGTCTATGCCGGGCTCAGCCGCGAAGAGGCCCGCAAACGCATCGTGCAGGATCTCGAAAGCGAAGGGTATCTCGTCAAGATCGAAGATCACGCGATCCCGATCCTCGTCAGCGAGCGGAGCGGCGAGATCATCGAGCCGCTTCTTTCCGAACAATGGTTTGTGCGACAAACCGAGCTCGCCAAACCGGTGATCCAAGCGATCGAAGACGGGGATGTGCGCTTTGTGCCCGATCGCTATGCCCGTGTGGCGCTCGACTGGCTGGAGAACATCCGCGACTGGTGCGTCAGCCGCCAACTCTGGTGGGGGCACCGGATCCCGGTGTACTACGACGAGGCCGGCAACGCCTACGCGGCGCTCAATGAGGAAGCGGCGCAAGCGAAAGCGGGAGCGCTTCGAATCGTGCGACAAGAAGAGGATGTGCTGGACACCTGGTTCAGCTCGGGCCTCTGGCCCTTCGCGACGCTCGGCTGGCCCGAAGAGACCGACGATTTAAAGCGCTTCTATCCCACCGACGTTTTGGTGACCGACCGCAATATTTTGTACCTTTGGGTTGCGCGGATGATGATGATGGGGCTCGATAAACTCCATGAGCGCCCCTTCCGAGACGTCTATATCTACGCGACGGTGCTCACCGAAGACGGTCGGCGGATGAGCAAAAGCTTGGGAACCGGAATCGATCCGATGGGGATCATCGAACGCATCGGGGCCGACGCGCTTCGCTACGCGTTGCTCTCACAAACCGGCATGAACCAGGACCTGCGCTTCGGGGAGCGCCGCACCGAGGATGCCCGGAACTTCTGTAATAAGATCTGGAACGCCACGCGGTTCGTGCTGATGAACGTCGAAGCTCCTCCCGTGCGGCCCGAATCGCTTGAAAAGGTGGACCGGTGGCTGCTCAGCCGCCTCGCGCGAACCGAGCAAGCCGTCCGCGCGGCCTACGAAGGATACGACTTTCAAGAGGCTTGCCAAGCCCTGTACCGGTTCTTCTGGTCTGAGCTGTGCGATTGGTATATCGAGGTCTCGAAAGCGCGTCTCGCCGACCCGGAAACTCGCGCCGTGCCCCAGTGGGTGCTGCTCACCGCAATCGAAGCGTTCCTCAAAATGATGCACCCCATCATGCCGCATCTCACCGAAGAGCTGTACCAACATCTGCCCCTTTCGGGCAAAGCGGAGTTCCTGATGAGTGCGGCTTGGCCGGAATCCCTGCCCGAGGCCGATCTCGAGGTCGAAACCGAAGTCGAGCGGGTCTTCGAAGCGACCCGGTCGCTTCGTGCGCTTCGCGCCGAAATCGATCTTCCGGCGATGAAACCGATCGATACCGTGTATTTTGAGGGCGACTTAGGCGGGCTCGAAGAGGTACTTCGAACCCAGGGATGGGTGCAACAACTGCGAGCGGGTCGTCCCGAGGGCATCAAGTCGATCTCGACGACCGCCGGTGGACTCGATCTCCACCTCCCGATCGAGGGGCTCATCGACCCCGAAAAAGAGACCGCGCGGCTGACTAAAGAGGCCGAAAAAGTCGGTGCGGAGCTTCAAAAGCTCGAACAGCGTCTGGCGAATCCCCAGTTCACCGAACGCGCCAAACCCGAGATCGTCGCACGGGAGCGCGCTCAAGCCGAGGAGCTTCGTCTTCGTCTAGAAAAAGTTCAAGCGCGAAGGCAGTTGCTCAGCGACTGATCGGAACGAATCGTCCGCCGCGCCATCGATACACAAGGTCCCCTTCGTGGTCGGTGCGGCGGGCTTTCGCGCCCGCGTCCGCGATCCTGGCAAGCACCTCCGGATGAGGATGCCCGTACGGATTGCCCCGCCCGCAACTCAAGATCACCTCGTCCGGCCCGACTTCTCGCAACCAAGCCGGATCGCACGCCGCACGGCTACCGTGGTGACCCGCGACCAGAAGCCGGGCGTGCCAGGGGCCCTGGCGACGCATCGCGAGCTCCGTCATTCGGCTCGCATCCCCTGTCACGACCAACTCCTCCCCCAGTCGAAGAAACAGCGACCCTTCGTTTGCGATCTCTCCGATCGCCCGAGTAGGACAATCGACACGAATCGTGAACGGCCCGAGACGCACGTTGGAACGGCCTTTGAGCCATACGATCTGCTCAGGCGTCCGATTCCAGCGCTTGAGCCTCACGAGAAGCTCGGGATCGGTTCGAAACTGGTCTGAAATCGCGACGGACGCTTTCGGATGGGCCCGCAGCAAGGCGTCCAAGCCATCGCAATGATCGCCGTCGGGATGGGTAATGAGAACACTACTAACACGTTTTATCCCATGCATTCTAAGCTGAGACAGCGTGCGAGACCCTCTCTCAGGACCTGCGTCGATTAAAAGCCCCGACCCCCGATGCTGCAAGGCCGTACAGGCCCCTTGCCCGACATCGAGAAAGACCAATCCCGGTTCCGGGGGGGTTTCATAGCGGCCCCACCCAAAGCCTGCGAGAAGGCAGGCCAGCGCAATGAGCCACCCCCCCTTACGCAGGCCGAACACGGGGCCTCCAAAGCATCGCCAGGAAGAGATAGAGAAGGAGCAGCGTGAGCGTCCCGACAGGGGGCGTTTCGGTTGCCGCCCAAGGAAGCGCTCCCAATTGCTGGACTACCGCCAAGAGCCATCCGGCAAGAGGTTCGACCCCCTTTTGCATCCCCCATGCGGCGATGGAAGGCGAAAGTACCGAAAGTCCGTGTAATACGAACGAAAATCCCATAAGAAAGGGCACAACGCCGGTTACGAGCAGGTTCGCCAAGATCGCGACGAACGACACCGAACCAAAGGCCCAAGCGAGAAGCGGCGCGGACGCAGCGGTCGCGATGGCGCTCACCCAACCCGCCTGAACAATCGAGTGGCGAAGACGCTTCAGGCCGAACATCTGCCTTGTCTCTTCTGACGCTTCGAAAGAGGGAAGGAAAAGTCCAAGGGCGGCGACCGTTACAAACGAAAGCTGAAAGCCAATGGAGTACAACTCTTGAGGACGCCAAATCAGAATCGCGATCGCCGAAAGCGAAAGCGCGCTTAGAAGATCGGGTTCACGCCGCGCATAAGGGGCCGCAAGATAAAGAAGCATCATTAAAACCGATCGGACGATCGGCGGTTCCAGCCCTGTGGCAAGCGCGTAAAAGACCAAGATGCCGGCGAGCAACGCCAATTGAACAAGACGCGGGATAGGAAGCAGCGAAAATACGGCCCGTAACAGCATCGCAAAGAGCAGTACATGAAGACCTGAAGCGGAGACGAGGTGCAAGGTGCCCGTCCGTCGCATCGCCTCATGATCCGAGGACTCCAGCATGCCCCGCACGTCGAAACAAAGTGCTTGAACGACCGCGGCGGCCGAAGGGTGAAGCGTTCGATCGGTAAAGGTCACAAACGAATCACGCCAGGCGGCTGCGAGTCGGTGTGGCCACGGCGCCGGTCGGACGACCGTTACCGAAAGCGCCTGCCAACGCGCGAAGACCTCTTCTCGAGTCCAACTGCCGTAAGGATCGGGCAGCGGCGCGAGTGTGCCCTCGATCGACAAGCATTGTCCGACCGCCAAACGGGGCTCTCGAGGCGCGACGAGTAAGGCCCACACCGGGCCGATCTGGACGACGCATCGCTGCGAACGCGCGTAAAGATTGGGAAGTGAGCGTACGATGGCCTCCGCTCGAAAGAGGCCGTCGGGAACGCCCGGTGGGGGAGTAGGCCGAGGTGCAAGGACCAAACCGAGGACACAGCACGCTGCGATTCCAAGCTTTCGCTCCAAGCCGGGAACCCATCCGAGAAGGGGAATCAAAATCAGGGCGTTCCATGGATGAAAGCCCATCGAGAGCCCTACAAGCATGCCCACGCATAAAAGGAGGCTGGGCCTACCCAGAATCTCGGTTTTCACGCGTCCACTGCTCCAACCGTTTCTCGGCGATCTCTCGGATGCTCAAGCTCGTATGATGCGACGTCTTCTCCACGGGGGCGGCCGGTTCCTCGAGGGGCAAGAGACCGTCTCCCCGCGCCGTGCGCACGCCAAAACGGACTTCGGTAAACAGATCCGGCTCCCCGGCGAGTTCGTTCAACCGTTTGAGCAGCCGTTCTTTGATCATGCGGAGCTCCTGCGCCCACGCAGAACCTTCGACCGCGACCCACACTGTTCCGCGGTCGTAACGATCCGGAGTGCTGCGCTTGGCGAGTTCACCCCCGACGATCTCGGGCCATTGGCGCAAAAGCCGTTGGGCCTTGGCCGCCCGCAACACCTCTTGCCGCCCGAGAGCCGCCCCCAACAGCCCGTCGATCTTTCTCATCCGCGAAGCACCCGCCCGGCCCGGATTTCAAAGAGCTGGGCCCGTTCGAGAATCTCACGCCCCGCCGCCGAGGCCTCCGTGCAAGTGAGAACCGCCTGACGCGCCCGACGAAGCACCATTTCGACCAGGTTTGCGCGGCGACGTTCGTCGAGATCCGACAGAATGTCGTCGAGCAATAGCAACGGGGGAGCGCCAAGGATCTGTTCCTGCATGCCGAACGCTCCCATCTTTAGCGCGATCACCGCCGTTCGTTGTTGCCCCCCAGAGCCGTAAAGCCGCACTTCCTTCCCTTCAATTTTAAGACTTAAATCGTCGCGGTGCGGGCCGGTTCCGGTTCCTCCTCTCGCAACATCTGAATCCCTATTTTGAGCAAGTTTATCTAAAAGATCTTGCTCCGTTCGAGTCTCATCGCCCGAGAGATACTCCAGAGTCAGACATTCGCCTTCTCCCATTAGTGCATGGACGTCCCGGGTCGCGGGCTCAAGCCGTTCCAAAGCCTCGCGCCGGAATCGTCGGAGGGTCACCCCTTGAGTCGCGAGTTGGGCCTCCCACGGCTCGAACGCCTCAGGGGAGACGAACCGCTCACGAGACTGGCGCAGTAAGGCGTTTCGTTGCTCCAGAGCGCGCTTGTAAAGGCTCAAGGCCCGGAGATAGGCCGGATAGAGGCTACTGAGCTCTAAATCGAAAAACAGACGCCTTTCCGAGGGCTGTCCTCGCACGATCTCGAGGTCGGCGGCGCTCACGCACACGCAAGGCAGCCGCCCCAATAGGTCCGCCGCGCGAGGAAGCCCTAGCCCATTCAAGGTCGCTCTCTTTCGCGTGCCCTGACGCAACTGGACCGCGATTTGCGTCCCGGGGCCAAGAAGCTCGGCTTGAACGTGAGCCTCGGTCTGACCCTGCAGAATCGCTTCGACGTCCCGTTGCCCTCGAAGCAACCGGGTCGTCGCCAGAAGATGGAGGGACTCCAAAAGGTTCGTTTTGCCTTGAGCGTTCGGCCCCGCCAAGACGTTGAACCCGGGCGAGAGATCAAGCGTCTCAGAGGCATAGTTCCGGAAATGAGACAGTGCAAGTGAACGAACCCCAAACCCTTCTGGGACGTCTTCGACGCATGGTTCCCTCGGGGACGTCATCCCCATGGGTTTATATTCCGGTGAGTCCTGCATAAGAAGATTTATCGTTATTATTAAGACGAGCCCCAGATGTGGAAAACTTTGGCCTATAAGTAAGAATTCCCTGTAGGACTTACTGAGTCAAGTTCAAAATGTTAGAGTTCCGACGCTTCTTAAAGTGGAAAAGTCTGTGGAAAATGAAGCTTATGTCCAAGTTTGAGACAGGGCGTTTTGCACAGGGAAAATCGTTTCCCCACTTGTCCACATCCCATCCCCACGCTTTACAGCAGTCCATGTTGACGCCCGTATTTCATAACGGCGGCCTCCGCGAGATAGATGGGATGCACGTTCGGAAGAAACGGCACATTACGGCGTAGGGCGATCGGCTGCCAGATCTCGCGAATCATCCGCTCCTGCAGCGCGGTCGGAAACTCGGGAAACCGGTCGCAAAGCCGTTTCACGGCCAAATACTCGTCCTGAGTCATACCGGGGAGTTCGCCGACGTATCGTTCCATCGCGTGAACGCCCGCAGCGTGCGGCGCAGGACGAAATCGGGGGAGATGGGTCGGTTCGTACGTCACGACGGTGTTTGCCACAAGATCGCCGATTCGTTGCGATTTTTTGGTGAGAAACATTGACAAAAGGCCGAAGAGATAAATGCCCGGCATGAGGTCGGCGATCCGAAGGAAGTTCCGTCCGAGCGCGGCGAAGAACGTGACCGGCGTGCCGTCGACGCTTCGCACGCGCAGGCGCATCAGCTTCTTACCGAAGGTTTGGCCGTTCCAGAGCGCTTCGAGGAAAAAGAAGTAGGCGAGAAGGGTGAAGAGCCCGACGACTTGTCCTAAAAGCGCCGCCGTCGCCGGCAGAGAAGATTGCAAAAGGAGCCTGAGACACTGTTGCCAGCACCCCGCCAAGAAGAACGCAAGGATTACGTCGATGAGGTGCGCCATCATTCGGCTCCCCAAGCTTGCGAGCGGATAGGTTATGATAGTTTTTTCGGGGCTCAGGATCGCAAGCTGCCGCTCCATGCAGCTATGCTACCTCTCCGCCTCGAAGGCCGAAAGCCATGGTGCCGACGAAACGATTTTGGTTTGTGATCGCGTTGGGAATCCCCCTTGCGGGGATCGCCGCGGCGCTTGGTCAACTTTGGCTCGCAGTGGTGTACAACGCGATCTGGGTGGGTGTCGCCTGGATGACCGCTCGCCTCGCTCCGGCTGCGAAGGACCTTCGCGTTCGGCGAACCTACGATACGGTGTTGTCGGTTCGCGCGCAAAATCGGATCCGACTCTGGATCGAAAACGACGGTCTGGAGCGCATCGAGGGCGTCTTGCGAGACGAACCCCCTCCTGGTTTTGCCGCGACGAAGCGCGAGTTCCCGCTGGTTTTGGAACCGGGTCGCGAGATCGAGTTGGATTACATCGTCACCCCCAAAGAGCGGGGAGGCGACTTCTTTCGAGGCAGCTTCGTGCGGATGCGATGCCCCCTGGGGCTTGTGGTGCGGCAAGAGCGCTTGCCGACGGAGCAGCCGGTGCGCGTCTATCCGAACGTGCTGGCGTTGCGGGAATTCGATCTTCTCAAGCAGAAGGGGCGCCTTCAGGAGATGGGAATTCGGCGCTCGCGGATCCGGGGGCTGGGGACCGAATTCGAATCGCTTCGAGAGTACATCCAAGGGGACGATTATCGAAAGATCGATTGGAAAGCCTCGGCAAGGCGTGGCGATCTCGTGGTGCGCCAGTATGAGCAGGAGAAGAACCAAGCGGTGGTGCTTTGCATCGACGTCGGGCGACACATGCTGGCTGAAGTCGAGGGCATGCGGAAGCTGGACCACGTGCTGGATGCGTGCCTGATGCTGGCGAACGCGGCGGCGTTTGCCGGAGATCAAGTCGGATTGCTGGTGTACGGCGCCGAGGTCAAGCGGTATCTTCCCCCCCGAAAAGGTCGCGCGCAGATCGGGGCGATCATCGAAGCGATCCACGACCTCCTGGCCGAGCCGCTTGAAACCGATTCGAACGTTGCGTACAGCTATCTCGCCAGCCGGTGGAAGCGCCGTTCGTTGCTCGTCGCGTTTACCGAGGTCGAGGACCCGACGGCGGCGCAGAACCTTTTGACCGCGTTCGGGCCGCTCGCCCGACGGCACTACGCGCTGCTCGCGCGGATCTCAGACCCGCACCTGCGCGAGTGTTTGGAAGCCCGAGTCCAAGAAGAAGGGCAAATGTATCTCAAAACAGCCGCGAAACTGTTGAACCAGGAGCGCCAAGAGGCGGGCGCGGCGCTCTCGGCCGCCGGGGTTCACACTCTGGATTCCGAGCCGCAGGATCTGGCTGCGAACCTGGTGTCGTACTATTTCCAGGTTAAAGAGCGCTCCTTGATCTAGTAGGAAGGCCCCGAGAGCGAAAAGCTCTCGGGGACGATCCGGGCTACCAGCTCGTGAACCGCGTGTAACGAAGCGTACGCACCTCCCCAGCCTTCAGAGGCACCACCCATTCGGTGGTGTTTGCATCCAGCTTTCGGTAGTCGAGGTTCGACTCGGTGATCCGCCAATCGCCCGAATGGCGCTCCAAAACGGTGACGGTTTCGGCGACCTCCTTGCGGTTTCGCAGCTCGATCTCGAAGGTTTCCTCGGTCGAGCGGTCGGACAGACGGCGGAACGCGGTGCGCTTGCGTTCGGCCCGAACGTCGAATGCCCGCCCGATCGCAAGGGACACCTTTTCGTTCTTCGGCGTGTGATCGATCTGGTCCTCGCCCAGCATCTGCACCGAGCCGCTTTGGTCGCGTTGATACACTTTGATGCGACCCTTGGGCAGCGCCATCCCGAGCGCGTTCGCCTGGGTGTTCTCGAACTCGATTCGGACTTGAGGTTTGATCGTGCCGAGCCCCACTTCCCCCTCGTTGGGATAGATGCGGCCGAAGCCTTGCAGCGCGTCGACGATCAGTCGTTTCGTAAAGCGCAGCCCTTTCGATTCGAGGAGCGAGACCTGCTTCATTTCGCGGTCGCGAAGCGTCGTCGGGCGTTGCAGCGTGTAGAGGTGGTATTCGAAGAGCGCCTCTTCAGCGAACGCCGGCTCGGCCTTGAGCGCCGCGCGCCCGCCGAGGTTTCCGCGCATCATCTCCTGGGCAGGGCGCTCGACGTCCCCGGCTAACAGTTTGAGCCGGGCGTTTTCGTAGGCGATCCCCGAAGTGTTGTTGAGCGTCACCCAGCCCAAAAGGTCGGCGCGATCCTCGGGGCCGAGCGTCAGCACATAGTCCGCGCTCCACACCAGTCCGCGCGTCAGGTAGCTGAGTTCGATCCGGCTCTCGCCTGAGAGCGCGGATTGAATCTCCCAAAGCAGCGTCGGCTTGCTGATGAGCCCGGCCGGAACGGTCGCGACCTCGATCTCTCCCGAGGGGTTCAAAACGATCCGTCCGTCGTCGGTGCGGATCACCATGCCGTTATAGGTTTGGGAAGAGCCCCCGCCCGGGTCCCCGACGATCGCCGTCGGCGCGCTAATGAGCACGCCCTCCAACGTATCGCGAGCGCCCCCCATCGTGCGAATAAAGCGCACGCGCTGCCCCACCGATTTGTTGAGGATCGCGAGGGGACTGATCAGATCGTATTGATAATTCTGTTCGAGCACCTGGAACGCGTCGGGCCGGTCGAGGCCGCGCACCCCGACGCTCGCGGGCTCGATCTGTGCGGCGACGTTCTCGATCGCCACCGTCTGAGCCCCTTGACGCAGTCCGAGGGTGCGGATCTCCTTCACGAACCCGAATCCTTGGTTGTAAACGGTGACCTCCACGCCGGTCGGAGGCGCGCTCGCGGCGACGAACGCGGCGCCCATTGCCATACTTAAAACCATCTCACACTCCTTGGAGCCGGCCCCACCCTTTTGAGCGGGTGCCGAAGTGGCCCCGGCCTTAAAGACGCGTGGCAGGCGAGGAGCACTTCGCTCTTTTTGTCCCCAGACGCTCCCGTTTCCGAAACCGACGAGATTTCGCCGTAACTTTCCGAAACTTCGTCCATCGAAAGAGCGGTACTTCTCATACCTCGAAGTTTTCCGGGGCTCCGCGTTTGCGTGGCGGAGGGGATCGGGGCGGGTAAAGTGCTAAGGATAAGCGGAGGAGTTTTCTCAAGGATGAACGTGTCCCGATCGATCGCGTGTTGGATGCTGGCGCTCTGTATGTGCGCCCTCGGTTGGAGCCAGACGCCCCCCCTGGTACGCAAGATCGTCATTCAGGGGAACCAGCAGGTCTCCCGCGAGGCGATTTTGGCTGCGATGCAGGTCGAGGAGGGGCAACCCTTTACCGAAGCCCAGCTCACCGCGGACAAGCGTGCGTTGGAGGAGCTCGGGTTCTTCAAGGCGGTGGACGTGCGAGCCGCGACCGTCGAAGGCGAGAACGCTGCCGATGTCTACGTCGATCTGGTCGAATGGCCGGTAATCAAGGAGATCCGCGTCGTCGGGAACAAGGCGCTCTCCACCGAAGAGATCTTAAGCGTCATCTCGATCGAAGTCGGCCAAGTGTTCAACCTGCGGAACGTGCGGGTCAGCGTCGCCGCGATCCAAGAGCTCTACACTAAGAAGAACTACTTCGCCCGCGTCGGCACCTTCGAACCGATGGAAGATTCGCCCGGGACCCTCAACATCGAGATCCTGGAGACGATGGTTTCGGAAGTCAACATCAAGGGGAACACCAAGACTAAGGCGAGCGTGATCGACAAGATTATCCGCACGCGCCCCGGCGATCCGTTCAACCTCGAAAAGTGGCGTGAGGACCTGAGCCGCCTGTTCGGAACCGGGTGGTTCGAGGACGTGCGCAGCGAGCAGCAGCACGGCCAAGAGATCAACGATATCGAGTTGACCGCCGTGATGGAGGAGACTCGCACCGGCACCTTCGGTCTCGGTCTTCAGGTCGACCCGCGCAGCAGCTTTGCGGGCTTCATTCGCCTGGCGGACACCAACTTCCGGGGAACCGGGCAAAGCCTCTCGGTCAACTATTTGCAATCCACTTCGGGCGGCGGGCCCAGCGTGGACCTTAGCTACGCGAACCCCTTTTGGGACGATCGCGGTACCGCTTTTCGCGCTTCGGTCTACAGCCGGTTGATCTACCGCTTCGCCGGAACGCTCTTCGGCGGCAACGAGGAGCCTGACGAGCGCACGCGCTATCGCGAGCGTCGCACCGGTCTCTCCTTGGGCTTTTCGCGGCCGATCCGCGAGAAGACCACGGGCTTTATCAACGCCCGTGTCGAGAACATCAAAACGGATCTGCGGATCGATGACGACAACGATCCCAACACCCCTCCTGTGCCGGTGCCGGACGGGTTCATTCAACAAGACGGCGATGTGTTCGTTTTGACGTTCGGCGGGATTTTGAACCGCCGCGACGTCGACCGCGAGCCGGCGGCGGGCGATTGGTTCCGTCTGGACATCGAGCCCGGCTTTAGCCGCATCACCGAAGTCGGCGGCCTGACCTCGAACAACAGTATTTTGGGCGATAATTTCTTCGTGCGCACCACCGCGGAATACCGCCGATATTGGTCGCCGCAGCCGCCGCGCGGCCTGAATCTTTCCGAGCCTCGACGCGTGTTCGCGTTCCGCCTCAAAGCGGGCACGATCCAGGGCGAAGTGCCGTTCTTTGAGCAGTTCTTCGCGGGCGGTTCCGAGACGGTGCGCGGTTATCAGGAAGATCGTTTCTGGGGCAAGCACTCCGTGCTGGCGACCCTCGAATATCGTCACCCGATCCAGCGGTCGTTCAACGCGGTGCTGTTCGCGGATTACGGCGGAGCTTGGGGTGGCTACGGTACGGTGAACGAGTTTTCGCAATCGGACAAGTGGAACATGCACTTCGGGTATGGAATCGGATTCAGCTTTACCACCCCCCTCGGTCCGATCCGCCTCGATTTCGGTGTGAACGAAAACGGTTCGACGCGCACGCATTTTAAGATCGGAACGTCATTCTAGTGGAAGAGCGGGTGCAGGCGTCACGCGACGAAGAACCCTCGCCAAGCCCGGCAACTAAGTTGAAAGGAGAAAAAACGATGCATTGGAAATCCATGGGCTGGGCGGTCGCCGCGTTGATGATCGGCCTGATGGCGGGAAGCGGGTTCCAGCCGAAAGCCGACAAGGTCGGCACGGTCGATCTGGGCACGGTGTTCACGAAGAGCAAGCTCTACGCCGAGAACAACCGCGCGCTCGACGCCGCGCAGAAAAAGCGCGAAGAGATGCTGGAGTTCCTCGGGACTTACAGCGTGTTCTCCGAAGAGCAGGTCGTCCGGTTCAAGACGCTCGCCCTCAAAGACGCGCCGACTCCCGCGGAAAAGCAGGAGTTCGAAAAGCTCAAGAGCGACGTCATCGAAACGGATAAGAAATTGAAAGCCCTTCAAGTCAAGGCGAATCCGACGCCCGAAGAACTCAAGACGCTTCAAGAGCTTAGCCGGCGGCGCCAGACGCTTCAGGGCGTCGGGGCTCGTTGGGCCTCCGAGTTCGATCGCGAACTGAACGCGATGCAGCAGGAGATGCACGACAAGACGCTCGCCAAGGTGCGCACCACGGTCAAGGAAGTGGGCACGAAGCAGGGCTTTAGCGCCGTCTTCGCCTCGGAGATCGCGCCTTATGGGGCGAACGACCTGACCGAGGACACGCTTAAGGCGATCAACTCGCGATAAAGGGGAGCACGAAGCGATGACGAAACAGATGTGGGATCGAATGGGTTGGGGCGTTGCCGGCTGCGTCGGCGTGGTGTTCGCGATGAGCGGGTTCCAAAGCTCCGAGGTTAAGATCGGGGTCGTGGAGATGGCTCAGGTCGTTCAGGCGAGCAACTACGGCAAAGGGCAGTTGCAGGCGTTCGAGAAGATGAAGGCCGAGCGCGAAGAGATGCTGAAATTCCTCAGCTCGAACGACGTGGCGACCGCCGAGCAGGTGAAAGAGCTACGCGATCTCGTGCGCAAGAATCCGCGCTCGGAAGCGGAGACCGCGCGCTATCAAGCGCTGCGCGCCGAGATCACCGCGACGACCGAGAAGGCCAAGACGCTCGCGACCAAGAACGACTTGACCGCGGAAGAGAAGAAGGATCTCGAAGAGTACACCCGGCGCGCTCAAGGCGTGGATCGGGCGCTTCAAGGGCTGTACGCCGCGTTTACCAACGAAATGCAAGACTGGGCGGACGATCAGAAGACCGCCGGTCGGACGAAGGGCAACGCCGTTCTCAAGGAGATCGCCAAAACGCAAGGAATGACCATCGTTTTTGATAGCGATGTGGTGCCCTACGGCGCGAACGATCTTTCCGATGCGACGCTCAAAGGGTTGAACGCCCAGTAGTTGGCGAGGGGGCCTTCACAGCCCCCTCTGCTCCTCGTTGCGACGAAGAGCGGAGAAACGTGACGAGACACACGCAAGGATGGGGAATCGTCGGCCTCGGCGTGGGGCTCCTTCTCGGGGGCTGCGCCGAATCCCCTGAACGCGTGTGGGTCGATCGAGCCGCTCTTCAAGCGGAGGCCGGGTTCTCCGTTCGGCCCGCCCCGCTACCGCCCGTACCGCCGGCGCTGCCCGCCGAGACGTTCGAGTTGCCGTATCAAGGCGAGACGACGATGGCCGATCCCAACCCCGAGCTGCGGGGCGCGGCTCTCAGGCGGCTCGAAGTCGATCGAGACAAGGCGTTGACACAGTTACGCCGTCGGCTCCGCGAAGTCTACGAAGAGGAGGCGGCTCGCCTCGAAGCCGCGCGCCTCTCTTCCCTCCGCCCCGAGCAGGAAGCGCTGCTTGCCCGAGCCCAGGCGCAGATTCGAGAGATCTTTTTCGGCTACGCCGCGCAGCGTGGACCTTTGGTCGCGCGCTGGACGGTGTTGACACTGCTCCCCGAGTATCGCCCCAATCATTCGCCGGACGCGCGGCGATTCGTTCGAGAGATCACTGCGGAAGCTCAAGCCATCGAGGCGCAACTGAAGGGGCTGGAGGAGCTCTACCGCACGGAAGCGAACGCGATTCTCAACCGCGTGCAGGCGCAGATCGATCGCGACCTTACGGAAATGCGTGCCGAGATTCAGCGTCTGCGGTTGGAGGCCGACGCCCGAGCCGACGCCGAGGCGACCCGCCAGATTCTAGAAAATCGCAGCGAGCTGTCGCTCCAGTTCGCGGAGCTTTCGCCCATCGAATTGGCCGGCACGCAAGGGGCCGAGGTCGTCGTCCCGGGCGTGGAAGCGCCTGCTCGAAGCCCTTCCGGTGCTGCGCTTCGCTCGATCGCGGAGACGCTCGCCCCAGAAAAATTGCTGGACAGACAGCTTGCCATCTGGCTGAGCACGGAAAATTACGAGCTGGCTTCGTCAAAATCAAAGGGCCGCGACGCGACTGAGGAATTTCGAGATTGGAGACGTACGATCACCCACGTTGGACATTAGGGCAATTGGCCGAGGAGCTCGGAGGCGCGTTATTCGGCCCGCCAGAGCTTGAGATCGTGCGCCCAGTCGCCGCAGGCGACGACGATCCCCAAGGCATCGCCTTCGCCGAGTCGGAAAAGTTTTTGCGGCGGGCCGAGCGTTCACAGGTGGGGGCGCTGCTGCTGCCGCCCGATCTCGTGTCGCGGGTGAAGCCGTATCTGCAGGTGCCGAGCCCAAGAGCCGCATTCTTTACGCTGCTTCAACGGTTCGATCGCCCGCTCGCGCTCGATGAGGGGCAGCATCCCACCGCGGTGGTCCACCCGAGCGCCCAGGTCGATCCCTCGGCTCGCCTCGGGGCGTACGTGGTGATCGAGCGAGGGGCGGTGATCGGCCCGGAGGCGAGGGTGCATCCGTTTTGCTACGTGGGCGAAGCGTGCGAGGTCGCGGAGAGCGCGACGCTCTATCCCGGAGTGGTGCTGTATCGGGGTGTCTGCGTCGGAGCTCGGACAGCAGTTCACGCCGGGGCGATCTTGGGAGCGGACGGGTTTGGTTTCGAACAGGTGGAAGGGCGGCGCATCCGCGTCCCGCAAATCGGGCGTGTGGAGATCGGAGCGGACGCCGAGATCGGGGCCAATACGGCAGTGGATCGCGCGACGGTAGGCGCGACGCGCGTCGGCTCGGGCACCAAGCTCGACAACCTGATTCAGGTCGGGCACAATGTCGAGATCGGTGCGCATACGGTGATCGCGAGTCTGACCGGTCTGGCGGGGAGCGCGAAGATCGGCGATCGCGTCGCGATCGGGGGGCAGTGCGCCGTCAACGCGCACACCGAGGTCGGCGATGACATCATGATCGGAGGTTCGTCGGGGGTCGCGCAGGATCTGCCGGATAAAGGAGTGTATTTCGGTTCTCCTGCCATGCCGATGCAGCAAGGGTTGCGCGTTTACAAGCTGGTGCCGAAGCTGCCCGATCTCTTGGTGCGGCTGAGGGCGCTTGAAAAGCGTTTGGCCGAGCTCGAAAAGGAGCGTGCTTGATCGTCGTCCGCCAGACGTTGCGTGAAGAAGCGCGTTTCGAGGGGCGAGGATTGCATTCCGGCGTGCCGGTCGAGGTCCGGATCGAGCCTGGAGAGGCGGGCATCCTTTTCGTGTGCGGTGCGGAGCGGCAGCTCGCCGATCCGGACGCCGTCACCGACACGACGCGCTGCACCCGTTTGGGTGGCATTTCGACGGTGGAACATCTCATGGCCGCGTTCGCGGGGTTGGAGATCACCGACGCCGTCGTGCATCTCAGCGCCCCGGAATTACCTGCCCTGGATGGCAGTGCGCTCCCTTTCTGGAGCGGTTTGCGGGAGGCGGGGCTTCACCCGCTGCCCGAACGGTCATGGCCGGAGCTGTTCAAGCGGATCTTTTTGCAAGAGGACGATCTCGGTATCGCGCTTTCGAAGGGCTCGGGGCGTTGGGCCTACACCTACGAGAGCCCGGGGCGGTTTCCGGAGCGGCAAGCGTTCGAAGCGGAATTGCCGGCGGATTTCGAAGCGCAGATCGCGCCCGCGCGCACGTTCGCATTCGCCGAGGAAGTCCAAGCAGCGCTGGCCGCGGGCCTCGGCCAAGGGCTTGATCACGATTCGGTGCTCCTGCTCGGTGAGTCGGGCTACGACCACCCGCCTCGGTTTCCCGATGAGCCTGCTCGGCACAAGCTGCTCGATCTGATGGGGGATCTGTACCTCTCCGGCGTGCCGGTTCGCGCGCTCAATGTGGTCGCGCGCCGCTCGGGGCATCGCGCAAACGTTGAGGCCGCTCGGCGGTTGAAGCGCTTCTTGGACGCAGCGCGGTAGATTGCCAGCCAGCTTGCAGGCTCGTCGGGCAGCGAGTGCAGTCGAGAGAGGAGCACCGGGTGAATCGGCGCTTCGAAACAGCCGTAATGAGCGGGGCGTGAATTCTGGAGCTCACTGGCAAAGATCCGCCGAATCCCTCTGTGACCCCCAGATCATGGTTGGCGAGGATGACATTGTCGTTGGTCTCGAAGAAGATCAGGTGGGCATCAGCAAGTCTGCTTGAGAGCGGTTCACAACTGGCAAAGCCGTGCTTGATCGTCGTTGAGCTCCATTCACACCTGAGATAACTTCGTGGAGCGACCTTGCCGGATTCGATTCATGGGTTGACCATGTTCGATGGCGACTGAAAGGAGCACCTTATGAGAAGGGTTTCCACAGCCCTTAGTCAAGGAGTGTGGGAAGATCGGGGGCGTCGATCCCCAGATGCGCCGCGACCGTGCCGCCGATCGCCATCATGCCCGGCCGGTCGCCGAGCGGTCGAGCGCCGATTCCATGCCCCAAGACGGTCACCGGCACATATTCGCGGCTGTGATCGGTCGAGGGAGTAGTCGGGTCGTTGCCGTGATCGGCGGTCAGGATAAGGAGATCTTCGTCCCGGAGCGTGGCCACGATCTCCCCGAGAATCGGATCGAACGCTTCCAGGGCGCGGCCGAACCCTTCCGGATCGTTCCGATGCCCATAGAGCATATCGAAGTCTTCGAAGTTGGCGAAGAGAAAGCGCGCATCCGATCGCATCGCCTCGCGCAGGGCCTTCGCATGTTCGGCGTTGCTTTGAGTGCGGCGGACGTCGCGGAACCCGCGCCCACCGAAGAGCTCGGGAACGACACCGATCCCCAGGACGTCCCCGATCCGGTCGATGAGATTCGGCGGTGGAGGAACGGGATAGTCTTTGCGGCGCTCGGTGCGAGTGAAGCCGGCTTTGGGGCTGCCCACGAAGGGGCGCGCGATGACGCGTTGCACCTGGTGCGGAGGGGTGAGCAGCGCTCGTGCGGTTTCGCACATCGCGTAGAGCCGCTCGATCGGGACGATCGCTTCGTGTGCGGCGAGCTGGAACACGCTGTCGGCGCTGGTGTAGAGGATCGGGCAGCCGGTCTCCAAGTGCAAGGGCCCGAGCTCTTCTAAGATCGCCGTCCCGCTCGCGACGCGGTTGCCGAGGGTTTGAACGCCGATCGCTTTTTCGAACATGCGGACCAGGCTGGGCGGGAAGCCACGAGGGTAGGTAGGAAACGGCTCGGTGGTCTCGATGCCCATCATCTCCCAGTGCCCGGTCACCGAGTCTTTGCCCATCGAAAGCTCTTGCAGGCGCCCCCAGCGCACGTCGAGCGATCCGATGCGGTCTGCGGCGGGGACGGCGATCCCGCCCGCGGCCAAGAACCCGCATGCCGCGAGATTCGGTGTTTGGAGGGGGCCGGTGGCCTCCCAGACGTGCAGCAGCGTCGACGGATGGTCGTGATCGCCGAAGGCTTCGGCGTCGGGAGCCGCTCCCGCGCCGCAACCGTCCAGTACGATCACGAGCGCGCGCGGACCAGAAAGCGCGCTCACGCGGTCCACCCGCCGTAGAACGCTTCGCGGGCGAGCCGCGCGCGTTCGACCAGCCTCTCGATCGGAGCGCCCTCCTCGCCGATCAGGTTGAGATGCCCCATCTTGCGTCCGGGGCGAGATTCGGCTTTCCCGTACCAGTGGAGCCTGGCGTCCGGGTCGCAAACGGCTCGGAGGCCCTTTCGAAAATCTCCCGCCCCGGGTTGCCCCAGAAGATTCGCCATGACCACCGGACGCACGCTCTGCGGAGCGGGGAGCGGAAGGCCCAAGGTCAGCCGGATGTGCATGTCGAATTGGCTGAGGCTGCATCCGTCGAGAGTGGAATGGCCGGTGTTATGCGGGCGCGGCGCGATCTCGTTGATCAGAAACGCGCCCTCGCGCGTCTCGAACAGCTCGACTCCGAAAAGACCTTCGCCTCCCACCGCTTCGACGGCTTCGATCGCTGCGGCCGACGCGTCGACCCCGGCGGGAAACACCAGATCGCAGACATGGTTCGTTTGAATCGTCTCCACGGTCGGAAAGCAGCCGACGTGGTCCCCCCGGCGATAGACCATCACCGCGAGCTCGCGGCGAAAGTCCACGAACCCTTCCGCCATCCAGCCGCCTTGTCCCCACAGAGGGCGGTGCTCCTCGAGCTCTTCCGGCGTGCGGGCATAACGAGTGCCCTTGCCGTCGTACCCGCCGAAACGGGCTTTGAGCACCATCGGGAACCCAAGGGTGCGGACCGCTTCGGCGCCGTCCCCTTCGAGCGGTAAAGCGATCGGCGAGGGCGCGCCGGCCCGGCGGTAGGCTTCGCGCTGCAAAAGCTTGTCTTGAATCGTTCCGAGGGTATCGAGCCCGGGCATCAAGGTCGACTCAGGTTCTCCCGCGAGCGCGAGCCCTTGGCGGATCGACTCGGCGGGAATGAATTCGTTTTCCAAGGTGACTTTGGCGCACGCGCGAAAGAGCTCGGCGATCTTGTCGGGATCGTCCAGCGCGCCGACTTGCGCCGGAGCGATCTCGGAGGCCGGAGTCTTGTCGCCCGGGTCCAGGGAGAGGCAGCGCAGCCCCATTCGCTGCGCGGCTTGAATCGACATGCGGGCCAGCTGCCCGCCTCCCAGAAATCCGAGATCGTACGGCTTGCTCATCGGCGGCTTTTGTCGTGACTGTTCCGGGCATAGAGCCGGATAGGTGTCCCGACCATCGGATAGGCGGCCCGAATCCGGTTCAGCAGGTAGCGCTCGTACGAAAAGTGCAGTAGCTCGGGATCGTTGCAGAAGATCACGAACGTCGGCGGGCGGGTGCTGACCTGGGTGGCGTAATACACCTTCAGCGCGCGACCTTTAGTGGTGTACGGGCGTTCGAACGTGGCGTCTCGGACGATACGGTTCAGCTCGCCCGTGGAGATGCGGAAGCTGTAGCTCTCGAGCGCCGAGAGTACGTGGTCGAGCACGGGGGCGAGCCCCGCGCTTTCCAGCGCACTGGTAAAGGCCACCGGCGCATAGGCGAGCTCGGGGACCTGGTCGCGCAGGATCTTCACGAAATCTTTCTTCAAGGGAGAGCTTCGGCGCGGTTGCCCGTCGGGCGGCTCGGAGAGGTCCCACTTGTTCACGGCGAAAACGCATGCCTTGCCGGCGTCGTGCGCGACTTTGGCGACACGCTTGTCGCCGTCGGTCAGCCCCTCTTTGCCGTCGATGACGACGAGAGCGCAGTCCGCGCGTTCGATCGCGCGGGTCGCGCGGTTGACCATATAGTATTCGACGGTGCCTTGGATTTTGCCACGACGACGAATGCCCGCCGTGTCGATCAGCCGAAACGGCTCGTTCTTATATTCGAGCAGCGTGTCGATCGCATCGCGCGTGGTGCCCGCAACATCCGAGACGATCATCCGCTGTTCTCCGGTGAACGCGTTCACTAAGGAGGACTTGCCGACGTTCGGGCGGCCGACGATCGCCAGACGCACCTCTTCCCGCACGTCTTCGTCCAGCCGGATGTCCGGAAGTCGGGCGACGATCTCGTCGAGCAGGTCGGCGACGCCGCGTCCGTGTAACCCGGAAATCGGGCGGACCTCCTCGCCGATGCCGAGTTCGTAAAATTCGCCCGCCACGAGGTCGCGATGGGGGTGGTCCGCTTTGTTCAACACGAGGTAGATCGGCTTTTCCACGCCGCGCAGGCGTTGCGCGAGGTCTCGGTCGTCGGGAGTGAGCCCCGCCGTCGCGTCGGTGACGAATACGATGGCGTCGGCCTCCGTCAACGCGACTTCGGCCTGAATGCGAATCTGCTCCGCGAGCGGGTCGCTCTCTTCGAAGACGATGCCCCCCGTGTCCACGACGGTGAAGCGCTTGCCATTCCATTCGGCTTCGGCGTAGAGGCGGTCTCGCGTGATGCCGGGCGTGTCTTCGACGACGGCGACGCGTTTTTTGATGACGCGGTTGAAGAGGGTGCTTTTGCCGACGTTCGGGCGGCCGACAATGACGAGCACAGGGAGTTTTTGACTCATGGGGGGTTTGCCGATCAGGGTACCTTGCACGCGCCTCTTCCGTGTGCTAATCTACGGCAGTGAGGATCGACTTCGATCGCGCTATCGAACGCTTCCAGCAACTCCTCGACGGTCTGATAACGGCGATTCCCGGACTGATCGCAGCGGGGTTCGTCCTCCTCTTTTTCTGGCTGTTGAGCCGGTTTTTGGGACGGGCGATCCACCGGGTCGCGGACCGAGCCAGCCATTCGAGGCACGTCGGTTGGACCTTGGCGCGGCTCTCGAACTACGCGCTCATGATTCTCGGCACGCTGATCGCGCTTTCGGCGGTCTTCCCCGATTTCAAGGCGGGGCAGGTGATCAGTCTGCTCGGCATCGGGGGGGTCGCGGTGGGGTTTGCGTTCAAGGAGATCCTGCAAAACTTCCTCGCGGGGCTCATTATTTTGGTCGTACGGCCGTTCAAGATCGGCGACACCATCTCGGTCACGACATATGAGGGGGTCGTCGAGGACATCCAGACGCGCGTCACGATTCTGCGAACTCCCGATAACCAACAGGTGCAGATTCCGAATACCGTGCTCTATACCAACGCTGTGGTCGTGCTCAACGCCTATCGCGTGCGGCGGATGGAGTTCGATTTGGGGCTCGACGCCTGGCACAACGTCGAGGACGCACGCCGCGCGATCGCGGCGGCGATGAAGACGCTCAAGGGCGTCGAAAAGAAGCCCGCGCCGGTCGTCTCGGTGCTCGGTTATAGCGAATCGCGCGTCGATTTGCGCGTGTATTGGTGGATCGATTCGAGCCGTCAAAGCGTGCACGAACTCGCCCCGCGACTCTTGGAGGAGTTGCAGGCGACGCTCAAAGAGCAGGGGATCGAGATCGCGCTTCCGATCCGCATGAGTTATGGGCAAGAGCCCGCCGCGCATTTGGCCTGAGCTTGCGATGCTGATCGACACGCACTGTCACCTCAACTTTCCCGACGCCTTTCCGAACCCGGAGGAGGCGATCGAGGAGGCCCTTCGCGAAGGGGTCGAGCGGATGGTCGCGATTGGGTGCGATCTGGAATCGAGCCGCGCCGCCGTCGATCTGGCGGAGCGCTTCGAGGCGGTCCATGCCGCGGTCGGCGTGCACCCGAACTACGCGGAGGGGTATCGCCCCGAGCAGTTGAGTGCCCTGGCGCGGATGTTGGCGCATCCCAAGGTGGCGGCGCTTGGCGAGATCGGACTGGACTTCTACCGAGAGACGGCGAGCGAGGCCAGCCAGATCGCCGCACTGGACGACCAACTCGCTCTGGCGGAATCGACCGGGAAACCGGTGGTATTTCATTGCCGCGAGGCGTATCCTCAACTCCTCGACCGTTTGGAGCGCGCCGCCCCGGAGCGGTTTGTGCTGCACTGTTTCGCCGGGAGCAAAGAGGACGCTCGGCGCGCCGCTCGTCTGGGGGCGTGGTTCGGTGTGGATGGCCCCATCACGTACAAAAGCGCGGCTCCACTTCGCGAAGTGGTCGCGACGCTTCCGCGCGAGAAGCTCCTTCTGGAAACCGACAGCCCATATATGACCCCGGTGCCCTTTCGAGGTAAGCCAAACCGTCCGGCCTACGTTCGGTTCGTGGCGGCAGGGCTCGGGGCGACGCTGGGGATGGAGGCGGAGGCCGTCGCCTTGCTCACCTCCGGAAACGCGAAGGCGTTTTTCGGTTGGGATTAAGAGACCGGGACGACCCAGACGTGCCGCGCGACCTCTTGGCCGACGGTCAGAGGTTGCTCGCCGAGGCTGAGATGGATGAGCGAATCGATCGGAGTCATTCCGGTCGATTCGAATTCGATTCCCGGCAGCAGCCCGATCGATTCGAGATGCTGGAGGAACTCCACGCGTTCGTCGGTGATCTTGACCATGCGGAGCCGGCCGGAAGGCGCGTCTTGTAGCCGCACACTCGGGTCCGCATCGTCGGCGTTGACCGGATTGCCGTGGGGACAGGTCTTGGGAAAGCCGAGCTGCGCGTCGATCAGGTTGATGAAGTCCTCGCTGATGTAGTGCTCCATCTTGCAAGCGAGCTCATGGACGTCGTTCCACGGGAGCCCGCCTTGAACGAAAAAACACTCAAGAATACGGTGGACGCGGGTCATCTGCTTAGCGAGTTTCTCGCCGTGTGCCGTCAGGCGGATGCCATGGTAGGGGGTGTGCTGAACAAGGTTCAGCTCGGCCAGCTTTTTGACCATGGTGGTGACCGATCCGGCCGAAACGCTCATATACACCGCGATCTCGCCGGTACTGACCCGATCGACTTCCTTTTGAAGGCGGTAGATCCCCTCGACGTACTCTTCGACGCTTTCGCTGAAATCGCGTTGAGTGCGTTGCTCGTCTCCGGGCCGGCAGCTCGCCGGAACGCGGAGGCTTATCTCTTTGGTCGCCATCTTCCCTACAGTATACAGGCTATAATTCGGTCCATGTCACCCACGATTTTGCGAACTCCGCTGTACGACGATCACGTCGCGGCCGGAGGGCGAATGGTGCCCTTCGCCGGGTACGACATGCCCGTCCAGTACGGCGGCGTCATCGCCGAGTGCAAAGCCGTCCGCGAGGAGGCCGGGATGTTCGACGTCAGCCACATGGCCCGCCTTTCGTTCGAGGGCGAGCGCGTGGTCGAGTATCTCGAATGGGTGACGAGCAACGACGTCGCGAAGCTCGAAGACGACCGCGGGCAGTATTCTTTGCTTCCGAACGAAGAGGGAGGCTGCGTCGACGACATCATCGTCTACCGGCGCAGCGCCACGTTCTTCCAGATGGTGGTCAACGCCGCCAATCACGAAAAGGACGTGGCATGGCTGCGGGCGCAGAACCGGTTCGACGTCGTGATGAAAGATCAAACGGACGAAACCGCGATGATCGCAGTGCAAGGTCCCCGAGCCTTGGAACGGGTAAAAGCGATCGCCTCGCCGCCGGACGCGCTGGAGGCCGCCCCAGCTTTCGGGCTCGTCGAATGCCAGGTGGGCGGCGTGGACTGCCTTTGCGCCCGTTCGGGCTACACCGGCGAGGACGGGTTCGAGTTGATCTGCGCGGCGGATCGAGCCTCGGCGCTGTGGAAGGCGCTGTTGGCTGCGGGCGTGGCGCCGTGCGGGCTGGGCGCTCGCGACGCGCTTCGCGTCGAGGCGGGGCTGCCGCTTTACGGGCACGAGCTCGGCGATGCGATGAGCCCGCTGTCGGCGGGGCTCGGTTGGGTGATCGGAAAGACCAAATCGTTTCTCGGGTCGGACCGGATCGCCGCCGTGCGCGAGGCCGGGGCGCCCCAAAAGCTGGTCGGGGTGCGGCTTGGTTCCAAGCGGCTGCTCGCCCCGGGGATGAAAGTTCGGGTGGATGGCCAAGAGGTCGGCGAAGTGACCAGCGGCGTTTACTCCCCATTGCTGGAGTGCGGGATCGCATTCGCGTTCGTCTCGCCCGACATCGCCCTGAACACGCCTTGCGAAGTTGAAATTCGAGGCAAAGGCGAGCCGGCGACGATCGTCGGAAAGCGGTTTTTCAAGCGCGCCTAAAGCCTTCCCGCCGGGCGCGCGAGGCGCGCCATCGGCCATAATGAACGTGGGGGCCTTTCGCAAGAAGGGAAAATCATCAAAAATGCAAAGCGCTAAGGCAGCGAATTTGCGCGATTTGATGAAATACTTTGGGGAAACGGGGAGCGGTGCGCCGCTCTTTGAGGACGATACATCTTCGTGGCTAACACTCTCGCGCCGGACGAGGCGATCAACAGCGTGCGAACCGCTTGGAGCCTGGGGCAGGACGCGCCCCGACCGCAAGGTGCGGCGCCCGTCGGGCTTCCGACCCCGATCCGTTTTGAGGTGTTGGGCATCAGCCATCGCACGGCGGATCAGGCGCTTCGAAACCGTTTGGGGATCGCCCGAAGCGAGATCCCGGCTCTGTTGGCCGCGCTGAAAGAGCGCGGCGTCCACGAAGCGATGGCGCTTTCGACCTGCAACCGCACCGAAATCTACTTCCATTGCGAGGATGCGTCCGAGGTGTTGCGGCTCCTCGCCTCGCGCGCCGGGCTCGATCCGGTGGCGCTGGAGGCTTCCCTGCTTCATGAGCGCGGCTCCGCGGCCGCGCGGCACCTGTTCTGTGTCGCGGCGGGATTGGAGTCGGCGGTTTTGGGCGAAACCGAGATCCTTTCGCAGTTGAAAGAGGCGTGGGGTCTTGCGCGGGAGGCCGGGTTGATCGGGCGAGAGCTGGACTTCGCGCTGCAGCGCGCGATGGAGGTAAGCAAACGCGTCCGAACCGAGACCGAGATCGGGCAGCGGGTGACTTCGGTCGGCTCGCTCTCGGTGCGCGAGGCATTACGCCGGGTCGGCGATCTCCGCCCCCGAACCGTCGCGGTCCTCGGAGCGGGACGCACCGCCGTGCGCATCTTGAAAGAGCTCCAAACACAGGGTGTCGGCAATCTGCTGATTTTAAATCGGACGTTGAGCCACGCAGAGGCGCTGGCCGCCGAGTATGGCGCCCGCGCGCTGCCCTTGGAGAAGCTCCCGCAGGCGCTCGCCTCGGCGGACGTGCTGTTCGCTGCGGTGCACACCGAGCGGCCGCTGCTGAGCGTCGAGGCGCTCCGCGCCGCGCGCAACGAGGCGACACAGCCTCTGGTGATGCTCGATCTCAGCGTGCCGAGCGCGATCGATCCGGCCTTGGCGAGCGAGCCGCTCGCCGATCTCGTCCAAATGGACGCGCTGATCGCTCGTTGTTTGGCGAATTCCGAGCGACGACAGGCTTCGCTGCCGGCCGCGTTGGAGATCCTTGAAGGCGAGCTCGAACGATTCGAAACGGGGTGCGAGGAGCGTGAATCGGCCGGGACGATCCAGGTGCTTTCGCGCTGGGCGGGGGCGGTCCGCGATCAGAATCTCGCGTGGGCGCTCGATAAGCTGGAGCACTTGCCCGAGGCTGAGCGGAAGGTCGTCCAAGATCTCGCCTTGCGGATGGTCCGCGGGTTTTTGCAGGCGCCGATTCGCGAGCTCAAGGCTGCTCGGTTGAACCGCGAGGAGCGCGACGCGGTCGAGCGATTGTTCGGCTTGGCAGACGAGGGGTATGCCGGTGGCGGCGACGAACCCTTCTAAGAACGGGCGATTGCGACTCGGGACGCGAGGCAGCCGTCTCGCCCTGCGCCAGGCGGAAGCCTTCGGGGCGGATCTCGCCACGCGACACCCCGGGCTCGAGGTGGAGATCGTTCCGATCCGAACGAGCGGCGATCTCGGTCGGCGCGAGACGCTCGGCGCGTTTGTGCGCGAGCTTCAAGAGGCCGTTCGACGTGGCGACGTCGATTGCGCGCTCCACTGTCTCAAAGATTTGCCGACCCGCGACGCGGAGGGGCTGACTCTCGCGGCGACGCTCCCTCGCGAAGATCCGCGCGACGCGGCCATCGTGCGCGGGGATGGGTGGAGCGCGCTGATCCCGGGCGCTCGGGTCGGAACGGGCAGTGTTCGCCGCCAAGCCCAAATCCGCGCGATGCGTTCCGAGTTGAGCTGCGCTCCCCTGACGGGAAATGTCGATACGCGCCTCGGGAAGCTGGTGCAAGGCGAATATGAGGCGATCGTGCTCGCGATGGCAGGGCTGATTCGCCTGGGATTGGCAGGGGCGTGGGACCGTTCGCCCTATGCCGCCCTTCGGCTCGAGCCTTTCGCCGAAACGGAGATGTTGCCTGCGCCGGGGCAGGGGCTTTTGGTCGCCGAGGCGCGGGAAGCGGATGAAGCGACCCACAGGTTGCTCGCGCCGCTCGGCGATGTCCAAGCCGATCGGTGCGCCCGTGCGGAGCGCGCCTTTTTGCATGCGTTCGGCGGGGGATGCAGCCTCCCCGTCGGTGGATTGGCGCGCGTACGCGAGGGGCGGATCGTGCTTCGAGGGCGGGTGATCTCCCCGGATGGTGCGAGGCGGGTCGAGGACGAGACGAGTTTCGATCTCGAAACTCCCGAAGCGGGCGGCGCGGCTTTGGCCGAAATGCTGCTGGGGCGAGGGGCGCGGGAGCTGCTCGCGTGAGCGTGCTGGCCGGGAAGACGGTGCTCGTGACGCGGGCCGCGCATCAGGCAGAGTCGTGGATTCGGATGCTGGAGGCGGACGGTGCGACCGTTTGGAGGATGCCCGCCGTACGGATCGAGCCGGTCGAAGACGCCTCGATTCCCGAAGGTCCGTTCGACTGGGTCGTGCTCACCAGTCCGAACGCAGCCCGTTGGGTGGGATCGCGTGTGCCGCTTGAGGCGAAATGCCTAGCGGTCGGCCCGGCCACCGCGCGGGCGCTGCGCGAGGCGGGCGGAGCCGAGGCGGCGCTCGCGCCGGAGCCGTTTCTGGGCGTGGCGATTCCGAAGGCGCTTCCCGGTCTGGCGGGTCGCACGGTGTGGCTGCCGCGAGGCGATCTCGCGGGTCCCGAACTGCCCGAGGCGCTTCGAGCCCTCGGCGCGTGGGTCGTCGAGACGGTGTGTTATCGGACGGTCCATGAAACAGAAGTGCCCTCGGATCTGTCCGTCGAACCGCCCGATTATCTGACTTTCACCAGTCCTTCATGCTTTCGCGGGGCGCAGGCGCTGTTGGAGGATTCGGGGCGAGGAGCCTGGCTTCGAGGGCCGTGGCGAGTGAGCCTCGGACCGGTGACGGCGGAGGCGATGCGCGAGGCCGGTTTTCCGGCGCACGCGGAGGCGAGCCCGTCCACGCTGGAGGCGTTGCTGGAGTCGATGCGGCGGTTGGCCGCGCAGGAGGAGACGCGATGTTCGAACGCTTGAGCCGTTTGCGCCGGACCGAAGGGTTGCGCGCGCTGTTCGCCGAGATCGCGGTGCGTCGCGCGGACCTCGTGCAACCGATTTTTGTGCAAGAGACCGCGATGGCTCCGGTCCCGATCGAGGCGATGCCGGGCCAGGTCCGATTCCCGCTGGAGTCGCTTCCGGCGCTCGGGCGAGCGTTGACCGAGGCGGGAGTCCGCGCCGCGCTGCTGTTCGGGTTGCCCGCGCGCAAGTCCGACGACGGCTCGTCCGCGTGCGATCCGGATGGGATCGTGCCGCAGGCGGTGCGCCGCTTGAAAGAGGCCGCGCCGGAGCTTACGGTGATCACCGACGTGTGCGTGTGCTCTTTCACGTCGCACGGGCACTGCGGGCTCATGCGCGAAGGGCGGCTGGAGAACGATGCGACCCTGGATCTGCTCGCCGAGACCGCGCGGGTCCATGCGCAAGCCGGGGCGGACCTGGTGGCTCCGAGCGCGATGATGGACGGCCAAGTCGCCGCGATACGCGCGAGGCTCGACGCGTCCGGGTTTTCGCAAACCGGCATTCTCGGCTACAGCGCGAAGTTCGCGTCCGCTTTCTATGGGCCGTTTCGCGAAGCGGCGGATTCGGCGCCGACCTATGGGGACCGCTCCGCCTACCAGCACGACGCGCGCAACGTGCGCCATGCTCGCCGCGAATTGCTCGCCGACATGGACGAAGGGGCCGACGCGCTGATGGTGAAGCCGGGGCTGGCGTATCTCGACGTGCTCGCCGAGGCTCGCCGGATTACCGATCTGCCGCTCGCGGCCTACATGGTCAGCGGCGAATACGCGATGCTCAAGGCCGCCGCCGAGCGCGGTTGGCTGGACGAGCGCGCCACCGTTTTGGAGGTCCTGACCGCGTTCAAGCGCGCCGGGGCCGATCTCATCGTCACCTATTACGCCCAGGAGGCCGCCGCATGGCTGGACAGCTAAACCTTTTCGCCGGATATACCTACACCGACCGCTATTGGAGCGCCTCGCCCGAGGAGCGCCGCGTACTCCGCGCGCGCTTCGTCGAGGCCGCGCGAGGCCTTGGGCAGATCACCCACTTCTACCAGGTCTTTCCCGCTCGATCCGATCTCGATGTGATGCTTTGGACCGCGCAGGAGGCCGAGCGGCCCGAGCAGTCGGCTGAGTTAATTGCCGCGTACGCGCGCGCCGCAGCCGAATGGCGCGCGTTCCTCGCGCCGACGCAATCCCTTTGGGGCTTCACCCGGCCCTCGGTGTATTCGCGCGGGAAAAGCGAGCAGGATATCGACCCGGTCGAAGGGGAGCGCGCCAAGTTCCTGATCGTCTACCCCTTCAGCAAGACCAAGGAGTGGTATTTGATGAGCATGGACGCGCGCCAAGGGATGATGAACGAGCATATCAAGATCGGGAAGCAGTACTTCGACGTCAAGCAGCTGCTGGTGTACTCGTTCGGTCTACAGGATCAGGAGTTCGTGGTGTCCTACGAGGTGGAGGAACTCCAACGTTTTTCGGAGCTCGTCAACCAATTGCGAAACACCGAAGGCCGGCGCCATACGCTGCTCGACACCCCGATCATCACGGGGCTGTACCGAACGCCCGAGGAGATGATCGAGGGTTGATGCCGAAAACCGCCGTCTCGCCTCAGACTTCGGCCGAATGGCACGCGCAGGCCGCCGAGCTCTTTCCCGGTGGCGTCAATAGTCCAGTGCGCGCCTTCGGCGCGGTGGGCGGAACTCCGCTTGTGCTACGCCGAGCGGAAGGCTGCCGAGTGTGGGACGTCGAGGGGCGCGAGTACTTCGATTACGTGTCCTCGTGGGGCGCGATTCTTCTGGGCCACGCGCATCCGGCGGTCAACGAGGCGATCGCACGTGCCGCGGCGGACGGGACGAGTTTCGGCGCGCCGCACCCCGGAGAGGTCGCGCTCGCCGAAGCGGTTCTCGAAAGGATGCCGGTGCTGGAGCGCGTGCGATTCGTGAATTCGGGGACCGAAGCGAGCCAAAGCGCGCTGCGCCTCGCGCGCGCCGCGACGGGGCGCACGAAAATTCTCAAGTTCGAAGGCCACTATCACGGCGCGGTGGACGCGCTGCTCGTCAAGGCCGGATCGGGGGTCGCGACCTTAGGGCTGCCCGGTTCGGCGGGGGTGCCCGAGGCCGTGGCCGCTGAGACATGGACGCTGCCGTTTAACGATTTCGAAGCGCTGGAAAACCTGTTCGCCCGCTCGGGTGAAATGCTCGCGGCGGCGATTTTGGAACCCATCGCGGGCAATATGGGGCTCGTGCCGCCCGAACCGGGATTTCTAGAGCGGCTTCGAGCGCTGTGCACGCAGCACGGAGCGCTGATGATCGTGGACGAGGTCATGACCGGATTTCGCGTCGCGCGTGGCGGCGCTTGCGAGCGGTACGGGCTGCAGCCGGACCTCGTGTGTCTGGGCAAAGTGATCGGAGGGGGGCTGCCGGTCGGGGCGTATGGAGGGCGCAAGGAATGGATGGACCTCGTCGCGCCTCTGGGGCCGATGTACCAGGCCGGAACGCTTTCGGGGAACCCGCTCGCGATGGCGGCGGGGCGTGCCGCCATCGACCGTTTGACTCCGTCCGTTTATGAACGGCTCGAAGCGTGCGGCGCCCGATTTGAAACGGGACTTCGCATGATTTTCGGCGATCGGGCGGTCGTGCAGCGGATCGGTTCGATGCTTTCGGTGTTCTTCGCGGCGGGCCCGGTACGGGACTTCCGCGCGGCGGACGCTTCGGACAAAGCGCAGTTCGCCAAGCTGTTCCACGCTTTGCTGGAACGAGGGGTGGCGTTGCCTCCGAGCGCGCTGGAGGCTTGGTTCTTGAACCTCGCGCACGACGAAGCGGCGATCGACGAGAGCCTGACGCGTTTCGAAGCGGCCTGGAAGGCGGTGCGCGCGTGAGCCGATTTCTGCTCGCGTGCCGAGGGCAGCGCCCCGATCGCACGCCGATTTGGATCATGCGTCAGGCCGGTCGGTACCTGCCGGAGTACCGCGCGATTCGCCAGGGTCGGACGATGCTCGAAACCGTTCGTACCCCGGAGTTGGCCGCCGAGATCACGCTGATGCCGCTGCGCCGGTTCGATCTGGACGCGGCGATCCTGTTTTCCGATCTGACGCTGCTCTTTACGCCGATGGGCGCGCCGTTCGAGATTCGCGAAGGGGTCGGCCCCGTGCTCGAGCGCCCGGTCCGCACCGCAGAAGATCTCGCTGCGCTCCGGCTCGTGGACCCTTACGAGGGGCTCGGCTTTACGATGGAGACCATTCGGCTGCTGAAGCCCGAGCTCCGAGTTCCCTTGATCGGCTTCACCGGGGCGCCGTTTACGCTCGCGACGTATTTGGTCGAAGGGGGGCCGTCGAAGGATCACCTGCGCACACGGGCGCTGATGCTTTCCGAACCCGCGCTGTGGCATCGGCTGATGGAGACGCTCGCCGAGAACGTGGCGCGATATCTGAGCGCTCAGGTGCAAGCCGGGGCGGACGCCGTTCAGCTGTTCGACAGCTGGGTGGGTGTGCTCAGCGAGAACGCCTATCGGACGTACCTGATGCCGCACATGAAGGCGCTTTTCGAGCGGCTCGAACCGCTCGGTGTACCGGTGATCCATTTCGGGACCGGCAATCCCACGCTTTTGCCGACGCTGCAAGAGGCGGGCGGGCATGTGATCGGCGTGGACTACCGCATCGGCTTGCGCGAAGCGGCCGCACTTTTACCTCGACCCACGCCGCTGCAAGGCAATTTGGACCCCGCGGCGCTTTTCGCGCCTCCGGCGGAGCTCGAGCGAGCGGCTTTGGAGGTGTTGGACGCCGCGCGAGGGCTTCCGGGCCATATCTTCAATCTCGGCCACGGCATCCACCCCCAAGCGCCGATCGAGAGCGTACAGCGCCTAGTCGAGATCGTGCACGGAGAACGCCTCGGTGCCCCCTGAGGTGCTGATCGTCGGCGGAGGGCTGACGGGGCTGAGCGCGGCTTACGAACTGGAGCGCCTCGGCGTGCCCTACTGGCTCTTCGAACCCGAGACGCTCGGGGGCAAGGTGCGGACCGTGCGCCAAGACGGCTTCCTGATCGAAGAGGGGGCCGACTGCTTTTTTACGCACAAGCCGGCGGCATTGGAGTTGATTCGAGAACTCGGGTTGGAATCCGAGCTCGTCGAGCCGCTTCAAAGCCGGTTCGCCCTCCGGCTGGAGGGGCGTCTCTATCCGGTCCCGAGAGGCTTGATCGCGTTCGGTCGTCCCGACCCGGAGGAGATCGAGGCCGCGCCTTTTCTCAGTGAGGAAGGGAAAGCCCGAGCGAAACACCCTCAAGGGGGAGCGATGCCCGAGGACCTCTCGATCTCGGCTTTTTTTGGCCGAAAACTCGGGCCCGAATTCACGCAAAAGCTTGTCGAGCCGCTGCTTGCGGGGACCCACGCGGGCGACCCCGAACGCCTTAGCATGCGCGCGCTCTATCCTCAATATCTTGAAACGCGTTCGCCCGAAGGAAGCCGGCCTCCCGTCGGTCCGGCGTTTTTATCGCTGCAAGGCGGCATGGGCCAGTTGATCGCGGCCCTGACCCAGGCGATCCCTTCGGAGCGCCACGTCCGCGCCCGGGTGCGAACGGTCGAGGCGGGGGCGGTGACGCTGGATTCCGGGGAGCGCTTGGCCGCGAAGCGTATTCTCATCACGGTGGCGGCTCCGGTGGCCGGGGAGATGCTACGCCTTCGAGCGCTCGGCGGGCTGCCGATGGCGAGCAGCGCGATCGTGACGCTCGGTTACCCACGCGAGATCGCGGTGGAGGGCACGGGGTATCTGGTGCCTCCGGCGGAGCGCCGCCCGGTGACGGGATGCACTTGGAGCTCGGCGAAGTGGCCGGGCCGGGCCTTGGCCGGGAGCAGTTTGCTCCGCGTGTTTTTGGGTCGCCGGGGCGAGTTCGATGTCGAGCATATCTCGGACGAGACGCTGTTTCGTTTGGCCGAGCGCGAAGCGTGGGAGACGCTGGGGGAACTCGGAACGCCCCTTCTGAAAAAGCTGACGCGATGGCATCGCGCCCTGCCACAATATGAAGTCGGGCATGGGCGCTGGCTGGAGGAGGTCTTGGCCGCGTTGCCGACCGGAGTCGCTCTGGCGGGCACGTGCTATCGAGGCGTCGGCGTTCCGGACTGCATTCGGCAAGGACGCGAGGCGGCTCGGGATCTGGCAAAGAATTGAGAATGAGACAGCGCGGACTTTTGGTCATGCACTACGGCACGCCGGCGACGACGGAGGCGATCCTGCCGTACTACACGCACATTCGGCGAGGCCATCCCCCCAGCCCCGAGCAGTTGGCCGATTTGACGGCGCGGTATGAAGCGATCGGCGGCCCGAGCCCGCTGACCGAGATCTCGGAAAAGCAGGCGCGGCGTTTGCAAGCCGCGCTCGCCGAAGAGGGGATCGAAGTCCGGCTGTTTATCGGCACCAAGCACGCGCCGCCGTTTGTGGGCGATGCGGTCGCCGCGATGGCCGAGGCGGGAATGGAGGAGGCGGTCGGCGTCGTGCTCGCACCCCATTATTCGGCCGCGAGCGTGCGGTTGTATCAAAACGCCGCGGAAGCCGCGCGCGAGGCGTGCGCGGCGCCTCTGACCTTGCATTACCTCGATCGTTGGGGCACTCTCCCCGAACTGGTGGAGGCGCTCGCGCTTCGGGTCGAAGAGCGGTTGGAGGGCTGGGACCCGCAGGAGACGTGCGTGCTGTTCACCGCCCATAGCCTGCCGCAACGCGTCGTGGCGCAGGGCGATCCTTACGAAGAGGAGCTTTTGGAGACGAGCCGTCTCGTCGGGGAGCGGCTGGGGCTGCCCCATTTTCGATTTTGCTATCAAAGCGCCAGCCAGACTGGGGAGCCTTGGCTCGGCCCGGACATTCTGGATGTTCTAGACGAACTCGCGGCATCGGGACGCAAGCGGGTGCTGGCGTGCACCGTCGGGTTCGTTTCCGACCATCTGGAAGTGCGCTATGATCTGGGGATCGAGGCGCGAGAGCGGGCGAACGAGCTCGGGATCGAATATCGCTTGGCAAGGTGCATCGACGACGACCCAGGCGTTTTGCGCGCGCTCGGAAAGCGCTTGGCCGCTCTCTACGGCTTGCCGGTCTAAAATCGCGTTCTTCCGCCCGGGACGGAGCCGTACAATAGGACATGCGAACGCTCTTTGTCGCTTTCGGGTTGGGCCTGATCGGTCTGGCCGCCTCATTTTCGTTGTACGGATTTCAGAACGCGGCTTCGCTGGAGACACGCTGGGAATACCGGCATCTGACGCTGTTGACGCACACCACCTCCCTGGAGGACCTCGAACTCGAGGAGATGACCCCGCGGCAGATCCGTGAGGCGTATCGGGAAGCGAACGCCGATTTAGCCGAGGCTAACCGTGAAGCGTTGACAGAGCTGAATCGCCTCGGCGAGGAGGGGTGGGAAGTCGTCGCGTTCGTTCCCGAAGGCGAAGCGATTCAGACCGAGATAGGCTTCACAAGCGTCTCGGAAGTGCTTTTGAAGCGCCCTGCGCGTTAGCGGAAATTTAGGCGGAGCCGGCCTATAAGCCGGATTCTGTCTTTGTGTGACGATTTCTCTATGCGGCCAACCCGGAGGGTCGGCGGGCCACGTCAGCCCCTCCCTATTTGGCCTTGCTTCGAGCGGGGTTTACACAGCCGCCGCGATTGCCCGCGAGCGCGGTGGGCTCTTACCCCACCTTTTCACCCTTACCCCCGAGGGGGCGGTTCTTTTCTGTTGCACTATCCGTCGGGTCGCCCCGCCCCGGCTTGCGCCGGGCGCTCTGCCCTATGAAGTCCGGACTTTCCTCCGTCGATTGCTCGACGGCCGTCACCCGTCCGACTCCGCCACCCTTATCATACGCTTTTCCACCGGGCTTTCGCGCCCTAAGGCCCTTCGTCGCCGGTCGCCGAGCCTAGGCTGTTCGGCGCTTGGCCGCCCAGCCCTCGCGCTTTGTCTTTGAGGCTTTGGCCGGCCGCTCCGGCACTGGCTCCGACCGAGTCCAGCCCGTCGTCAAGCACGGGAGCCATCCCTCCCAGAGCGGGCGAGACGACCTGGACGCCCCCGGGGGACGCATCGCCCGAAGCGGCGGGCCGATCGGGACGTTCATAGTTTTCGAGCCGCTTCGTCTCGTCGTCCAACATCTTTTGACAGCCTCCGAACGTCAAGGCGGCCAGCAGTCCGATTCCTACCCAGATTTTCACGTGTTTCTTTCCTCTGGCGCGAGGTGCGCCGGTAAGCTGAGTATAAGGGCATTTTGGAAATAGGAAGGCAAGAAAATTGAAACGGGGGCAGGTCATCGATCTAGGAAGGATGCCCTACGCGGAAGCCGCGACGCTTCAGGCCCAACTCGCGGACGAGGTGCGGGATGGGCGGAGGCCGCACACGCTGCTCTTCGTCGAGCACGATCCGGTCCTGACGCTTGGAGCGAATTTTCATGCCGAAAACCTGCTGTTATCGGAAGAGGGGTATGCCCAGCGAGGGATTCGTGTCGAGCGGACCGATCGGGGAGGCGACGTCACGTATCACGGGCCGGGTCAGTTGGTGATCTATCCGATCTTTCACCTTGAAGCTTGGGGCAAGGATCTGCACGTCTGGCTGCGCAGTTTGGAGGAGGTCGTGATTCAGGCGCTGGAAAGATGGGAGATCCCCGGCGAGCGATTTGCGCCGCACACCGGCGTCTGGACGGGAGGGCGGAAGATCGCGGCGATCGGGATCAAGGTGCGGCGCTGGGTGAATCTGCACGGGATCGCCTTGAATTGCGACAACGATCTCGCGCCCTTCGGGTGGATCGTGCCTTGCGGGATTCATCAGTATGGGGTGACTAGCTTGACGCAGGAGCTCGATCGCCCGGTCGGCGTGCCTGAAGCTCGGGAGACTGTGCTCCGGGCGTTCGAAGCTCATTTCGACCTCTCCTTGGAGCCGGTCGAGCGCGACGTTTCTTAGCCCTCGGCGCGCCGCCTCGGAAGGTACGATGAAGGGGACATGCAGAAGAAGAAAGCGCTCGTTATCTATTCCGGAGGTCTCGATACGACCGTCTGCGTCCCGCTCATGCGGGAAGAGGGGTTCGAAGAGATCCTGACGCTGACGGTAGACGTCGGACAGCCCAAGGCCGACATCGATCAGGCGAGTGAGCGCGCCAAGATTTTAGGCACGCGCCATAGTGTCGCGGACGTCAAGGCCGAATTCGCGGAGGAGTACTGCATGCCGGCGATCCACGCCAACGCGAACTATTTCGGCTATCCGCTTTCGACCGCGATCGCCCGACCGTTGATCGCGAAAGAAGCGGCGATGCTCGCCAAGCGCGAGGGGGACGTCTCGGCCTATGTGCATGGCTGCACGGGGAAAGGGAACGACCAGTTCCGGATCGAGTTCGGGCTGCGGCTGTTCACGCCCGAGATTCCGATTCTCGCCCCGATCCGCGAGCGAAACCTGACCCGTAGCTGGGAGATCGAGTATGCCGAGAAAGTGAACGCGCCAATCGGGCAAAGCCGCGACAAGATCTGGTCGATCGACGAGAACGTGTGGGGGCGCTCGATCGAGGGAGGGCGTCTGGAGGATCCCGGCTACGCGCCTCCCGAGGAGATCTTTGCGTGGACCGCGGCGCTTGATCGCACGCCGAACGAGCCGCAGGTGGTGGAGATCGAGTTCCTGGAAGGGTCGCCGTTCGCGATCGACGGCCAGTCGATGAGCCCGTTGGAAGTCATTCAAAAGGCGAACGAGATCGCCGGACGGCACGGCGTAGGGCGCATCGATATGATGGAGGACCGGATGATCGGGCTCAAAGTACGCGAGAATTACGAGTGCCCGGGCGCGGTGTTATTGATCGCGGCGCACCAGGCGCTGGAGGATCTCGTGACGACGCACGCGGAGCGCGCATTCAAGGCCCAGGTCGATCGGCAATGGGCCGAGATGGCGTATCGTGGCTTGTGGTGGGACCCGTTCATGGCGGACTTGAACGCCTTCATCGGTTCGGTCCAACAGCGCGTGAACGGCAAGGTGCGGCTGCGGCTTTTCAAGGGTGGTTACCAGGTCGTAGGCCGCGACAGTTCGTGGGCGCTCTACAGCGAGGCCGCGGCGTCGTTTGACGACACTGAGGCGCTTGAGCAGAGCCAGATGACGGGCATGGTCAAAATTCACGGAATGGAGAGTCTTTTGCACGCCCGCGTTCGGGAGCGCAATCAGCGAGGGAGTTAAACGCTCGGGTTCTCCGGTTTGGCACGAAAGTTGAACCGGAGAACCTTGTGATGGAGAATCGAAGCGCATGAAGATCTCTGTGGTCGGAACCGGTTATGTGGGCCTTGTGACGGGCGCGGTGCTCGCCAGCTTGGGGCACGAGGTGACCTGCGCGGACATTGATGAGGAAAAGATCGCGCGGCTTCGGCAAGGGATTTCGCCGATCTATGAACCTGGAATCGAGGAGCTGATCGCCGAAGGAGTGCGGAAGGGCAAGCTGCGGTTTACCGTCGATCTCGCCGAAGCGACGCGTGGCGCCGAGATTCTGTTTATCGCGGTGGGGACGCCTCCGGCCGCTTCGGGGATCCCGGACATCTCCGCCGTAAAAGCGGTCGCCCGGGGCATCGCGCCCTATATCGACGACTTTCTGATCGTCGTGAACAAGTCGACGGTTCCGGTGGGTTGCGGCGATCTCGTCGAACGGATTCTCATGGATCAAGGAGTCCCACGAGAGCGATTCGAGGTGGTCAGCAACCCTGAATTCCTGCGAGAGGGAACCGCGATTCACGACACCTTGCACCCCGACCGCATCGTGGTAGGCACGAACAGCGAGCCTTCGGCCGCGAAGCTGTTGGAAGTGTTCGCCCAACTCGGCGCCCCGACGCTCATCACGAATCGCTATACCGCTGAGCTCATTAAGTACGCCAGCAACAGCTTTCTTGCGATGAAGATCTCGTTCATCAACGCCCTCAGCCGCGTGTGCGAATTGTGCGGGGGCGACGTCGACGCGCTGGCGAAAGGGATGGGCATGGACAGTCGGATCGGCGCTCAGTTCCTTCGGTCGGGGATCGGCTGGGGTGGAAGCTGCTTTCCCAAGGACGTTCAGGGACTGTTGCACACCTCTCGGGCGCTCGGCTATCACTTCGACATGCTGAACGAAGTCGTTCGAGTGAATGAAGAGCAGACCGAGCATTTCGTGAAGCGTTTGGAGACTCGCCTCGGCGGGCTCAAGGGCAAGCGACTGGGACTCTTGGGGTTGGCGTTCAAGCCGAACACCGACGATATTCGCGACGCTCGTTCGCTCGCCGTCATCCAAGAAACGTTGCTGCAAGGCGGTGAGGTGTGCGTCTACGATCCCGTTGCGATGGATCACGTCCGCAAGCTGTACCCGCAGATCGAGTATGCCGAGCGACCCGAGCAGGTCGCCGAAGGGGCGGACGCCCTCGTGCTCGTGACCGAGTGGAACGAGTTCAAAGCGCTCGACTTGCGAGCGATGGGCGAGGCGATGCGCGAGAAGGTGCTCTTCGATGGACGGCGGTTCTACGGTGCGGAACGTGCGCAGGCTGCGGGGTTCGACTATTTCACTGTGGGCGCGCGATCGTCGCTGGAGCAGAATCCCATTTGGCTAGAAACCGAGCCCGTCGCTTGAAGAACTCAGGCACGGGCGTGAGGCCCATGCGCATCAGCCCCAGGGCACAGGCCGTCATGAAGATCGGAATCAGAGGCAACGCGTAAAGCGGTTGTTCTTGAATGACCGGAAGATGGCTGATCCCGAATGCGATCGCGGTCAGTGTCCCTCCGTATCCCGCCGCGCCTAGCCAAAGCAAGAAGTGCTTCTTGAGGTCGAGGTAAGGGGCAGCGTGCTTGCGGAGCGTCCAGAGATACGGAAAGATCATCACGAGTTGGATGCACACCTTTTGGATCGCAACACCGAGGAGCCCGAAGGTCCCGATGATGGGATAGCTAAAGGCGAGCATCATCACGGCATTGAATACCGTGAACGGAAACGCCTTCTGAGGTTTGCCCACCGCATAAAAAACCTTGATCATCGTGATGTAGTAGGGATCGATCGCGAAATAAACGCCGATGAGAAGCGTAATCCATTCGACTCCCATCGGTTTTTCTCCCCCGAGCCAGAGCTTGAGGAGGGGGTATCCGAATCCCGCGGTGATCATGACGAACGTGAGTCCGATTCCGAACGCGATACGAGCGTAGCGATCGACTAGCCCGGAAAACGCATGGGGGTCCTCATCCGATTTGCGGATTAGGTGAGGTACCAGCGTGTCGTTGATCGGCCCGATACTCCCGGCGATGGTTTCGGGCACGCGGTAGGCGATGTTGTAGTTGGCGACGAGAGCCAGCGCTCGAGTGTTTTGGAGCGCGAAAGGCATCAGCAGGCGGTCGGCGGAGCTGGCGATCGTCGAGCCGAAATGGTGAGGAAAAGAGCGGAGCGTGAACTGGGCCAGATCGCGGATGATGTCCCGGTCGAAGCGGGGCCGGAATCGAAAGTCCGGGTCGCTAAGCCGGATCGTCACCGCGTTGATAATCAATGAGACGAAAGCGCCGATGATGCTACCGACGACGAGCACCATCGGAGTTCGGAAATAGTAGGCTCCGACCAGGCTGACCCCTACGACAACGATCTTTTCGACCGAGCGTCGGACCGCGAGATTGGCAAACCGTTCTTGAGCGCCCAGCATCACCCCGAGGCTGGTGTCCATGAGGCGAAAGATGAAATTGAGGGCCGCGCCGAAAAACATCCAACGCAAGGTGAGCGCGTACTCCGGCTGAGGGCTCTTATAGATAAAGGCGAGCCCGACGGCGACTGTCGCGCCGATCGCGGCGACGACCATGTAGAACCAAAAAAAGCACTGTTGGGTCCGCCAAGCGCGCTCCCGGTTTCCGGCGGCGAAAGCTTGCACGATCAGGCGTGTCGCTCCGACGTAGGCTCCCATGGTGAGCAGTGTTACGTACTGCATCGTGACGAGCACGATAGAGAAAAGCCCCCAAGATTCCTCGCCCAACCACTGAAGGTAGTACCGGACCGCCAGAATTTGCAGGACTTGCGTGAAAACGGTCGCTGCAATTAAATACAGCGAGTTTTTGGCGCGACTCAAACCAGGCCCCCTTGCGGGAGACGAAGGCGGGGAAAAGGTTCGTTTCTCAAAATCGATCGATGGGACGAGAAGACGCGAAGGGCTCGACGAGTGGCTGGCGGCGGGGCTTCGCTTGAATCTCGAGACGTGTTTTCATCGCAAGTCCGGCTAAAAGAAAGACCGTTGGGCCGAACACATAGCTGTCATAGACGTTGACGGAATACCCCATAACAGTCAGAATCATCACTCCGCTGAGACAGACGAACCCCATCTGCCTTCTTTCGTCGGATTCGCGAGCGTTAGCGAGAACCGCGACACTGGTGACCACCGCCCCTCCATAGGCCAGTAGTAAGAACATCAGCCCGGGGAGGCCAAACATGAGGAGGATGACTCGGTACGCGCTCTCCATGATGACGCCGCCCTCGTTATATTCATCTGTTGCGACGTATTTCGAGCCCAAGAAATAACGCGCGTCCGGACCGATGCCGAAATGAGGATGCTCTTTGAGTAAGTGGTCCGCGCGCGCCCAGATCACGTTCGCACGGTGGGAGAAGCTGGAATCGTCTTTCAGAGAAAAGGATTGAAGTGCGTAGCCGAGGCGATTCGGAGCAAAATAAACGCCCGCTCCGAGGAACGCGACCCCGAGGAAAACCGTGGCGAGCGCCCACCCGGGACGATGCTTGAAGAGGAAGATCAGGAAGATCCCCCAAATCAAAAAAAGCGCGGCGTAGGTGACGCGGGCTTGGGAGGCGATGGTCGTCGCGGAGAAGAAAAACATGAGCATGAGCTCAAAGCGATTTGGAGCCCGTGTGACCGCCCGAGCCCCGACGATGGCGAGCCCGATCAACGATTGAAAAGCCAGCGCGATCGGATAGGCCGTCAGACCGACGGCGCGAAGGCCGACCGTGCCGTCCCAGTTATCGATCGACTTATATGTATAGAAATCCGCGATCTTGAGAAAGGGCGGGATCTTCAAAAACTGAAAAAATGCCACGCAGGCGGAAAGCCCGAAGACGATCAAGAACCCGTTCAAGATGTATCGACGGGAGCCCGGGGCGATGTAGACCAGCGCCGCCGTGAGAAAGAACGGGATCAGAAGCTCCAAAATGAATAGTTCCGGGCGCCCCAAGTACTCGCGACGATGCAGCACGTACCAAGAGTGCAGGGTGGAGACGAAGACCCAGAGCTGCATGAGAAACGCAATGACGATCGGAAAGCACAGCCTGAGGGAAAACTTCGTCATCCCATACGCGAAGAGGCACCAGACCAACCCGCTTCCGAGATAAAACATCCGGAATTTGCCGAGCCCCAGCGCGGAAGACGCGATGAATGAGACCAGGTACACGAACACCGTGAGGAGGCCCCAGCTCACCAGGATCTTCTCAAAACCCCCGATCACGTACGCACGTTGACGGGAGAGCGGGGTCGGTTCGATGATCTGCACGAGCTTTGGTTCCTCTTATCCGGTGGAAGTCGGGCGCGGAAAGGTTATCCCGGTGAGGGCAGGATCTGTCCCACGACCTCGCCGAATCCGATCCGGAAGCCGTCTCCTTGACACCAGCCCGAGATCGTCAAGACGTCGCCGTCTTCGAGAAATCGTCTCGTTTCCCCCGTTTCGACCATCTCCAAAGGCGTTTCTCCCTTCCAAGTCAACTCCAGCATCGAGCCGAACGTTCCCGGCTCGGCCCCGCTGATCGTCCCGCTGGCGTAGAGGTCCCCGGTCTGAAGGTTGGTGCCGTTCGAGGCCTGATGCGCCAGTTGCTGCGCGAAGCTCCAATACAGTTCTCGGGCGTTTGTGCGCGAAATCACCTGAGGATTTCGCATCTTTTGCGTCTGAAGGGTGACTTCGAGTTCGATCGCGTAATGTTGTGGGCCCGTTTGACGAAGATAGGGGAGCGGTTCGGGGGCTTGCGACATCCCGGCGACGCGGAAGGGTTCGAGCGCCTCTAGCGGCACGATCCAAGGGCTGACGCTCGTCGCGAAGCTTTTGGCCAGGAACGGGCCGAGCGGTTGGTATTCCCAGCGCTGGAGATCGCGGGCGGACCAGTCGTTGACGAGTGTGAGGCCGAAGAGGTGTTCCTCGACGCGCTCCATCGGGATCGGTTCGCCTAAGGGGTTGCCTCCCCGGACGAAGAACCCCATCTCAAGTTCGAAGTCCATCTCCCGGGTCGGACCGAAGCTCGGTCCTTCGGCTTGCGGAGCTTTGGTCTGCCCTTTCGGGCGACGAATCGACGTGCCCGAGACGACCACGCTGCTCGCCCGGCCGTTGTAACCGATCGGAATGTGCCGGTAATTTGGAAGCAAGGGCGCTTGCTCGGGGCGGAACATTTTGCCTACGTTGCTCGCATGGTGGATACCCGAGTAAAAATCGACGAACGCACCGATGGTGCCTACAGGGCGATGCAACCGTACCCGGCGCATGGGCAAGATTGCTCGGTTGCGAAGCGCACCGTCGTCTCGCAGGGTGGGGCACGAAGCTTCGAGAAGCTCTTGAAGTCGCCCGCGAATTTCGATATGGAGCGCGCGATCTTCGAGGAGCGTCAGTTCAGGGGTTTCTCCGGGAACCGTGGGCAGTAGTCCCGCTTCGCCGAGGACTGCGAGATCAACCACGGACTCTCCGATCGCTACACCGAGCCGGATCGGCCCGTCCCCTTCCGAAAAGCGTCCATATGGTAGGTTTTGAATTGGGAAATGGCTCTCGGGCGCCACGGGAACCCAGCTCGTTAGGCTTGAAACGGAATGACTCATGCGTTGGTTTTCTCCAGGTACCCCAGTCGGGTCAAATCTTCGAGGGGCTCTTCGACGGAGCAGGAGCCGTAGCCAAGGAACAGTTCGCGCGTCTCGGCCAGCGTTTCGAGCCCGGCGTGGGATTCTCCCCATGCGAGCCCCGTGGCGTCGAAACGAAACGCGGCGGGATTTTCGTCTTCGAGAATCGTCGCCATCTCTCTTGTATTCAGATCGTGTTCGAGGTGGAGGGCGAGAGCCGTGAGCACGTTCAGAAAGCCATGCTCTTTGACCCCCAGCTTCGTGTTTTCATGCCGGAACGGGTGGTGCAGCCCGGCGGTCAATTTGAACGGCACGTCGAGTTGCGCGCATGCTTGAAGGAACTTCGCGACTTGGCGAGAAGAGGGGAAGGCGGTTGGCTGAATGCCCCCAGTCCGACCCTTCGCGCGCCCCCATTCGCTTTCGGCGACGGCAGCGATTGCCTCTTCTTGCGCGTCGTCCCATCCGAGTTCGACGTAAACCTCGGCCTCGTTCAGGTTTTGGAGTTCATTCAAGCAGGCGTAGATCTCGTTGTTGTGAGGGATCTTGGCCTCGAATGCCTCGATGCTTCCGCGCGAGCCGACACGCGCGATAAACGCGTTCATCTGTTCGGCGTCCGTCGCGAGCGATCGCTCCCACTCTTTATGGCTGCTGGCGCCGGTGCCGACGACCGACACGGCGATGGGGTGCGGATCGCGGCTGGCTTCGATCTGGTCCGCAAGTGAGCCCAACTGGCTGGCCGGGCAGATCAGCCGATTGACGAGCCAGCGTTCGGCTCCTCCTCGATAGGTGAGGTAATGAGAGAAATGCTCCTCCATCGGCAGCTTGGCCGGCGGGAAGAGCCCCGCGTAGTCGATGATGCCCGTCAGTAGACGTTCCAGCGAGGCGACCATACCCCTTAGTGTACCGTCCGCCGGCTAGGCGGGCGGGAGGGGAGTCTCGCCTTGGCGGTGAACCTCGGTGCGCTCACTGGCGGGGCGGTTGAGAATGAAGCCCGCGAGCGAGCCCCAGCCGAGCAGGGTCAGCGCGATGAACATGACGAACGAAAATCGCTGGACGCGTCGCTGAGCGGCCTCAGAGATGGTGATGCCCCATCGGATGCAGAAATTCCAGATGCCGTAGGCAAGGTGGTAGCTGGCCGAGGTCACACCGAGGAGATACACCACGAGGATGATGTAGCCGTTCTCGGTGAGCCGGTGGTGCCATGCCGCGAATTCGATCATCTCCGAGTGTCCCGCCAGGTATTTCGCGACGGTGGTCGTTAGAACGTGGTACAGCAAGAACAAGAACAGCAAAATGCCGGTGACGCGCTGGTACAAGAACATGCGGTTCTCGGTCCAGCCGTATTTCGTTCCGATAAAGTTTTGTTTGCCTCGGTTGGTGATGAACAGTCCGTAGACCGAGTGGAAGAGCAGCGGCAGCCAGATCAGCAGCGCTTCGACCGTGAGCAGCACATGCTTGGGGATCGAGTCGAAGAAGTGGATCACTCCGTTGAACTTCGCCTCGCCTGCGATGCTGAAGGAGTTCAGCGACAGGTGCTGAACCATATAGGCCCCGACGGGAAGAACCCCGGTCAGGGAGTGAAGCTTATGCCAGAAAAAGTTTTCTTTCGTGAGCGCGACCGCCATGCCATCCCCCATCTTACCGCCTCGCCCTGCAATCGAAGGGGCGTTTCGAACCGTTTTTTGCCGACCGGGCATCGGATTTCTGTGCGAAGCGGGTATAAAGAACTACTTCGCTGGGGAGTTGCCCGAGTGGCCAATGGGAGCAGACTGTAAATCTGCCGGCGATGCCTTCGCAGGTTCGAATCCTGCACTCCCCACCAGCTTCAATCGACGCATTTCCTCGTTTTTGGGTTTGGCGTGTTTGAATCGAGGCATTCTATGACCTTTGAATTTTTAAAGGTTTCTTACTGCACAGTAGAGATGGATAAATCTCTATTTTAAATCATAACTGAATTATGCAGGTTACTGAGTTAGAAGGAATTGCAGAGTGCCAATATTGGAGGATCAGCTGATGTCTTTCCGAACTGGATATGCAATTCCCAATGGGGACCATTGGGTTTAAAGGGGCAGTATCATAATCTGATTAGTCCTAGATCTTTAATCAGCTCATTGATTTTAAAGTAGCCGGTAATCATAAAATAGATGCTTCCTAGCAATAAAATGAAAAATATGACACTCATCACAAAACTCCAATCTTTCTCATAGAAAAGAATGTATAAAATTCGTAATGCAATTGCAAATCCTGTGTATAAAACGATATGTTGATGCAATTTGATGGGCAGGAGCGTCCACATTAAAAAGAAATAATTGAAAATTAATAGATCTGAGAAAAAATAGATCACGCTCAAAGCAATCAATATTGTCAACAGGCACTTCATGAAACACCCCTGGCTTGTCTCTGCGTCTCGTTTATTTAAATTCATCGATCAATTCAAGGACTGTGTATCCATTGAAGGTTTGTATTAAGCTAGCCAATCCCTTCCTGCCGTCATCACAACAACTTAGGTAAATCTTCTGCATTATGAACGGGAAACGAGACTCAGTCAGATCTGCAGGGTTAATAAGGCCTAGCAAGGTTTTTGTTTTAAGGTTCACCTCGCATTTATTTCTGAAGATAGATGATTGCATCTGGCGAGATGGACGATAGCGCTCTTCCTAGTAAACAGCTGAATTTGAATTTTTGAATTAATTCTTTATTCAAGTATGTCGTCGTAGGATAAGTTCCAGTTTCCGTCGATGATTTTGGGCGGAAAAATATGACGAGTTAATTTGTAATTAGATTGTCCTTTGAATCCATGCTCTAATAGAAAGTACGAGCTCGTGTCTGCGCTTATATCTTTGACGCTATTTTGGACACCTCCAAAGGTGAGTCCATCTTTTGTGAAATGATACATATAAGAATTCACTGCGATTTGCTCAGCGTCGGGAGCATAAATAATCCCCATAAGAGAGGTCTTTATTGATATGACATGTTTACCACCAAGACGTCCCTCAAAACCCTTTTTGGAAAGTAAAGAATATTTATCTTTGCAATAACGTATAAAAAACGGTTCGTAATTAGTTGCGGTAACATTGATTAAAGCAATAATCTGTGTGTCATTTTCAAAGATTAAATCATCAGCCCCATGGTCCATAGGGTGTGGCGGAAGCAGCATCAAGTGGCGGATTTTTTTGCTGTCATTCTTTGCAAGATATACATTGAATGATCCTTTCTTTTTATCAAACTTCCTCGATATGCAAAATCCTGATTTTGTAGAAAACGAAGGGTTATGGATGCTATCTGCCTCTGTCAGAGGCAGATAGTTAAGTGCAGCAAGCAAGATTATTTGTGTTAACATCGAATTTTGTATACGAACTATATCATAAAATCAATTGCATATTAACGCCCAATTATCTATTGCACGCCAGTCTGGCCCTTTTATCTTAGCCTGCCACCCTCCTACTATGCTGATTGGCTTGCCATTTGCCTTTTGTTGCCACACTTGGGTTGACCCGGAACCATCTAACCAAACAAACTTGCTTTGTGCCGGACATGCACCTTGTGCGCAGGAGAGGAACGGTGATGCGGAACAATCATCGCTACGAGGACGCTGTTTTTATCGATGCACGCCCCGGTGCGTCCTGTATCCTTGCTGCTTGCTGATGGTACGCTGCTGATTGGTCTGCCACTTCCTGTAATAAACCCATGTTGAGTGTTAATTTGAATAGGATGAGTTTCTCCTCCAATTCCCGAAACTCGATGGCCTTGGCAATTTTTTACAGGAGCAATGGGATCGTTACCATAGAAGAAGTTTCCGTTTACGCAAAGGCAATCTCTTCCTTTTGCCCAATGCGGGGCATTTTTGAAACAACCTGCTCCCCTTATTGCAGCTGCATCGCTCGACACGATTTCAAGAGTCTTCGATTCCTGCTCGAGTATATTGAAATTGCATCCTTTTCTTGGCTATACACGTACATGGATTGAGAACACCCTCTTACAAATCCGATTAATGGAATCTTTGTTTTAATAATGATTAGACCAGAAGATATATCACCAACTTGTATCTCTCCAGTTTGACGATGCCTCTCCATAACAAACAAACTATCTTCAAAGAACAAATGATCTATGGCGTAAAAATCAGAATTCGTTTTTTGCCAAGGAAGGTGCTTTAAAGAGTTAGGCAGTATTTCGTATGTGAAAAACAAATCGTACAGCAAGACATGATTAGATCCTGAGGCAATCTTAGGATCTGCATGACCTCCAAGATCGTATAGTATAGGGAGTTGACGCACTCTCAATGTGTTTAGATCCAATATAAAAATTGGCCACATGTTATCTGGATAGTCCGGCCTCGGTCGAAATCCGAGTGCGTATTTAAGCTCAGGGTCTAAGGTTTGCCACTGAATACTCGAACGCGTCAGCTTCTTTTTCGACACAATATGACCTTTTAAATTTAACTCAATCAGATTATTATCTTTCAAGCAGTATAGTTTGTTGTCTTTTAAGCAGGCATCTGAACAGCTGATTTTCCATAAAGTGGTTAGAAGATCTGAATGTTCTTGGGCTACCAGATCTCCCCCCATTAAATCAAATCGAATCTTTGTTGAATGATGAATGCCAATAAATTTTGATGGAAAATTTTTGCTTGCAGCTTTTATTGGAATAAAGTTTCCCGTTGGGCCTTTAATAACAGACGCAACAGATTCCTTAAATGGTATTTGTTGAACCTCTTCAAGAGGTTCAACAAAATCATTCATTCGCATAACGCCTAAAATGATCAATCCGAGCATATAACTATCCAATTATGTACTGGCCGCCCAGATCTGTTGCGCGGATCAGTTACAATTTGAGTCGAGCCGCCACCATCCAGTAGAACAACTGTGCTCCCATCAGGGCATAATTTTTTCATGCACTCGTCAAAAGATTTGAGAGAAGCATTGGGAATTGTTAGAATAGAAAGCAGCTTACCGCTTTTATTGGTGCAAGCACCTGTTCGGTTGGTCTCTGTCGCTTGAACTGAACCCGGTTATCCGGGAGAGCGACCATAGATTGAACCTCCAGGTGTTTGAACTGGCAAGCGTGGAATTCGTGCAGGGTCAGGCTTAGTGCCAGTGTAGCATTTGCCTTCATAATCGACCACATCTTCAATGGGTGTGGCAGTTTTTCCTTCTTTATAAGGAGCCTGACCGAAGAATCCTCCATTTATAGCAATGCAATTTTCAGAACGTTTTCTGAAGCGGCTAATAGCTCCACCGCCTGTAATCATAGTACCACCGGGACCAACTACCACCCCTAAGCGGTCATTCATTCCAGGTGTAACAATTGTAGCTTTACAAGCCCCCTTCTTTTTTGTCCACATCCCGCTTGGATCGACATAGTTCGTCGGATTTCCTCTGACATAGGCATAGGCGGGTTCTTCTGGCCAGAGTGGGTCTTTGGTTATCCAGTTTCCGAGATCAGCCCTATAGTATCTTGCTCTGACGTAGAGCCGGTTGCTGGTGTCTTCATAGTAGCCGTACGCTCCGATATAGTGGAACGGAATGTTCACCGTCCCGCTTTTACTACGCTGCTGCCCATAGGGCCAATACGACAAGGTGTCCGAGCTTACAAAGAAGCTCGTCATCAGGTGCACCACCGACCCTTGAGGGTCGGTGGCTACGTCGCGTTGACGGCCGTCGTGTTGAAGGCCGACTAATTCGTTGTCCATAAACGTATAAGTTGCATAGGCCATGACTATTGTAACTCCATGAGGTAATCCTGTCCATCCCAGATCATCGTCGTCGAAGGACCGCTGGGAAGCTGGAACGTGCGGCGAAGGCCGTACCTGCTATACGTCGAACTCGTCCGGGCACCCTGGCGATGATGACTCACCAGAAGCCGGTTCTCCTCGTCGTAGGTAAACGTATCGATGATGAAGTTGTCGTTTCGGTGCTGCTTCACCATATTCCCCCGTCGGTCCCGCGTATAATTCGTGACCGCGAACGCGCCCCCTTGATGCATCGAAACCAACTGGCCCGACGCATCGTAGGACATCGTCACCGGATGCGCGCTGCCATGCCGCTTCCATAACAGATTCCCCACCGAATCGTAGATAAAGTGACCCCAGAAGTCTCAATTTTCTGGGGTCAACGAATCTAACTGTACGGACACAGATTTTAGTTTAATCTGCCGGATAAGATGAGCAATACCCATCTTTCTAGCAGATTGTACAGAATAGATTCTCACTAAATCTGTCCTCAAGAAAGATTCATTCAATAGAGAAAATCGGTGTTCTCCTAAGATTATTCGTCAAATCTAGTCAATAATCCTGAATCTAATAGATC